>NZ_CP137920.1:0-1391898 GCF_033708015.1 Proteus vulgaris | reverse complement strand
AATAAATAGTCTGACTAAAAAGTGTATGTTGAACTAATAACGGTAAACAGCCTAATATCATTGCTAAAGCAATACTATCTAAAGTTAATTTTGTGAAATAAAGTTTTTGAAAATAAGCTGAATGAAAACACTTCCGTTTTATTGATAATACCTCTAACTTAAAAAAAACCATCATTCGATTCAATAAAATCATTCTCAGCATCCTTGCCTTCAATCATTCTTTAAATATCATGATATTATCATTTAGTTAAAGAAATACTTTTATGCCATCTTTTAGCGATGCTTTATAAAAAGAAAAAGATCTCTTGTTACATACAATAAATTTTGAGAAGAAACTCATAAAAAGAAAAACAACTAAGTGAGTTCAGTAATTAAATAGAGAAATTAAAACTAAAGCGGATTATAGTAATAAAAAGAAAGGTACATGGTGGATAAAATAAATAGAGCGAATTGAATAAGTTAGAATTAAAAATTGAAGAAGATTAAAGAACAGAAAAACACACTAAAAGTCATAATACTAGGGAATAAAAAACGGCACCTAAGTACCGTTTTTGAGAAAGTTAACTAACATCGTGCCATTTCGACAGGCGTTATTATTCCGTATAAATATTTACACGGTCACGTAACTCTTTACCTGGCTTAAAGTGTGGAACGTATTTACCTTCCAGATCTACTTTATCACCAGTCTTCGGGTTACGACCCGTACGCGGCGCACGGTAGTGTAGAGAAAAACTGCCGAATCCGCGGACTTCGATACGCTCACCATCAGCTAAAGTATCAGCCATATGATCAAGCATTTCTTTTACAGCTTCTTCAACCGTCTTAGCCGAAAGATGAGATTGTAGGCCTGCAAGTCTCTCGATTAACTCAGACTTGGTCATATTACCTCCCTAAACTACCGATAAATAGGCAACGATTAACGTTGCCTTCCGTTAATAACTTAAATTATTCGCCTTTAGCTGCTTTGAAAGCTTCAGCCATAGCGTTGTTTGAAAAACCAACTTCTTCTTTGTTGTTTACAGAAGCGATAGCGTCTTTCTCGTCTGCTTCGTCTTTAGCACGAACAGATAAGTTGATAACGCGGTTTTTACGGTCAACGCCAGTGTATTTAGCTTCTACAGCTTCGCCAACATTCAGAACCAGAGTTGCATCTTCAACGCGGTCACGTGAAGCTTCTGAAGCACGAAGATAACCTTCAACACCGTCAGCTAATTCTACAGTTGCGCCTTTAGCGTCAACAGCAGTTACTTTACCAGAAACAATAGCACCTTTTTTGTGAGCAGACAGGTAATTATTGAATGGATCTTCTGATAATTGTTTAACGCCCAGTGAGATACGTTCACGTTCAGCATCAACTTGCAGAACTACAGCAGCGATTTCGTCGCCTTTTTTGTATTCACGAACGGCTTCTTCACCTGCAACATTCCAAGAAATGTCAGATAAGTGAACCAGACCGTCGATACCGCCGTCTAAACCGATGAAGATACCGAAGTCAGTAATAGACTTGATTTTACCTTCAACACGGTCGTTCTTGTTGTGAGTTTCTGCGAATTGCTGCCATGGGTTAGATTTACACTGTTTCAGACCCAGTGAAATACGACGACGTTCTTCATCGATGTCAAGAACCATAACTTCAACAACATCACCAACATTAACAACTTTAGATGGGTGAATGTTTTTGTTAGTCCAATCCATTTCAGAAACGTGTACCAGACCTTCAACGCCTTCTTCGATTTCTACGAAGCAGCCGTAATCAGTCAGATTAGTTACACGACCAGTCAGTTTAGTACCTTCTGGATAACGTTTAGCGATAGCTACCCATGGATCTTCGCCCAGTTGTTTCAGACCTAATGATACGCGAGTACGTTCACGGTCGAATTTCAGGACTTTAACAGTGATTTCGTCGCCAACATTGACAATTTCGCTTGGGTGTTTAACACGTTTCCAAGCCATGTCAGTGATGTGCAGTAAACCGTCAACACCGCCCAGATCAACGAATGCACCGTAGTCAGTAAGGTTCTTAACGATACCTTTAACTTCCATGCCTTCTTGCAGGTTTTCTAATAACTGATCACGTTCTGCGCTGTTTTCAGATTCGATAACCGCACGACGAGACACAACAACGTTGTTACGTTTTTGGTCTAATTTGATGACTTTGAACTCAAGCTCTTTGTTTTCCAGATGAGTTGTATCGCGAACTGGGCGAACGTCTACCAGTGAACCAGGTAAGAACGCACGAATGCCGTTCAGTTCAACAGTGAAACCACCTTTAACTTTACCGTTGATGATACCAACAACAGTTTCGTTTTCTTCGTAAGCTTTTTCTAGCATCAGCCACGCTTCGTGACGTTTAGCTTTCTCACGGGACAGAACGGTTTCACCGAAGCCATCTTCAACCGCGTCCAGAGCAACATCAATTTCGTCGCCCACTTGGATTTCTAATTCGCCTTGAGCGTTTTTGAATTGTTCTACAGGAATAGCAGATTCTGATTTCAGACCTGCATCAACCAGAACAACGTCTTTATCGATAGCAACTACAACGCCGCGAACGATAGCGCCAGGACGAGTTTCGATTGTTTTTAGGGATTCTTCAAAGAGTTGAGCAAAAGATTCTGTCATGTTAATGATCTTCAAGTAAATTTAATTAACGTCCATTTAGCATCCGGCCGAATGGGGTTGTTTCACATACCTCATTACATCCTTTGTGACGAGGTCATCGGGCATTGTTGTGTTTTCATTAACACGTCAACCCGATTTAGATAATTTCCTAGTATAAACGAAATAAAAATGAATTACGCTGTTAATTGCAGATTTTTTTTAGCATAAGTCAACGATTTTTCAATGACTTCGTCAATAGACAAACTTGTAGAATCGAGAATTAATGCATCTTTCGCCGCAACAAGTGGCGCAACAGCGCGATTCCGGTCACGGTGATCGCGTTCTTTTATCTCGGATAAAAGGCGCTCAAAGTTAACATTAAAGCCCTTTTCCTGCAACTGTAACATGCGACGACGCGCACGCTCTTCTGCACTCGCCTCTAGAAATATTTTTACTTGGGCATCAGGAAAAACAATGGTGCCCATATCTCTGCCATCTGCAATTAAGCCAGGCGCAGTACGAAACGCACGCTGACGACGCAGTAATGCTTCTCTTACACGGGGAAAAGTCGCCGCTTGTGATGCCGTATTTCCAACTGTTTCTGTTCGAATTTCAGTTGAAACATCTTCACCTTCAAGAATGACACTTAAGCCATTCTCATTAGGAATAAAACGCACATCTAAATTTGCAGCCAAGGGCACTAAAGCATCTTCTGAGGTTATATCAACATGGTGATGTAAAGCGGCTAATGCCAATACACGATAAATAGCACCAGAATCGAGTAAATGCCAACCAAACGCTTTCGCTAATGCTTGACATAATGTTCCTTTACCTGCTCCGCTAGGCCCATCAACAGTTATAACAGGGACGCTAACCGCCATGAGTTTCTCCTTTTCGTGGACACTGCATTTCTGTATTTGTTGCTCTTATTACATTGATATAATAAGCATAGCGTTCAAACAAAGAAAAACAGTATTAATATATGCGCGACATTATACGCATACAATGTATAGGAAGAAATAAGTAGATAGGTACTAACGCGTCTTATTTAATATTATTTTTTCGAGATAGTGCATTTTTTAGCGAAAAACGCCGTAAACCCTCGCCCAGTGCGGGCGGGGGTATAAGGCGAAAAGCCCGCAGGGCTTTAAAGATCAATCAGGCGTTGACTGACTCTGAACGTAGGCTCTGAGTGTTTCAATCGTTGCCCCTCCGGTGCTACAGACAAAGTACGACCTTGACCACAAAAGCCCCGTTTTACTTTGCGTCCGTAAATGTGTGTTTTGCTGGCGCAGCAGGCGCGACGATACTGATTTCAGATTGTTGACCATCACACTGACCGCCAGTTTTGGCGGGTAAGCAACCAGCAGATGCACATGGTCAGGCTCTCCGTCCATCTCAATAATTTCGCATTCAAGTTTTGCCGCAGCGGAGTCAAATGCATCACGCAGTTGAGCGAGCATCAGTCCGTCAAATAGCTTACGTCGATACTTTGTCGTAAAGATCAGAGGCACGACCAGTTTACTGACACGGTGCCGCTTTCTGAGGGGTTCCGCCAGTAAATCATTATGATTACTCAATTGATATATTGCCCTAACATGTTAAAATAAAAACATTATATCAATGAGCGCTGATGATGTTAAGAGCAACAAAAGTACGCATCTACCCAACACCAGAACAGGCTGAATATCTCAACGCTCAGTTCGGTGCGGTTCGTTTTGCGTACAACAAAGCGCTGCACATCAAGAAAGACGCTTACCAGCGGCACGGCGTAAATTTAAACCCGCGTAAAGACCTTAAACCGCTGCTTGCAGTGGCGAAAAAATCCCGCAGATATGGGTGGCTTAAAGAATATGACTCCATAGCATTGCAGCAGGCGGTGATTAACCTTGACGTGGCTTTCTCCAACTTTTTTAATCCGAAACTAAAAGCCCGTTTTCCCACGTTTAAAAGTAAGCATGGCAGACAATCTAGCTATCATTGTGTCGGGATCAAAGTCATTGATGGCGCGATAAAAATCCCGAAAATCGCACCGATTGAAGCGCGTTTACATCGTGAAATTACGGGGGCGCTGAAAAGTATCACACTGAGCCGCAGCGCAACCGGAAAATACTATGCGTCACTACTCTGTGATGACGGGGTAGAAGCACCGGCAAAGCCAACATTGATATCAAATATCACGGGGCTTGATGTGGGGCTGAGTCATTACGCCATCAAATCAGACGGCAATAAGATTGCTAATCCGCGCCACCTTATCAATGCCAGCCGTCACCTACGTCGAAAACAAAAAGCCTTATCTCGCAAGCAAAAAGGGAGTGCTAATCGCCGTAAAGCCCGAATACAGCTTGCAGGTGTACACGAACGGGTAGCCAATGCCCGTGCTGATTTTCAACACAAACTCTCTCGTGCAATTGTTGACGAAAACCAAGCGGTAATTGTAGAGACACTGAAATCGGCGAATATGATGAAAAACCACTGTCTGGCTCGCGCTATCGGTGATGCAGGCTGGCATGGTTTTATCACAAAGCTGGAATATAAAGCCGCAGAAAAAGGCGTCCATCTGGTAAAACTGGATCAATGGTTTGCCAGTTCGAAAACCTGTCATTGTTGCGGTCATAAAATGTCAGAAATGCCACTACATAAGCGTATCTGGCAATGCCCTGAATGTGGAGTTGAACATGACCGAGATATCAATGCGGCAATCAATATCCGACACAAGGGCATATTGGAATTACACGCGGCGGGACTCGTCGTTTCAGCCCATGGAGACCCGCGTAAATCCGTCGTACAGAGGGTTGCGGTCTGAGAAGTGGGAAGCCTCGCCGTTTACGGCGGGGAGCAGTCACAAAAACGAATCTATTTACAATAAAAAATCGGCAGTATTGTTCTTTGAAAAGTCCAATGCTGCCAATTTAATTGAGTTAAATTTAACTTATTTTAATTAATCATTTTCTCATTAATTATTACCTTGAGAAAGTGTTGCTAATTTCTCAAAATAATCAGGGAACGTTTTTGCGGTACATCCCGGATCGAGAATAGTAATAGGCGTATCTGAAAGCGCCACCAGCGAAAAACACATCGCAATACGGTGATCATTATAAGTTTCGATATCCGCAGTGGTTAACTGTTTTGGTGGTATCACTTTTAAGTAGTCGTGCCCTTCTTCAACAATCGCACCCACTTTTTGTAACTCAGCAGCCATTGCCGCTAATCGGTCAGTTTCTTTTACACGCCAGTTATAAATATTGCGGATAACTGTTTCACCTTCAGCAAAAAGTGCCGTTGTCGCAATCGTCATTGCGGCATCAGGGATAGTATTCATATCCATATCAATACCTTTTAACGTTCCACGCTCGCACTCAATATAGTCGTCACCCCAGCGTACTTTTGCGCCCATTTTTTCAAGAACAGAAGCAAAATGAATATCTCCTTGTAAGCTGTTTTTACCTATGCCTGTAACTCGTACTGTACCGCCTTTAATCGCCGCTGCGGCTAAAAAATAAGAAGCAGATGAAGCATCACCTTCTACAAGGTACTTTTCTGGTGATTGATATTGCTGACCACCTTTTATAACAAAGCGTTGATAGCCTTGGTTTTCAATTTTACCACCGAAGGTATTAATTAATGCTAAGGTAATATCAATGTAAGGTTTTGATACTAATTCACCTTTAATGGTAATAATCGTATCTTGCTCTGCTAAAGGTGCTGTCATTAATAATGCAGTCAAAAATTGGCTAGAAACACTACCATCAACCTCAACATTGCCACCTAAAAAGCCACCCCGTAAGCGAATTGGCGGATAATCCGTCTGTTCAAGGTAGTCAATTTTTGCGCCACCTTGACGTAAAGCGTCAACTAAATGCCCAATCGGACGCTCTTTCATGCGAGGTTCACCAGTAAGAATAATATCATGCTGGCCGAGATTTAATGCTGCCGCTAATGGGCGCATTGCTGTACCTGCATTACCTAAAAAGAGCTCTAATGGCGAAGTGGTTTTAAATTCGCCTCCTAGCCCTTCAATATCACATACCGTATTGTTATTTGATAATTGATATTGTACACCTAACACTTTTAATGCATTAAGCATATGACGAATATCATCACTATCTAATAAGTTAGTGAGACGAGTTTTACCTTTAGCCAAAGCCGCTAATAACAACGCACGGTTAGAGACACTTTTTGATCCTGGTAAATTAATAACACCTTCGATATGAGCGATAGGTTGTAATGTTAATGATTCCATAAACAGGTAAAACTCCAATAAACAAGTAAATTAAACGAAAGTGCTATTTAATTAAATATAAATTATTCAGGTACTTATATTTTTATTTATTAATTCTGTACTCAGTAATTCAATTTTAATTATTAACAGCTTAAATATTGAATAAATAAGAAAACCTGTATTTTAAGCAGGTTTTCTTATTCTAGATCCTATTTATTACGCATGACGACGTTCAAAATCAGCCATAAAGTCAACTAATGCCTGAACTCCCGCCAATGGCATTGCATTATAAATAGAAGCACGCATACCACCTGATACACGGTGACCTTTTAAGGCGACTAAACCTTGTGCTTCTGCCTCTTTTAAGAATACAGAATCCAGCTCAGGAGAAGACATTTGGAAAGGTACATTCATTAGTGAACGGTTTTCTGTGGCTACACGATTGATATAGAAATCACTATTATCAATTGCGCTATAAAGAAGCACTGCTTTTTCATAGTTACGTTTTGCCATCTCTTGTAAACCACCTTGCTCTTTTAACCATTTAAAGACCATTCCTGATAGATACCAAGCAAAGGTAGGTGGAGTATTAAACATGGAATCATTTTCAGCAAGTACGGTGTAATCAAAAACGGAAGGCGTTTCTTTGCGCGCTTTACCTAATAGATCTTCACGAATAATGACAATCGTTAAACCCGCAGGACCAATATTCTTTTGTGCCCCCGCATAGATAACACCATAACGACTCACATCTATTGGTTGAGATAAAATAGAAGAGGAATAGTCAGCAATAATAATTTTGCTATCATCAAAATCGGGCTCTTCATGAATAGCAATACCATCAATGGTTTCATTTGGACAATAATGCACATAAGCCGCATCTGCACTTAATTGCCACTCTTTCATTGGCTTAACACCAATTTTGCCATCAACTTCTGTTTTAATTTTAATGATATTTGGCGAACAATATTTTTCAGCTTCTTCGGCTGCACTTTTAGCCCAATAGCCACCATCAATATAATCAGCGCTGGCTTTATCGCCTAATAAATTGAGAGGTAACGCTGCAAAATGGCCTCGAGCCCCACCGTGGCAAAAAAGAATTTTGTAGTTTTCTGGCACATTGAGAAGATCACGTAGATCTTGTTCTGCCTGATGAGCAACTTCAAGAAACTCTTTACTGCGGTGGCTAATTTCCATAACCGAACGCCCAAGTTCATGCCAGTTGCATAATTCTAATTCTGCACGACGAAGGACTTCTGCCGGTAACATAGCCGGACCTGCACTAAAGTTATATACCTGACTCATTCAAATTCACCCTATCTGAATATGTTTTTACAAAATGACCTTTATCGGTTGTATCATTCTCGTTAAATTGGCGCAATGATTATTGTGAACTAACGCATAATATACAGAGTATAAAAATAATGGTTAGGAGTGTTTTATGTCGGGGAGTGTAAATAAAAAAGAAGAAGCGAGCTGGGGAATGCTTCTTCATGGAAAAAATAGTCTAAAATCGCTCGCTTTAGCAGGAGGTGTCGCATTACACGCAATTAATGTCTATATTACGATCACAACACTACCTTCCATTGTACGTGATATTGGAGGGCTTAATTTATATGCATGGAATACCACTGTTTTTATTCTGGCCTCAATTCTCTCTTCTGCATTAACTTCACGATTACTGAGTGCATTTGCACCTCGCAATAGTTATCTTTTTGCCACAATTTGCTTTTTAATAGGTTCTGTTATTTGCGCAACAGCGCCCTCAATGCAGATATTACTTTTAGGGCGATTTGTTCAAGGCGCTGGCGGAGGAATGTTGCTAGCACTTGCTTACTCTTTAGTCCGAGTCATGTTTCCTCAACCCCTGTGGTCTAGAGCCATGGCATTAATGTCTAGCATGTGGGGGATATCGACACTATTAGGCCCTGCATTAGGGGGAATATTTGCTGAGTATGATGTTTGGCGTGGTGCATTTTGGTCTATTTTATTTGTAGGTATCCCTTACACCATTTTATTATTTACTATTCTTCCTACCGAAAATAATACCGATAATATTATCGCGAAAACCCCGCTACCTTATCAACAACTTATTTTATTAATGCTTGCTGTATTATCTATTTCTATTGGCAGCCTTTATAACGTTATTTTATATAACGCTTTGTCCTTTGTATTTGCTTTTATCTTTATTCTACTGTTAGTCAATATTGATAAAAAATCAAATGATGGTTTATTTCCTAAAGGGACATTTTCTTTTTCTGCACCATTAGCCCCTATATATCTCACCATGGCTTTATTAGGGATCAGTGTACAAACTGAGGTCTTTGTACCTTATTTCTTACAAATTATCCATAATATTACCCCACTACTTTCTGGTTATTTAGCAGCATTGGTTGGCGCAGGTTGGTCTTTCTCTGCCATCATATCTTCATCAAGTAAACAATCTACTGCTCAGAGATTAATGCGTTTTGGTCCAATGATTAATTTTGTCGCTATTGTGATCCTTGGTTTATTTATTTCTAGTGCTCTAACCATACCATATGGGCAAATTATCATTATTTGTATCGCCCTCTTTTTTACAGGTGCTGGAATTGGTATGGCATGGCCTCATTATTTAACCCGTGTTTTACATGTTTCTCAGGGACAAGAAGCTCAAAAAGCAGCAACATCCATTACCACGATCCAATTATTTTCAACGGCTGTCGGTGCCTCTATTTCAGGGACTGTAGTTAATATGGCTGGGCTAACAGATCCGGGAGGTATAATAGGCGCTAAAAATGCCGCACATTGGTTGTTTATTATATTTTCTGTTACTCCACTAATTGCATTTATTACTGCAAAAATTATTATTTCCAATATAAGAAAAAATTAATAACTAAAAAGGCTATTAAAAATAGCCTTTTTAATATTTATAAATAAACGCCTTTTAAATTTTTCCATCTTTATTTATGTTACCAATATAGATAAATTACCCATGAATAACAGATAAGGGTAAAAATATGAAATTAAGAAATGCAATAGTAATAGGAATAATATACGCACCATCAATATGCCAAGCGGTACCTCGCCCCTACTATGTGAATAGTGAACCTCCTGCCGTTTATATTCCTATCAGTATCAATAAAGATTCTTCAACAACAATTAAATTAAACAAAACTAATCTCAATCAAGCCGAAATATTAATTGCACCGACAAATTCCAAAGGTGTTTCTCATAATAAATATGATACATTCAATGTACCTAGCGATGGCATTATCTTAAATAATGACAAGGTTGTCGCTGACGTTATTATTAATGAAGTGATTGATGGGACAACATCATTATTAGAAGGAAATATCGATATAAAAGGAAAGGCAGCGCACGTTGTTATCGCTAATCCCAATGGGATTGAGTGTAATAATTGTAGTTTTTCGAATGCATTATCTGAAACACTAGCAACCGGAAAACCCATTATACATAATGATGAATTAGTCGGTTATCAGTTAGAACAATCAATCTCTTTCTTAGATCGCCGAACTTTTGGTGGTAAACCGTTTGATCATATAGGAAGAATTGTATTCAGAAACGAAAATAAACGTCATCCTGATAATTCCTTTAATAAGATTAATATCATCTCTAATAATATTAACCTAGAAAAAGGATTTATATCTTCTAAAGGGAATATAACTATTTATTCAGGGGAACAAAGAGTAATCATAAAAGACGATGTTACCATCTTAGAAAATGCCATGCAAACAAGAGAATTAAGACGTAAACTGCCAAATAAGATCATATTAGGTGATAAGGATAGTGACCCTAAAAAACAAGGTTTGACGTCGTATAAAAATATTATTATCAATGCTTCTGATACAACTATTGATAACTATGGTTCTTTAGAGAGTGTTAATAGTAATAGAAAAGCAATTCAATTAAATTTAAATAACACAACATTTAATAATTATGGATATATTCTCGCCAAGAACGGATATTTAAATCTCCAAAATAAATCTATCTTTAACAATACGGATGATGGGACGATTGGAATGCAATATTGGCTTGACTCTGACAGTGGTAACAGTAATACAAGCAGTACATATGTAGGATTTATACCTAAAAACACGGTTTACCGAATGAAAAAAGTAACCTTAGATCTCAGTGAAGATAGTCAACTGATAAATAATGGCATCATCAAGATACATCGATTATACACACGCGATAAAAACATAACTAATATTAAAAACCATAACGAAGATATCAATCTTTATACTAAATTACTCAAAATAAGATAATATTAATAAAGAAAATCATCCGTTATTCATTGACGGATGATTTTCTCGTTTAACTTAAAAGTTAACTAGCATTAATATCTTTCAAAGTTTTCTTGGATCTTCGCTGGATCTTGTGTTTCTGTCAGAGATAACTGCAATAACACTCTCGCTTTTTGTGGATTTAAGCGCTCTGATGCAACAAAGCCATATTTTGTATCATCCACTTCACCATTTTGTGTAGTAAAACCGACGGGTACACGGCTTGAACGCACAACAACGACACCTTTTTTAGCGCCATCGGCTAAGGTGTCAAAAATATCAGTATATAAGTTACCGTTACCAACACCCGCACTGACAATACCTTTGTAACCATTATCAATAAAAGCTTTTGCGGGTAAATTAGAGGCATTTGAGTAGTTATAAACAATACCCACTTTTGGTAATTCAGTTAGTTTACTGACATCAAATACGGGTTTATCCGCACGAGGTAATGCTGCTGTATAATAATGAACCTTTCCATTATGTACATAACCTTGCGCACCTGCATTAACAGGCTGGAATGCTTGTACTTCAGTCGTATTCATTTTCACAACATCTTTACCACTGATAACCGCATTATTCATGGTAACTAGCACACCACGATCTTCAGACGCTTTATCACTCGCAATCACAACCGCATTAAAAAGATTCAAAGGACCTTCTGCACCTAATGCAGTTGCAGGACGCATTGCGCCTACCATAACGACAGGTTTCTTGCATGCAGTGGTTAAATCAAGAAAATAGGCTGTCTCTTCCATGGTGTCTGTACCATGAGTGATCACAAAACCATCTGTTTTATCACAATCTGCATTAATTTTATTAGCCAGCTTAAGCCATACTTGGTCATTCATATCTTGAGAGCCGATATTCACAACTTGCTCGCCTTTTAAATTCGCAACTTGTTTAGCCTCAGGTACTGCATTAATCAATGTATCAATACCTAATTTACCTGCTGTATAGCTAGATGTCGTTGCGGAATCACCACCACCCGCAATTGTGCCACCTGTTGCTAAAATAGTGACATTAGGTAAGGCAAAAGCAGAACCACTGATTACAGCTAACAGGCTGGCAAGCAATGTTTTTTTCATCATCGAACTGATCCCTTATGAGTTTATAAATAAATCCAATTATGATGATTTAAAATTATTAATTCCGTGATAAATAGAACGAATTTATTAAAAAAATTCATATATCAGATAGATTATGAGTTATGAATATAATTAGCCGTGGGTAAATGAGAGAAATTATTAGTGCATTACAGGGGATTTCAGTATCATGTGCCCCTAACTATCACCCGCAAAATATTAATGAAACCTGCCATGTCACAAACATTTATTCCTGGCAAAGATGCCGCACTGGAAGATTCTATCGCTAACTTTCAGCAAAAATTAACCGACTTAGGATTTAACATTGAAGAAGCTTCATGGTTAAACCCTGTTCCTAATGTTTGGTCCGTTCATATTCGCGATAAAGATTGCCCTTTATGTTTTACTAACGGCAAAGGTGCCAGTAAAAAAGCAGCTTTAGCCTCTGCACTGGGGGAATACTTTGAACGTCTTTCAACGAATTATTTCTTCTCTGATTTCTGGCTAGGTGCTGATATTGCAGAAGGTGAATTTGTTCACTATCCCAGTGAAAAATGGTTCCCACTAACAGAAGATGATTCTGTTCCCGCAGGCTTATTAGATCCACGTTTACGCAAATTTTATGATCCTGAAGGTGAGTTATGTGGTAGTGAATTAGTTGATTTACAATCAAGTCATCATGATCGCGGAATTTGTGCACTGCCATTCATACGTCAATCTGATGAAAAAACTGTTTATATTCCTGTAAATATTATTGCTAATTTATATGCGTCTAATGGCATGTCCGCAGGAAATACAAAGAATGAAGCACGAGTTCAAGGGCTTTCTGAAGTTTTTGAACGTTATGTAAAAAATCGCATTATCACTGAAAGAATTAGCTTACCTGAAATTCCTAAAGACGTTTTAACTCGCTACCCTGCTGTTATTGAGGCAATTGAAACGTTAGAACAAGAAGGTTTTCCAATCTTTAGCTTTGATGCCTCTTTGGGAGGGCAATTCCCTGTTATTTGTGTTGTATTATTCAACCCACAAAATGGCACCTGTTTTGCCTCTTTCGGTGCTCACCCTGATTTTGGTGTGGCGTTAGAGCGTACTGTGACTGAATTATTGCAAGGCCGTAGTCTTAAAGATCTCGATGTCTTTAATCCGCCAAGCTTTGATGATGAAGAAGTCGGTGATCATACTAACCTTGAAACACACTTTATTGATTCAAGTGGTTTAATTAGTTGGGATCTCTTTAAGAAAGATGCTAATTACACATTTGTTGATTGGAACTTCAGTGGTACGACAGAAGAAGAATTCCACACATTAATGTCACTTTGTCAGCATTGTGGCGCTGAAGTTTATATCATGGACTACTCACACCTAGGTGTTTACGCTTGTCGTATTTTAGTACCAGGTTTATCCGATATTTATCCTGCTGAAGATTTACAATTAGCCAATAACATTATGGGTGTACATTGGCGTGACACAATTCTTTCTTTACCAACAAGCGAAGGCACTCCAGAAGAGTATCTTTCTCTTATTGGTCAATTTGATGAAGATGGTTTAGACGATTTTACACGTATCAGAGAGATGATTGGTATTGCTCCAGGTAAAGATAATGGTTGGAGCCATTTACGTGTAGGCGAATTAAAATCAATGTTAGCGCTCGCGGGTGGCGACCTTGACCAAGCACTCGTTTGGGTTGAATGGACTCAAGATTTTAATGCTTCTTTATTTACGCCAGAGCGTCAAAACTATTATCGCTGTTTACATAATCTCTTATTATTACAACAAGAGACTGAACGTGAACCAGAACAATATATGCACGCATTTTCTCGTATGTATGGTGAAAAAACATTACAAGCAGCTTTAAACGCAATGCAAGGTAAACAAGCATTTTACGGATTACAAACGATTGATCCTGATTTAGCTAATTTGCCTGTTCACCAGTCATTACTTTCCGCCTATGAGAAATTACAGAAAGCAAAACGTCAATCGACTAAATAAGCCCATTTTATTTAAGATTATTTATTAAATAATAACTAATTTTAATTGAATAATAAGCGCGTATTTAAATTGAAACACTCTATTGAAAAGTAGAGTGTTTTATTTTTAGCAAAATAAAATATTGACAGATTTGTCAATATGACAATTTTGCCATCTGACAAAATTGTCAAAATATGGCAAAACTGACGATTTAAGGCATTTAATATGAAACTATAAATATATATTAAACTTTTAAACCAACAATGGCACTTAAATCCAGTTTAAATTGCTATTTGTTTAAGCAGATCTCAAAAATTTAAAAACCTTATTTTTATAATGGATATATGTCTGGAGTAATCATTAAAGATTAACCATAAATAAAGTAATGTTTATATTTATGACAAAAGTAAATAAGACGTTAATTTTAATTTTTGATTATTAACATACCGAGTATTAATAATACTTTATATTTACTTTCTACTTTATTTATCCAGCTGGTCTAAAATTTTTTGATAATTTTTAAAAAATTTTTTTATTTTATTAATCAAATAGTTATAGTCGAAATAGTGGGTTTTTACGCACTAAAAATGGGATTCTAATGAGTGACTATGATCCATATCAATTTTAGATGTAAGCCCCTTTGCTACTATTATTGCGTGCTATAATTATTCCAACATATAAGAGAGTGTTAGTATGAAAGCTGACAGCCCTTTTAATTTATTATCACCTGCTGATATGGCAAAAGTTGCCGATGATGCATGTTGTTATAAAGCAAATAAACAGATCCCAATGACTTATTTATCTGCATTTACTGCGGGAATGTTTATATCAATTGCTTTTGTTTTTTATATTACTGCTACTACAGGTACCGCATCTGTTCCTTTTGGGCTGGCTAAATTAGTCGGTGGGATCTGCTTCTCTTTGGGGTTAATGCTCGTTGTCGTTTGTGGCGCGGATTTATTTACCTCAACTGTTCTTACTATTATTCCTAAAGCAACTGGACGTATATCTTGGAGCAAAATGTTTGCTAACTGGATAAATGTCTATCTTGGTAACTTTATTGGCGCACTCTTTTTTGTCGCATTAATGTGGTTTGCTGGTCAGCATATGGTAGCAAATGGGCTTTGGGGGCTGAATGTTTTACAAACTGCGCAACATAAACTTGAGCACACGTTTATTGAAGCTGTTTGTTTAGGTATTCTTGCTAACTTAATGGTTTGTCTTGCAGTATGGATGAGCTATGCAGGTCGTACGCTGATTGATAAGCTTTTTGCACTGATTTTACCTATCGGTATGTTCGTTGCTAGTGGTTTTGAGCACAGTATCGCTAACATGTTTCTTATTCCTTTAGGTATTGTGATTAAGGATTTTGCACCAGCAGAATTCTGGACTAAAGTAGGTGCATCACCCGAACAATTTTCAAATTTAACTGTATCAAATTTTCTCTCTAATAATTTATTACCTGTCACTATCGGTAACATTATTGGCGGGGCAGTCCTAGTCGGTCTGGTATACTGGTTAATGCATCTGCGCGGTGACAAACATTAATCCGTGCAGATATGACTGATTTCTTAAGTTCCATTGTAAAAAGGTAGAAGTATCATGTCTGATTTAAATGAAAAATTTGCTGAAGCATGGAAAGGTTTTTCTGAAGGTGAATGGCAGAACGGTGTTAACGTTCGTGACTTTATTCAAAAAAACTACACTCCATATGAAGGCGACGAATCTTTCCTAGCAGGTTCCACTAAAGCAACTGATACACTTTGGGAACAAGTTATGGAAGGCATCAAAATCGAAAACCGCACGCACGCGCCGGTTGATTTTGATACTTCTGTTGCTTCAACTATCACTTCTCACGATGCTGGTTATATCGAGAAAGATTTAGAACAAATCGTCGGTTTACAGACTGATGCACCTCTAAAACGTGCAATCATCCCATTCGGTGGGATCCGTATGGTTGAAAGTTCTTGCCACGCTTATAACCGTGAGCTAGATCCAGAACTGAAAAAAATCTTTACTGATTACCGTAAAACTCACAACCAAGGTGTTTTCGATGTTTATACTCCAGACATCCTAAAATGCCGTAAATCAGGTATCTTAACTGGTCTGCCAGATGCATATGGCCGTGGTCGTATCATTGGTGACTACCGTCGTGTTGCACTGTATGGTATTGAGTTCCTGCGTAAAGATAAATTTGCCCAATTCACTTCTTTACAAGAAAGAATGGAAAAAGGCGAAGATTTGGAAATGACTATTCAACTGCGTGAAGAAATCGCAGAGCAGCACGCTGCTTTAGGTCAAATCCAAGAAATGGCGGCAAAATATGGTTACGATATTTCTCGCCCAGCTCAAAATGCAAAAGAAGCCGTACAATGGACTTACTTCGGTTACTTAGCCGCTGTTAAATCTCAAAACGGCGCTGCAATGTCATTTGGTCGTGTATCGACTTTCTTAGATATCTACATCCAACGTGATATTGAAGCAGGTTTACTGACAGAAGAACAAGCTCAGGAATTAATTGACCACTTAGTCATGAAATTACGTATGGTTCGTTTCTTACGTACTCCTGAATATGATGAGCTGTTCTCTGGTGACCCAATCTGGGCAACAGAATCTTTAGCAGGTATGGGTTTAGATGGCCGTACTCTGGTAACTAAGAATACTTTCCGTTTCTTAAATACCCTGTACACAATGGGTCCATCACCAGAACCAAACATGACCATTCTGTGGTCAGAACAACTGCCTATCAACTTCAAAAAATACGCAGCAAAAGTCTCAATCGATACGTCTTCAATCCAGTACGAAAATGATGACTTAATGCGTCCTGACTTCGACAGCGATGACTATGCAATCGCATGTTGTGTTAGCCCAATGGTTGTTGGTAAACAAATGCAGTTCTTCGGTGCTCGTGCAAACTTAGCGAAAACCTTACTGTATACCATCAATGGTGGTGTTGACGAAAAACTGAAAATCCAAGTAGGTCCAAAACATGCGCCAATCATGGACGATGTATTAAACTTCGATACCGTGATGAACCAAATGGATCACTTTATGGATTGGTTAGCAACTCAGTACGTTACTGCGTTGAACGTTATCCACTACATGCACGATAAATACAGCTATGAAGCCGCTCTGATGGCACTTCATGACCGTGACGTATATCGTACAATGGCATGTGGTATCGCAGGTCTGTCTGTTGCTGCTGACTCACTGTCTGCAATCAAATATGCAAAAGTTTCTCCTGTCCGTGATGAAAACGGCTTAGCGATTGACTTCAAAATTGATGGCGAATACCCACAATTTGGTAACAACGATCCTCGTGTAGATGATATCGCTTGTGACTTAGTTGAACGCTTTATGAAGAAAATTCAGAAACTGCGTACATACCGTAATGCGGTACCTACACAGTCAATCCTGACTATCACTTCAAACGTTGTTTACGGTAAGAAAACAGGTAATACTCCAGACGGTCGTCGTGCAGGCGCACCATTCGGACCAGGTGCTAACCCAATGCACGGTCGTGACCAAAAAGGTGCGGTAGCTTCTCTGACTTCTGTTGCAAAACTGCCATTTGCTTATGCGAAAGATGGTATTTCTTATACCTTCTCAATCGTACCTAATGCATTAGGTAAAGATGATGATGTTCGTAAAGCTAACCTTGCTGGCCTAATGGATGGTTATTTCCACCACGAAGCAGGCATCGAAGGTGGTCAACACCTGAACGTCAACGTGATGAATCGTGAAATGCTGTTAGAAGCAATGGAAGATCCTGAGAAATATCCTCAGTTAACTATCCGTGTTTCTGGTTATGCCGTTCGCTTTAACTCACTGACTAAAGAGCAACAGCAAGACGTTATCACCCGTACATTTACACAAACAATGTAATTTGATAACTCATGCATTTATTTACTGAGAAAGTAGATAAAATCGCTTAGAATAAAGGCCCCTACTTTGGGGCCTTTTTATTAGACAGTTTTGGAGTAACCCTGTTATGTCCGTACTTGGTCGTATCCACTCATTTGAATCCTGCGGTACTGTTGACGGTCCCGGAATACGTTTCATTGTTTTCTTTCAAGGATGCCTAATGAGATGCCTCTATTGTCACAACCGTGACACATGGGATACTCATGGTGGGCAAATCGTCACCGTTGATGAACTCATGAAAGAGGCGGTTACCTATCGTCATTTTATGAATGCTTCAGGGGGCGGTGTGACTGCTTCAGGTGGCGAAGCAATTTTGCAAGCAGAGTTTGTACGTGATTGGTTCCGCGCATGTCAAAAAGAAAATATCCATACTTGCCTAGATACTAACGGTTTTGTTCGTCGTTATGACCCAGTCATTGATGAATTAATGGATGCCACTGACTTAGTGATGCTCGATCTAAAACAAGTCAATGATGAGATCCATCAGAAACTGGTTGGTGTATCAAACCAGCGTACGCTTGAATTCGCTCGTTATTTAGCAAAACGAGGTCAAAAAACATGGATTCGCTATGTGGTTGTGCCAGGTTGGTCTGACGATGATGATTCTGCTCATCGGTTAGGTGAATTTATTAAAGATATGAAAAATATCGAAAAAGTAGAACTTCTTCCTTACCACGAACTTGGCAAACATAAATGGGTCGCTTTAGGAGAAGAATACAAACTAGATGGCATTCATCCACCGTCCAAAGAGACGATGGAGAATGTAAAATCAATACTTGAATCTTACGGCCATAAAGTTATCTATTAAGTTATTTTCCTTAATATTAATTTAGAAGCAGCGGTTTTAAGCGCTGCTTTTTTGTTTATAAAGTAAAACCACATTAATACTAGAGAAAGCATTATTTTTCATATCTCTTTATTCTTCTCATCTTATGTCATCCTAGTCTGAATAGTATTTTTTGAAAATAATATACTTTTTATGAGATTAATGATTTTTACACTATTTTGTTTATTTTTTATTATCAATATGAAATGACCAACATATTTAAACATGTCTTTATAAGATTATCCTTAACCTATATTAGCTTTAATACTGTTGATTAATAACAAAACAAAAAGATATTATAGAAGACTTATATTTTATAAACAAAGATATTGGGATTAAGGTACAGGAAATGGAACAAAACAATAATTCATCGCCAACAGAGCCACAAGAGGTATTTACGCCTATTCCTCAAGCGCGAGGTGCCGCAGGCGGCGTTCGCTGGTTAGGGCTGGGGTGGGATTTAATAAAAGAGCGTTTTTGGATGTGGATAGGCGTTATTATTATCTACTTTATCGTTAGTCTTATTATATCGACTATTCTTGGATTTATTCCGCTAATTGGTCCGATTATCTCACCTTTTATTACGACTGTATTAGCCGCAGGTATTGTGGCAATTGCCCATCAACAGTATGAAACTCAGCGAATTGATGTTGATAACTTATTTTTTGGTTTTTACAACAAACGTTACCTTAGCTTGATGGGTGCTTACGGTATTAGTTTTCTAATTTTACTTGCTGGTATTATTCTTGCCGTTATCGTCAGTAGTGCGGCGATGATGGATATTTTTTATGCTATCAATAGTGATTATCCAGAAGAAATTATTGCTGAAATGATGTTAGATAACTCTTCTGGCTTTATGCTGTTTTTTATTATTATGGCTATCTTTGGTGCACTGAGTACGGCAGCTTATTGGTTTGTCCCAGCTTTGGTGTTAGTCAACGGCTATAAAGCATTTCCTGCCGTTAAAGCAAGCCTTTCCGCAGTAAAAATAAATTTAGCAGGTGGTTTTTTCTTCTTTATTTTACTGTTTTTTATTCTCGCCATTAGCCTTATTCCATTTGGTTTAGGATTATTAATTACTATTCCTCTTTCTTACACTGCGATGTATGGCTCTTATCGTGATATTTTTTATCACCATAATGTAGACAACCAAGAAAATAGCGGTGGAAATGGAACAATTTCTCTTAATAAAACGGCGGGATCTAATATCGGTAAGTTAGTGAGCTAATATACAATTTAATTAATTAAACCGAAAAATAACGTTTTTATTTACACCCCAACAGTTAAACATCAACGTTGGGGTGTTTTTTATTATCTAGAATAAATCAGCTCATCATTAACTCGCGAACGGATTTTTATTATCATAAGATTTATTGTAAAGTACGTCAGATATTAAATAGTTATAAATTTCATCAACAATTTCAATACCTTCTTTTTCACTTCTTTGTTCTTCGATTTGACTGTTTTCTCCAGGATAGAGAACTTTATCTACATTCGGTGCAGGCTTAATAGCATTTAACTCACTCATAACCTGTGAGATATGTTCTCTAAATATTGTGGCATCAGTAAAGAAAGCAGGATTAATCACAATATGCAATTGGCCGAGTTCTCGCCCTTCGGTTAAATCGTGATACATCGAACTGACATGCTTACCAAAAGGAAGCCCAAGCAAGATCCCAGACAACACATCAACCATCATCATTAAACCATAACCTTTAGGCCCCGCAATAGGCAATAATCCTTTTACTGCAAAGGGATCCGTCGTCGGTTTTCCACGCTCGTCGACTGCCCAAGTATCGGGTATATCCACATGCCGTGAACGTGCATCTAGTACCTTACCCCATGCCTGTACAGTTGTTGCCATATCAAATGTAATATGTTTATCACCGACTCCGGGAGCTGAAAAAGCGATAGGATTCGTACCATAATAAACTTCTGAACCACCAAAAGGAACAACCATGGGATCGGATTGGCACAGTGAAATACCTATCATACCTGCTTGTGATGCTTGTTCTACAAAGTAAGACAATGCGCCACTATGACCGATTCGTCTTACGCCAACAACCGCAACGCCCTTTTCTTGTGCTATTTTAATTGCACGTTCCATTGCCTCGCTCGCTGCAACATGCCCAGCACCATTATCACCATCAAATACAGCACTACATGGTCCCGTTTCAGTATAAGTAAAATCAGGAGCCGTATTGGTACCACCTTTGCTGATCCGCTCAGCATAATACTCTACACGTACAGCACCATGAGAATGAATACCTTTGGCATCAGCATGGACTAAGACATCGGCTACCGTATCCGCATGAGCGTCACTTAACCCTGCATGATGTAATTTATTTTTTATTAATTGATGTAACTGCTGTTTAGAAACTATCATAAATTATGCTCTTTGGTTGGGTTCTAATTAAACAGACATACCATAAAATCGCAGAAGTAAATTCGAGTGATAGATCTAATTTAACAGCATAAATAGGATCTGCCGTGATCGGTTTAACCAATGGCAGATTGCATTATATTTTTATTTAATCTTGCTTTATTTAGTAAGAATTTTTTTATAATCATCTATTAATTTGATACTTTATATGTATATTGAAACCTATTTTTATTGATGGGAAATTATAAGTAACATCTGCTGTTTTTTATTTCCACATAATATTATGTATCACTTCTTTATATTAAAGAGCATGAAGTTTTATCTATTTCTTTTGATCAATTAGATTGATTTCAGTACTCTATGGCAATAACTATAATTTATGGAATAAATAAAATGCCAAGTAAAGAAATATTAAAGAATTTAAAGTATTTTGAAAAAAAGCCATTAATTCATTATATTAACTATTCTCTAACTAAAGAGGCTGAAAAAAATATATTAAATGGTTGGCTACCTGCCTGTATGGAAGATAAGTGGCTTTCTTATAGTATAGAAAACTGTGTCTATGTTCACCGTAGTTGGAGTGGACATTTAATGTATAAATTTACGATCCATAATCAAACTATCGATTATATAGAAATCGCAATGGACGATTTTGTTAATATGACAAACGAAAGAAAAATAGAGATATTTCTCACTTTATTACCTTATTTATCTCAGCCTCATTAAATTACAACGTATTGAATTAATGCGTAACAAACACATCATTGATCATGTAATATTCTTATCAGTACTTTATTTCAATTACAACTTCTGAGCTTTTTATTTCGTTCTATGCTATTAAACAAAAACCCTCTGCCTAAGCAGAGGGTTAATTTATTAATACTCAATTAATTAGATAATAATTAACCGATATATTCTAAACCGTTCATGTATGGGCGTAACACTTCTGGAATTTCAATACGACCATCAGCCATTTGATAGTTTTCCATAATCGCCACAAGAGTACGGCCTACGGCTAAGCCAGAACCATTTAAGGTATGAACTAATTGCGTTTTCTTGTCACCTTTAGCACGGAAACGTGCTTGCATACGACGCGCTTGGAAATCCCAGCAGTTAGAGCATGAAGAAATTTCACGGTAAGTATTTTGAGCCGGAACCCATACTTCTAAGTCATATGTTTTACGAGCACCAAAACCAATATCACCGGTGCACAGTACAACTTTACGATAGGGTAGATTCAGTAATTGCAGCACTTTCTCAGCGTGACCCGTTAACTCTTCTAATGCTTCCATTGATTTTTCAGGATGAACGATTTGAACCAGTTCAACTTTATCAAATTGGTGCATACGAATAAGACCACGAGTATCACGTCCATAAGAACCTGCTTCTGAACGGAAGCAAGGTGTATGCGCAGTCATTCGCAGTGGTAGATCGTCTTCTTCAAGAATGACGTCTCTTACCATATTTGTCACAGGTACTTCTGCTGTTGGAATAAGAGCGTATTGGCTTTCTGCTTCTTCTTCTAACGGTTTAGTGTGGAATAAATCTTCACTAAATTTAGGTAATTGACCTGTACCGTACAGTGTTGCGTGGTTAACCAAGTAAGGAACATACATTTCTTGGTAGCCGTGTTCTTCTGTATGCAGATTCAGCATAAATTGTGTGATAGCTCGATGTAAACGTGCAATTTGACCTTTCATCACAACAAAACGTGAACCCGTGATTTTCACTGCAGAAGCAAAATCTAAACCATCCGTTAGCTCACCTAAAGTCACATGATCTTTTAATTCAAAATCATACGTCTTTGGTGTACCCCAACGAGAAACTTCAACGTTTTCACTGTCATCTTTACCATTTGGAACAGCATCATCTGGCATATTTGGAATAGTTAAAACGTAATCACGAATTTCCGCTTGAAGCACCTCAAGTTCGGCTTTTGCAGCTTCAAGTTTTTCACCTAACAGGTTAACTTCTTGACGAAGTGGCTCAATATCTTCACCACGCGCTTTTGCCGCACCAATGGACTTCGATCGAGAATTACGTTCTGCTTGCAGGGATTCAGTTTCAACTTGTAACACCTTACGGCGTTCTTCTTGTTGACGGATTTTTTCCACATCGAGGGTGAACCCCCTGCGAGCCAGTTTTTCGGCGACCGCGTCTAGCTCATTACGCAGTAGATTTGGATCGAGCATGCTTATCCTGTGCTTATTGATAGATTAATAAAGACCTTCTCTCCTATCTTATAAAAAAGATATCTGAGACAAGGCATAGTTAAGAAATTAATGATATTTTAATAACCTTACCGCATCTTTACATTTTGCGATAGCGTTTTGTAACACTATTTTGATCTTGTTGAGAAAGCCAGTCTAATTTCTCTGCAACCTTGATCTCTAACCCTCTTTTTACTGGATAATAGTACTGCGTATTTGCCATTTCTTTAGGGAAATAGACTTCTCCTGCCGCATAAGCATTTGGTTCATCATGAGCATAACGATATTCAGCACCCAGCCCCATTTCTTTCATTAATTTTGTTGGCGCATTACGCAAATGCTCAGGTACATCATAATCTGGTTTACTTTTCGCATCAGCAATGGCTGCTTTAAAGGCGGTATAAACCGCATTACTTTTGGGCGCACAAGCCAGATACACAATTGCTTGAGCAATCGCACGTTCACCCTCTGCTGGGCCAACACGCGTAAAACAATCCCATGCAGCAATTGCGACTTGCATAGCGCGAGGATCAGCATTTCCCACATCTTCTGATGCTATTGCCAATAAGCGGCGAGCAACATAAAGCGGATCGCCACCTGCGGTTATGATCCTTGCATACCAATAAAGAGCAGCATCAGGTGCAGATCCCCTAACTGATTTGTGTAATGCAGAAATAAGATCGTAAAAGCGATCACCTTTATTATCAAAACGAGCGCTTCGCTCACCACTGATTTCTGTCAGTAATGCGGGTGTTAATACGCGTTTTCCTTGATTATCAACCTCAGCGATATCTGCCATCATTTCAAGCAAATTTAATGAACGACGCGCATCACCATTAACCAATTGTGCAATCATATTGCGTGTATCATCTGGCAGGATAATATTGCGCCCACCTAAACCTCGTTCGGGATCGTCCAGTGCTTGTTGTAGCACTTGCTCAATATCCACTTCGGTTAATGAGCGTAATAAATAAACCCTTGCTCTGGATAGCAACGCGGAATTTAATTCAAAAGAGGGGTTTTCTGTTGTTGCACCAATAAAAGTGATCGTACCGTCTTCAATATGAGGCAAAAAAGCATCTTGTTGACTCTTATTAAAGCGATGAACTTCATCAACAAACAAAATCGTTCTACGCCCTGCATTGCGGTTTTGGCGTGCAATTTCAATGGACTCTCTGATTTCTTTAATACCCGATGTCACCGCAGATAATCGTTCTATATCAGCTTGCGCATAGCGGCCAATGATCTCAGCAAGTGTGGTTTTACCCGTACCAGGAGGCCCCCATAAGATCATGGAATGCAATTGACCCGCTTTAATCGCTCGTGGTAATGGTTTACCTTCGGCAAGTAAATGAGTTTGTCCGATATATTGTTCTAACGTTTCAGGCCGCATTCTTGCGGCTAAAGGTTGGAACTCATTGCGTGAAAAATCGAGTGATAAATTACTCAAAATATCCTCACTGACGTTGGTCATCCACAGTCACACCCGCAGGAGGTGTAAAGCGAAACGCGGATGCATCGATTGGTGCCACAGTCTGTGCAGTCAATTGATAATTGCTTACTTGACCATCTTGTTCTGTGGCTGCAAATTGCTGAATTTGTCCGTTAGGTAATACCGTTATCGTAAAATGTTTTAAGCTATTTTCTACTTTAGGTGTTAACTCAAAGCGATCGCCAGACTGTTTTACGTCATAGTTTTGCCACTCTTTACTGTCATTACGAGCAATCAGCATAAAAGGGGTATTGGTTGTGGCACTTTCAAGCCAAGTTGCAGTAACTTGTTCTACAAACGGATTGTAAAACCACAATGTTTTACCATCAGAGATCAATGTACTCTCATCTGGCGCTGTCATTTGCCAATTAAACAAATCAGGGCGTTGTACTTTTAAATTACCTTCCCCTTTTTGGATAAGCGAGCCTTCATTACTGGTCACTGTTTGGCTAAAGTTTGCTTGAAAACTATTCACTTTATTTAATCGTTGCTGTAAATCTTGACGAGCATCAGCCCAAGCGACTTGGCTACTTATTAATGTCATCGCACACACTGCAAATAATACTTTTTTCATTCTACAAGCCTCGGCATGAGATAACGCCGACATAATGTCGGCGTATAAATTATTGATGATGTTGTGCAGATTACCAGCGATCTCATTAGCTGATAACTGTGTTTTCAAGATATTACATATCTGAAGGTGGTGGTGAAAGTACATCACGCGTATTGTTGTGATTTGGGGCACTCACAATACCTTGCATTTCCATCTGTTCCACAATTCTTGCTGCGCGGTTATAACCAATTCTAAATTGACGTTGCACACCAGAGATAGAAACACGTTGTTTTTCAACCACAAATTCTACAGCTTGGTCAAATAATGGATCAAGCTCTTCACCATCATCATATCCACCGCCACTATTGCCTTCACCATCTTCGCTACATTTTGTGATGGCTTCAATATATTGAGGACGACCTCGTGCTTTCCAGTCAGTTGCCACGGCATGTACTTCATCATCACTCACAAAAGCACCGTGAACACGTTCAGGAACAAAACCATTCGGTGCATAAAGCATATCCCCCATACCGAGTAATGACTCTGCACCACCTTGGTCTAAGATCGTTCGAGAGTCGATTTTACTCGATACAGTGAATGCAATACGGCTCGGAATATTGGCTTTAATTAAACCTGTAATAATATCAACAGAAGGTCTCTGCGTAGCGAGTACAAGGTGAATACCCGCTGCACGTGCTTTTTGTGCTAAGCGAGCAATCAGCTCTTCCACTTTCTTACCCGCTGTCATCATTAAATCAGCAAATTCATCAACGACAACGACAATATAAGGCTCTTTTTCCAATGTCGGTATTTCGGTTGCCATGCTATCGCTTGGTTTCCAGAATGGATCAGGAATAGGACGCGCCATTGCCTCGGCTTCTTTAATTTTTTCGTTATAACCTGCGAGATTACGCACGCCTAATGCTGACATTAGTTTATAACGACGTTCCATTTCAGCCACACTCCAACGCAAAGCACTTGCTGCATCTTTCATGTCGGTAACCACTTCTGTTAGAAGATGGGGGATCCCTTCATAAACCGAAAGCTCAAGCATTTTAGGGTCAATCATAATAAAGCGAACATCTTCTGGTTTCGCTTTATAAAGAATGCTGATAATCATCGCATTCACACCGACAGATTTACCTGAACCGGTTGTACCAGCAACAAGTAAGTGAGGCATTTTAGCCAAATTAGCAACAACGGGTTGACCACCGATATCTTTACCTAAAACCACAGTCAATGGAGAACGGCTATCACGAAATGCATCGCTATCTAACAACTCTCGCATATATACGGTTTGACGTTTCTTGTTAGGTAATTCCAGTCCTACATAAGGTTTCCCCGGAATAACTTCAACAATACGTACTGCAATAGCAGATAAGGAACGTGCTAAATCGCGTGATAAATTTGATATACGTGCAGCTTTTACGCCAGGTGCAAGTTCAAGTTCAAAACGAGTGATAACAGGCCCCGGCGAAATACCCACCACCTTAGCTTTTACACGATAATCATTCAGACGTGCTTCAATCAATTTACCCACTCGCTCAAGCTCAAACATATCAACAGGTTCTTCTTCTACTGGTGGTGTTGTGAGTAGATCCAGCGAAGGCATTGGTGTTGTTGGCTTTTGTAACGGCCTATCATTACGCATCAATAACGGATGAATTAAAGATTGCTGTTGCTGTTGCTGTTGCTGTTGCTGTTGCTGTTGCTGTTGCTGTTGCTGTTGCTGTTGCTGTTGCTGTTGCTGTTGCTGTTGCTGTTGCTGTGCAAAATGCTGAGCCATATTAGGCTGTGGCTCAATACGTGATTGCGATGCTATTTGGGGTGCAGCTTGTGGCGTAACAGGCTCTGAAACAATCGGTGTAAATATTGGCTCTATCGGATCTTCATCTAATAAATCATCAATTGGCGAGAATGCCTCTAATGCAGTGAGTTCTCTTTCTAGCTCGATTTTAGGGCTATACTCTTCCTCATCTTCATCACGAGGCGAGATTTGTAGAAAGGCATTGCTTGTTGGATATTCAACTTTTTTCTCAATAGTCTGCGTCGGTTGTGCAGATTGTGACGCAAATGAATGTTGAATATGAGGTTGATAACCCGTTGTTGCTTGCAATGAAGGGGCTGGTGTTGATATTTGAGGTAAAACATCATCTTCGTCATCATCTAACGAAACATCATCACCATAGCGATCCTGTAATTGTTGCTTAAATTGTGCGGCTAATTGTTTCTGATATTGCTCATCTTCATCAATATCATTGTTATTCTCTTCAGTAGAAGAGAATGTATTCGCGGTAACCGTTGGCTCATTATGATAATCATCTTGTTGATGACTAACTGAAGATATTGGTGTTGTCATATTTGGCTGATAGGATCCAATAATCTCTTCAGGATCAGCACTATCGCTCTCACCATAACGTTCGCGTTGCTGTTCGAGAAATTGCTGACGCAACGCTTGTTCAAAATTCGCTTGTTCTTGAATATCAGCTAATTCATCTTCTGGTTCAAATTGAACGGCTTCCTCACGACGACGCAATTCAGCTTCACGCTGTGAAGGTATATGAATGCCATAAAGCTCTCGACGTGTTGGCAATCGCACTGGATTTGGGCGTGGTAATTCAGGGCCTAATCCTTGTTTAACTTGAGAGCCATAATTAACAAAAGCACTAGTCGCTACACCAGTAGCCACCGTAGCAGCTTGTGTTAAAGGATCTGTATCAGGGGCTAGCGAAGAAAATGTCGGTTCAATACTGGCTGGTATAATACGCTCTGTTGATACAGATGACGGCTGTGCCATAGGTCCATTTTCTGATGGCACCACAGAAGGTGGATTATCTTCTGGTATTAAGTCAGCGGAACCTTGAGGAACATTAACGTCTGATTGAAATTCTTTCTTCAAGAAGGCTTCAGGAATATCAAAACGGTAATGCTCTGGTTCTTCCTCTTTATGCGCTGGTTGTGAAACCATGGCGGACACAAGAGGATCAGTTTGCGTCAATACTTGCGTTTGCTCATCTGCTATTTCATTTGTTGCTGAGAATGAGGGCAAATCATCTTCTTGTTCTACTTTTGGTTCTGCTTTTGGTTCTGCTTTTGGTTCTGCTTTAGGTTGTAATATTTCTATCTCTTGCTCTTGCTGACGAGCTAGCTCAAGTGCTGAAGGCGCAGAAAATAAAATATCATCGCTCTCTTCTGTTGTTAATTCAGATTGCTGACTTTCTTTTTGATTTGAGTTATCAACTAGTTCTGTAATAACGTCTTGAGTCTCTTCATCTTCCTCATAATCAGCTTCATTTCGACCTCTGTTGGTAATAAAGCCCACGCATCCTAAAATAACGGCACCAATTTTTTCTGTGATTGTTAGCCAAGACCAGCCCGTAAAGAGTGTAAAGCCAATTGCCCAAACAGATAACAAGGCAAGAGTAGCACCTAAAACATTAAACCACGGCAATAGCGCTTTGCTGAACAAACTTCCAATAACACCACCAGAACTGAAATTATAGATATCATCAAAATTAAGATCAGCCAATGCGCAAGAAGTCAAGATCAGAGCCAAAGCACCAATCGTGCGAAGTGCAAGAGAAAAGAAGTCGGTGTACTCACGGTTTTGTTGGTAGCGTAGAGAATTCCAGCATCCAAAAACCACGACAACAGGAATTGCATAGGCCAGTAAACCAAATGCAGAAAATAGAATATCAGCTAACCATGCTCCGATACTGCCGCCTAAATTTTGAATAGGCTCATTCCAAGTGGTTTGTGACCAGCTAGGATCAGAGGGATGAAAACTAAGTAATGAAACCATTAAAAAGATAGCACCAATGCCGATAAGGATGAGAATAGCTTCCCAAATACGGCGGCGGTTGCTTATCTTTGTTAAACGAATATTTTTATCTTCTGTATATTCCTGGCTCAAAGAGGGCTCTCCAGGTTTAACTTAGGGTGAATTAAAACGGAACAACGCTGAGATACCCCAGCGTTGAAACTGTATGCATAAACAGGAGTGTACCTAACTTTTTCCTGCTTTGCACCAACCTATTAAGTTGACTTAACGAGTTTTAATTACAAGGCGGTTACTTTGTTTAACTTCTTCCATAACCACGTATGTACGTGTGTCATTAACACCTGGAAGACGTAATAGTGTTTCGCCTAGTAATTTACGGTAAGCGGACATATCAGGTACACGAGTTTTCAACAGATAGTCAAAATCACCAGAAACTAAATGGCATTCTTGGATTTCTTCAAGTTTTTGAACAGCCATATTAAACTGTTCGAAAACATCTGGTGCACCACGGTTTAAGGTGATTTCCACAAATACCAATAATGAAGCATCTAAGTAATGTGGGTTTAACAGTGCAGTATAGCCAGAAATAAATCCTTGGCGCTCTAAACGACGTACACGCTCTAAACAAGGTGTTGGTGATAAACCTACACGTTTAGACAGCTCAACGTTTGAAATACGACCATCTTTTTGAAGCTCATTTAGAATATTCCGGTCTATTCTATCAAGATCTTTACCCGGACGTTTTTTATTATCAATCATCACTATACTCTCTTTCTCTTTTTCTCTTACTTTATTTTCCTATACCCATACCTGTGTACACCTTCAGCATCACTGTCGAAACTTCGGTATCAAACGGTCAGAGCAAACTACCAATCTATTTCCTTTTAATACCAGATAAAAATTCTATTTTATCCAAATACCCATTAGGAAATATCGCAAAATAACTACCCTACACCCTGTCTGTCTAAAAAATAATACGCGTAACATCCGAGGATAATTATCTTTAACAATCATGTTTTCGCAAATGTACAGCGGATTGTCAAAGCAAATGAGTAAAAATCAGAACAAGGCGCTATGTTATTCTCTATATACGCAAGATAAACATCAATTGTAAAGCAAAATGTTTCAGGTTAATTCGATGATGTTAGCCCAATATAACTCTATAATTATTAAACTATATTAGTATTAACTATTGCTAAAATAGCTAAAATATTATGTCTATTTCTCGTCATTGGCTTTTTTTAACGTCTTATTTCTCCTACAATCCCTCAATTCGCATCACGCCTAATCAGAGATGAGGTATACATGAACACCATCAAACATAGCAAACTTATTATTTTAGGTTCTGGCCCTGCGGGTTATACTGCCGCCGTTTATGCTGCAAGAGCAAACTTAGAACCAGTACTGATTACGGGTGTTGAAAAAGGCGGTCAGCTGACTACAACAACAGAAGTTGAAAACTGGCCCGGTGACCCAGAGGGATTAACAGGTCCTGGATTAATGGACCGCATGTTTCAGCACGCTGAAAAATTTAATACAGAGATTATCTCTGACCATATTAATAAAGTCGATCTGAAAAACCGTCCATTCCGCCTATTTGGCGATGAGCAAGAATATACGTGTGATGCATTAATTATCGCAACAGGTGCTTCTGCACGTTATATCGGTTTACCTTCAGAAGAATCTTTTAAAGGCAAAGGCGTTTCTGCTTGTGCAACATGTGACGGTTTTTTCTATCGTAACCAGAAAGTTGCTGTTGTCGGTGGCGGAAATACCGCTGTGGAAGAAGCACTTTATTTAGCTAATATTGCATCAGAAGTTCATCTGATCCACCGCCGTGATGCATTCCGTTCTGAAAAAATCTTAATTAACCGTCTAATGGACAAAGTAAACAGTGGCAATATTATTTTGCATACTGATCGTACCTTAGACGAAGTTCTTGGCGATGATATGGGTGTAACGAAAGTTCGCTTAAAAGATACTAAGAGCGATAAAACCGAAGAATTAGATGTTATGGGTGTCTTTATCGCTATTGGCCATAGTCCTAATACCGCTATTTTTGATGGTCAATTAGAACTGGACAATGGTTACATCAAAGTGCAATCAGGTACTCAAGGTAATGCAACACAAACCTCTATCGAGGGTGTTTTTGCAGCTGGTGACGTCATGGATCACATTTATCGTCAAGCAATTACCTCCGCAGGTACAGGCTGTATGGCGGCTTTAGATGCCGAACGTTACTTAGACGCACTAAAATCCAACTAAAATCCTCACTTCCTTTCAAGGCGCTATTTCAGTAGCGCCTTTTACCATGTAACATACTAGCTTGGTTGCCAAAGCGTATAACTACTTACCCTTGGCCTTTCTGATACTTTGTATCTCACCTGCAGATTTGAATCTTTTCTTATGGATAAAACTAAACAAAGTGAATTGGTTCGATGGCTGAAACAGCAAAGTGCTCCAGCCCGTCGATGGCTACGGCTATCAATGATCCTAGGTGTTGTAAGCGGTTTATTAATTATTGCACAAGCATGGTTATTAGCCGTTTTACTTCAAGCATTTATCATGGACAGTTTGAGTCGTGATACGCACATACCTACCTTTCTCACCCTTATTGGTATTTTTATCTTACGCGCTGTGGTGATGGCGATACGGGAACGTGTAGGTTATCGCTGTGGTATGGCGGTCAGACAACAAATTCGTAAAATTGTTCTTGATAGACTTGAAGAGCTAGGCCCTGTCTGGGTTAAAGGCAAACCCGCAGGAAGTTGGGCAACAATTATTCTAGAGCAAATAGAAGATATGCAAGATTACTATGCGCGCTATATCCCGCAAATGTATCTTTCTGCTATTGTTCCTCTCCTTATCCTTATCACCATCTTCCCTGTTAACTGGGCTGCTGGCTTGATCCTATTTTTCACCGCCCCACTGATCCCATTATTTATGGCATTAGTTGGATTAGGTGCAGCAGATGCTAATCGTAGAAACTTTCTCGCATTAGGCCGTTTAAGTGGTAATTTTCTCGATAGATTAAGAGGGTTAGATACATTACGATTATTTAACCGTGGTCATGCTGAAGTTAAACAGATTACGGAAGCAACAGAAGATTTCCGCAAACGTACCATGGAAGTGTTAAGAATGGCATTCCTTTCATCAGGCGTATTGGAATTCTTTACTGCTGTTTCTATCGCTGTTGTAGCTGTTTACTTTGGTTTTTCTTACTTAGGTGAACTTAATTTCGGGAGTTATGGTTTAGGAGTGACACTTTTCTCAGGCTTTTTAGCGCTGATCTTAGCCCCTGAATTTTTTCAACCTCTACGTGATTTAGGTACTTACTATCATGCTAAAGCACAAGCCATTGGTGCGGCTGAATCTCTGGTCGAATTTTTAGAAGCCGAAGGTGAAAAACCACAATTCACAGGCAATGAGCGTATCAATACAACAGAGAGTATTAAAATAACCGCTCATGAGCTAGAAATTCTATCGCATCAAGGTGTCAAACTTGCGGGTCCATTAAACTTTACCATTAACCCTAATCAACGAATTGCAATTGTCGGTCTAAGTGGCGCAGGCAAAAGCTCGTTATTAAATGCGTTGCTTGGTTTTTTACCTTATCGAGGTTCATTAAAAGTTAATGATATTGAATTGACGCAACTCTCGCCTGAAGCATGGCGTCAATGCTTAAGTTGGGTTGGTCAGAATCCTAATTTACCCGAACAAAGCTTGCTGGATAATATTCGCTTAAGCCAGCCTAATGCCAGCAATGAACAAATCAACCTAGCCATTGAAAAAGCGTATGTCAGCGATTTTATTAATGAGTTACCTGACGGCTTAAATACGATTATTGGCGATGGTGCTGCACGCCTTTCTGTTGGTCAAGCTCAGCGTATTGCTGTTGCTCGTGCTCTATTGTCTCCTTGTCAATTTTTGTTATTAGATGAGCCTGCTGCAAGCCTTGATTCTCATAGTGAACAACGTGTGATGCATGCACTTAATAACGCCTCATTAAATCAAACGACCTTACTGATTACACATCTACTCGAAGAAACATTCGGTTACGACCAAATTTGGGTGATGGAAAAAGGCCAAATTATTGAAACGGGCACTTATGCATCGTTAAGCCAACAGAACGGCACTTTTGCTCGCCTTCTTGCTCATCGTAAAGAGGAACTTTAATCATGAGGGTATTGCTTCCTTTTCTGGCGCTTTATCGCCGTCACTGGTTTATGTTACTGCTGGGAATTATTCTTGCTATTCTGACGTTACTGGCGAGTATTGGTCTTTTAACACTATCAGGCTGGTTTTTAGCAGGGACATCTCTTGCGGGGTTTGCGGGAATTTATAGTTTTAACTATATGCTACCCGCGGCAGGCGTTCGAGGTGCTGCAATTTTTCGTACCGCAGGTCGTTATTTTGAAAGACTTGTCAGTCATGACGCAACATTTCGCGTATTATCGCACCTACGTGTATTCACCTTTAAAAAGATCCTCCCGCTTTCACCGGGTGGAATAGCGCGTTTTCGTCAAGGTGAGTTACTGAACCGCTTAGTGGCTGATGTTGAAACACTCGATCACCTTTATATTCGCGTTATTTCCCCTATCATTGCCGCTTTTGTTGTCATTATGGCAATTATGTTTGGCCTTGGCTTAATCGATGCTCGTTTAGCCAATACGCTAGGTGGCATTATGCTTACCTTGCTGATTGTTTTGCCTTTCGTATTCTACTACGCAGGAAAGCCTATTGGACGTGATCTCACCGATTTACGAGGTCAATATCGCACAGTACTTACCAGCATGTTGCAAGGACAAGCCGAACTCACTGTTTTTGGTGCATTACCTCGTTTTAGGCAAAATTTAGCGCAACTTGAAGCTAAATGGCTGCGTAGACAAGCTCAACAAGCAAACTTAACCGGTTTATCACAATCATTAATGATCCTCGCATCGGGTCTAACAGCGACATTAATTCTATGGCTGGCGGCGGGAGGTATCGATAATAGCTTTATGCCAGAAGCATTAATTGCCTTATTTACGTTCTGTGCATTGGCAGCATTTGAGTCATTAGCGCCTGTTACTGTCGCTTTCCAGCATCTAGGACAAGTAATGACATCAGCAACGCGTATTTCTCATTTAATTGAACAACAACCTGATGTCACTTTTCCTGAAAAAGGAGGAGAATCCAACAATCACGCCACACTGACAATGCACGATATTTGTTTTACTTATCCAAACCAACCAATGCAAGTCATCAATCATATTGATTTAACGATTGACGCAGGACAACACATTGCCTTATTAGGAAAAACAGGTTGTGGCAAATCGACACTATTACAGTTGATCAATCGCGCTTTTGATCCGACTCACGGCACGATCAGTTTAAATAATGTGCCTATTGCTAATTATGATGAAGCGACATTACGTTCAATGATGTCAGTTGTCCCTCAACGCGTTCATGTCTTTAGCCACACATTAAGAGAAAATCTATTAATGGCAAAAGAACAAGCAACAGATGAAGAGCTTGAACAGGTTCTTCAGCAAGTTGGTCTTGGACAACTACTTGAAAATGATGAAGGCTTAAATGCATGGATGGGTGATGGTGGTAGGCAGCTCTCTGGTGGCGAGCAGCGACGTTTAGGACTTGCAAGAGCCCTACTCCACAATGCACCTCTTGTATTGCTTGACGAGCCAACAGAAGGTCTTGATGCCGATACAGAACAGCAGATCCTTACACTCTTACATCAGCATTGCCAAGGTAAGACGGTATTAATGATCACCCACAGACTTCATGGTTTAGATAAAATGGATAAAATCTGCGTTATGGATGGCGGTAAAATCGTTGAAACAGGCACCCATGCTTCGTTATTACACCAACAGGGGCATTATGCTAAGTTTCACCAAAGACAAGCGCTATTAACACCAACTCACGAGGCATAATATGCCATTGTTTCAATTAGATGATAGTGATTTGGATTTTCCAGAACCTCATTTAGCGTTAAAAGAGCCTAATGGTTTATTAGCAATAGGGGGAGAAATCTCCCTTGCACGATTACGTATTGCCTATCAATCGGGTATTTTTCCTTGGTATTTCCCTAACGAGGAACCGCTATGGTGGTCACCCGACCCAAGAGCGGTTTTATCGGCGGGTGATTTGCATATTGGGCGTAGTTTACGTAAATTTATTCAGCGCCAGAATTATAAAATTACGTTAAATCATGCCTTTGCTTCAGTTATTGAAGCATGTTCTGTACGTGAAGAAGGAACATGGATAGGTCCTGATATAAAAACAGGTTATAACGCGCTTCATCAACAAGGTGAAGCTCACTCTGTTGAGGTTTGGGAAGATGATGAACTCATTGGAGGATTATATGGTGTAAACATCGGCGCCGTTTTTTGTGGCGAATCTATGTTTAGCCGTAGAGATAACGCATCTAAATGTGCCTTTATTGCTTTTTATAACCATTTTCTTCGTTATGGGGGTCAACTATTTGATTGTCAGGTGCTAAACTCTCATACTGCCTCATTAGGCGCCACTGAGATTTCACGTGAACATTATTTAGTTGCGTTAGCTCGTTGGAAAAAAGTGATTATTGATAAAAAGTGTTGGTATCAGCAATCGTTGGAATTATAATCACTGCTTGTTTTTGTAAAGCCCTTCTTAATTTAAGACAGAATCGAGAAGATCATTCTGTTATTTATGCAAAAAGGTTTATACAAAAATTTTATCTTGCACACCCATTATGTGGTTAGGGTGTTGCTATTTTATTGCTACAAATACCACAAAACAAAGAATTACGACTTCTGTTATTACTTTTTATTTCACAAAGTAAAACGCAAGTTGCGGTAAGGATGTTAAGTGCAATAGCAAGGTGAACACCATTGCTTCCCAATAACATTCCTTTACATAGGACAATATTTTCGGCATTATCTTGCCGTTTAAAAAATATGGTTATTAAAACTTAGAGGATTAGATGGCCAAAGAAGACAACATTGAAATGCAAGGCACTGTACTGGATACTCTGCCAAACACGATGTTCCGTGTAGAATTAGAAAACGGACACGTCGTTACCGCTCATATCTCAGGAAAAATGCGTAAAAACTATATTCGTATCCTGACAGGCGACAAGGTTACCGTTGAGCTGACCCCATATGACCTGAGCAAAGGCCGTATCATCTTCCGTAGCCGTTGATCCCAATCTGTTCTCTCCCGCTATTGTCATATAACGGGTGAAAAAAACACCACAGGCAAGGCATTTATCGATGCTCACCTGTGGTGTATGCTTTTATAGCTTAGTCAGATTAACCGCTATCCTTAGATAACGGTGTCTTCATTCTTAGCCAGTTTCTCTTGGCTAATAAACTCATAATTCAATTTATCTGCCAGCTTATCAAGCGTCACAGAAACTGAACCACCATTGACAAGAGAACCAAATAAAATCTCATTAGCTAATGGTTTTTTCAAGTTATCTTGAATAACACGCGCCATTGGTCTTGCACCCATCGCTCTATCATAACCTTTATGACACAACCATTGACGTGCTTCTTGGCTAACTTCTAGCGATACCCCTTTATCATCTAACTGCACTTGTAGTTCAACAATAAATTTATCCACAACCATAGAGATAATTTCTGGTGATAAGGCATTAAACCAAATAATACTATCTAAACGGTTACGAAATTCGGGTGAGAAAGCTTTTTTGATTTCAACCATCGCATCAGTGCTGTTGTCTTGCTCTGTAAACCCAATCGATTTACGTTGCGTTTCACGCACACCGGCATTGGTTGTCATCACTAAAATGACATTACGAAAATCAGCTTTACGACCATTATTATCCGTTAATGTGCCGTTATCCATTACCTGCAACAGAATATTGAATACATCAGGATGTGCTTTCTCGATTTCATCAAGTAACACAACGGAATAGGGATTTTTGATAACAGCGTCTGTTAATAATCCACCTTGGTCAAAACCAACATAACCTGGAGGCGCACCAATTAAACGACTGACCGTATGCCTTTCCATATATTCCGACATATCAAAACGTAGCAATTTAACATTCAACGCTTTTGCTAACTGTACAGTGACTTCCGTTTTACCTACCCCAGTAGGACCTGCAAATAAGAACGAGCCCACGGGTTTATTCTCTTGACTTAATCCTGCACGACTCATCTTAATCGATTCAGATAAAGCATGAATTGCTTGATCCTGACCGAATACCAACATTTTTAATTGGTTATCAAGATTTTTCAGTATTGATTTATCACTGCTAGAAACTGTTTTTTCCGGAATACGTGCAATTTTAGCGACGACCGACTCAATATCTGAGACATTAATCGTTTTTTTACGTTTGCTTGGAGCTATTAAACGTGTTTTTGCACCTGCTTCGTCAATAACATCAATCGCTTTATCAGGTAGATGTCTATCCGTAATGTATTTTACAGATAAGTCCACCGCAGCCTGAATCGCTTTATTGGTATAACGTACATCATGGTGTGCTTCGTATTTCTGGCGCAATCCTTTGATGATCAAAACCGTCTCATCTGGAGAGGGTTCAGTGACATCAATTTTTTGGAAACGACGCGCGAGCGCCCTGTCTTTTTCAAAGATATTGCTAAATTCTTGATAAGTCGTAGAGCCTATAACACGAATTCGACCACCAGATAACAATGGTTTAATTAAGTTTGCGGCATCAACTTGTCCCCCAGATGCTGCTCCAGCACCGATAATGGTGTGGATCTCATCAATAAATAAGATGCTTTTTTCATCTTTTTCAAGGGTTTTCAGTAATGCTTTAAACCGTTTCTCAAAATCGCCACGATATTTTGTTCCCGCTAATAACGAACCAATATCGAGTGAATAAATAGTGTAACCTTTCATCACATCAGGCACATCATCTTGCTCAATACGCCATGCAAGCCCTTCTGCGATAGCTGTTTTACCGACACCTGATTCCCCCACTAATAAGGGGTTATTCTTCCGACGACGGCATAATACTTGGATAGTTCTTTCTAATTCAGCTTGGCGCCCAATTAGGGGATCAATTTTACCTTGGCGAGCTAACTGATTAAGGTTAGTGGTAAAATTATCCATATGATCGTCACCTTGAGGCATCTCTTGCTGAGATTGTGCGTTCATATCATTCATGTCAGAAAGATCTTCGTTTTGTTGATCTTCTTTTGAAATACCATGAGAAATAAAGTTAACGACATCAAGACGACTAACATCGTGTTTACGTAATAAGTAAGCTGCGTGAGATTCTTGTTCACTAAATATAGCCACCAGCACATTAGCACCTGTGACTTCATTTTTACCCGATGATTGAACATGAAAAACAGCGCGCTGTAATACACGCTGAAAACTCAGCGTTGGCTGTGTTTCTCTGTCCACATTTTCAGGTAGAATTGGGGTTGTTTTACGAATAAAGACTTCAAGTTCTTCGCGTAAGACTGCCAGATCGACTTTACAAGCTTCCAATGCTTCGCGTGCCGATTTATTACTTAATAGCGCCAACAACAGGTGCTCTACAGTCATAAATTCGTGTCTGTTATCACGGGCTTTCGCGAATGCAACATTAAGACTCAGCTCTAATTCGTGATTAAGCATAAGCACCTCCTCCTTAAAAGACTAACCGGATCATGCCTGTTCAAGAGTACACAAAAGTGGGTATTCGTTTTCTCTTGCATACAGATTAACTTGAGCCACTTTTGTTTCGGCAATATCCGCACTATAAACCCCACAAACTCCTTTTCCTTTATGATGAACGTCCAACATAATTTGCGTTGCTTTTTCCTCGCTAAGAAAAAAATACATCGTAAGCACTTCTACAACAAAATCCATGGGAGTGTAATCATCATTATTCAAGATCACCTTATACATTGCTGGTGGCTCATTTTTCTGATGAACATCATCCCTTAACGTGGTTTCTGTTAAAAAATCAAACTGACCCATTGTTTTGCATTACTCATAGTTTTGTTAAACATCACTTTCAATTATGACATTTAGTTTACCATCTCACAGGAAAGTCTGCCTATCAACGCTTTTTTATTCCTTCTTTTTACATTCAAAAAATGACAAAGCGTTAGCTACATCAAAATTTCATCTACTCGAAACACTTTCTATCCCCTCCACCTCTTGACGATTGAAACAATAAAATAGAGTATGTTTTATGAACAGCTCAGTAAATATACTGAAAGTGATGTTAAACAAATAAATACAAGTATATGAGAGAAGCTAAGTATGGAGACAGGTACAGTAAAGTGGTTCAATAATGCAAAGGGTTTTGGTTTTATTACCCCAGCAAAAGGTGGCGATGATATTTTTGCCCACTATTCAACAATCAGAATGGAAGGTTACCGCACACTTAAAGCGGGACAGAAAGTTAATTATAGCACGATAAAAGGGCCTAAAGGTGATCATGCTGACCTTATCATTCCTATTATCGAATAAAAGGTAAATACAGCATAGATTAACCCAATAAAAATACCTTTTGCTCACGATAACGTACTCTAGTTAAATAGAATGCCTAACTCATTCAAATAAAAGCCCTTTATAATTTAAGGGCTTTTATCTTATCGTTTGAGTTATTCTCTATTCACGCGCAAGGGCATCTATTGGATTCATTTTTGCTGCATTTCTTGCGGGTAAAAATCCGAAAATAACACCAATGGCCGTCGAGCAAATAAAAGCACTCACTAATGCAATGGGTTGAAATACAAAATGCCAATCAGGCAACATAACACTAGCCACCATCGCAATACCAAATGAAAGGCCTATTCCTAATAATCCACCAACTAAACAAACCAACACAGATTCGATAAGGAATTGTTGCATCACATCACTCGCTCTAGCCCCCACCGCCATTCTAATACCTATTTCTCGCGTTCTTTCCGTTACTGAAACCAGCATAATATTCATTACACCAATCCCACCGACGACTAATGAAATAACGGCCACTAAAGTGAGAAACAGTTGCATTGTTTGTGTTGTGCTTTCAGCGGCCTTAATAAAACTATCAAGGTTATAAGTAAAAATATCTTTTTTACCGTGTCTGATCGTTAATAAACGGATAATTTGTTGCTCCGCAACACTGGCGTCATAACCTTCAGTAGCTCTTACTGTAATACTATCAAGATAACTTCGATTTAAAATACGACTATTTAATGTGCTATAAGGCACCCATACTTTGAGCGATTGACCATTGCCAAAAGCCGATTTCTTTTCAGCAATAACACCAACAATTGTAGAGGGAATATTGCGAATAATAATTTGTTCACCAATAACCTCTTTTTGAGTAGGAAAGAACCGCTGACGGGTATTTTCATCAATAACGACAACTTGAGCTTGCCGCTGGATCATATCAGGTGTAAATGAGCGGCCTTGTGAAAACTTCATCGCATACACAGTAAAATAATCATCACTAACCCCTGTAACAGATGCAGGCGAATCTTGGTTTCCACGGCGTAATCGTGTACTAAATTGTACTTGTGGTGTAACCGCTTGTACGTAAGATTGTTGCTTTAAAGCGAAGACATCTTGCAGTGTTAACGATTGTCTATCTTCTGGTGAATCACTACCAAAGTCTTTCCCTGGATAAATATCAATTGTATTCGAGCCAATCGCCTTTATATCTGCCAATACCATGCTTTTAGCAGCATCCCCAATGACAATAATCGTAACAACAGAGGCTATACCGATAATAATGCCGAGCATCGTTAGCAACGTGCGTATTTTATTCACCACCATTGCGCGCCTAGCCATATCTAATGCTTGTGTAAAACGCCCGAATATTTGCCCTAAATAGGGAGAAGCTAAAGCCGTTGTTGTCTCTTTTTTTACTTTATTTACCGTTATTTGATGGCAATTATCATTAATAATTTTACCATCTTTTATTTCTATAATTCGCTCTGCCTGTGCTGCAATTAAAGGATCATGAGTAACGATAATAACCGTATGCCCTTGTTCATTTAATTGTTTAAGAATAGACATCACCTCTTTACCAGAATGGCTATCTAATGCCCCTGTGGGTTCATCAGCAAGAATGACTTCACCACCGTTCATTAATGCTCTAGCAATACTTACACGCTGTTGCTGACCGCCAGAGAGTTGATTGGGGCGATAATCAACACGATCGCCTAATCCTAAGCGCGTTAAGAGCTCGCGAGCCCTCTCTTTTCGTTGAGCGGCATTTTTATCTGCATAAATCGCGGGAATTTCGACATTCTGTTCTGCACTTAAATGCGCCATTAAATGGTAGCGCTGGAAGATAAAGCCAAAATGCTCACGGCGTAATGCAGCAAGCTGATCACCTTCCATTTTCGCAACACTTTGCCCTGCCACTTTATATTCACCGCAACTTGGTTTATCTAAGCAGCCTAAAATATTCATTAAAGTCGATTTTCCAGAGCCAGAAGCGCCAATAATCGCCACCATTTCTCCAGCATTAATCGTTAATGAAACTTTATTGAGAACAACCGTTTCTTCTTCACCATTGGTATATAAACGGCTAACCTCATTGAGCTCTAATAATGCAGGCATCATGCATCTCCTGAAGCTTCACCCAGAATAACCTCATCGTTTTCTTTCAATCCGCTGAGAACTTCTGCATAAACATCAGTACGCATACCTATTTTTACTGTACGCTTTTCTGGCTGACCATTAACCAATACATCAACATAATATTCATTAATTCCTGCATCATCACCTAATACAGAAAGTGGAACGAGAAGCACATCTTTCTTATTTTCGATAAGAATTTTAACTTGCGCAGTCATTTGTAAACGTAATAAATGTTGTTCATTAGGTACTTCAAAACGGGCATAGTAAAAAATAGCATCATTAATTTTTTCAGGTGTAGGCAAAATATCTTTCAATTTACCGCTGAAAGCTTTATCTGGTGCACCTAAAACCGTAAAAGAGGCGCTAAGATCCGGCTTTAAATAAATGACATCCGCTTCTGATACTTCTGCCTTTACTAACATGGTGTCTAAATCAGCCAACGTTAAAATAGTCGGTGCTTCTTGTGCTGCAATTACCGTTTGGCCTTCAAGGGTTTTAATAAAGGTCACAACCCCATCCATAGGCGCGGTTATCCGTGTATATTGCAGATTCGTTTTTGCAGTATCTAACGTCGCTTGATTCTTTTTAATTTGTGCTTGATAAGTGATGATGCGTGCTTTTTTTACTTCGACATCGGTTTTAGTGCGATCAAGCTCATCTTGTGCAATAGCATGAGTGCCAATGAGTTTTAATTGACGTTGATAAGTTAATTGCGCTAAACGTAATTCGGCCTGTGCTTGTTGAAGATTAGCTTTAAGCTCATTACTTGTTTCTTGAGATTCAGTGACGTCATTTTGCGCTTTTTTAGGATCTATAATGGCGAGTAAGTCCCCTTTTTTAACCACATCCCCTTCTTTTACAAAGAGCGATTGTAATTGACCACTGACTTGTGCCCCCACATCAACTTTACGCACAGCATCTAGTTTACCTGTTGCGGTGACTTCTTTTGACAGATCACCTCGCGTGATCTGCTGTGTTTGATATATCGGTGCCTTCTCTTTTGGCAAAAAAAAGTACGTGCCAATAGCGGCAACAATTAAAATAAGGGTGAGCACTCTCCCTCGCTTTTTTAAAGATAAAAAAGCCATACGTTTTCCTTTTCAAACATAGAGATATAATAAATCATACAAAGCGTTAGCTATGAGGTTTTATTCTCATAGCTAAATAAAATAAGTGTAGATCTCGCGAAATTATCTTACTGGCACAAGTGTAGTGAATTCGAATTAATTCGCCTTACCTCTTGCAAGCCATGCAACACGAGAGAACATACTTTTTAGTATGGAAGGGATGGAGTCTACTCCACGTTTAGCCGCATTATTCGCCACCATTAGTGCGAGATCAGGCTTCGATGAACGTTGAATAGCTTTAATGATCACGCGTCGAGTTGGCCATTTTTCATTATCGGGTACACCAGCAACATCATGATATACATTACGAAAACCTTCTTTGTATAAAAAGTGTTCCATATCTAACGCTGGCAATTTCGTTAATCTATCCCGCTCTGCATCATTACTTTTTAATGCAAAATCCTTAACAGTAGCGGCATATTTCTTACCCGCTTCATCACCATCCACCAAAGTATGCCATTCTATACCCATATAAGTTGCATACTTTAATAATGGCTTAAGCCCACACTGAGCAAACTCAATAACTTTTATTCCTTCGGCTTCAAAAAAATAATTACATTGCCTTGCCAGTTCATTCATTAACCAAATCTCTGTTTCACCTTCCACCAATAACCAACAACGCGCAAATAACGCAGAGGGGCGATTATAACGAATATGAAAAGAGATACGTCGCTCTTCATCAGAATGCAGTTGCTGCCCTCCAACACGATAAGCAGCAACTTTATCGGTATCACGCACTAAACGGCAAACGCTCTCTAAGGGTGCAAGTGACAGTAACTCACCTGAATTTGTGGTTGTGAGTCGTTGCAATGAAAAAAGATTGAGTAATCCCCAAGCCACCGAGAGCATAATAGGATGTAAACGCGTTTCTGGATTTTCAACAATCACGATAGGTCTCGCATAAGGATCAAGCGCAACACTACCACGAGACTGTAAGATAGAAGAAAACATCCCCAAGATAATTAATCGAATACTTCTCTGATTGGGTTTTGCCAACACTTTATTAATATTTTCTAAGGCATGCCACCCACGTACATGAGGCTCGTTAACTTTGCAATGACGAGGGCGAGATTTAAACAGCAATGAACCATGATCTGCAAAATAGTGCCCTAACAGTTGTTGCATTGCATCAAGACCTTCACGTAAATCTTCATCTGACAATTCGTCAGGATTTTTGACTAACGCTTTGGTTAACTCACTCATTTTATTATTAAACGCTTCTCGGTGAGGATTATTATGAGAATCGATAACATCAGAGGCTAAATCACGAACAAAACGTGCATCTTGTAAGCGAAGTACAGGATAAAGCCTAACAATCTCTGCAATGATTTCTTGCGTTTGCCCATTAGGTAAGCGAATTTGCTTCCCTTCTTTATCGAGAAAATAGCGAAATGTTTTTACATTCTTTTGTTCATCTAATTCAGCACTGATACGGTAATAGATATGTTTAAGATCATCACCATTTTCAACCCATACAGGTGCTATTTTATGGAAACGATAAGAGCGGTGACGTCCAGGGCGAGATTCTGTAAACGTTAGAATAATTTGTAGGCTTTTTTTGCTATTTTCTTCAGGCTCATTCGGCAAACGATGGAAATCATCGGGTGTAAATGCATATTGATAGGTTTCAATACCCAAACTGAGTGTTAACGCATCAAGTAATGAGCTTTTACCCCACGCATTTTCACCCACTAAGACTGTATTCATATCAAGAGGTAATGAAAGACGATTAAGTCCACGGAATCCAACGATTTCCACTCTTTCTAAATACATAAAATTCCTCGTTAGTTACGACTAAGCTATGATTTTATTTTATTCTTAATCAGCTAATAATTTCACTTAATGAATAATTTCATTAAATCATAGTTCAAGATAGCCGTAATAAAATTTACTCAACTATTCGATATATACCCATTTCGTTCACTTTTCAATCAATTAAAGCCTATTATTGTGAAACATGGTAGGCTCATGACCCTTAATAAATATTTTAGGCTTATCTTAATTTCTGTATCCACAACATCATAAGTAAATGTTATAATCCAAGTTACGTTATTAGTTTATTTTATAATTTGAGCGCACTCAGTAAGGAATAGAAATGCTATCAGGATTATTAATTATCCTACTTCCGCTTTTTGTAGGGTATTTGATTAAGTTAAACAATCGCCCATTACTTCATCTGGCAAACCGCCTGCTCAGCGCGATGGTTTACGTGATCCTATTTCTAATGGGTGTTAGTTTAGCCATGCTAGATAATATTGGTGAAAACTTAGTCTCGATTCTTTCTTATGCCAGTGTTTTCTTTTTATGTACATTTGGCGCAAATTTACTGTTTTTATGGCTATTGGATAAAAAAGATCCTTGGGATGTTCCAGCCCATAAACAATCCAAGCCCCCTTCACGTATAAAAATGGTACTTGAATCACTGCAATTATGTGGTGTCGTTGTTGTGGGTTTTTTTATAGGCTTAACCAACTGGTCAATTTTCCATTATGCCTCTCATGCCAGCCAAGGTGCGCTTATCTTTTTACTTTGGTTAGTCGGTTTACAATTACGTAATAGCGGAATGAGCCCAAAACAAATTCTGATCAACCGTCGTGGAACAACCATTGCTGTCGTTATGGGGGTTAGCGCACTTGCTGGTGGTGCTTTGGCGGCTTACTTGCTGGGACTACCGATGAAAATGGGATTAGCCATTGCATCGGGTTATGGTTGGTATTCATTATCGGGTATTGTGCTCACCGATGCATTTGGCCCCGTAATTGGTAGTACTGCATTTTTCAATGATTTAATGCGTGAATTAGCGGCAATCATGCTTATTCCGATCATTGTTAATCGTTATAGAAATACCGCATTAGGTATTTGTGGCTCAACATCCATGGACTTTACCTTACCGGTTTTACAAAGAAGTGGAGGTGTATCCATCGTGCCAGCAGCGATTGTGCATGGATTCGTTTTAAGTTTAATCACACCAATCTTGATGGCATTCTTTACTTCATAGAAAAATCAGTAACAATAGAACAATAACGTTCTCTTTTTACAATGGATTAATAATGAATCAACTGCGTGTATTAGTACTTGGTGCAAGTGGACATATTGGTCAAAATCTTATTCCAGCTCTGATAAAACAAGGTCATCAGGTCACAGCGGGTGCCCGTAGAGTTGACTGGATGATGTCTCAAGGTTGGAAAAATACACGCTGTATCTTTGTCGATTTGCATGATCCAGAAACCTTAAGCAAGGTCATGCTCGATACAGATATCGTTTATTATCTTGTTCATAGCATGGGCGATTCACATAATTTAGTTGAGCAAGAGCGTAAAGCGGCAATTAACGTTGTAGAAGCATTAGAAGGCACGAACGTTAAACAAATTATCTTTTTAAGTGCCTTACAGCATGAGGATCAACAATATTCACCTCATCTTATTGCCCGAAAACTGACAGGGGAAGTGTTAAGAACGAGCACTATTCCTGTCACTGAAATTCGAACCTCTATGATTGTAGGGCCCGGCTCTGCTGCCTTTGAAATTATGCGTGATATGGTTTATAACCTTCCTATTCTTACCCCTCCACGTTGGGTTCGTTCTAAATCCTCGCCTATAGCGCTCAAAAATTTAATTCACTATTTAACTGAAATTATTCATCATCCCACTCATCAACACCGCATTTTTGATGCGGGTGGCCCTGAATATATTAGTTATCAAACCCTTTTTGAACGCTTTATTAAAATCTCAGGTAAAAAACGCGTGCTGATCCCGATACCGATGCCGGGAAGTCTTATTTCGGCAGGTTTTATCAGTATGATAACATCTGTGCCAACCTCGATTGCCAAAGAGTTGATCCAAGGGCTTAAATTCGATCTCCCAGCCAACGATGAGCCATTACGTAAACTTATTCCCCAATCTCTCATTAAATTTGATGATGCAGTAAAAGAAACCCTCGCTGATGAAGCAGCGGCTTTAGATAACCAAGATTGGGGATACTCTCCCGCTGTTCGTAGCCGCTGGAAACCCGGTTATGGTTATTACCCTAAAAATGCAGGTTGTACAGTATCCACCCCCGCAAGCGCAGCATCCCTTTGGCATACAGTGCAACAAATCGGCGGAGAACAAGGCTATTTTTATGGTAATACGCTATGGAAAACACGCGCTATTATGGATGATATCGCTGGAAATAAAGTCACTTACGGGCGCCCTTCTAGAGAAACATTAGAACTTGGCGATATGATTGATGGTTGGCGAGTGATCAAACTTGAGCCTGAAAAACAACTCACACTGCTATTTGGAATGAAAGCTCCTGGTTTAGGTAGACTCTCTTTCACGATCCACGACAGCGGTAATCTTCGTTCAATAGATGTTCGTGCGTGGTGGCACCCAGCAGGGTTTAGTGGATTGCTTTATTGGTTTGCCATGATGCCTGCTCACTTATTTATTTTCAAAGGTATGGCTAAAACAATAAGTACTAACGCTTACAAACTGGATAAAAATTCACCTAACAGTGAAGAGAAATAGCTAAATTACCCATTTTTACGTAAAAAAACCACTTTATTATGCAGTTTTAGTTGCATAATTATTCTTGCCGTTTTATTATTTGCATCAGTTAATGACTATTCAGAAAAAACGCATGAGTATTCAATTAAAAAACATAAATTGTTTCTACGGTTCGCACCAAGCACTCTATGATATTAATCTGGAATGCTCTGCTGGTGAAACAATGGTTCTGTTGGGACCAAGTGGTGCAGGTAAGAGTTCACTAATGAGAGTTCTTAATTTATTAGAAATGCCACGTTCAGGCGAATTAGAAATTGCGGGTCTACATTTTGACTTTAGCCAGCAGCCTAACGCAAAAGCAATTCGCTCATTACGCCAAAATGTGGGCATGGTATTTCAACAATACAATTTATGGCCACATTTAACGGTTCTAGATAACTTAATTGAAGCACCATGTCGTGTATTAGGTTTATCAAAACCGCAAGCCAAAGAAAAAGCAATGAAATTACTTGAGCGTTTACGTTTAAGTGATTATGCAGGACGTTTTCCTCTGCATTTATCGGGAGGTCAGCAACAACGTGTTGCTATTGCAAGAGCATTAATGATGGAGCCTCAAGTTCTCTTATTTGATGAACCTACGGCAGCATTAGATCCTGAAATTACAGCTCAAGTTGTTGATATTATCAAAGAACTTTCTGAAACGGGTATTACACAAGTTATTGTAACCCACGAAGTTGAAATTGCACGCAAAGCCGCGAGCAAAGTTGTATATATGGAAAACGGCCGTATTATAGAGCAAGGTGATAACTATCGTTTCACTGCGCCACAAACGGAAGCTTTTGCTAATTACTTGTCACACTAAATCAGGATCAGACAATGAAAAAAATATTATTTGCAGCACTTCTGACCAGTATTACACTTTCTGCAACTGCGGCTGAGAAAGAGACAATTCGTTTTGCAACTGAAGCAACGTATCCTCCATTTGAAATGATTGATGCGAATAATCAAATTGTGGGATTTGATGTTGATTTAGCAAATGCAATGTGTGCAAAGATTAATGCTGATTGTACCTTTACCAATCAGTCATTTGATAGTTTAATTCCTAGTTTGAAATTCCGTCGTTTTGAAGCGTTAATGGCGGGTATTGATATTACGCCAGAACGTCAAAAGCAAGTTGATTTCACTGATTCTTACTATGATAACTCAGCAGTATTTATCACAGTAACAGGTAAAATCTCTGATGTTGCGAGCTTAAAAGGCAAACAAATTGGTGTACAAAATGGAACAACCCATCAGAAATTTATCAATGAACAACACAAAGAGATGAAAACTGTTCCTTATGACAGCTATCAAAATGCAGTATTAGATCTTAAAAATGGTCGTATCGAAGCTATCTTTGGTGACACTGCGGTTGTTAATGAATGGCTGAAAAAGAACCCTGAATTAGGTATTGTAGGCGACAAAGTTACCGATCCTAACTACTTTGGTACAGGCCTTGCGATCGCAGTAAGAAAAGGCAATGCTGATTTACAAGATAAATTAAACAAAGCATTAGCTGAAGTAAAAGCTGATGGCACCTATGATGTCATTTATAAAAAATGGTTTGAATAACAATAATAGTTTAATAAATGAATGAAATAACAACTCTAGCAGGTGCGGCCGTCACAACGGTCACACTTGCTATTTCTGCTCTTATCATCGGATTAGTTCTAGCCATGCTGTTTACAGCTTGGGAATCCGCAAGATGGAAAGCCTTTGCTTTCTTAGGAACATGCTGGGTAACACTCATTAGAGGACTACCAGAAATGCTGGTAGTTCTTTTTGTCTATTATGGCACCTTGCAAGGCGTCATGATGTTAATGGATGGAATTGATCTTGGTGCTTTCACCTTACAAATTGATTTTGGTGATACTGAATCATTGCCTTTCTATTGCGGTGTTATCGCCCTTTCACTTCTTTATGCTTCTTATGCTTCACAAACTCTACGTGGTGCATTAAAAGCCGTACCAACAGGACAATGGGAAGCGGGTCAAGCATTAGGTATGGGGCGTATTACTATTTTCTTCCGCTTTATCATGCCTCAAATGTGGCGTCACGCTTTACCCGGCTTAGGTAATCAGTGGTTAGTGTTATTAAAAGATACAGCATTAGTCTCATTAATCAGCGTTAATGATTTAATGTTACAAACGCAAAGTATTGCTAACCGAACCCAAGAACCTTTTACTTGGTATAGCATTGTTGCCTTGATTTATTTGGCTATTACCTTGGTCAGTCAATATATCCTGAAATGGTTAGAGATGAGAACGACCCGATTTGAACGGAGTGCCTCATAATGTGGGATTATATTGTAGATATTTTACCAGGATTACCAACTAGCCTTTCTTTAACGCTTGTGGCGCTATTGGTTGCATTTACACTCTCAGTTTTAATGACGTTTGTTTTAGCACTAAAAACACCCGTTATTAGTCAAATAATAAAAGCTTATATTACCTTATTTACTGGTACGCCTTTATTAGTACAGTTCTTCTTAATCTATTATGGCCCTGGGCAATTCCCTGCGTTAAAAAACTTCCCAACAATGTGGGAATTGCTATCAACACCATGGTTTTGTGCAATGGTTACATTAGCATTAAATAGTGCGGCTTATTCAACTCTACTTTTTTATGGTGCGGTAAGAGCTATTCCATCAGGACAATGGCAGTCTTGCCAAGCGTTAGGCATGTCACCTATACAAACAGCAAGAGTGATATTACCTTATGCATTTAAGCGTGCGCTTTCATCATATTCGAACGAGGTAGTCTTAATATTCAAAAGTACCTCACTTGCCAGTACCATCACTTTACTTGAGTTAACAGGTTATAGCCGACAAGTCTTTGGTCAAAGTTATGATGTCATGGTTTTTGTTGCTGCGGGTATTATTTATCTGTGTATCAACGGAATATTGACACTATTAATGAGATTGATTGAGAAAAAAGCCTTAGAGTTTGAGCATCGTAATTAAAAACGTGTAAACCAAATTATCGATATAAAAACACCCCAACCGTTTTTGAACTGCACCCCAAAAGTTGGACACCAACTTTGGGGTGTTTTTATATGTCAGAATAAACAACAAATACGTGTTCTATTCTTGTGTAGCCTGCCTTTCTATTAATGCTTCTTTATGGCTTACTCGGTAAGCATTCAACGCTAATAAACTCCCCATTAACATCACAATAGCTAACGCTAATTTAGGTTGTACTGGTGAAGCTAATGCCGTTAAACCAAAAACTGCCCCGCCTGCCATTTGAATAAAACCCACTAATGCAGAGGCAATACCAGCCGTTTGTGAATAAGGTTCAAGCGCATAACTTGTCGCCGGCCCCATAATAAAAGCAAGACCAGCACAAGCACTTGCCACAGGAAGCATATAAATCAGCCAATGATCCTGCATGTCGGTAGGAATGAGCAACAAGCTGCCTAACAAACTCACACAACCTAATCCCATTAACCCACTCCCTAAGATCAAACAAATAGGTCTACCGAGGCGATGAATAACACGATTCGCATAAAAACTGACAAACATGATCCAAAAACCATTTACACCAAAAACAATAGAAAAAATCAGTGCCGATAATTTTGCATCATTCATCAATACAATTGGGGCAAATGACACATAGGTTAATGCCATCCCCATTGTACCCGCATTCACTAAAGCAAAAGTCAAAAAGCGTTTACTGCATAAAATCTCAAGGTATGTTTTACCTAACTTTTGTTTTGATTGAGCTGTATTTTCAGGCTTTGTTTCTGGTAAAAAGCGGGTGATCAAAATCAATACAAACACTGAATAGAAAATTAAGAACCCGAAAGGTGCGCGCCATCCCCAATATTCTGCCAACAATCCACCTAATAGCGGTGCCAAAGCAGGAATAATATTTAACGTGCCATTTAAAAAACCAAAAACGCGAGCAGCTTCATTACCATTAAAACAGTCACGCACACAGGTAAAAGCCACAACGGAAGTACAACATACTGCCGAAGCTTGTAATAATCGCGAAATAATAAAAAATGTTGAGTCGGTCGAAACCGTTGCAATAACAGAACCTAAAATATAGATAAGGATCCCAGCGATAGCGATAGGCTTACGACCCAACTTATCCACTAAAGGCCCTGATATAAGTTGCCCTACACCGAGGACTAAAATAAATAAAGCGATAGTTGATTGAATAAGGGATACACTACTCCCTAAATCTTGAGCAATCGCTGGTATTGTCGGTAAATAGAGATCGATCCCCAAAGGCCCCAATAACACCATCACTAATAACAATGCTTTTAAATTCTGCATAAAATAGAATGCCTATCTAATAAAAAAGAAAACGCCCGATGTTATCCATCGAGCGTTAAATGCTTATTTATACTAACACTCAATCACTATTTTGTAATAAATATCTTAGTTGTCTTGTAATACCAATAACGTCAGCACTTCATAGTGAGAAGTATGAGGAAACATATCAAACAATTGCACTCTATCTATTTGATAGTGTGAAAGTTGCTGAATATCTTTTGCCATAGTTTGAGCATGACAACTTGAATAAAGGATAAAGCGAGGTTTCATTTTATTAAGATAATCGCACAATGCCTCACCAATACCTCTCCTTGGTGGATTAACAAGCACTAATTCAGGAACTGCTCCTTTCGCTAATGCATAATCTGTTGAATCTAAAGCCTGAAACTCAACATGTTCTAGCCCTAATTCCTGAGCTGATAAACGAGCACATTCAATTGCTTCTGGGCTAATTTCAATACCTGTTAATTGGGTTGATTTATCCGCACAATGCAATCCAAAGCCCCCAGAACCACAAAACATATCCCACAAATGTGTGATATTTAATTCTCTCACCCAACGACCTGCTGTGGCATAAAGTGATGAAGCTACTACTGGATTAGTTTGAAAAAAACCTCTAGGACGAATATGTAAGGGTATTTGGTTAAATGATTCATCTAAGAACGTTTTTTCTGTCAGAATAATTTCTTGCTCACCTTCCAAAATAGCCATATGTACAGGTTGAATATTAATGGAAATAACGGCTAATTGAGGCAATTGCTCTTGTAACCAAGGAAGTGCTTTACGAAGTTGTTCTCGTTTTTTTTCTGAGCGCAAAACAAAGCGCAACATCATGGTGCTATTGCTTCGACTCTCTGTTAATAAAATAAACTTGAGTTCACCGCGGCGGCGTTCAATGTCATAGGGTACTAACCCTGCTTTTGCAATAAATGTTTTTAAAACAGAAAACACGGGTGCAAAAGAAGCTGGGTACAGTGGACATTCGCATAAATCGACAGCGATACCATCCTTAGTTTTTAAGCCTAAAACAGGTTTTTCGACACTCCCACTAACGACCATTTTGGCTTTATTACGAAACTGCGCCTGTTGGCTTTCCACAGGTGCTAATTTATCAAAAGCATAATCATTGGGAAGTAATGCTAATAGGCTGTGCTGTTTTTTCTTGATTTGTTCAGGGTAAGCAAGAGAAAGCCACTCACAAGAATGACATTCACCCGCACTAAATCGTGCGCATTGCATAAGATTTTGTGACCGTTATGGAGATTAATATTAATGTACAGTATAGGAGGAGTCAGTTGATGTGCTATTTATCTCAACATCTTCATCTTCTTCGTTTTCACTTTCTTGCTTTTCACCATACAAGAAACCGTTATTAAAAATTTCACTAACAACTTCAGCAGATTGCTCTTCTGCTTTTTGTAAGAACAGGTCAAATTGATTCAGTGAAATGCCTGCTGCAACCGGAAATGATTGGCAGAAAACTAATTTTGGTAAATTATCATCACTAATTTCTAGAAATGTTTTAATAAATAAAGAGCTTGCATTAATTTGGCTTAAATTGGCCATTAATGGCACGATTGCTGACGGTTTTAACTCAGCGATAGCAGTAAATACAAGTACATCCTCAAGAATATCAATTTTAGCATCAAAAATGCCACTGATATATTGAAGATGTGGTAAATGCAACGCCTGACAAGAGTCACATTCATAATAAGCAATCTGTAGTTCATCAAGCCAAGATTTTAGCTGATCCAGATCGGTAGTCACAACAGCGTTCATTTAAATAACCTTTACGCGCAAAAAAAGAGTGCCTTTTGGCATTGGTGCTATTTTGCCACTTTTTCTATCTTGAAGGCACTAAATAAATAGAAAAACGAAGAAAATTAAGCCAATTTACATCTTGGTTTTTCTTAGTTTCTAATACATTTTGAGGAAAAACAGGTTGCTATTCTTCGGTATTTTCTTTTTTCTTTTTATTATTTGTGGATTTATTATCGATCCCTAAAAAAGTTAATCGATAAATAGCACGCCATACAATATGGATAGCTGGCGGGATCATGCAGATAACGCCTAAAACAACCAGCGTCAATTGTCCTGTATATGTTCCTAGCCACTGCGGGGAGGTCATATATTGATTGATATAAAGATAAGCAATCACTAAGAGAATAATCCCAATTATTTCAATGATGATAATGGGTTTGGGCATATCTGACAGTGATTTCATATCTCGATTTGAAGGCTTTTCCATCATTTCTCCGCTAAAGCTGTATCGCAGTCCTATCTCATTATTCGGCAAATTGATATAATTTATCACACTAAAAGGCAATAACTGTTTTTATTTAGCCTCATAAAAAGGCATAGTAACAATCAATAGAAACTATTATGCCTGAATTTTATTTCCTCATAAGGAGTGTTGTATGTTTGTTGTCATTTTTGGTCGCCCAGGTTGCCCATATTGTGTTCGTGCAAAACAACTGGCTGAAACTTTGTCTGAAAAACGTGACGATTTCGATTTCCGCTATGTCGATATTCAAGCTGAAGGAATTACAAAAGCTGATTTATCTAAAACTGTTGGTAAACCTGTTGAAACTGTGCCACAAATTTTTATTGATGAGAAACACATTGGTGGTTGCACAGATTTTGAAGCTTATGCTAAAGAAAATTTAGGCATCTACAACTAATCCAAAAGCGCTAAAACAGCTTATTTATCAATATGTTTTAGCGCTTTCTTTTTTCTTAATCCCCATTTTTCCTTTCTATTTCCACTTTTTCTAAAAAAATATTCTATTTTTTTTCATTAGTCAGCGAACTTTCTTTCTAACCCGTAGTCTGAATTAGTGCCACTGCTTTTCTTTGATGTCCCCAAATATTGAGGAGCCCGATAGTTTCAACCCATTTGGTGAAATAACTGTCGGGTTTTTTATTGCTTGAAACTTAGCCACACTCACCTTGTAATGTCACAATAATACGACGATTACCGCCGTGATTACGATGTTCACCAAGATAAATCCCTTGCCAAATCCCTAAATTCAGTTCTCCTTGACTAATAGGAACAGTGACACTTTGTCCAAGTAAGCTACTTTTAATATGCGCTGGCATATCGTCACTACCTTCATAAGTATGAAGATAGTCATCCTCATCCTCTTTGACACATTGATTAAAGAAACTTTCAAAGTCATTTCGTACTGTTGGATCAGCATTTTCATTAATCGTTAATGAAGCCGATGTATGTTGAATAAAAAAATGAGCAATTCCAATTTTATATTGTCTTAGTTCCGGTAATTCTTGAATCAATGTTTGTGTAATTAAGTGAAATCCTCTTGGCCTTGCATTAAGGACTATATTTTTCTGGAACCACATAAAGTAATACCTCATTGAAGATAAGAAAAAAAACGATGTGAGAGTAATAACATAAGCGAAATACTCTTTTTAAGAGTGCTTTAACTCAGTTTGAGAATAAAACTGACAAATCTTTAAAAAAAGCACAATTAAATAAGAAAAAAACACTTTACCCCTATTACTCCCTCATTTACCCTTAAAAACTTGCGTATCATATATCATAAACATCGCTTATCAGTACGACATGTATGGAGCCTACTTTGCTGGAACAATTCAATTTAGCCGTATTTTCAATGATGAATGCAACACCTACGGCATCTCCTTTAGAAATCGGTATGGCGATAGTTATTGCTAAGTACCTTGTCTATCTTTTTCCATTATCTTTAGTGTTCTATTGGTTATGGGGGAATGAAAAACATCTTAGTCAGCAAAGAACATTAGTATGCAAAGCCGCTGTTTCTTTAGGTATCGCACTTTCTATCTCTTGGGTGATTGGTGCTATTGTTCCTCATGAACGCCCTTTTGCCGCCAACATTGGTTACAACTTTCTTGATCACGATGCAACGCCTTCATTCCCAAGTAACCATGGTACGTTTGTTTTCACCATTGCTTTAGCTTATCTCTTTTGGCATAACCGCAAACGCATTGGCTATATTATGCTCGGTTTAGGGCTTGCGATTGCTTGGGCGCGTATTTATCTTGGCGTGCATTGGCCAATCGATATGATGGGGGCTTTTATCGTTGCTCTGCTTTCTTGTGGTCTTTGCCAGCTCTTCTGGTCTAAAGGTGGTGATATACTCCAAAAATGGGTACAACAGCTCTATCAGCTCTGTTTCGCTTATCCTATTCGCAAAGGTTGGACAAAGGCTTAACTTTTCGAGCATCGAAAAAGACCGCATTTATTGCGGTTTTTTTTATATTTAACTTAAGTAACACCCCCTTCAATATATTAATATATAAATAAAAATATCCTCTACTATTATAGTATTTGTCCAAAAAAATAAATTTGTTGTTATTTTAATCAAAATAACATTTTTATATTCGCGACATAACCGCCTACCCTGCTCATTTATTAACAAATTTATTGTTGCATTTATAAACAATATTCTACTTATCACTGAAATATAGATATATTCATTTCATAAAATGAAAGGTATTCATTAATAAATAATCATCCTTCCCTATTTTTATATTCTTGCGTCTACTTTTAAACATAAATTAAAGAAAATATTTAATCTATACATATCAATGGAATAGAAGGTTAATATAATGTTTTAATTGTAAATAAAAATAACCCATTTGATTTTAATCATTTATTTCTTAGATAATAAAAACACCGAAAAAAAATCATTAATATATGAACATTTAAGTATTTAGCTTTATTTTATACTTACTTTAAAATTGGAAAGTTATTTCAAAATGTTTAAAAACCTCCGAGAAAAACATAAAATATAAAAAATGTTACATTTTTAGGTTTTTCAGTTATATTTAGCATTTGAGATGGAGATCACGGTAGTTTATCCTGAAAAACACTATATTCTGCACCTCTTAAGTCTGGATATAAACTTATTAAATATTTTTTCAAATTTTGGAAGGGTCTAATTCTTTTGAAATTTAAAGATTTTTATATGTGGTAATTGAAGATATTGAGATAACACCAGGCACTCAATGCACTCATTTATTCATAATTAAATTTATGCTGTGATTATTTCTAAAAAGAAATACGATCACGCTCTTATTTTTATTCATTATTTTTTTACCGCGTTATTTCGGAGAGTATTATGGATACAACCAAAGCTGGTTCTATCGCATCGGGTAATACCCAAAGTGATTACAAAGCATGGCGTAAGTCAGATACAGTATGGATGTTAGGTTTGTACGGTACGGCTATCGGTGCTGGTGTTCTATTTCTACCTATTAACGCAGGAATTGGTGGTTTAATTCCTCTGTTGATCATGTTAGTACTTGCATTTCCAATGACCTTCTTTGCACACCGTGGTATGTGCCGATTTGTGTTATCAGGTAAAAACCCAGGTGAAGATATCACTGAAGTTGTTGAAGAACACTTTGGTAAAACAGCGGGTAAATTAATCACCCTACTCTATTTCTTCGCAATCTATCCTATTCTACTGGTTTATAGTGTTGCTATCACCAATACCGTAGAAAGCTTTATTGTGAACCAAATGCATATGGCTGCGCCACCTCGTGCAATTTTATCCCTGATCCTCATCGTAGGCATCATGTGTATTATTCGCTTTGGTGAACAAGCTATCGTTAAAGCAATGAGCGTATTAGTATTCCCGTTTGTTGCAATCTTGATGGTACTTGCACTGTATCTGATCCCTGAGTGGAATGGCGCAATTCTTGATACTCTCTCTTTTGATCACGCAGCAACTTCAGGTATGGGTCAAGGCCTATTAGTAACCCTATGGTTAGCTATCCCTGTTATGGTGTTCTCTTTTAATCACTCTCCAATTATCTCTGCGTTTGCTGTTGCAAAACGTGAAGAATACGGTGAAAACGCTGAGAAAAAATGTTCACGCATTTTAGCTTATGCGCATATCATGATGGTTCTCACTGTGATGTTCTTCGTGTTTAGCTGTGTCTTTAGCTTAACACCAGAAAACTTAGCTGAAGCAAAAGAACAGAACATCAGTATTCTGTCTTATCTTGCTAACCATTTTGAAGCGCCTGTTATTGCTTATATTGCACCATTTATTGCTTTCGTTGCGATTACTAAATCTTTCTTAGGTCACTACTTAGGTGCTCGTGAAGGTTTCAACGGTTTAATCATCAAATCACTGCGTGAAAAAGGTAAAACAATCGAAAAAGATCGTTTAAACAAAATCACTGCACTGTTTATGCTGGTAACAACTTGGATTGTTGCAACATTAAACCCAAGCATTTTAGGTATGATTGAAACATTAGGCGGCCCAATTATCGCAATGTTACTGTTCCTAATGCCAATGTATGCAATCCGTAAAGTCCCTGCGATGAAGAAATATGCGGGTCATATCAGCAACGTATTCGTTGTAATCATGGGTCTTATCGCAATCTCAGCAGTTTTCTATAGCTTAATTAACTCTTTCATGGGCTAATAAGACATCTAATGGCTACTTTCTCAATGGAAGTAGCCATTACAGCTTTAGCTTTCAAAACTGACACTTAACACTCTAATAATCACACAGTTGCGCCTTTAAATTAATTAGGGAGGCGAATATTATGGTTAGCGTCTTTGATATTTTTAAAATTGGTATCGGCCCTTCAAGCTCACACACTGTAGGCCCTATGAAAGCAGGTAAAGAATTCGTTGATTTACTTGCTGAAAAAAATCTCCTCTCTTCAGTTTCCCGCGTTATCGTTGATGTTTATGGCTCTTTATCTTTAACAGGTAAAGGTCACGCAACTGATATTGCTATTATTATGGGACTCGCAGGAAATTTACCTGACACGGTGGACATAGATTCTATTCCCCCTTTTATTAAACAGGTAGAAACCACTGGTCGCTTAATGCTGGCAAATGGCATAAAAGAAGTCGACTTTCCGGTTGAAGGCGGTATGAATTTCCATAAAACCAATCTGCCTCTCCATGAAAATGGCATGACCATTACCGCTTATAACGGTGACCAGGTTTTATTGAAAAAAACCTATTATTCTATTGGTGGTGGTTTTATTGTTGATGAAGAACATTTTGGTCAACCAGAAGAAAATAGTGTTCAAGTTCCTTATCCTTATCAATATGCGGCTGATTTACGTCGTCATTGCAAAGAAACAGGCCTTTCTTTATCCGCATTAGTGATGCAAAACGAATTAGCATTACGTAGCAAAGAAGAAATTTCAGCTCATTTTGCAGCGGTTTGGGATGTGATGAAATCAGGTATTGAGCGTGGTGTAAATACCGAAGGCTTATTACCAGGGCCATTACGTGTACCTCGCCGTGCTTCGGCATTACGCCGTATGTTAGTCACAGAAGATAAAACGACGACCGATCCAATGACAGTTGTTGACTGGATTAATATGTTTGCTCTTGCCGTGAATGAAGAAAATGCGGCGGGTGGGCGTGTTGTCACAGCACCAACAAATGGTGCCTGTGGTATTATTCCAGCAGTATTGTCTTACTATGATAAATTTATTCGTCCTGTAAATGAAAACTCTTACACTCGCTTTTTCTTAGTTGCGGGTGTTATTGGCTCACTTTACAAAATGAATGCATCTATCTCGGGCGCTGAAGTCGGTTGCCAAGGTGAAGTCGGTGTTGCTTGCTCAATGGCAGCAGGCGCATTAACTGAGCTGCTAGGCGGTAGCCCCGAACAGGTTTGTATTGCTGCGGAAATTGCAATGGAGCATAACTTAGGACTTACCTGTGACCCAGTGGCAGGACAAGTACAAGTTCCTTGTATTGAACGTAATGCCATCGCAGCCGTACAAGCTGTAAACTCATCTCGTATGGCTTTACGCCGTGTCAGTGATCCTCGTATTTGTTTAGATAAAGTCATTGAAACAATGTACGAAACAGGTAAAGACATTAATGCTAAATATCGTGAAACCTCTCAAGGCGGATTAGCCATTAAAATTTCTTGTGACTAAACCTAAAAGTCTTCAATCCAGATATTTATGATAGTTAAGGCGCTGATCTCAGCGCCTTTTTTGTTTATTCGCATCTATCTTGATGATCTTCTTTTTTAATACCATTTGTTTTGTATGAGATTAAATTGTCATCCTTAGTTAAAATACGTTTTTTCAAAAATACAAAGCATGACTTAATAAGAAGAACTTAAAGAAAAATAAGGGTTAACGACAAAAATCATTTAGATGGCGTGATAATGAACACGTTATCTAAAGTAAATAATGATAACTTAATCAATCTATTGGTGATATTTAGATTATTGTCTAAAGTTGATAAGTAAAGATCACTAGAGACATCATTAGCGGGATAAAAGAGAACTAAAATGAAATCAGATATTCAAATCTCCCAAGAAGCACACCCCTTACCGATTCAGGATATTGCTAAAAATTTAAATATTGATCAAGATGATATTGAGTTTTATGGCAAGTACAAAGCGAAATTTAGTCACCGTATTTGGTCAAAAATTGCAACAAAAAAAACTGGGAAATTAGTTTTAGTCACAGCAATTAATCCAACACCTGCAGGTGAAGGTAAAACAACTGTCACAGTGGGATTAGGGCAAGCACTTAATCATCTTGGAAAAAATGCCATTATTGCATTGCGTGAACCCTCTTTAGGCCCTTGCTTTGGTATTAAAGGTGGGGCAACGGGTGGTGGTTATTCACAAGTCATTCCAATGGAAGATCTGAACCTTCATTTTACTGGCGATTTCCATGCTATTACCTCTGCCAATAACTTACTTGCAGCCATGCTTGATAATTCAATTTATCAGGGTAATCCGTTAAATATCGATCCTAAAAAAATCGTGTTTAAACGTTGTATGGATATGAACGATCGTGCTTTACGTCATATTGTTGTGGGATTAGGTGGTGAGAAAGACGGTATTACAAGAGAAGATAGCTTTGTTATTACCGTTGCTTCTGAAATCATGTCTATCCTTTGTTTAGCCGTAGATATTGATGATTTGAAACAACGACTTTCTCGCATTATTGTTGCCTATTCTTATCAGGGTGATCCTATTACAGCAAGCGATATACAAGCCGTCGGTGCAATGGCGAGTTTATTAAAAGATGCTATTAATCCTAATTTAGTACAAACACTCGAAAATACTCCCGCTATTATTCATGGAGGTCCCTTCGCAAATATTGCCCATGGGTGCAATAGCGTAAGAGCAACAAAACTTGCTCTTCAACTTGCTGATATTACTGTGACAGAGGCTGGTTTTGGGGCTGATTTAGGTGCTGAAAAATTCTTTGATATAAAATGCCGGATCAGTGGATTACGTCCTGATTGTGCCGTTATTGTTGTCACCACGAAAGCGCTAAAATATAACGGTGGCTTAGGTAAAGGTGAGTGGAATAATGAAGATTTAGTTGCTCTTGAAAAAGGCATTGTTAATCTTGAAAAACATATTGAAAACCTAAAAAAATATGGTTTACCTGTCATTGTTTCTCTTAATGCTTATATCACAGATAGTCTTGCAGAACACCAGTTTATCGAACAATTTTGCCAAGATAGAGGTTGTCGCTTCGCGATTACAAAAGTATGGGAAAAAGGGGGCGAAGGTGGTATTGAGTTGGCTAAACAAGTGATTGATACACTTGAAAATGAACCGAGTCAATTTCAATTAATTTATCCTGATGATGCCTCACTGAGTCAAAAAATTGATATTGTTGCCAAAGAAATTTATGGTGCTGATGGTGTGACTTACAGCCAAAAGGCTCGTAATATGTTGAAAAAAATAGAAAGTATGGGGTTTGCTCATTTCCCTGTTTGCATGGCAAAAACGCAATACTCACTCTCAGATGATCCCACCTTATTAGGTCGCCCGACTCACTTTACAATCAACGTCCGTGAAGTGTATGTTTCTGCTGGCGCAGGCTTTGTTGTCGCCTTAACGGGCTCTATCACAACAATGCCAGGGTTACCTAAAATCCCCGCGGCTATCGCTGTTAACGTTGATAATCAAGGAAAAATCGATGGGCTTACTTAAGTTGTGACTGCTCCCCACCGTAAACGGCGAGGCTTCCCACTTCTCAGACCGCAACCCTCTGTACGACGGATTTACGCTGGTCTCCATGGGCTGAAACGACGAGTCCCGCCGCGTGTAATTCCAATATGCCCTTGTGTCGGATATTGATTGCCGCATTGATATCTCGGTCATGTTCAACTCCACATTCAGGGCATTGCCAGATACGCTTATGTAGTGGCATTTCTGACATTTTATGACCGCAGCAATGACAGGTTTTCGAACTGGCAAACCATTGATCCAGTTTTACCAGATGGACGCCTTTTTCTGCGGCTTTATATTCCAGCTTTGTGATAAAACCATGCCAGCCTGCATCACCGATAGCGCGAGCCAGACAGTGGTTTTTCATCATATTCGCCGATTTCAGTGTCTCGACAATTACCGCTTGGTTTTCGTCAACAATTGCACGAGAGAGTTTGTGTTGAAAATCAGCACGGGCATTGGCTACCCGTTCGTGTACACCTGCAAGCTGTATTCGGGCTTTACGGCGATTAGCACTCCCTTTTTGCTTGCGAGATAAGGCTTTTTGTTTTCGACGTAGGTGACGGCTGGCATTGATAAGGTGGCGCGGATTAGCAATCTTATTGCCGTCTGATTTGATGGCGTAATGACTTAGCCCCACATCAAGCCCCGTGATATTTGATATCAATGTTGGCTTTGCCGGTGCTTCTACCCCGTCATCACAGAGTAGTGACGCATAGTATTTTCCGGTTGCGCTGCGGCTCAGTGTGATACTTTTCAGCGCCCCCGTAATTTCACGATGTAAACGCGCTTCAATCGGTGCGATTTTCGGGATTTTTATCGCGCCATCAATGACTTTGATCCCGACACAATGATAGCTAGATTGTCTGCCATGCTTACTTTTAAACGTGGGAAAACGGGCTTTTAGTTTCGGATTAAAAAAGTTGGAGAAAGCCACGTCAAGGTTAATCACCGCCTGCTGCAATGCAATAGAATCATATTCTTTAAGCCACCCATATCTGCGGGATTTTTTCGCCACGGCAAGCAGCGGTTTAAGGTCTTTACGCGGGTTTAAATTTACGCCGTGCCGCTGGTAAGCGTCTTTCTTGATGTGCAGCGCTTTGTTGTACGCAAAACGAACCGCACCGAACTGAGCGTTGAGATATTCAGCCTGTTCTGGTGTTGGGTAGATGCGTACTTTTGTTGCTCTTAACATCATCAGCGCTCATTGATATAATGTTTTTATTTTAACACGTTATGGCAATATATCAATTGAGTAATCATGATGATTTACTGGGCGAGGGTTTACGGCGTTTTTCGCTAAAATAGAGATATCCCACTATTTTATTGAATATAAAAAATCCGTAATCGTTAAACAATTACGGATTATTTATATAAAAATAGAGCTAGTCTTTCTTTTTGGGTGAAAAACTCAGTAACGTTTTGATAGATCCATTATTGATGATTTAACCAAAAATAGCATTAAACCAACCGGATACTGTTTTAACAACAAAATCCCAAATACGACTAAAGAAACCGCCTTCCTCAACCGCTTCTTTTACGACTAATGGGCGTTGCTCAATCACTTCATCATTTAATAAAAAGTTAACGGTACCTACCACCTGATTTTCCGTTAGTGGCGCTTCTAATACAGGATTGGTTAAAGTAAACGAAGCTTTCAAGTTTTTCAGTTCACCTTTAGGAATAGTGATTGAAGCATCATTAGCAACCCCTAATGCAACTTCGCCTTTATCGCCGTACCACACTTTTTGAGTTGTCAGTGGGGTACCTGCTTTTACGGGGGTTACCGTTTCAAAAAAGCGGAAGCCCCAGCCTAATAATTTTTCACTTTCAGCAAAACGCACTTTATCTGATGGCGTTCCTAAAACAACAGCAATCAAGCGCATATCACCTTCAGTTGCCGAAGAAACAAGATTGTACCCTGCTCCATTAGTGTGACCTGTTTTCACACCGTCGACATTCATATTTTTATTCCACAATAAACGGTTACGGTTTGGCTGACGAATATTGTTGAATGTAAATTCTTTTTCTTTATGAATTTCATACTCTGAAGGCACATCGCGGATCATGGCGGCTGTGAGTAATGCCATATCTTGTGCGGTTGTATATTGCCCTTCAGAATCTAACCCATGAACGGTTTTAAAGTGTGTATTTTTCAAACCGAGATTCTTAGCATAGGAATTCATTAAATCCACAAAGGTTTCCTGACTACCCGCAACATGTTCTGCTAATGCAATACTGGCATCATTACCAGATTGAATAACCATACCGCGATTTAAATCAATCACTTTAACCTGATCACCCGGCTTTAAGAACATCAATGATGATCCCTTCAATACCGGATTCCCCGTTGCCCATGCATTACGCCCAACAATAACAATATCATCAGGTGACATACGACCTTCTTTGATCGCTTGTCCAACAACATAGCTACTCATGATTTTTGTTAGGCTGGCGGGATCTAAACGTTCATCAGGTTTTTCTGATGCCAGAATTTTTCCGCTGTTGTAATCCATTAATACATAAGATTTTGCCTCTATTTGAGGAGGCACCGGATTATTGACTGCAAATGAAGGACTAGAAATAATTAGCAGTAAACCCATTCCCGCGGTAACCTTACCCAGAACAGATGGAATATTTTTTTTCATTACCGATCACCCTTTTATATCAATTTGTTAAAGCTTTCCTACTATATGGCTTTCTAGAATAAGACGCCAACATTGATATATAGAGATTTATCTTATATTCATATTTAGCGCCCTATAGAGGGAAATTTTATTACTTATCGTAGCTTAGGAGACCTTTATGTTAAAAGTCTGGGGTAGAAAAAACTCATCTAACGTTAAAAAAGTGCTTTGGTGCTTAAAAGAATTAAACGTTCCTTATGAGCAAATCGACGTTGGTGGCCCTTTTGGTGGACTCAATGAAGCAAATTATTTAGCGATGAATCCCAACGCTTCTATTCCAACCTTACTAGATGATGACTTTGCTTTATGGGAGTCTAATACCATTATTCGTTATTTATGTACAAAATATAAAAATAATACGCTCTATCCCATTGATCTTAAACAGCGAGCAAATGTAGAAAAATGGATGGATTGGTCAAATGGCAGCCTATTTTCGCCCATTCAACAAATGATGATCATGATTGTTCGTACGCCTAAAGAACAGCAAAATCCTGAAAGTGTTAATGCGTTGAAAGAGAAGCTTAATAAACTTATTAAAATTGCTGACGACCAACTTGCGAAAACCACTTATTTTGCAGGAGATACATTCTCTCTTGCCGATATGGCAATCGCACCTTTGGTCTATCCATGGCTAGAAGTTTGCAAAGATAGACCACACGTCCCTCATATTGAGCGTTGGTTTGCCCAATTAAGTGAAAGATCTATTTTCCGTGATATTGTGTTACTGCCTGTAAATTAATTCATTGGCATTTTGTCGGGATCTGGATAATGGTAATGAAATCCAAGATCTCGACAAATCTCCTGACCATCAATCTCTCGTATTGCAGGCTTTTCTTCCTCAATAAATTCGGGTGGAATGAGATCAAGTTGATTCGACACTCTCGAGTAAAAATCTTTCTTTTTAGGGTGAATTGGTGCACATAAATTATATAAATGGCCACCTTCATTCTGTGCGAGCAGTTGTTCAACAGCAAAAATGACATCATCTAAGTGGACTAAGTTTACGCATTGATGAGCGCCTTTTACCTGTTTTTTACCTGATAAAAAACGTCCTGCATGACGACCTGGTCCCACTAATCCTGCTAATCGAAGAATATCAACCGTAGTCAACGGTAAACGATGTAGCCAGTTCTCAACTTCGGCTAACATTTTTGCCGATTGTGTTTCTGGTCGAATATCCATTTCTTCCGTGATATTACCCGTTTGGTTGCCATATACAGAAGTAGAACTAATGTAAATGACTCTCGTCACATGGCGAGACATTGCGCTATCCACCAGCGTCTGAATGGCTTCAACATAATCATAACCTCCACCGGCAGCACTTGGTGGTAGCGTAATAATGAGTACGTCAGTTTCCATTAAGTAATCAAAATCATCTCTATCGCATTCGATTGCGGGTGTTAAATTCACTAAACAACAGTCAATGCCACTCATTCTTGCTGCTTCTACGCCATCTTCGGTGGTTTTAGTCCCTTTAACTTGATAGCCTGCATCACGCAACGCAGTAGCAAGTGGTAAACCTAACCAACCTAATCCTACGATGGTTATTCGTTTCATTTTGCTCCCCTACTTAAATGGCCTAATCAAAGTATGCTATAAAATTTTAGTTTCGCCATTAATTATAAATACCACTTATATTTCGTGAATATTTAGTGCCTCCCTATATACTCGCCTACTTGTTCCATTAAGTAAATAAGAGAAATATTAAAATTACATTAAAAACAAAAGGTTATAAAATAATTAAATTATTATTAAAAAATAGGTTGCTTTCTCCTTTGTAAATCATGTAGGTTGAAAGGCAGACAAATTCTAAATGCGGGTTACTAAATACAGCATACAGCTCAATAGTAACGGGCATTATTAAATAACAAATAATGTTATTAGCTAGGAAAATATTATGTATAGCATTCAATTAAACCACCATCATCACCATCACCCTGACTAGTCTTTCAGGCGATGAGTGCTGGAAGACGTTTAAGAAACGCTTCCGGTGGTCTGAATGCAGATAACAACTAAAACCCCGGAAGGCAACTTCCGGGGTTTTTTTATAGCTAATTTTCATAACAAAAATAGAGAAAAAGATAGGGTAATATTATGTTAGATAAAGCAAGATTAAGAATTGCAATGCAAAAATCTGGCCGTTTAAGCGATGATTCTCGTGCGCTTTTAGCTCGTTGTGGCATCAAAATTAACTTAAATCAACAGCGCCTGATTGCTTACGCTGAAAATATGCCAATCGATATTTTGCGCGTGAGAGATGACGATATTCCGGGATTAGTCATGGATGGCGTTGTTGATTTAGGGATCATTGGTGAAAACGTTTTAGAAGAAGAGTTATTAAAGCGTCGCTCACAAGGTGAAGATCCAAGTTATCTCACACTACGTCGTCTTGATTTCGGGGGATGCCGTTTATCTCTTGCAACACCTGTCGATTTCGATTATCAAGGTGCGGAATGCTTAAATAACACTCGAATCGCAACCTCCTATCCCAATCTGCTCAAACGCTATTTAGACCAAAAAGGGATCAAATTTAAATCATGTTTATTAAATGGCTCTGTTGAAGTCGCTCCTCGTGCCGGCCTTGCTGACTCTATCTGCGACTTAGTTTCTACTGGCGCAACATTAGAAGCCAATGGCTTAAAAGAAGTTGAAGTAATTTATCGTTCAAAAGCATGTTTAATCCAACGCGACGGTGAAATGGAAGCGGATAAACAAGAACTTATCAACCGTTTACTGACCCGTATTCAAGGCGTTATTCAAGCCAGAGAATCAAAATACATTATGTTACACGCACCAAGTGATTGCCTTGAGGATGTCATTGCATTACTTCCGGGAGCGGAAAGACCGACTATTTTACCTCTGGCGGGAGATCAAAATCGCGTTGCAATGCATATGGTAAGTAGCGAAACCCTATTCTGGGAAACAATGGAAAAACTTAAATCATTAGGTGCAAGTTCAATTCTTGTTTTACCAATTGAAAAAATGATGGAATAAGGTGAAATGATGAAAACGGGTTTTAATACATTAAATTACTGGGATAAATGCACGAAAGAACAGCAACAAGTGCTATTAACTCGCCCTGCTATTTCTGCATCAGCTTCAATTACAGAACAGGTTGCTAGCATCATTTCACAAGTACGCAATGATGGAGATAAAGCGCTTAAAGCACTAAGCCAAAAATTTGATAAGACAGCACCGGAAAGTGTTTTGGTATCAAAATCACAAATCAATGAAGCGTCATCAAGACTTGATAGCAAAATAAAACAAGCGATAGCACAGGCGATGAATAATATTCGTCGCTTTCATGAGGCTCAAATACCTAACACTATCAACGTAGAAACTCAGCCTGGTGTCTTTTGTCAGCAAGTCAGCAGAGCAATCGATGCGGTAGGACTTTATATTCCCGGAGGTTCCGCACCATTGCTTTCAACAGTAATGATGTTGGGTATTCCAGCCCGTATTGCGGGTTGTCGCAAAATTATTCTTTGCTCTCCGCCCCCTATTGCTGATGAAATTTTATATATTGCTCAACAAATTGGTATTGATGAAATCTTTCAAGTAGGTGGTGCACAGGCGATTGCAGCCATGGCATTTGGTACTGAATCTATTCCTAAAGTTGATAAAATCTTTGGCCCTGGTAATGCTTATGTAACCGAAGCGAAGCGCCAAGCAAGCCAATCACTTCAAGGTGCAGCAATCGATATGCCAGCAGGCCCTTCAGAAGTTTTAGTCATTGCGGATGCAGATGCAAATCCTGTATTTATTGCTGCTGACTTACTTTCACAAGCTGAACACGGCCCAGATTCCCAAGTTGTGTTATTAACACCCGATGAAACACTCGCTAAAGCCGTTATTGCTGAAACTGAAACACAACTGACGCTATTAAGCCGCGCTGAAATTGCTAAACAGGCACTTGCAGAAAGCCGGGTTATTATTACTCGTGATCTCGAGCAGTGTATTGAAATCAGTAATCGTTATGGTCCAGAGCACTTAATTATTCAAACCAATGATGCTGATACCCGTGTTGATAGCATTACCAGTGCCGGCTCTGTTTTTCTTGGTGCTTGGTCGCCTGAATCTGCAGGAGATTATGCTTCTGGCACTAATCACGTTCTACCAACTTATGGCTATACAGCAACTTACTCAAGCTTAGGTTTAGCTGATTTTATGAAACGTATGACAGTACAGAAACTCACTGCTCAAGGCTTATCTGATTTAGCACAGACCATTGAAATATTAGCGCAAGCAGAACAACTCACCGCACACAAAAATGCGGTCACACTTCGTGTAAATGCGTTAGCTAAGGGGAAATAAGCGTGATGAAAACTGAATTTGATATCAATACACTTGCAAGAAAAAATGTACGTGAATTAATACCGTATCAATCTGCTCGACGCTTAGGGGGAAATGGTTCTATTTGGTTAAATGCAAATGAATACCCTATCGCTCCTGACTTTACGTTTAATGAAAAAAATTTAAACCGCTACCCTGAATGTCAGCCTGTTAACGTGATTAGTCGTTATGCAAAATATGCAGGTGTCAATGCTAATCAAGTTTTAGTTAGCCGTGGTGCTGATGAAGCGATTGAGCTTCTTATTCGTGCTTTTTGTGAGCCGAGTAAAGACGCAATGCTTTATTGCCCACCCACATATGGAATGTATAGCGTTAGTGCGGAAACCTTTGGTGTAGAACAGCGTGTTGTCCCTGCTCTTGCTGATTGGAACCCTGATGTCAAAGCCATCGCATCACAACTTGATAATGTAAAACTTATCTACCTATGCAGCCCAAATAACCCAACAGGAAATATCGTTGATCCTTCGCTTATTCGTGATGTATTAGCATTGGCTAAAGGCAAAGCCATTGTTGCGGTAGATGAAGCTTATATTGAATTTTGTCCACACGCGTCAATGGTGTCATGGCTTGCAGAGTATCCGAATTTAGTTATTTTGCGAACCTTATCGAAAGCTTTCGCTTTAGCAGGGCTTCGTTGTGGCTTTACGCTTGCCAACCCACCAGTCATTGAATTATTACTAAAAGTGATCGCACCATACCCACTTTCAACACCTGTTGCAGATATTGCTGCGCAAGCATTAACAGAAGCCGGTATTGAAATAATGAAAAAACGAGTGGCAGAAATTTCACGCAACAGAGCTATCTTGTCTAATGCGTTACAAAAATTGCCTAATGTTGAACAGGTTTATAACAGTGAAACTAACTATATTTTAGTGAAATTCACTGATGCCACTCTGGTTTTCCGTACTTTATGGGAACAAGGGATTATTTTACGCGATCAACAGCGTCAATATGGGCTTAAGGGCTGTTTGCGTATTTCTATCGGTACAGCGGAAGAATGTGATAGCGTGATTAATGCCATAAAGAATATTCAAACTGCAAACGTATAAAACATTAAAAACGATAACAACAAAAAATCGCAACTGAGGGATCTCTACCATGAGCCAAAAAATTCTTTTCATCGACCGTGATGGTACTTTAATCACTGAGCCACCCACTGATTACCAAGTTGATAGACTTGATAAACTTGCCTTTGAAAATGGGGTGATCCCCGCACTTACTGCTCTACAAAAAGCAGGGTATAAACTCATCATGATCACAAATCAGGATGGATTAGGCACAGAAAATTTTCCTCAAGCGGATTTCGATCCTCCTCATAACTTAATGATGCAAGTTTTCTCATCTCAAGGGATCATATTTGATGATGTTTTAATTTGCCCTCATAAACCTGAAGACAACTGTCCTTGTCGTAAACCAGAAACTGGACTTGTCACTCAGTATTTAGTAGATGGTGCACTAGATAGAGATAACAGCTATGTCATTGGCGATAGACAAACTGATATTCAGCTAGCTGAAAATATGGGGATCAAAGGCCTACTTTATAATACCAATGAACTCAATTGGGCAATTATTACTGAGCAATTAACTAAAAAAGATCGCTACGCTCACGTTGAACGAAAAACAAAAGAAACACAAATCGCGATCGATATTTGGCTTGATCGTGAAGGCAACAGTCAGATCAGTACAGGCGTCGGTTTCTTTGATCACATGCTTGATCAAATTGCCACGCACGGCGGCTTTCGTATGAACATCAATGTAAAAGGTGATTTAGTGATTGATGATCACCACACGGTAGAAGATACCGGCCTTGCTTTGGGTGAAGCATTACGTGAAGCATTAGGTGATAAACGAGGTATTGCTCGATTTGGCTTTACATTACCAATGGATGAATGCCTTGCAAGCTGTGCGTTAGATATTTCTGGTCGCCCGCACCTTGAATACAAAGCCGAATTTAAATATCAACGTGTCGGTGATTTAAGTACAGAGATGATTGAACACTTTTTCCGTTCACTCTCTTACACCATGGGTTGCACATTACATCTGAAATCAAAAGGCAAAAACGATCACCACAAAGCTGAAAGCTTATTTAAAGTCTTTGGTCGTACATTACGCCAAGCCATTCGTGTTGAAGGTAATACTTTACCAAGTTCAAAAGGTGTTCTGTGATGAAAGTGGTTATTCTTGATACGGGCTGTGCCAATTTAGCCTCTGTCGCTTACGCCGTTAAGCGACTCGGTTATGATCCCATCGTGTCCTATGAAAAAAACGTTGTGTTATCTGCGGATAAACTCTTTCTACCCGGAGTAGGCACGGCGAGAGCAGCAATGGAACAACTCAAAGCACGAGAGCTAATTCCTTTAATTAAAGCCTTAACACAACCGGTTTTAGGTATTTGTTTAGGTATGCAAATATTGGCCTCTCTAAGCGAGGAAGGTAAAGATATCCCTTTATTAGGTTTAGTTGATGGCACCATCGATAAGCTTGATACAGCAGGATTACCATTACCTCATATGGGTTGGAACCAAGTATTAGCAAAACCTGGACATCCTCTTTTTCGTGATCTTGGTGACGATGCTTGGTTCTATTTTGTTCATAGCTACGCGTTAGCTCTCAATAAATCAACGATTGCTGAAACTGAATACGGCTCGCGTTTTAGTAGCGCAATTCAAAAAGATAATTTTTATGGCGTGCAATTTCACCCTGAGCGTTCAGGGAAAGCTGGTGCGCAACTTATCAAGAACTTTTTGGAGATGTAACCTGTTATGATTATTCCAGCATTAGATTTAATTAATGGGAAAGTCGTTCGTCTTCATCAGGGTGATTATGCAAAACAGCGTGATTATGATGATAATCCGCTGACACGCTACCAACAATATGAAAAAGATGGCGCAAAATTACTTCACTTAGTAGATTTAACGGGAGCAAAAGATCCATCTGCTCGCCAAATTCCACTGTTAAAAAAACTTGTTGCTTGTGTCAATGTTCCCGTACAAGTAGGGGGCGGAATTCGCACTGAAGATGATGTTAAGTCACTACTCGAAGCAGGAGCAAGCCGAGTTGTCATTGGCTCTACCGCCGTTAGTCAGCCCGAAATAGTAAAAACATGGTTTGAGCGCTATGGTGCAGATGCCATTGTATTAGCCCTCGATGTTCGCATTGATAAACAAGGTAAAAAGTGGGTGGCTGTCAGTGGTTGGCAAGAGAACTCCCCCTATACACTTGAAGATATCATCGAGCTTTATCAAAGTGTCGGTTTAAAGCATGTGTTGTGTACTGATATTTCTCGTGATGGCACATTAGCCGGTTCTAACGTCGAACTGTATAAAGAAATTAGCCAGCGTTTCCCTGATATTTTATTCCAAGCTTCAGGCGGTATTGGTGATTTACAAGATATCGCAGATCTTCCCGCATCTGGTGTTGCCGGTATTATTGTGGGTAGAGCATTATTAGAAGGCAAATTTACATTAAAAGAGGCGATATCATGTTGGCAAAACGCATAATTCCTTGTCTTGATGTCCGCGATGGACAAGTTGTCAAAGGTGTTCAATTTCGTAATCATGAAATTATTGGTGATATTGTCCCTCTTGCTGAACGCTATGCTAAAGAAGGCGCTGATGAACTCGTATTTTATGACATTACGGCATCTTCTGATGGTCGTGTTGTTGATAAAAGCTGGGTTTCGCGTGTTGCTGAAGTGATTGATATTCCTTTTTGTGTTGCTGGTGGCATTCGCTCTGTGGAAGATGCTGGAAAAATTCTCTCATTTGGTGCAGACAAAATTTCGATTAACTCCCCTGCACTTTCTGATCCTTCACTGATATCTCGTTTGGCTGATCGCTATGGTGTACAGTGTGTTGTTGTAGGAATTGACACTTGGTTTGATGAAAAAACGGATGAATATTTAGTTTATCAATTTACTGGGGATGAAAAACGTACACAACAAACGCGCTGGAAAACCCTTGATTGGGTACGTGAAGTTCAGCAACGTGGCGCAGGTGAAATTGTTTTAAATATGATGAACCAAGACGGCGTAAGACAAGGCTATGATCTAAAACAACTTGCTCTAGTCCGTCAAGTTGCAGATGTTCCTATAATCGCATCAGGAGGAGCTGGCGAAATGTCACACTTTCTTGATGCCTTTAAATTAGCTAATGTCGATGGTGCTCTTGCAGCCTCTGTTTTCCATAAACAAATAATTAATATCAACGAATTAAAACAGTATCTTGCAAAGAATGACGTTAAGGTAAGAATATCATGAATAATGAAATATTAGCGCAACTAGATTGGGAAAAAGTCGATAATCTCATGCCAGTGATTATCCAAAATGCCATTTCAGGTGATGTATTAATGCTAGGTTACATGAACAAAGAAGCATTAAATGTCACTTTAGAAAGTGGGAATGTTACCTTCTATTCGCGCACTAAGCAGCGTTTATGGACAAAAGGTGAGACCTCTGGCAACTTTCTCAAATTAGTCAATATTTATCCTGACTGTGATAACGATACTTTACTCATTTTAGCCAATCCTCTTGGTCCAACTTGCCATAACGGTACTGAAAGTTGTTTTGCCCCGGCACAAAGTCAATGGGGATTTCTCTATGAGCTTGAGAATTTATTACGCGACCGCAAAAATGCCTCACCAGATAGCTCTTACACTGCCCGTCTTTATGCCAGTGGTACAAAACGTATTGCGCAAAAAGTTGGAGAAGAAGGCGTAGAAACAGCGTTGGCTGCCACTGTTAATGATAGGGAAGAGCTAAAAAATGAAGCTTCAGACTTGCTCTATCACTTAATGGTTTTATTGCAAGATCAGTCATTATCACTCTCTGATATAATAGATTGCCTGCAAAAGCGCCATAAAAAAGCAGAATAATGGATATAACCTGAATATCAAAAAGCCGATACTCACTAAAGTATCGGCTTTATTTTTGAAAAAAAGTAATGACTTAATTACCTTTTTATTTCCTAAACATTACATTGCTTGACGGAATAACTCGATAACATCACTTTCAGAGCCTTGAACTGGATTAGTGATTGCACAAGCATCTTTCAGCGCATTTTCTGCCAATGTTTTGAAATCTTCTTCTTTCACGCCTAACTCTTTCAGACCCGCTGGAATACCAACATCTTTAGCCAGTTTACGAATTTCTTCGATACAGGCTTTCGCACCTTGCTCATCGCTCATTGCAGAAACATCAACACCCATTGCTTGTGCGATATCTTTTAGACGACCCGCTGCTGCTTGAATGTTATAAGCTTGAACATGTGGTAATAAAACCGCATTACACACACCATGAGGTAAGTTATAAAAACCACCTAATTGGTGAGCCATAGCATGTACATAACCTAAAGAAGCATTATTAAATGCCATACCCGCTAAAAACTGAGCGTAAGCCATATTTTCACGCGCAGCCGCATCACCACCATTATCAACAACTTTACGTAAAGACTCGCTGATCATAGTGGCTGCTTTTAATGCACACGCATCAGTGATTGGGTTTGCTGCGATTGAAACATAGGCTTCAACAGCATGAGTTAATGCATCCATACCTGTTGCAGCGGTTAAACCTTTTGGCATACCAATCATTAATTCTGAATCATTTACAGATAAGAGTGGTGTAACGTTTTTATCAACGATAGCCATTTTAATATGACGCGCAGTATCTGTGATGATACAAAAACGTGTCATTTCTGATGCTGTACCTGCTGTGGTATTAATTGAAATCAGTGGTAATTGAGGTTTTGCTGAGCGATCAACACCTTCATAATCTGCAATTTTTCCACCATTAGAAGCCACTAACGCGATACCTTTAGCGCAATCATGTGGAGAACCACCACCTAAAGAAATAACACAGTCACATTGATGTTCTTTCAGAAGAGCTAAACCCGCTTCTACGTTTTCAACGGTAGGGTTTGGTGCAGTACCGTCATAAGTCACACTAGCAATACCAGCTTCTGTCAGTAATTTGCTGACCTTATCAACAACACCCAGTTGATTTAAAATACTATCAGTAACGATTAATGCTTTATGAAAACCAAAGTCTTTCATTGAACTTACAGCTTCTGCAAGACAACCAGCACCAATTTTATTTACAGAAGGGATATAGAATGTAGAAACAGCCATTATTGACTTCCTTTTTAGTAATTAAATCTATGTTTTAATATGTTCTATTCTTTTTATTCTTAAATTGATCATCATCAAAATAATGAATAAATATCAATTTGTTTATCATGTTATTACAAATAATAAAATTAAGGCATACAATTACTCTATTAATTCAATAGGATATTACTATTAACATATTATCATTTGTAACAAAATAATTTGAAAAGCTTATCAAAATAATCAAAACCAACCGTGAACATCACAGCAGAATATTTTTTTTAAAGTCGTATAATGACCACAAAGAAATAACTTATTAACTTCAGGAGTCATTGATGTCTTTGACTATTTTTGAGCAACTTACTGCTCTATTGGATAAAAACCACGCAACTTACCGTGTTATGGAGCACCCTACCGCAGGCCGTTCTGAAGAAGTTGCAAAAATCAGAGGAACACAATTAGGACAGGGAGCAAAAGGACTTGTTTGCCATATAAAAGGTAACGGTGTTAAACAACATGTTCTTGCGATATTACCTGCTGATAAACAAGCTGATCTATCAAAACTCGCTCACCAAATTGGTGGAACAAGGGCGTCACTGGCAAGCCCTAAAGAAGTGGATGATCTGACTCAATGCGTATTTGGTGCAATTCCCCCTTTTAGTTTTCATCCTTCATTAAAGCTTGTGGCTGACCCTCTGCTTTTTGAACGTTTTGATGAATTAGCTTTTAATGCTGGTACATTAGAACGTTCTATTATTCTCAATACGCAAGATTACAAACGTATTGCACAACCAGAATTAATCTCTTTTATTCGAGAAGAAGAAAACGAATAATAAAAACAGCCAACTTATCTTTAACAATTACCCAGTTTTAAATTCAACTAAGGGTAATTGTTATCATGATAATCATTCTTAGTGTATGTATTATATTACACACTAAAAGCAATATTAGATATTCCCCCCCCAAACACCTCTAGCATTTAATATCAATAAAAAACCAAAAATAAGAATAAATTTCATTAATTTTATATTAGATCACCTGTAATGCTATAAAACACCTAGAGCATAAAATTTTAACTTTTTTTCTCGATTCAGCACTCAATAATTAACTAAATAGATTTTATGTTATTGACCTAATTTACTCGTACATTTAAGTTAGCATCAATAATAATACAATAGTGTAAAATTAAATTTACAATTCAGTTATTTTCTAACATACAAATAAATATATAAACAATGTACCAATAGGTGCAGGGAAATCTTCATGCAAACTTCAACTAAAAAACAACCGCTTTATAAAGTGTTATATGTGCAAGTTATTGTCGCCATTTTACTTGGGATCTTGCTTGGGCATTTTTATCCTGACGTCGGTGAATCCTTTAAACCACTTGGTGATGGATTTATCAAAATCGTAAAAATGATCATCGCACCTGTTATCTTCTTAACCGTAGTAACAGGTATTGCAGGTATGAATAATATGAAAGCGGTAGGTACAGTCGCGGGTAAATCCATGGCTTATTTCCTGACTTTCTCTACCATTGCATTAATTATTGGCTTAATCGTTGCAAATGTTATTCGCCCAGGTGATGGACTAAATATTTCCCCTGCTTCATTAGATGCCAGTAAAGTAGAAAGTTATGTAGCGAAAGCGCATGACTCTTCTATTGTTGGTTTCTTAATGAATATCATCCCTGAAACAGTAGTTAGCCCATTAGTTAACGGCAATATCTTACAAGTCCTATTTGTTTCTGTAGTCTTTGGTATCGCATTAGCATCCATCGGTCCTCGCGGTGAGCCCGTGCTTAAATTCTTACAGAACTTCTCAGAGCCAGTATTCAAAATGGTCGGTATGCTAATGAAATTAGCACCTATTGGCGCTTTTGGTGCAATGGCCTTTACCATCGGAAAGTATGGTATTTCATCAATCAGTAACTTAGTATTGCTTGTTCTGACTTTCTACATTACTTCATTATTGTTTGTTCTTATCGTGTTAGGTGCTGTTGCAAAATATAATGGTTTTTCTATTCTCTCTTTAATTAAATACATTAAAGATGAACTTTGGTTAGTATTAGGTACTTCTTCTTCAGAAGCCGCTTTACCTAGCTTAATGCGTAAAATGGAAAATGTAGGCTGTAAAAAATCAGTGGTCGGCTTAGTTATCCCAACGGGTTACTCTTTTAACTTAGATGGGACTAATATCTATATGACCATGGCGGCTCTATTTATTGCACAAGCTACGGGTATTGATCTTTCATTAACAGAACAAATCACGCTACTCTTAGTCGCCATGATAAGTTCAAAAGGTGCTGCGGGTGTTACAGGGGCTGGCTTTATTACTTTAGCGGCAACCTTATCCGTTGTACCAAGTGTTCCTGTTGCAGGTATGGCTTTAATTCTAGGGATTGACCGCTTTATGTCGGAATGTCGCGCATTAACCAACCTTGTGGGTAATGCTTGTGCCTGTATCGTTGTTGCTCGTTGGGAAAATGCCTTAGATAAAGAAAGAATGAACGATGTCTTTAGTGGCAAAGCGTCAAGTGAGTTTGTTGAAGATACGCCATTAGTCCCTATTGAAATTGAGTCTGATAACTCCATTAAAATCCCTGTAAAATAAAGAGCACTTTCTCTGATCCATTAAAGAGCGCTTATGCGCTCTTTAACTTTTTATCTCTTCCTCAATACCCACCTTTACTCTTGTTCTTATTGAATGCTTATTTATTTATTAGTTAGGGCTTATTTACATTGATGGATTTGTCAGAAGATCATTTTTCTTTTAAAAATAAACTAAATAAAAACAAATCATTATATCAAAATCTACTTTCTACTTCTCCCTACCCGCATTTTTTACATTTAAACCATTTTATTCACTAAAAAATAAACTAATACACACATTTTTTTAAATTAAAACAACAAAATAAAACAAAATACAATTTTATTAACTCATTGATTTTAGAAAAATAATTTTCAAAAGTTATGATAAATTGAAATTAAATCTAATTTTTTAGATGAAGAGCACAATATTTGATAAAATCAACTTTATTTTATTGACCTAATTTGTTCATACCTTTAAGTTACCTATCACAACAAAATAAATGTAAATAATAATTTACATCATAATTTCTTTTTTATTGAGTCAATATCTTTCAGTTACAGGGAATTTTTATGCAGACTTCATCCCGCAAGCTCCCCTTTTATCGAGTGTTATATGTCCAAGTCATTATTGCTATCATTTTCGGTATTCTATTAGGACATTTTTATCCTGATATTGGCGAATCCTTCAAACCTTTAGGTGATGGTTTTATCAAAGTTGTAAAAATGATCATCGCACCTGTTATCTTCTTAACCGTAGTCACGGGTATTGCGGGTATGAGCAATATGAAAACCGTTGGAAAAGTGGCAGGTAAATCGATGATTTACTTTCTCACATTTTCTACGATTGCACTTGTTATTGGATTAATCACCGCGAATATTATTCGTCCTGGTGACGGTTTAAATATTTCTCCTGAATCATTAGACAGTAGCCGAGTAGAAATGTATGTCACTCAGGCACATAACTCTTCTCTTGTTGATTTTTTCATGAATATCATCCCCGATACTATCGTGAGTCCATTAGTTAACGGTAATATCTTACAAGTCCTGTTTGTTTCTGTCATTTTTGGCCTAGCGTTAGCATCGGTAGGCTCTCAGGGCGAACCTGTATTAAAATTTTTACAGCATCTTTGCGATCCCGTCTTTAAGATGGTGAGTATGCTCATGAAATTAGCGCCTATTGGTGCCTTTGGCGCAATGGCTTTTACTATAGGTAAATACGGCATCTCTTCCATTGGTAATTTAATGTTGTTAGTCATTACCTTTTATCTAACTGCATTACTTTTTGTGTTAGTCGTTTTAGGTGCTGTTGCGAAATATAACGGTTTTTCTATTCTCTCTTTAATTAAATATATAAAAGATGAACTTTGGTTGGTATTAGGCACTTCTTCATCTGAAGCCGCACTCCCCACATTAATGAGTAAAATGGAGCAACTTGGCTGTAAAAAATCAGTCGTTGGTTTAGTGATCCCAACGGGTTACTCCTTTAACTTAGATGGCACGAACATCTATATGACCATGGCAGCCTTATTTATTGCACAAGCAACGGGCGTTGATTTGTCATTAACAGAACAAATTACGCTACTCTTTGTTGCTATGGTCAGCTCAAAAGGCGCTGCGGGTGTCACTGGTGCGGGTTTTATTACTTTAGCCGCAACCTTATCCGTTGTGCCGAGTGTTCCCGTCGCAGGTATGGCATTAATTCTAGGAATTGATCGTTTTATGTCAGAATGTCGCGCATTAACTAATCTTGTCGGTAATGCTTGCGCCTGTATTGTTGTTGCTCGTTGGGAAGATGCCTTAGATAAAGAGAAAATGAACGCTGTTTTTAGTGGAAGAATATCCAGAGAAGACTTTGCTGATGATAATTTAGTCGCTGGTAAGGTAAATGAAGAACCTCATTATGTGAAAGTCTCTGAGCAATAACTTGTATTTTTTTAACAATACTCATCCTGCTTAATACTACAATATTACCTCTATAAAAAAGGTGCTCAAATTGAGCACCTTTTACTTGTTATATTAATCGAGATATAACTTAATATTTAATCTTACTTATTCCATCCATTCTGTATGGAACACGCCATCTTTATCAGTACGTTTATAAGTATGCGCACCAAAATAGTCACGTTGGGCTTGGATTAAGTTTGCAGGTAACACTTCTGCACGATAGCTATCGTAGTAAGAAATAGCCGCAGAGAATGTTGGAGTAGGAATACCCGCTTGTACACCATAACAAACTACATCACGTAAAGCTTGTTGGTAATCGTCAGCGATCTGTTTGAAGTATGGCGCTAACAGCAGATTCGCAATGTTTGCATCTTCGTTATAAGCATCAGTAATTTTTTGTAGGAATTGAGCACGAATGATACAACCCGCACGGAAAATCTTCGCGATTTCACCGTAATTTAAATCCCAATTATATTCATCTGATGCCGCTTTCAGTTGTTGGAAACCTTGAGCATAAGAGACAATTTTACCTAAATACAGTGCGCGACGAACATTTTCGATAAAGGCTTTTTTATCACCTGAGAATGCTTTAGGTGTTGGACCTGATAATACTTTAGATGCAGCGACACGTTGATCTTTTAATGAAGAGATATAACGAGCAAATACGGACTCAGTGATAAGAGTCACTGGCACACCTAAGTCTAAAGAACTTTGGCTAGTCCATTTACCTGTCCCTTTATTTGCCGCTTCATCAAGAATAACGTCTACAAGGTATTTACCTTCATCATCTTTTTTGCGGAAAATATCAGCAGTAATTTCAATCAGGTAGCTACTTAATTCACCTTTATTCCACTCGGTAAAGGTTTCTGCTAGTTCTTCGTTAGTTAGACCTAAAGAGTGTTTTAATACTGAATACGCTTCTGCAATCAGCTGCATATCACCGTATTCGATACCGTTGTGAACCATTTTCACATAGTGACCTGCGCCATCGGCACCGATATACGTCACACAAGGTTCGCCTTCAGCAACAGCCGCGATTTTTTCAAGGATTGGAGCAACTAATTCGTAAGCTTCTTTTTGTCCACCCGGCATGATTGAAGGACCCTTTAATGCGCCTTCTTCACCACCAGAAACACCAGTACCAATGAAATTAAAGCCTTGTGCTGATAATTCACGGTTACGACGGATAGTATCTTTAAAGAAAGTATTTCCGCCATCGATAAGGATATCACCTTTATCTAAATGCGGCGTCAATGCAGCAATTGTTTTATCCGTTGCTTCACCCGCTTTTACCATTAATAAAATACGACGCGGTTTTTCTAACGAATCAACAAACTCTTCAATAGAATAATTCGGAACCAGTTTTTTACCTGGATTTTCAGCGATAACTTCATTGGTTTTATCGCTTGAGCGGTTGTAAATAGATACAGAATAACCACGGCTTTCAATATTTAGCGCAAGGTTACGTCCCATCACTGCCATACCAACCACGCCGATTTGCTGTTTTGACATGAAAATAACTCCCGTCTGAAAATAAACCTGCCAGTATCAATGTACTGACAATTTGTTAACCTGATCACATAGTAACTCAGTCTCTCACTTGGTGGTAGTTATTGATGTAATTGGTATCACAATCTTTTAGACAAATTAAAACTATTCCCCTACTACTGATAATAATTTATTGAAAAATTCCTTCAAATTGCTCATTATTCTCGAGTCGGCATATGCCGTCTTTATAGAAGGTAAAACAAACTGTATGGAATGGATCTTGGATCCGACAATCTGGGTAGGACTCTCCACCCTTATTGTTCTCGAAATCGTACTTGGTATTGATAACCTTGTTTTCATTGCTATTCTGGCAGATAAACTTCCAGCAAAACTAAGAGATAGAGCTCGTATAACAGGCCTATTGTGTGCCCTTGTTATGCGAATTGTATTGTTATTTAGTCTTTCTTGGCTTATCACTCTGACAAAACCTCTTATTACACTGTTTGATCATCCTTTCAGTGCAAGAGACTTAATTATGTTGCTCGGAGGGATATTCTTGCTGTTCAAAGCCACAATGGAGCTTAATGAACGGTTAGAAGGTAAAGATCACGACGAAGGAAAACAACGCAAAACAACTCGCTTTTGGTCTGTCGTTGCACAAATTATCGTGCTGGATGCGGTATTCTCACTTGACTCAGTGATAACCGCTGTGGGTATGGTTGATCATTTAGGTGTTATGATTGCGGCTGTTACTATTGCAATGTTCTTGATGATCCTTGCAAGTAAGCCCCTCACAAATTTTGTCAATAATCACCCAACCATTGTTATTTTGTGTTTAAGCTTCTTGCTGATGATTGGTTTTGCATTAGTTGCCGAAGGCTTTGGCTACGCCATTCCAAAAGGTTACCTATATGCAGCCATTGGCTTCTCTATCATGATAGAAGTCTTTAATCAGCTTGCACAATTTAATCGTCGCCGTTTCTTATCTGCTTCTCGCTCTCTGCGTGAACGTACAGCAGAAGCGGTTTTACGTATTATTAATGGTAAGCCCGAATCTTCTGAATTAGATCCTCATACCTCTGATTTAGTCTCCAGTTCAGAAGACGTATTTGATCCTCAAGAGCGCCAAATGATTGTGCGTGTGCTTGGTTTAAGCCAACGTAATGTTAACAGTATCATGACCTCACGCCATGATGTTGAATATGTAGACTTAAATGCAACACAAGATGATATCCGCCAATTATTGGAAAAAGAACCTCATTCTCGCCTCGTGATCACGGATGAACAATCGAGTGACGAACCAGTCGGAGTGGTTAATGTTATTCAACTACTGAATCAACAGTTACGTAATGAACCTCTAAACTTACGTTTATTGGTCACTCAACCGTTGATTTTCCCTGAAGGTTTATCCTTACTGCAAGCGTTAGAACAGTTCCGTAATGCTCACACTCACTTCGCATTTGTCGTCGATGAATTTGGCTCGGTAGAAGGGATTGTGACGCTGACTGACGTAATGGAAACCATAGCAGGTAACTTGCCGGTCAGTTCTGAAGAAAACGATTCACGTCATGACTTGGCTCAAAACGAAGACGGTTCATGGACTGTTAATGGCTTTACACCACTTGAAGACCTGGTACTTTATATTCCAATCAAATTGGATGAAAAACGTGAGTATGAAACTTTAGCAGGCTTACTAATGGAACATTTACAGCGTGTACCCAAAGTAGGAGAAAAAATCCTAATTGAGGGTATTGAATTTGAACCATTAGAAGTGAACAACCATCGAATTAATAAAGTTCGAATTGTTGAGCCTACACCAGAAGACGAAGAAAACGTTGACGAAGCGTAATTTCAATTAGCGCTTTAAATATCCGCCTTTATGGCGGATATTTTTTATTTGATGATGGAAAATAATATGCATACCAATGTTAGCGTTAAAATCATCTGGCTTACTTCTATTGAAGGAGGAAGACAATCCCCCCCGCCTTTAACGGGTATTTATTATCCAATCACTCAACTACCTTATGAACCAAATAGCTGGAGCCTTGCGATTAAAATTATTTATACTTGGCAAGAGTCTGAACATTGGATAAGTGAAGGCGATATGCAGTTTTTAGTTGAACATGCTCCTCACCACTTATTAAAAGAATTAAAACAAATTGAAATTTATGAAGGTCCTAAAAAAGTTGCGGATGTATTTATTCAATTTAAATAATCATTTTTATACTTTTAGTGTAATCAAGTTTCGTGGTAAAAAAAACGTTGTCCAACGTACTGTTAAGCTTAAACTTTGTAGTAATCCATAAAGTTCCATTTTAATGTTCTCTTTATTGTTTAAAGGGTTAATCCAAGAAGATCTTTTCTGGTAAAACAAAATTGCGTAGTTGCAAGAGAGCGATAGGACCTTCACCCATTTCAGTTCTTAAGGTGTAATTTAGTGATTGTCCGTTTAAGGTTTTCCAACTAACAGAATAACTGCTGGTACTCCCTGCATAAGGTGTAATTTGGGCATCTTCCAGTAAACGAATAATGCCCCAGACGCCACGATAATCACCATAAATACGCGTGCCTGTGTTTGTGGTTATCCAGCTCAGTGATGCTCCAGAGGCAACGGTATCCGCTGGCCAGACAAAACGCTGCCATTGGGGTTGCTGGTTATCGTAAAGAAGAGATTGTCTATCTATCATTAAATGCGTTTGCATAATGTTGGGTGAGGTACCTGGGCGTAATTCAAAGTAAAGACGTGCTTCACCATTCGCAAAAACAACATCCCCCAGATAGCTGAGTTTATCTAAGGCTTTTAAAAATTCGGGATTAAAGGTTAAGCCTTGGGCATTGGTGGTATCGGGTACCCAATGGGTGCCTTCTTTACGCAACACTCCGTTGAGATGGCTTTCAAGAAAACGCTGAATACGCCCATTATCAGGGCGTAAATATTGTGCCATTAAAGGTAATGAAATTTCACTTTGGGTATTTTTAAGGGGATAACGACCTCCAAAGGCGTTATTCCAGTCATTTACCACCGCATTGCGCCATTGCGTATTAATACCTTGCGACGTCGGCGCTAATAACTGCTGCCATGCTTGAGACATCGGTTGTACTAGCAGTGTCTGCCCAAAACCGCTCCACTCTTGACCAAAACTTGCGGCGACTAAGCTTCCGTAATCTTGCGTTTCGGATAAATCGACGGTTTTTCCTTCAAAAACACTTCGGGCTAAGGCTTGAGACATGGCTTGGGGGTCGGGGGCATTCACCACTTGTTGGAGTTTTAAGCGCACTCTTGTCACGCGAGTAAGATAGGCTTGTAAGCTCAATGCATCACTATTTTGTGCTGAAGATTGCGGATCAGTAAACGCCAATATCGGTGCAAAAACAGGCTCTAGAGGACCTGTGAATTCGGCTTTTTGGCTAATGACAGGTTGTTGCTCTTTGTTTAACAAGTCTTTGGCGGAATTCACAAAAGAGTCAGCTAATTTTTCTTGCTGACGACCCGTTTTACCTTGATAAGAAAGTGTATTCATTAGGGCGATAATAGGAGACTGTCTGACATCGCTCATTAATGTGAGTTGATCAATCGTATCGGATAAATTTTGTGTTTCTCGCCACTGTAATCCGTTGAGAAAGCTTAACCAACTACCTGAAAAATCATTAAAATAGCGTTCTGTCAGATTTTGTTGTAGTTTTTCGGGAGAGACATCAATATCGGTCTCTTTTTGTGTGTCACTTAATACCCAATCGATTTCTTCTCGTCTTTCATGAACTGCTTTTTTGATAGCAGGTTCAATCGATTCTTCCCACGCTTTACGTGTAAAAATCCCCGGTATGGTTTCAGAGGTACTGAGTAAGAAACTGACATCGGTATCACCGGTCATATCATCTAATGTCATCTCTGCGAAGTTATGCTGTGCCTGTTGTAAGATTTTTTGGTAAAGCGCAGATTCGCCATTACGTTGACCAATTTGACGAATAAGAATAGTGCGACTTCCGGCAATTAAAGTACGATTAGGCTTAATTATCCACTCCTCGTGATAAGGTAATTGAGAAGCATAGAAAGTTAATAATTCTGTGCCTAAGGTTTGCCATTCACCGTCTTTTAGATCTTCATTTTGATGCCAAATATTGAGTACACTTTCAGTAAAAAAAACCGGTTCGATACGAGAGGGGTCGCTCATCATTAAATAGGCTTTTAATGCTTGATAAGCCGATTGAGCGCCTTCAATTCGTTCCTCACTTTCAGGAGGGAGCTGCATAAATGCTTGCAGATAAGATTCAAGATGATGCTGAGTTGAATCCCGTAATAATGGCAACATGGATTGGCTATAAACGGGCCACAGATGATTAAGCAATGCGTTATTACGACTTAATCCAAAGCGTAGCCAAAATGGCACAGCGGTTTTTTCTCGGTGACTCAATAAGCCGAGAGTTTGTTGTAAGCCATACTGGGCTTGTAAGCGGGCAAGTTCAGATTGGTGATTGTCCGTTGCTAATTGCGCTTGTTGCTGACTTTGGGTAATTAATTGGCGATTCATAAAGTAAGAAACTACCATGCCAATGCCCCACAGCGTCATGGCCGTTGCGACGGTATATTGTAAAATACGTTTTGAATTTAAGCCTAAAGGTGAGGCTTTTAACTGATAAGGCAGTTGTGAATTTGCTGTAATGAGCGCTTTCCAATGGGAATTGGATGTCCACTGATTGGTTTTTGGTGAAATGGCTGAAACGTTATCGTTACCCGCCGTACTAAAGAGCACACCCGCAAACGGCAACGAGCGATAACCTGATAATAGTGGAGCCAAGTTATTGGCGAGTTTTTCACATCCTTCATACTGCAAAAAGCGAGCTAAAGCCAGTAAATAGGTCTGTGTTTGATTATGTAAGACTGCTTGTGTACCTTGTTCCACTAATGCAGGTAAAAGCGTTTTTAAGTCATTGGAAAGCGTTTCAGCCGTCGCCTTGAAAGGAGCTGAATAAAGCACGGTGGGCGTTTCATCTGTGGTTATTTCGCCGTTATTACTGACGTTCCAAAGCCAAATGGGGGCTTGCCAGCGTAATTGACGAAAGAGCTGGTGGAAATAGCGGCTTGCGGTATCGGTGTTGGTCGAATTTAAGTGATTAAATAAGGAATGACCCAGCGGTTGTTGCGATAAATTATTTTCTGATACCCAAATAACGGCATCAAGTGGACGACGGCGACGCAGTTGTTTTAGATCTTGAATTAAATTTTCATCCATAGGTTGATGGATATCGCCACCATAGATAAGCAATGTGCCGTTACTTTCTTGCCAGATCTCCGTTGTCAGGTTGGGAGTGAGTTTTTCGATAGAAAATGAAGAACCTATTAGCAAATAAATTTTTACTTTTTTATACCAAAAAAAACCATAAAACTCTTTCATTTTTTTTAATAATATATTGTTATTATTATTTCCTGATTTTACTCTATACTCTTCAGATGGGTATTTGTTAGAATTATTCGTATCATTTCTATATCTATATTTTTTTATTTTTTTAAAGTAGAAAAGTAAAACAGTAATAAAAGAACTGATTAATAGTATAACAACAATAGCCATTTTCTTCATGCCTATGGAATCAATGAAAAAATAATCACCATAACGCAAAATAACTATGCAAAGTACAAATAAAATAAAAATAAAAAAAAGAGACTTTATAGAGAATGGTATTAGTTTTATATTCATTTTATTTAATCATCATTTGAGATTGTTGTATTAATATAAAAATTATCTTTTTCACGAGATAATGTAAGAATGTTTTTCTTATATTGATATGCAAAATTTACGGATAATCCTATTGTTACCCAAGAAGAATAATCACCAACAGGACCGATAAAATACTCTATATCGAAAATATTATCTAAGGATATCTTAGTCAAATAATTATCATTATTAAATAAAGCAACTAGCATATCACTATTTGATTTATTATCTATCATAATATAACTAGCTGATCGCGATTCAATTTGAATCTCACTAAAAATATTTATAGCTTCTTTATAGATTTCATTTTCTCCTATTAACATAGGACGTTGAATATTAGCAATGGTATCAATATGATATTTTTTATTTGTGTCATCTGATGCCATAATCAATATTGCTAAAGCCGCTGATTGTTTTTCTGTATAATCTTGATCTATAATTATTATTTCTACGACATCATTGTTTTTTAAAATTATCTCTTCTATATACTGAAATGATAATTTTTCAACTATTTCTAACTTTGGCATTTCCTTATTGAGAAATAGTTCTTTCCATACAAGCTGAAATTTATTTTCTACACTATTTTTATCTTTAATAGTTAAATATTTTATTTCTATATGATGTGTACCAAGCAATTTTTCGATAGTTTTTTTTGTACTCTTCAATAAATAATATAGTGATGGATTTTTATTATCTAAATAATCAATGTATTGTGGAATATTATAGCATGATATATGTTCTGATAAATTATTTTTCATATATGAAATAGTTGTCTTTTGTGGAAGAAAAACAAGACTATCGATAACACCAACACTACGCGCGCTCCAATCTTCCCATTTTTTATCTGCAAATTTTTTTTCATTATATAAAAAATAATAAATGTTTTTGTTTTTTATATAATCCATGTATTTATATAAAAAAGAAATTATTATTATTAATAAAGGTAAAATTGAAATAACACTACTAAATAATTCTTTTTGTTGTATAACTTCATCTTTATTTTTTAAACTTAAAGAATAGATTAGAAAGAAAATCGATAAAAATATTGCCAAACCCCATTTAAAATAAGGGAATGGGGTTGGTTTTGATATTAATTTAATTGATTCTTTATTCCACGCCATAATTAATCCAATGAAAAATCAGTAATACTTGCAATAAGGTAACAACCACATTCTGTACGGCAACCTTCAACAGCAATAAATGAATCTTTACAAATAAAATTGGAAGATCCTTCAATAATAGAATTAATACCATGTCCTTTTTTAGGGCAATTGACTTTATCTCCTACTTTAGCTGCTTTTTTCCCATTTATAATAATATCTGATGTTGCAGTAATAACTGTGCCGCCATGACTAGTTTTATCGCCTAACACAATAATATTTTTATTCATAAATTATTCCATTAATATACATTCAAGGATGATGTTTCAATTTCTTTTAGATATTGAATACCAACAGTAAGCTATTTAGTGTCAAATAAAGAGCTGTATTTTAACACTACGAGGTGCACAGCCTTGAATAATAATGATCATAGACAATAAGAAAGAAAGTTTATAAATGATCTATTTCTTCTCTTGCCTTATATTTGACATAAATAGGTTCAAATAATATCTAGAGCTGTAATTGAAGTTATATTTAGTTAAGACTTTTTAATTTATTATAATTTGGAGACCATGAAGGTTTTTTTTCTATGGTACCATCTGAATAATAAATAATAACATCAGTTCCTCGCTCTTTAGGTATGTCAATCTTCGTGATATTATCCTTATGATAAAGAGGAGTAAATAATATATTTTTTTCATTATTGACTAATATATATTGAGATCTATTCCAATGCTGAAACAAAATTATATTTTTTTCATTTGCTATTTTATTATTAATAAATACAGGATAGTAATTTAGTCCTATTTCTTCATTTTTTATTAAATTTCTTATAATTTCTCCTTCGTTATATTTATGGTTATTAAAGATTAAAATAAGTTTATGTGATGGTATTGCTTCAAAATCATTATAAGTATTCAGTATTTTTTTATAACGAATTGACATCCAAACTTCACTCAATTGCCATTGGCATGAGCCTCCTCCATTAAGGGCGATTTTAGTCTGATAGATATCACTGCTACCTTGTTGTTTAAGTGCTACGGAGTTAGGATTAAAACCCGAAATATAATACTTTTCTCCAGCCGAATTATATCGAGCACGTTGGCAAATTTCGGAACGATAAAGCACATTTAAAGGTAATGCCTCAATGCCTTCTGGAAGTTTGATCCCGACGGTAACCCACTCCGTATCAGCAGGTGGAGATAGTATTTTATTTTTATCACTACGAGGTGCACAGCCTTGGATCATAATGAGGATAGAAAGTAAGAGAAAAAACTTATAAACGCTCCAATTCTTCTCTTGTCTTACTTCTAAAACGGATGAGGGCATTTTCGCCTCCTGAAATTGATTTTGTGATATTAAGGGTACTTGAAACTATTTTTTGCATATTTAAAAATGCTTTGTCTCTTTCTAATTCTTCAGGAGAGATCCCAGCATTATCGTGTCTGTGGCTGTTTTGCTCCATTTGCTCTATAAACTTTAGTCGTTTAATTTTACGTTGTAATTGAATTTCAGGCCAAGAAGCCTCTAATAATTCATTATTTAAATAGGGAACATACATTTTTGACATAGAATGATTTTTGGGGTTTGTAAAACTATCTAATAATGGATTGGTATTTGGTGGAAAAAAACGTTGAATATCATTAATATCATGTTCCTTCATAAAAACTTCTTGATTTAAATGTGCTTGTTGGTTTTCTAATTTTGCTATCGAAGGAACAAGAAAAAGCTTAACTTTAATAGGAAGTGGATATGTTAAAGTTCGGCAACTAGATGGATTGTTATCAATAGTACATTCTTGCCATTCAACGATTTGTGTTATTTTAAAAAAGCAAACTAATTCACCATGATGCCAAAAAGGATCTCCAGATATGGCACCTACTTTATCTAATGGAAGTTGAACTAAACCCGCCCAGATAAAACCAAAAGTATTACCCAAGTAACCAAATTTACCATATAACCAGTTATCTAAATCAGCATCAGGGGGAACACTCGTGATAGTATCTGAATCATTAATATGTCGGTAATGAACAAAGCCAGTCATTGTTTGAATAGCTTTAGCTGAAAAAATACGAGGCATACCATAGGTATATAATAGAGGTCTATAATCGGTCATTTCAGCAGCGTAAGCTAGACCAAGTGCACCGCCTAAACTATGTCCACAAATGAAAAGCTTTTTATCACTCAATTTATTATTTATATTTTTAAATTCATCTTTAAAACTTATTTTTGATATATTATAGGCTTCTAAAAACCCCCCATGCATTTTCCCCTCAGAGGCAATCTCTTTTGGGCAAATACTCGGAGCATAACTAATATCAGTAAGCCAATCGGGAATCTCCCATGTCCCTCGCCAAGAAACAATAATATGTTCTTTATTTTCAACATAAAAAAGTTGCGTATTACCAATTGGAGTTTCTATGTTTGCGGTATCCATAAAAACAGGAGGATAGTAACGCTCACTAAATGGAACATCATTAACTACGGTGTAAGGCATAATCGTGGATTTTGTGAGTTGTGGAATAGTCGATAAATCTTGAAAATCACGATTAAAAAATTTAAGTAAATCAGGTCGTTCAAGATAGGCTAAATCAGACATTACAGCGAGATTATAAGCATTAACTAGGGAATATTCGGGTATATGATGAAGAATGAGTGACCATGCGCGGAAAGGGCAAATTTCAATAACATGGCGTTTATTTAACTGTTGGTCGGATATTTTATACCCATCAAATTTATTTCCATTTGGGAAATGGTAAAAAGGTAATTCTTTTTCATTCCAATTTTCAATCACAGGCGCTTGGTTACAGAGTTCTCCAATTTTTGCATAGTGATAAATATGGCTCTTATCTGTATAAAATTTGACTGTTGAACTTTCATCGTATCGGTTTAATCTAAGTTGTCGTTTTTCCATTTCATCAGCAAATTCTTGAGCCTCTAGAAAGAGAAATAGTTCCAGCTTATGTAAGTTTTTAATGGTAATTATTCCATCTTTGTCACTTTTTCCTTTATAAATCTTATTATGCCCACAACGTGTTGATTCATTTTCAGCATACCATGATATACCAGAAATAGGTTTATTTAGCTCATCAACTAGCTTTATTTCAATCCAGTATTTTTTCTGATTATTATTCAAACTTACTATTTTTGTTTGACAGACTGATGATGTTTTATTAGAAAACATATTTATTTCCTTATAAATTTTTACTTTTTACTTTTTTTAAAAAATTATTAATGCAATACTGAAAACGGAAATTATAGTGAATATTCTAAACATAAAAGAGAATACTTGTTGCGTTCGTTCCTCGCCATTATAAATAATCCCATTGTAAAAAATAAAAATATATTTATCATATAAGTAAGTGTTTAAATTTGGAATTAATATGATGGTAAAATAAATAATTAATGAAATAAAAAATGAAGGTATAATTATTCTTTTTATTTCTATTGTAAGTTTTTTTGAATACAGAGAACACTATTATAGTTAATATTATTATCAGGATGAATAAAAGAGTAAAAGAATAAGCAGGAGTGAAAAATGATGGTGGTTTATTTAATAAATTATTAACTGTACTGCTTCGTTGTAAACCATCAATAGAAAAAAGTAGAATAAATGTATAAAATGAAATAATTAAGATTGATAAGATATTTAAAAGTTTATCTCTCATAAAATCTCCCAAAAAAGAACTTTTTTGGTTTTTTCAAGGGATGTTACTCGCGCATTTGAACCAAATAAGGCAGTAAAACTTTCTGTAAAATTAGGAAACGTCACTCTAAAAAAAGAGCCTATTGTTCCACTACCGGCTAATTCACCTTTATTCCATAAATCAATATGGTCACCGGTTGCTATTTTTTCTCCTGCCCGTAACCAATAATCCTGAAAGAATATGATACCAGTTTTACTTGATATTACACTTTCGTATGAGCTACCAGTTAATTCTATTGTTTTAGGATAACCTGCAAAAGGTTGATTTTGTAAATAATGACTTAATTCTTGTGCCCTAATTGCATGTATCCCTTTTTTTGTTTTATCGTCAGGTGTTGGACAATGCCAACAACGAGTGCCACGAAAACTCCTCATGAGTATTCCACATTGATACAGTGCTTCACTGACATGTATAGCACTGTGATTTAAAAAAACATCATCCTTTGTTTTAGGATCTTGATGTTCTACTGTTGTAGAAGGATAAGCATCCCATAGTTGTTCAAATTGTAAAACAGTGAGGGGAACTATTTTTATTGAATTTGAATCACTAGTAGTTTTAGTTGTTGTTTTTCTATTGGGCATTCTCTTCTCCTTGTTCTATTTTTTCTAGTGCTTCATCTCCCCATAAAATTTTAATGTCAGGTTCAATACCTGTTTCAAATCGCTCTGTTAATCCCATGTTATTTGTGTATCCGAATAAAACCTTACCATTATTTGATGTTATATAATAAGGATAATTAGGAATAGGTTTTCCTGTTTATTTATTAGTTGCTTTGAATTGCTCATCGTGAATGGTATCAGGAAATTCAATTTCTAATGAGTTTGGATAAGAGGTATAGATAGTTAGTGTTTTCCCATCTTTATCAGAAACGCCATTATATTCTTCTCCTTCTTCTGTTGTGATTTTATAAGAAGTGAAAGGTAATGGTTCTCCTGTTTGTTCACTCGTTAATACATATTCACCACTAAAACCTCGAGGTAGTTCATTAATTGGAGTTGATAAGGAAGCCGCTCCCATTTTTTGTACATTCGATGATCTTAATAGAATATTTTTAGGACAACCTAGCTCAATATTTCCATCTTTAAGTGTTATATAGGCGTCACCACAATTTAAAGTGAGTTCTTGATTAGCTTTAATAAGAACCTTTCCTTGTTCACTACTTAATAATATATTACTTAACGCAATGGCATTTAATTCATCATCCTGAGCCTGTAATTCTAATTTTCCTTGTCCCGCAAATAATTTCATTCCTGATTTTCTAGCAAACAAACTTATTGTTTCACTCGCTGTTGCTATTATTGAGTTTTCTGCACTAATATCCGTATTATGACCCGATATGATGCCAATGCTTTCTACTCCAGAAGAAAGCATAATAGCTTTGGGACTTAAAATACCGATACCTTTTGGTGCATGTAAAAGCATACCTGCGGAGGATAAATGTTTTAAAGTTGTGTTTAAACTTGATTGGCAGTCTAAATCATGGCTACTTGCATGAGCTGTTATAGCTGCTTTTTGTAGATTTCTAGCGAGTGACAGAGCCTGCTCTAATTGCTCAATCGCCTCCTCCATTGCCAGCACTTCACCACCTGCTTTGGCTTGATTATCTGCACTAATAAATAACCCTTTACCTGCTCTTATAGCTCCCCAACTGTCAGTGCGTAATTCAAAACCTTCGCCACGTTTATCACGATTGGCATCAACAATAACGCGCAGTCAGTGTGCCTGTGATAATTGGGCGAGGTTTAACAGCTGGACGCCAGCAAAGAGTTTCACTATAAGGTATAGCGTTAAATCGGACTTTAAGCAATGTGCCGTTATTTTCTTGCCAGATATCAGTTGTTAGATTGGGAGTGAGTTTTTAGATAGAAAGGGGCGTGCCGATGAGGAGTTGGATTGTTATTTTTCTGCGCCAAAAAGTGCCATAATGATTTTTTAATCTATTAGAGATCTTAGATGATAAACTCATAGAAAAGTTATTATTTATAATTTCTTTTCCAGAATAAATATTATTCATTTCTTTTATTTTCTTGATCAAAAATTAAGTAACAGATTGAAGTTATTGAAGATAACACAACATATATTAATTTTGGTTTGTCAATCTTGAATAGGTAGGAAACAAAAACCAAAGATAAAAATATAATTACTCCCAGAAAAAAAACAATAACAATGTGCTTATTTATATTTAATTTAGGTGGAATAGGAAGAGTTTTTAGTAAAATAGAATCCGGTCGTATCATCTATTCCCAATAAATACGTTTTTTAAAATTATCGTTTCCAACGACGTCCTGTCACAGCAATACCTTCTTTATAACGCCAAAAAAGCAAATAACGCCAACGCCATTTCATGTCCACACCATGACAATCAAAATTATAAGGATCATGCTCACTGATATGACAAAGAGCTTCAACTTCGGATGTCCATTGGGGAATTTTACTGGTTTGAAAGGTCAGCCAACGAGCCGCTGCATGTGCTATATTTACGGGAAGCATAATGATTGAACCAATAAATCCACTGCGCATAGTTAACATCCAAAGCCCTATTCCAAACGGCTCTTTTCGTTCATTGATAGGTAAAAACCAACTGGAAATATCAGCTACTTCTTTAACACCGTTTTTATCTTCCATATAACGGCGTATCAACTCCCAGAAGCGTAGCACATATATTTTTTTCGGCGCATACATACTCACCGTAAAGGTATCAATAACCGTAATGCCATCTTCAGCTAAAAGATGTCCACACAGATACCACATTTTAGGTGTCATCCCATCGGGCTTTTCCCTTCGCATACAAAAATAGATATCTTTCCAAGGTATAGTTTGTACTTCTCCATTAACTCTAAATAGATGAACCAGTTGTTTTTTACGATTAAAACGAATGGGATAATGAGTATAAATAAAGCATTCGATTTTAAGGAAAAAAAGAGCAAAAAATAAACTTGGTATTGATATTGATATTGATATTGATATTGATATTGATATTGATATTATATACCAATCGATATTTAATGGAAAAAAAACAACATTTAAAAAAAACACATCCTTAAAGAAAAATAAAATAATAAGAGTAACATAACCACGTTCTTTATAATGTACATCCGTCACTTCTAAAAAAGTAGAATTTAATTTGATTATGGATAAATCACTCATTAAATCTTTTTGCTTAATTTCGTCACGTCGATAACCTTGAATAAGACGATTATATAAATCCTCATCATCTAAATAACGATTTATTCGAAAATTAAACATAATTTCTTCTATTTTATTTTTTCTTTTTCATCAGATTATTGACCTTTTTCTGTATTATCCCAAAGTTTAGCAAAAACTATCTCTTCCTCTTTTTCGGAAATAAAAAACCTCATTATTTTTACCAAAGAAATTGGTTTTATTTATCCATAACATTAATTCGTTGGGCTTATAATATTCTATATAGGTCACCTTCATGAAAGGCGATAGCGACTTCAGTCGCTTGAATTAACAGAAAATGCATCCCATAGGTGTCACCCACATAGGATTTTGCAAGATGTACAGACATACTTTCATATCCATCAATAAAAGTTGAATAAGACAATCATTGCTTAATAAGGTAAGCTAGTGGTTAAAATCACCATATTTTGCCCGCATTCCCATTTTAAAGTCAGGCAAAGTTATCTAATGTAAAGGCTTAATCTCAGACTCAAAATTATATTAAATTTTTAATTCCAACAAATGGCCAAAAGCCTTCCTTTAATATAAACCATATTATTAAAAAAAGATTAATGCTTTTTCTTCAGCCCTTTTTCACTATCATCACCCTTCGTAAGAGGAAATAAAATAAGAGATAAGATTCAAGCGATAAATATTTCATTACAAGTTTTCCACACAGCGAAAACCATTACCAAATTCAGTATCGGGAAGATCGCCACCACGAGTAATCGTGAGCATACCATCAAACGATCCCATATAACCACGTATCACCTTTTTTTTACCCGATTCTGGGCCTTGGGGATTAATTTCAGGGGAGTGTTGATAATAGTCGGAGGAATACCAGTCGTTAATCCAATCTCTGCCATTACCCATCATATCATATAGCCCAATAGGGTTAGGAGCAAAGCTGCCAACAGGCTTACCGAAGGAGACAAAATTAAGGTCAGGATCATCTTGATAATGGAGTTTATTGTCACTATTACCGTAAATCAGTAGTTGTCCGCCACTGCGTGCGGCGTATTCCCATTGGGCTTCCGTGGGCAAATCAGTATGGCGCTGTGTATCTTTTCCCAACCATTGGCAATAAGCTTTCGCATCAGCCCAAGAAACCTTGGCAGGATAATCGTCCCCCAATTTATCTTTATCTGCATACGGGTTATTAAATATATCTAAGTAATAATCCGTTTTATCTCGCCCTTGCAAAGCAAGCCAACGATTAAACTCCCCCCACGTCACTCGATATTTTCCCATTTTAAAATCAGACAACGTTACCCAATGCAACGGTTTAGTCGTTGGATCTGTACTATATTGAATTTTTAATGCCACTAAATCACCAAAATCCCCCATTTGAAAGCGCCCCCCTTTAATATCAACCATATTCTCAAATGAAGATTGGCGTAATGCATAGGTTTCTGCCTCTTTCTTGGCTTTTTTTTCCGCACTATCACATCCCGCAAGAGTGGGTAAAATAAGGATAAAGATAAAAAGAGATAAGTTTTTCATGGGTTATTTCCAATTTTTAGTATCATCGGTGGGAATAAACTGTGTACAACTGTCAATTGTCTCAAGCTTAGTTTGAACCACCGGGATAAACCACTTCTTCAATATCGGATATTTTAGGATAACGATCATATTTATTCCCATCAGTATTTTTATTACTTTCAGATATATTTACTTTATTTTTTTCATTCTCCCAATTTAAAGGCCGTCTTACTGTATCTAGAGGAAAACAGAAACGTTGTTCATGGGCAGAAACAAAGTGACGACAGCATTTAATAAAGTTAGGAAAAACTTTTTCACTGGGGAGTTGCTGAGTACCATTTGCCCAATCCATATGACCCGAAAAGAAGGGCGCCAAGTGCACTATACCCACAGAGGGTACGGTATCTAAAATACCGATAAATTCGACTTTTACATCAATACCACATAATTTTTGAACAGGTTTATCGGCTCCTTCTGGGGTATCAAATAATTGCGTCACCCAATTAACAAAGGTTCTTGCTTCCGCCGCACCACGAGAGAAACCATAAACATAAAGTTTAATCGTTAATGTTTTAGGTTTAAGTTGTAATCCTTCAATAATCTCTTTTTATTAACTAAAGAGTGGATAATGGCACGGCGACGACCTTTACCGCTAATAGGAAGATATGTTGGGGTTGCCATATCTTTTAAGTGAGTACGTAATTCAGATGTTACTAATTCCTTTTGATTTGAAGCAATAATTAATGTATTGGCTAACATTAATAATGCCCAATTAATACGATCCTCCCCCGGTAGCATATTTTAAACCCGTAGTAGTGAAGTTATATTCTGCTATTTCAGGAAAGGCTGTGCCGACACCAGGCATATAATATTTAAAATATTCTCTTTCTTTTTTGGCTTTATCTTCAGAGTCTTCGTTAGTAGCTTCAAATAAATGTGTAATATTGGTGGCGGTTTTAGGCTCAGCCTTCATATCTCTATCTCGATTATTATTGGTGCCATCGAAAAAGAAACTAATATGCAAATTTCGACAGCAGTTATTTTTATGCTAGCAAGGCTGGAACTATGATTTCGTTTCTCTTCTTCTCGTATTTTATAGTTATGTTCTATCTGTTGTTGTGTTAATTTTAATCGGCCTTTATCAGGGAAATGATTAGGTACCCAAACTGGATCTGCTTTTATTTCTTCGAACATACGGCGGGCTCCTTCATTTTCATTGGTTCAGTTATTGGATATTCAGGGTCGTGATAGCTATAACAGGAAGTAGTGATTTTTACTTCATTACAAGGTAAAAAATGCACTTTTACACTACAAGGTTCATCATATTGTGGGATTGGCACCCAAGCTTCGTGATAGGTCGTATAGCGGTCTAATTCTTTTTCCCAGCGATTATAGGCTTCGACTTGGTCAAAATCAGGTGCTGGTGGAAATTTTGTGGTATCCACCTTTTTCCATTGAATATGTGCGATTAAATTAGGGCGCCATTTTTCAGGGATCATCACACAACAGACCGTGCCACCAATACTGCCGTAACCTTCATTAATTGAAAAACCTGAAATTTCAAATTGTGTGTGGTTATAGCCCTGAAGCCCGGCTCCCAAGATGGAGTTTTCTGGTTTTGCACCCCAAGAGCCCGCATTGGCACAACCAGAAAGGAAAAAAGAGATAATTAAGAGCGAGGCAAGTTTGGGGGAAATTTGCCAAAAGGTTATTTTTGGGGACATACAGCGGGCTCCTTCAAATTATGAGGCTCATTAATTGGATATTCAGGATGGCCATATCCCTTGCAAGACGTGGTGATTTTCACTTCGTCGCAAGGTAAGAAATGGACTTTAACACTACAAGGTTCGTCATATTGCGGGATCGGCACCCAAGCTTCGTGGGTTGAGGTATTATCGCGCAGTTGTTGCTCCCAGCGATTATAGGCTTCGACTTGGTCAAAATCAGGTGCTGGTGGAAATTTTGTGGTATCCACCTTTTTCCATTGAATATGTGCGATTAAATTAGGGCGCCATTTTTCAGGGATCATCACACAACAGACCGTGCCACCAATACTGCCGTAACCTTCATTAATTGAAAAACCTGAAATTTCAAATTGTGTGTGGTTATAGCCCTGAAGCCCGGCTCCCAAGATGGAGTTTTCTGGTTTTGCACCCCAAGAGCCCGCATTGGCACAACCAGAAAGGAAAAAAGAGATAATTAAGAGCGAGGCAAGTTTGGGGGAAATTTGCCAAAAGGTTATTTTTGGGGACATACAGCGGGCTCCTTCAAATTATGAGGCTCATTAATTGGATATTCAGGATGGCCATATCCCTTGCAAGACGTGGTGATTTTCACTTCGTCGCAAGGTAAGAAATGCACTTTTACACTACAAGGTTCATCATATTGTGGGATTGGCACCCAAGCTTCGTGATAGGTCGTATAGCGGTCTAATTCTTTTTCCCAGCGGTTATAGGCTTCTACTTGATCAAAATCAGGTGCTGGAGATAGTTTACTTTTATCGAGTTTTTCCCATTGAATATGCGCGATTAAATTAGGGCGCCATTTTTCGGGGATCATCACACAACAGACCGTGCCGCCAATACTGCCATAACCTTCATTAATCGAAAAACCGGTAATACTGTATTGCGTGTGGTTATAGCCCTGAAGCCCGGCTCCCAATATGGAGTTTTCCGGTTTCGCACCCCAAGAGCCCGCATTGGCACAACCAGAAAGGAAAAAGGAATAGGCTAGAATTAATAATATTATTTTTAATTTAATCATATTACCTACTTTATATATTATAAAATAATAATGGAATATAAATAATTAGTTTATGATTTAATATTTATATCAGAAAGGGAACTTACTAAAGTACAACCACAAGCGCAATGATGTCCATCTAATGCAATGGCTTTTTTATTTATGATTGAATTTGTTGCTCCTTCCATAATTTTATTTTCACCATGTTTATTGCAAATAACAGAATCACCAATACAAGCTACAGGTTTTCCATACGCTAAGTAGCTTCCGGTCATCACTTGTCCCCCATAAGGATTTAAAGTATCTCCAACTCTAATTATCTTTTTCATTTTATATTCTTTTTAAGTGTGAATTTGAAAAATAGTAATATGAATAATTTAATTCTTAACAGAGTGTTTGCGAATATATTCCTCTACAGTGCCTAAGTGGTCACTATTATTAGCTTGAATAGCAAGGTTATATAAGTGATTGAAATTTTCTTCTTGAGTTATGGATGTGTTATTAAATTCAGAATATGACCTTAGTTCTTCAGCATCACTAATACAGCCCAATTTATTTATTTGAGCATCATTAAACTGCATTATTGGAAAAGTATCATCCTCAATTTCTGGGTGATAACTGCCTAATAACCAACTCATATCATTATCTCTATCTAGCCAGCCCCAAATAAAAGTAATATCAGTAAATCTTTTTTTTTGTTCAGGTGTAAGAATATCTTTTATTAATGTTGGAAATACGCGTGTATCATAAAAACGAAGTAAACAAGATTTAAATCCCCATTCTACTTCTGCAAGAGAAAGTAAAAAAGTAGATAACATATTAAATGGAAGAGGGGATGATGTTATTAATAACCGAGGCTCTGAATAAAGCAATTCAAACAACTCTTCTAACAAAATTAAGTGTGTACTTTTATTCCATTCAATACGAATAAGCATAGGAGCTTGTTCTAAAAAACCTTCTTCCGGCATATTAGTGAAAAGCGAAAACCATCTAATATCATTATCCATCTTGATTAAAGCGGGAACGATGGGATTTTCTAACCCAGCTTGGTCAATAACAATATCGAGATAATCTAGATGTGTTTTTTCTGAGATCAATTTTAATTGTTTTATCCATTGATCCGTTATTTCTTTTGATGGGGATTGTAATGTATTATTCACGGATAGCGACTCCCATAGCATTTTCTTGGGCTTTCTTTAAACACTCTTTACAAACAGATTGAGGAAGGTCTGGTAATGGGAAATCTTCACTCGCTGGCTCACTCCAAATATGTTGTCCTTTGAGGCTTAAACGACTCGGTGTATGAATTTCAATTTGGCCATCAGGCATTATTTTAATATATCCACCGCCACAGCCTAAAGTAATTCCATTTTTAGCAGTTAATTGAATATGACCTTGAGTTGATTGTACTGTAATATCTTTAAGTGCCGTTGCTTCGAAGATATCGCCATGTGATTCTAATTCAAAAGGTCCTTTTCCAGAGACAATGCGTAATATCAGTTGTTAGATTGGGAGTGAGTTTTTAGATAGAAAGGGGCGTGCCGATGAGGAGTTGGATTGTTATTTTTCTGCGCCAAAAAGTGCCATAATGATTTTTTAATCTATTAGAGATCTTAGATGATAAACTCATAGAAAAGTTATTATTTATAATTTCTTTTCCAGAATAAATATTATTCATTTCTTTTATTTTCTTGATCAAAAATTAAGTAACAGATTGAAGTTATTGAAGATAACACAACATATATTAATTTTGGTTTGTCAATCTTGAATAGGTAGGAAACAAAAACCAAAGATAAAAATATAATTACTCCCAGAAAAAAAACAATAACAATGTGCTTATTTATATTTAATTTAGGTGGAATAGGAAGAGTTTTTAGTAAAATAGAATCCGGTCGTATCATCGCTTATTCCCAAAAATAAGTTTTTTAAAATTATCGTTTCCAACGACGTCCTGTCACAGCAATACCTTCTTTATAACGCCAAAAAAGCAAATAACGCCAACGCCATTTCATGTCCACACTATGACAATCAAAATTATAAGGATCATGCTCACTGATATGACAAAGAGCTTCAACTTCGGGTGTCCATTGGGGAATTTTACTGGTTTGAAAGGTCAGCCAACGAGCTGCTGCATGTGCTATATTTACGGGAAGCATAATGATTGAACCAATAAATCCACTGTGCATAGTTAACATCCAAAGCCCTATTCCAAACGGCTCTTTTCGTTCATTGATAGGTAAAAACCAACTGGAAATATCAGCTACTTCTTTAACACCGTTTTTATCTTCCATATAACGGCGTATCAATTCCCAGAAGCGTAGCACATATATTTTTTTCGGCGCATACATACTCACCGTAAAGGTATCAATAACCGTAATACCATCTTCAGCTAAAAGATGTCCACACAGATACCACATTTTAGGTGTCATCCCATCGGGCTTTTCCCTTCGCATACAAAAATAGATATCTTTCCAAGGTATAGTTTGTACTTCTCCATTAACTCTAAATAGATGAACCAGTTGTTTTTTACGATTAAAACGAATGGGATAATGAGTATAAATAAAGCATTCGATTTTAAGGAAAAAAAGAGCAAAAAATAAACTTGGTATTGATATTGATATTATATACCAATCGATATTTAATGGAAAAAAAACAGCATTTAAAAAAAAACACATCATTAAAGAAAAACAAAATAAAATAATAAGAGTAACATAACCACGTTCTTTATAATGTACATCCGTCACTTCTAAAAAAGTAGAATTTAATTTAATTATGGATAAATCACTCATTAAATCTTTTTGCTTAATTTCGTCACGTCGATAACCTTGAATAAGACGATTATATAAATCCTCATCATCTAAATAACGATTTATTCGAAAATTAAACATAATTTCTTCTATTTTATTTTTTTTCTTTTTCATCAGATTATTGACCTTTTTCTGTATTATCCCAAAGTTTAGCAAAAACTATCTCTTCCTCTTTTTCGGAAATAAAAAACCTCATTATTTTTACCAAAGAAATTGGTTTTATTTATCCATAACATTAATTCGTTGGGCTTATAATATTCTATATAGGTCACCTTCATGAAAGGCGATAGCGACTTCAGTCGCTTGAATTAACAGAAAATGCATCCCATAGGTGTCACCCACATAGGATTTTGCAAGATGTACAGACATACTTTCATAACCCATCGGTTTTTCATCACGATCGGCAAAACGGATCACTTCAGTTTGTGTTTGATCTTGCACTAAGTTGTCGTTTTTCCATTTCATCAGCAAATTCTTGAGCCTCTAGAAAGAGAAAAAGTTCCAGCTTATGTAGGTTTTTAATGGTAATTATTCCATCTTTATCACTTTTTCCTTTATAAATCTTATTGTGCCCACAACGTGTTGATTTATTTTCAGCATACCATGATATACCAGAAATAGGTTTATTTAGCTCATCAACTAACTTTATATCAATCCGGTATTTTTTCTGATTATTATTCAAACTTACTATTTTTATTTGACAGACTGATACTGTGTTATAAGAAAACATATTTATTTTCTTATAAATTTTTACTTTTTACTTTTTTAAAAAGAATTATTAATGTAATACTGAAAACAGAAATTATAGTGAATATTCTAAACATAAAAGAGAATACTTGTTGCGTTCGTTCCTCGCCATTACAAATAATCCCATTGTAAAAAATAAAAATATATTTATCATATAAGTAGGTGTTTAAATTTGGAATTAACATAACGGTAAAATAAATAATTAATGAAATAAAAAATGAATGTATAATTATTGTTCTGATTTCTATTTTAAATTTTTTGAATACAGAGAGCACTATTATAGTTAATATTATTATCAGGATGAATAAAAAAGTAAAAGAATAAGCAGGAGTGAAAAATGATGGTAGTTTATTTAATAAATTATTAACTGTTCTATTTCGTTGTAAACCATCAATAGAAAAAAGTAGAATTAATGTATAAAATGAAACAATTAAAATTGAAAAAAGATTTTAAATTTTATTTCGATTTTGTCCATTAAACCTAACAATACTATCCATTATTCACCTTCTCTTTGTATGTATTGAATTGATCAATGACGTATTTTTCTTAGTGGCTATCACTGCCAAACTAACGCTATTGCTCACCTAAAATACGCTACCGCCCTTTGCTGTAAACCAAAGCACATAGAGGCGTCATATCAATTTATTACCCATAGCATCATTTTTAACCAATAAAACAATGCATTTAACTGATAATTACAAATAAATTAAGTCAAACATATCAGAACAGATAAAATACGTTAAATATTTTTACGTTAAAGTGTGATTTGATAGTAAAAAAACAAAGAAAAATAAGTAACTATTCTTATGTATTATCGTGATTTTTTGGCAATTTATTTTTCATAAATAATGAGAAATTAAAGAAACAGCTTTTAAATACAATTAATTAAATAAAAAACAGCCAGATTTGAACATAAGCTGTAATATAAAAAGAATATTTAAAGTGATATTTAATTGCATAATAGATAACTAAAAATATAAATATAATTAATTACTCTAAAAATATGTAAAATAAAAAACATTAGTATTTTTTATTTATTAATGGATGCTATGAGATTATATCTAGTAGTTTTTTTTAATTTTATCCAATAAAAAACGGGCTTTGTCTTATCACAAAGCCCGTCGATAAAATTTAAAACAATAATGTTAGATTAATTCAATACAATAAAAATTAACCTAAAGTACTTGGTACTAGAATTTCAGTCGCAACAATCACAATCACAAGACCGACCAATACAGGTACAGAAACACGTTTCATTACTTCGAAAGGTGAAATTTTGGCCATTCCTGAGACCGCAACCACAACACCAGAAACCGGAGATAATGTACGACCTAAGTTCGAAGCTTGTAACATAGGAATAGTTAAATAAGCTGGATTCACGCCCATATTACTTGCTAAACGAGGAATTAATTCAACAAATGCATAGAATGGTGCGTTACCAGAGCCTGTGGTCATCGCCGCTAACATGGTGATTAATACCAGAGCAATCATCATCACAATCGCACCCGAACCTAATGACTGAGCACCTTCAATTAGCGCATTGATAAAGCCAACGGTTGTCAAGCCCTGAGCAAATACCCCAGCTGCGACTAATAACATAACAACTTGAGCAAATGCATCTGCCATACCACGGTAGGCGACTTCTAAACCTTCAAAAACTTGTTTGGCGCTAAAACTACGAATAAATTCGATAATAGCCGCTAAAATCATGCAGATGATAATAATGGCAACAATATGAAGTTCTGGTAACCATTTACCATCAAAAACGAGAACACCGATAATGGGTGTAAAAGGTAAAATCGCATAGAAACTTGGGGCGTGCGTTTTGATCTCATTCACGTCTAACATTTCTGTTTCAATATGCTCTTTGCGGTCAAGGTAACGCTGCCAGAAGAAGTGAGCGATACACATACCAATAATTGCAGCAATCGAAATAGGTAATGTAGTTTTAAATGCGAAATCAATCAGCGGCATTTGAGACGCTTCAGCGGCTAAAATCACATCGCCCGATGTTGGCGCTAAAATAATAGAAGCTGGAGACGCACAAATTGCAGCAGCAGCGCCTCGGCTAATTCCCATATTCACCATAACAGGGAACAGTGTTGCCATTAATAACACACCTAAACCTGTTGCTGATGAAACAGCCAGTGACATCAAGCATGCAACAATGTAAGCCGCAACCATCAGAAGATATGGTGAATTAATCATTTTGAGTGGACGTGATGCTAATTTAACAACAACATCATTAGCACCGATGTGTGTCATATAAGAAGCAAAACCACAAAGTATCATGATCATCATACCTAAATCGCCACCACGGCTCATTAGTAGATTTTTCACATACTCAACAATGTCGATTAAGCCATAACCTGTTGCAGTAGCACTTGCTGGTAAAACAGCTCTTCCCATAATAACGCTGATGATCAGTAATAACAGACCACCCGTCATTAAGACACCTGTTGGTGAATAACCTTTTACAATATAACGCCCAACACCAACAGCAACGAAGGCGCCGATAAGAATTTCGATCATTTATTTATCCTGTCTAAAGTAGTCATTTACAAAATGAAGTTTTTTATTTTTATCATCATTGTTGCGTTTAGTGCGATTGACACACTCTGCCCAAAGGCAACGTTGCAGTGTATGACATATATCAAAAAAAACGACTATTTTTTTACATATACATAGTACGAATGATTACTTTTTATTCAAAAAATAAATTAAATGATAGATATAAAGCAAAAAGCACACGATTATCAAAATAGTGTGCTTTTATTAAGCCTGTGACGAAGTTAAAAATTGTAAAATTAAATTTTCTCTAATAGCTGATTAAGTGCTTTCACTTCTGGGCGATCAGCATCTTGTTTATTTAACCAATTATCGATAGCTTGCTTAGCTTTTTGCTGTAATTGGTCGCGCAATAATTTTTCAATATTAAGTTCATACTGAATGGCATCCCAATTACCATAGAGCCTTAATGGAATTTCAATTTTAGCCAATTGTCGGATAAATTCATTTTCTTTACCCCAACCTTTTTTAATATTAACAAATAACATCACATCAAGATCATGGCGTTGAAGATCTACTTTGCCCTGCCCTTTAATTTGATAGGCATCTGCTTGAGCATCAAGTGAATTAACTGTTACTTTCCCTTTTGGTGCTAATTTAAATTGAGCAATCACATTATCAGCTTGCGTATAACTTTCGATATCTTCAGGATAAATCACTTTATCCGTCGCTTGAGCGACAGATTGCTGAATAACCTGTGGTATATTTAATCCCTGCATTTTAAATTGGGAAACAGATGTATTTAACGTGCCTTGCCAATAATGATAAAAAGCATTTCGGTTATACCCCTTTCCTTCTAAATTTCCTTTTGCTGAAATTAATCCACTGAAATTTTCAGGTTGATTAAAAACACGCAATAGTGGCTGCAATGGAATATTATTCATTGTGATATCCATGCTGATATGCGCTGGCACAATGCTTGTCGAAATAACCGTAGGAAGGGAAAAATCACCTTGAAGGACTTGGCCTGTTAAAGTTTGAATATTCAGTGAATGAGGATTATTTAGAGCATCCAGTTTAAAATTATTAATCTCTAAATCTTTATAAAGAAGCTTATTCAGTGCTAATTTCAATGTGAATTCAATATTACTCCAATGTGTTAAATCATATTCTTTATTTTCAACAGTGGCTGAAGTAATAACAGGTTTAGCCATAATAGTGGCATTCGGTGCGGGTGCGGCATGTGCTGTATTAAATAATGAGAATGCTGACGGCGTTTTATTCTCTTTAGGCGTCAATAATACAGTTTCAGCCGTTTTAGTCGTGGCTAACTCTGGTAACAACGTATTTAAATTTAATTGTTCACCTTTTAAATCAACTTGATAACGAGTAACATCCGCAAATTCTGCGCTAATATTACCTTGCAATTGGCTATTATTAGCAGTGAGATTTAAGTTATCGAGTGACACTTTTCTCACACCTTCATTTTGGATCGTAAAATCTGAAGTTAAACTTCCTGTAATCCCATTTTCAGGGATCCCGACCCCAGATAAAGCGTAATCTAACTGTTTGATATTACCTGTAACTTGGTAAGGATAGCGGTTCATATCCGCATCAGCGGCAACATTGAGCGTGATCTCACGACGATCACGATTCACTTTCGTGCTCATCTCAAGACTAATTTGTTTTTTCTCGTCTGTTTTTAACGATAAATTAATATCACGTAAATTAAGCTGCTCACCATTTTTCATTTGCCAAATAATTAAGCTGTCTGAAATTTTTACTTTGGCGATATTCAACTGCCACTTATTCGCTCTAGGTTCGATAACGGGGCGAGCAATATCTCGCGGAGCAGAAGGCGGTGAGATTTTAGGGATAGCCTTACTTTCAGGTGTTTGCCGAACTACGGCACCTTTAAGCATAACTTCTTTTACTTCAAGTTGATGAGAAAGTAGCGGTAATAATTCAACATCAAGACGCATATTATCGGCTGTAATTAAAGGCATTTCAGCACCAGGGGCTGTCAATGACATTTTACCACTGATAATGCTTAACTTTGGCCACACATGCCAACGCATATCATCTTGTAATGTGAGTTTATAACCGCTTTGTTTTTCAACCCTTTCAACAAGGTATCCACGGAAATCATTCGGGTTAATGAGTAAAACTAACGCTGTTAAGCCTGCTAAAATGACCACAAGCAAAATAGCCAGTGTTGTCAAAAACCTTTTCATATAATTACCCGCTTAGTGAACATGATAATGATGATTATAAAGATAGTTAATCTTCACTAATCCGGCTACCTACTGCACCTTGTTGATTTTTATATTTTGCATCTTGACGACGATTATAAGGTCTGTCAGCAGAACCAGACATAGGTTCAAAACTTAATGCACCAATAACCATACCCGGTCTTAATGCAAGAGGAAGTTTACCTGAATTAAAAAATTCTAATACGATTTGTCCATGCCAGCCAGGATCAATACGATGAGCAGTAACATGCACCATTAAACCTAAACGGGCTAATGAGGAGCGTCCATCTAACCATCCAACAACATTATCAGGTAACGTGACTGACTCAAGTGTCACAGCTAACGCCAATTCACCGGGATGTAAGAAAAAGGCTTCACCTTCAGGTAAAACAATTTCATCACTCATTACACGTTCTAGAGCTGCATTCACTTCAGCCTTAGGACCACTCAAATCAATATAAGCAGCAGTATGACCTTGGAAAACACGAAATTGATTTCCTAAACAAACATCTGCTGTTGCGCCGTTAATTCGCTCGACGGGCGGGCGGGGTTCAATGACTAACTTGCCTTCATCCAGCCACTGAATAATATCACGGTCGCATAATCGCATTTTATTTCCTTCTTCAAGTTAAACAGGCAGTTTCATCATGCATGAAAGCTGCCCACAAATGAACCTATTATTCGCAGAACTGCCCAATTTTCGCTTTCAGAATATCAATCGCAACGCGGTTTTTACCCCCTCTAGGCACAATAATATCGGCATATTGTTTTGAAGGTTCAATAAACTGGAAGAACATAGGGCGAACAGTTTTATTATATTGTTCAATGACTGAGTCTAAGCTACGTCCACGTTCATTCACATCACGTTTAATTCTGCGCATTAAACAAATATCTAATGGCGTATCAACAAAGATTGAGAAATCCATCTCTTCACGCAGGCGTTTATCTGTTAATAATAAGATGCCTTCAATAATAATAACTTTTTTAGGTTGAAAAGGAATGGATTCTGCTTTGCGAGTGTGAGCAACGTAGTCGTATTGAGGGAGTTCAATGGTTTTTCCTGCTTTTAGTTCACACAAATGTTGATATAAGAGTGCGTGATCCATCGAATTTGGGTGGTCATAATTGACCTTATATCGTTCTTCCATCGTTAAATCACTTTGGTCACGATAATAACAATCTTCTGGTATCACTCCGATATTATGATCACCTACTTGTGCTCTTAATTCACGGTAAAGTGTACTTGCAATAAGACTTTTACCCGAAGCAGAGGCTCCAGCGATACCTACAATTGTGCACTGATGTGCTGTGTCAGCCATAATCAAAAACCTGGTTTGAAATAAAAAGAGGGATAACGTAATAATATGTAAATATTACGCTAGCGCAGATTATAGTTTTGAAATCCTTCTGGTTCCAGCGTAAAACCAGAAATCTATTGGTTTTTTATCAAAAACAGTCGGAAATCGCATGTAAAAAATGGAAAGCTAAATCGCTTTCCATTTAAATCAGCAAATAATTCAACCTATTATTCTGCTGTCATTACACTGCGCGGAAAGAAATTTCCGTTGGAATTGCATCACCATCCCAATACATTTGAGCAGACACTGTTGACGCGATTTCACGATAAATATCAGCAAACTCGCCTTCTGGATCACGCATTACTGTTGGTTGCCCGCGGTCTAAATCTTCACGTAAAGAGATATGAAGAGGAACTTGGCCTAATAATTGACAATGATACTTCTCTGCCAATTTAGCTGCACCACCAGTACCGAAGATAGGTTCAAGGTGACCACAGTTACTACAAATATGTGCGCTCATGTTTTCAATAATACCTAATACAGGCACATTGACTTTCTTAAACATGACGATCCCTTTCATCGCATCCACCAGCGCGATATCTTGTGGTGTTGTGACCACAACCGCAGCCGTCACAGGGATATTTTGAGATAAGGTTAATTGGATATCACCGGTTCCCGGTGGCATATCGATGACCAGATAATCCAAATCAGGCCACAGCGTATCTTGGAGCATTTGCATTAATGCTTTGCTCGCCATAGGACCACGCCATACCATGGCATTATCATCTGTGACTAAATAACCGATAGAGTTAGACGCTAAACCATAAGCCATAATCGGCGCCATATGTTGCCCATCAGGAGACGTTGGACGTTCCATTGTGGTACCCAACATATTAGGAATAGACGGTCCATAAATATCAGCATCAAGAATACCGACTTTAGCACCTTCTTGTGCAAGGGCTAATGCAAGATTAACGGCTGTACTTGATTTACCAACGCCACCTTTGCCAGAACTCACAGCAAGAATATTACGTACACCATTAACGCCAGGCAGATCATTTGCGCGACGTAAGGTTGAAATATTGTGCTTGAGTTTCCATTCAATGGCTTTTGCGCCTGTGATATTACGAAGTTCAGCTGTTTTTTCTTCGATTAGGACTTGGAAAGGCTTTTTCCAAACAAACGGCATCACTAACTCGATATGAAGAACATCGTCAATCATCGCGCATTGATGTAATGCTTTTAGAGAAAGCAGGTTACGTTTCAATGTTGGGTGTTCAAAAGTAGACAAGACACCTGAAACTTTTTCGTTCAGAATCTCAGGGGTGGTCTGCTCGGGGGATTTATCACTCATCCCGGCTCCTCTCGTTTTCATTATTTATTAAATATATGAGTACATCTATCATATCAGATAGTAGATGACTACGATAATGCCTTACCTCAATTTGCCAACTGAAATTTCTCTTGCAAAAACTCAATTATTGCCCTAGCGACATCATGACGGATCGGTTAACATCAAAGTCCCTTTTATTAATTTTATGGAAGTAAGATCCTTACTATGTCTCACGTCGCGAATAAATTATTGGTAACCTGCGCGTTACCTTATGCTAACGGTTCAATTCATCTCGGTCATATCCTTGAGCACATTCAGGCAGATATCTGGGTCCGTTATCAACGAATGCGCGGCAAAGAAGTTCATTTTATCTGCGCTGATGATGCTCACGGCACACCAATTATGCTGAAAGCTCAACAACTGGGTATTACACCAGAAGCCATGATTGAAGAAATGAGCAAAGAGCATCAGCAGGATTTTGCAGGTTTTAATATTAGTTACGACAATTATCACTCTACACACAGTGAAGAAAGTCGCCAATTATCAACTAAAATTTATCTTGCATTGAAAAAAAATGGTCACATCAAAAGCAAAACGATTTCTCAGCTTTATGATGAAGAAAAAGGCATGTTTTTGCCTGACCGTTTTGTAAAAGGCACTTGTCCTAAATGTAAAGCACAAGACCAATATGGTGATAACTGTGAGGTTTGTGGCTCAACGTACAGCCCAACAGAATTAATTGATCCCCGCTCAGTGATATCAGGTTCAACGCCTGTTATGCGTGAAACTGAACACTATTTCTTCGACTTACCTGCATTTAGCAACATGTTACAAGCGTGGATCCGCTCAGGTGCTCTGCAAGAGCAAGTGGCGAATAAAATGCAAGAGTGGTTCGATAGCGGTTTACAACAGTGGGATATCACTCGTGACGCACCTTATTTTGGATTTGAAATCCCTGATGCTCCGGGTAAATATTTCTATGTATGGCTAGATGCACCCATCGGCTACATGAGCTCTTTCTTAAACTTATGTGAAAAACGTGGTGATTTAAGTTTTGATGAGTTCTGGAATAAAGACAGTAAAACTGAGCTTTATCACTTTATTGGTAAAGATATCGTCTATTTCCACAGCTTATTTTGGCCTGCAATGTTAGAAGGTAGCGAATATCGCAAACCAACAAATCTGTTTGTTCACGGTTATGTCACTGTAAATGGCGCAAAAATGTCAAAATCTCGTGGCACCTTTATTACTGCGCGCGCTTATCTTGATCATTTTGATGCTGATTGTCTACGTTATTATTATGCAGCAAAACTTTCATCACGCATTGACGATATTGACTTAAACTTAGAAGACTTCGTCCAACGTGTTAACAGTGACATTGTAAATAAAGTCGTTAACCTTGCCTCACGTACAGCGGGTTTTATTAGCAAGCGTTTCAATGGAAAACTAGCAGATACTTTAGATGATGCTAAGCTTTATCAACACTTTGTTGATATGAAAGAAACTATCGCACAATCATTTGAAAATCGTGAATTTGGTAAAGCTATTCGTGAAATTATGGCATTAGCTGATGAAGCTAACCGCTATATTGACGAAAAAGCGCCGTGGGTAGTGGCAAAACAAGAAGGACAAGACGCTCAGTTACAAGCCATTTGCACCATGGGAATTAATCTATTCCGCGTGCTGATGACCTATCTGAAACCTGTATTACCTTCACTGACAGCGCGTTCAGAAACCTTTTTACAAACCCAACTAACATGGGATGCTCTTGAACAACCGCTATTAGGTCATGAGATCACTAAATTCAAAGCGTTGTTTAATCGCATTGAAATGGATAAAGCCAACGCGATGGTTGAAGCATCAAAAAGCACCATTGCACCGGTAAAAGAAATCACGGGTCCATTAGCAGATTCACCGATTCAAGAAACCATTAAGTTTGACGATTTTGCTAAAATTGATATGCGTATCGCTGAAATTAAACAAGCTGATTTTGTTGAAGGCTCAGACAAACTGCTGAAATTAATTTTGGATTTAGGTGGCGAAACTCGCCAAGTATTCTCAGGTATTCGTAGTGCATACCCAGATCCTAAAGTGTTAGAAGGTCGCTTAACGGTGATGGTGGCAAACTTAGCACCCCGTAAAATGCGTTTTGGTATTTCAGAAGGCATGGTAATGGCCGCTGGCCCTGGTGATAAAGATATCTTCTTACTCAGCCCAGATTCTGGTGCAAAACCGGGTCAACAAGTGAAATAACAACCAAGATTCATTTACCAAGCAAATGAATGGCGGGGTTCTATTAGAGCCCCGCTCTTTTTTTATTGTGATCCATAGCACACTTTCAAAATCGGTGTATGATAATTCTGTTAGTTGATTTGGGACACTTAATTATGAAATCTAAACGGGCACGATTGCAGATTACACTTTGGCATTATCTACGATCTTTTTTAGTACTTTATCTTTGTCTCTTTGCGGGTAATCTTATTTCAGCCCTTCTACCCTTCGCGGTTCCAGGCAGTATTGTTGGCTTACTGATCCTTTTTGGTCTACTTGCTTTCCAGCTTATCCCTTTACGTTGGGTTAAACCCGGCGCCAATATCCTCTTAAAAAATATGTCATTACTCTTTATCCCTATCGGTGTTGGTGTAATGAACTATTATGATTTATTAAGTCAGCAACTTTTTCCTATCGTTTTAGCCTGCGTCGTGAGTACCTTTGGTGTTATGGCACTCGTTGCATATTGCTCACACTACGTTCATCGTGAGCGCATTATCGTAGGTTCAAAACCAGACCAAGTTGAAGATATTGTTGAAACAAAAGAGAAAGACGACGATAAAGCGTTAAGTGAGAAGAAAAAATGTTAGCCATATTGATGAATATTTGGTGGTCACTACCTTTAAGTATTTTTATTTTTTACTTAGCCCGAAAGCTTGCAACCCGATTTAAATTGCCTATTTTAAATCCGCTTTTAATTGCTATTGTGGTGATTATTCCTATTTTATTAATAACTAAAATACCTTATGAGAATTATTTTGCAGGTAGTCGTATTTTAAATGACTTACTACAACCTGCTGTTGTTGCTTTAGCTATACCGCTTTATCAGCAATTACACCAAATTCGCGCACAGTGGAAATCATTAATTAGTATTTGCTTTATAGGTAGTATTGCGGCGATGGTCAGTGGAACAGCTATTGCATTCTGGGCTGGTGCAACACCTGAAATTGCCGCATCAATCTTACCCAAATCAGTGACAACACCGATTGCAATGGCCGTCGCAGATTCTATTGGTGGTATTCCTGCCATCAGTGCAGCATGTGTTATTGCCGTGGGTATTTTAGGGGCTATTTTTGGTCATTCGTTATTTAAGATATTACGAATTCCTACTCATGCTTCTCGTGGTTTAGCTATGGGTACGGTTTCTCACGCAGTAGGAACCGCAAGAGCGGCAGAAGTCGATTATATTGAAGGTGCGTATAGTTCATTGGCATTAATGACATGCGGGATTATTACTTCCCTTACCGCACCATTTATCTTTCCTATTATTTTGCACCTTTATAGTTAATCTATTTCTTACTCTCTCATTCTTAAATCCCCGATTTTATTAAATTTATTTCGGGGATTTTTACTATAAATTTGAGATACATCTCCCAATTAATGAATTTGTTGCAATTGTTTCATTGAAAATATGATTTTCATCACATATAAGAATGAGTAAAAATGCCTAGAATCTTATAATACAGAAAGATTAATGGGAGACTCATGTATGCATACGCGTTTTCAGGCAGTTTGGTCAGATTTATCCCCTCAGTTACAACAAGCACTTGTTCCTTATCTTGAGCAGGATGAATTTCCAGCAATGTTCACGGCAGAACAAGTCAATGCCATAAAAACACAGTTACAATGTAATGATGATGCCTTAGCCCTCGCACTTTTACCCGTCGCGGCTGCTTGTGCAGTGACACCGATATCTCATTTTAATGTTGGTGCTATTGCTCGTGGTGAAAGTGGTAATCTCTACTTTGGTGCCAACATGGAATTTTCAGGTGCCCCACTACAACAAACTGTTCACGCTGAACAAAGCGCTGTAACTCATGCGTGGTTACAAGGTGAATCTCGCTTGATCTCCGTTACCGTTAACTATACACCTTGTGGTCATTGTCGCCAGTTTATGAACGAATTGAACAGCGGCACCCACATTCAAATTCAGTTACCGGGTAGAAAAATGGCAACATTGGGTGATTATTTACCTGATAGCTTTGGTCCGAAAGATCTCAACATCACATCACTATTGATGGATAATGTTAATCACGGTTATAAAATTGATAACCCAAGTGAATTAGCACAACAGGCACTACAAGCAACTAACCGTAGCCATGCTCCTTATAGTGGTTCGCACAGTGGTATTGCTGTTCAAATGAAAAATGGCAAAATTTTCCAAGGTAGTTACGCTGAAAATGCCGCATTTAATCCAAGTTTACCGCCATTACAAGCAGCATTAATTTTATTAAATATGGCAGGTGAGAGTGTGATGGATATTGAATCTGCTGTTTTAATGGAAAAAGCAGAGGCGGTTTTAACACAGTGGGATGCAACACAAGCAACATTAACAGCTTTAGGTTGTCGCCAAATGCAACGCATCACTTTGTAAAAAGTTTTAACTTATTCCTCTAAAAATCGCTCCTAAAAAAGCATCAGCATGTAAATTTTGCTGATGCTTACCAGAAAAAGTTGTAACAACTGTATCTATCTCTCATTTCTAAGCATAAAAATCATAAAAAAATAACATAAGCTGTACATATTTTTATTATTTTGTAGGATCTACAATTGTCATGTGACTAACTGCCTTACAAGAGTATTTTTCATGGAACTGGAACACGAAAGTAAACGCCCTCTCTACATCCCGTATGCAGGTCCAATCCTGCTTGAATTTCCCCTGTTAAATAAAGGTAGTGCTTTCAGCGAAGAAGAACGCAGCACCTTTAACTTACATGGTTTACTGCCTGAAGCTGTTGAAACCATCGAAGAGCAGGTTGAACGCGCTTATCGCCAATATCTTGATTTCAAAAACGATAACGATAAACATATTTACCTACGAAATATCCAAGATACCAATGAAACCCTGTTTTACCGTCTATTGGAATCTCACCTCACTGAAATGATGCCTATCATTTACACACCAACAGTGGGTGAAGCGTGTGAACACTTCTCTGATATTTATCGCCGTGCTCGCGGTTTATTTATCTCTTACCCTAACCGTGCCAATATCGACGATATGCTACAAAACGCCACTAAACAGAACGTAAAAGTCATTGTTGTAACTGATGGCGAACGTATTCTTGGTTTAGGTGACCAGGGCATCGGAGGTATGGGGATCCCTATCGGAAAACTCTCTTTATATACCGCATGTGGTGGTATTAGCCCAGCGTACACATTGCCGGTTGTACTTGATGTTGGTACTAACAACCCACAACGTTTAAACGATCCACTGTATATGGGATGGCGTCATCCTCGTATTACAGGTGATGAGTATAACGAGTTTGTTGATGAGTTTATCCAAGCTGTTAAGCGTCGCTGGCCAAATGTTTTACTCCAATTTGAAGATTTCGCACAAAAAAATGCGATGCCTTTATTAAACCGTTATCGTGACGAATTATGTTGTTTTAATGATGATATTCAAGGTACAGCGTCGGTCACTTTAGGTAGCCTAATTGCAGCAAGTCGTGCTGCTGGTCGCCAATTAAAAGACCAAACTGTCACGTTCTTAGGCGCAGGTTCTGCGGGTTGTGGTATTGCTGAGCAAATCATTGCCCAAATGAAATCTGAAGGTTTAAGTGATGAACAAGCGCGTGAACGTATCTTTATGGTTGACCGTTTCGGCTTATTGACAGACAAACTGCCAAATTTACTTGATTTCCAAAGTAAACTTATTCAAAAAAGCGAAACTATTGCTGATTGGGAAACCGGAAGCGATGCGATTTCACTGTTAGAAGTGGTTAAGAATGCAAAACCAACGATTTTGATTGGTGTTTCAGGACAAGCGGGTTTATTCACTGAAGAAATTATTCGTGAAATGCACAAACACTGTGAACGTCCTATCGTAATGCCATTATCTAACCCAACATCCCGTGTAGAAGCACGTCCTGAGGACATTATCAACTGGACGGATGGCCAAGCTTTAGTCGCAACAGGGAGCCCATTCGCGCCAGTTAAATATAAAGATAAAGAGTATCCAATTGCACAATGCAACAACTCTTATATCTTCCCTGGTATTGGATTAGGTGTCATTGCCTGTGGTGCAAAACGTGTTACTGATGCCATGTTAATGGTAGCAAGTCGCGCATTAGCCGATTGCTCACCAATGGCAAAAGAAGGTGATGGTTCTCTGCTACCTTTACTGGCTGATATTCAACAAGTTTCTCGTTATATCGCAAAACAAGTTGCAAAAGAAGCACAAGTACAAGGTGTCGCAACGGTGACTTCTGATTCAGCATTAGAAGAAGCTATTGAACGTAACTATTGGTCACCAGAGTACCGTATTTATAAAAGAACCTCGTTCTAAGTCTTTTAAACACTAAGTACCATTCTGAAAAGCGCGTCATTACTTAATATGAGGCGCTTTTTTCTTGCTTCCCTATCTCGGCTCAAGTAGCCTTAAGTATTATGAAAGTCATTTATTATTTGCGTCATTAAGGCAAGGGCATGCTAAAACGCCTCATTTATCTCTTTCTTACACTTTTTATTCTACTTGCAATCACCTTGATTGCTTGCGATCGATGGATCGGCTGGAAAACTCATCCTTATATCTTTGAAGATGTGGATACATTACCTGCTAAAAAAGTGGGTATGGTGTTGGGTACATCAAAGTACTATACCAGTGGCTATATAAATCAGTTTTATCAATACCGCATCCAAGGTGCTGTTAATGCTTATAATAGTGGCAAAATTCAGTATTTATTACTCAGTGGTGATAATGCAAAGCATAGCTATAATGAGCCAAATACGATGCGTAAAGATCTCATTAAAGCAGGTATTCCTGCCTCTCGTATTGTGATGGATTTTGCAGGCTTCAGAACACTTGATTCCGTAGTTCGAACAAAAGAGGTATTTGGTACAGATGGATTTACCATTATTACCCAGCGTTTTCACTGTGAACGTGCGGTTTTTATCGCATTAGAAAAAGGTATTGATGCACAATGTTTTGCGGTTGCATCACCTAAAAGCATGTTTAAGGTACGTGTACGCGAAGTCTTCGCAAGAGTTGGTGCAATGATTGATGTGTATATTCTAAAACGCGAACCTCGATTCTTAGGCCCCCCCGAAACTATTCCCGCAATACAATCTATACCTGAAGGTATTAAAGGTTACCCTGCGGTTTCACCCGAGGAAGTCGAATCGCTTCCTCTGAATGAAAATAATCATGAAAAAACCTAAAAAAATTGCGCTAATTTCGAGGCTGATTTACGCCAGATCCACTCTATTGGTCCTTGTGGAAAATAACGTAACCAGATCACAGCAAAAGCAATATTGATTGCCCAAATGATGGCAACAAAAGGCATCAGTTCTGGTAAAGTAAATTGATTAAATAGCCCCATGCGCTGAAATAAATAAATACCGATAAGACTTTGCATTAAATAGGTCGTTAACGCCATTTTGCCAACACAACGTAAAGCATAAGCAAAATAAGAGTGTTGAATAATATTCCAACTCCAATAAAACAGCGCAATATACCCCAAACTTTGCATCACTTGGATCAGCATAGTTAAAGGTTGAGCCCAAATAGCCGCCCATCGGTAATCCCAATCAAGGTAATAATCCACCAGCACAATGATTGCTTGAAAGCTTAAACTAATTGTGAGGAAATAAAGTGCCACATAGCCATAATGGGCACGACTAAATTTCTGTTGCAACCAACCTGATGCCATTAATGCAGAGCCCATCAGCATCGCACCAAACAAAAACCAACTGTATTGACGTACTAAATTAAATACAAAAAGACTTAGCTCATTCAAACGATAGTAAACACTGTTTAAATAAGGGCCTGTTTTCCAATCTGATTCAGCCAATTGAGAGTATGGGGTGCTATACCAAACGGTATCAATAAAATCCCGATAATAGTAAAACAACGCACCTAAAATAAGTGCACCACAAAAATAGAGTATTGCTCCCAATATAAATTGACGCTTTGTCGCTATTGATTTGATAAACGCAAAAACAAATAAACCACATATACTATATGGAAATAAAATATCCCCTTCCCAAATAAATAATGTGTGAATAACACCAATCAATGCCAGCACAACGAGTCGCGATAAATTAAAACGAGTTCCTTTATATAAAAGGAGATAAAGCGTACCACCAAATAGTAGCGCAAAAATAAAGAGGAATTTCCCTTGAGCAAACAGATTTAATGCCATCCATGTTATACGCTCACCAAAAGAGGCTTCTCCCGAATGTAAGGGGTTAAATGAAGCCACTCTTAATAATGCAAAACCTGAAATATTGAGTAATAGAATGCCAAGGATCGCCATTCCTCTCAACGCATCAAGTGCTTCGATACGTTGATGAGACGATTCATTCATGTTTATTTAAAATCTCAAAGATGACGAACAGCGCGCAAAAACTCCTGACGCGTATTTTGACTCGATTTAAATAACCCACCTAACGATGTTGTTGTGGTAGCACTCGTTGCATCACGAATGCCACGCGCTTTAACACAATAGTGAACGGCATCAATAGAAACAGCCACATTTTTTGTACCTAGTAACGTTTGTAATGCAATCAGAATTTGCTGTGTTAAGCGTTCTTGTACTTGGGGGCGTTGAGCAAAGAATTGCACAATACGATTGATTTTAGATAACCCAATTACTTTATCTTTCGGGATATAAGCCACAGTCGCTTTACCATCAATAGTGACAAAGTGATGTTCGCAAGTACTTGTTAATGTGATATCTCGCACTGTCACCATTTCATCAACTTGCATTTTATTTTCAATTAGCGTGATTTTTGGGAAGTTGTGGTAATCCAACCCTGAGAAAATTTCATCAACATACATTTTAGCGATACGGCGAGGTGTTTCAGCTAAACTATCGTCGCTTAAATCCAGATTTAACAGCTTCATCACTTCTGTCATATGATGTTCAATTTGCTGTTTGCTCTCACTTGGAGAGAGCTTAGGTTCACGAAGAGGCGTTTCCAAACCGCGTTCAACTAACGCAGCATGCACCCATTGCGCCTCTTTACTTAATGATGACATTGGACTCTCCGATAAACACATTAATTAAGTAACTGTTATCGCACTTAGCAACAACAGCTTACACTTTAGATGACCTCAATCACATTATCCAGCAATACCGCATTTTTCGTTATGAGATTATTGCATTTTTGTATGCGCTATTTTTAGTTTACTGATCCGTTTTTTCTTTTAAGCACACTAAAAATCCGCCTATAATCAACACAATAAATGCCACATAAAGTGCGGGTTCTAATTTTCCCGTCAATGCTGTTGAAAGTGAAGAAATAACAGGACCAACTAATTGTCCGATAGCATAAAAAGTGGTGAGTAAACCCGCCATATAGCGCCCATGATCAGGGGCTAATTCTTTGCCTCGTAAAAAAGCAAGTTGTACAGCGCACATAAGACCGCCACCAATTAAGAAAGCACCAATCGCAAGCCCTGTTATTGTAGGGATCCACTCTGCAATCAAAATACCTAATGCTTGTAACCAAAGCGTAATGGCTAAGCGTAACTGCGTGTTTAATACATTACGTGTTAAAATAGCAATCCCAATACATAATGCCGCAGAAGCACCAAAGACAGGCCAAACAAATTGCGCAATTAAGCTCCCCGGAAACCGCTCTGCCGCCATTTGAGAAAGAAATGTAGCGGGTAAAATATAGCCAAATCCGGCAAAAGTATAACCCCAAATCAGCTTTTTCATCGCAGGCGTAAGCGTTAAAGGAGCAACGTTGACTTCTTCCCTATTCATTGTCCAAGGCTTTGGAAGATGATAACTTACATATATGGCACAAATAAAAGCAAGAGAACCATAAATTAACCACCCTGCTGTCGCACTCATTTGCCATTTCATAATGAATACAGCAAGAATACCGCTAATCAAGATACCGACGCCTGTTCCTGCATAAACGGCCACACTTAATGCAGGTCGATTAAGGCGAGCAAGTAACTCATTTGCCCATGAAGCCACCAGTACTAATGTCCAACCACTTGCCCAACCAATAAAAAAACGTGCAATGCTATGTGTAAATGCATCATTTAAAAAAGCAGACAACAGCGTGATTATCACCGCCCCCCAAAGTCCCGCCCACAAACGATATCCCACACCTTTAACAGCTTTCATCGCATCATAAGAGCCAGCAAGATAACCAAGGTAATTAAATGCAGCCACAATTCCCGCCGTTGTCAGCGTTAATTGATGTTCTGCAATCATCAACGGCACTTGTGGGGTAAATGTAAAGCGCCCTATTCCCATTGCAACCACTAAAGCAAGAAACCCACTAAAAGCGATATGAAAAGCTTGTGCTGAATGACTTGGGTGATTTGAAGTATTCATGGATATCCATTATTTTGTTTTATCATTTTCAATATGCTGCTTATTAATAACAGAACAAGCAACACATTAACCTCAATCAGTTAACATTTTTGCAATAAGAAGTTTCATTTCTTTCTATTCACAAGATGATCTCTGACATGATGATGTTCATCGTGATAGATTAGTATCATGAAATAAAACAGAACATTTCGATAGATCTTGGAGTATATGATGAGTCAATGTCACGTTAGCGGTTTATTATCTCTTGATGAAGCGCTAGAAAAACTACTTGAAAAACCGCTGGCAATTACGAATACCCTTAACATTCCATTAAATAACGCTGCAGATTATATTCTAAGTGAAGATATTACATCGCCACTGAATGTTCCGCCTTTTGATAATTCGGCAATGGATGGTTACGGGCTACGTTACGCTGACTTAGACGCTCAAACTCCACTGCCTATTGCCGGTAAATCGTTCGCGGGTATTCCTTTTGAGGGAGAACTCCCCGCGGGACAATGTGTACGCATTATGACAGGAGCTATGGTTCCTGCAGGTGTTGATACCGTGATTATGCAAGAAGACGCTGAAGTAACTGAACATGGGGTTCGTTTTTTACAGCCAGCAAAGAAAGGCCAGAATATTCGCCGTATTGGTGAAGATATTAAAGAAAACGACATTGTATTGCCCGCAGGTACTAAACTTTCAACAGCGCAATTACCGTTAATTGCGTCTTTAGGCGTCGCAACAGTACAAGTCTATCGCCGTTTAAAAGTGGCTGTTTTCTCAACAGGTGATGAATTACAAACCATCGGACAACCATTAAAAGCCGGTCAGATTTATGATACCAACCGCTTTGCGGTACGTTTAATGCTTGAAAAACTAGGATGTGACGTTTTAGATTTAGGTGTTGTTCCTGATTCACCAGAAAAACTACGTGAAACCTTTAAAAAGGCTGATCAAGAAGCAGACTTAGTGATCAGTAGTGGTGGGGTTTCTGTGGGTGAAGCCGATTACACTAAACAAATTCTTGATGAAATGGGTGAGATTGGTTTTTGGAAGCTTGCCATTAAACCGGGAAAACCGTTTGCCTTTGGTCGATTACATCATGCATGGTTCTGCGGTTTACCGGGCAATCCTGTCTCAGCAACCGTGACATTCTATCAATTAGTTCAGCCTTTAATTGCACGTCTATCAGGCTTTAGCCATTGGAAAGCACCGCAACGTTTCCAAGCCATTGCACAATCATCATTGAAAAAATCAGTAGGTCGTCTTGATTTTCAACGTGGTATCGCCAGTATTAATGCAGAAGGTGTATGGCAAGTAGACACCTCAGGTCACCAAGGTTCACACGTTTACAGCTCCTTTAGTGTCGCTAACTGTTTTATCGTCTTAGAACGTGAACGTGGTAAAGTGTCTGCGGGTGAAACGGTCACAATCGAGCTATTTAATTCTCTGTTAAAAAGTGAATAGTTTTTATGAGTATTGAATTAACGGATGAAGAAACGCTACGCTACAATCGCCAGATTGTATTAAGAGGTTTTGATTTTGATGGTCAAGAGGCGCTGAAAAGTGCCTCTGTACTCATTGTTGGTGCGGGTGGCTTAGGATGTAGCGCTTCGCAATATCTGACAGCCGCAGGGGTAGGAAAACTCACATTATTAGATTTTGATACGGTTTCCCTTTCTAATCTTCAGCGCCAAATCCTTCATCGCGACACCACGATCGGTCAACCAAAAGTCCTCTCTGCAAAAGCAACATTAGAAGCAATTAATCCTCATGTTACGATAGAAACCGTTGATGCATTACTTGAAGATCAGGCTTTAGATAAACTGATTAGTCAACATAATATCGTCATGGACTGTACGGATAATGTGACAGTACGTGAGCAACTTAATCGCCTCTGCTTTCATCAGAAAAAACCGCTTGTATCGGGTGCAGCTATTCGAATGGAAGGCCAAATCAGCGTATTCACTTACCAAGATGACGAACCGTGCTATCGTTGCCTAAGCCATCTTTTTGGCGATAACGCTTTAAGTTGTGTTGAAGCAGGGATAATGGCACCTGTTGTGGGTACTATTGGTACATTACAAGCGGTTGAAGCCATTAAATTACTGACTGGCTACGGTGAAAATTTACAGGGTAAAGTATTGATGTTTGATGCAATGCGAATGCAATTTCGTGAGTTCAAATTACCTAAAAATCCACATTGTGAAGTGTGCTCAGCTAATTTACCCGACAACTAACCATTTTCTATCCTCTAGATAAGGTAAGTTTTACCTCTTTAAACTTACCTTACCGCCTTTTAAAAATAGCGGTATTCACCCTAATGTAATTATCTTAAGCATAAACTCATCTAAATTACTCAAGAAAGTATCTAATCTTGAAAAGATAAATTCAGAGTGTTCATCACTTAGTTTCACATTCCCAGAACAACGTACATTAAAGTTTAGTTGTAGGCATTTAGCTTCACCGGCAAGATAATCAACGGCACTGACAAATTTCTCAACATCTAAAATATCTAGATTTGTTTCTTCTTTTATTTCTCGTTTAAGTGCTTGAAGCATGGATTCTCCCTCTTCAATACCACCTGAAGGTATTTCCCAAACATTAGGCATAAACTCATGCTGAGAACGTTTTAGAAAAAGTACTTTATCGTTTATGTCATCAACTTTAATGATACCACCAACTACGATACGATCATATTTATCCAAAGAATTTAATATGTTATAAGGAACTAAAGGCTCAATCATTTTTTATATAACTCCGCAACAGTTCTAATAATGGATAAATAGTTATCAATAAAATTGTAGCGTTCTTCACCATACCAAACATCTAATTTGAACATACTATTATGAAATTTAATGGCATTCTCGAAATGACATTTTTGAATGCGTACTTTTTTACAATAACTTTGAGATATCTTCTGTGGAGAGTGAAATAAAAAATAATTATTAAGTGGGCAAGTTGTTCCCGGAATATCAGCCTCTACAGCACCAAATTCATTTAATTTTTTAACAAAATCATGGAGTTCAATTGTAAATTGAGTTTTATCAAATATGATAGGTAATGCGTACCAAGCAGGATTAGCTTTGTCAGGAATACGGACTATTTTTAAGCCATTGATAGACTCAATACCTTTTTTCATTAACATTGCCGTTTCTCGCTTTTCTTCCATTATTTGTTCAAAGTGAGCCATTTGAGGCATAACAATGGCCGCTCCTAATGGGTGCATTCGTAAATTCAACCCAGTACCAGTAATAGCAAAATCTTTTAAATCCTCATTATGAACTTCTTTTTTTGCACGTTTATTAAAATGCCCAATTAGGATAGCTCTCTCATATATTCTGCGATGTTTAGTTGCGAAAAAACCACCTTCACCAGAAGTCAGGATCTTCTTACCTTGAAAACTCCATGCCGAACCATCAGAAAAGCTACCAATTATCTTGTCGTCCCACATTGCACCATGTGCATGTGAACTATCTTCCAGAAGAAGCAAACTATTGCGTTTGCAAATATCTATAAGCTCATCCATATCACATGGAATACCCCACATATGGGTTATCACTACAGCTTTTGTCTTACTAGTAATTAAAACTTCTACAGCCTTAGGATCAACATTGCCATTATCTCCACAATCAGCAAATTTCAATTCTGCTCCCAGTTGATGAAGGGGCGCACAAGTTGCAAAAAAAGTATAACTAGGAACAATAACTTCATCACCATGAGTAATTCCAGCACCGTAGAACATAGAAAATAGAGCTGTTGTTCCAGAATTTACTGCAACAGCATTTTCTACATTAAATTTTCTTTTGAACTCATTTTCAACCCGTTCATAAATACCACCATTATCATAAATGGAGATATCCTCAATAAGTTGGTTTTGCACACTCTCTTTTATTTCATCAGAAATTTGGGGATGTAAGAATTTAGAGTAATTTGAATTCATAGTTAGATATCTCATTTATATAGTTCTATTAAAATTACTTTTTTTTACTGCTTGTTCTAAAACATGCATTATAGATATTGAATTATTTAAATTTTTTTCAAAACCTGCCTCACCACCATCAAAAAGAAAACTTTGATACATCCTGATAAAAGGTGATATTGGTTCTGATTTATAAAAATTAATTACCTTTTGTTTTTTATTTTTAATAGTGACACCTTCTTTATTGGCATGAAATATTCTATTTCTCCCATAGGCAATAATATCTTCAGTTTTTTCCATTCCTACACATGAAATATTGGCAAAAATAGTTACCCCAGCACATTCAAACTCAGCAAAAGCAATATCATCAACGTTATATTCTCCTTCTGATGAGTTTATTAATTTTGCATAATTAATAGTAATCTTCTCACCATTCAATAAATAATTTATAATATCAACAACATGATATCCCATATCTAACCAAACGCCACCGCCAGAGGTTAAAAATTCGCTTCTCCAATTTGAATTAGGATTTTTACTTGAAATGATATAATTAATCATTATTTGAGAAATTTTATCGCCTGACTTATCCATTTCTTTTTTAAGTAATTCATAAGATGGTGTATATCTCTTTTGACAAACTGTAAATATTTTAAAATTATTTCCACGAGAAAAGTCACTAAATAATTTCGCTTGCGTTAAATTAAGCGCGAATGGTTTTTCTTTTATTATTTTCAAAGGGTATTTACTACAATATTTTAATATTTCATAATATAAATTATGAGGTAAAGCAATAATCAACGTATCAGGTTGAATATTCTCTATTAGCATTTTATAGCAAGAATAGATTGGAATTTCATAATTAAGGATTTTTTTTAGCTTGATTAATATTATCTGAAGATATATCACACAAAGCATGAATTTTAACACCTAATAAAATCATTGCAGGTAAATGTTCTTTTAATACAATACTCCCATAACCAATTACTGCCAGTTTCATTACAAACTCCTTCCTTGTAAAAATTAAATAAATTTAAATTATTTAATTTTAAAATAATTAGATAGTAATAAAATCTCATTCACACAATAAAAAACACTCTATAAAACCCATTATATAAATAAATTATTCAAACAAGTAAAAATATAATTTAAAAGTACCATGTTAAATTATAAAACAATTTTAATTGGATGTTTTTATATAAAATAACTTACATAAAATATAAATAACAACCTCATAATTAATTATAAAGTTATTGTATTTATTTCATTTCAATTAGAATATTTTTAACATTAGTTTATAAGTCTAAATTATTTTAGCTTATTTAAATAAATTAAATAATAAAATTAGAAACATTAATAAAAGTAAGTTGTACTCTTATACATACCTGTTTTATATTGATTAATTATTTACGGCATATTTTCAAAATATTATCGCCCGCGTCAAAACGCAACAGGATGCCCTATAAGCAAAATAATCATTTAAGCACGCGCTCTATGTGCTAAAAAAGCAATACAAGGTAGAAGAATGACATTTCAAATTGCAGACACTCTCTATTACAACGGACTTATTTATACCGCTGATCATCATAACAATATTGTTGACGCTATCGCGATCAGCCAAGGTGTCATTATTGCTTCAGGAAAAAAAGAAGGGTTACTTTCTTACTGTGATGAAAGCACTAAGCAGATTGATTTACAGGGAAGCATGGTCATGCCGGGCATTATTGATGCGCATATGCACCCATTTTGGGGAGGTGCAACGTTAGCAGGGTGCCATCTGGATTATCAATCACTCTCTATTGATGACATTTTATCGCGCATTCAAGAATACCTTGATGAAAACTTTATTGATAATGATACCGAATGGTTAAAAGTCTCTGCATGGTATCGTGAAGGCATGCAACCAGAAGGTGTGCAGATGACACGTTATCACCTTGATACCTTAAACACCGCTCGCCCTATTTTGCTCTTTTCTAGCGATTGCCATAGTGTACTTGCAAATTCTCGCGCTTTAGAACGATTAAATATCACGGCAGAAACACCCGATCCACCTGATGGAAACATTGAACGTGATGGTGATAGAACACCGATTGGTATTCTTGAAGATGCGCCAGCAATGCAAGCCATTGACAGCTTACCGCCACTGACTGAAGCTCAAAATTTACAGATAGCTCGCCATGTTCAAAAATTATTAAATGAACAAGGCGTAACCACTATTATGGATGCACGAGTAGGTGAGCCTCAATTACGAGCCTTTAATACATTAAGAAAAGCAGGCGAACTGACTCTTCGCGTAGAGAATGCCGTTGAAATCACCCCAGATGATGTACCTTGTATTGAAGATATTCCAAACGCGGTACGCCATGCTACTACTCGCTTTTCACAATGGCATCAAATCAGCAATGGAGCACAACCCAGTGTTGCGATCCGCCATATCAAACTTTTCCTTGATGGTGTATTACAAGCGCCGATTATGACAGCGCGCTTACACTCACCTTATCGTATTAATGTTGGCACTGATGACACACCACATTGGCAAGATTCTGAACATATTGGTGATCTCTATTTCTCTCCTGAAATTTTAACACCGTTAGTCACAGAAATTGCTCGTGCGGGCTATCACCCTCATATTCATACGGTTGCTGAAGGTGCAATTAGTACGGCCCTTGATGCTATTAGTGAAATGCGTAACGCCTTACCTGAAAAAGACATTAGACCAGGGCTTGCGCATAATGAATTGATGTGTGAAAAAGATTATGCGCGTTTCGCACAACTAAACACCTATCCTTTTCTTTCATTTCAATGGGCGGCGGTTGATCAAAATAACATCGAAAAAGATATTGAAATGTTAGGTAAATCTCGCTGCAACTATTTAGAAACTGCTGGAAAATTTATTGATGCTGGCGTCACTGTGGCTTTTGGTAGCGATTGGCCAATTGATCCGCTTAATGAATGGTATGATTTTAAAGTCGCAATGACTCGCCAAAAAGAGGCAACAAGTCCTCGTCTTGATAACGATCGTAATCTGACATTAGTGGAAGTCTTACGTGCAGCCACCATTAATGCAGCAGAAGCTTTGGATATGGACACTCAAATTGGATCACTCGAAGTCGGAAAGTTTGCCGATTTTATTGTATTAGATAGAAACTTGTTTGAAATACCGACAGAAGATGTTGAAAATGTCAGGGTATTGTGTACGATCATTGCGGGGAAACCCACAATTTAGCTGAATAATATAATTAATAAACCCGCCTTAAAGCGGGTTTATTTTTATTTAATTAGAGAAAATTAACGTCAATTTAATCTGCTATAAAGTGATCCCCATGACTGTGCTCACTTCTTTTAATCCTTCACGTTCGTAAAAACGTTTAGCCGCACCATTTTCAGCTAATACAGATAACTCAAGATGCGTCATTTTTTCTGATTTCGCCCACTCTTTCATCGCGGTTAATAATAAACGACCTACGCCTTGGCTACGAGCAGAAGGAGCGACAACAATATCATAAATATACGCATATTTACGTTGAACCAAGCAATTAAACAGGGGTGTTTCTTGAATTTGCGCTATGCTAAATCCAACCACTTTACCGTCTAAATCGGCAACTAAAAGATGAAACTTATTATTTTTAATTCCATTAATAATAAAGGCTTCATCTTGTTTACCCGGTTTTAATCGATCGGGTTGTAAGTTAGCCATTTCATTAAATAAATAAGTGTAAAGCGTATTAATTTCTTCTACATCAGACAAAATTGCTTTTCTTATTATTATCATTTTATACCTTTATTTGTTGTAGGTTTTTACAGGAGGCGCAATATACGTTTCAAATTTATCTAAAAGTTGAATAGGACATTGTTCCACAATCGCCATATTGCGGTATTTTTCATGTAAAAATTGTTCATCAGCCATTTTATCAATCATCATTAATAATGGAGAATAAAACTGGTTGATATTAAGTAAGCCTAATGGTTTCTGATGCAAACCAATTTGGCTCCACGTAAAAACTTCACTAAATTCTTCTAATGTACCAAAACCACCAGGTAAAGCGACAAAACCTTCAGCTAATTCGATCATTTTACTTTTACGCTGATGCATTGTTTCAACAACATGCAGTTCGGTCAGATTTTTATGTGAAATTTCACGCCCTTCTAATAAGGTAGGAATAACACCAATCACCTTTCCGCCTTCGGCTAATACCGTATCAGCAAGTGCGCCCATAATACCAACACTGGCGCCACCATAAACTAAGGTAATATTGCGTTTAACCAGCTCTTTAGCAAAAATAATTGCTTGTTCTTTATAAATAGGTGAAGCCCCTAAACTAGAACCACAATACACTGCGATAGATTTTATTTTACTCATTTTTTATTCTCTTTTAGCTAGTTAAAACGAGCTTGAAATTATACTGAAGGTACTTTTAATAAAAAAGGTTAAAAAAAATGTTTTTACACTTTTTATCGCATATATATATTTAATCATTATTAATACTTATACTTGTAAGAAGTTATTTTTTATTTTATTAAAAATAACTTAATTTATATTTTAGCTAGTTTCACTCAATCGAATTAAAATAAAAAACATTTATTAATAAATAGCTATATTAAAATAAGTAATTTTATTTTATATTATGCGATCCTTTGTTATCTGCAAACAGAGAACACATACGATTGATTATTGACGAGGTTTTATAGGATGTTGTCAGCCAGACACTCAGCTAAATTACAGGTGTTTTACCCTGTGCTTCTTTTGCTTCTCTCCATGCTTTCAATTCAAAGCGGCGCATCCCTTGCTAAAACCCTATTTCCTGTTATCGGCGCCCCTGCTGTAACAGCGTTACGTCTATTACTGGGTACATTGATCCTCTTTTTTATCTTTAAGCCATGGCGACTTAAATTGACTCGTGAATCGATAATGCCACTCTTTTTATATGGCTTATCGTTAGGTGCTATGAATTACCTTTTCTACCTTGCACTTGAAACAATTCCATTAGGTATTGCGGTTGCACTAGAGTTTACCGGCCCTTTAGCGGTTGCTATGTTTTCATCACGTAGAGCCATTGACTTTTTATGGATAATTTTAGTGATTGCTGGTTTAGGCTTATTACTGCCTATTGGCGATAATATCCATGATGGTCTTGATCCGCTGGGTATGCTTTATGCGTTGGGGGCAGGTGTAGGTTGGGCATTATATATTGTATTCGGACAACGTGCAGGAAAAGGCTATGGTGCCGCAACCGTCTCTGTTGGTTCATTAATTGCTGCCTTTATTTTCGTTCCTATTGGTATGTTACAAAGTAGTCCAGATATTATGTTTAGCTGGTCTATTTTACCTATCGCTTTAGCCATTGCGATTTTATCGACTGCATTTCCTTATACCTTAGAAATGGTCGCACTTACCCGCTTACCCGCTAAAACATTTGGTACGTTAATGAGTTTAGAACCTTGTATGGGCGCTTTTATTGGTATTATTTTCTTACATGAACATCTGACACTAATACAATGGGTTGCCTTAGCCTTTATTGTTTTAGCGTCTATTGGCTCAACAACGACAATGAAAAGTAAAACCAAAATTGAAGAGGTTAAATAACTATTTAACTGTATTTTTTATAAGAAATAAATATTTATTTAAAAAGGATCTTTTGATCCTTTTTTACTTATTAAATAATAACTTTACTGACCTATCATTGCTATTTTACGCTCATTGTCTTACTCTAAATAGACTATTTCGATAGATTAAGTTTTTTAAATAGATGACCTATCAATTTAATAGTATCAATCGATAAGACTAACCATTAATAATTCACTATCATTATTAACAGAAATTGAGATATTGAGTTATTAATTATTTAGGGAGAACGATTATGAGTACTGCTAAATTAGTCAAATCCACACCTTCAACTCTGCTTTATACCCGTAATAGCCTCGATGACAGCGTAAAACTGCACGCAATCGAATTACTGCAACAGATGGTGACACAGTTTATCGACCTATCTCTCATCACAAAACAAGCGCACTGGAATATGCGTGGCAGAAACTTTATTTCTGTTCATGAAATGGTTGACGGCTTCCGCGATACCATTAATCAGCACACCGATGAATTTGCAGAGCGTGTTGTTCAATTAGGTGGCACTGTATTAGGTACTGCACAAGTGGTGAGTAAGAAAACACCATTAAAAGCTTATCCTCTGGATATCCATGATGTGCAAGATCACCTAAAAGCACTGGCTGATCGTTATGCCGTTGTTGCTAATGATATTCGTAAAGCTATTGACGAAGTTGAAGACGAAGATACCGCAGATATGTTTACTGCCGCATCGCGTGATCTCGATAAATTCTTATGGTTTATTGAAGCTAATATTGAGAACTAATTCTTAATATGAATGACCATGATGACGTTAAAAGGCTACCTCTTTTTCTTTAGGTAGTCTTTTTTATTTATCTTTCCCTTTGGGCATATCAGGTTGATAAATAGGAAATATAGGTAACGCCGTTAATAAGCGTGAACCGTAGTTTTTTGTTAATAAACGCCTGTCATAAATAATAATTTCACCGTGGCAATGATGACTACGAATAAGGCGCCCAACTTGCTGAATTAAATTAAATGATGCACTTGGCAAACTTTGCACTTCAAAAGGATAACGTTTTAGAGATTTAAGCCATTCGCCTTCTGTCACAATCACTGGATCTGTCACGGGCGGAAAAGCAATTTTATGAATATGTACCTGTGTTAAATAATCCCCTTTTAAATCGAGCCCTTCAGCAAAAGATTGCAAGCCTATCAACACACTATTATCGCCCGCATCAATACGCTTACAATGTGTTTCAACTAATCGATAGCGAGGCTGATCGCCTTGCACTAATAAGCATAAACGCAAATCTTTCACTTCTTCTAAGAAGCCTTCCATTGCCCGTTGGCTACTAAATAAAACTAACTGACCTCGGTGGTTATCCTCTTCCATGCTGTGTCGAAAATACCGTGCCATCTCTTTTAAATGTTCACGTTCATGGCTTATCGTCGGTTCATAACGCATTTTAGGAATAACTAATCTACCCTGCTCTTTATGTTCAAAAGGCGAAGACAACGTAATAAAGCGATCATCGAAATGTTCACTTAATCCCGTTAATTCTTGAATGCGAGAATAGCTATTTAACGAGCGTAATGTCGCAGATGTGATAACCACATGTGGGATATTTTTCCATAATAATTGTGTCAATTGTTCGCTAACACGAATTCCTGCGCAATGAAAATAGAGATGAGACTGCTTTTTATCATAACGGCGAGTTAGCCATTTAGATACAGGCGCTTTAGAGGTTTGATCTAGTGTGGCTAAGCGCCAAAGTTTCGCCATATTTTCTAAATATCCCACCATTCTACTGGTCGTTAAAATGGCACGATGTAAACGCACAACATCTTCTTTCGCTGTGCGTTCTGTTAAATCGTTTAAAATAGCTTCGCCCAGCATTTTTAAACCATCCGTTAACTTAAATAGGGTCTGGCAACTTAACAGAAGTTGTTCAGGTAATTCACCTAACGGAAAGAGATATTCATCTTGTTCACTGCGTTCTGGTAATAGTGCGCGCGTGAACGTATCAACCTCTTGATAAGCTTCACGTAACTTAGCGATATGAGCATCAAAACGAATAGGATCTGCCAATTTAGGAGGACGTACAGGAATAAATTGCGCTAAATACTGGCTAACATGGCGCGTGATATTATCAAGCTGGTTATTAAGGGAGGCTAAGGTTATTTCCCCTTCGACTTCAAGTGCATCTCGCGCAACGTCAGGAATATGATGCCCCTCATCAAGAACCAACAGCAGATTTTTAGCATCAGGTAACACAGATTCACTTTCCATTGCTGCCATCACTAAAGCGTGATTGGTAATAACCACATCGACTTCATCAATTTCACGACGTGCAATAAAGAAAGGACAGCGATGATAATATTGGCAATTGCGCCCTAAGCAATTCATTTTATCCGTGCTAATTTTACGCCATAAATTGTCTGTTAGCGCACGTTTATGGTGATCACGTAAACCATCCCAACCAAAGTGAGTGAAATCATTTTTGAGTTCGTGGCAAATTTCTCTTTCTGCACTCGTCGCAACATCAACTTTATCTTCAAGCAAAAACATTAAGTCAATTTGCTCACCTTCTGTTGCACAAATTGCCTCTAAATTGCGAGGGCATAAGTAACGCCCACGGCCAAAAGCCCCCGTAAACGTAAGATCAGGAATGATTTTTTTAAGTAAGGGCAGATCTTTGCTATAGATTTGATCTTGCAGAGCCACATTTGCTGTACTGATTATTAGTGGCTTTTTCTCATCACGGCTAATGGCAATACCTGGAATAAGATAAGAGAGCGTTTTACCTACGCCAGTCGGGGCTTCTATCACTAAATGGCGCCCCATTTCATCAGAAAAAGTCTTCGCCACCTCAGCGATCATTTCACGCTGTGGCGCCCGAGGAATAAACCCTTCAATATGCTCTGGTAAGGCTTTATACCACTGACTTATTTGATTTTTAACGGATTGAGAAAGGGACATAACCACTCTGTAACTGATTTTAAGAAAGGCGTCATTGTCTCATAATACTGTATAAAAATCAGTAGTTACCTTCATTTGTTCTACTTTTTCATTAAAGAATGGATAACACCTCGAAATTATTGAGCTTTGTTATAGATTATTAATTCAACTCTTCATAATATGAGTATTCATTACGTAATCTCTAAAAGAGTCTTATAAAAAATATGATTTATTGTTTTTATTAAACACAACACCCATTAAGAGACATCTATAATGACTTCTGCAAAGCGCCCTATTTTTAACTTAGAACTTGATTTACTCCGAACCTTTGTTGCTGTTGTCGATGGAAATACCTTTGCAGCAGCCGCTGAATCTGTGTGTCGTACACAATCTGCTGTAAGCCAGCAAATGCAACGGCTTGAATCACTGATAGGAAAAGAGTTGTTTGCTCGCCAAGGCCGAAATAAAACACTGACAGAAGCCGGTACACAACTGCTTAACTACGCTCGCCGTATTTTACGTCTGAATGATGAAGCGTGCCTTTCATTGATGCATGAAGAAATTGATGGAATTTTAAAAATTGGTTCTCCTGATGATACGGCAAACACGATTTTACCTGATCTTCTCGCCCGTTTTTCTGGCGCCTATCCTCGCTTGATCATGGAAATTATTGTTAAACGTAGTCCATTTTTAATGGCAATGTTAGAAAATAACGAACTTGATTTAGCCATTTCGACCGAAGAACATGTGGGTTATCCCAAAATTGTATTACGTGTTTCCCCCTCTTTATGGTATTGCGGAAAACACTTCAGATTTGATCTCGATGAACCCCTACCATTAGTCGTCTTAGATGAACCCAGCACATACCGCGATATGATGATAAATCATCTTGATCAACAAGGTATTCGTTGGCGGATCGCTTATGTGGCTACAACCCTTTCAGGTGCCAGAGCCGCAGTACGTGCAGGCTTAGGCATTATGGCGCGTTCAATTGAGCTTTCAGGTGATGATTTGCGCATTTTAGGTGAAAAAGAAGGCTTACCTGCTTTACCCGCAATTAGTTATAACCTGTATCTCAATGCCAATAGCCCAGGGAAAGCAGCCCAAATACTGTTTGATTCATTAAAAAACGAACAAAATGAAGTCATTAATCACGCTGATATAACACTTCAACAAGAATAACCAAAATAAATAAACCATTGCAATAACACATCAAAATTAAAACAGGACACCGATTATGACCCAATTCCATGGCATTTTTCCTTACCTTGTTTCGCCTGTTGATCAAACAAAAGGGACTATCCTTGAAGCCTCGTTACGCCGCTTGGTTGAGCATCTAATCTCAAGCGGTGTTCATGGCTTAAGCCCATTAGGTAGCACTGGCGAATACGCTTACCTTTCTCAAGCACAGCGCAATGAAATTGTCCGTATTACTGTTGATCAAACCGCAGGACGTATTCCTGTTATCGCCGGTGTCGCCAGTTTTTCAACCGCAGATGCTTGTCATCAAGCTGAGCAATATGCTCAATTAGGCGTTGATGGCATGGTATTGATTTCACAAAAAATGTACCCGTTAAGCGAAACGGCTCAAGCGGGTTATTTCCAAACCATCGCAGAAGCATTTCCTGAAAAATCGATGACCATTTATACCAATCCGGGATTGTTGGGCGATGTTCTTCCTATCTCTTTATTCAATGAACTTAGTTATATTCCCAATATCGAATATATTAAAGATGCTTCAAGCAATACAGGTCGCTTACTCACCATGATCAATACGTTTGGTGAACGCGTTAAAATCTTTAGTGCTTCAGCGCATATTCCCTTGTTAGTATTAAAACTTGGCGGTGTAGGTTGGATGGCGGGTCCTGCTTGTGTATTACCCAAACAATGTGTTGAACTGTATGAGCTCGCAACGAAAGGCGACTTTGATACGGCATTAGTAAAACAAAAAGAGGTGTGGCAAATCAATGAAGCATTTACAAAATACTCACTCGCATCATGTATTAAAGCATCCCTAAATATTCAAGGCTTTGAAGTAGGCTCACCTATTTTACCGCAAGAGCCTCTAAATGAAGCAGCAATGAACGATCTACGTCAAATTATTGCTCGTCTTAATTAATAAGCTGTTCTTAATTTAGAAATAACAAAGGCTGGATTTTTCCTATTCTGGTCTTTGTTATCTATTTAACGCAAATTTCCACCCAAAAGATAAGCCAATACTGTACGATATTGAATAAGAATGAAATAATAACCGCCGCTGTTGTAAAACCGAGTTTATCCTATCACTGTAACGAGGAGAGAATACATGCCCATTTCCGTCAGTGAAATAATGGAAATATTGCCTCATCGTTATCCATTCTTATTAATTGATCGTGTTATTTCTGAGCCAGCTGAACTTACCCTTGGTAGATTAGCGGCCATTAAAAATATCACTACCAATGACACCGTTGTTTTTGGCGAGTTTTATCCACCTTTATTACTACTTGAAAGCATGGCTCAAGCTTCGGGTATTCTTGCACATTACTATCTTTCACCTATGGAGAAAGATCAGCAATGTTATTTTGCCAGCATAAAGAATGCACGCTTTTATGATGTGGTAAAAGCAGGCGATCAACTACTTATTGAAATCCAATTTCGCCGACAACGACGTACTATTGTTAGCTTTTCAGGTACGGTAAAAATCGGAGAAAACACAGTGTGTACATCTGAATTTATGTGTGCAAGGCAATAAAGAAAGGATTGGTAGAAACACCAATCCTTCTTTCCACAACCATCTTGCTTGTATTATTTCAGCTTAACTTTCTCTTTCTTTAATACGTAATAATTGTGTTATTTCTGAAATAGTGACATTATCGAAATGCAGTATTTTTTCAACTAATTGTGCCGATTGTTCAGTTTCTATTACCAAAGATGCATTATCATAAAACTTACTGATGACATCTTTATCTGTCATTGGATTTTTCGAATTACCATACTGAATATCTAATCTCTCCGTGATCTTCTCGCCATTTTTTAATGTCACGAAAATTAATCCCGGAAAATAAGTAGGAAATGGAATTTCCCCTTTTTCGGGATAGCGATAACTTACACGTTTCGCTAACGATTGAATATCTTCCCGTTGTAGGTTTTCAGGTAATAATGAAGATAACGTTAAAGCATTATCTAAAAAGCCCGCAGCAAATAACCATGGCAAACTAAATTTGGCACCATAAGCTGTTTGAGGCGCCCATTTTGTTTCAGGTGGTTCACAAATCAAGGCGGCGGCTACTGGGTCGACAACGCACTCTACATTATCGATATCATCAATCGTGATCCCTTTTTTCAGCAATTGACGTCCGCAATCAACCGTTGCATGAGCAAAATGACATACTGGATAAGGTTTAATAGAAACATTTAAAAATTCCCATGTTTCACCTAATCCTAATGCCACTTGCTCTGGTTGCGCTTGCTCTCGAATACCATGTGTTTGATAAAGGCTATAACGACCTTCAAATATTGTTTCAGGGCCTGTCATCCCCCCTTTTGCTAATGATGCTGCGATAATACCTGATTGTGCAGCCCATCCTGCATGAAAGCATTTAGAAGATGAGCTATTGGTAAGGTATTCCGCAACGCCTCCTGCTTGGCTTCCTGTTAATCCTAATGCATTCACAGTTTGCTCTGGTGTCAATTTTAACAATGACGCGGCACAAGCGGTTGCACCAAAAATCCCCGCAATGGCTGTGGCATGAAAACCGCGCTGATGAAATCCACTATGACTTGCTAAGCCTACTCTTGCTGCAACTTCCCAGCCAACCACCCACGCCGTTAAAATATCTTGTGATGAGGCACCGATAGATTCACCTAATGCAAAAGCAATCGGTGTTAATACCGCACTACCATGTGTAATCGAATCAGTGTGTGTATCATCAAAATCTAATGCATGCGCTGCAATACCATTTGTCAATGTAGCCACAGTGGTACTTGCTGTTAACGAACTTCCCCAAATGGGAATATCACCTTGACTATCAGGTAAAAAAGTCACGCCTTGGCGACTTTGAATGGCACTTTGTTGTACTGTTCCGGCAAGAGCGACACCTAATGTATCTAATAAATGAATCTTAGCTCGACTAACAACTTGGGCTGGTAAATCAGAAAAATGAGTTGTAGTAATAAATTGGGCTAACTGCTGACTCAATGTCATAAACACCTCGAAATAGATAAGAAAAAGCCAGCAATATCACCGGCTTTTAGATAATAAGAAGGTTGGAGGTAATCAAGTCACTTAATCATTTAACCAGCCAGAGGCTTTAGTTTGTGCGACAACACGATCAACTTGAGCGGGTGCATTACCCACATATGTCGTTGGATCTAAAAGTGCATCAAGCTCTTCTTGAGTAATGTGATCACGAATACGGGTATCACGATTAATCGCTTCAACGAAGGTAATACCTTCTTCTTGCCCAGACATTGATGCTTCATACACAATTTCATGCGCCGTTTGTTTACCTGCTTTATCAGATAAAGCAAACATCACACGCTCTGCCAGCATAAAGCCCCCTAGGATATCCATATTTTCGCGCATTTTCTCAACATGCACATTCAGTCCACCTATGACTGTTTTCATATTATCGAAGATAACTGACAGCATAAGGCACATTTCAGGCATGATCTTCCATTCCATTTTCCAGATCGCACCATCACGCTCATGTTGGTGTTTCATCATATCCGTTAAAACAGAAAGATTCGCTTTCAGGGTATTGCTTACACAAGCCGCATTTTCAACAATGGCAGGATTACGTTTATGTGGCATGGTCGAAGAACCTACTTGACCTTTACTGAAAGGCTCAGATAACTCATCAATTTCGTTATGTGCTAATAGTAAGATTTCATTAGCAATTTTACCTAAAGTCCCGCTAATTAAGCCCATTAGCATGCCATATTCGCTGAATCTATCACGCGCAGGCTGCCAAGATATTTCAGGTACACCTAAGCCTAAGCGTTTTAATACACGAGCTTCTAATTCATCCGCTTTATCGCTTAACGAGGCTTTTGTACCCACAGCGCCAACAACACTGCCAACAAATAAGCGGGGTTCAATTTCTTTAAGGCGTTGATAATGACGCGCTAATTCAGTTAACCAAATTGCAGTTTTATGACCAAACGTAATTGGTAACGCTTGTAATGCCAATGTGCGTCCAACCATGGGTGTGTTGCGATGTTGTTCACTTAATGATAGCAGTGCGCGACCTAATACTTTGATATCACGTAAGAAAGTCTGGTGAGCCTCTTTTAGTTGTAGTACAAGACCTGTATCAATCACATCTTGTGTTGTTGGACCAAAGTGAACATATTCCCCATAATGTTCTGGGCAAGCATGTTCTAAACCACGAATTGTTGGCACTAATGGATGCCGTGTAAGACGCACTTGTTCTAAGATATAATCCATATCAAGCTTTTCAAGTTTCGCGGTGTCTGAAATCACTTTTGCAGCATCTTTTGGGATCAAACCTAATTCAGCTTGCTCAATCGCTAATGCAGCTTCGTAATCAAGCCAATTTTGCATTCTGGTTTTATCAGAAAAAATAGTTCTCATTTCTTCTGTCGACCATAAATTCTTTAATAAAACAGAATCAAAAACGCTGGTTCCCATAATTATTTCCCCTGTTAAAAGAATAATAAAAAAATCGTTTTTTTAATAAAACGACTTGTTAGATTGTTATTTTATTTATGCAATATAATCTCAATAAAAACACTTTGATAATTTTAAACTAATTTCAAATATTTCTAATCAATTAAAAAATAACATTAATTCAATCAGTTATAAACAACTCTTTATTTATTGCTTATAACTTTTGAATCTTAAATGTTATTTAAGATTTAATTAGAATAATTAATGCTAAAAAGTTAGAGGAAGATCATCATTTTTAGAAAATAGCTATTTTAAAAATAAATAAGTTTGTTATAAATAATAGAAACAAAATAAGCACAAACAGTAATTAATCATTTTATTTAATTACCGGGGAACTCTATTTCTATATTTGGAGATATTAATAATGAAACAAAATAAACAAACAAAATTGATACACTGTGGACGCCAAGCAATCAAAACTTCAGGTCCAATTAATCCACCTGTAATGAGAGCCAGTACCATCGTTTTTGATTCTATTAAAAGTTGGCGAGAAGTTCGTGATCGTCGTGTAACAGAGCGTGTTTTAAGCTATGGCGCACGTGGTACCGAAACAGCCTTTGCTCTTGAAGCATTAGTCACCGAATTAGAAGGAGGTTATCGCGCTCAGTTGTTCCCTACCGGGTTGGCAGCTATCGCAGTCACTATTATGGGATATGCTCGTAGTGGAGGGCATGTTTTATTTGCTGATTCTGTGTATGAACCTGTTCGTAAGATCGCATCAGCTTTTCTTGAGCCTAATAATATTGCTTATAGTTTCTTTAAAACCGATGGCTCTGATTTTGAGCAAAAAATTCAAGACAATACACAACTTATTTTTGTCGAATCACCTGGCTCATTACTTTATGAAATGCTCGATTTACCTGAAATTTGCCGCATTGCTCATGAGAGAAATATTCCTGTCGGTGTTGATAATACTTGGGGCTCAGCATGGCTTTACAACCCACTAGAATTAGGTGCGGATGTCTCTGTTATCGCTGCAACGAAGTATCTATGCGGTCACTCGGATGTGATGATGGGCATTATGGTTGCGAATGAAAAAGCATGGAAAAAAGTGGGTGCATTACCTGAAGCATTAGGTCAAGCCAGTAGTCCTGATGATGCCGCATTAGTTCTTCGTGGTATGAGAACACTAGGTCAACGCATCGCTGCACATGGTAAATCAGCATTGGCCATTGCACAGTGGTTAGAGACTCGCCCTGAAGTGGAAAAAGTGTGGTTTCCTGAATTACCTAATCACCCTCGCCATGATTTATGGAAACGTGACTGTAAAGGCAGTAATGGACTATTAACCATTGAATTTAAACAAAAATACACCACAAAACAATCAGAGCAATTTATTGATGCACTTGCGCTTTTTGGCATCGGTGCTTCTTGGGGAGGATTTGAAAGCCTTGCTTTACCCGCCAATGTTGTCGGTGCAAGAACTGCTTCAGATTGGCGTGAAGGCCATGGTCCTTTTGTCCGTTTACATATTGGTCTTGAAGCAACGGATGATCTTATTGCAGATATTACACAAGCTTTTTCAGCATTAAACCAATAACAAAAAATATTGCATCAGTACCGGGGAATTCACTATGACAGGTTTAATCATTGCCGCGTTGGTAACAGCGTTGGTGGTTTATTTACTGGCAAGAGGCTATAAGCCTCAACCCGTATTATTACTCGGCGGATTGTTACTATTACTTTTAACAGCATCTCTCGATCTTAATCCGTTATTGCCAGAAAATAAATCCACTCAATTTAAATATTTTGATATTTTCCAAATCTTTACGGATATTATGAGTTCTCGCCTAGCGGGTCTTGGCTTAACATTAATGGCTATTGCGGGTTTCTCTCGTTATATGGAACACGTTGGCGCAAGCCGTGCTTTATTCGCTATTTTTGAAAAGCCATTAAAAGCGATAAAATCGCCTTACTTATTATTAGTGATTTCATTTCTAGTTACCCAAATCTTGGTGATCTTTATCCCTAGCCATGCAGGTTTAGGTATGCTGTTAATGGTCACTATGTATCCGATATTAATTCGCTCTGGGATTAGTCCACTTTCTGCTTTAGCCGTTATTGGATGCTGCCAGTTTATTGACCATGGTCCCGGCTCTGGTAACGTCATTATGGCGGCAAAAACAGCAGATATTGAACCTGCCGTCTATTTTGTTCAGCACCAGTTGCCCATCACGATCCCTATTATTATTGCCGTTGCTATCACTCACTTCTTTATTCAACGCTGGTGGGATAAACGTGAAGGATTTGTGTTTGACCCAACAATAATTGATGCCGTAAAAGAAGAAGGTAATAAAATCCCATTATCTTATGCTTTATTACCCGTGATCCCTTTAATTCTGATTATCGGCTTCAGTCCATTACTACACCCTTATATTAAATTAGAAGTCACCACAGCGATGATTATTAGTACTGTTATTGCACTTCTTTTTGAATATGTTCGCTTACGCGATGCAAAAGCGGTAATGAATAGCTTTATGCTGTTCTTTGAAGGAATGGGTAAGCAGTTTGTGTTAGTGGTATCGTTAATTGTATCAGGTGAGTTCTTTGCGAACGGTTTACTAAAAAGTGGTGCCGTCGATACGCTAATTAGCTCAGCTCAAGATGCAGGTTTTGGTATTGCAGCCATGATCATTGTCATGAGTGCCATTCTTGCATTAGCCGCCTTTTTAATGGGGTCAGGCAATGCGGCATTCTTCTCTTTTGCAGCCTTAACACCCAAAATTGCCGCTTTCTTGAAAGTCGATGTGATCACCCTAATTTTACCAATGCAAATCATGACAAGTTTTGGTCGTACTGTTTCACCAATTACTGCCGCGATTGTCGCCATTGCAGGTATCGCGAATGTTTCACCTTTCCAAATAGTTAAACGTACCGCTATTCCTATGGCTGTTGCAGCCATAGTGAACTTAGCAATGACATTCTGGTTTTTATATTCTTAATTAAGTTGCGTTACCCCTTTCCCTTAAACTCATTTACTCCTGAGTTTAAGGGATTTTTTCTTATCATTGACTGTAACCTTTGATTGAAAAAATTAATCTCAACCTTAACGCGACTCAGGCTATTTATAAAAAATAAATAGCCTGTTTCTTTCTCTATTTTTCTTTTTTTTACCTAAAAAATTGACGTTTTAGCCACTATCATTTGTCGATTAAACCGACTTATTACTTGTTTCAACTTCATATCTCGATATACTTTTACGTAACATTCATCTGCAAATGAACATTATGAAAAAAATAATTATTGTTATTATCGCACTACTTGCCTTTGGTTCTATCGGTGGTGTTTTTCTTGCGGGCTTAAATATCTATACACGCTCCACGACACCCGTAGAAACAGAGCAAACACAACCTGAAACTTCACCTACCCAGCAATTTCCAGCTATCCCAGACAGCTCACCTTCTGCTAAATAAATGAGGTTGCACCGTGGAATACGATTACTTTGTTACTCCCCAATGGCTATTTGAACAACAAGATAACGCTGATCTTGTGATCCTTGATGTAAGTGCACCAATGCCAACTCAAGATATTGATTATCAAGCACTTTACCTAAAAAACCATATTCCACATGCCCATTTTTTTGATCTTGATGAGGTCGCTGATAAAACAACATCATTACCCCATATGCTACCTTCTGATGCATTGTTTTCAGAAACACTGACACAATTAGGTATCTCTAATACCACGACTGTCATTCTTTACGATCAAGGCAATTTATTCTCGGCACCAAGAGGTTGGTGGACATTAACAACCTTAGGTTGTCGTCATGTGCGCATTCTTGCTGGTGGTTTGCACGCATGGATTGAAGCAGGGTTTGCGACAGAACAAGGGGAGGCAATTAAAGTACCTACACAGTCTCCTTTTATTGTCGAACGTGATGCACAACGTTATGTTAATAAGCAGCAACTTCTTGATAATTTAGAGACAAAACAAAAGCAGATGATTGATGCTCGCTCCGCAGATCGTTTTTATGGCAGAGCACCAGAACCTCGTCCTGGTTTACGCAGAGGGCACATTCCTGGCAGTAAAAACGTTCCGTGGAATGAACTTGTTGTTAATGGGCAATTGAAAAGCAAGGCTGAGCTAAAGCAAATTTTTGAACAAGCCGATGTTGACTTATCACAACCCATTATTGTCACTTGTGGCTCTGGTATGACGGCGGCGATTTTATTTTTAGCGTTAACGGTATTGGATTGCCAATCTATCGCGCTTTATGATGGTTCTTGGGCGCAGTGGGGGGCTGAAAGTGCCCTTCCTTGTGAATGCTAATTGAATGCGTTTTGCATTAGAAAAAGTAAACCCGCATTATGCGGGTTTATTATCAGTATCTATTGGATATGAAGGTATTAGCTTGCAAATACTTTCGCAAGATAGAGCACGACAATGGCACCAATGACAGCGACAACAAAACTACCAAAGTTAAAGCCATCCACTTTACCTTTTCCAAAGAAGCTACTAATTGCACCACCAACAACCGCACCCACAATACCCAAAATACAAGTCCATATCAGACCAATATCATAAGAGCCTGGCATTAAGAATTTCGCCAAAATACCCGCAATCAAACCAAAAATGATCCAAGCAAGAATTCCCATATTTCCCCCTAGAATAGTCATGATATAAACAACATACCTAAAAATGTTACTTATTGAGTGTAAGTCGGAATAGTTATTTTTTCCAATTATTGGAGATAAGTAACATCATATTTAAGATAAATAGAAAAATTATTGCTTAAAACGCAAAAAATAAGCCTATTTTAAACTACAACGCCTCTATTGCGACCGCAATTTCTGGGGATGTTTTTAATGTTCTGATTTGCCTAAATAACTCATCTGCCTCTGGATATTCTTTGCGTAAATAGCTAAACCACTGTTTAATACGTGATGCATGATAAATCGTCGTATCACCGCGCTTTTCTAAGCGAACATAACGCTTTAATAATTCAATCACTTCTAGCCAAGGCATTCTAGCTTCTATGCCTTTTACAACACGACTTAAATTCGGGGTATTCATTGCACCACGACCAATCATTATCGCGTCACAACCTGTTGTCGCTAAACAGGCTAATGCGTCTTCACGGTTCCAAATTTCGCCATTAGCAATGACAGGGATTGAAAGCCTCTGACGAATATCACCAATGGCCTGCCAATTAATTTTTTCAGCATTATAGCCATCTTCTTTTGTTCTACCATGTATGGTAATTTCCGTAGCACCACCTTGTACCACCGCATCTGCAATTTCATGACTGTATGCTGATGAATCCCAGCCAAGTCTCACTTTAACAGAAACAGGTAACGCTAAAGGCACTGCATCACGCATTGCTTTTGTTGCTTGATAAATCGTTTCTGGCTGTTTTAGAAGTGAAGCACCACCACCACTACCATTAACTGTTTTTGAAGGACATCCACAGTTTAAATCAACCCCCCAAGAGCCTAAAGAAACAGCTCTAAAAGCATTTTCAGCCAACCATTGTGGGTGTTGTCCTAATAATTGTACTCGCACCAGTGTACCACTTTTCGTACGGCTTTCTGTCTGCAATTCAGGACATAAACGATAAAATGCTTTTGTTGGTAGTAATGAATCGACAACTCTTACAAACTCGGTAATACAGAGATCGTAATCGTTAATTGAAGTAAGTAATTCTCTCACAAGGGGGTCTAAAACCCCCTCCATTGGCGCTAATAGAACTCGCACTTTTTAACCTCAAAACTCTTTTCTAGCTTTTGACCAAGGGCTTTGATTATCACTACCTTCATCACTTTTACGTGAACGACGAGGCCCTAACTTTCCGGTACGAGAGCCATCTTTATTACGGTAGTTTTCTTTGCTTTTATTACGTCCAGACGCTTTACCTTCGCTATCGCCGTCTTTACGACTGTTGTTGCGATTGTCTTTACCACGAATATCAGCACGCCCCCCACTTCTACGCGGTGCATTATTCTTAGGTTTTTTATGCAAAGGCGCAGCTTTAATGGATGGATCAGGATCGTAACCTTCTAATGCTAAACGTGGAATTTCGCGTTTTAATAAACGTTCAATATCCGCTAATAAACCATGCTCATCAACACAAACAAGCGAAATTGCCTTACCCGTTGCAGCTGCACGACCCGTTCTACCAATGCGATGCACATAATCTTCTGCTACTTGTGGTAATTCAAAATTGACGACATATGGCAGTTGGTCAATATCAAGACCTCGAGCGGCAATATCTGTTGCAACTAATGCTTTTAATTTACCCTCTTTAAAATCAGCTAATGCGCGAGTTCTTGCACCTTGGCTTTTATTACCATGAATAGCTGCTGATTTAATACCATCTGCATTTAAATGTTCAGCAAGTTTATTTGCACCATGTTTAGTACGGGTGAAAATCAAGACTTGTGACCAATTCTCTAAACCAATTAAATGTGATAACAGTTCGGTTTTGCGCTTTTTATCAACTAAATGGACATATTGATCGACAGATTCAGCAGCTGAATTTCTTGGGGCAACAGAAATACTCACTGGATCATTTAAGAGCGAATTGGCAAGACCCGTGATCTCTTTAGAGAACGTCGCTGAAAACAGTAAGTTTTGGCGTTTTTTCGGTAATTTACTAATCACTCGGCGGATATCGTGGATAAAGCCCATATCTAACATACGGTCAGCTTCGTCAAGCACTAAAACTTCAACGCGAGAAAGATCAACCGCATTTTGATGTTCAAGATCGAGTAAACGTCCTGGGGTTGCAATCAATACATCAACACCACCACGTAACTTCATCATTTGTGGATTAATGCTCACACCACCAAAAACAACTAATGAACGAATAGGAATATAACGGCTATACGCTTTTACATTTTCAGCAATTTGAGCCGCAAGCTCGCGCGTTGGTGTCAAAATTAGCGCTTTAACAGGTTGACGACCTTTTATTTTGATTGCTGATTGAGATAATTTTTCCAATATTGGTAATGTAAAAGCTGCTGTTTTACCTGTACCGGTTTGCGCACTCGCTAATACGTCTTTACCCGCCAAAATCGGCTCAATCGCCTGCTGTTGAATAGGGGTTGGGGTTTTATACCCTTGTTCATCAATAGCGCGGAGAAGCGCCTCACTTAAACCAAGCGATGTAAAATCGGTCAAAACAGTAGTCTCCTACAACCAGAACGTATAACACGGTGATTGAAATTAAAAATGACGGGCTTTCTTACGCTGTCAATCTATAAGCATTATTGCTATATAGGTACTATTATTTTTAAGTATAGACAGTGATGAAAGAGAATGAACCTTATTAGGTTAACTTAATAATCCCTATTCTAACAGTTTTTGCTATATTCAGAATACAAAAATAATTTTCAATAATAGATTGCACTTTTTTTATTACATATCATCTTTATTCGATTATTTATCACAAATTTCCCCTATTGTTCAATATCATCTAATATAATATGCCTTGTTATCGCTGTTTTTAATATCATTGGTTTTGTTACATTTTACTTAAGTAAGGTATCTTCTATCATGTCAGACACCCAACAGAAGACGACGCGCGGTGAACTAGCAAAACGACAATTATTGGAAGCGGCATGTGAGATCTTTGGTAAAAATGGGCCCGATGCCGCCACAACACGCCAAATTGCACAAGCTGCTCAACAAAATATTGCCGCTATCGCTTATTATTTTGGTTCCAAAGAAGGGTTATATCTTGCCGTTGCACAGCATATTGCTGATCTTATTCGCCTTGATTTTGAACCAACGGTGGTCATTCTTGACGAATTTCTTGAACAACCTAACCCAGCAGAACACCTCCCATTACTGCAAACGCTTATCACAGATAGTTTTTTACAATATGCTCGCCTTGTGCTTGATAAAGAAAATATTCACCTTAGTCGTATTATGGCAAGGGAACAGCTTGTTCCAACCGAAGCATATTCCTTGATCCACCAGCAAGCGTTATCGCCTCTTTTAACGCGTGTAAACAAACTATTAGCCATCTATATTGGTTTAGATGCTGCTCTGCCTACAACGATGTTACATACTCACGCTATATTGGGAGAAGTGTTATCATTTCGTTTAGTGAGGGAAACGATCCTAAGGCAAACGGGATGGGATAGAATTGGTAAAAATGAGTATCAGATTATCTCCAACACCTTAAAAACGCATATTACTTTATTACTCAACGGATTAAGAGAGATTTACACTAACACTCATCATGCATAAATAGAGTTATTATGAAAACTAAAAAAGTCAGTTTGTTTATTATCTTAATGATTATTATCGGTATTGTTGCAGGTATCTATTATTACGAAGAAAACAAAGAGTCTGAATTAGTACTCTATGGCAATGTCGATATACGTACAGTTAATCTTAGTTTTCGTGTGGCTGGAAGGTTAGACACACTACAAGTTGATGAAGGTGCTCCTGTGCAAAAAGGGCAATTATTAGGCAAGCTTGATGATGCCCCCTATCGCAATGCACTCAATAAAGCTTATGGTGAGCGTGATAGTGCCATTGCTTCACTCGCTTTAATGGAAGCGGGATATCGCACTGAAGAAATCGCGCAAGCTCAATCTGATGTGTCATTAAAACAAGCTGCTTGGCGATACGCAGATAATTTTTATAAACGTCAGCGAGATCTTGCTAACCGAAAAGTCATTTCAGCCAACGATTTAGATAGCGCAAGAAATAATCGCAATCAAGCAGCAGCCGCCTTAAAAGCAGCGCAAGATAAGCTAAATCAGTATCAAAATGGTTATAGAAAAGAAGATATTGATGCGGCAAAAGGACAAGTTATGCAAGCTAAAGCCGCCGTTGCACAAGCTGAGTTAAATCTCCAAGACACACAATTACTCTCTCCATCACAAGGTACTGTGCTAACTCGCGCTGTAGAGCCTGGCACGATGTTATCTGCTGGAAGCCCTGTATTTACCGTGTCATTAACCAATCCCGTTTGGGTCAGAGCTTATATCAGTGAAACTCACTTAAGCGAAGCTGTGCCTAATCGAGAAGTTTATCTATATACCGATGGACGTAAAGATAAGCCTTATCACGGTACGATTGGATTTGTATCACCCACCGCCGAATTTACCCCAAAAAGTGTTGAAACACCGGAGTTAAGAACCGATTTAGTTTATCGCCTCAGAGTGGTTGTGACGGATGCCGATGACACATTACGCCAAGGAATGCCTGTTACCTTAAAATTTGCACCTACTCATTAAGTGGGAGGCAAAATGGAACACACTGATTACACCATCAAACTTCAAGATGTTGAGAAACGCTTTATAGGACTGGAAAGCCCCGCGGTTTCATCATTAACAGCCACCATCACAGGTGGCTCTGTAACGGGGTTAGTTGGTCCTGATGGGGCTGGCAAAACAACCTTAATGCGTATGCTTGCTGGTTTATTAAAACCGGATGCTGGTGATATCTGTATTTTAGGAATGGATCCGCAAAAACAGAGTGTCGATGTTAGAGCTATTCTTGGCTATATGCCACAAAAATTTGGGCTCTATGAAGACTTAACGGTCTTAGAAAACCTTAATCTTTATGCTGACTTAAAAAATGTCATCGGTGAGGAGCGAGAGAAAGTTTATCACCAATTGCTCACCTTTACCGATCTCACTCGCTTTACATCTCGCCTTGCAGGTAATCTTTCCGGCGGAATGAAACAAAAGCTTGGGCTTGCATGTACTTTATTAGGGAGTCCTAAAGTTCTGCTTCTTGACGAACCCGGCGTTGGGGTCGACCCCATTGCACGCCGTGAGCTTTGGCAAATGGTGCATGCTTTGGCCAGTGATGGCATGTTGATCCTCTGGAGCACTTCTTATCTTGATGAAGCAGAACAATGTAAAAACATTCTCTTACTTAACAAAGGAGAACTACTTTATAGTGGTATCCCTCAAGATTTAACCGCAAAAATGGTAGGTCGCTCTTTTCTACTTAATGTTGAAGGTCATCAGCGTAGAAAAGTATTGCAACAAGCAATTATTCAACCTCAAGTCACTGATGGTGTTATTCAAGGGCAATCCGTTCGTTTGATCTTGAAAAAACAGAGTAATCAAACTGAATTATTAAGTGCTTTGGGTAAACCTGATGCGAAGCTTATTCCTGCCACACCTCGCTTTGAAGATGCTTTTATAGATTTATTAGGAGGCGGCCCTTCTCATAAGTCTGAATTAGCTGAAATTATGCCTCAGATCCCTCCCGCACCTAATGAAACCGTGATTGAAGCACAACAGTTAACCAAAATGTTTGGGCAGTTTGCTGCGACCGATCATGTCGATTTCCAAGTTAAACGTGGTGAAATTTTTGGCTTATTGGGTCCTAACGGTGCAGGTAAATCGACAACCTTTAAAATGATGTGCGGTTTATTAGTTCCCACTAGCGGTAAAGCCCTTGTGCTTGGTATGGACTTGAAAGAAAGCTCAGGGAAAGCGCGTCAACATTTAGGTTATATGGCACAAAAATTCTCACTTTATGGCAACCTTAAAGTGGGACAAAACTTGAAATTCTTTTCTGGTGTTTATGGCTTACATGGTAAACAGCAACACAATAAAATCAACGATATGATCACAGCCTTTGGTTTACAACCCATGGTAAATCAAATCACTGAAACCTTGCCTTTAGGCTATAAACAACGCCTTGCCCTTGCGTGCTCTTTAATGCACGAGCCTGATATTCTCTTTTTAGATGAACCTACATCAGGCGTTGATCCATTAACACGTAGAGAATTTTGGCTACACATTAATGGCATGGTTGATAAAGGAGTAACCGTGATGGTTACCACTCACTTTATGGATGAAGCAGAATATTGTGATCGCATTGGTTTAGTTTATCGAGGAAAAATCATTGCGGCAGGCGAACCAGATTCACTCAAAAAAATGGTTGCCAGTGAGGATAATCCAACCCCTTCAATGGAAGATGCCTTTATTGGTTTAGTGCTGGATTACGATAAAAAACTTGAAAGTGAAAATGATAAAGGGAGCGAAAAACATGCATAATTCAGCTCAATCATCTCATGCTCGCTTTTCTTGGCGACGTTTATACGCACTGTGTTTAAAAGAAACAAAGCAAATTACTCGTGATCCCAGTAGTGCGCTAATTGCGATTGTTATTCCACTTACTTTGCTGTTTATTTTTGGGTATGGCATTAATTTAGATTCAAGCAAATTAAATATTGGTATTTTAACTAATCAACAAAGTCAACCAGCACAAGAGCTTGTTTACACCTTCACCAATTCACCGTATATCAATGCAACTATTAGCGATAATCGACAATTATTAATCGATAAAATGCAGGCGGGGCAAATTAGAGGTATTGTCGTTATTCCTGTTAATTTTGCTGAATTACTGGCTCGTCAGGATACTCAATCCCCCATTCAAGTGATCACTGATGGCAGTGAGCCCAATACGGCAAACTTTGTACAGGCTTATACCAAAGGCGTGTGGCAAATTTGGTTGCAGCAGCAAGCTATCAGTAAGGGAATTGATACTACGCCATTAATTGAAATAGAACCTCGTTATTGGTTTAATCCTGCGGCAATAAGTCAGCACTATATTATTCCAGGGGCTGTCACGATTATTATTACAGTCGTTGGCGCTATTCTTACCTCGTTAGTGATTGCCCGCGAATGGGAAAGAGGTACGATGGAAGCCCTTCTTTCCACTCAAATTACACGCACAGAACTTTTACTTTCAAAGCTTATTCCTTACCAAGTGTTAGGTAGCTTTGTCATGGTGTTATGTATGGTCGTTACGGTGTTTGTGCTTGGCGTGCCTTATCGAGGATCGTTATGGATTTTAGGCGGGATCACCTCGCTCTTTTTAGCGACTGCTTTAGGTATGGGATTGCTTATTTCCACGCTAACGCGTAATCAATTTAATGCGGCAATGATTTCGTTAAATGCGGCTTTTTTGCCCGCCATTATGTTATCAGGCTTTGTTTTTGAAATTGATAGCATGCCTATCTTTATTCAAGTCGTGACCTATTTTATTCCCGCGCGTTATTTTGTAAGCAGTTTGCAAACGCTATTTTTAGCGGGTGATATTCCGTTGATATTGATGCTAGATATGTGGCTATTGATTGTATCGGCGATATTTTTTATTGGATTAACGGCGTTAGCAACACGTCGTCGATTAGATTAAAGGGAGAGCTTTATGTTTTATCGCCTTCTCACCCTGATAATGAAAGAGTTACAATCATTATTACAAGAGCCTCAAACGCGTATTATTTTAATCATGCCGGTCATCTTCCAGATGATCTTATTCCCTTTTGCTGCGACGTTAGATGTGACCAATGCCTCTATTGCCATTTTTGATGAAGATAATGGTAAACAATCTATTGAGTTAACCCAACGTATCGCCAAAGCAAGTGCATTTTCTCAGACTCTTTTGCTTAAAAATGAACATGAAATAAAAGAAGCTATTGATAACCGCAAAGCGCTTTTATTAGTTCGCTTTCCACAAAATTTTAGTGCCGATTTAGAAAGCCGTGTTCCTGTGAAATTGCAATTAATCCTAGATGGTCGAAATTCTAATAGTGCGCAAATTGCGGCTAATTATGTACAGCAAATTGTACAAAACTATCAAACTGAATTAGCAGGCAATACACCTTCTCTACTGAATAAAACAGAACTTATTGTTCGCAATTGGTATAACCCGAATTTAAATTATAAATGGTTTATTGTACCTTCTTTAGTTGCGTTAATTATTACCATTGGCGTAATGATAGTTACCTCACTTTCTGTTGCTAGAGAGCGTGAGCAAGGTACATTAGATCAGCTGTTAGTTTCCCCCCTATCAACATGGCAAATTTTTGTCGGTAAAGCAGTTCCTGCAATGGTTGTGGCCGCTGTTCAAGGCACCATCGTATTAATTATTGGGATATTTGGTTATCAAATTCCCTTTTCTGGCTCATTATTGCTGTTTTACTTTACCATGTTGATTTATGGCTTATCGCTAGTAGGGTTTGGTTTATTAATATCAGCATTAAGTTCAACACAACAACAGGCTTTTATTGGTGTTTTCGTGTTTATGATGCCTGCGGTGTTATTATCTGGCTATATTTCCCCCGTAGAAAATATGCCTATTTGGCTACAACATGCCACATGGATAAATCCAATTCGTCATTTCACTGATATCACAAAACAGATTTACCTTAAAAATGCTGACATCACTGTTATATGGCACAGTTTGTGGCCTTTATTGGTCATTACAGTCGGAACGGGTAGCATTGCCTATTATCTTTTCCAACGGAAGATTGCTTAAAACAACAATTAAACTATTCAATAAAAAAAACCCCACAACTTATACGTTGTGGGGTTTATTTTTTATACTGTGGTTAAACAGCGTCTATCAACGTTATATCGCTAAAATTAACGACGGTCGCCTAAAATACGCAGTAACATTAAGAACAGGTTGATGAAATCTAAATAAAGCGTTAATGCACCCATAATTGAGTAACGGCGCATATTTTCTTTATCTTCTTGGTTAATTTCGCTACCCATATCTTTTAATTTTTGTGTGTCGTAAGCCGTTAAACCTGCGAAAATCAACACACCTGCATAAGAGATAACCATGCTCATCATTGAGCTTTGCATAAAGATATTCACGATAGACGCAATAATGATACCGATAAGCCCCATAAACAGGAAGCTACCCATACCTGTTAAGCTACGCTTAGTGGTGTAACCGTAAATACTTAATGCACCGAACATTGCCGCACAAATAAAGAAGGTACTCGCAATGGAAGATGCGGTATAAAGCAGTAATACGCTTGAGATAGTTACCCCTGTTAGCACGGAATAGAGCATAAATAATGAGGTTGCCATTGCGCCACTCATTTTATGAACCATACCAGATAACACGAAAACTAACCCTAATTGAGCAATGATCAAACCAAAAAAGACAATCTTGCTCGAGAAAATCATTGTTAATAATGCTTCGCTTGATGCCACGTAGAATGCAACAAACGCAGTGAGTAACAGACCTACCGTCATCCAACCATAAACCTGAGCCATAAAGGTTTGTAGGCCAGAACCTGTACGCTGTACGATTGAATCATTTGAACGTGAAAATCGATCCATGATGATTACCCTTTAATCATAGTGATAACGTTAGATTTAATAATAACGTTTATTTCAGTAAAGAGTCCATTATGGACTCATTAGAATTTAATTTTATCACACTGATTTTACATTTCCATGAAATAAACTGTATGAAATGTCACCATAAAATAAATTTAGGTAAAGTAATGTAGTATTTAATTAAGAGTGCTGATTTATTCCCAACGCTCAGCCGAGTCATAATCACTTTGGCGTGCATCAACCCATCTATCATTATTTTCAGAAAGCCCTTCTTTTTTCCAAAATGGTGCGCGTGTTTTTAAGAAATCCATAATAAATTCAGCGGATTCGAAGGCACTATTACGATGAGAGCTGGTGACACCGACAAACACTATTTCTTCACCAATATGCAAAGTTCCTACACGATGAATAACACTGACACGCTGCAAAGGCCAGCGAGAACGTGCTTCATTCACAATTTCTGTCAGTGCTTTTTCAGTCATTCCCGGATAATGTTCAAGTGTGAGTGTACTCACTTCATCACCAAGATTATGATTACGAACTTTCCCCGTAAAGGTCACAACAGCACCGTCGCTGTCGCACTCTGAAAGCCATTGGTATTCATCACCCACACTAAAATTTTCAGTTTGTACTGAAATACGCGTTGATGCGCTCATCTTATCCTCCTGTAACAGGTGGGAAAAAGGCGATTTCATCACCATCATTAATCACGTGAGAACCTTGAACAAAGGATTGGTTTACCGCAGAGAGTAACTTGCCATCCTCTAACGCGAGTGACCAACGTTCACCTTTGGTGATTAATACTTTGCGTAAATCGTCGACGGTGTGGTATTCACAATCTAATTCAAGAGAATCAACACCTACTAATTCACGGACTTGAGCAAAAAAGAGAACTTTAATCATGCTTCCACCTTAAAGTGACCTGATTTGCCACCTGTTTTTTCTAATAAGCGTACAGGCCCTATCACCATATCTTTTTGAACGGCTTTACACATATCATAAATCGTCAACGCTGCTACCGATGCCGCAGTTAAGGCTTCCATCTCAACCCCTGTTTTCCCCGTTAAACGGCAAACAGATTCAATGCGTACACGGTTAGATCCAGTGAGAGCCTCTAAACGCACTTCGACTTTAGTTAATAACAGCGGATGACATAATGGGATCAACTCCCATGTTCTTTTTGCGGCTTGAATACCAGCAATTCTTGCGGTTGCAAATACATCACCTTTATGATGTTTACCTTCGGTGATCATGCTTAATGTTTCTGCTGACATTTCAACAAAAGCTTCAGCTCGTGCTTCTCGCACTGTTTCAGCTTTAGCGCTAACATCCACCATGTGGGCTTCACCGGCAGCATTAATGTGAGTTAGTTGAGACATGCACAACTCCTGAAATTAACGAAATAACAGAGCGAAAAACTATCCACCAATAACAGATAAGTTCGGTGTCATACCGCTATCGCCTTGATGAAGAAAATGGGTTTCTCGTTTATGAAGAAGGCCCCCCTGAATACGCTGTTGTAATGCTTCTTGTTGACTATCATCAGCAAGTAAGTCACGTAAAGGAATACCATTTTCACCAAAGAGGCAAAGATGGAGGTTACCAATAGCTGAAACGCGTAAACGGTTACAAGTTGAACAAAAGTCTTTTTCATAAGGCATGATAAGACCTATTTCACCTTGATAATCAGGATGGGTAAATACTTGAGCTGGCCCGTCACTACGAGCGCGAGGAATTTGCAACCAACCTTCATTGAGTAAGCGCTGGCGGATCACTTCACCAGACAAATGAAAACGGTTGAATATATCACTACCATCACCGGTTTCCATTAATTCAATAAAGCGCAGTTGAATGGGTCTGTCTTTGATCCAATTAAGAAAATCAGGGAGGTTTTTGTCATTTACATTGCGCATTAGCACAACGTTAACTTTTACTTTTTCGAAACCCGCTGTAAATGCAGCATCTATACCTTCCATTACTTGGCTAAATTTATCTTGCCCAGTAATAGCATGGAATTGGCGAGGGTCGAGGCTATCAACACTCACATTAATTGCGCTTAACCCCGCATCACGCCATTGTGCAACATCTCTAGACAAACGATAGCCATTAGTGGTTACCGCGATTTTTTTGATAGATGCATTGTCTTTAATCGTGGCGATAATATCAGTAAAATCACGACGCATTGTAGGCTCACCACCTGTTAGGCGAATTTTTTCTGTCCCTAACGCGGCAAAAGATTGTGTCAGTCTGCTGATTTCATCTAACGAAAGAAATGATTTATGACCGTTAGGCTTATAACCATTAGGTAAGCAATAAGTACAACGAAAATTACACACGTCTGTAATTGAAAGACGTAAATAGAAAAATTTGCGGGAAAACGCATCAACGAGTTGTTGCATAGTAACACCTTTCCAAATCGGGAGATGCGGGCATTTCTACCTTGCACCCTGGTGACTTGTTTCGTCACGGCCAGAACATCATATCTTATAAACACAAGACTTAGACGTTAAGGCTAGGAGTTAATCTTTACCTGTTTATCACAGGTTTCTAATACCTATATATTTATTGTGGATTCTACCTGCTAATCTTTCAAAAAGCGAATACTGTTTTCGCTATATAATTTACAATACAACGACTTACGACACTTTAATCACTCCAATAACTTAAGTAAAAACACCTTTGCTGATTAAAAATTAAGCTATTAAAAGTAAAACTAAACTAGGAATGTGATGAAATCACGTCGTGATCATAGGCTTAAAATTTAATTGTGATAAATTAGCGGCAAATTTTTAAAGATGAGTAGAACAAATATGCGAAATCGCACGCTAAGTGATTTAGATCGTGTTGTTGCCCTTGGTGGTGGTCATGGCCTTGGACGTGTGCTTTCAGCACTCTCCTACTTAGGCTCTCGTCTTACTGGTATCGTTACAACAACAGACAATGGCGGTTCTACTGGCCGTATTCGCCAAGAAGAAGGTGGCATTGCGTGGGGAGATATGCGCAATTGTATTAATCAGTTAATTACTGAACCTTCTGTTGCTTCTGCAATGTTTGAATACCGTTTTTCTGGTACAGGCGAGCTGGCAGGACATAATTTAGGTAATCTAATGCTTAAAGCACTTGATAACTTAAGTGTTCGCCCCTTAGAAGCCATTAATCTTATCCGTGGGTTATTAAGAGTGAATGCTCACCTTATTCCCATGTCAGAACAAGCCGTTGATCTTATGGCGATAGACGATCAAGGAAATGAGATTTATGGTGAGGTCAATGTTGATATTTTACCTAAGATCCCCCAAAAGCTTGATCTCTATCCTAAAGTACCGACTACACGAGAAGCTATTGAAGCGATTGAACAAGCAGATTTGATCTTAATTGGCCCAGGTAGCTTTTTTACCAGTTTAATGCCTTTATTATTACTGCCAGAGCTTGCACAAGCATTGCGCCGTAGCAGTGCAACAACAATTTATATTGGTAACTTAGGTAAAGAGTTAAGTCCTGCTGCTGCCAGCATGACGATGTCTGATAAAATCGCCATGATGGAGAATTATATTGGTTTACAAACAATAGATGCCGTGATTATTAGCCCTGAAACACAATATGAATCGATGAAAGGTCGATTAATTGTACAAACTCAACTGGAAGCCAAAGATATTCCTTATCGTCACGACCGTCATCTATTAAGCAAAGCGATTGAGTTAACGTTACAACGATTAGGGCAACGTAATGCATCACCTCAAGCGATCAAATAGTATTTAACTTATCTGCTTTCAGAAAAAAACCGCATCTGCAATAAATAGCAAGTGCGGTTTTTGTCGATAAAAACACAATATCACGATTGGTTTCCAACGTGTTATTAGCTATTAAGCTGCTTTAATGTTATACGCTGGCTAATCACTTCTTCAATTTCGTCAAGAGTCATTGGTACATCATTTTTCATCAGACCAAGACCTGCCACAGTACGAGAGAATGACATTAAATCTAATGGAGGTAACTCCATGATCCAATTCTCTTCTGTTGCCAGCGTATCTTCTGCATTCAGAATATTTTGTATAACATCCGTAAACGCTTGATGAGAAGATACCCAATCTTGATCGCCACTTGCCCAAAACCAACGAGCTGCAATAAAGTTTCTCCACATATCTTCCCAACCATCATAGATCCGACGCAACATTGATGCGCTCATCAGTGACCATGTTTGGGCTTCTTGTTGAGTAATATAACCTTGCTGGCAACCTTCTAAACAGAGCTTATTAAAACGGCAGAGATCCCAAATAAGGTATTTCACATTTTGGATATTCATGCGATTTGTGCTCATCATATCGATTTGCCATAAACGCTCATTTTTATCGTGTTCCGTTAATTCTGAAAGTAAAATATCATTTTTTAATGACTGAACATCGTCTTCTTTGCCATCCAAAATCTGGTCACGTAGTTGATAAAAATCATTAGTGTGGCCTTGAGTGAGCAACCAAAATAATTGATAGACTAAATCCCAACGGTCGTTAATTCCCCAACCCGCAGATAATCCACCATCATCTTTACCTTGAGCGTATTCGTTATAAGCCCATTCATTCATTACCGCGTAAGGAGCTGCTACATATAACCCCCATTCGTTGGGCAACAATTGACCCGAGGTATTTTCTGCTTCAGATAAAATAGGCTCCTGCCCTACTGTTGATGGTTTTTGTAGCTCACTATCTTGTACAGCAAATTTACGTAACCATTTAAAAAGCATAATAAGAAGAATAACACCAAGAATTACCCCAGCAGAGCTAGGAAACCCTGCATAAACATAACCACTCATTCACTGTCCTTAATGTCTTTTTATCTTTGTAACTATTTATCTTTGTAACTAATTGACGCTTTGTTTGTGGTGGTATTTAAACAGTTGAACGCCATTAAGGGAATATCAAACAAGGCAAAAAATGGAAGATAGACGGTAAAAAGGGATAATCCCTGTAAAAATACGGATATCCCTTTAGCGGTTTGTGAACTTAATTCGCTAATTAAGAGTTAGCAATAAATTGAGCGCGTAATGCTTGCAACTTATCGCGAGTACTCGCTGCTTTCTCAAATTCTAGATCTTTTGCATATTGATACATCTCGGCTTCTAAACGTTGGATCTCTTTTTCCAATTCAGCCGTTGATAACAACGGATAATTTTCATGAATATCTGTTGCTTTATGCCCTTTCTTATTGCGCCCTTGCGTAGGTTGACCAATCTTAAGAATATCACCCACTTTTTTATTTAATCCTTTAGGCACAATACCATGATCAAGGTTAAACTGTTGCTGTTTCTCGCGACGACGTTCAGTTTCACTTATCGCTTTCGCCATTGAATCGGTAATTTTATCACCATATAAAATCGCTTTACCTTCAAGGTTACGAGCTGCACGACCAATCGTCTGAATCAATGAGCGCTCTGAACGTAAGAAGCCCTCTTTATCAGCATCTAAAATCGCGACCAAAGAGACCTCTGGCATATCCAAACCTTCTCGAAGTAAGTTGATGCCGACTAATACATCAAACTCACCTAGGCGCAAATCACGAATAATTTCGACACGTTCAACAGTATCAATATCAGAGTGTAAATAACGAACCCGCTCACCATGCTCTTCAAGATATTCTGTTAAGTCTTCAGCCATTCGTTTTGTTAGTGTTGTCACCAATACACGTTCATTTTTTGCTGCACGAATACGGATTTCAGAAAGCAAATCATCAACTTGTGTGGCAACAGGACGTACTTCAACAATGGGATCAAGTAAACCTGTTGGCCTGACAACTTGCTCAACAATTTCATGACCTGATTTCTCAAGTTCATATTTACCCGGTGTTGCTGAAACATAAATCGTTTGTGGTGCTAACGCCTCAAACTCTTCAAAACGTAATGGACGGTTATCAAGCGCGGAAGGTAAACGGAAGCCGTATTCAACTAAGGTTTCTTTACGGGAACGGTCTCCTTTATACATTCCACCAATTTGAGGAATAGTAACGTGTGATTCATCAATCACTAATAAACCGTTAGCGGGAAGATAATCAAATAAGGTTGGGGGTGGCTCACCGGGACCTCTACCTGATAAATAACGTGAATAGTTTTCGATACCAGAGCAATATCCCAATTCATTCATCATTTCAAGATCAAACTGAGTACGCTGTGTCACACGTTGCTCTTCAACAAGTTTATCGTTAGCTAAAAGAACTTTGCGCCTATCCGCAAGTTCCTTTTTGATCTCTTCCATCGCCTCAAGAATACGCTCACGAGGGGTGACGTAGTGCGTTTTAGGATAAACAGTAAAACGAGGTACATTGTAATGAATTTGTCCTGTTAAAGGGTCAAACAGTGAAAGGCGTTCGACTTCTTCATCAAATAACTCAACACGTAATGCGTAATCATCAGATTCGGCAGGGAAGATATCAATCACTTCACCACGTACACGAAATGTCCCCCGCTGAAAGGCTTGATCATTGCGAGTATATTGTAGATCAGCAAGGCGACGTAAAATGGCACGTTGGTCGATTATCATGCCGTTTGTCAGATGCAACATCATTTTTAAGTAACTATCAGGATCCCCTAAACCGTAGATAGCAGAAACCGATGACACAACAATAACGTCTTTACGCTCTAGCAAAGCTTTAGTCGCAGATAAACGCATCTGTTCAATATGTTCGTTAACAGAAGCATCTTTTTCAATAAAGGTATCAGAACTTGGAACATACGCTTCAGGCTGATAATAATCATAATAAGAAACAAAGTATTCCACTGCATTTTCAGGAAAGAATTCTTTCATCTCACTATAAAGCTGTGCTGCCAATGTTTTATTTGGCGCCAATACCATCGTCGGACGATTTAGATTGGCAATCACATTGGCAATCGTAAAGGTTTTACCTGATCCAGTTACCCCTAAAAGAGTTTGATGAGCAAGACCATCATCTAATCCTTCACAGAGTGAGGCAATAGCCGCAGGTTGATCACCACCCGGTTTAAATTCAGAATGCAGTTTGAAATCTTTGCTCATATTTTCTTCTCCTCGCTGACACTCCTTATGATACTGGATAAAAATCCAGCTTCAATCTCTATCTCATAAAATTTGCCTGAATAATTAGCATAAGTTATCCCCAGTTTTGGAACTGCATTTTTTTCAAAAAGCAACCCCCTTTTTTGTTAATTATTCAAAGAGACACACTGACACCACTGGCTCTATTGATTTTATTTAATTAGTTGATATATAAGAATTAAAAATAAAAGTTGAGAATAGCGCCAATCTTTAGCAATGCCTTGTATTCTCTCTATTCAGCGTATTTTTATAATGGTAATACACAAGGTTATCCACAGGAATAGTGGATAACTACACAAAGTTGTTATCTCTCGGTAAGTTACGTCTTTTTTTTTACCTTAAAATATCCCTAAAAATTGGCAAAATTTATTTTTTTTATTTTTTTATTGGTATAAAAAATGGACTGTTATAATTGGGCTTAATAACACCCTATCAACTTTGTTTTAAACAAGAAAGATCGAGATAAGGCGTAAAATTATGCTCTTTTACTTCATTTAAGTAGGGTATTTTACCTAAGAATGGGGCTTTAATATGCTGTTTTAGTGTTGCTAGATATTCTTTCTGATATCGCCCCGCAGGTTCAACTTCATTTGCAACCCAACCCGCCAATGTTAAACCAGACTGCATAATTGCGTGTTGTGTTAATAACGCATGATTAATGCAACCCAATTTTACCCCCACGGTCAAAATAACAGGTAGTTTTTCAGTGATAACCCAATCAGAGAAAAATCGATTTGCTGACAGTGGTGTAAACCAACCACCAGCACCTTCGACTAAAACCCAATCAGCTTGCTGCTTTAAGTAAGACAAACCTTCTGACATCACATCAAAATCAATAGGCTGATTCATTTCTTGGCTAACAATATGTGGTGACGTTGGCGTTTCAAAACAATAAGGATTAACGCGGTGATAATCTAACTTTACCGTACTGAATTTTTGCAGTGTAAGTGCATCTGAATTACGTAAACCTTCATTTAGCCACTCACTGCCCGATGCAACAGGCTTATAACCTGCGGTTTGATACCCTTGATGTGCTGCACATTGTAATAGAGCCCCACTAACTACCGTTTTACCCACTTCTGTATCTGTGCCTGTTAAAAACCATGTTTTAGCCATGTGATATTTTTCCTATAACAATTTGATAAGTGAGCAAATATTTACCTGATTCTGTTTTCCAGACATTTTCTAGTGCACGAAATTTCTGTCGTGTCATTAACCCTTTTTGTCGATTACCCTGCACAAAATTAGCACCAACGCCTTTCAAAGAAGCAAAGAGCGCATGTAATGAATCATATTGTTCAGTGACCATTTCAGTGGAAAATTGGTAATGAAAACCACAACACGCTTTCTCAATATCGTGGAGCGATAAAAAAGGATTTACATGAGGATGCTGATCCAGAGATTGCCAAGCCTCTCTGACTTCTTGCAATGTCAACGTAGTCAGTGTTGAGAAATAAAGTGCGCCTTTTATATTGACCGTATTCATTAGTGTTTTAATCGCACCCGATAAATCATCACACCATTGCATCGCTAAATTACTGAATACAATGTCCACACTTTGTGGTGCAACGGCACAATGCTCAATATCACTTTGTAAGTAACCATCGGCTCGCTGTTGCTGTTTTGCCACTTGTAGCATGGTGTGTGACAGATCAAGTGCAATAACAAACTTGCCTTCTTGCTTCCATTTTTGACTAAAATATCCTGTTCCGCATCCCGCATCTAACACAATATTGCCACTATCATGACGCGCTAAATCCATTAATTTATTACCGCTATAACGCTGAATATTGGCGTAATTATCGTAATGAACGGCGGCTTTACCAAATGTTTGAGCTATACGTTGTTTATCTGTTTTGATTGAAGAAAGCATGAAGCGTCTCGATTAACAGCTTAATATCTGAAAGATGATGGCGAGTGGTTAACGTTATTCGTAAACGCGCACTTTGAGGAGGTACAGTAGGTGGAAAGATTGCCTTTACCCAAAGTCCTTTAGATTGCAGATAATCTGAAAGTGTTTGGCACAATTGTTCATCACCAATAATTAATGGCTGAATAGCCGTTGCTGAAGGTAGTAATTTAACTGGAAGTGAAATGACACCTTGGCGAAAAGTATGAATTAATTGTTGAAGATATTCCCGTTCATTATCCGCTTGCTTAATAACATTAAGCGCGGTATTTAAAGCAATAGCTTGTGCTGGCGGTATCGAGGTACTGTAAATAAGATGGCGAGCATATTGTTCAAAAAATGCTGCGGTTGATGCATTACAAAGCACAGCGGCTCCGCTGACACCAAAAGCTTTACCAAAAGTGACTACCAATATTTCAGGTTTAATCCCCGCTTCATCACAACTGCCTCGACCTTCTTTACCTAAAACACCAATACCATGCGCATCATCGACCATTAACCATGCCTCATGTTGTCGGCTTATTGTTGCTATTTCAGTTAATGGAGCTTGATCGCCATCCATGCTAAATACCCCTTCTGTTACCACAAAGGTTTTATTAGCTGACGTTTTATTAAGTCGTTGAGATAAAGAATCAGAAGAATTGTGTAGAAATCGCCATAATGTGGCGGGTGATAATACGGCGGCTTCCATGAGTGAAGCATGACAAAGTTTATCTGCAATAATGGCATCATTTTTTTCAAGTAATGCCGAAATCACCCCTTGATTAGCACTATACCCAGATGAAAATAACAGTGCATTATCGTAACCTAGCCACTCTGCAAGATGTTGTTCTAATTGCGCATGAGCTTGTGTAAATCCAGTGATATGGCCTGAACCAGCGCTACCGACACCGTACTCATCAGCACCTTGTTGCCATGCTTTAATGACGTCCGTATGTTGACTAATACCTAAATAGTCATTGCCTGAAAAATTAAGGTATTTTTCCCCTGATGTTGTGATCAAAAAACGTCCATCCGATTGTTTAATCACTTTGCGTTTTCGCCATAATGGCGTATTTCTACGCACATTAAGTTGTTCATCTATATAGGTTTTCCAGCTCATTACAGTGCCGCGTTATAAAATTGTTCAGTATCTTTATTAGCAACCGCTTGCATCAAAGCTTCTTCTTGCTGATTATCGCCCATAGATACTGCTAATCGTTCAGGGTTTAAACCTAGTTTACGGAATAGCTGGTGATCTTTATCTTCAGTCGGGTTGGTTGTCGTTAATAATTTACAGCCATAGAAAATAGAGTTTGCCCCAGCCATAAAGCAAAATGCTTGTGTTTGTTCACTCATTTGCTCACGCCCAGCAGAAAGACGCACATAAGAGCGTGGCATCATGATACGAGCAACCGCGATAGTACGAATAAAATCAAAAGGATCGACATCTTCATTATCAGCCAAGGGTGTCCCTTTTATTTTAGCAAGCATGTTAATCGGCACACTTTCAGGAGGCTGTGGCAAATTCGCTAATTGCACTAACATTGCAGCGCGATCTTTCACTTCCTCACCTAAGCCTAAAATTCCGCCAGAACACACTTTAATCCCCGCATTGCGCACTTTATCAAGTGTATCTAAGCGATCTTGATAAGTACGTGTTGTCACGATACTGCCGTAAAATTCAGGTGAGGTATCAAGGTTATGGTTATAAAAATCCAGCCCTGCATCGGCTAATCGATTAGCTTGTGAATCATCTAATTTGCCAAGAGTCATGCAGGTTTCCATACCCAGCGCTTTAACTTCTTTGACCATTTGCTCAAGGTAAGGCATATCGCGTTCATGTGGGTTTTTCCATGCGGCCCCCATACAAAAACGAGTTGAACCTGCTGCTTTTGCTTTTTTCGCAGATTCAATTACTTGCTGAACTTCCATTAAGCGCTCTTTTTCTAATCCCGTTTTATACCGCGCGCTTTGGGCGCAATATTTACAATCTTCAGGACAAGCCCCGGTTTTAATCGACAGCAAAGTACTCACTTGGATTTGTGAAGGGTCAAAATGTTGACGATGAACTTGTTGTGCCTGAAAAACCAAATCTAAAAATGGCATATCAAACAGTGCTCTAGCTTCTTTTAGTGTCCAACGTTTTAATGCGCTCACAATACAATCTCCTTTTTAAAAGTGATTGCCAGTTTAAATAATAGGGTTATCATGTCAACTAAAATTGATCACCATTGGTTTACATGATTAAATGAAAAATATAATGACACCTGAAGATATCGCTTTCGATCTACACCATATTTGGCACCCATACACGTCGATGAGCCATCCCTTACCGGCTTATCCTATCGTCAGTGCAAAAGGCGTTGAATTAGTCTTGGCTGATGGTAGAAAACTGATTGATGGAATGTCTTCATGGTGGGCAGCAATTCATGGATATAATCACCCAGAACTCAATAATGCCGTGACAACACAGTTAAACAATATGTCTCACGTGATGTTTGGTGGCATTACTCATCCCCCAGCAGTCTCACTTTGTCGAAAATTATTAGCGATAACACCAGAGCCTCTTGAATGCATATTCCTAGCTGATTCTGGCTCTGTTGCTGTTGAAGTCGCGCTAAAAATGGCTTTGCAATATTGGCAGGCTAAAGGTGAAAAACGTCAACGCATTGTGGCATTAAAACAAGGCTATCATGGTGATACCTTTGGTGCCATGTCAGTGTGTGATCCAGATAACTCCATGCACAGTCTTTATAAAGGTTATCTGCCTAATCATCTTTTTGTAGATGCACCAAAAACGGGTTTTAATGAAGAGTGGGATCCCGCTGATATCGACTCATTACGCTCAACACTAGAACAACATCATCAAGAAATAGCTGCTGTTATGCTTGAACCCATTGTTCAAGGTGCAGGTGGAATGCGAATTTATCATCCCGAATATTTAAAACACGCAAGAGCCTTGTGTAATGAATTTAACGTGTTATTCATTGCCGATGAAATAGCGACTGGTTTTGGTCGAACAGGTAAGCTGTTTGCCTGTGAGCATGCTGGAATTTCTCCTGATATTATGTGTGTAGGTAAAGCATTAACAGGGGGTTACATGACCTTATCAGCGACCTTAACCACTCGCCATATTGCCGAAACCATCAGCCAAGGCGATGCAGGTTGCTTTATGCATGGCCCAACTTATATGGGAAATCCATTGGCTTGTGCTGTTGCTGATGCCAGTTTATCTCTGTTAGCAAAAGGTGATTGGGTAAACCAAGTTGCACTATTAGAAGCACAACTTAAAAAAGAGTTATTACCACTAAAACAAGTTAAAAGTGTCAAAGATGTGCGGATTTTAGGTGCCATTGGTGTGGTTGAAATGAATGAACCCGTCGATATGGCAAAGTTACAGAAAATCTTTGTGGATGAAGGGGTTTGGATCAGACCTTTTGGCAAACTGATTTATATCATGCCGCCATTTATTATGTCGTCAGCAAACCTGACTAAACTGACTCAATCTATTGAGAAAGTGGTTAATCTCACCTAAACATTGCTAAAAAATAAACCTCTAGCAAAGTGATATAGGCTAGAGGTTTACAATGGTGTTTATTTCGTTACGACGGTTACCCACATGGCACCTTTACCCACAGGATATTGTGCTAATTCTGTTAATGCGCCAGTCTGTTTATCAATACGAGAAACAGAAGCAAAATCTGATTTTTGACCACAAGAAATCAGGTAATTACCTGTGTTATCAAGAGAAAAGCCACGAGGTTGTGTTTGTGTTGGGTAATAACCCACAGGTTGCAAATAGTCACCCGTCTCTGAAATTGTCATGGCACAAATAAAACTTTCAGAGCGTTCACTTGCATAAAGAAAACGGCCATCCGGTGTAATATGAATATCTGACGCCCAACGAGTACTATTAAAGGTTTCAGGGACGATATCAACCGTTTGCATTAAACGATATAAATCCCCCATACGACGATAAACATTGATTGTCGCATCTAATTCATTAAGACAATAAAACACATCACCATTAGGGTGGAATGCCATATGGCGAGGTCCTGCATTTTGTGCGGTTGTCAGCTCGGCAGTACCCACTTCGGTTAAACGCCCATCTTCTGATAAATCGAATAAACGAATATGATCTTCACCTAAACAAGGGACAATCAGTTGTTTATTATTCCAATCGATATTAGATGAATGAGGCTTATTCAAGCCTTCAATAATTTGAATCGGTGATTGAGGGATCCCCTTCGCATTAATAGGTAAAACCGCTAAATTGCCTTGGTGATAAGAAGGAACAAATAAAAAACGCCCTGTTTTATCTAAGCATAAATGGACAGGCGTACTTGGAATAGAAGTGATAGCCTTTTGCTCTAACTGACCATCAACAGCAATTGCAAATGTCACCACACTAAAATGAGGTCGAATACCAACATAAAGGTATTTGCCATCCGCACTTGCAATCATCGGTTGTACTTGTCCTGCAACCTCAACAATCTGCAATAAATCCATTTCACCTTCGGTGTTTAATGCATAAACATGGATTTGTTGACTCTCTGGACTTGCTACGTAAACGACCTGTTTCATTCCTTCTCCTTAAACCCAATTACCCATTGATTTATAAAGAATAATAGAAAAACCAACGATAACCTGTCACGATTAAGCTAGTTTATCTTTTATTGGTTAACGTGTACCATCAACAACATTGCATCTTAATACTATCAAGGGGCTTATTTATGTCATATCGCGTTATTGCATTGGATCTTGATGGCACACTGCTTGATGACCAAAAACGTATCCTGCCAGAATCTTTAGAAGCACTCAATCTTGCAAAAAAAGCAGGTGTTAAAGTCTTAATTGTAACAGGTCGTCATCATGTTGCTATTCATCCATTCTATCAAGCACTCGATCTTGATACCCCTGCAATCTGTTGTAATGGGACCTACCTTTATGATTATATTGGTAAAAAGGTAATCGAATCCGATCCATTAACAACTCAAGAAACCAAAGCTGTGTTAGATCTCGTTAAGCAAACAGATGTACACCATTTAGTTTATGCTGATGATGCAATGATGTATGACCAACTTACCGCAGCAGTACAACGCACACTTAATTGGGCAGATACCCTTCCTATCACACAACGCCCCAATCTAGTTAAAGTCGATGATTTTTATAAAGCGATGCATGATGTTAATGCAATTTGGAAAATTGCCACAACAACGCCTGATCACGATGAATTACATGCATTAGTAGAAAAAATCGAGCAACAAGTTGGCTTAGAGTGTGAATGGTCTTGGGTTGATCAAGTTGATATTGCTAAAAAAGGCAACAGCAAAGGCCGTCGTTTACAACGTTGGGTCGAAGCAAACGGTATGAGTATGAGTGATGTAATTGCTTTCGGTGATAATTTTAATGATCTTAGCATGTTAGAACATGTTGGCTTAGGTGTTGCCATGGGTAATGCTTCAGATGAAGTGAAAGCACGTGCAAAAATGGTCACTAAAGTAAATTCACAGCCGGGTATTGCTGAAACTATTCATAAATATATTCTGTCTTAGTCTTATTTTTATATCATCCAAAAGACAAAACCTCATCAAAGATGAGGTTTTTTGATCAGCCAATATAACGAATAAATTAAAGGTGGCGACTTAGCGAAATACTCTTAATTTGCGCATAAAGCCATTGCCCTTCTTGAATATTCAATTCATCTTTCGCCCAAGGGGTGATCCTCGCCCATAAATAATTTCCATCATTGACAAGTTTCACATCAACTTGACCATCATTTTTAATGGTTTCAACCACTTTCATATGCAAAATATTACGAATACTGCTATTTGATGGACGAGTCGTTGTTAATGACACATCAGAAGCATCAATACGTACACGCACATCACGACCGATTTTTGCCTCAATTTGAGGCAACCACAGCACTTGATTACCAAACGCCGTTGCTGTCATATCGTAATGACTATGGTGCTCCACCACCATCACATTGGCGATGCTGCTTAATGTCTCTTTTTGTAACCACGGACGTAATGCACTACTTGCCCATACATCTTCGAGTTTACCTGTCGCCTTAATTTTTCCTGCATCCATTACAATGACGTTATCTGCAAGCCGAATAATTTCATCAAGGCTATGACTCACATACAAAATAGGAATTTGTACATCTTGTGAGAGCTTTTCTAAATACGGCAGTAATTCACGTTTACGCGGTAAATCAAGCGAGGCTAAAGGCTCATCCATTAGCATAATATCAGGCGCAGTCAACAAGGCTCGCCCTATTGCCACACGCTGTTTTTCACCACCTGATAAAGTGATAGGAAAACGTGAAAGTAAATGTTCAATACCTAATAAATGAATAATGCGATCAAACTGTACTTTCATTGTCGGTGACATACCGTAAAGCAAATTTCCTCTTACTGTGTAGTGAGGAAACAGTCGGGCGTCTTGGAATACATAACCCACTTTACGTTTTTCAGGCGGCAGATAAATTTTCTTTTCAGTATCAACCAGTGTGTGATTATTTAATACAATCCGACCTGAATCGGGTTTGGTTAAACCGCCAATCACATTAATTAGTGAAGTTTTACCCGCCCCAGATAAACCAAAGACGGCAGTAATACTTTCTGTTGGCAATTCAGTATTGATTTCCAAACGCAGTGATCCTAGCGTCTGTTTAAAATTCATCTCTAGCATACGCCCCCCAATCTTCTACGACCCCAACGCGTTAACCACTCTGAAGCCATTAAAGAGACGAGTGCTAAAATAATTGCAATCACACATAAACGGGCAGCGTCCATTTCTGCGCCTGGTGTTTCAATCAAGGTATACATAGCCAAAGGGATTGTTCTGGTTTCCCCCGGAATATTGGAGACGAAAGTGATTGTTGCGCCAAATTCTCCCAATGAGCGCGCAAACGCCAACACAATCCCTGCGATGATCCCCGGCATAGATAAAGGTAACGTTATGGTAAAAAAGACGCGTATCGGTGAAGCCCCTAAGGTTCTTGCTGCTTGCTCCATACGTTGATCGACAGCTTCTAATGCCAATCTGATCGCCCTTACCATCAGTGGAAATGCAACGACTGCGGATGCAAGTGCTGCGCCTCGCCAACTAAAGGTAAAGCTAAAGCCAAACCAGTCATACAACCACTCACCAATAAATCCGCGTCTCCCCATACTGATCAGTAAAAGATAACCGACCACAACAGGTGGCAGAACTAAAGGTAAATGGATAATGCTATCAAGCAATGATTTACCGGGAAAACGTACCCTAACTAAAAGCCAAGCCATAAAAATACCAAAAGGTAGACTGATAATAACTGCAACAGTCGATACCTTAAGGCTTAGTATGATAGCTTGCCATTCGTATTCACTTAACATCTCCAAAAGTATAATTCCTACAGTGGGCTAAAGCCGTATTTCTTAAAGATTTCTGCGGCTTGAGGTGTTTTCAGATAGTCATAAAAATCACGAACGGCTTTATTGTCCTGACCTTTTACAACTGCCATTGGATACTCAACAGGTTTGTGGCTATCAGCTGGAAATATGCCAACCACTTTCACTTTATCACTCGCAACCGCATCAGAACCGTATACGATACCTAATGGTGCTTCATCACGTTCAACCAGCGCCATACCACTACGTACGTTATTAGTACGCGCCATATCAGGGCTTACCGTATCCCATGCACCTAAATATTCTAATGATTCTTTTGCATAGATACCAACAGGTACATGATCCGGATCGCCTACGGCTAGTTTTCCACCATTAAGCAAGGATTTCCATTTGGTTTCCTTATTAATAACAACGTCATTTAATTGACTATCTTTAGGGGCAATAAGCACTAAATCATTACCTAATAGTGTATGACGAGAATCTGCAACCATTAAATTTTTATCGATTACGTAGTCCATCCACTGCTGGTCTGCTGAAATAAACAGATTTGCAGGTGCGCCTTGTTCAATTTGACGCGCCAGCGTTGAAGACGAAGCATAAGATGCAACCACGTCAGTTTTCTTTTCTTGCTTATATTGTGCCGAAATTTCATTAAGAGCATTAGTAAGAGAAGCGGCCGCAAATACCGTTACTTTTTCCGATGCAAAACTTTGACTGACTAAAGCAAAAGAAATAACTGCGCCAGCAAGCAACTTGCCTGATAATTTTTTCATGTTCGAATTCCACTTAAATTAAAGGATGACACGCTGTATATACCAAGATATAGCGAAAAATGAAAGGATTAGATGAGAGAAACTGGTTATATATCAATAAATATAACCATTAAAAAGAAACAGAAAATAGAGATAGAGAAATTTACATACTCTAAATAATTCAAGTCACGGCTAGGCGACAAGTGAATGAGTCACTAGGAGCATATATAAGTATGTGACTAGTGCGAAAGAACGCCGTTGCTTGAAGTATGACGAGTAAAAAAATAGCCCTTCAAAAAAGGGCTATTCTAAATCAGGGAGGGAGATTTTATGATTTTTTGTCTGCTTTTGGCTGACTTGGTGAAATCAAGTTAAACACTTCACCTAAACCATAAATGATGCCCATAATCAGTACCATTACAACGGGTACCATCAAGAGAGCAAACCCTAAACTTTTCAACAATTCAAGCATGATAACCTCTTTATCATGGTATATTCGGAAAGCCAGAGTTGGCATTTCTTCACGAATGACGAATAATAACGCTATAGATGTATATATTCTAGAGAATTATCGCTTTGTGTCGGCACAAAAAATGCGATAAACACACAAAAAAGAAGAAGCCTATCATTATGCAAGCAGAAATATTATTAACTCTTAAACTTCAAGATAAGCTCTTTGCCGATCCTCGTCGTGTTGCATTATTAAAACAGATCAAAGCGACGGGTTCTATTAGCCAAGGGGCAAAAATGGCAGGCATTAGTTATAAAAGTGCTTGGGATGCCATTAATGAAATGAATCAACTCGCAGACGAACTTCTTGTTGATAGAGCAACAGGCGGTAAAGGTGGCGGTGGTGCAACCCTTACACATTATTGTGAGCGTTTACTTCAACTTTACGATCTACTCGGTCAAATTCAGCAAAAAGCCTTTGATGTATTAAAGGATGACTCACTTCCTCTTGATAGCCTATTAGCGGCTATTTCACGTTTCTCCTTACAAACCAGCGCCAGAAACCAGTTTTTTGGTACCATTATTGAACGTGATAATCTTCAGGTTCAACAACATGTTAATGTTCAACTCGCTGATAAAAAAACGACTATTCGCGCAGCATTAACAGAAAAAAGTGCAGATCGCCTCGGTTTGAAAAAAGGCAAAGAAGTACTGATTTTAATTAAGGCACCTTGGGTCAATATTGAGAAAGAGACTTCTTTAGCGCAACAATATGACAATGCCCTTTCTGGCACGTTGACTCAAATTGAGACAGGCAGTGAAAACAGTGAATTAGTGGTGACATTAGAAGGTGGGCAAGAAGTCTGTGCCACCTGTTCTAATCAGCATGTTAAAGAGCAAAAATTGCATATTAATGATAGTGTAACGGCTTTATTTAATGCCGATCAGGTGATTGTCGCCACACTGTGTTAATTATTAGCATGATTGCTTTTCAATAAAAAAATAAAACCATTACTTAGTTATTATTTTAGAAATAATATTAAGTGATGGTTTTTAGTTCAGAATAATACTTCCATTAAAGAATAAACAATTAAATTTATTTATTCTGAATACATGCGAGTAAAATAATCGCTAATTTTATTGTTATCAAGCAATCTATCTTTGGTAAAATCAAGACTATCAGAGACGACAATATATTTTCTTAGCCCTTCAGGAATATCTTCTATCGTTGCACAAATAGTAGGAACAATAAAACGAAAATAGTCACCCATTTTGGTTTCACCTTCATAGCCAATGGGATAATCTTCTCCTATAGATTGTCCCTCTAATGCTTCAAAATAAAACATTCCCATTTTAGTTGCTAATTCAGCATCACAATTTTTTTTATTTTCCAACCTAAAATTAAAACTATTAATTATTTCTTGTTTATTTTTATATTTTTTATATACCCAGCTAGAATATAGGTCTATAAGGTACTCACCTTTTTTATTTACATCATTACTATATTTTTCAGAGTCTCCATCGATATATTCACATAAATCATTAAGTGATTCTTTTATATTATTTATTTTTAATATACATTTAGGTAACCATCCATACCCATTATTTAGCATCATTGAAATACATCCATTTTTATCCATAGCAATCCATGAATGATTTCTTGCTTGACCAGGATGCCAGTTTATATCAAGTAACAATCCCATATATGTTCCCTAGCATTATTTAATAAATAATTTTCACACATATTATTTAGATAAATTTACCGCAACCAGTAGTTTTAACCTTAATTTTTTATCCTTTATTTTTTTTGAATATAAATCTAATGATGATATATTGATATATTTAAATTCACCATTAAATCTAGATAATTCAAACTCAACAATAGAATCTTTATTAACTAATAATGTATACAGATCATAATCTTCTTCTAAAACATGCTCCAAACAATAGACACTTATTATATTAGAGAATCTATTTTTTAAAAGACAATTAATTTTTTCATTTTTTAGAATAGAACCTTCATTTTTAATTAATCTATCCTTAATAATCATTTCTTTTCTAGAACCAATTAATTTCATTTTAGTCTTCCTGATATTACTGTTATTAAATTACCTCAATTATCCGTTAAAATTGTTATGATATTCGTTGAGTTTTTAGTAAATTTATTAATACCTATATATTTATCTAATATAATAACTCTTTCATACAATTTCTTATTATTAACATTATAATTGCATTATTATATATAATTTATTAATCTAACATTCCATATATGAACTATCATTTAATTATCTCACTATTTGATAAAGCAATAATCTCTTTCATATAACGATGATATTGTTTCCCCTTTTTCATAATAGCATAATCTTTAATTGATAAAATATCCGTATGGTTAATAGAATTATTTAACCTCGACACTTCAATAAAAATAACATCCTTGCTATTAACTAAGTAAGTATAAACATCCTCTAATTGTTCTATCATATGATATAAACAATATGCTGATTTCAATGATGGAAATACTTTTTTGAGGTACGGAATAATAATTTTATTTTCTGAATCCTTAAATTTTAAAAAAGCTTCCTTTGTCATCACTTTATTTCTCCAGGGGTAGTAGTTATTAAATTTCCATTTTTATCTATAGCAATCCATGAATGATTTCTTGCTTGACTAGGATACCTGTTTATATCAAGTAACAATCCCATATATGCTCCCTAGCATTATTTAATTTTTTAAATATCATTACCTTAAAGTATTAGCATAGTTAGTTTTATTCAAAAATAAAACCAGCTAAGATAATTCTATTTTTCATTTAATTATTTACAATTTTAAAAAAATATTTTTATATAGATATAATAAAAAATCACCTTACACATAATTAGAATAAGGGAATTTTATTTAGTATCCATTTAAATTTTACGACTAATACAACGTGTAAAAGCTTCTTTTATTGATGCACCTAAGACCTCGTCACTGCAATTGGTTTTTAATGTAATAATTGCACTATCAGGTATTCCCTCACCTACCCAATGATCCATACGTAAATGATTTAGAGGACTAATAGTAATTTCATCATCTGTAAGATCTAAGCTACATCGATTCATATTATTAAAAAGTGCTGTTTTATTTTTATAACCATACTCTTCGATTATTTTTTTTATCCAGTCTTGATAAGGTTTTTTATCATTATACATTTGATGAAACTGATCTGAATTTCCTTTAATTTGCTCACTTTTAATCAGAGCGAGTTTTGCATAATAACCTAATTCTGCATCAAGAAGATCATTAGGTAAAACTTTATAGCCTTTTTTTAGATCCATTATATAGATAGAGTGACCAGAAAAAGTTAATAAAATATAATGAGTATCATTATAATAAACACTTGCTCTTAATTTATTATTTTTTAATTTAAACATATACTATTCCTCAATAATCGTAATATTAACTTTTATATTTTTTGATGATGCATTTTTGATAGAATCATTAATAGCATCCCATTGTTCTTTATTGGTTTTTTCTGGAACGCCTAATTCTAATGTTTTTAATTTCACATCTTTTTTAGAAATTTCTGTAGTTCCATGCGCATCACCGCTATATTTATCCATAGTTGAAATATATTTATTTAATATATTTTCTATTGATTTTGGATTTTTAAGTCTTGATTCCGTCTGGGTATTTAATGTCTTTACACTAATATATTCACCTGTATTACCATCATAATAGTCAAATGTTTTGGCATTAAGATGTAATCGTGTAAGTCGTTTATTTGATAGACCAATGTAATTCTCAAATGTCATTCCTTGCTCTACTATTGTACCTTGGTACATCCATTTCATTGTGATTTTATTTCCTGATTTGTCAATAAAATAAATATCATTTATTGGTATAAACTGCGTTTTATTGGCATTAAAACTTATTGGACCATAAATTCTATTACCATTACGCCTAGTTATTGATGCACCTATTGCAATTACTGAAGTTAAGTTTTCAAGTGTTTTTTTATCCCATCCAGTAAATTTACTCGCATTTTCAATCCATTGATTTTTTGAAAATGTTTCACTATCTGTTAATTTATCGGCTTCAGTGTAAGTAAATAATTTGATTTTTTCATAACCACTAAATAAGGGATAATTTCCACCTATCCTAGTTTTCTCTTTTGTGATCCAATAATCTGAAAGTAATGAATCTTCCACATGTGTATATGGATATTTTTTCATTAAAGATTCATAATAATTTCTTTCAGATGAATCTAATGATTCTTGAGCAACGCAATAAACTTTTCGACAAGACGCAGCTAATAAGCGCTCTAATTTATTTTTATCTCCATTGGCTAATTTATTAATTGCTTTTGTTTCTTCTAAATGAAGTTGTCGATTATAACGTTCGACTAATTCTGCTGAATTAGCCGCACTAATAACGCCCTCCGCTTTACCTGTTGCAAGTAAACCAGCAAAAGCACCCACTAGACGGCTTCTCTGAGCCTGCTGTTCTCGCCACTGCTCTGTCTTAATTAAATTATCGTTGAGCGATATCGCCGCTATCTCTGCCGCCAAGGCACCTGCGACTGCGCCGGTAACACTGCCTCCTGCAATTTCTGCACTAATACCCGCAACGACGGAATGACTTAAAACCTTTCCTGCATGTCCTAATACGGCACCGTTATCACCAATGAGATTGGCGCCTTCTGCGTGAAATTGACTGCCGATATGGTTTAATAACGCAGTTTTAAAATTATCAATAAAACTGCCACCTTGAATGGCTGTGCCTAGTGTAGAACTCACTACTGACTGTGAGGCAACGCGTTGAGCAACTTGAGTCCATGTGGCATTATCAGTAAGCAATAACTTACCTGTTGAGGGTAAGGTTCCTCCTTGGATTGCCTGATCCCAACCCATAAATTGGTCAAGACCTTGCAATGCCCCCGCAACCACCATACTGGTAACGACTGACTTGACAGTGTCACTACGACCTAATGACTCTAGGGTTTTAGAGATATTGCCTTTGTTTTCAACTAAAGAAACAGTCGCTTACGAAACTAAAGAAGCAAAACCGTTAATGATTGTTCTTTTTGGGATTTAATATCCGCAGAGATACCTTGTGGTGTATAAATTGTGAGCTACCCGCCAATATAGAGTTCGGGTAATTATCGCCATTCATTGTTAATTATTAGCATGATTGCTTTTCAATAAAAAAATAAAACCATTACTTAGTTATTATTTTAGAAATAATATTAAGTGATGGTTTTTAGTTTAGAAGAATATTTTTATTAAAGAATAAACAATTAAATTTATTTATTCTGAATACATGCGAGTAAAATAATCGCTAATTTTATTGTTATCAAGCAATCTATCTTTGGTAAAATCAAGACTATCAGAGACGACAATATATTTTCTTAGCTCTTCAGGAATATCTTCTATCGTTGCAGTAAATAGTAGGAACAATAAAACGAAAATAATCATCCATTTTGGTTTTGCCTTCATATACAGAGCTAAAACTATGTATCCTCAATTTAATTGGTTGGCCCATTCCATCGTAATTGATGTCGTAATTCATTAGGAACCAAGTTAAATAACATTTTAATATACTTGATATTACCATCATATAATATACTTATTTTTGAATTGCATTTTTCAGTATATGTTTTAGCTTGAAAATTTAAAAATGAAATATCACTTTCATCAAAATCTTGATTAAGTATTTTTTTGGGTAAATTATGAATTAACTGTAATTCGTAATAACAAGATTTATCTTTTGCTTTTGCTATCATTCCTCTAGACTGAATATTTCTTAATTGAGGCAAAATCCAATACATCATATCTATGTATATTTCATTTTTAGTCATATATTCTCACTTTATTTTTCTTACCGGTAATGGCTTTGAATCAACTATAGGATTTTCTATTTTAGTCCAGCTTCCATTATCTAACAATTGATTAATATATTTTATTTCTCCTATTTCATTATATATTTCCACTGCAGCAACCATCCTATGGTTACCTTCCGTTACATAATAAATACCCTTTTTGTCTATATAACCAGCAATAATACCTGATGGAGCTTTATAGCTATAAAAGTTTTTAAGCATATCAGCTTTTATTAAATCAACTGCATCAGGATCACTTAATCCTACTTGTCCACTTTTTATAGAAGAAATCAATTTATTTCTTGTGGTAATCTTAGCTGATGTCTTAGCTATAAGCTGAGAACTTCCTTTCGCAACTCCAGCACCACCAGCAAATAAGCCTACGAGATCAAAAATAAGTTTCCCGCTTTCAACACCCGCATTAAATGAACCAGATACACCTGCTTTTTGATATTCTGCTTCCAGTTTTTCAATACGCTCGATATACGATTGTTTAACTGTTTGAGTTAATGTATCGAAAGCATTATCACTTTGAATAACTGCTTTAATAGCTTGGTATGTTTCGAGTGGATTTGTAGCAAGAGAAGCGAGCCCTTCAATCGTTTCATACAATCCTGTTGGTATACCTGCTATAAGACCTGCATTAAACCCTGTATCTTGTCCTATATCTACTGATAGCCATTTAAGATAAATTGCTGTCTTTTTAAAATAATTAGTTTCAGTAGATAATTCTTTCTCCATTAACTTTTGCTGATGGTGAGAGAGATAATTGTAACGGAAACTATTTTCAGCCCCTCTTGCACCACTATATACACCACCAGGCTCACCAGTAAAAATACCGCCTGCTATACCACCGAATAACCTAACAAATTGAGCTTGTGATTCTGATTTTTTATGCCACTCCTCAGCCTTAATAGTATTATCACCCAGAGAAATAGCCGCAATTTCAGCAGCTAGGCTACCTATAACAGTACCATTAACATTTCCCCCACTAATTTGGGCAGATAAACCAGATAATGTTGCATGGCTTAAAACCTTTCCTGCATGCCCTAATACCGCACCGTTATCACCAATGAGATTGGCGCCTTCTGCGTGAAATTGACTGCCGATATGGTTTAATAACGCAGTTTTAAAATTATCAATAAAACTGCCACCTTGAATGGCTGTGCCTAGTGTAGAACTCACTACTGACTGTGAGGCAACGCGTTGAGCAACTTGATCCCATGTGGCGTTATCAGTAAGCAGTAACTTACCTGTTGAGGGTAAGGTTCCTCCTTGGATTGCCTGATCCCAACCCATAAATTGGTCAAGACCTTGCAATGCCCCCGCAACCACCATACTGGTAACGACTGACTTGACAGTGTCACTACGACCTAATGACTCTAGGGTTTTAGAGATATTGCCTTTGTTTTCAACTAAAGAAACAGTCGCTTACGAAACTAAAGAAGCAAAACCGTTAATGATTGTTCTTTTTGGGATTTAATATCCGCAGAGATACCTTGTGGTGTATAAATTGTGAGCTACCCGCCAATATAGAGTTCGGGTAATTATCGCCATTCATTGTTAATTATTAGCATGATTGCTTTTCAATAAAAAAATAAAACCATTACTTAGTTATTATTTTAGAAATAATATTAAGTGATGGTTTTTAGTTCAGAATAATACTTCCATTAAAGAATAAACAATTAAATTTATTTATTCTGAATACATGCGAGTAAAATAATCGCTAATTTTATTGTTATCAAGCAATCTATCTTTGGTAAAATCAAGACTATCAGAGACGACAATATATTTTCTTAGCTCTTCAGGAATATCTTCTATCGTTGCATAAATAGTAGGAACAATAAAACGAAAATAATCATCCATTTTGGTTTTGCCTTCATATACAGAGCTAAAACTATGTATCATCAATTTAATTGGTTGGCCCATTCCATCGTAATTCATTAGGAACTAAATCAAATAACATATTAATGATACCGTAACAGCGTTATTTAATACTGTTCAGGTGATCATCGCGACGCTGTGTTAATTATTAATATGGTTGCTTTTCAATAAAAAAGAAAACCATCACTTAGTTAGTGTTTTAATAAAAATATTAAGTGATGGTTATATTTATATTTTAAAAATTGAACATGGAATAATTTTAAGCATTAATTAAATCTAATTTTGCACTATTCAAAATGGCCATAAAATCATCTAAATTAAATTTATGCTTCACATCTTCACTTAAATACCGACTATCATTAAAAAATTCAATTTCTATTTTATCGGTTCCACTATCTTTATTTAATTGACAAAGTATTTGTTTTTTATATGAAATTTCAACAGTAATATTCTTATATTTATTGTCACTTACAAAATCAATTTCAAAGTTAGAATCGATCATTAGTTATTACCTCTTTTAGGATCAAGAAAACCAGAAAAAGAACCATCTGCATTATATCGAACACCTTGCCCATTAGGTAATCTATATTCAATTCCACCTCTAGATAATTCGGTTTTAATTGTGGATGGGTTTTTCAATAATTTTTCTATAAAAATACTTGCTAGCGCATTTTTATTCTCAATATTTCCTTTTAATGGTTCAAAAGACCCTCCCTTTCTACCTGCATGTTTTTCCCATGCTCTAGCCGCCTCAGATAAGCCTTGTGAATTTATAGGCTTATTCGCTGAATCTAATAAATTTTTTATACTAAATTTATTTTGCCTAGCAATCTTAGCTGATGTCTTAGCTATAAGCAGAGAACTTCCTTTCGCAACTCCAGCACCACCAGCAAATAGACCTACGAGATCAAAAATAAGTTTCCCGCTTTCAACACCCGCATTAAATGAACCAGATACACCTGCTTTTTGATATTCTGCTTCCAGTTTTTCAATACGATCGATATAAGATTGTTTAACCGCTTGAGTTAATGTATCGAAAACATTATCACTTTGAATAACCGCTTTGATAGCTTGGTATGTTTCTAACGGATTTGTAGCAAGAGAAGCGAGCCCTTCAATCGTTTCATACAATCCTGTTGGTATACCTGCTATAAGACCTGCATTAAACCCTGTATCTTGTCCTATATCTACTGATAGCCATTTAAGATAAATTGCTGTCTTTTTAAAATAATTAGTTTCAGTAGATAATTCTTTCTCCATTAACTTTTGCTGATGGTGAGAGAGATAATTGTAACGGAAACTATTTTCAGCTCCTCTTGCACCACTATATACACCACCAGGCTCACCAGTAAAAATACCGCCTGCTATACCACCGAATAACCTAACAAATTGAGCTTGTGATTCTGATTTTTTATGCCACTCCTCAGCCTTAATAGTATTATCACCCAACGAAATAGCCGCAATTTCAGCAGCTAAACTGCCGACAATTGCACCATTAACATTTCCCCCACTAATTTGGGCAGATAAACCAGATAATGTTGCATGGCTTAACACCTTTCCCGCATGCCCTAATACCGCACCGTTATCACCAATGAGATTGGCGCCTTCTGCGTGAAATTGACTGCCGATATGGTTTAATAACGCAGTTTTAAAATTATCAATAAAACTGCCACCTTGAATGGCTGTGCCTAGTGTAGAACTCACTACTGACTGTGAGGCAACGCGTTGAGCAACTTGAGTCCATGTGGCGTTATCAGTAAGCAGTAACTTACCTGTTGAGGGTAAGGTTCCTCCTTGGATTGCCTGATCCCAACCCATAAATTGGTCAAGACCTTGCAATGCCCCCGCAACCACCATACTGGTAACGACTGACTTGACAGTGTCACTACGACCTAATGACTCTAGAGTTTTAGATATATTGCCTTTGTTTTCAGCTAAAGAAACAGTCGCTTACGAAACTAAAGAAGCAAAACCGTTAATGATTGTTCTTTTTGGGATTTAATATCCGCAGAGATACCTTGTGGTGTATAAATTGTGAGCTACCCGCCAATATAGAGTTCGGGTAATTATTGCTATTCTTTATTAATTATTAACATTATTAGTTTTATTAAAAAATAAAACCAGATAAGATAATTCTATTTTTCATTTTATTATTTACAATTATTAAAAAACATTATATATAATAAAAAACCACCTTATACATAATTAGAATAAGGTGGTTTTATTTATTATCCATTTAAACCATATGATTTCATATTATTAAATTTCGATCAACTCACCAATAAAATCATCATTTAAAATATTATCTATATTCCTCTTCTTTGACTTATCTATTAAATACTTTAGATAATCATTAAATTCCCAATGAGTATCTTTTATCACTTCCTCATTTTCATCATACTGATAAACTTTATTTGGATTATCAGAATCAGTTAATAAAAATAGATATTCATTTTCTAATTCTATTGAAAAAAAGAAAGGTTTTTGATCTAATAAGTCATGCTGTTGTATATTACACAAACTTTCACACATATCAATTTGAAATTGAATGTGATTTCTAACAGAAAATGTATGGCAATAAAATAAAAGAGATGAATCATCAAAAATCCCTCCACTACATCGCCCTATACAACTTAGAAAACTATATAATTGTTCTGTTATTTTTATATCATAGAAACGTTTTATTTTTTCTATCTCATCATCAGAATATCCTTTTATTTTATGAATATTGATAGAAATCTCGGGGTAAATTAAATGTAGATTATTTATTAATTGATTGTTTTTCATAAAAATTATTCACCCTTATATAATTAATAGTAGTAAATTACTATTACAGTTATCTTCATATATTAATTAATTCGCCTGTAACACAATGCTTTTTTACACATTTTCTAGTTTCGCTGTTGATTAATTTTTTTAAATATTGATAAAGTGTCCACTCTGTCTCCTTTACTATTTCTTCATTTTCATCGTAATGATAAACTTGGTTTGGATTATCTGAATCAGTTAATAAAAATAAATATTGGGTTTCTGACTCTATAGAGATGAAAAAAGGTTTCTTTTTAATTAAATTAAATTGTTTTATGTTACATAGATCATTACGTGTACCAATTTGAAATTGTACATGTCCTCTAACCGAAAAATTATATCGATAAAATAACAATGAATAATCACAAAAAAAACCACCACTGCAACGCCCCATGCAATTCAAAAAGTCATATAGCTGACCAGCTACTTTAATATCATAAAGACGTTCAATTTTTTTTATCTCATCATCAGAATACCCCTTTATTTTATGAATATTGATAGGAAGCTCTGGATAGACAGAATGTAAATGATTTATTAATTGGTTATTTTTCATAAATAAACTCATATAACAAAAAATCACCTTACATATAATTAGTATAAGGTGATTTTATTTAGTATCCATTTAAGCTTTACGACTAATACAACGTGTAAAAGCTTCTTTTATTGATGCACCTAAGACCTCGTCACTGCAATTGGTTTTTAATGTAATAATTGCACTATCAGGTATTCCCTCACCTACCCAATGATCCATACGTAAATGATTTAGAGGACTAATAGTAATTTCATCATCTGTAAGATCTAAGCTACATCGATTCATATTATTAAAAAGTGCTGTTTTATTTTTATAATCATACTCTTCGATTATTTTTTTTATCCAGTCTTGATAAGGTTTTTTATCATTATACATTTGATGAAACTGATCTGAATTTTCTTTAATTTGCTCACTTTTAATCAGAGCGAGTTTTGCATAATAACCTAATTCTGCATCAAGAAGATCATTAGGTAAAACTTTATAGCCTTTTTTTAGATCCATTATATAGATAGAGTGACCAGAAAAAGTTAATAAAATATAATGAGCATCATTATAATAAACACTTGCTCTTAATTTATTATTTTTTAATTTAAACATATACTATTCCTTAATAATCGTAATATTAACTTTTATATTTTTTGATGATGCATTTTTGATAGAATCATTAATAGCATCCCATTGTTCTTTATTGGTTTTTTCTGGAACGCCTAATTCTAATGTTTTTAATTTCACATCTTTTTTAGAAATTTCTGTAGTTCCATGCGCATCACCACTATATTTATCCATAGTTGAAATATATTTATTTAATATATTTTCTATTGATTTTGGATTTTTAAGTCTTGATTCCGTCTGGGTATTTAATGTCTTTACACTAATATATTCACCTGTATTACCATCATAATAGTCAAATGTTTTGGCATTAAGATGTAATCGTGTAAGTCGTTTATTTGATAGACCAATGTAATTCTCAAATGTCATTCCTTGCTCTACTATTGCACCTTGGTACATCCATTTCATTGTGATTTTATTTCCTGATTTGTCAATAAAATAAATATCATTTATTGGTATAAACTGCGTTTTATTGGCATTAAAACTTATTGGACCATAAATTCTATTACCATTACGCCTAGTTATTGATGCACCTATTGCAATTACTGAAGTTAAGTTTTCAAGTGTTTTTTTATCCCATCCAGTAAATTTACTCGCATTTTCAATCCATTGATTTTTTGAAAATGTTTCACTATCTGTTAATTTATCGGCTTCAGTGTAAGTAAATAATTTGATTTTTTCATAACCACTAAATAAGGGATAATTTCCACCTATCCTAGTTTTCTCTTTTGTGATCCAATAATCTGAAAGTAATGAATCTTCCACATGTGTATATGGATATTTTTTCATTAAAGATTCATAATAATTTCTTTCAGATGAATCTAATGATTCTTGAGCAACGCAATAAACTTTTCGACAAGACGCAGCTAATAAGCGCTCTAATTTATTTTTATCTCCATTGGCTAATTTATTAATTGCTTTTGTTTCTTCTAAATGAAGTTGTCGATTATAACGTTCGACTAATTCTGCTGAATTAGCCGCACTAATAACGCCCTCCGCTTTACCTGTTGCAAGTAAACCAGCAAAAGCACCCACTAGACGGCTTCTCTGAGCCTGCTGTTCTCGCCACTGCTCTGTCTTAATTAAATTATCGTTGAGCGATATCGCCGCTATCTCTGCCGCCAAGGCACCTGCGACTGCGCCGGTAACACTGCCTCCTGCAATTTCTGCACTAATACCCGCAACGACGGAATGACTTAAAACCTTTCCTGCATGTCCTAATACGGCACCGTTATCACCAATGAGATTGGCACCTTCTGCATGGAATTGACTGCCAATATTGCTTAATAGCGCGATTTTAAAATTATCAATAAAACTGCCGCCTTGAATGGCTGTGCCTAGTGTAGAACTCACTACTGACTGTGAGGCAACGCGTTGAGCAACTTGAGTCCATGTGGCATTATCCGTCGCAAGCAACTTGCCTGTTGAGGGTAAGGTTCCTCCTTGGATTGCCTGATCCCAACCCATAAATTGGTCAAGACCTTGCAATGCCCCTGCAACCACCATACTGGTAACGACTGACTTGACAGTGTCACTACGACCTAATGACTCTAGAGTTTTAGAGATATTGCCTTTGTTTTCAACTAAAGAAACAGTCGCTTACGAAACTAAAGAAGCAAAACCGTTAATGATTGTTCTTTTTGGGATTTAATATCCGCAGAGATACCTTGTGGTGTATAAATTGTGAGCTACCCGCCAATATAGAGTTCGGGTAATTATCGCCATTCATTGTTAATTATTAGCATGATTGCTTTTCAATAAAAAAATAAAACCATTACTTAGTTATTATTTTAGAAATAATATTAAGTGATGGTTTTTAGTTTAGAAGAATATTTTTATTAAAGAATAAACAATTAAATTTATTTATTCTGAATACATGCGAGTAAAATAATCGCTAATTTTATTGTTATCAAGCAATCTATCTTTGGTAAAATCAAGACTATCAGAGACGACAATATATTTTCTTAGCTCTTCAGGAATATCTTCTATCGTTGCAGTAAATAGTAGGAACAATAAAACGAAAATAATCATCCATTTTGGTTTTGCCTTCATATACAGAGCTAAAACTATGTATCCTCAATTTAATTGGTTGGCCCATTCCATCGTAATTGATGTCGTAATTCATTAGGAACCAAGTTAAATAACATTTTAATATACTTGATATTACCATCATATAATATACTTATTTTTGAATTGCATTTTTCAGTATATGTTTTAGCTTGAAAATTTAAAAATGAAATATCACTTTCATCAAAATCTTGATTAAGTATTTTTTTGGGTAAATTATGAATTAACTGTAATTCGTAATAACAAGATTTATCTTTTGCTTTTGCTATCATTCCTCTAGACTGAATATTTCTTAATTGAGGCAAAATCCAATACATCATATCTATGTATATTTCATTTTTAGTCATATATTCTCACTTTATTTTTCTTACCGGTAATGGCTTTGAATCAACTATAGGATTTTCTATTTTAGTCCAGCTTCCATTATCTAACAATTGATTAATATATTTTATTTCTCCTATTTCATTATATATTTCCACTGCAGCAACCATCCTATGGTTACCTTCCGTTACATAATAAATACCCTTTTTGTCTATATAACCAGCAATAATACCTGATGGAGCTTTATAGCTATAAAAGTTTTTAAGCATATCAGCTTTTATTAAATCAACTGCATCAGGATCACTTAATCCTACTTGTCCACTTTTTATAGAAGAAATCAATTTATTTCTTGTGGTAATCTTAGCTGATGTCTTAGCTATAAGCTGAGAACTTCCTTTCGCAACTCCAGCACCACCAGCAAATAAGCCTACGAGATCAAAAATAAGTTTCCCGCTTTCAACACCCGCATTAAATGAACCAGATACACCTGCTTTTTGATATTCTGCTTCCAGTTTTTCAATACGCTCGATATACGATTGTTTAACTGTTTGAGTTAATGTATCGAAAGCATTATCACTTTGAATAACTGCTTTAATAGCTTGGTATGTTTCGAGTGGATTTGTAGCAAGAGAAGCGAGCCCTTCAATCGTTTCATACAATCCTGTTGGTATACCTGCTATAAGACCTGCATTAAACCCTGTATCTTGTCCTATATCTACTGATAGCCATTTAAGATAAATTGCTGTCTTTTTAAAATAATTAGTTTCAGTAGATAATTCTTTCTCCATTAACTTTTGCTGATGGTGAGAGAGATAATTGTAACGGAAACTATTTTCAGCCCCTCTTTCACCACTATATACACCACCAGGCTCACCAGTAAAAATACCACCTGCTATACCACCAAATAATCTAACAAATTGAGCTTGTGATTCTGATTTTTTCTGCCACTCCTCAGCCTTAATAGTATTATCACCCAGAGAAATAGCCGCAATTTCAGTAGCTAGGCTACCTATAACAGCACCATTAACATTTCCCCCACTAATTTGGGCAGATAAACCAGATAATGTTGCATGGCTTAACACCTTTCCTGCATGCCCTAATACCGCACCGTTATCACCAATGAGATTGGCACCTTCTGCGTGAAATTGACTGCCAATATTGCTTAATAGCGCGGTTTTAAAATTATCAATAAAACTACCGCCTTGAATTGCCGTACCGAGGGTTGAACTAACGATTGAATGCGAGGCAACACGCTGTGCAACTTGATCCCATGTGGCGTTATCAGTAAGCAATAACTTACCTGTTGAGGGTAAGGTTCCTCCTTGGATTGCCTGATCCCAACCCATAAATTGGTCAAGACCTTGCAATGCCCCCGCAACCACCATACTGGTAACGACTGACTTGACAGTGTCACTACGACCTAATGACTCTAGGGTTTTAGAGATATTGCCTTTGTTTTCAACTAAAGAAACAGTCGCTTACGAAACTAAAGAAGCAAAACCGTTAATGATTGTTCTTTTTGGGATTTAATATCCGCAGAGATACCTTGTGGTGTATAAATTGTGAGCTACCCGCCAATATAGAGTTCGGGTAATTATCGCCATTCATTGTTAATTATTAGCATGATTGCTTTTCAATAAAAAAATAAAACCATTACTTAGTTATTATTTTAGAAATAATATTAAGTGATGGTTTTTAGTTCAGAATAATACTTCCATTAAAGAATAAACAATTAAATTTATTTATTCTGAATACATGCGAGTAAAATAATCGCTAATTTTATTGTTATCAAGCAATCTATCTTTGGTAAAATCAAGACTATCAGAGACGACAATATATTTTCTTAGCTCTTCAGGAATATCTTCTATCGTTGCAGTAAATAGTAGGAACAATAAAACGAAAATAGTTACCTATTTTGGTAAATTTACCGCAACAAGTAGTTTTAACCTTAATTTTTTATCCTTTATTTTTTTTGAATATAAATCTAATGATGATATATTGATATCTTTAAATTCACCATTAAATCTAGATAATTCAAACTCAACAATAGAATCTTTATTAACTAATAATGTATATAGATCATAATCTTCTTCTAAAACATGCTCCAAACAATATACGCTTATTATATTAGAGAATCTATTTTTTAAAAGACAATTAATTTTTTCATTTTTTAGAATAGAACCTTCATTTTTAATTAACCTATCCTTAATAATCATTTCTTTTCTAGAACCAATTAATTTCATTTTAGTCTTCCTGGCATTACCGTTACTAAATTACCTAAATTATCCGTTAAAATTGTTATGATATTCGTTGAGTTTTTAGTAAATTTATCAATGCCAATATATTTATCTAATATAATAACTCTTTCATACAATTTTTCATCTTTACTATTGATGATTCTACTAATTTTTATTTTTGAAATATCATTACTTTGAAGTATTAGCTTTAAATCTACTTGACTTATAGTGAATTGGCTAGCATTTTTATCTGAAAAATGCCGATGAATCACATGTACCCAACCACGCTTTAAGTTACCATTATCAATATTAATTCTAGATTGAACAATAGGATGGTCTAATTCATTTTTAGAAACTACTGTTTTGGCTCCATTAGATACTTTATATCCATTCGTAGTTACTCCTGAATATATTATAAGTTCCCTGTTATTGATTATTTCAATCGCTTTTTTATGGGTAGTTATTAATAATTTTTCTTGTTCTACTATCGGTTTTATAGCAGTAATGTTTAATTTGCCTGACGTTATTAAAGACTTTGCGCTATTAGCTAACATGCTAGAAAAAGCTTTAGCACTTTCTTCTGAACTTGCTAACACCTTATAACCGCTGCCAAAAGTGACGCCTGCTATTGCTGCTTCTGGAGCCGATATCCCAGCAATATTAATACCTAGCTGATTAGTACAATAAACCCAATTAGATTTACATGTATTAAATGCAACTTGAGCAATAGTGATAAGTTCAGGTGTTGCTGCAATAACTGTATGACCAGCAATAAAACTTGCACTTCCTCCTAAACCAAGAGCGATTGCAACCATTCCTGCATTTCGTCGATTGACAACTCTTTCTGCTGCTGCAACATCTCCTTTCGAAGCAGCGATCATATCCTTATTATTTTCTAAAGCTAAGTTAGAAAGCATATGTTCACTGTAATTATGCCGATAAACTAATTCCGCAGAATTAGCCGCAGAAAATACGCCCTCAGGCTTACGAGTCACAATAGCGCCTGTCAGTGCACCAATTAATTTAGTGAGCTGTGTTTGACCTTCATTGCCATGCATTGCCTCTTGAATTAATGCAACTTGTCTGTCAGTTTCATTTAAATAACTAGGCTCAAATAATTTACTTTGTAGCGATATCGCCGCTATCTCTGCTGCCAAAGCACCCGCGACTGCACCAGTAACACTGCCTCCTGCAATTTCTGCACTAATACCTGCTACGACGCCATGACTTAAAACTTTTCCTGCATGCCCTAATACCGCACCGTTATCACCAATGAGATTGGCGCCTTCTGCGTGAAATTGACTGCCGATATGGTTTAATAACGCAGTTTTAAAATTATCAATAAAACTGCCACCTTGAATGGCTGTGCCTAGTGTAGAACTCACTACTGACTGTGAGGCAACGCGTTGAGCAACTTGAGTCCATGTGGCGTTATCCGTCGCAAGCAACTTGCCTGTTGAGGGTAAGGTTCCTCCTTGGATTGCCTGATCCCAACCCATAAATTGGTCAAGACCTTGCAATGCCCCTGCAACCACCATACTGGTAACGACTGACTTGACAGTGTCACTACGACCTAATGACTCTAGAGTTTTAGATATATTGCCTTTGTTTTCAGCTAAAGAAACAGTCGCTTACGAAACTAAAGAAGCAAAACCGTTAATGATTGTTCTTTTTGGGATTTAATATCCGCAGAGATACCTTGTGGTGTATAAATTGTGAGCTACCCGCCAATATAGAGTTCGGGTAATTATCGCCATTCATTGTTAATTATTAGCATGATTGCTTTTCAATAAAAAAATAAAACCATTACTTAGTTATTATTTTAGAAATAATATTAAGTGATGGTTTTTAGTTTAGAAGAATATTTTTATTAAAGAATAAACAATTAAATTTATTTATTCTGAATACATTCGAGTAAAATAATCGCTAATTTTATTATTATCAAGCAATCTATCTTTGGTAAAATCAAGACTATCAGAGACGACAATATATTTTCTTAACTCTTCAGGAATATCTTTTATCGTTGCATAAATAGTTGGAACAATAAAACGAAAATAGTCAGCTATTTTCGTTTTACCTTCATAGCCTACTGGGTAATTTTCATATAGTTCATTAAGAGCTTCAAAAAGAAACATTCCAATCTTTTTAATTCAAAATAAAATTATTTAATTATTTAATTATTTAATTATTTAATTATTTAATTATTTAATTTAATATCCATTACCTAAAATTTACATATATATTACATTTCAATTATACAGGATTCTCACTTTCGTTAAGTTAAAATTTCTTAGTAGTACACCGACTAAATGCAAGACGAATACCCGAACCTATCTCATCAAATGAGCTATCTAACGATAAAATAACCTTATGGGATGCCCCAATTCCTTCCCACCCTTCAAGACTTGAATGGTAAGAAGGTGAAATTAATATTTTGTTATTAGAAAGATAAATAGAACAGTTTAGCATATTAGCTAAAAGTTGGCGTTTTGAGCGATAATCATATTTATACCGTAATAATTCTAGCCATGAATTCCAGTTTTTTTTTATATTTTCCTTCTTAAAGAGTTTGTCATATTCCTCATCTTTAAGCTGAGTTCGACTATTTTCTAAAACTTTAATTAAACTTTCACCAAGCTCCTTATTTGAACACGTTAAAGAAAGTATAATTGATGAAAAATTCGGATCGATTGTCATTAGCCCATAACCAGATTCAGTATTTAAGCAAAAAAATTTATCTGTCATTACTATCAAAGCACAATACTCATTATCGTTAATAAACGTCATCATTTTACCTGCGTTATCTTTACTTCAATATTCATACTTTTACCATAAGCTACCGCACGGTTAATTTCAATCCATTGAGCCTTTGTTGTCGATTGTGGTACAGCAAGCCAAATTTCTCGTTTTGCTATCATTTCTGAATGTAAATTGACTCCTGACAATCTATAACCTTCAAATTTTGCAACATCATCTATATTACTTTTAATTGTATTATAAATTTGTTTTGGTCGATTAAGTTTACTCATCGTTTGAGTATCTAGGCTTTTTGCACTTATTGCTACTTTATCTTTAGCAATATAAAAATCAAATGTTTTAAAATTTTTTGGTAATCTAGTATGAACAGGTAAGCTTTTCGCAATAGAGTTTTCCCATGACATTCCTTGTGTATTTATATTTCCTCCCCCAGAAGACCATTTCATACCAATTTCAGAAGCAGAGATTGTTTTAATTGCTGAATTTCTGCCAAAATATCTAATAGCAAAATCGCTTAATTCTTTAACTAAAAAACCAGCACTAACAAGAAAAAACTGGTTATCTGGCTCTGAAATCCACGATGAAAACTTTAACCAAGAAGGAGTGTTTACGTCTATTTTATCTAAATCTTGTGAATTCCAATATTGAACATATTGTTTAGCTATCTCAGTTTGCATTGTATCAGCACCAAGATAACTAGCCCAATATGGTCTCTTAGTTAACTCAAGTGCATTTTCAATTCTTTTTTTCTTGATCTCGATAACTGCTAACGGGTTGTCATTTAACTCAACATCTAGTTTTAAACTATTTTCATTGCTAAAAACTGCATATTTGTCGATTATCTTTGATAAGCATTCAGCATTAGAACCACACTTATGTATTTCTCGATCGAAATCCATCGAAAGATCATGAAATAAATGGTTGAAACGGAATATATTCTCAGCTGAACTAGCACCACTATATACACCACCTGGCTCACCAGTAAAAATTCCACCTGCAATGCCACCAAATAATCTAACAAATTGAGCTTGTGATTCTGATTTTTTCTGCCACTCCTCAGCCTTAATAGTATTATCACCCAACGAAATAGCCGCAATTTCAGCAGCTAAACTGCCGACAATTGCACCATTAACATTTCCCCCACTAATTTGGGCAGATAAACCAGATAATGTTGCATGGCTTAACACCTTTCCCGCATGCCCTAATACCGCACCGTTATCACCAATGAGATTGGCGCCTTCTGCGTGAAATTGACTGCCGATATGGTTTAATAACGCAGTTTTAAAATTATCAATAAAACTGCCACCTTGAATGGCTGTGCCTAGTGTAGAACTCACTACTGACTGTGAGGCAACGCGTTGAGCAACTTGAGTCCATGTGGCGTTATCAGTAAGCAGTAACTTACCTGTTGAGGGTAAGGTTCCTCCTTGGATTGCCTGATCCCAACCCATAAATTGGTCAAGACCTTGCAATGCCCCCGCAACCACCATACTCGTAACAATAGATTTAGCGGTATCACTACGGCCGAGGGATTCAATAGTTTTATAAATACTGCCTTTGTTTTCGGCTAAAGATACCGCTGCTTGCGATACTAAAGAGGCAAAACCTGCTTGTGCTGCGACAGATGCCGTTGAAGCCACACTGGCTGATGCACCTGCCGCAATGGTGGCTTCACTTGCCATTCCACCAATGGTTGCCGCCGTTGCAGTACCGTAAGTTGCAACCCCTACCGCGATAGCAATAACCGCACCAACAACAGGATTTAATTGCTGAGTTTTATCATCCCAACTGGAATAAGTGTCTTTCACTAAATTCCAATTAATATTTTCTTGGCGCTGGAGAGCGTTAAGCCAAGCATATTCTGGCGTGTTACTTAAAACCGTTAATGCTTGTTCTAGTGATTGTTCTTTCTGGGCTTTAATATCCGCAGATATGCCTTTGGGGGCATCAATTGTGAGCTTTCCGCCAATATAAAGTTCAGGTAATACCCATATTCCTTTGGTGTATCCCTGATCACGTTGAGTAATATAAATATCTTTTGAATTGGTAATAACTTGTTTAAAGGCTGTATTTTTTACTGCTTTAAAATTAATTTTTCCTGTTTTACTGGTTAACTTGGCATTTTTTGCTGTATCAATTTTAGTCGCTTCTAAAGTGATATCATCTTTAGCCAATAAATTAATATTGCCATTAGCAATAAATTCGGTAACTTTATTATTGGTATTATAAAATGTTTTCGTATATTTCTTTTTAGTAATACACAAAGTCCACTTATTACATTTTTTCTTTTCTTCTTTGTAGTAACTCGATTCTTCCATCGCTTGTGCGTAAAGAAATCCACCTTTAGCGGCGATATCCATCTCTTTATTTGCAGTTAATTTTGATGCCTGAAATAAAATACTACCTTCAGATAATAGTGTTAGATTATTACCACTATTAATTTCAGTACTGACTTGTTTACGAAGTTCTTCTAAGTCAGAACCCGACTCTTTACGAAAATGTGTTCTTACTGCGCCCAATTGAATATTGCCACCACTTGAAATGGTGACGTCACCCTCTGATTTAATTGAACTTCCTTCTGTGATTAATGTGCCTGATGACGCAATAGAAATACCTTTATTACCGGTTATCGTTGCTGTGGCATATTGAATATCTTGAGCATCTTCGTGAGGATCTGTAATAGCAGAATAAGCATTTGCACCTAGTTTTATATTTCTACCCGCTAATACAATGACTTTATCTTTTGAATTTAATACTGTTGAACTTAAATCAATATCACGAGCAGCATTTAAAATAAGGTTATTATCTGAAAATAATTTAGATTGTAATTGAGGATAATAAACATCACTAAAGAAAGGATCGGCTTTTTTTATTGATTTAGAGGCAAGGAAAATATCCTTTCCGGCATTAAAGGTTATAGTTTTATCACTATGATATTTTATTCCTTGACTAATAATATCTTTACCGGAAGTGAATGTAATATCACCTCGCATTTTCCAGCTTTCCGTTTTTGATAATGCAGGTTCTTGAGTATATAAATGGAAATACGGCAATATTTTAAAAAGCTCTGATTCATTTCTCTGAATTTTTATATCACCAGATGAAATTAAATTTAAAGAATTAGCATTATTAACATCAATATTATTAAAAGTAATATCCCCTCCTGATTGAAATAAAATAGAATTAGAAACATTAATAACAGGAGGAGTTAAAAAATCTTTTTCATTAAATGCAGAAATAGGATTTAATGTATAATTAATGTTTCCATTTTTAGCAAGAACAACATTATCTTTTGCTGTTAAATCTACTTGGTTAAGTTCTATATTTTTATTTGAAATTAAACTTAACGAATATTCTGATAAAAGTTGTGCATCTTTTATTGTAATATCATCATTAGAGATAATAGATAAATCATTATTTGATTTTATATTTGACGATACGTTAATAGAACTAGAATTAATTAATATATTATCAGCTAAAATTTCATAACCAGATGGAATTTTATTGATCAATCTTTTTGTGGGTGAATATTTAGATGGTGGCTTCGTTTCTATATTAATACTATCTTTAAAATCTAAAATTAAATTACCCTTTGATGATATTATTAAAGAATTATTTCTATCAGGTAACCAAGAATAAAATTTATTAACTAATTCAAACTTCAATGGTTCTCTTACATAAAGAATATCGTAATTATCTTCATCCTCCTCCTCATCTGCATATACCCCTAGATGATCATATGCAGTCTTATACTTGTACCATAAATTTAATTCTCCAGATCCTAAATTTGAAATTACAGCATTACTTCCTGTTAAAATAGTATTTTTATTACTCCGGATCACACCTAATTTATTGACCAATTCATTAGCATTAATATAAATATTTTTTCCTGAATCTATATATCCTATAGAATTACTATACTTATATTTATACCTTTCAGTATTAATAACATCCGTACTTGTTAAATCGAGATAGCCAAACCATTTTTCATATGGAAAATTCTCTAATTCGGGATAATAGGTGTTTATAGAAACAACACCTTGACTATTTCCCCAATATGATGCGACAAAACTTCTTTTAGCGGTAGAGTTTGCTTCAATACTTGAAATAATGGGTAAATCACTTAAAGATGTATTAACCAATTTCTTTGTTCTAATAATCAAATCACCCTTTTCTGTTTTTATCGTGGCGGATTGATTTTCAATTAAAGTACTAGGATCACCCTGTGCATTTTTTTGTATCCATAAGTTATCTTTTGCTTGAACAAGTGCCTTTTCGCCTTTATTAGTGAGTTTATCTGCAAATAAACGTATATCTTTTTCTGAGATAATTTCACTATGATTAGTTAGCGTATTAGTGGCTAACGTAATATCTCTTTTTGCTTTTAACTTAGTATTATGATTAACCTGTAGTTCTTTACTGCTAACATTAATATCTTGCTCTGATTGAATATTGCCATTAAAGGTAATTTTTCCATCAACCGTTAAATTCACACTGTGTTGATTTGTATGAATATCACTTAAATTAACACCAACACCCTTTTCTGTGCTGACTAGGCGTATTTGATTGGCATACATTCCTCCCAGCGCTTTAGTATCAATCGAGATTGTTGGCTTTATGTCTTCTCCAGTAAGGCTATTTACCGCTCCTTTTTCAAAATCAATACGGTTATTACCTTGCATTAAAGAAAGGTTTTTTGCGTTTATTTTTCCATTTAACTCAATACTGCGGCTAATAATGTCGGCATAATTCTGAGCTTGGAGATCCATGCCTTGTTTTCCAATAACAACACTGCCTTTTTTCACTTCTATTGCCGAATAAGCACCTTGAGGGCTAAATTGAGGTTTTCCTGTCGTAAGCGTAATTGCTGGGGTATTAATAAATGAACAACCATCACAGGTAATACCATTCGGATTGGCAATAACCACTTTCGCCTGTTCACCTGCAACTTCTAATTTTCCTAATAACTGTGAATATCCATTTCCTACTACTTCATTAATAATTAAATGCGCTGAATTACCTTTTAAATGGGGATTAGCATTCACTTGTTTGGCTAATTGAGTATTAACAGGTGTTGTTGCATTATTAAGTACAGCACCTTGTTTTCCGACATTAAATGAGTGAAATTGATTATGAGAAATACCAACATTATTAGGTGTTGCAATATTAATAATAGGAACGGTATTTTGCTGACTTATTTTTATCGTTTTATCGACGGGAGTAATTACAGAACTCCAAGCAGGATGTAATGGGTAAATAGCAGTTAAATAAATAATGCTATAGCTAATTAAGCGCTGTTTTCGAGAAATATCCTTTTCGTGCATATAAACCTCCAAACCTTAAATAACAAAAGAAACAGACCAAAATAAAGACCAATGATCAGGTTTTAATGATGTGGGATAAAACATAGGCTTATTAATTAATATCTGAGAGGAAAAAATAGAGTGATCAAAAGAAGCACCTATTGCGCTTCCTATTATTTTATTTTTCTTTGTTTCATATTTATCTGAATGAGCAACGCCATAATCAAGTGCAAAAATAAAATTAACATTACCTAAAAAACATTTTATTTGTGGTGTGTTTATTTCATTACGCCAATAAAATCCGCTATTCGCATTCAGTTTTGTTTCTTTATATCCACGAGTTGCCTTTATTCCATCAATTGCAACTCTTTCTATACTATAAAGATTATCTGGCGTATATTGCCCATAAAATGACGTAATATAGACAAATTTGTTAAGAAATAAATGTTGATAGCTTAAATTTATGCTTAGTTTTCGATAATGACTACGAGGTGAGTTTTCAGCAATATAATCCGGTGTTGCACCAAAAAGAGAAATCCCGAGCTCGGCAACTGGATTAATGATTAAATATCCATTATGTATACTTAAATTATATTCAGGGCTAAATGACAAAGAAGTTAATGTAGGGCTCGTTATTAATAGTTTTTGTTGTGCTAATTGTGTCCTTGCTTTTTTATGTTTCAGGGAACTCTTTAATATTATTCGTTGCTTATTATCACGATAGGCTAAACGACTAATATCAAAGTGTTGATCACTATTTTTGTTTTTATAACGATATTGAGCATTATGGCTTTGAAAAGGATAAGAGGATTGGCTATGCGATACTTGATACTGATAAAACCAATAACCATAAGGAATATTCACACTTGCAGTATAAGCACGAGAATAGTGAGTGCGAGTGAAATCAGTATTTGTTTTTAGTGAAAGAATCCATTGTTCACCCAAGCCAAATAAAGAATCTATGGTTGTAGTATTCGTTAATAGAATTTCACCTGTTGTTTTGGTACCTGAATTATCAACGGTTAATTGATTTTTAAATGCAAGTTTTTTATTATTCTGAACAATAAAAATAGAAGAATATCCCACACTATCGCTTGGTCTTATATCCAGTGTATATTGTGATGTTGTTAATCGATTAAGTTGCTCAAGCCCATGTTCTAAATCGCGTAGATTAAGTATTTTTTCTTTGTACAATGGAAAGATAATATTAATTAATCGAGAAGAAGTATTATTAATAAAAATATCTTTTATTTTTCCCTCTATCACTTTAACTGTAAGCTTATTCTTAGATAAGTCTTCATGAGAAATAAATGCCTGTGAAGTGATATAACCTTTTTTAATATATTCATTTGTTATAACATTAGCGATACTTTGTATATCATTTAATGTTAAACATCGATATAGGTATTTGGATGTTAGTTTATTCTGTTTTTTATCACTTAATACATCAGCATTTTCTATCTTTATTTCATTAATTAAAAAGCAATTATTTTTATTGACATCAGAAAAACATTTTTTATTTATTAAAATGAATAAAAAAAACGACAATAATATAATATTTTTATTTTTAAATTTATGCATAAAAAAATCATCCTTGAGTTATTTTTTATATCATTACATAAACTATCTAACTTAATGATTATCATTTTTTAATAGCCTCTTAATTTTTTAATTTAAGAATGATTCAACAGATATTGACAATGTTTAGTTAACCCGATATTGGTAAGTACTCTACTTGCTCTAAAAATATACGGATAATAATAATGACGTACTTGCAACTCAAAAAAACACAATTTCGATTAAGCGATACACTCTGTTTGCAAATTAATGACTTAACGATTAATGAAGGTGACAGTTGGGCATTTGTCGGCAGTAATGGTAGTGGCAAGACCGCCTTAGCAAATGCATTATGCCAAGAAAGCATTTTGCTTTCTGGTGAGCTTATCAATACATTTTCTCGTCCAATTAGCCTCTCTTTTGAAAAACTACAAAAAATGATCGAAGAAGAGTGGCGCCGTAATAATACAGATTTATTAAGTGAAGGTGAGGAAGACACTGGCTTAACGGTGGCTCAAGTTATTCAAATGCAGGTAAAAGATGATGACAGATGTTTTTTATTAGCTAAGCAATTTGGCGTTGAATATCTTTTATCAAGACGGTTTAAATATCTTTCTACTGGTGAGTCTCGGAAAGTATTGCTTATTCAGCTTTTAATGAACAAACCAGATTTGATTATTTTAGATGAGCCTTTTGATGGTTTAGATGTAGATTCTCGCCGTGCTTTAAATGAATTATTATCGCTATTACATCAACAAAATCTGACAATTGTACTGATTTTAAATCGCTTTAATGATATTCCTGATTTTATTCAATATGCAGGATTACTGATTAATTGTGAATTGGTGATAAGCGGTAAAAAAGAGCAGATTTTATCTGATTCGGTAATAGGGCAGTTATCTCACAGTGAAACCCTTGAAAATCTCACACTACCTGAACAAGAGTCACCAGATGCGATCCCACAATTACCGCCAACACTTTCCCCTATCGTGCTAAAAAATGGTGTAGTGAGCTATAACGACAAACCTGTTCTTCACCATTTAAGTTGGGAGGTAAAACCGCAACAACATTGGCAAATTTTAGGCCCTAATGGCGCAGGAAAATCGACATTATTAAGTTTAATTACAGGGGATCATCCTCAAGGTTACAGCAATGACTTAGCACTATTTGGTCGTAAAAGGGGAAGTGGCGAAACAGTATGGGAAATTAAACGCCATATTGGTTATGTCAGTAATGCCCTGCATCAAAGTTATCGCGTTTCTTCAACAGTAAAGAATGTCATTATTTCAGGTTTTCATGACTCAATTGGTATTTATCAGGCTATTACCGATAAACAGCTGAAACTCGCTGATGAATGGTTAGCGTTAATTGGTTTGACAAACCATGCCAATAGTCCATTTCATGCTTTATCCTGGGGACAACAGCGCTTAGTATTAATTGTGAGGGCTCTAGTTAAGCACCCTACTTTGCTTATTCTTGATGAGCCACTGCAAGGATTAGATACAACGAATCGACTCTTAGTACAGCGTTTTATTGATATCATGATAAGCCACAGTAATACGCAACTTTTATTTGTCAGCCATCATCAAGAGGATGCGCCTTCATGTATTACTCATCGATTGACTTTTATTAAAGACGGCGAAATTTATCGTTATCAGCAAGAAATTTGTTAAATGCGGACTTTTACTGACATAATCAGGGCAATGATTTTAGAAATTAACGGTAAACTTGGCTTTGCTTTTTTATTTAAATCGACACTTTTTTGCTTGTTATTCGAACAATAATAAATAAAAAATGTGTCGTTTTTATGGACGCTATTTTCGTCTATTTTTTATACAAAACGGATATTTTGTTTTTTTACGCCGATCCCGCTAGATTAATAGCTTGAACGATTAAGCAAAAGGTGTGACAACTGTGCAATAATTCATCGAACAAACGACATTTTTGACTTAATCCCCCTTGTTTTGTCACTTATGTTTGGTGTTCTTGTCGATGATCCATATAATGATTGAAGTGCTAATTTTAAACTTATATTAAGAAAGTAATTATAGGAGTCTAAACTATGGCAGTAACTAAGCTTGTGCTAGTTCGACACGGTGAAAGTGTATGGAACAAAGAAAACCGTTTTACAGGCTGGACTGACGTTGAGCTGTCAGACAAAGGTCGAGTTGAAGCTGAAGAAGCGGGTAAGTTATTGAAAGCAGAAGGTTTCACTTTTGACTTTGCATATACTTCTGTTCTGAAACGCGCAATTCACACTCTGTGGAACATTCTTGATCAAGTAGATCAACAATGGCTGCCAGTTGAAAAAAGCTGGAAATTAAATGAACGCCATTACGGTGCTCTGCAAGGCTTAAACAAAGCTGAAACCGCTGAAAAATATGGCGATGAACAAGTTAAACAATGGCGTCGTGGTTTTGCTGTTACGCCACCAGAATTAACGAAAGATGATGACCGTTTCCCTGGTAAAGATCCTCGTTATGCATCTTTAACTGCGGCAGAACTGCCATTAACAGAAAGCTTAGCGCTGACTATCGACCGTGTAACACCATACTGGGAAGAAGTGATTAAACCTCGTGTGGCTTCTGGTGAAAAAGTTATCATCGCCGCACACGGTAACTCACTGCGTGCTCTGGTTAAATACCTAGACAATATGAGCGAAGATGAAATTCTTGAGCTGAATATCCCAACAGCTGTACCTTTAGTTTACGAATTTGATGAAAACATGAAACCAATCAAACGTTACTACTTAGGTAATGCTGACGAAATCGCAGCAAAAGCAGCCGCTGTTGCTAACCAAGGTAAAGCAAAATAATTTAATTTTTATTTTGAATAATATATAAAAAATGCCACTTCAAAGTGGCATTTTTTTACATCAAATTTAACGTTTAAGCTTTATTACGACGTGCTACAACCGCATCTGCTAGTTGGCGTAACAGCGTTTCAGTATCATCCCAACCAATACATGCATCAGTGATACTTTTACCGTAAACCAAAGGCTCACCGCTTTCTAATGATTGACTACCTTCCACTAAATGACTTTCAACCATTACACCAATTAATGCTTTTTCTCCAGAGCTAATTTGCTGGCAAATATCAGCACCAACTTCCATTTGTTTCTCAAATTTCTTGCAACTATTTGCGTGACTGAAATCAACCATGACGTTTTGTGGTAAACCGGCTTTTTTAAGCCCTTCTTTAACCGCAGCAACATGTTCAGCACTGTAATTTGGCTCTTTACCGCCACGCAAAATAATATGGCAATCACCATTACCTGCTGTGCGCACAATAGCAGAATGTCCCCATTTGGTTACAGAAAGAAAACAGTGTGGCGATCCTGCAGCATTAATTGCATCAATCGCCACTTTAATCGTGCCATCTGTACCATTTTTAAAACCAACAGGACAAGATAAGCCCGATGAAAGCTCACGGTGAACTTGTGATTCTGTGGTACGAGCACCAATTGCGCCCCAACTCATTAAATCAGCAACATATTGAGGCGTTATCATGTCTAAGAACTCGCCAGCCGTTGGCAAGCCACTATCATTAATCGTTAATAGAAGATTACGAGCAATACGTAAGCCTTCATTAATGTCAAAAGTATGATCCATATGAGGATCGTTAATTAAGCCTTTCCAACCTACGGTAGTGCGAGGTTTTTCAAAATAAACACGCATTACAATTTCAAGTTTGTCTTTCAACTCTTCTCTAATAAGACTTAAACGTTGTGCATACTCCAGTGCGGCTTTCGGATCATGAATAGAACAAGGTCCAATTACCACTAATAGACGATCATCTTTTCCTGCAAGGATTTGATGAATAGCTTCACGGGCATGACGAACTGTAAAAGCCGCATTATCAGTTGCTGGAAATTTTTCCAATAAAGCTACTGGCGGTAAAAGTTCATTAATTTGTGTTATTTTAAGGTCATCATTTTGATAATTCATTCCCGTGTATCCACTCTATGTTATCTAGTCAATGTTATTATTGCTTTTCCAATCTAACCATTCGATTTCTATCTGTAAACACCCTTTCCACCTAAAGCACCTATAGTCACCTTTCTAAAAATTTCAATATAACGGGAAATAGCGCATTTAAGCAAAATAATGATTCAAAATTGCGTTATAAATAAGAATAAAAACAATGAATATTAAGGCTGGAGAGAAAGATAACTCTACCAGCCTTTTTTTATTAGGAGAGATAATTATTTTCGCTAGAACGCTTTGCTGCTTTGATCCACAAACGAGAACCATTAATTGCGATAGCCAGTAAAATGATATATTCAACAGACATTGCATAAACACCTTGTTTGTAGAATATAACAATACTAATTACGTTAATAACTGACCAAATTAGCCAATTTTCAACCAATTTCCGTGTCATTAAGATCATTGCGACAATAGAAAGCACTGTCATTGTGGAATCCCAGAATGGGTAAGCATCAGGTTCCAGAACTGGCGTCGCTAAATTTGCACCAAAGACATTTAATATATCAACAGCAACAACAGCTAAATAACCAAATACAGTATCAATATTAAAAGTAAGAGCGGCAATCGCGGCTATCGAAACCACGATTAAAAAGAGGCAATGACTTGACTTTAACCAACGTATTTTCAATTCAGCCTGCTCAAAGTCATTCACTCGGCTCCATGCATACCATCCATAAATATTGGCGGCAAAGAAAAATATTTGAAGGAGTAAACTTGCATATAGCTGGATTTGGAAAAAAATAATGGCAAACAGAGTGACATTAATAAGTCCAAATAAATAATTGATAATTTTTTCCTGACTGGCAAGCCAAATACAGAGTAGACCAGCAATGGTACCAACGGCTTCAATCCATGAAAGTGGATACCCACCTTTTCCGAGTGGGATATTGACTAAAATATTATTGATACTAAACCAACTCATCACATCCATTTTACAACCCCGACTTAATCATATAAAAAAACAAAGAAAATATGGGTTCCTGCGATATCTTTGCAAAGTAGTAAAGATATATTATAAATTCATATTTATAATGGTACTTGGTTTTTAATATTAAACATTATGTTTCTTATTCAGAAAAATAACAAACAAATGTTTTATATACTAAACAAAATATTCTAATTCTACGTTTTAAATAATAAAAACGACAAATAACTTTAGTACATTTTACTTATTAGAGAGAAATATGGAGACAACAACACGTTTAATCGATCGCATGCTATCTTTTGCTCTTCTCGATCCTAGAATTGAAGCCGTGATCTTAACGGGATCGTTAGGACGCAATAGAAAGATAGACAGTTATTCTGATATTGATATAGAGCTTATCGGTTATGGTGCGACAGAGCTCGCAAAAAACCAACATTGGTTATCGCAATTCGGTGATGCTCTTGTCAGCTTACAGTTGGAATGTGAAGATCCCAAAAGTAAGTTTTGGCCCATTTATTTACATGTTTTAGCTCAAGGCCGAAAAATGGACATTATGATGGCGGAGCCTGAACGTATTTTTAACATGAAAACTGAAGGACTTAGCCCAGTTTACCAGCGTGGATATCAAATCTTACTCGATAAAACGGGGTTATGTGATGAGCTTCCTGAAATTAGCACTATAACGCCACCTACGCTGTCAAAAGAACAGGCGTATAACAATGCTCAAGAATTCTGGTTTGAGGCGACACAAGTCGCTATAGCCATTTTACGCCATGAATTTTGGTTTGCTAATTATCGTATAAATGATATGCGTGAATGGCTAATCGTGTTACTTGAACAAGTTGCGTTACACAATACGCCAACACAAGATGTATGGTATCAAGGAAAAAACCTGAAAGAATGGCTACCTAAGTTTTATTCATTACGTTCATTGGAAAGTACCCTTGCAATGAGCACTCCCTATGAATCTGCTGCAACACTTTCAATTATGATGGCATTTTTCCTTGATGCTTCAAAACGTCTCAATCATCCTATTGCTACAGCTATTAAAACTCAAGAACTTGTCAGTAACTGGTTAATTGACAATGAATTTTTGACTGAAAATGAATACAACCAGATCACGTCATCAATTATTTGTCATTACTGATCGCAATATTTTTTAATTAAAGTGAGATGGTTTTTTCGATTTTGGAAAGACTGTCTTAAGTCTTGAGCAAAGTGATTCGATTGTAGTATCGAAAGAAAATAAAGATAGAATAATTGATAATATAGCTGGTGACTAACGTAGCGATGATTAATCTAAGAAGGGTTTGAAATGGTGGGTCGTGGGCGATTCGAACGCCCGACCAATTGATTAAAAGTCAACTGCTCTACCGACTGAGCTAACGACCCATTTCAATAAAACGGATTGATGTTCGAAAGTGGTGGGTCGTGGGCGATTCGAACGCCCGACCAATTGATTAAAAGTCAACTGCTCTACCGACTGAGCTAACGACCCTTTTTCGAACTCACCACATTCTCTGTGGCAACGGCGGGTAATAATACTGATTTAATGTTTTTGTGCAATGTTTTTTTTCAAAAAAAAACTCAACCGTTGAAAAAACAATCAGTTAACCCCGAAAATGCAACATCTAACATTACGGGGTTAATAATTAGAGTGCTCCCAACTGCTTTTGCGCTAATTTAGCGCCAGCACTATTTGGATATTGCTTAATCACTTGTTGGTAAACAGCTTTAGCATTATCCTTTTGCCCTTTCTCTTGCATGATCAAACCAATTTTATAAAAGGCTTCACTTGCTTTTTGAGATTTTGGATAGTTTTTAACAACAATAGCAAATGTGCTTGCTGCCTGATCCTTATTACCTTTTAGATAATACATCTGACCCAACCAAAATTGTGCATTTGATTGATAGCTAGACTTCGGATAATTATTGATAAAGTTGTTTAATTCAACAATTGCCTTATCGTAATCTTTAGAATTCAGTACGATATCAATTGCTGCATTATAATCAGCCTTTTCATCACCTTGCCCTGCGTTATTTGTCGTAGACGGTGTTGAAGAAGCAGAATTATCAGGTTGAGTGGCTTCTGTTGAAGTTGAAGTACCACCACCAAGGCTATCTAATTGTTGATAGATGTTGCGTTGACGTTCAACAACTTGATTTAACTGGTATTGATTTTCCTGAATTTGGCCACGCAACATATCAATATCACGCTGAGAATCAGCGAGTTGTTGCTGTAATTGGGTCAAAAGCTGGCTGTGAGCATTTGAAAAACGCTCAAGTTGGGCGAGTCGTTCATCGGTCGAACCTGAACCGATATTACTGATTGGCGCTTGGGCAATAGCGGCTACGGGAGCCGCTACGCCAACCAGTAACAACAGACTCATCACGAAAGGTCTGAAGTTACTGTTGTTCATGCCGTTCTCTTAGTAATCCAGTACTGCACGACGGTTTTTCGCATAAGCGGCTTCGTCATGACCTAGTACAGCTGGTTTTTCTTTACCATAAGAAACGATTTTCAGTTGATCATCTGATACGCCTTTACCTTGCAGATACATTTTCACTGCGTTAGCACGACGTTCGCCCAGAGCGATGTTGTATTCTGGAGTACCGCGTTCGTCAGCATGACCTTCTACAGTGATACGTACTGATGGATTTGCACGCAGGAATGCAGCGTGTGCATCTAACAGGTTAGCGTAGTCTGAGCTAATGTCATATTTGTCAAAACCGAAGTAAACGATGTTTTGTTGTTTCAGTTGTTCTAATTGCTGACGCGCTAATTCTTCAGCAGTAGGTCCTTGTTCAACAACAGGTACATTGTTTGTATCAGTTTGATCGTCGTTTTTGTTTGAGCTACATGCTGCAACAGCAACGAGTGGTAATGCTAACATCAACCCTTTAAACACTTTGTTTAATTGCATCTCTATTTGTTCCTTTATTTGTTTGCCATACATAATTTTTATGCATCACATAAACGGTGACCAGGCAGGTGATTTAACCTGACCGTCAGTCGCCGGAAGACGCGCTTTGAAACGTCCATCAGTCGATACTAGCTGCAAAATGGTGCCTAAGCCCTGTGTAGAGCTATAAATAACCATTGTACCGTTAGGAGCGATGCTTGGCGTTTCATCCAGAAACGTATCTGTTAGATATTGTACGGAATTCGTTTCCAGATCCTGCTTAGCGATATGTTGCCTACCGCTTTCAGAACTCACCATAACTAAGAAACTACCATCTGAGCTTACTGCTGGGTTTTGATTTTGTTTACCTTCCCAAGTAATGCGCTCTGGTGTTCCACCGTTAATATTAATCTTGTATATTTGTGGGCGACCACCTTGATCTGAAGTATAGACTAAGGTTTGTCCATCTGGCATCCAATTTGGCTCGGTATTATTACTTCTGCCATTGGTTACCTGTGTCATATTTCCACTGGCTAAATCCATAACATACAGATTTAAGCTACCGCTCTTAGAAAGCGCAAATGCCAGTTTAGAGCCATCTGGTGAAAACGAAGGTGCACCATTATGTCTTGGGAATGATGCAATTTGGCGAATTTCACCTGTTGCTAATGTTTGCACGACTAAAGCAGATTGACCACTTTCAAAGGTCACATATGCAAGTTTAGCACCATCTGGCGACCATGCTGGTGACATTAATGGCTGTGATGAACGATAAACACGATCTTGGTTAAATCCATCATAATCTGAAACACGCAATTCATAAGGATATGCACCACCATTTGTCACAACGACATAAGCAATACGTGTACGGAATGCACCACGAATACCTGTTAGTTTTTCAAACACTTCATCACTCGCTGTGTGTGCAGCGTAACGTAGCCATTTAGATGGAACTTTAAACTCACTTTGAGATAAAACGGCACCGGGTGAGCCTGCAACATCAACAAGCTGATAACTTACCAAATATTGACCATCCGCTGATGGTTGCACTCGTCCCACAACAACAGAATCAATGCCTAATGCAGTCCAAAGTGCAGGTTGGACTTCAGATGCGGTAACAGGTTGTTGAGGTATACGGGATACATCAATTGGATTAAATTTTCCGCTATTACGTAAATCAGCCGCAATCACACCAGCGATATCTTCTGGCATTTGACCTGTGCCTTCCCATTTAAAAGGAACAACACCAATAGGTCGTGCAGTATTTACCCCTTGTGTAATTTCTATTCGAACTTCAGCGTTAGCCAAAGTGGTTACGCATAAAATTAAAAGCCCGAAGATAACATTTAATGCCTGCTTCATCATGTCTCCCTTTTATTATTGCGGTTATTACGCAATAACGTACAGAATAGTAACAAACGCTTTTCAACAACACCATACAGCGCATCAATAACATTCTAAAATAGCTATAAATTAGTGTATGTTTTCCTACAATCAGACAGTTTTATGGCTTAAACTCAATTGTTGATGATTTTACTTGTTCATAAACATCTTTCGGTGGTTTAGGTAATTTAGCTGTATTCGCTGCACGTAATGCCACTTGACATAATGCGGGATCACCACTTGCAATCTTCGCATTAATTAACATTCCATCAGGCGCAATACTAATCCTTAGCTCACAAGTTTTACCTTTATATAACTCTGGATCAATAAATTTCTGTTCTATTGCGACTTTCAGTTGGCCTTTATAGCGATCTACACCTTCACCATTTGCACCTGTGCGATTTCCTCCGCCCTGTCCAGCAGCTGAGGCTCCACTTTGTTTATTACCATCAGCGACTAAACCATCAAGCAAACTATCAACAGCCTTACTTTGCTGTTGAGCAGCTGCTTTGGCTTTTGCTTCAGCTGCCGCTTTCGCTTTAGCTTCTGCCGCAGCTTTGGCTTTAGCTTCTGCTTCAGCCTTGGCTTTGGCATCAGCTTCAGCTTTTGCTTTCGCATCTGCTTCGGCTTTTGCTTTAGCTTCTTCTGCTTTTTGTTTTGCCGCTAATTCAGCTTGTTTTTTTGCTTCTGCTTCAGCTTGAGCTTTTGCATCTGCTTGTTCTTTTAAGATGCGATCACGCTCTGCTTTCGCTTGCGCTGCCGCTTCTTCTGCAACTTTTTGTTCTTCTTTTGCTTTAGCAGCCGCTAATGCAGCTTCACGTTTTTGAGCTTCAGCTGCCTCTTTCGCTTGTAAACGCTCAACTTCTAACGTTTTCAAACGTTCTTGTTCTTTCATTTGCTGCTGACGCAACTCTTCTTCTTGCTGCTCAGCTCTCGCTTTACGTTCTTGCTCAGCCTTTTGGACGTTAGCCTGTTGTGCTTTTTGCTGGTTATACTGTTGTACTACCGCATTAGGATCAACCATAATAGCATCAATAACTTGCCCATCTGATCCACCGCCACCACCTAAATCCCATTTCTGAGTTAATGACCCCCAGATAAGCAATGCGATAACAAGCAAATGTAAGGCGGTAGACAAGATAACTGAACCGCTCAATTTACTTCGGATTGGCTTCGTTTTCTTTCCCACGCTATTATCCAAACTTATTTCAACCTAATTACATAGGCTGAGTCATTAAACCTACAGATTTAACACCTGCTTGACGTAACATGTTGAGCGCTTTAATTATCTCATCATAAGGAACATCTTTAGCACCGCCAATAAGAAAGACAACTTTCGGATTTTTTTCCAGTTGTCGTTTAGCTTCTGCCATAATCTGTTCTTGTGGTAATAATTCTAATACTTCCTGATCGACACGAATATTATATTGCCCAACACCTGCAACTTCGACAATCACAGGAGGATTGTCACTACTTGAAACCGTTTGTGTCTCTGTTGCTTCAGGAAGATCAACCTCAACACTTTGCGAAATAATAGGTGCCGTTGCCATAAAAATAAGTAACAGCACTAATAGTACGTCGAGCAAAGGAACAATGTTAATCTCTGATTTTACGCCTCGGCGGCTACTGCGACCCCGTGCCATCAGCTCTCTCCTTCTGCGTTAACTATTTCTTTTCTGCGGAGGTAAAAGCTTGGCGATGTAAAATCGTCAGGAACTCTTCCATAAAGTTATCGTAACTTTGTTCCAGTTTATTTACACGCTGCGTAAACCGGTTATAAGCCATAACTGCGGGGATTGCCGCAAATAAACCGATAGCTGTTGCAATCAATGCTTCAGCAATGCCAGGGGCAACCATTTGTAATGTTGCTTGTTTTACACTGCCTAATGCAATAAATGCGTGCATAATCCCCCAGACAGTACCAAACAGACCAATATATGGGCTAATAGAACCGACAGTACCAAGGAAAGGAATGTGATTTTCTAAAGATTCTAGTTCACGATTGAACGAGACTCGCATAGCTCTCGACGCACCGTTAACAACCGCATCAGGTGCGTGAACATTTGCTTGATGTAAACGGGCAAATTCTTTAAAGCCAGAATGAAAAATTTGCTCTGAGCCAGATAACTCATCGCGACGAGCTTGGCTATCTTTATATAAGCGCGCCAAATCAGTACCTGACCAGAATTTATCTTCAAAGTCTGCAGCTTCACGATCGGCGGCATTCAGAACTTTTGTTCGCTGAATAATAATCGCCCAAGATGCAATAGAAAATCCGATTAAAAGCAACATGATCAACTTGACTAAAAGCCCTGCTTTTAGGAAGAGATCGATAACATTCATGTCAGCCACTACTTAAACTCCGCGATAATGGACTTAGGAAGCGCTACTGGCTTCATTTTTGATGAATCTACGCAGACAACGAGCACTTCTGCGCTACATAATACACAACCATCTTCATTAATAATCTTTTGAGAAAATGTCATTGAAGCACCACGCAATGTGGTAATTTCACTTTCTATTTGCAAAAGATTATCAAGTCGAGCTGGCGCAATATATTCTATTGATAATTTACGTACAACAAATACAACATGATCATACTCCCGTAAATCATGCTGATGAAAACCTTTCTCTCTAAGTAGCTCAGTTCTAGCGCGTTCAAAATATTTCAGATAACTGGCATGATAAACAACACCACCAGCATCAGTATCTTCATAATAAACACGAACAGGCCAAAGAAACTGCATATTACCTCCCTTACATTTCCCCAGTTAAGTCCATAAATAATGTAGCCACAGGTTACTTAACTATACTTAAGAGGTCGCTCTAAGGGAATCATAGTAACGTAAAGAATAGAAAACGCAGTTTTCAGGCGCCAATCATAAACTCTTCTTTGCAACACGCAATATGCTTTATGCTCGGAATAGAAAAAATATTTTTATTAAGACAGCATAAAAATGCTTGCTAATTAGAAATTCATAGATTGCCTCATTTAGCAGTATTATTTTTAATGACAGAAAAAAACCAGTTTAAAAACTGGTTTTTTATATAAATCAATTAATTATTTGAGATTGGAGTTTCATGAAGATAGTGCCATTGCCAACACTCATCATGAGAATTACGTCTCAATAATACCACTGACTCACGCATAAGAATTTTCTTATTTTCACTGTGTTTTTCTTGATATCTGACAAGCGCCAAACAATCTGACTGATAAATTATTTTATAATTATCCGTTTTTATTTTCAGACCACTTCTTTTCCCTGCATTTTTCCTGAACATCGCGATAACGTCATCATAACTCACTGCTTTTCCATTGATCCCAACCATCGAAAACTCTTGAGATAAAAGATGTTCTATTTTTGTAATAGCATCAACAGATAGCGGATATTGCGTAAAAACGGTTTCAATCTCATCATGCAGAGATTTAATGCTTTCTATAATTAAGTCCGAATTAAAATTCATCTTGTATTTCCTGTGTAATAACATCTTTCTTTAGTGTCAATAATAAAATAAGAGGTAATATGCCTATCAATGCGTATATTAAAAACGTCATTTTATAAGCTGTTTGTGGTAAACAAAAAAGAGAAAGAATATTAAATAACATAGCAACCATTGTTGCCCCGACACTAAAAACAACTTGTCTGTTAATATTCCAAATAACACTTGCTTGAACTAATTTTTGTGCACTAAAGTCATACAATGCGGTGGTTTGAGCAGTGTTTGCACCAATCCCCCCACCCACTCCGATAATTAGATATGTACTAATAAGTAATGGAATATCTGTATTATTATTTACAAGTGTTAATAAAGAAATACCTATGCTGTGTAATAACAATGCAATAATAAATAAGCATTTCATACCTAATTTATTATAAAGAGCACCACTTATTATTATTGAAATAAAAGCACCCAGTGCATACAACAACATAAAAAAACCTGTACCTTGACCTGTAAATTTTAAATATTGTTGTAAATAAAAAATAGCGAGAATATTCACTCCAGTAAAAATACCTGGAATACAGTAATAAATAAAAATAGAGAGTGATAAATTTCTATTTTTTAATAATGCTAAATTAATAACTGGCGATGAATGGTGCCGATAATGGTAATAATAAAATACAGTAAAAATTGCTGAAAATAGGGCAATCGCTAAAGCAAGTAATGTTGAGTGATATTCACCATAAGCAGATAACGCGAACAATCCAGATACAATGATCAAGCTAATAAGAATGATACCTTTAATATCAGGTATCACGTTTTCTTTAGGTAAAGGCTCTTTTACCCAGATAAAGGCTAGAAACGCAGTTAGCAATGAGAATGGAATATTGCTATAAAAAACCCAACGCCACGAAACAACATCGACAATAAATCCACCTAATGTCGGCGATATTGCAGGTGCAATTAAGGCTATTGCCATAATAAGTGTAGAAATTTTACTTCTTTCATGCCCTTGAAAATATTGAAACGTTAATGCTTGCCCAATAGGGATCAGCAGACCACCACTCACACCTTGAAGAAAGCGCCAAAAAATAAGTTCGCTGAAAGCGTGTGAATACCCCACTAATGCGACAGATAAACTAAACATCAACATTGACGTTACCATCAATGCTTTAATTCCAACACGTTGAGATAACCAGTGACTCAATGGAATAATTAATGTTAATCCCAGAATATAACTATTTGAAACCCATGTAACCGAAACAATAGAGATTTGCATATCATCAGCAATTGCAGGTAATGCAATAGCTGACATAAAAATGTTAATACAATCTATAAAGAAGCCCAGCAGAAATATAGATGCAATTCGATAGCGGTAAGTCATAAAAATCCTCCGTGCATAGAGTACGAAAGATTGACGAATTTCGTCTATCTGACAAAATAGAACTTATTGTTTAATCAGAGTAAACAATCATGCAAAATCAAATTGATCGAATTCGCTCTTTTATTGCGGTTGTTGATACAGGCTCATTTACTCAAGCGGCAAAATATTTACGCCTCAGTAAATCAATGGTAAGTATTCATATCAAAGCATTAGAAACAGAATTGGATGTGTCATTGCTCAATCGTAATACACGGCGATTTTCACTCACTGAAACCGGTGAAATGCTTTATCAAGATTTCCGTCTCGTGTTAAGTCAGTTAGAACAAACTTTAGATAAAGCGCGATTAGGACAACAAGAATTACAGGGATCGTTGCGATTAAGCTCAACGGCTGAATTTGGTAAATACTATATTTTGCCATTACTTAATCAATTTATGCAGTTACACCCAAAGCTAAAAATACAGTATGCGTTTAATTCATCTATTGAAGATTTAATAAACCATAAACTTGATCTCGCTATTCGGCTTGGCACATTGAAAGACAGTAATTATCGTTCTACAAAACTGGCGGAATATCAAATAAGTTTGGTTATCTCTCCTGAGTTATTACAGAATTTCTCAATAAAAACTATCGACGACTTAAGCGCTATTCCTTATTTAGCAAATAGTAATTTACGCCAAAGTAAGCTTTCACCCTCTTCAGAATTTAACACTCTGCTTTCTCAGTTAGCTCAAGAAGCCTATTTTGAAACGAATACCATTGCGGCATTAAAAAAAATGGTACTTTCTTGTGCTGGAATGACTATTTTGCCACATTGGTATATTCATCAAGAATTATTAGATGAAAAACTAGTCGTGTTGTTTCCTGAAATTTCTTTGCTAATGCAATCCGTTAATATTATTTTTCCTTATAGTGAGTATGTTCCAAGAAAAACACGTTTATTTATTGATTACTTAAAAGAAAATATCCAACTATAACGCTAGAGGAGTGAGAGAATTCAGCCCATGGAGACCAGCGTAAATCCGTCGTACAGAGGATTGCGGTCTGAGAAGTGGGAAGCCTCGCCGTTTACGGCGGGGAGCAGTCACCAAGGATAGATATTTACAAAATAAAATACCTTATTTCTTTTTCATACACTGAGCAGAAATAAGGTATTTTTTTAGAAGAAAAAGTAAATTAGCCCAACAACTAAAATAATAATTGCAGGGATTGGATGTAATAAACATTTTGCAACAACATGTTTAGGACGAAATGCTAGACCAAACGTCGCTCCAGCACATACAGACCAAATAAGAAGAATACCTTGCCAAATTGCAAGTGAACTCGTGTTCGCTGCAAATCGGCTAGGATCCCACATAACACAAAATGCCATTACCAACGCCATGATTAAAACAAGAGCCCTAATAGGGCCCTTGTCGAGTAGTTGGTAGCTTTTATCCAACATTATTCTTCACTTTCTGAAGCTTTTTTCGCTTCAGCGTGCTCGAAAGCCAGTCCTGCGATCACCGCAATACTACAAGCGAAGAGCGTTCCGAGAAGCCATGCAAAATACCACATTCTCTATGCTCCTTAGTACAGAGTATGATTATTGCCTTCGATAAATTTCTTATCGAGGCGACCATGCATTTTCCAGTAACACCAGATAGTGTAAAGGAGAACGATAGGTACAAAGATAATCGCAACAACTGTCATTACCTGAAGAGTAAACAGGCTAGAAGTTGCATCCCACATTGTTAAGCTCACATCTGGGAAAGTGCTTGAAGGCATCACAAATGGGAACATAGTCACACCACAAGTCAGGATAACACAAGCAATTGTCAGTGAAGTGAACAGGAATGCCCAACCCCCTTTATTTGCTTTAGTGGCAACAATCGCCAGTAATGGAGATAGCAGACCTAAGGCCGGTAATATCCATAATACTGGATAATTGTTGTAGTTAGTCATCCAAGCACCCGCTTCATGAGAAACGGTTTTCAGCAGTGGCGATGATGGACCAGCAGTATCAATAGCACTTGTAACAATAAAGCCATCGATACCATAGATTAACCATACACCTGCTAATGCGAATGCGATAAAAGTAATTAATGAGGTAATGTACGTTGTTTTACGAGTACGCTCATGTAATTCACCTGTTGTACGCATTTGAAGATAACTTGCACCATGTGCAACAATCATCATTAAGCTAACCACACCCGCTAATAAACCGTATGGGTTTAACAGACTTAATAGGTTGATTAGTGCATTAGTTGTACCGTTATAAGATACACGTTGCATGCTATCGACTTCTAATGGAACACCTTGCAACAGGTTACCAAAAGCAACACCGATAACTAATGGCGGAACGAAGCTACCAATAAAGATGCCCCAATCCCACATACCACGCCATTTTGGAGATTCCAGTTTAGAACGGTAATCAAAACCGACCGGACGGAAGAATAATGCCGCCAATACGAAGATCATACCGAAATAAAAACCAGAGAATGCCGCAGCATAAACCATTGGCCATGCAGCGAATAGTGCACCACCAGCTGTGATTAACCATACTTGGTTACCATCCCAGTGAGGTGCAACAGAGTTAATTAAAATACGGCGTTCAGTGTCATCTTTAGCGATAACGCGTAGTAACACACCAACACCCATATCAAAACCATCAGTGACTGCAAACCCAATCAGTAAGATACCAATCAGTAGCCACCAAACAAATCGCAATACTTCATAATCAAACATAGTGGACTCCTGTGTTACTTACTTTGAGAAGAAGCTGTCTTCTGTTCAAAGTGATAGCGACCCGTCTTCAGGCTACTCGGCCCAAGGCGACCAAATTTGAACATCAGGAACATTTCAGCAACTAGGAACAACGTGTACAGACCGCAGATAAGCCCCATAGATACTAGGATATCAGCCTGTGTCAGTGAAGAAGTTGCTACAGCCGTAGGCAGGATTTCACCAATCGCCCATGGTTGACGTCCATATTCTGCAACAAACCAACCGGCTTCAACTGCGATCCATGGTAATGGAATACTAAACAGAGCAGCACGTAGTAACCATTTATAGTTACCAATACGGTTAGACAGAACAGTCCAGAAAGAAATCGCAACAACCAGTAACATCAGGAAGCCTGCGGCAACCATGATACGGAATGACCAGAACAGAGGTGCGACATTAGGGATAGTGTCTTTTGCAGCAGATTTGATTTGCTCTTCTGTTGCATCAACAACGTTATCAGTATAACGCTTCAGTAATAAGCCGTAGCCTAAATCTTGTTTAGTGTCATTAAATGCAGCTCGAATAGCAGGATCAGTATTACCTGCGCGTAATTCGCTTAATAATTCGTAAGCTTTCATACCGTTACGAATACGAACTTCGTGCTGACTCATCAGATCGTTAAGACCTAATACTGGCGTATCGAAAGAACGCGTTGCGATAATCCCCATGACATAAGGGATTTGTAATGCAAACGAGTTTTCCATTTTTTCTTGATTAGGGAATGCAATCAGATTAAATGCAGCTGGAGCTGGTTCTGTATGCCATTCACCTTCAATTGCAGCAAGTTTGGTTTTCTGCACGTCCCCCATTTCGTAACCAGATTCATCACCCAGTACGATAACAGATAAGACAGCGGCGATACCAAAAGTAGCAGCAACAGCGAAAGAACGTTTTGCAAAACCGATATCACGACCTTTAAGCAGGTAGTAAGAACTGATACCCAGAACAAAGAATGCACCAGTACAGTAACCAGCAGCAACGGTGTGAACAAATTTAACTTGAGCGACAGGGTTTAAAACCAGATCCGCAAAACTCAACATTTCCATTCGCATGGTTTCAAAGTTGAAGTCTGCAGCGACAGGGTTTTGCATCCAACCATTCGCAACAAGGATCCACAGAGCAGAGAAGTTAGAACCGAAAGCAACTAACCAAGTTACCATCAAGTGCTGCTTCTTGCCTAAGCGATCCCAGCCAAAGAAGAACAATCCGACGAAAGTTGATTCTAAGAAGAACGCCATCAAACCTTCGATTGCTAAAGGCGCACCGAAGATATCACCGACGTAATGAGAGAAATATGACCAGTTAGTACCAAATTGGAACTCCATGGTCAACCCAGTTGCGACACCCAGAGCAAAGTTAATACCAAATAACTTACCCCAGAACTTTGTCATATCTTTGTAAACTTGTTTACCCGACAGAACATATATCGTTTCCATGATTGCCAGCATAAACGCCATACCCAGCGTTAATGGGACAAACAGGAAGTGATACATTGCTGTTAAGGCAAACTGTAACCGTGACAGTTCGACAATATCAAACATCTTGACTCCTTGCTCCTAGCAGGAAGACACCGACTTGCGGCAACCCGACCTTATTAAATTTATAAAGCCTCATAACTACCAGCAATAAATGCCTCTAAAAACAACAACGAATATTAAAGACCAAAAACACAATACCTTACAAATAGTACGCTTATATTTACATATAATAAATATATTTTGCGTGACCCAGATTTGAATTCTGAGCTTAGGTCAACAATACGACTTTTAGGTTTGTAACAGCATATTTGATCGTGTGCCAATTTAAGCATATTCAGAAAATTTTTCCACAATTAATAACTTGACCCACATCAAAAAAACACTTTAATGTTAACTAGTTGCGAATAAATTACCTAATAGTTACCACTGTGTTAATGCAATGTTGTTTTTATTTTTTAGTATAATTTACCTCCTTATATTTTCCATAATAAAATTAACTTTTTATTTTCATAAAAGCCTTAAAAATAAACGCTTTTAATTGTGTTTTATTAATTTTAATATCAATTTCATTTTTTTGCAGGTAAATAATAAATATTTTAAAAAAATAATCTATTAATTAATAAGTTGAAATTTACAGAAATGTAAATATAAAAAATATGCTCAATTATTTATCGAATAAAAATATATAAAAAGCCTAATATTGATTATCGATTCCTAATACTATTTCTTTTTTTTAGTGTATTTTTGATTCTGGGTAAACGAAGCACAATAAATCTGTATTTAACTGAAAAAGCACAAAACCATCATTAGCAAAAAATAAATAATTATAAAAATCAATGCGATACAAGTAAAAGAAAAATCATTTATTGAAATTAATAAGAAAAAATACAAAAACGCTTTTATTCTATTTTCTTATTTGAATAAAGTGTTTTTCGGAACACTCACCAACTTCTTATTGACTCTTCTTATAACGATAAAGCGATTATAATTCGCCTTTAATGGTCATTTTGACGTATTCTCATAATAAAAAGATATTTTTTCTATCAAAAAGCTTATCTCCCTCTTATCCTGATGTATTCATTAACATGTTTAAATGCCTATATTCTTAGTAAAAATCAGTGTTACAACGTGATCATAGTATAAATTTAAAGCTAATTATTATGATATTCATAGAAACACCTCTATTGAAGACATTATGAAACAAGTTTTTCTTGATGGCACTTTTTCACTCAAAACACGTATTTAAAATATTACTTTTAACAATTCAGAAGATTTATGCCTGATTTACCTCATTATGTTTAAGTTCTAGAAGAAATAAGATAAATAAAAAAATGAGGTTTCCCATGCAGATCAATTTTAAAAAAAAATGATATAAAACAATCAATTAATGGTAATTTGGGATGGTATCGATATGTTAATTACAATATTAGCTGTTGATATAGACTATTAAATAAAACTAGCAATAAAAAATGCCAGCTTCTATTTTAGAAACTGGCATTTTAAATAGTATCAATCTGAAATTATTAACAGATTTGTTACTTACTTGATCAGTGATTTAATTGCTTCACCAATATCCGCTAAGCTACGCACTGTTTTAACGCCTGCAGATTCAAGGGCAGCAAATTTCTCATCCGCGGTGCCTTTACCACCCGCAATAATTGCACCCGCATGTCCCATACGTTTGCCTTTAGGTGCTGTTACACCAGCGATATAGCCGACAACTGGCTTCGTTACGTGCTCTTTGATATAAGCAGCCGCTTCTTCTTCCGCTGTCCCCCCAATCTCACCGATCATCACAATCGCTTCTGTTTGTGGATCTTCTTGGAATAGCTTCAGAATATCAATAAAGTTAGAGCCCGGAATTGGATCACCACCAATACCAACACAGGTTGATTGACCTAAACCAACGTCTGTTGTTTGCTTAACAGCTTCATAAGTTAATGTACCTGAACGAGATACAATACCGACTTTACCTGGTAAGTGAATGTGACCAGGCATAATACCAATCTTACATTCACCAGGAGTGATAACACCTGGACAGTTAGGGCCAATCATACGCACGCCAGCTTCATCTAATTTAACTTTTACCGTCAGCATATCCAACGTAGGAATACCTTCCGTAATAGTAATAATTAGTTTAATGCCCGCATCAATTGCTTCTAAGATTGAATCTTTACAAAATGGTGCGGGGACATAAATTACTGTCGCAGTTGCTCCCGTTGCTTCAACGGCTTCACGTACGGTATTGAATACAGGTAAACCTAAGTGCGTAGTACCGCCTTTACCCGGTGTCACACCACCAACCATTTTCGTACCGTAAGCAATAGCTTGCTCTGAATGGAATGTTCCTTGGCTACCAGTGAAACCTTGGCAAATGACTTTGGTATTCTTATCGATTAAAATAGACATTATTTTGCCTCCGCTGCTGCAACAACTTGTTTCGCGGCATCAGTTAAGCTTTTAGCAGCGATAATATTTAATCCACTATCTGCTAATTTTTTGGTGCCTAACTCTGCATTGTTTCCTTCAAGACGAACAACCACAGGAACATTAACGCCAACTTCTTCAACTGCGCCAATAATACCGTCTGCGATTAAGTCACAACGAACAATACCGCCAAAAATATTGACTAATACAGCACTGACATTTTCATCTGACAAAATAATCTTAAATGCTTCAGTTACGCGCTCTTTTGTTGCACCACCACCTACATCGAGGAAGTTTGCAGGCTCACCGCCATGAAGTTTAACGATATCCATTGTCCCCATCGCTAAACCAGCACCATTAACCATACAGCCAATGTTGCCATCTAATGCAACGTAGTTCAGTTCCCATTGTGCAGCTTGTGCTTCACGAGGATCTTCTTGTGAAGGATCATGCATTTCACGCATTTCTGGTTGACGATACAACGCATTACTATCTACACCTAATTTACCATCAAGACAAATTAGATCGTCTTCTTTAGTAATAACCAGTGGGTTAATTTCGATTAAAGCAAGATCGCGCTCTAAGAAAATAGAAGCTAATCCCATAAAGATTTTAGCAAATTGACTAACTTGCTTGCCTTTTAAACCCAGTTTAAATGCTAATTCTCTTCCCTGATAAGGCATAGGGCCTGTCAGTGGATCAATAATTGCGCGATGAATAAGTTCTGGCGTTTCTTCAGCCACTTTCTCAATCTCAACGCCACCTTCTGTTGAGGCCATAAAGACAACGCGGCGGGTACCACGGTCAACAACCGCACCAAGATAAAGCTCTTTAGCAATATCAGTGGCTGCTTCAACCAAAATCTGTGTAACCGGCTGACCATTAGCATCTGTTTGATAAGTGACTAAACGTTTACCTAACCATTGTTCAGCAAATGCGCGGATCTCTTCTTTAGATTTAACGACTTTTACGCCGCCCGCTTTACCACGTCCACCCGCGTGAACTTGACACTTCACGACCCAAGGGCCTTGACCGATTTTTGATGCAGCTTCTTCTGCCTCGCGCGGTGTGGTGCAGGCGAAACCAGCAGGTGCTGGTAATCCATACCGTGTGAAAAGCTGTTTTGCCTGATACTCGTGTAAATTCATGATGTTCTATCCATAATCTTGTTGAAAGTCGGGCTTTCTTATTTTTTTGACTATAAGCCAGAGAAATCTGGCTTCACGAACACACTGTACTTCTTTGATGCTTGTGACTGTTGCTAAGTAGGCAGGAGGAGCATCTCCTGCCTAAAAGCGATATTTATTACCTATACATCCAGTAATAAACGAGCTGGATCTTCTAGCATCTCTTTAACGGTTACTAAGAAACCGACAGACTCACGACCATCAATTAAACGGTGGTCATAAGACAGAGCCAGATACATCATTGGTAGAATAACAACCTGACCATCAACTGCCATTGGACGATCTTTAATTGCATGCATTCCTAAAATGGCACTTTGTGGTGGGTTGATAATTGGAGTTGACATTAATGAACCGAAAACACCACCATTTGTAATAGTGAAGTTACCCCCTGTTAAGTCTTCAACAGTCAACTTACCATCACGACCTTTTACAGCTAATGCTTTGATGTTTTTCTCAATATCTGCCATGCTCATTGCATCCGCATCGCGTAATACTGGTGTTACCAGACCACGCGGTGTTGATACTGCAATACTGATATCGAAGTAGTTGTGATAAACCACATCAGTACCATCGATAGAAGCATTGACTTCTGGATAGCGTTTCAGCGCTTCAACAACGGCTTTAATATAGAAAGACATAAAGCCTAAACGTACACCGTGGCGTTTTTCGAATGCTTCACCATACTGAGCACGTAAATCTTTGATTGGTTGCATGTTGATTTCGTTAAACGTTGTCAACATTGCAGTGGTATTTTTCGCCTCTAATAAGCGTTCTGCGACACGTTTACGTAAACGTGTCATTGGTACACGTTTTTCGCTACGATGAGATAACAGTGCTTGAGGCGCTTCGGCTACCGGTTGTGCCGTTGATTTATTCGCTACATGACCTTCGATATCTTGACGAGTTAAACGTCCACCGACACCACTACCTTTCACATCTGCAGGGTTAATATCGTGTTCAGCCACTAAGCGACGTGCTGTTGGACTTAGCGCATCATTATTGCCTTTTTCAGCAATATCAGCATGTTGACGCTGTGCTGGAGTGCTATCTTGAGCAGGTTTCACATCAGCAGGAATACCAGTGCTATCACCTAAACGAATACGACCTAGTAATTGGCGTGAACCAACAGTAGCGCCCTCTTCTTCAAGAATGCTTTCTAAAACGCCAGCTTCACTTGCAGGTACTTCTAAAACAACTTTGTCTGTTTCGATTTCAACCAGCACTTCATCGCGTTGAATGCTATCACCAGGTTTTTTATGCCAAGTTGCGACCGATGCGTCAGCAACTGATTCAGGGAGATCCGGTACTAGAATATCTACACTACTCATTTTCTATCCTTATTTATTCAACTTTCAGTGCGTCTTCAACCAGAGCTTTTTGTTGCTCCTGATGAACAGAGGTATAACCAACTGCTGGAGAGGCTGATGCAGGACGTCCTGCATAACGTAATGTTGCGCCTGCTGGAATAGCATCACGGAAGTTATGCTGACTACAGTACCAAGCACCTTGATTCAGGGGCTCTTCTTGACACCAAATAAACTCTTTGACATGAGCATAAGGTGCGAGAATTTGCGCAATATCTTCGTGTGGGAATGGATACAGTTGTTCGATACGAATAATGGCAACGTTGTTTTGCTCATTAGCGCGACGTTGTTCTAATAAATCGTAGTAAACCTTACCGGAACACATCACAACACGTTTCACATCAGCAGGTTTTAAATCATCGATTTCACCAATAACAGGTAAGAATTTACCATTTGCTAATTCATCCAGCTCAGAAACCGCTAATGGATGACGTAACAGTGATTTTGGTGACATTACGATAAGTGGGCGACGCATACCACGTAACGCTTGACGGCGTAACATATGGTAAACCTGAGCCGGCGTTGATGGCACACAAACCTGCATGTTTTGTTCTGCACACAGTTGCAGATAACGTTCTAAACGGGCAGAGGAGTGCTCTGGACCTTGGCCTTCATAACCGTGTGGTAACAACATAACTAAACCACACATACGGCCCCATTTTTGCTCACCCGAGCTAATAAATTGGTCGATAACCACTTGAGCTACGTTTGCGAAGTCACCAAATTGGGCTTCCCAAATTGTTAAACCGCGAGGTTCTGTTGTGGCATAACCATATTCAAATGCAAGTACAGCTTCTTCTGTTAATACAGAGTCCCAGACATTAAATTGTCCTTGAGCATTGTGAATATTAGCTAATGGTACATAAACAGAGCCATTTGTTTGGTTATGAATAACGGCATGACGGTGGAAGAATGTACCACGTCCCGCATCTTCACCAGAAAGGCGAATGGCGATACCTTGGTCAACTAAAGTCGCATATGCCAATGTTTCTGCTGCCCCCCAGTCGAGTAATTTCTCACCTTCTGCCATAACAGCACGGTCAGCGTAAATTTTCTCAACACGAGACTGCATCACGATTTCTGAAGGAACGGTACTCACACGACGCGCTAAATCTTGTAAACGCGTTTTCTCTACTTTATGTGGATACTCTTCATTCCATTCGTGATTTAAGTATGGTTCCCATGTGTAAGAATGCAGACCCATTGGGCGGTATTCTTCAACAACACAATCCCCACGATCCAACGCATCACGATAGAGGTTGACCAGTTCTGTCACATCATTAGCATCAAGCAACGATTGAGCAACCAATTTATCCGCATAAATTTTACGTGGTGTTGGATGTTTTTTGATTTTTTGATACATCAGAGGTTGAGTCGCATTTGGCTCATCCGCTTCGTTGTGACCATGACGACGGTAACACACGAGATCAATCATGACATCGCGTTTAAACGTATTACGGAAATCCAATGCTAAGCGAGTAACAAAAGCGACCGCTTCAGGATCATCTGCATTAACGTGGAAAATCGGTGCCTGAACCATTTTCACAATATCAGTACAGTATTGTGTTGAACGGGCATCTTTTGGATTGGAAGTCGTAAAACCAACTTGGTTATTGATAACAATACGAACGGTACCACCAACTTCATAACCACGCGCCTGAGACATGTTTAGGGTTTCTTGCACAACACCTTGACCAGTCACAGCCGCATCACCATGAATAGTGATAGGAAGAACCATATTGCTACGCGCTTCATCTAAACGATCACGACGAGCACGAACAGAGCCGATAACAACAGGGCTAACTATCTCTAGGTGAGATGGGTTAAAAGCTAATGCGAGGTGAACTTGCGCACCTTCAGTCGCAAAATCAGATGAGAAACCTTGGTGATATTTAACGTCACCCGTTCCCAAATGTTCTTTATGAATACCCGCAAATTCATCAAATAAATCCGCTGGTTTTTTACCTAGGATATTAACCAGAACGTTTAAACGTCCACGGTGTGCCATACCAAGAACCACTTCACGAGTGTCTTGTTTACCTGCATGGCGAATTAAATCTTTTAACATCGGAATTAATGCATCACCACCTTCTAAAGAGAAGCGTTTTGCACCAGGGAATTTCGCACCTAAATAGCGCTCTAAACCTTCAGCTGCGGTTAGCTCTGTCAGGAAGCGTAACTTTTCTTCTTTAGTGAATTGGTCTGCAACATTCACTGATTCTAAACGTTGTTGTATCCAACGTTTTTCCTCAGTATTAGTGATATGCATATATTCAGCGCCGATTGAACCACAGTAAATGCGTTTCAGTGCTTCATATAAATCACCTAATTTCATTGTTTCTTTGCCGATAGCAAAAGAACCAACGTTAAAGGTTTCTTCAAAGTCTTCTTTAGTTAGATTATGGAAAGCAGGATCTAAATCTGGAACAGATTCTTGTTTCCATAAACCAAGCGGATCGAGATTAGCATTTTGGTGACCACGGAAACGGAAGGCATTGATGAGCTGCAAAACTTTAACTTGTTTTGAGTCCATTGCCGGATCGCTTACCGAGGTATGATATCGAGTGGATTCTTTTGCGAGGCGTCTGAAGTAGTCGCGGGTTTGAGAATGCGACTGTTCTATGCCTTGACTTGCGGGCAGTTGTTGAAAAATCTCTCTCCAACTTTCGTCAACAGAGTTTGGGTCAGTTAGGTAATCTTCATAGATATCTTCTATGTAAGACTGATTCTCTCCTGCTAGAAAGGTTGATTCTAGCCAGTCCTTCATTGCGCCGTTCTGCATTATGATCCCTTAAGCTATACAGCTTTAGTTCGCCGTGGATAACTAATACCGTGATTAAACGGTGTCGATTGCAAGGTTCTCTTATGACCCGCTATCTCGCAGGTTCTTTAAATATGGAGCTTTAGCTCTCAAGGAACCTTTAAGCACTGTCTTACAGTGGTTAAAGGTGCCTTACTATTTTTACCGCAAACGTCTAACTTAGCTTTTCCATTAACCGCCCTAACTATTTTAGGGCGGTTATTATTTTATGCACTACGTTTTAACAACATTGACTTAATATGACCAATCGCTTTTGTTGGATTAAGTCCTTTAGGACATACGCTGACACAGTTCATGATGCCATGACAACGGAACACACTGAACGCATCATTAAGATCATCAAGACGAGATTCAGTTTCTGTATCTCGACTATCAATCAAGAAACGATAAGCCGCTAACAATCCTGCTGGCCCGATAAACTTATCTGGATTCCACCAGAATGACGGGCAAGAGGTTGAACAACAAGCACAAAGGATACAATCATAGAGTCCATCAAGCTTTTCACGCTGTTCGGGTGACTGTAAGTTCTCACGAGCAGGAGGATTTTTGCCATTATTAATTAAATACGGACGAATTTTCTCATACTGTGTATAGAACTGAGTCATATCCACTATTAAATCACGAATTACTGGTAAACCGGGTAACGGTCTGATCACAATTTTCTTACTTCCTTTCTGTAAAGATGAAATAGGTGTGATACAAGCCAAACCATTTTTACCATTCATGTTCACGCCATCAGAGCCGCAAACACCTTCACGACAAGAACGACGGAACGATAAGGTAGGATCTTTTTCCTTTAATTGAATTAATGCATCCAACAGCATCATGTCACGCCCTTCAGGCACTTCGAGGGTGTAATCTTGCATATGCGGCGCATTATCAACGTCGGGATTGTAACGATAAATCGAAAATTCAAGTTTCATATTTAAGTCTCCGCAACTTCAATAACACCGCTAATTAATAGGTACGCACTTTTGGTGGGAAGGCTTCACGCAGTTTCGGCTGCATGTTGACTTCACGTCGTGTCATTGTTTCGGTTTGCGGTTGATATAATGTATGGCATAACCAGTTAGCATCATCACGCTCTGGGAAATCGAAACGGCTATGAGCTCCACGGCTTTCTGTACGGAAGTTTGCCGATACTGCTGTGGCATAAGCCGTTTCCATCAAGTTATCTAATTCTAAGCATTCAATACGCTGTGTATTAAACTCACTTGAATTATCATCCAGTCTTGCATTTTGTAAGCGCTCACGGATAACTTTCAGTTCTTCTAAGCCTTTTGCCATTGCATCGCCTTCACGGAATACCGAGAAGTTATGTTGCATACAAGATTGCAGTGCTTTACGGATTTCAACAGGATCTTCACCAGAACGGTTGTTTTCCCAGCGATTTAAACGAGTTAAAGCGGCTTCAACATCAGAATCGCTCGCATCACGCATTGTGCCTTGTTCCATCAATGACTCTTTTAAGTGAACGCCAGCTGAACGACCAAATACAACGAGGTCTAACAGTGAGTTACCACCTAAGCGGTTTGCACCGTGAACAGATACACAAGCGATTTCACCGACTGCGAACAGTCCAGGGATCACAACATCTTCGCCCTTCTCGTTTACACGAATAGCTTGCCCCGTCACTTTTGTTGGGATCCCTCCCATCATATAGTGACAAGTAGGTATAACAGGAATGGGTTCTTTAACTGGATCAACGTGTGCGAACGTACGAGATAGATCAAGAATACCTGGTAAACGTGATTCAAGGACTTCTTTACCCAGATGATCGAGTTTCAATTTCGCATGTGGACCCCAAGGGCCATCACAACCACGACCTTCACGAATTTCAATCATAATAGAACGCGCAACCACATCGCGACCCGCAAGGTCTTTGGCATTTGGTGCATAGCGTTCCATAAAGCGTTCACCGTCTTTATTCAACAGATATCCGCCTTCACCACGACAACCTTCTGTCACTAATACGCCAGCCCCTGCAATACCCGTTGGGTGGAATTGCCACATTTCCATATCTTGCAGAGGAACACCAGCACGAACGGCCATCCCCACACCATCACCAGTGTTGATATGCGCATTTGTGGTCGATTGGTAAATACGACCGGCACCACCTGTCGCTAAAATTGTCGCATTTGCTTTGAAATAAACGACTTCACCTGTTTCGATACAAATTGCAGTACAACCGACAATATCGCCATCTTGGTTTTTCACGAGATCCAGTGAATACCACTCTGAAAAAATAGTGGTGTGGTTTTTTAAATTTTGCTGATAAAGGGTATGCAGTAATGCGTGCCCAGTACGGTCAGCAGCAGCGGCTGTACGAGCGGCTTGTTCGCCACCAAAATTTTTTGACTGGCCACCGAATGGACGCTGATAAATACGACCATCATCTAGGCGAGAAAATGGGAGCCCCATATGTTCCAGCTCTAAAATTGCTTCAGGGCCGGTTTTACACATATATTCGATAGCGTCTTGGTCACCAATATAGTCGGAACCTTTTACTGTATCGTACATGTGCCATTCCCAGTTATCCTCATGGGTATTACCCAGAGCAACAGTAATACCACCTTGAGCGGAAACAGTATGTGAACGAGTAGGAAAAACTTTAGAAATCAGTGCACAAGACAGACCCATTTGAGAAATCTGTAAAGCGGCACGCATACCAGCACCACCAGCACCAATAACAACAGCATCAAACTCTCTTACTGGCAAATTCATTACACACCCCACACCACAATTGTTCCATAAATAAGATAAACCAACAGCGCAACAACAATAATCAGTTGTAAAGTCAGGCGTAATGCCAGCGGTTTAATATAGTCCGTTAACACTTGCCACATTCCGATCCACGCGTGAATAAGAATAGAAAGCAGGGTCAATATGGTGAACACTTTGGTTAAGGATGAGCTAAAGAACCCACGCCATACCTCATAGGTTATTTCTGTTGTAGCAATAAATCCCACAAGATAAAGAACATATAAAACGATAATAATGGCTGAGGCACGAAGGAATAACCAATCCTGTATGCCAGTACGGCCTAAAGTAGAAGAATTACTTACCATACTAATACCCCCGCCAATATTGATAAAATAACGGTAATAACCATTGATGCAGCCGCAGATTTGCGCCCCACAATCAAGGTTTCATCAATAAAGCCGAAGTCCATTAACATATGACGAATACCACCACAAATGTGATACGCCAATGCTGTTAGGATGCCCCACAAAATAAATTTCGCGAAGAAGCCAGTCATAATTTCAGCGGCTTGCTGAAAACCTTCAGGAGAAGAGAGAGAGGTGCCAAGTAACCACAGTAAGATGCCCACTGCGACTAACATGATAACCCCAGAGACACGATGCAAGATCGATGCGATAGCAGGGAGTGGAAACTGTATCGTCTGTAAATCCAGATTGACAGGTCTTTGTTTTTTCACAATTTATGCCCACACAGCTTTTATAATTTTTCCTTCCTCCGGACCTGGATGGAAATCAAACAGCGAATGGGGTACAAAGGCACATCTTAAGTAAAATGTTAAATCCGTCTATTTTACAAAAAGTGTGGATTCGTTACGCTGGTTCTCCATACAACAAAGGTTCCGGAGACCTGCGCGCAGTATAAGTGCTTCACAAAATTATTACAATTACCACACAACTTGTGTGCCCGACATTTGCCTCGAACAGTGAGAGGGATCACTATTTAATACATCGGATGCAAAAATGATTAGCATTTTTGACACATGCACAACATTTTAATTACATTTACTGCATTATTTTAATGTTTATGTTTTTTTTGTGCGCAAACACGCTTCCAGAAACTTCAAACTTATGTAAAAGTGATAGCAGTACTAATTCTAAGTGCATTGCATAAAAAAGCACCTAAAAAAACATAACATCAAAAGCTCCTTAACATAAGTGACACACTATAGACGTAGACATTACGGGCATTAAATAAAACTCAGCTAGGTGCCTTATATCAACTATAGTTTCACTATCGAAGTGCATCTTTATGAAGATACCCTCGACTTTGTTAGGAGACATATAAGCGCTAAGGAGATTATAAATGGCTGATAACAAAGCTAAGCTAACGATTGCTGAAACATCTGTAGACTTGGACGTTCTATCCCCTACACTCGGTTCCAAAGTTATTGATATTCGTACTCTCGGCTCCAAAGGTTATTACACCTATGATCCCGGCTTTACCTCAACCGCTTCTTGTGAATCGAAAATTACCTATATCGACGGTAATAACGGTATTTTACTGCACCGCGGTTTCCCTATTGGACAATTAGCCACTGAGTCAACCTACTTAGAAGTCTGTTATATCTTGCTTTATGGAGAAGCACCGACCCAAGAGCAATACGATAAATTTAAAACAACCGTCACTCGCCATACCATGATCCATGAACAAATCACTCGCCTGTTCCATGGTTTCCGTCGTGACTCACACCCAATGGCGGTACTTTGTGGTGTGACAGGGGCTTTAGCTGCGTTTTACCATGATGCGCTTGATGTATCTAATCCTGTTCACCGTGATATTACTGCATATCGTTTACTGTCTAAGATGCCTACTGTTGCGGCAATGTGTTACAAGTACTCCATTGGACAACCTTTCGTTTACCCAAGAAACGACCTGTCCTATGCGGGTAACTTCCTACATATGATGTTTGCCACACCTTGTGAAGAATACGTGGTTAACCCTGTTCTTGAACGTGCGATGGATAGGATCTTTATTCTCCATGCTGATCATGAACAAAATGCCTCAACATCTACTGTACGTACTGCGGGCTCTTCGGGTGCAAATCCATTTGCCTGTATTGCTGCGGGTATTGCTTCACTATGGGGACCTGCTCATGGTGGTGCTAACGAAGCTTGTTTACGTATGTTGGAAGAGATCAAAACGGTTGAACACATTCCTGAATTTATTAAACGCGCAAAAGATAAAAATGACTCCTTCCGTTTAATGGGCTTTGGTCACCGTGTTTACAAAAACTATGATCCTCGTGCAACAGTCATGCGTGAAACCTGTCATGAAGTGTTAAAAGAATTAAACCTCAATGACAGCTTACTTGAAGTGGCAATGGAATTAGAACGTATTGCTCTAAACGATCCGTACTTTATTGAGAAAAAACTGTACCCTAACGTTGACTTCTACTCTGGTATTATCCTTAAAGCGCTAGGTATTCCATCTAATATGTTCACTGTTATTTTTGCTATTGCACGTACAATTGGCTGGATTGCTCACTGGAATGAAATGCACGAAGACGGCCTGAAAATTGCGCGTCCTCGTCAGCTTTATACGGGATATAATGAGCGCAATTTCAAAAGTGAAATTAAAAAGAAATAATTGATTTCTATTAATGATTTCGCTTACTAAGCCCCGTTTAAATCGGGGCTTTATGTTTTAAACTTGTCAATAAAATCCAATCAGCTTTTCAAATATTCTTGCGGTGTTTGCCCTGTCATTTTTTTGAAAAAGGTAATAAAGGCACTGTCACTGGCAAATCCTAATATCTGGCTAATATCAATATAGCGATGATGGGTAGCTAATAATTCAATGGCTTTCATTAATCGCCATTGTTGGCGCCATTGTTGATAGCTCAGTCCTGTTTCTTTGTAAAATAAACGTGTGATCGTTTTTTCACTCGCCCCCACATACTTCGCCATTTCTTGTAATGCTGGTGGCAAATCATCAAAGGATAAACGACTTAACCGTCTATCTTTAGGCATAAATAAATGATTATGTTGCCGCGGGGCCTGAGCGATTTCATCAAAAAAAACAGCCAATAAATTGGCGTAGCGACCTTCTTCCCACTGAGTATCAAAATCAGCAATAGAAATTCGTTCTAATATTTCTCGTAAAAGAGGTGAAATCGTTAAGATCTCACTGTCATTGGGAAAATTATCATGAAATTCTTCACTAATATAAACTGAACGATATCCAACAGAAGCATACATTTCGACTCGATGCTCAACTCTCGGGGGGATCCACGCAATCCTCATGGGAGGTAACACAGAAACGCGGGAAGCCAAAGTAATTCGCATACACCCTGACTGTGTAAATAATAACTGCCCGCGATCATGAGAATGAAATCCTGAGTCGTGCTTTCCCATTTCTGCCGCAATACCAACGACTGATGCAAGATGCTCTTCTGGCACAAAGTGGTCGTATTGATTAAGCCAAGCCATCACTTGTCCTATTTGAAAAATAATATGTCTTTATGTTTATAACAAGACATTCATTATCTCTGTATTCTGTCCATCAAGATTTAAGGATGTAGGATAAAAAGATGAACAAAAAACTCTCTTTATGGTTAGCAATTGCGTTAATGATGTTTCCACAAATTGCAGAAACCATTTATAGCCCAGCACTGACCGATATTGCAAACGGCTTTCATGTCAGTGCAAACGAGGCTGGACAAACACTTTCGCTCTATTTCTTTGCGTTTGCATTGGGCGTCATTATATGGGGTCGATTATGTGATGTCATTGGTCGTCGTCCGACAATGTTAGCTGGACTGTTTATTTATGCTATTGCCTGTCTTGGCGTTTTTATGACACAAGATTTTTCAGTCTTACTTGGATTGCGTATGCTTTCTGCTTTTGGCGCTGCGGTAGGCTCAGTCGGCACACAAACCATTATGCGAGATGTGTATAGTGGTGATGAATTGGCTAAAGTTTTCTCTGTTATGGGAGCGGCTATCGCTCTAAGTCCCGCTATTGGGATGTTAAGCGGTTCATTATTAGTAAGTTATGCTGGTTACCAAGGTGTATTTAGTGGCCTTGCCTTTCTTGCTGTGATTTTACTGCTATGGAGTACTTTTGCGTTACCTGAAAGTCGCCCTGAAACCGTAAAAACAGCGCCATTAGGAGAAACAGCAATAACCATGCTTAAAGATAAGCAAATTGCGAAAACAGTATTATTAATTGCCTTTTTTAATATCAGCCTTTTTGCTTATTATCAGTTAGCACCTTTTATGTTTGATCAACAAGGTTATAGCGCCAGTACTTTTGGTTATAGCGGTATTGCATTGGCAATTGGTGTTGGTATTGGCTCTTATATTAATAAAGCACTATTAAACCATCATTGGTCATGTGAAAAATTAGTTTTACTTGCAAGTGTTATTGCATTAGCCAGTGCCATAGGAGTTTATTTATTACGTAACCACATTAGCTTTATTATTCCAATGATAACAAGTGTTGTTGCTTATGGCATTGCTATTCCAAATATCTTAGCCACAGCATTAACACAATATAAAGATCGTTTAGGCACTGCGGGTGCATTATTAGGCTTATTCTACTATTTGTTAATTGGTGGTGGGCTTGCACTTGCAGGATGGGGACAAAGTTTAGCCATTACTTTGCTGATTTGTAGTTTAGGTTCATTGCTACTCTCTTTTTCTCATCAAACAACAAAGTCGTAAACCTAACTGCGCTTCTTAAATTTATTAGGAAGCGCTTTTTATTTTACTATTTTTATATAAACTTAGAAGGAGCGACATCAACAAATTAAAAATAAATAAGGATAAAAAATGGCAAATGGAATCAGTGTGTCACAAAATAAATTAGACAAAAAACTAGCACAATTTAGTAATAAAAATAATATTTATCCCATTGAAATACCAGAATTAATTCAATTAAAAGACACGCCGCTACCTGATAGTGCATATAAGATAATTATCACCTCATATCATGCACTATTAAAAGAAATGCAGCAAAAAGCAATTGAAGAGAAAAAATGGAATAAACACTCCTCATTTGTATATAAAGATGCTCAAGAAACTTATGACATCTTTTCTCAATATAATGAAAGCCATTTAGGACATATTTTCACTCAACTTAATGCCAGTAACGGTATTTTAAATAAGTTTGATCGTGAAATTATCATGTATGAAAATTGTCTTTCAAATTTACCTGAATTCACCCTTTTTCACCTTATTCGCACATTGGATAACAATCCTTCATCGAAATATATTTCCAGTTATACTATTAACAACTATGGTTCAGCCCATATTTTTAAACATATCGAATTACGTCATATTGAAGAAATTCTGATCCAACGAAATTACCCTAATGCTTCACGTATTGTTGCTGACTTTTTTCTTGGGCAACACGGTATAGAAAATTTCTCACGACCTGAACAAATCTGGCCTTTTTATTACCAACACCCTGAATATATTGCTGAAGCATTAAAACTCATCCCGAATCAAGGAAGTAGTGAGAGCGATGAATTTAGCCTTGATAATGCCCTTCGTGTGCTAAAAACCTACCCTATTATTCCATCCCAATTTGTTCCTAAAATATTACAATTGGCTTTAGGTGATACACAAAGTTATCGCGTTGATGCACAAAAACTAATTGAAAAACTTCCAGAGCCTCACTTATTTATTCAAGAAGGTCTAACATCAAAGAAAAAAAATGCCCGAATTATTGCAATAAATTGGCTCATTGAACTCAATAATCATGATGCTGTTCCAGCACTGATTGACTTATTAAAGACAGAAAATGACGAAATTGTACGTACGCTTTTAATTACTGCGCTAGAACATTTTGATGAAGATATTGCAGATTTTCTCGATCCACTTACCTTACTCGCAGAAGCAGAAATTGGCTTAAAAAATAAGATCCCCGATAATTTATCTTGGTTTGATTTTAATACCATACCTCAACTGACTTGGAAAAATGATAAAGCTGTTGAACCTAAAATTATTCAATGGTGGATAGTGTTAGCGGTAAAATTAAAACTTCCGACAGGTAATACGTTATTACATCGCTATATCAATTTACTTTCTTTGAAAAGCCAACAAACTCTTGCTCAATTTTTGTTAATTAAATTTATTACGCAAGATGTTGATACACCATCAGAAAATAAAATTTATCTAAGCTCAGGGTTATCTTATTCTGCACCTATGTCAGCAATTAAAGAAAAAGGCATGTTAGGGCTTATCTTTCCCATTGAAGGTTATATTGCAGTACCTTTATTACGAAATTATATGCGCGACCATTACGAACGCAGAGCACAAATAGAGGCAATGATTGAGGCTATTGGCGCAAGTAACGATCCGATTATTATTCAATTTTTACTCTCTATTTCACGCCGTTATCGGGCAGCCTCTATTCAAGCTAAAGCACGACAATTAATTACCCAAATAGCACAACGTAATAATTGGACTGAAGATGAACTGGCGGATAGAACCATACCAACAGCAGGGCTTGATGATTCTGGAGTACTGACTTTAGATTATGGCGAACGCACATTTACAGCAAAAATTAACGATAAACTGCAATTTGTCCTATTTAATACTGAAGGGAAAGTAATAAAAGCGTTGCCAGCACCTCGAATTAATGATGACAGCACGCTAATTAAAGAGACAAAAAAATACTTTACATCAAGTAAAAAAGAATTAAAGCAAATTATCGAATCACAGACATTACGCTTATACGAAGCGATGTGTGTTCAACGTCAATGGTTAAGTACTGACTGGCAGGAATTTCTTCAAGCTAACCCGATTATGCATAAATTAATGGAGCGATTAATTTGGCAAGAAATCAAAAATGACAAAGTTATTAATACATTTCGTCCTTCAAATGATGGTGCTTTATTAAATATCGAAGATGACGAAATTACATTACAAAGTGATTCATCTCTTCGCTTAGCACATTGCGTATTATTAAGTGAAGAAGAAAAACATGCTTGGCTAACCCATTTTAAAGATTACAAAATAACATTTTTATTTTCTCAAATAGAACATGAGACACCAATATTAGAAGACAACCAAACTCAGATAGCAGAGAAAAAAGGTTGGTTAACAGATGCCTATACATTACGAAGTGCAATGACAAAATTAGGCTATCAACGTGGTTCTGTCGAAGATGCTGGATTTTATAACTGTTATTACAAATATTTTTCTAGCTTAGATCTCAGTGTCATTATCAACTTTAGTGGTAATTGTGTACCAGAAGAAAACGTTACTGTCGCGTTATTAGAGCTAGTTTTTGAAAAAGGTCGTCAACGTGGATTAGATAGGCAAAAATTAGCTATCAAAAATATTCCCCCTATTTTATTAGCAGAAAGCTACGCTGAATACGTAAAAATTGCTGATGCTTGCACGGGTTTTTCCCCTGATTGGGAAAAGAAATTACCTTGGTAAATATTATTTACTGATGATGAAAAAATCCCGTACTCAATTTAGAGTATGGGATTTTTTCTTACTATATTAAGTTCATTTTTGCTGTTATTTTTTAATCAATTTAGCTAAGTGTTAACGCTTATTTTGCTTAACAGACAATTCTTAAACTTTTTAAATGCCACAAAAAATGCCTTTATTATCACATTCTCATTTTTAGCACTTTTCCCTAATATTCCCTTTTATATAAAGACAAACTGAATATTAATATAGGTAAGTTATTTTTTTTAGCGTTTACCTCTATATATTTAACAAATAGTACATATGCTTTTTATTTTTGATAGTGAGAATCAAATTGTTCGTTTCGCTATTTCATGGTAAAAAAAACTGTTTATCCATACATAGCTTAAGGAACTGGCGTGATAAAAAAAATCTTAGATATTCTCCCTCTTTTTGGGAAAAAAGACGTTGATATTACTGAAAAATATCTTCAAGAATCTCTTATCCTGCTCGCTGTATTTGATGAAAGTTTACCTAAACGTGCATTAGAGTATGTGCTTACAGGTACAAATCCTGAAATTCTATTTGAATTAAATAAACTGGATGCAGCAAAAGCCGCCGTTTATTTTCATCGCGCAGGGACATTAGAGTGGTGGTATGCCAGTAATATTGACACAGGAAAGTACAGTAAAGTTATCACCCAAGGCCTTAATGCTCGTCATAAGCTCTACTCAAAAGTTGGTGAAAGCTTCTCCTTAGAACAAGTGGCTCGTTATGCAAAGGTCATTGCTGCTGCATGTCAGGACATCAATATCAAAGTGACAACAACGCAAGTGCCAACTTGGGTTCTTTATCTCTTAGTTGATGCGTTTTATACCACTTACGATAATGCACGTAATCTTAATTTAGAACATCGTAAACATTGGAGTATGGAGTTTATTGCCAATATGGTCGAAGCAGAGGCCAATATTGCAGGTGAAAATGCTTTATTCGCGGTGTTTGATCGAAAAGATATTTCTGAATACTATGCCTCTAATCTTAAGCGTATTTATGAATTAAGTGATTTAAAAAACTATCTAATTTCACATCAAGAATTTATTAGAACAGAATTAATTGAACATTTGTCTGCAAATGGCTTAGTTGAGTTAATTAATTATCTCAATAAAAACACCGTATTACGTGACACTTTTGCTGATATTATTGTGTTACTTGCCACCAGCAGCTTAAAAAGCGTTAAAAAAGCCGCTGAGCCAATTTTAATCACCTTACCACCTGAAATTGTTAAAGAAAATCTTACCCATGTTTTAATGAATGGTACGCCTAAACAACGTACTCAAGCAGCAGATTTATTTGCACGCCAAGGTGAAAACCGTGATGTACTTGAAGAAGCGTTAAAACATGAAACCTCAAAAGCGGTAATCAAAAGTATTGAAAGCGCCCTACTACGCTTTAATGTTGCAGATGATGCCAATACCGTAGAGGCAATTGAGACACCTGATTTTGCTCCATTAGAAGATACGCCATTACCGGATAGCGTTCGCGATATAATGGTCAATAACTTCAATGAAATGTTAGTTAAAGCAAAGGAAAATGCTGAACGTGAAATTGAAGAAAATAAAACATCTAAACATTCTTATAATTGGGCACAACGCCATTATAAAGATTTATCTAAGATTGATGAGAAACAGTGTCGTGCATTAGTGGATAAATTGAATAGTGGACAAGGCACTATTCAATCAAATGAAATTCAAATCATTAAACACAAAAATCGTATTCCTAATTTACCTGAATACACGCTGTTCCATGCAGTACGTGTGATAAACAATAATCGCCAACATGCGGATCACTTTTCCTCTCACTATTTTAATGGTGATATTCCTGAGCGTTTATTTAGTGATATTGAATTGCGTCATCTCGAAGATGTGCTACAACGTTGTAACTTTAAAAATGCAACCCGCCTGACAGCCGCATTATGTTTAGAATCTTATCAAGATGGTTTACGCCGTTTTCGTAAACCAGAACAAGTTTGGCCTTTCTTCTCTCAACATACCGATTATATTGCAGAAGCGCTAAACTTAATGCCAAATCAAAGTGAACACCGCTATCGCCAATTCGAAACATCACAAGGTATTGAAGTATTAAGCCGTTTTCCAACCATTCCTGCACAATTCGTACCCCGAATTATGGAATTAGCATTAGGTGAAAATAAAACACACCGCGTTTCTGCACAAAAATTATTAGAAACCTTGCCTAATATTCACTTAAGTGCGCAAGAAGGTTTAGCTTCAAGTAAACAAGAAATTCGTGTTACCACTATTGAGTGGCTGGCTCGTTTAAAAAATCCCGAATCATTACCAGCACTGAATGCCTTATTGAAGAAAGAAAAACGCGAAATCGTCCGCGCCTCTTTATTAACCGCGTTAGAGCAACTTGGTGAAGATATCTCAAGCTATTTATCACCAAAAACCTTACTAGCTGAAGCTGAAAAAGGGCTTAAAGCCAAAGCCCCTGCAAGCCTTGCTTGGTTTAACTTTGAGGCTATTCCTGCTTTAACGTGGGAAAACAAAAAAGCCGTTGATCCCGCCATTATTCGTTGGTGGATTATTCTGGCAGTAAAACTCAAAATGCCAGGAGGAAACGCATTATTACAACGTTATATCGGCCTACTTTCTACCGATAGCCAACATAAACTTTCTAGTTTTATTCTGCATACTTTCGTGGCTCAAGATATTAAAGGTCCATCACTTGAAGAAGCGATGGTAGAAGCACAACGCGAAGCCCCAGGACGTTTAAGTAATTATCAAAACTGGGCGAAGCGCTATCCTGAGTACTACGCTAAATATGAAAACTACACGTTAGAACAAGTGGTTGAAGAGATTAAAAACGAGGTATTACGTCGTTATTTAGGCTCTGCAATCAGTGATAAAGGCATGTTAGCGCTTATCTGTGGTATCGAAGGTCATGTTGCGGTATCTGTATTACGTAACTATATGCGTGATCACTATCAGCGCCGTGCGCAAATTGAAGCGATGATTGACGCCGTAGCATCAAGCAATGATCCGATTATTATTCAGCTTCTTCTTTCATTATCACGCCGTTATCGCACCGCATCGGTTCAAGAAAAAGCCCGTAATTTAGTCACACAAATTGCTGAACGTAATGGCTGGAGTTCAGATGAATTAGCCGATAGAACCATTCCAACCGCGGGCTTTGATGATACGGGGACATTAGTGCTGGAATATGGTGAACGTATCTTTACTGCGAAGATGGATGCAAAACAGAAACTGGTCTTGTTTAATCCTGAAGGTAAAGAGGTTAAAGCCTTACCTGCTGCACGTAAAAATGACGATGCAGAACTTATCAAAGAAGCGAAGAAACTCTTCACTTCAAGTAAAAAAGAACTTAAGCAAGTTATTGAGCTACAAAGTGTACGCTTATATGAAGCAATGTGTGCTCAACGTCAGTGGTTAAGCGCAGATTGGCAAGAATATATCTTAGCTCACCCAATCATGCATAAATTGATTGAACAACTGGTTTGGCAAGAAGTAAAAGATGGCGAGGTTATTAATACATTCCGCCCTTCTGATGACGGTGCATTGCTTGATCTAGAAGATGATGAAGTGACTTTACAAAATGATTCGTTGATCCAACTTGCTCACGCAGCATTGGTTAATGAAGATGAACGTAAGGCATGGATCGCTCATTTTAAAGATTACAAAGTGAAATTCTTGTTCTCTCAAATGGAGCATAAGATCCCAGAATTAGATCTGAAACAAACTGAAGTGGAAGATAGAAAAGGCTGGATCACAGATACCTTCACTTTACGCGGCATCCTCACCAAAATGGGTTATCAACGAGGCCCTGCTGAAGATGGTGGCTCGTTCTCACACTATTACAAATTCTTCTCTAGTTTAAACTACTACGTGAATATCGGTTTCAGTGGGAGCTATGTGCCAGAAGAAAACATTCCAGCAGTCTTATTTGATTTGAGCTTTGAGAAAAATCAGCAAGATTACTGGGATCGTAATAATGTTGAGCTAAAAGATGTCCCCCCCATTCTATTAGCAGAAAGTTATGCTGATTATTTAAAAGTCGCTGACGCTTGTGCAGGATTTGATCCTGAATGGGAAAAGAAAACACCTTGGTAAAAGATAGGGATAATTAGGAAAAAATATGGCTAAAAAAGCACCCGCAGATCAACAAGCAATTAGGGAAAGCGCTGAAGTTCGATTTGCTCAAGAGTTAGCACGTTTAACCAAAGCTGATACTAATAACCCGAAACCACAAGGATGGCTTCGCTCTCCTCGTGCTGTACGCCAATTTATTTTAGGTGATGATGCATTAGGTATCACACCTAAGTTTTTTGGCGATGATGCATTAGTAGATCGCGCAATTGTCACATTATTGGGTAAACAAGGTTTAATGCTAGTGGGTGAACCCGGCACCGCAAAATCGATGCTTTCCGAGCTTTTTGCTGCCGCTATCAGTGGTGATTCAGGATTAACGATCCAAGGCACGGCTGGCACAACAGAAGATCATATTAAGTATTCTTGGAACTATGCTTTGCTATTAGCAGAAGGCCCAACAGAGCGCGCTTTAGTGGGCTCGCCGCTTTATCAAGGTATGTTACAAGGTAAAATTGTTCGCTTTGAAGAGATAACCCGTTGTCCTCCTGAAATTCAGGACGTACTGGTTTCTTTGATGTCAGAAAAACAGTTAATGATCCCCGAAATGGGTGATGGTGCGCGTATTAGTGCAAAACCTGGATTTAACCTTATCGGTACAGCAAACTTACGCGATCGTGGTGTCCACGAGATGTCTGCCGCATTAAAGCGTCGTTTTAATTTCGAAACGGTGAAACCTATTCGCGATCCGGCATTCGAAATTAGCTTGATCCAATCACAGCTAGAAAATGAACTAGGCGCTTTAGCCAATGAAATTACTGTACCCACGAATGTTGTAGAATTACTGGTCACGACATTCCAAGAGTTACGTTCAGGTAATACGAAAGAGGGTGGCAATATCAAAACACCTGATGCAGTGATGTCAACGGCAGAAGCGGTGAATATTGCTTATGCTTGTGCCTTAGAAGCGCATTATTTAGGCGATGGTGTGATGAATGCTGGCGCAATTGCCCGTCAATTAATTGGTGTTGTATTAAAAGACAATGCCGATGATATCAAACGTATTCGTTATTACATGGACAATGTCGCTAGAGAAAGAGCGAGAAACAGTAAAGAGTGGAAAGCTTTTTTTGATGCATCAAAAGCGTTTTGGCAATAAAACGCTAAGACTCTTGGTTACACATTAAATTACGTTATTTATCTATTAAAGGCAGAGTTAATTCACTCTGCCTTTTCACCCAGAAAAGGGATCGACACGGTGACGCTACCTTCAATACCTTTACCAGAAAGAATTGACCACGCACGACTGAAATGGACGTCGTTACAGCAACAACATCTCTATTTTGCCCCTGTACGTCACCATAGCCCAGCTTGTGCTTATGCAGTTTTATCATTAATTGATTCTGTAAAACCTGATTATATTTTAATTGAAGGTCCAGATACTTTTAATTCGCTTATTCCTAGTCTAACAGATAAAAATACCCTACCTCCCGTTGCGATTATGGGGCAAGCAGAATATTTGAATAATGATGGAAACCAAGAAGAGCGTGAAAAATCACTCCATTCTGCCTATTTTCCATTTTGTGAATATTCCCCTGAATGGCAAGCGTTGCGGGGGGGATTACGCATCAATGCAAAAACACGTTTTATCGATTTACCTTGGGCGGCACAAGTTAATAACGAAGAGTATAGCGACTCACAAAGTCGTAGCTTACAAAAAGAACGTTATTTAGCACATAGCCAGTTTATCGCGCAATTAGCCAAAAAGTGTCGCTGTCGTGATCATGATGATGTTTGGGAACATCTTTTTGAATTACGCAATATTGAAGCCTTGATAGATTGGCAAACCTTTTTCAATGACACCTTTATTTGGTGCGCACTTGCTCGTCTTGATTACGAACCCGAAGTGCTTGAGTCTGAGGGCTCTTCACAGCGTGAAGCGCATATGCTCACTCATATTCAAACCATCAAACAGCAAGAGCCTGATGCCAAAATTTTGATCGTAACGGGAGGATTCCATACCCTTGCATTAATTGAAGGTCTAGCTAATTCACAATCTCAATCTTTCGCCATTTCTAAGACAGAACAAAAGCAATTCACTAAAATGCAAAAAATGGGCGAAAATGAACAAGCGTGGCTTATTCGCTACAGTTTTGACAGATTAGATGCACTTAATGGTTATGCTTCCGGCATGCCTTCTCCCGCATTTTATCAACAAGTTTGGCAAAGTTTAATGCAACAACATCATGATAAATTAGAGCATAATGATGCAGCAAAACAGCCAACTCAAGTTTATCGTAATAAAATGGGGATCGCTTTTCTAAGCTCCGTGGCTCAGGCAATCAGAGAAAAACAATTTGATAATCCACCTAGCTATTTAGCGGTAAAACTTGCCGCTGAACAGAGTTTACGCCTCGCGTTGCTAAGAGATCACGCGGGTACAGGTCGCTATGATTTGCTCGATGGTTTACAAAGTGCCTTTATTAAGGGCAGTTTAGATGATAGCCAAAGTGAATTATGGACTGAAATTAAAACCTGCTTTTCAGGTTATCTCTTAGGACAAATTCCATTAGGCACGGCAACCCCGCCTTTAGTCAATGAAACCTATGAACGAGCTAAAGCTTTTCGTTTCAAACTTGATGATACTTTAGCAAAAACAACTAAGTGTGATGTCTACCGTAACCCACAACATCGCTTAAGGAGTCGCTTTTTACATTTATTGGCTTTCTTAGAGATCCATTTTGCCCACCGTATCAATGGCCCAGATTTCCTTTCTGGTCACCAATTAGATCTGTTATTTGAAGAATGGCAATACGCTTGGACACCCAATGTGGAAGGCGAACTCATTTCATTATCAGAAAAAGGCGCTCAACTTGAAACCATCGCCCTAAATAAACTGTTATCAATGGAAAAACAGCTTGAAGAACAAGGGCAAAGTCGTTCAAGCCAGAGTGCAGTCACGTTATTAATCCAAGCAGCATTAATCGGACTTCACCAGCGTATACCATCACTGTTTAAACTGTTAGATAGCTATATTCAGCAAGATTTTCGTCTTGAGTCACTCACTCAATGTGGACATAAACTGATCCATTTATGGCGAGGTCGTCAATATCTTGATATTACTGATGAACTTTCACTGGAAAATCGCCTACATCAAGTTATTCCACAAGCTTTCTTTTGTTTAGAACAATTGACTCAAGGTGATGAACAACAACAAGAAAGCAATTTACAAGCACTGCTCTCTTTGCGTGAATTAATTGAATTTATGCCATCACTGAATAATCAGCATGATTATAAAAGTGATTTTTATCATCAACTTAATCGCCTTGATGGTCAATTAGATACAGTGCCTTTATTAAAAGGTGCCGTAGATGCATTACGTTATCTAGGTTCATATATTGATGAAAATACGCTAGTTACCGCGCTAAATACGGCTTTTAGTACAGGGAGTTCTCCTGAACACGCCATTGGTTATTTCGTTGGTATAATGCGAACCGCGCCAGAGCTAATTATTCGCCTACCGTTATTAGTCGATCACTTAAATACCTTATTACTGCAATGGGATGAAGAACGATTTATTCAGATCTTACCTGATCTGCGTTTTGCTTTTAGCCAACTTAATCCCAAACAAAATGCAGAGCTTGCACAATATATTGCCAACGATATTGGTTTAGATACGCAAGCATTATCTTTGTGGCAGTCAGAATTTAGTGCTAAACAGATGCTTGAAGCCACTAAACTCCATCAAAAATTACAACAGCGAATAATGGAACAAGGCATGATTTCTTGGTTTGATGCTAAGAAAAAAGAGAAAGGAGATACAACTCATGAGTCAGAATAATGACAATATGCCTGAAGATAAAATAAAACAAGCAAAACGCTGGCGCCTGATTTTAGGTCAATATGCTGATGATGCGCTTGGGCAAGCGACGTTTAATGCCGATGACTTAAAAGTTGAACGTACACTCGACTTTCTCTATCGCCGAGAATATCAGCGCCGAGGTCTTCGCCAAGAACGAGGACGTCATGGCTCACTCGATGCGTCGCAACTTACTGCGGTAAACTGGTTAAATCAAGCTCGTAAACTATTCCCTAATAGTACATTTGAGCGTATGCAATCCCAAGCAATTGAACGTTATCAAATCAGTAGTTTTCTTAAAGATCCCAATACGTTAAAAGCGATGGAACCCACAAAAGCATTAGCTAAAACATTATTAAGCTTACGTGGACGTATGAGTGAAGAAACGCGAGATGCGGTTAAAACCATTATTCGTAAAGTGGTTGATGATATTTTGCGTCAAATTCGCAATAACTTTCGCCAATCATTAACAGGTCGCCGTAACCGTTTTAGGCGCTCTTTGGTGCCTAATAGTCGCAACTTTGATTGGCGCGCAACTATTGCTGCAAATTTAAAGCATTATGATACCCAAAATCGTCGCTTAGTGATTGAAACACCTTATTTTAACTCACGGATGCAACAGCATTTTCCGTGGGATGTTATTCTCTGCGTTGACCAAAGTGCATCAATGTCGAGTTCTATTATGTATGCTGCTGTTTGTGCCAGTATTTTAGCTTCATTGCCTGCCGTTAATGTCTCTTTAGTGGTTTTTGATACTCAAGTTGTCGATTTATCACATTTAGCTGACGATCCCGTTGAAGTTTTAATGACGGTACAATTGGGAGGCGGTACTGATATTGCTAGTGCAATGCAATACTGTGAAAGTTTGGTCAAAAATCCTAAACGCACCGTTATTTCACTTATCAGTGACTTTGAAGAAGGTGGCTCATTAAACCGCCTACTAGATTGCACACAACGCCTTAATAGCCAACAAGTTAAATTATTAGGGCTTGCGGCACTTGATGATGAAGCTCAACCTGCTTATGACTCTGCGATTGCACAAAAACTTGCAGATAGAGGCATGCAAGTTGCTGCGTTAACTCCAGAACATTTCGCACAATGGTTGGCAGAGGTAATGCAATGAGTTGGCAAACTGTTTACTTTCATTACGATGAAGATGCGCTCACTGTATTTGCTAATGCAGGATTATTAAGGCGCGCAAAAAAAGATATTGATAACAAAAAAGTGTCTCTCACTAATGCTAATACAGGCCAATTTAATAGTGACGGACAAAATGTTGTTTTACACGAAGCGGGGATCCAACAAGCCAGTTGTGACTGTTCTGCATCGGGTTGTTGTAAACATATTTTAGCTGCCGTTTTGTGGCTTCAAGCCAATAATAATGCGGATAATTCAAATAGTGAAATATCATCCGAAGCCCTTACTGAACCTGTTGGATCACCTCCTCTGTTACCCACGCTATTGGCTCTTGATCCAGAAATATTAATCAAAAAAGCAGGAAAACCTGCCTGTCGTGTGGCGATTAAATTAGTTGAACAATGGGAAACGACAACATTAAATTTAGAAGACACAGGGACACAGTTAAAAATTCAACTCCCTGATGTTGATGAGCCTGTTATTTTCTTACAAGGTAGCGGTTACGATGGTATGTTATCGCCTTTTTCTGACTCACAGAAAAAGGCATTTCACCTTGCTATTGTGGCGAAAATATTTGAACAACATGCTCAACCATGGGGTTGGCCTGAAGATTTAATCATTGTGCAATCGTCAAAGCGTCCTCTCAATGAAGATGAGTTAGCGTTAATTATGACCGTTGAACAATTTATTTATGATTTATTGCGTCAAGGGCTATCACATATTAGCGTAAGCAGTGCGACACAATTGCACTTATTGAATATGTCGGCTCGAGCAGAAGGTTTACCACGTTTAGCATCTTATTTGCGGACATTAAGCACCCAAGTAAAACTATTGGCAGAAAGACATTTTACGATGGATGAGAGCAATGTCTTACGCTTGTTAGCTCATATTTCAGCCTATCTATTCCAATTATCCAATGCAACGCCAGAACAGTTAAACGTGTTACGAGGACAGCTTCGTCGTCAATATGACAGTAAAAAAACCAGTCTCTCACTGATCCCTGTTGGTGCAAACTGGTGGACGGCACAAAGTGGTGCATTAGGAGCAACCTTTACCTTTTGGGATAAAGAAGAAAAACAACTCTTACAAGCGACACAAGCACGTCCGAATCAACTTGATACTCTGTTTAACCGTTATAGTGTTTGGAATAGTTTATCGTTATGGAAACAAACATCCGATAAGTTAATGCGCCGCCCTTTTTTATTACAAGAACCTCGTATTTCTGATGAAGGAAAACTGGCGACTATTGGCGACAGTTTTGCACAAAGCCAAACTGATTTTCTTGATATTACGGATTATCACAATCTACAAACAGAATTAGGGATCAACAATTGGCAAGAGTTACCAGACTATTTTGCTAATCAACCTGAAGGATTTCTTTCTCCTCTCGTCTTACATATCAAAAGCTATAAGCCATTAATTTGGTATGAAATAGAGCAGTGTGTTATTTGGGATGTTTCAGATAATCATGATAATTCAGCCTTCTTACGTCTTTATTGGGACGGGGCAATGCAAAATAATCTGGAAGAATTACGATATCTCACTAAGCGTGAATTAGAGATAGTTGCAATCACAGTGCAGCCTGTTCGACGTGATTTAAATATCGATTTATTGCCAACAACCATTTGGCTTAAAACGACAAAAGGTATTGAGCTGTTTTATCTCGATTTTGATCAATTTCCACGCAAGAAAAAACAATCCGAATTTATTAACCGCATTCAAGAATATATGGCTAAACGTAAGCAACAAACGGCAATGCATCACAGCGAACCGACTTTAGCACAAAAATTTTGCCGCCCTATTTTGTCCGTATTGGAAGCCCAAGCATGTACGGGAAGAGAATTACTTTCTGAAATGCAAAAAGAGCAGTTAGAAATAAGCAAGCATACGGCTGACGATTTAGGAATGACATTCATTGCCAACCAATTAACGCGTTATCTAGCGTTAACGACACGTGATCCCCAGGCTTTATTACAGTTAATTTGGTTATGCGATAATCTGCAACAATTACAAAGCCCATTACCCATTCAGCTTAATGAGTAATAAGTCGTAATAAGCAAAAAAGCTATCTCTCTTTAATAAGAGAGATAGCTTATAAGATAAAAATAAATAGGCTTATGCTGGATTATCAATATCAATAAACGTCACATCGAAGTGATGTGTTTGAGCCAGCCACTCACCTAATGCTTTAATACCATAACGCTCTGTCGCATGGTGTCCTGCCGCAAAAAAATGAACACCCATTTCTCTTGCGATATGAATAGTCTGTTCTGATACTTCACCTGTCACAAAAGCATCCACTCCCTGCTCTGCGGCATCTTGAATAAAGCCCTGTCCCCCCCCCGTACACCAAGCGATATTACGAATAGTTTCAGGTGCATTATCACCACAATGCAATACATTGCGTTGTAACGCTTTTTCTAAACGTTCTTTTAATTCAAGAGGCGTTAAAGGCAAATCAAACACACCTTTAGGCACTAACGGTAAGATTTCACCTTCAACTTTAACGCCCATTTTTAACGCTAATTGCGCATTGTTACCTAAAATAGGATGGGCATCTAAAGGTAAGTGATAACCAAACAGATTGATATCATTACAAAGCAGTGTTTTTAAGCGATTACGCTTCATTGAACGGATAACTACTGGCTCATTTTTCCAAAAATAACCATGGTGAACTAATACCGCATCGGCATTTAAACGTACCGCTTCATCAAGTAATGCCTGACTTGCCGTTACACCGGTGACTATTTTTTGAATATGAGGTCGTCCTTCAACTTGAAGCCCATTAGGTGCATAATCTTGAAAGTTCTCAATACTTAACTTCTCATTAATCACTAATTCCAGATCAGTATTTTTCATTTTATTTATTTCCCTGTTATCACGAATGCCACTATTTATATAACAATAAGATAAATAGCAATAGGTTAATCGCCTTCGTTTAAATGGCTCATTACTGTTTATTGTAACGTAAAAACTAAAAATTATTTGAAGATAAGGGGAAACAAGAAGGTAGTGCTCGAAAAGAGGGGAAAGGGAAGGTAAAAATAACGCCTACTTTTGTAGGCGTTATCTTAATATTCTGTTATTTGTGACTATTTAGTGCCATTTCTGATTTTGCCAACCAAACGGGTTTATCGCTTGTTTTAGACCATACGCGATGTAAATAGCTATAAAACTGAGCGCGTTTAGGATGAAAAATCATAACAGGAAAGGCCACAATACCTAGCGCTACCGCACCAGTACGACGGGCTAAAACATGTTTTTTAGTGTATTCGTTATAAGCTGGCATAGTGTTCTCCTGCATAAAATGATTGATGTTGAAATATTACCTCATTTGATGAAATTTTACTACTGATCAGACCACTTATTTTGTGCGAAAAATCACCTTTATTTGGCTTGATATGTAATTAAATTTCATAATGGAAACAAAAAAGAAACATTTTAAACATAATCATTAACAAAATAAGATCAGTGTTTTTACTTAATAAAAGTTGCAGTAAATAATTTTGAGAATAAATTATCAAAAAAGAAAAAAATCAAATAAGAGAAGAGAGGTAGGATATTCAAGAATGCGGATTTTAGCGAAAAACGCCGTAAACCCTCGCCCAGTGCGGGCGGGGAGCAGTCACCAGTGAGTAATGAGATATTTATTCAGGGAAATCAAGAGGATCAACATCCATTGAATGAGAAATAAGGCGAGCAATCAGTCAGGTATTATTTTTTGATAGATAACACCATAAAAAAACACCCCAAAATCGAAAACCAATTTTGGGGTATCATTCAATAAATAGAGAATTTTATATCTTAAAATTCCCTAAACTTATTTCTTCACCGTTTTGCCTTTACCACGTAGGGTTTCGGTTAACCCTTTAAGAAAATATCTTACTAGCTGATCACCGCAGTTACGGTAGTTTTTATGTCCTGGCTTACGAAATATCGCACTAAGCTCTGGTTTAGAGACACGGAAGTCTGCAAGCTCATAAATTTTTAAAATATCCACATCTTTTAATTCGAAAGCGACACGCAGTTTTTTTAAGATAATATTATTGGTTATACGCTTTTCAACTTCAGGTGCTGGAAAATTCTCATCTTTTCCGCGACGATAAAAAATTAAACCATTTAAAAAATGTCCCATCGCATTATCGTCACATTCTACAAACTCGGGTTCATCATCTTTTTTCAGCCAACGATTAACTAACTCTTTTGTGACTGTGAAATCTGCTAGTTTCATGATTTCAACAACATGTGCATCACTAAGATCCAGCATGTAACGTACACTTCGTAAAACAAAATTATTTTGCATTGTATTGATTATCCACTCTATTTTTAATTCTAAATCAACCTCAATGATGGATATCAATGCTGTGATCTAAAAATATTCAATAATTAAAAAAATACACTCTACCTTTAGGCAGAGTGTATTCTATATAAATAGTTTATTGCACTAACTTATTTGTTAGCAAAAACATTATTTACTATTTCGATGGCTTCTTTTTCAATTAATTCACGATGCTCAGGACCACGGAAGCTTTCACAATAAATCTTATAGGCTTCTTCAGTACCCGAAGGACGAGCCGCAAACCAACCGTAATCCGTCATCACTTTTAAGCCACCAATAGAGGCACCATTACCCGATGCATGCGTTAAACGCGCAGTAATAGGATCACCTGCTAATGTGCTCGCAGTTACCATTTCAGGTGATAAACGTGACAACAGCGATTTTTGTTCATGTGTTGCAGATGCTTGAATACGATTATAGCTTGGTGAGCCAAAACGTTGCGCTAATTCGTTGTAATGTTCTTGCGGATCTTTACCTGTTACTGCTTTCATTTCAGCCGCCAGCAGACATAAAATGATACCGTCTTTGTCAGTTGACCATGGTTTACCATTAAAACGTAAGAAAGATGCACCAGCACTCTCTTCACCACCAAAGCCAAACTCACCACTAAATAAGCCTTGAACGAACCATTTAAAACCCACAGGTACTTCAACTAGCTCACGACCTAAATCTGCCACAACACGGTCAATCATTGCACTTGAAACCAGTGTTTTACCCACTTTTACATCTTTAGCCCATTGTGGGCGATGACGGAAAAGATAATTAATTGCCGCGGCTAAATAGTGGTTAGGATTCATTAAACCAGAAGGAGTCACAATACCATGGCGATCGTAATCTGGATCGTTCGCAAAGGCTAAATCAAATTTATCACGTAGTTGTAATAAACCTTCCATTGCCCATGGGGACGAACAGTCCATCCGGATAACACCATCATGATCAAGCGTCATAAAACGGAATGTTTGATCCACTTGATCATTAACTAATTCAAGCTCAAGATCATAATACTCACCAATACGTTTCCAGTATTCAATACCAGAACCACCTAATGGATCAACACCCAATTTTAAGCCTGCTTTCTTAATTGCTTCCATATCAACAACGTCACCTAACGCTTTGACATAAGGCATAATTAAGTCTTGAGCTTGAATATAACCACTTGCTAATGCTTCATCATAAGAAAGGCGCTTGATCCCTGCTAAATTGTTCTCAAGCAGTTCATTAGCACGTTTTTCAATAACAGAAGTTAAATCTGTATCAGCAGGCCCACCATTTGATGGATTATATTTAATACCGCCATCTTCAGGTGGATTATGAGATGGTGTGATCACGATACCATCAGCAATATCTTGATGTGCTTCGTTGTATGTCAAAATAGAAAAAGAGACTGCGGGTGTTGGTGTATAGCCATTATTTTCTTGAATAATCACTTTAACTTTATTGGCAGCAAGCACTTCTAAAACAGAAATAAATGCAGGCTCTGATAGTCCATGGGTATCTTTACCCACATAACATGGTCCTGTTACTCCATTTTTAGCACGTACTTCAGCAATAGCCTGTGCAATTGCCAAAATATGCGTTTCATTAAAGCTATGGCGATTCGCACTTCCACGATGACCAGATGTACCAAATTTCACACGATGAGCGTTATTGTTAGCTTGTGGTTTAAGTGAATAATATTGAGACGTTAATTGCGCCACATTAATAAGATCACTTTGGCGAGTATGCTGCCCTGCTCTTGGATGAATTGCCACAAATCTTCTCCTATTTGACATCACAATCACGCTTTAAACAAAAGCCTTTGCAATGCATCAATTAACAATAGTGGTTAGATAGTTCCACACACCTTATCAATCTCATTTGCAGGGAATTGCATATCCTGCATGATGCTTTGTACCATCGTTCTTTTACGCTCTGTATTTGAGTTAGTGATAACCCAAAACGGCGTGCCTGAAATATGGCGCGGTTTTGTATGACGTCCACTATCGAGTAATGTTTGTTCATCACCAGCAAAATAGATACGTGTTCGTCCATGTACTGTTTCAGCAGATTGAGTAAATGTAGCGCTATCTAGGCTATATAATGTAGACAGGATCTGTAAAAAGCGATCAACTGATTTTGTTTTTTCTGCGTAACTGTCAGATAACAGCAGTTCTCGCATTTCACGGATCGGATTTTTTGCTGGTGTAATAGGTGTAGGTTCAGCTTCCTGTTTAATAACAGGTGCTTGTACTGACTCAGTGACAACGACTGGTTGTACGGGCTGTTTGGCATCGAGCTTCAGTAGACGCCTTAAAATATCTGAAGCGCTTTCACCGATATGTCTAGTTTCGCTAGCAATATAGCGGTAAAGTTCGTCATCAATTTCTATCTTTTTCATTGCTACCCAGTACTGTTTTCAAAAAAAAGTAATCAGGATTATAAGATATAATCTTTAAAAACAAAATAGGTAAAATTTCAATAACTTAAAGAGGATCTCTTCATGATCCTACTGTTTTAAAGGCTAAGCTCGGTATTTATCCTATTGTTTATCTTGGTATCATCTTCTATTCTTTGAACTTATTCGCAAAAAATCAGTTTTAAACTTCACCCTATCCCACCACCACAGTCCAGATGATATAAAATTCCAATTATTTATTTTTGAGCAATGTCAATATTTTAAGTTTTTAAATAAATTTAGAATATATATCTATATAATTTTATTTTTATAGTTTTTTATAAAATTTTCTTTATCAATTATTACTAAGCTTTAATACTCTTTCATATTATTGCGATAAGTTGGCTTAGCATCTTGTGCATGTCATCATAGAAGAAAATCGCAATCATCTTGGTCATTAATATGAAACTCAATACATTATTAAATTATCAATTACATCAACCAGAAACGACACCGACATCGAGTTTACCTATCGTCTTGATCCATGGCCTTTTTGGTGATCTTAATAATTTAGGCGTTTTAGGTCGTGCACTTCGTCAAGATAATACCGTGATACAAATTGATGTACGTAACCATGGACACTCTCCTCATAGCGAAAGTATGAATTATCAAGATATGGCACAAGATGTGCTCACATTGCTTGATAGTTTAACTATCTCAAAAGCCATTATTATTGGGCACTCAATGGGAGGAAAAATTGCAATGGCGATGACAGCATTAGCCCCCAAACGTATCGCCAACATTATTGTTATTGATATGTCGCCTGTTGCTTATAACGTTCGCCGCCATGACAAAATTTTTGCTGCGCTTGAAGCCGTAACAAAATCTGGAGTTACACGCCGTCAAGATGCGGCGGAAATCATGCGTCCTTTTATTAAAGAGGAAGGCGTGATCCCGTTTTTACTCAAATCATTCAAAAATGGTGAATGGCTATTTAATTTGCCTGCAATAAAAAATGCTTATTCAGACATTATTGGCTGGCAAGAGGTGCCTGCTTGGCATCATCCAGTGTTATTTATTCGTGGCGGTTTATCACCTTATATTTTAGATGAGTATCGTGAAAACATCGCTCGTCAATTTCCTCTCGCGACTGCCTTTGTTGTCGCAAATACAGGGCATTGGGTACATTCAGAAAAACCCGATACGGTTATTAAAGCCATCCGTCGTTTTCTAGAGAAAGCTTAGTAGAATGTATAATTATTGTGCTTAAAAATAGCGTCTGTTGATAAAAAGACCAAATCACAATAGGTTAAACACAGGAAGCAGTGGCGAGACAACACTATGTGGGGTATTATTGGGCGTTTCGCAATTTAGTCATTGGTATACGCCCTTTCACAGCAAAATTTATGGCAAAAGAACAAACTGATCGCACCACACTGGATTTGTTCGCAGATGAACGCAGACCTGGGCGACCTAAAACGAACCCGCTTTCTCGGGATGAACAGCTTAGAATTAATAAACGCAATCAATTAAGACGTGACAGAGTTAATGGCTTACGTCGAGTTGAGTTAAAATTAAATGAAGATGCTGTGAATGCTCTCAATGAGTTGGCGACAGAAAAAAACGTCAGTCGTAGTGAGCTTATTGAAGAAATACTACTAGAGCAATTGGCGCAAAATCACGCTTTAAAAAGGTATCAAAACAAAAATAGCTAGCAGATAAATCACACAAATTCGACAGAATTAACCTGCTATTTTCGTCAAAATACGTTTTTAGTTTTCTATAATGAAAACATAATGCTTATCTTTCACTAGTAATTGTTCAAACACAGACAATATACTCTAAATATTTTGAAGTGTAGCTAAATGACGAGAGAATGAGTCACTAGAAACATACAACAAGAAGTATGTGTTTGGTAAAAATATACGTAGTCAATAACGCTACAATTTAAAATATAACGAATTTAGAATAAAAGAGGTTATCTCACTTTATGGCACTCATAGGAATATTCTTCGGTAGTGATACTGGCAACACTGAAAATATTGCCAAAATGCTTCAAGAAAGACTGGGCGCTGACAATGCCGAAGTACATGATATTGCAAAATCCAGTCAAGAAGACATCGAAGCATTCGATATTCTGTTACTAGGTATTCCTACTTGGTATTATGGTGAAGCACAGTGTGATTGGGATGACTTTTTCCCAACACTAGAAGATATTGATTTCAATGGTAAGCTTGTTGCACTATTTGGTTGTGGTGACCAAGAGGATTATGCAGAATATTTCTGTGATGCAATGGGTACGATCCGCGATATTATTGAGCCTCGTGGTGCCGTTATCGTAGGACACTGGCCAACTGAAGGTTATCATTTCGAAGCCTCTAAAGGGCTTGCTGATGATAATCATTTTATCGGTCTTGCAATTGATGAAGATCGTCAACCAGAATTAACCGAAGAGCGTGTTGACGCTTGGGTTGCTCAGATCAAAGAAGAAATGAGCCTAGACGAAATTCTGGGATAACGTAAACACTCAAATTGAGAATGATAATTATTCAATGGTGTGCTAAGATAGTGTGATAGGTGGGGTGTTTATTTTTAAATATCATGCCTATAATCAATAAGGTTATTTATTCACCCGAGTATTAATGAATAAAGCCTATTTGTGAGCACAAAAATTAAATTCACCATTAGCAACAGGATTAAATCCGCATGACCGACAATAATAAAGCGTTAAAAAATGCTGGGTTAAAAGTTACACTTCCTCGCTTAAAGATCTTGGAAGTGCTCCAGGATCCTGAGTGCCATCATGTCAGTGCTGAAGATCTCTACAAAAAACTCATCGATATCGGTGAAGAGATTGGTCTGGCAACAGTGTATCGCGTCTTAAACCAATTTGATGATGCTGGTATTGTTACCCGACATAATTTTGAAGGTGGTAAATCAGTATTTGAATTAACTCAACAACACCATCATGACCATTTAATTTGTCTTGATTGTGGTAAAGTTATCGAGTTTACAGACGATGCAATTGAATTACGCCAAAGAAACATCGCTGAACGTCATGGTATCAAACTTTCCAATCATAGCCTTTATTTATATGGCCACTGCGCTGAAGGTAATTGTAAAGAAGATAGCCACGCACATGATGAGAAATAATTCATTCTGGATAATCTCTCAGTAAAAAAAAGGAACTGTGAACAGTTCCTTTTTTATTGACTAAAATTCGAGGTGAGCGCTATTTTACCACTCTGACACTGTATTTAATATGCTTTAAATGTACTACGATGGTAAATGTAACGATGACTAATAGCGACCAAGAGCCCCACTTACCTGCATGTACAGCAGACCAAGCCCCAATTTGGTTAGGATATTGCCAAACACCAAAAAATGTACCGAAATTCTCAGCAAGCCAAATAAAGAAACCTATCAGAACAAAAGCGAGTAATAAGGGCATTTTTCGCTCTGTATCATAAGGCGTAAAATAAACCACACTGCGGGCATAAAGACCTAAAATAAAAGCCGTTAAGTACCATCGATAATCACCAATAAAGTGATGAGAAAAGAAATTAATATAAATCGCAAGAGCAACTAATGTTGCAAGCCAATAAGGTGGGTAATTATCTATACGAACTTTTAAAAAACGCCATGCTTGAATTAAATAGCTTCCTACCGCGGAATACATAAATCCTGTAAACAAAGGAACTTCCCATAATTTTGTGTAAGCAAAATCAGGATATTTCCATGAACCAATTGCCGCTGATGTTTTAAATAACTCCATTACAAAACCAACAATGTGGAAAAAACAAATCGCTTTTAATTCATCCCATGTTTCTAACTTTCCCCACACCATCCATAATTGAAAAGCGATAGCGAGAATAAGCAGCACATCATAGCGAGGTATACCCAAAATGCCTGTACTTGGTGTTGCAAATAAAATAAAAAAGAAAAATCCCGCAAATAAACAAGAACGCGCTTCTTTCACACCAAAAAAAAGAAATTCAACAATAAATCGTTTTATACCTTTGAAAGGCTTCAACGGTGGGTCTAATAAAAAATCATCCAATCGCTTTAACATGCTTCTTCCTGAAAATTCGCATTAACAAACAACCATCAATGCAGAATAATAAATAAGGTGAGATAAAATGAATGACAAAAAATTTGCCATAGAAACCAAAAACGCACAAGGACGAAAAGGACGAAAAATACAAGAAGGAAGAAAAAATAAAGGTATTTACCCCCCACTACGATACCCACTCTGACTGCCTTTACTTAGGGTAAATACCTTACGCAAATTCTGCGAAATAACTGAAGCACAAGAGATAAACATAACCCACTCACATTTATCTCAGACGACATGACATGACGACTTTACTTCATGACTTTTACTACATACTGCGATTTTAAAACGACTCTTTACTACTTTTTACTGCTACTTCTTACTACTGCTGACAACTTCACTTTATTAACAAGGCTTATTTATAAAGCGCTTTTTAATTACTGCATCCCTACCTTTCTACTATTTATTTTTATTTATCGTAATCGTAATTAGCTTTTTTAGTTTTATTCAGGATAAAGTGCAATTAATACACTTTATCCTTATGATGATATTAGAAAATAGTGAATGGCATTATCACGTTAAACTTAACGTCTTTTTCATCTTGGAAAATATTACCAAAACCGCCTTCATAACTTGGAATATCAGAGTGGTTATCATAACGGGTATAATGAAGCTTAAAGAGCGTACCTTTAGCGCGACCTTCTTGAACCGTATACATAATATCCGCATTCCATGCACTTTCTCTGATACGTTGCCCTTGATCATAAATCGCTTTACCACTTGGCTTAGCATCCCATGCGTAAACATAAGAAGTACCTACTGCCCAACCTGACAAATCCCAGTTTTTCAGATCATACATAACGCCCGCATAAAGTGCTTTTTCACCATTGGCGTTAAAGTCAGAACGACCATCCCACCAAATATCAAGGCGGCCATTAGATGTTGCCCAACCTGGCGTCATACGTTGTAAGAAATAACCTTGATTACCCTCAGCTTTAACCCATGTTCCTTCTACTTTGAAGTCAAATACATTATAGGTATAACCAAAAGTCAGTGCTTGTAACCATGCCAGCCCATCATAAACATCATTAACGCCACCACCAGTCACTTTATCTTTAGCACCGTAGAATTGGTAAGACGTTCTTAATGCATTCTCAGCAATTGGGAAATCATAAGAAACCTTACCAAAATACTGATCAATATAACCATCTGCCTGACCAAATGCAGCTTCTAACACTAAGCTGTTTTTAAAATCATATTTGGCGCCGAAAGAGTGAAGATAGCTGATATTCGTTTCTAAATCAGCTTTACGGAAGTTGTACATGTTTCGATACCATGGTGCTTTATATTCATCTGTCCACATGTAAGAGAAAGATAATTCACCACTTTTATCGAAGTCGAAAACAGCCCCTGCTTCAGCACCGCGGTAAGTTCCCGGTAAAAAGCTCCAATGTGGGCGCAATAAACTTTGACCTTTAGGTTGAATATACCCACCTTGAGCCCCAAAATTGCCTAATTTAAATTTTGCAGCCGCTTTATAAACGCTCACGCCACTGCGATCGCCCGTCCATTTTTCATCCCAGCGACTTTTGGCATCACTAAAACCGATTTCATTAGGTGCAGCAGGACCACTGTTATTCAATTCAACCGCACCAAAAGCAGCTAAATCAATACCAATAAAATCACCAAGGTAACCTGATGAGAAATCTAAATTAGCGTTGAAAGTAGAATGGTGTAAGTTAGCTTTGTATTTGCCGTAATCTGGGCTATTTGGTGTTAACTCTTTTCTATCACGGTCACGTTGCCAATAAAAAAGACCGCCTGTTAAGGTTGAATCATCAATAAACCCTTCAGCATAAGACATTTTTGCAGGTAGTGCAGTTACAAGCAATGCGCCCATAACGACAAGTGCCACCCTGCCTGGTTTAGCATGTTGCATAACCATAGCATTGTTTCCTCTTTGACTTTGACTAAAAAAGAAATAAGCACAATGCCTATTTCCAAATATAAAACCCCAAGTGGGGAAAAAACCTAAATTAGGTTAGAACCAGCATATTTTTCGCGACGCGAATTATCAACCCAAAAAAAAGAATTTTTATCAAAATATGACAAAGGGCACATAACTAAATGATCGTTTCATTTTATTTCTTTTATAAGGATTAATTAGAAAAAACAATAACAAATTGATTTACATAAACTTTTTAAAGTAATCTTTAAATGATATGAAGTTTCGTTTTTACATAAATGAATAATAAGTAATATTTATAAATAATCTTTTTTAATGGTGTGAAATATGTCGTTTGGATCACACTTTTCTTATTACAGTTTTATTGAGCGTGATGATATGAAAAAACAAAAGAATAAAGTGATAATGAATAAACTATTTCAAACGAAATAAATGAAAACTTATCACCTAAAAAAGAGAAACTAATCAATTAAGAATAGTAAATATTTAATATTTATAGATGAGAAATAATACAAGTGAAGATGTAGAACAGATAAAAAAATGCTCGATAAAATCATTATCGAGCATTTTATTCATTAAGATACTAATGTGACTTAAAGCACGTCAAATTAACCTTGCTGAGAAATCTTCGCCCAAGTGTCACGTAAGCCCACAGTACGGTTAAACACAAGTTTATCCGCTGTTGAAAGCTTATCGGCACAAAAGTAGCCTTCACGCTCAAATTGATACGCTTTTTCGATAGCGGCATCTTTTAAGCTACGTTCAACAAAACCGTTACGAATAACTAATGATTCAGGGTTGATTGTTGATAAGAAATCTTCTTCTGCGCCTGGATTTGGTACGCTAAACAGACGGTCATAAAGGCGGATTTCAGCTGGAATAGCGTGTGGGATGCTTACCCAGTGAATAACGCCTTTTACTTTACGTCCATCAGCAGGATCTTTATTTAAAGTTTCTGCATCATAAGAACAGTAAATGGTCGTAATTTCGCCTTGTTCGTCTTTTTCAACTCGCTCTGCTTTAATAACATAAGCATTACGTAAACGGACTTCTTTACCAAGTACCAGACGTTTATATTGACGGTTTGCTTCTTCTTTAAAGTCAGCGCGATCAATATAGATCTCGCGGCTAAATGGTACTTCACGCGTTCCCATTTCTGGTTTGTTCGGGTGATTTGGAGCAACAAGAATTTCTTCGCCTTCAGGCATATTTTCAATCACTAAACGAACCGGATCAATAACCGCCATTGCGCGTGGTGCATTTTCATTTAAATCATCACGAATACAAGATTCTAAAGCTGCCATTTCGACGTTATTTTCTTGTTTCGTTACACCAATACGTAAACAGAATTCACGGATAGATTCTGCAGTATAACCACGACGACGTAAGCCTGAAATGGTTGGCATACGAGGATCATCCCAACCATTCACAATATTTTCTGTCACAAGCTGATTCAGCTTACGTTTTGACATCACTGTGTATTCAAGGTTAAGACGTGAGAATTCATATTGGCGAGGATGACAAGGGATAGTGATATTATCCAGCACCCAATCATATAAACGGCGGTTATCTTGGAATTCTAAAGTACATAAAGAATGTGTGATATTTTCCAGTGCATCAGAAATGCAGTGGGTAAAATCATACATAGGATAAATGCACCATTTATTTCCAGTTTGGTGGTGTTCAGCGAATTTAATACGATAAAGCACAGGATCACGCATAACAATAAACGGTGATGCCATATCAATTTTCGCACGTAAACACGCTTTACCTTCTTCAAAGCCACCAGCACGCATTTTTTCAAATAGTGCTAAGTTCTCTTCTACGCTACGTGAGCGATAAGGACTATTTTTACCTGGCTCTTTTAATGTACCGCGGTATTCACGAATTTCTTCAGCGCTTAACTCATCAACATAAGCTAAGCCTTTATTAATCAGCTCAATCGCATATTGATAAAGTTGATCAAAATAATCTGAGGAGTAATGAATGCTACCTTCCCATTGGAAACCTAACCACTGAACATCTTTTTGAATTGAGTTGATATACTCAATATCTTCTTTTACTGGATTGGTATCATCAAAACGTAGATTACATTTTCCCTGATAATCTTTAGCAATACCAAAATTCAGGCAAATTGATTTCGCATGGCCAATATGAAGATAGCCATTAGGTTCAGGTGGGAAACGCGTATGAACGCTATCATGTTTCCCGGTAGCCAGATCTTCGTCAATAATTTGACGAATAAAGTTCGTTGGGCGGGCATCTGCCTCATTCATGGTCATTTTTTCCTCAAAGCAAAACGCATAATTAACCCACTATAATCCAATAAGCAGGTTTCATAAATACCTTAGCTAAATACACCCCTGAGATATTTATCAAAATAGAGATAAAAAAACGGGAAGTTCGAAAGACTCCCCGTTTTATCGTCTTATTTAACCATCTCTTTATAGAGGATTAAATATCTATATAGAAATTATTTTAGCACGTTGTAGATAACCGTTTTATTTCCGACCACAACACCTGTGGCTTGTTCGGCAATCTTATCAAAATCATCGATATTGCTAACAATGACAGGGCTTATCATCGATTTGGCATTCGCGTTTAAGTATTCAAGATCTAATTCTAAGATAGGTTGACCAACTGTAACGTCTGCACCTTCTTCAATTAAACGTTTGAAGCCTTTTCCACCTAACGCAACAGTATCAATCCCCATATGCACGATAATTTCAACACCATTATCCGTTTCAATACAAAATGCGTGGTTTGTATCAAAAATCTTAACAACAGTCCCTGTCGCAGGCGCCATTACAATGTTAGAAGTGGGTTTGATTGCGATACCATCACCAACAACCCCACTGGAGAATGCTTCATCAGGCACTTCTTTCAATGCCACGACTTCACCATCAAAAGGTGCAATCATTTTTAGTAGCACTGTCGCATTTGTATTGGCTTGTTTTACAGGCGCTTTTTCAGTAGTGACTGTTGAAACGGCTGGCGCTTCATAAGCGGGTACAGGGCCTTGTGTCAATACATCACGCATCGCATTAGCAACTAATTCAGCACGCGTACCCACAATCACTTGAACGCTTTGTTTATTTAAGCGAATAACACCTGATGCGCCTAAACGTTTTGCATAGGCATCATTAACAACCGTGGCATCTTTTACATTTAAACGTAAACGGGTAATACAAGCATCAATCCCCGTTAAGTTATCAGAGCCACCGATAGCCGCGATATATTGACGAGCTTCTTGCTGAAGACCTTCTTTACTATTTGCTGACGCTGTTTTGATATCTTCATCATAACCATCAGCCGTTTCATCACCAATCACATCATCTTCACGACCAGGTGTTTTCAGGTTGAATTTAGTGATAGTGAAACGGAAAATACCGTAGTAAATGAAGAAGAACACAATACCTTGGACAATCAGCATGTACCAGTGCACAGCAAGTGGGTTACGAGATGATAAGAACATATCCACTAAACCGGCACTAAAGCCGAATCCTGAAATCCACTCCATACTGGCTGCAATATAAACAGAAATTGCCATTAAGAATGCGTGAATAACATAAAGCACGGGTGCCACGAACATAAAGGAGAATTCAAGTGGTTCAGTAATACCTGTGAAGAAGGCAGCAAATGCACCAGCAATCATGATACCCGCAACTTTTGCTTTGTTCTCTTTACGTGCGCAGTGGTAAATCGCAAGAGCCGCACCCGGTAAACCAAACATCATCACTGGGAAGAAGCCAGCTTGATAACGACCTGTAACCCCCACAGTTGCTAAACCAGAATCGATAGCTTGCTGACCTGCAAGGAAGTTAGGAATATCGTTAATACCAGCAACGTCAAACCAGAATACAGAGTTCAACGCATGGTGTAAGCCAACTGGAATTAATAAACGGTTAAAGAATGCATAGATACCCGCACCTAATGCCCCCATATCTTTAATGCTTTCGCCAAAGCTGACTAATCCGCCATAAATCACAGGCCAGATATACATCAAAATAAAGGCGACGATGATCATTAAAAATGAGGTTAGGATTGGCACTAAACGACGCCCACTAAAGAATGACAGTGCACGAGGCAGTTCAACGCTACTAAAGCGGTTATAAAGCTCCGCAGAAAGTACACCAACCAAGATCCCAACAAACTGGTTATTTATTTTACCAAAAGCAACTGGAACCTCTTCTAAAGGTAGGCCTTTGATCATTGATACTGCGGCTGGAGAACAAAGTGTTGTCACGACTAAGAACCCAACAAATCCTGTTAAAGCGGCAGCACCGTCTTTGTCTTTTGACATACCATAAGCAACACCAATGGCAAACAAGACTGACATATTATCGATAATGGCAGCACCAGATTTGATAAGTAAGGCAGCAAGCGCGTTATCACCACCCCAGCCTACTGGGTCAATCCAGTAGCCAATCCCCATCAGAATTGCTGCTGCAGGTAATGTAGCAACAGGCACCATCAGCGCCCGCCCTATCTTCTGCAGATAACTTAAAATATTCACAAACTCCCCCTTGGATAGCCCCTATGCGGGATCTTATTTATACTCATTCATATTTAATAATAAATTGATGAGCTAATTATTTAATTCCATTTTTAGTCTAAAAAATTTATTTCGTATCGCAAATTAATTAGTCATAATTTGTGATTGAAGTCACCAATGTCGTATAATTTTTAGCTGAAATGCTGGCTAAGTCAGAAAGCTTATTTTATGATTAAAAATATCTTTTGGCGGGACATTTCGATCATCAGCTAAAAATGAAAAGAAATTCGTGTTATAGATGAGCTACTGATAATTACACGATGAAATAACACGTTACAGAGTTATCAGATTTGTCTTTTTTCTATGAGGTTACTATGAGGTTAATCCCCCTATCTACGGCAAAACAAGTTGGTAAGTGGTCTGCAAATTATATCGTTGAGAAGATCAACGCATTTAATCCAACTGCAGAGCATCCTTTCGTACTTGGTTTACCGACTGGCGGCACGCCATTGGCGACATATAAAGAGTTAATTGAATTACATCGCGCAGGAAAAGTCAGCTTCCAACACGTTGTAACGTTCAATATGGATGAATATGTTGGTATTCCATCTGATCATTCACAAAGTTATCGTACTTTTATGTATGAAAATTTCTTTAATCATATTGATATTAAAGATGAAAATATCAATTTATTAAATGGTAATGCAGAAGATCCACAAGCAGAATGCGAACGTTATGAGGCGAAAATTAAGTCTTATGGCAAAATCAATTTGTTTATGGGTGGTGTAGGTAACGACGGTCATATTGCATTTAATGAGCCTGCGTCATCACTCTCTTCACGCACTCGCATGAAAACGCTAACGGAAGATACACGCTTAGCAAATTCACGTTTCTTCGACAATAATGTTAATCATGTTCCTAAATATGCACTAACCGTTGGTGTAGGCACATTATTAGATGCTGAAGAATTAATGATTTTGGCAACAGGCTTTAATAAGGCGCAAGCAGTACATGCCGCAACAGAAGGCGCGGTTAACCATTTATGGACGATTTCTTGTGTTCAACTTCACCCTAAAGCAATTTTAGTATGTGATGATCCTGCAACAATGGAATTACGAGTAAAAACATTGCGTTATTTCCAACAGATTGAAGCGCAAGAGTGTCAGAAATACCAAGACTAAGTTTAGTAAATTAAGTACCTACTAATTAAGTAGCGGAAAAGGCTAAGCTCTCTTACTTATCAGCCAGAATTTGCTGGCTGATATCGGCTTTTTAGATTGACTTCCCTTATCAGGAGACAAAGGTATGTTTGCCTTAACAAATGCTGTTATTTATACAGGTTACGACCGTTTAGAAAACCACGCCATTATTATTAACGGCTCCCGTATTGAGCAGGTTTGCCCACAGGATCAACTGCCAAAAGACATCACTGTTCGTGATATGAAAGGTGCAATTGTCTCTCCCGGTTTTATCGATTTACAGGTTAATGGTTGTGGTGGTGTGCAATTTAATGACACACCTGAAAATGTCACCGCTGAAACGTTAGAAATTATGCAAAAAGCGAATGAACGTTTAGGTTGCACTAGCTATTTACCAACATTAATTACCTGTTCTGATGAATTGATGAAAATAGGCATTGAAGCAACTCGTGCTTATATGAAAAAACATAAAAATAAAGTGTTGGGATTACACTTAGAAGGCCCTTATATCAATATAATTAAAAAAGGGACTCATGATCCACAATTCATTCGTCAGCCAAGTGCCGAGATGATTAGCTATTTATGCGATAATGCCGATGTCATCGCTAAAATCACCTTAGCACCAGAAATGGTTGATGAAAAATATGTTCGTCAATTAATCAAAGCAGGTATCATTGTTTCTGCGGGTCATTCAAATTCGACTTATGAAGAAGCACGGAAAGGATTTCGTAATGGTATCTCATTATCGACTCACCTTTACAATGCAATGCCTTATATTACAGGTCGAGGTCCAGGGCTTGTGGGTGCCATTTATGATACACCTGAGGTATATGCTGGTATCATTGCCGATGGTTTACACGTTTCATGGGCAAATATTCGTAACAGTAAGCGTTTAAAAGGTGAAAAACTACTTTTAGTCACAGACGCAACTGCGCCAGCGGGACTTGATCCTAATAAAAATGAGATGGATAGCTTCGTTTTTGCAGGTAAAACCATATATTATCGTAATGGTCTTTGTGTCGATGCAGATGGCACATTAAGTGGATCATCACTAACCATGATTGGTGCAATTAAAAATAGCGTGATCCATGTTGGTATTCCATTAGATGAAACATTGCGGATGGCAACACTTTATCCTGCTCGAGCAATTGGAATGGAAAAAGAATTGGGAACAATTGAAGCGGGAAAAACTGCTAACCTCGCTTCTTTTGATAAGGACTTCAACCTTTGTACAACATTTGTCAATGGTATTGAAATAACTGAATAACTAATGGATGTGTATGCTGATGAGTCATAACAACACTGAAACGCAAATTGGCAATATCGATCTTGTTAAACAACTTAACAGTGCAATTGTGTATCGACTGATTGATCAACACGGGCCAATTTCCCGTATCCAAATAGCCGAACAAAGCCAACTAGCGCCCGCCAGTGTGACTAAAATTACTCGTCAGCTGCTTGAACGAGGCTTAATCAAAGAGGTTGATCAACAGGCATCAACGGGTGGGCGTCGCGCAATTTCTATTGTAGTTGAACACCGCAATTTTAATACCGTTAGTGTGCGATTGGGTCGTAATGATGCCACCGTTGCTCTTTACGATCTGAGTGGTAAGGTTATCATTGAACAACACTACCCTTTAGAGCAAAGTACTCAAAATGAAGTTGAGACGATACTTATCAATGCAATTGATGATTTTATTAAACAAAATCAACGCCGCATCCGTGAGCTTATTTCAATTTCTGTGATCTTACCCGGTCTTGTTGATCCCAATAAAGGCATTGTTCGTTATATGCCGCATATGAAAGTAGATAATTGGGCTCTGGTAAATAGCTTAGAAAAACGCTTTAATCTGCCTTGTTATGCTGGGCATGATATTCGAAGCCTTGCACTCGCTGAAAATTATTTTGGTGCGACACGAGATTGTGAAGACTCGCTACTAGTCCGTATTCATCGTGGTGCAGGTGCGGGTGTTATTATTAATAATAAAATTCTGCTCAACCAACGTGGTAACTTAGGAGAGATTGGTCATATTCAAATCGATCCTTTAGGTGAACGTTGCCATTGTGGTAATTTTGGTTGTTTAGAAACAATTGCATCCAATACAGCCATCGAAGCTAAAGTGCGCTATCAATTAGAGCAAGGTTATCCTAGCCAGTATTTATCGCCAACACAGTGCCAAATCCAAGATATTTGTCGAGCAGCCGTTAAGAATGATCCGCTAGCAGTCGAAACCATTAAACAAGTGGGTTTACACTTAGGTAAAGCTATTGCAATCGCCATTAACCTGTTTAATCCACAAAAAGTGGTGTTAGCGGGCGAATTGACGGAAGCCGCTGAAATCTTGCTACCCTCAATTCAAAGTTGCATTAATACACAAGTATTAAAAGAATTCAGAGAAGAGCTTCCTATTGTCACATCGGAGCTTGATCATCGTTCTGCCATAGGGGCTTTTGCCTTGACTAAACGTGCAATGCTGAACGGAGAATTACTACAATACCTCTTAGAAAAGTAATGTATTGTTGAAAAATTATACTTTTTTGAGTTGAATATAGACTTTTCTGACCTTCATTATAAAATCAACTTAAAATTCAATCAGTCATATCCAAAGAAAAAGAAATGTAGCGTGAATTTTCACCTCATTTCTTTTTTATGTTCACTGTTCTTCGTTTTTTCTCTCTTTAACTTAATATCACTTCTCTTACTGCTTTGTTTTTTCTTTTTATTCACCCCCTATTCTTTGAGATATTTTTCATCAATAAGGTTGTTTTTTGGATCTTTTTTCGACAAAATGATTAACCATCGAGCAAACGGACACGTTTCTCGAAAATTAATGCAAAAAGCAGTTGACGGATTTGTCTGTAATACGCATAATGCGCCCCGCAACGCCGACGAAGGTTATGCAAAAAAAGATGGCTATGTAGCTCAGCTGGTTAGAGCACAACACTCATAATGTTGGGGTCACAGGTTCGAATCCCGTCATAGCCACCATCTTTTTGCGGGAGTGGCGAAATTGGTAGACGCACCAGATTTAGGTTCTGGCGCCGCAAGGTGTGCGAGTTCAAGTCTCGCCTCCCGCACCATTTTAACCTCGTCAAAAATTTATCAGTTGGGATATCGCCAAGCGGTAAGGCACCAGGTTTTGATCCTGGCATTCCCAGGTTCGAATCCTGGTATCCCAGCCATATTTCTGATAGATAAGTGTGTTGACAATTGAATTTGCGGATGGGGTATCGCCAAGCGGTAAGGCACCAGGTTTTGATCCTGGCATTCCCAGGTTCGAATCCTGGTACCCCAGCCATCTTTCGAAAGAAAGATAGCTAGCTAGATTCAATATGGCTATGTAGCTCAGCTGGTTAGAGCACAACACTCATAATGTTGGGGTCACAGGTTCGAATCCCGTCATAGCCACCATTTTTTGGGATATCGCCAAGCGGTAAGGCACCAGGTTTTGATCCTGGCATTCCCAGGTTCGAATCCTGGTATCCCAGCCATATTTTGAAAGAGAGACTCGCTGAGCGAGTCTTTTTTTCTCCAAGTTGTTGCGGGAGTGGCGAAATTGGTAGACGCACCAGATTTAGGTTCTGGCGCCGCAAGGTGTGCGAGTTCAAGTCTCGCCTCCCGCACCATTGATTACGAACGTGTTTATCACGAAATCAACAGATAAGACTCGCCATCGCGAGTCTTTTTTGTTTTTATCTCTTAATATTTTCCCTATCTATTCTCTAAACACCTGTTCTCTCTCTTCATTTCTTATTCTTCCGTTCTCAAAGAGCGACATTTTCCACATTATTATTTTTATTCTCATCACTTTTGATTGCTCTCTCTGTACATATATTCTACCAAATACTATACTCCCCCATAGTATATTTAAGGATTATGCATGCCACACTCACCAGCAGAAAAAAAAGCCGCGTTAACTCGCGTAAGAAAAATTAAAGGGCAACTTCTTGCATTAGAAACTGCACTTGAAAATGAAAATGAATGCGGTCAGGTATTACAACAAATTGCCGCCATCAGAGGTGCTATAAACGGTCTGATGGCGGGTGTGCTCGAAAGTCATTTACGTGAAGGTCTTATGGATGCTGTCGCTTCTCCTGAAGATCAAAAAAACTCCGTTGATGATGCCATTTCACTTATCCGCACTTACCTGCGTTAATAACAAAAAAGGATACACCATGAAATCTCGTGCTGCGGTCGCATTTGGGCCAGGAGAACCTTTAAAAATCGTTGAAGTTGATGTGATGCCACCTCAAGCAGGTGAAGTGCTCATTAAAATTAGTCACACAGGTGTTTGCCATACAGACGCATTTACGCTTTCGGGTGATGATCCTGAAGGTGTATTCCCTGCTATTCTTGGTCATGAAGGTGCTGGTGTGGTTGTCGAAATCGGTGAAGGTGTCACCAGTGTTAAACCCGGCGATCACGTTATTCCTCTGTACACTGCAGAATGTGGCGAATGCCTATTCTGTAAATCAGGCAAAACCAACTTATGTGTTGCAGTCAGAGCAACGCAAGGTAAAGGTTTAATGCCCGATGGAACTACACGTTTTTCTTATAACGGACAGCCTATTTATCACTATATGGGATGTTCAACTTTTAGCGAATATACCGTGGTCGCTGAAGTTTCGCTGGCAAAAATCAATCCAGAAGCCAATCACGAAGAAGTCTGCTTATTAGGTTGTGGCGTTACCACAGGTATTGGTGCGGTTCACAATACAGCAAAAGTGCAAGAAGGTGACTCAGTTGCTGTATTTGGTTTAGGCGGTATTGGTCTTGCCGTTCTTCAGGGAGCAAGACAAGCCAAAGCAGGCCGTATTTTTGCTATTGATACAAATCCTGAAAAATTCGCACTAGCACGCCAGTTTGGCGCAACAGATTGCATCAATCCTAATGACTACGATAAGCCCATTCAACAAATCCTTGTTGAAATGACACAATGGGGTGTTGATCATACTTTTGAATGTATTGGTAACGTTAATGTCATGAGAGCGGCATTAGAAAGTGCACATCGTGGCTGGGGTCAATCCATTATTATTGGTGTCGCGGGTGCAGGACAAGAGATCTCCACTCGTCCATTCCAATTAGTGACGGGTCGTTCGTGGAAAGGTACCGCTTTTGGTGGCGTTAAAGGCCGTAGCCAATTACCTGGTATGGTTGAGGATGCAATGAAAGGCACTATCGAACTTAAGCCTTTTGTTACCCATAAACTGCCATTAGAAAAAATTAATGAAGCGTTTGATCTAATGCACGAAGGTAAATCAATCCGAACCGTTATTCATTTCGATTAACCATTCTCAAACCTCTATTTCATAGGTTTGTCTTTGCTTTTAAAGGAGTCAAAATGGAAAGGATTGAACGTCACGCCTGTTTCGGTGGTTGGCAAGAAGTCTATCAACATACATCAAAGTCGTTGAATTGTGAGATGAAATTTGCCATCTATCTTCCTCCTATGGAAGACGAAGGACAAAAATACCCTGTTTTATATTGGTTATCCGGCTTAACCTGTAATGAACAAAATTTTATTACTAAATCAGGTGCTCAGCAATTTGCAGCGCAACATGGCATTATTTTAGTGGTACCCGATACCAGCCCTCGCGGTGAAAATGTCGCTGATGATAGTGCTTATGATTTAGGGCAAGGTGCAGGATTCTACCTCAATGCAACACAATCGCCGTGGAATACTCATTACAATATGTATGATTACATTGTTGATGAACTTCCTACATTAATAGAAATGCATTTTCCTGTGACTCATCAACGTGCTATTAGTGGTCATTCGATGGGAGGGCATGGCGCATTAACAATTGCACTGCGAAATTCAGCACGCTACCGCAGTGTGTCAGCGTTTTCTCCGATCGTGGCACCATCAGTTGTTCCTTGGGGTAAAAAAGCGTTTAGTGCTTATTTAGGCGATGATACGACGCAATGGCAACAATATGATGCAGTGGCATTAATTAACCAAGCAGAAAATGTGTTACCTATACGTATTGATGTTGGACTTGATGATCCTTTTTATCAAGAGCAACTGAAACCTGAATTATTTGCACAAGCTTGTGATACAAAACAATTCCCTTATCAATTGAATTTCCATCAAGGGTACGATCACAGCTACTATTTTGTGGCGAGTTTTATTGGTGAGCATATTGCTTTTCATGCCAAACAGTTAAAAGCATAACGGCAATGCGATGATCTAATATTCAACTCGGATCATCGCATTTCTAATTACTGAATACCTAATGCATAACGTAACGCCGCTTCTTTCACTTTTCCGGCATGTTGAGCAGCTAAAAGCCCGATATTTCTAACGACTTTCAAACCTGGTAATTGGCGGCTAAAGGCGTGATAAAATACGTCCATACCCGCTTGCATGATTAAATTATCAGGCATACGACGACGCTGATATTTCTTCAATAACGCCATTGAATCCCAAGGTTCAAAATGTTTTTTCGCTTCAGCCACTAAGTCTAAGAAACAATCCACATCACGGTACCCTAAATTAACACCTTGTCCCGCTAATGGATTGATCGTGTGAGCCGCATCTCCCAGCAAAATAACGCCTTTATCAACATAACGACTTGCATGCTGACGCGTTAATGGGAATGAACCAGCGGCAATAGGTGTTGCTTTACCTAATCGCTCAGGAAAAGCATGTTGAATTTCTTTTTCTAGCTGTGTCATCGACATATTTTGCAGTTTTCTAATTCGGTCTGGTGAGTCATACCAAACTAAACAAGCCCAATGATCAAAAAGAGGTAAATAAGCACGAGGTCCTGAAGGGTAAAACCGTTGCCATGTCCCCTTTTCAGGTGGTAACGCTGTTTTCACCGTGATCAGCATACAAGATTGACGATATTGCCAGCCATTGCTACCAATACCCGCAAATTGGCGCACTTGAGAATTCGCACCATCCGCACCTACCACTAAATTGGTGGTCACTTCACTACCATCAGAAAGTGTTACTTTCCATTTATCCTCTAAATAAGTCATTTTACTTAGACTATTTGGACATAATAAAGTGATATTGCTATAACGTTCAGCCTCTTTCCAAAGTGCTAATTGCAAAATTCGGTTTTCAACCATATAGCCTAATTCAGGTAAACCTAAGCTTTTAGCATCAAAAACTACATGGGCATTTTCTTCTTCCCATGTTTCTAAGGTAAGATAAGGTGCAGAACGCATCGCTAAAACATGTTGCCATGCACCTAATTGTTTTAATAGACTAACGGACGCACAACTAATCGCAGAAATACGGATATCAGGATGAGATGACGCATCAAAAGGTGCTGGAGACTGTCGTTCAATCATTGCAACACGCAATCCTTCTTGCGCCAGTCCAATTGCAACAGCAGCGCCAATCATTCCGCCACCTGCGATAATTGCATCAAAATTGTTTTTTACATTACTCATCATTGTTATGCCATAACTCATTACTTTAAATAATAGGTAAGCGCTGTTTCAATTTATTTCTATTAAACTAAACGCCATAGATAATTAGCGCCGACTTGCTCTAGTCACTGACCACACAAATGACTACAATAACCGCCTTATTGGCTTATTACACGCAACGTTTTCCAATGATTAGCTATTGTCTCACTGAAAATACCGGATTTACACAATGTCGACGATAAAAAAACTGTACATTAAAACTTGGGGCTGTCAGATGAATGAGTACGATTCATCCAAAATGGCAGACCTACTCGAAAGCACCCACGGTTATCAGTTAACCGATGTCGCCGAAGATGCGGACATTCTACTGCTAAATACCTGTTCTATCCGTGAGAAAGCACAAGAAAAAGTCTTTCATCAATTAGGACGTTGGAAATATTTTAAAGATAATAAACCCGATATTATCATTGGCGTCGGCGGTTGTGTTGCCTCTCAAGAAGGTGAGTACATCCGTCAACGTGCGCAGTGTGTCGATATTATCTTCGGACCACAAACTTTACACCGTTTACCTGAAATGATTAATCAGGTTAAAGGGACGAAAAGCCCCGTTGTCGATATCAGCTTCCCTGAAATCGAAAAATTTGACCGTTTACCAGAGCCTCGTGCCGAAGGTCCTTCAGCGTTTGTCTCTATAATGGAAGGCTGTAACAAATACTGCTCTTTCTGTGTCGTTCCTTACACACGTGGTGAAGAAGTTAGCCGTCCTTGTGATGATGTACTATTTGAAATTGCTCAATTAGCTGCACAAGGCGTGCGCGAAGTCAACTTGTTAGGTCAAAATGTTAATGCCTATCGTGGCGCTACTTTTGATGGTCAAATTTGTAGTTTTGCAGAATTAATTCGCTTAGTCGCCGCAATTGATGGCATTGACCGTGTTCGCTTTACAACCAGCCACCCTATCGAATTTACTGACGATATTATTGCCGTCTATGAAGATACACCAGAATTAGTCAGCTATTTGCACTTACCTGTGCAAAGTGGCTCTGACCGCATTCTAACATTGATGAAGCGTAACCATACTGCACTTGAATATAAGAGCATCATTCGCAAACTACGCAAAGCACGTCCTGATATTCTGATAAGCTCAGACTTTATCATCGGTTTCCCTGGTGAAACCCAAGACGACTTTGAAAAAACGATGCAATTAATTGCGGATGTTAATTTTGATATGAGCTTTAGTTTCATCTATTCAGCACGTCCGGGCACACCTGCTGCTGATTTACCTGATGACGTCAGTGAAGATGAGAAGAAACAACGTTTATATCTGCTACAACAACGTATCAATCAACAAGCGATGAACTTTAGCCGTGCAATGTTAAACACTGTACAACGTATTCTCGTCGAAGGACCTTCACGTAAAAATGTGATGGAACTTTCTGGTCGTACTGAAAATAACCGTGTGGTTAACTTCGAAGGTACACCGGATATGATTGGTAAGTTCGTTGATGTTGAGATTGTTGACGTTTATGCCAACTCACTGCGTGGTAAAGTCGTTAGAACGGAAGATGAAATGGATTTACGTATTCACGAATCTCCAGAATCCGTTATTGCACGTACACGTAAAGAAGATGAATTAGGGGTAGGTGTCTACCAACCTTAATTGATCAGATTGAACAAAAGGATAATCAGTGACAGTAATAGCACATACACAGGTAGCGACCCAAGAAATTTTCTTAGAGCCAGCTGACAATGCCCGTTTAATGAGCCTATGTGGTCCATTTGACGATAATATTAAGCAACTTGAGCGCCGTTTAGGTATCGAGATTAATCATCGTGATAACCGTTTTAAACTCACGGGGAAATCATTGTGTGTCAATGCAGCCGCAGGAATTTTACGTCGCCTGTATGTGGAAACCTCGCCCATTAAAGGCGTGATCCCCGATATCGACCCTGAACAAATTCACCTTGCAATCAAAGAAAGCCGTGTGCTTGAGCAAAGTGATGAGCATGTTCCTGAATTTGGAAAATCAACCAATATTCGAACTAAGCGAGGTGTGATAAAACCTCGTACACCGAATCAGGCACAATATATTGCCAATATCCAGACCCATGATATTACTTTTGGTATTGGCCCTGCGGGTACAGGGAAAACATATTTGGCCGTTGCTGCCGCTGTTGATGCCCTAGAACGTCAAGAAGTGCGTCGTATTTTATTAACGCGTCCAGCCGTTGAAGCAGGTGAAAAACTGGTTTTTTTACCCGGCGATTTAAGCCAAAAAGTCGATCCCTATTTACGACCACTTTATGATGCGTTATTTGAGATGTTAGGTTTTGAAAAAGTTGAGAAACTTATAGAGCGTAATGTCATTGAAGTTGCACCTCTCGCCTATATGCGTGGACGCACATTAAATGACGCTTTTATCATTCTTGACGAAAGCCAAAACACCACCATTGAACAGATGAAAATGTTCTTAACACGTATTGGTTTTAACTCTAAAGCGGTTGTTACTGGGGATATTACCCAAATTGACCTGCCAAGAGGTAACAAATCAGGCTTACGTCATGCTATTGAAGTTTTATCTGATGTAAATGACTTAAGTTTTAACTTTTTCCACAGTGAAGACGTGGTTCGCCATCCTGTGGTTGCTAAAATTGTTATCGCCTATGAAGCTTGGGAAACGGAAGATCAAAAACGCCGCCAAGCTATCAAAGCAGAAAAAGAGAAGCTTCAGAGAGAAAATCATGAGTGAAGTTATCCTTGATTTACAAGTCGCCAGTGAAAATGCGCAAGGGCTTCCTACTGAAGCCCAATTTATGACATGGTTAGAAGCGGTATTACCGCAATTTCAACCTGTAAGTGAAGTGACTATTCGTATTGTTGATGAAGCAGAGAGTCACGAACTGAATCTCACTTATCGTGGAAAAGACAAGCCGACTAACGTGCTTTCTTTTCCCTTTGAGGCACCGCCTGAAATAGCGTTGCCGTTATTAGGTGATTTAATTATTTGCCGCCAAGTGGTAGAAAAAGAAGCCGTTGAGCAAAGTAAAACTGTTGAAGAGCATTGGGCACACATGGTTATTCATGGATGTCTGCATCTTTTAGGCTATGATCATATTGAAGATGATGAAGCCGAAGAAATGGAAGGTTTAGAGACAGAAATCTTACAAAATTTAGGTTATGCAGATCCCTATTTAATTGAAAAAGAGTAACAGTTCTCTTATTTTTATGATAAATATTATATCTAATTAACCATTCAATGAGGAAAAATAGTTAAAACGCCATGAGCGACGACCAATCTTCGAGTAACGATAACCCTGGTCCTAAGAAAGGGTTTCTCACACTGCTTAATCAGTGGTTCCACGGTGAACCTAAAAACCGTGATGATCTGATGGAGCTTATCCGCGATTCTGAACAGAAAGAATTAATTGATCCTGACACCCGCGACATGCTTGAAGGGGTAATGGATATTGCTGAACAACGTGTCCGAGATATCATGATCCCTCGGTCACAGATTGTCACACTAAAACGCAATCAAACCCTTGATGAATGTTTAGATGTGATCATTGATTCAGCACATTCCCGTTTCCCAGTCATTAGCGAGGACAAAGATCATATTGAAGGCTTATTAATGGCAAAAGATCTCCTGCCATTTATGCGTACTGACGCAGAGCCATTTAGTATGGATAAAGTCTTACGCTCTGCTGTTGTTGTGCCTGAAAGCAAACGGGTTGATCGCCTATTAAAAGAGTTCCGCTCTCAACGCTATCATATGGCGATTGTGATTGATGAATTCGGCGGTGTCTCTGGGCTTGTCACAATTGAAGATATTCTTGAACTTATCGTAGGCGAAATTGAAGATGAGTATGATGATGAGGATGATATTGATATTCGTCCGTTAAGTCGTCACGCTTACTCAGTTCGAGCTTTAACCCAGATAGAAGATTTCAATGAAGCGTTCGGTACACATTTCAGCGATGAAGAAGTTGATACGATTGGCGGTTTAGTTATGCAAGCCTTTGGTCATCTTCCTGCGCGTGGTGAAACTATTACTATTGATAATTACCAATTTAAAGTTGTTATGGCAGATAGCCGTAAGATCATTCAGGTTTATGTGCATATCCCCGATGATGCACCAATCCCTGAACTCGGTAATGATGCATAGGATATCAATGAATAAGATCTCTTTCTTAAACCGCCAGTGGGTTCGCGCCCTTCTGGCGGTTTTTTTCGGTGCTATTGGCACATTAGCATTTTCGCCATTTGATTTTTGGCCTGCGGCGTTAATTTCATTACTTGGTTTATTACTAATAATCACTCATCGCACAACACGTCAAGGGGCATTCCTTGGTTTTGCGTGGGGATTTGGATTATTTGGTAGCGGAGTAAATTGGGTTTACGTCAGTATCGCTGATTTTGGTGGTATGCCATTTGCGATAAATATTTTTTTAGTGATTTTATTAGCACTCTATTTATCACTCTACACACTGTTATTTGCTGGATTACTGAATAAATTTTTCCCCAAACCAACACTCTGGCGATTTATATTCGCAGCACCTGCACTATGGCAAATCACTGAGTTTTTAAGGGGTTGGGTATTATCAGGCTTTCCATGGTTACAATTTGGTTATAGTCAGATTGATGGACCATTAAAAGGTATTGCACCTATTTTTGGTGTCACCATGATAACACTGCTCTTAACCGTTATTAGTGGTTTAATTGCCTTTACAATCTATCGTAAATCAATTTACAGCCTTGTGGCTGCGCTACTTTTATTAGTATTACCTATCAGCTTTAAGTCCTATCAGTGGTATCAACCTCTGCCTGATGAAACGCAAGAAATTGCATTAATCCAAGGGAATATTGCACAATCTTTAAAATGGGAACCGGGTACATTAGAGAGTACATTAAAAACCTATCTCACCTTAAGTCGCCCTTTTATGGGTAATGCAAATCTCATTATTTGGCCTGAATCAGCGATCCCCGATATTGAAATTCAACAACAAAACTTTTTAGCTGAATTAGATAAACAATTAAGAGAGCAAGATACTCATTTAATGACGGGAATTATTGATGCCCGCCCAACATTAGAAGGTTATCGCTTTTACAATAGTGTCATCACATTAGGTGAACACTATGCTTATCAATACCCAGCGACAGATCGCTATAACAAACATCACTTGGTTCCTTTTGGTGAATATGTACCATTAGAATCACTATTACGCCCACTTGCCCCTTTCTTTAATTTACCAATGTCATCATTGAGCCAAGGGGAATATGTTCAGCCTCAGCTTACAGTCAATGATGCCAAAATAACCGCCGCTATTTGCTACGAAATTATTTTAGGAGAACAAGTCCGTGCTAATTTTAAACCTGATACACGGTTCTTATTAACAATTTCTAATGATGCGTGGTTTGGTAATTCAATTGGTCCTTGGCAACATTTCCAAATGGCAAGAATGCGTTCTCTTGAGTTAGGAAGACCGCTATTACGCTCGACAAATAATGGTATTACTGCATTTATTGCTGCCAACGGTGATGTTATTTCTCAACTTCCTCAATTTGAAGAAGGTGCTTTAGCAGAAAAAATCACACCAACAACTGGGTTAACCCCTTATTATAAGTGGGGTAATACACCATTATGGATAATAGTTGGATTATTTTTTATCATTGCCTTTATTAAACGTCATAATGCATAATTAAGAGGAATAAAGCTCAACCCTATTAAGTTAATATTAATTAAGTTGGGCTTTTTCTTATATGAGGGCTTTAAAATGGCGCATTATCCTGAACATATTCTTGATATTATTTGGCAAAGAGCTAAAGAAATATCAACAGATAATGAAACCAAAGGATTTCGTAAAGATAAAAAAAACAAATGGATCCAACGCAGCATGTTCAATCAACAACATGAATTTGGCTGGGTATTATCACAAAAACCAACGTCAATTGCTCAACTGATTGAAGATAAAACTATTATACCTGTGCATTGGAAAACAGCGATTACCGATCAACAAAAACAAGACGCTGAGTCAAAACGCGTTAATGTCACTCTACTTGAACCACCAGCACTCTCCCAATTAATTCAGTCATCAGAAAATATTCAATCTTATTGGCAATATGCCCATAAAATTTCTAGTGATAATGAAGAAAAAGGATTTCGTAAAGATTATTACGGATATGTTATTCAGCAAAATGCGTTTGGAGATAAACAGCATCAATATGGTTGGACATTAGCTCAATTAACCCCTGCTAATAAAAATAATCAAATCGTTATTCCTATTAATATTGTGCCAATACATATTAATACAGCCAAACGCATTGCTGATGAAAAAGCATTAGTTACCCAAAATACGGAAGAAAAAAAAATTGAACGCAGACGTGAAAATATTATTTATGAAATAATCTATTTCATAGCAAGTTTACCTGGTCTTATTTTTTCTTTACTTAAATTTTGATAACTCGTTTAGATAGAAGCCCACCATAAACGTAGTTTTAATCCCCACGAAGATGACCAACCGCTCGTAAATCCTACCATTTCCCCTTTATAAATAATAACAAATGAAGGTGTTGCACTAATTTCCCACTGCTGAGAAATATCCCCCCGACTATCATTTATTACAGGAAAGCGCAGCCCTTTAGACTGAATACCGCGCTCTAACTTCGCATTATCACCAGAACGGATCGCAACAGATGTCACGTTATAACCCTCTTGCGCTAACGAATTTACCGCGGGTGTTGTTAGTTTACAAATCCCACACCACGTTGCCCAAAAATAGATTAATAAAGGCTTCTCAGCACTCAATTCAGCTAAAGAAACAACTTTATTATCAACAGTATAAAGCTCAGGTAAGTTTGTTAAAGATGGTGGCGTAGGTTGTCGCCACCAATCTATCGCAAAAGTAGCTACAACGAAAATGACTACCAGAACAATCAGTTCTTTACTCCATTTTCGTAAGCGACTACGCATTATTTTTTCACTTTAGCCAATTGCTCTTTCACAATTACCTCTAACTGAGCGTAATCAACGGCACCAGGAATAACCATATCACCAACAATAGTTGCTGGTGTACCTTGGATACCTAACTTACGAGACAGATCTAAGTTATTTTGTAACACTTTTAAACTTTCATCCGTTAATTTCACTTTGCTTGTATTCGTTGTTTTCATTGCATCATCAATACTTGCATTATCTAGCATTGTTTTCTTCTGCATTAAACGTTGATGTAATGCTAAGAATGCTTTCGGATCTTCTTTCCAAACTGAAAGAACAGCTTGAGACGCTTTTGCAGAACTTTCGCCTTTAAATGGCAGTGGTTTAATAACTACAGCAATTTCAGGATAATCTTTTGTGATTTGTTCTAATAATGGGTCGAAACGCTTGCAATAAGGGCAGTTATAATCAGTAAAAGAAACGAGCACTAACTTCGCGTCTTTTGCACCAATACGCGGACTTGCTGCATCGTTATATAATGCGTCATGCTCTGCACTTAATGCAGTACGGAATTGAGCTTGTTGCTCATCTGCTTTTTGAGTTTGTAATGCAGTGATCGCTTCTTCCAAGATTTCTGGATTTTTGATTAACGTATCACGAACCAGCGCCCGAACTTCTTTTTCTTGATCAGCGCTTAATGCCGCAGCGTGCACATTTGCACCAAAAAGTAACGAAGAGATAACCAGTGCAGAAAGTGTTTTTTTCATTATTGGGCTCCTTTAGCCTCAGAAAGAACTGTCAATGTTGAATCTTTATTTAAAATAGGGGGTAAAACCACGCCATCTTTATGGCCTGGTCCATAAACTTGATTAAAAGGTACTGCAACTTGACCACGTTGTTTTAAAAACAGAGTGATCTTATCAGAGGGTTTGGTCCAATCTCCTCTTAATGCGACAACATCTGGCGCTGAAAGTGCTGCCTGGATCTCATCTCGCAATAATACATTGTATTTATTTGCTTTGCAGGTTACACACCAATCTGCTGTGACATCAACGAATACGCGTTTATTATCTGCTAATGCTTGGTGTATCGCTTCTTCTGATAAAGGCTGCCAATCTATCGAATCTTGACCTGCAAGTGTTTGGCTTGCGGGTTGTTCCACAAATAGATAGGTACTTCCCGCTAAAAAGAGGGCAATAATAGCCGAAATAAATACCGTTTTTTTGCCATAATGCCGTGCAATTGCTAACAATAAAAGCAAAGCAATCACACCAAAAATAGCCATAACGATTGGCATTCCTAAATGTGGAATAAGTAATGTAATTAACCAAATACTGGATAACAACATCATAAAACCTAAAACCACTCTTAGGCGATTCATCCATTTACCGGGTTTAGGTAGTGCTTTGGCGATAGATGGGAAAATGGCGACCAAAATCCAAGGCAAACTCATTCCAATCCCTAGAGCGGTAAAAATAAGCCAGAGTTCATTTAAAGGCGCAATCAGTGCATAAGCCACTGCGGTTCCTAAAAATGGCGCAGAACAAGGTGTTGCGAGTAAAGTTGCAAATGCACCTTCCCAAAAGTGTCGGCTATATCCTTGTCCACCCGCGGTTGCCATTTTGGTATTCATATTACTACTTAATCGCAATTCAAATAATCCAAATAGATTTGCAGTAAAAATAGCGGTAACTAATACCATAAAACCAATAAACCAAGGGCTTTGGAATTGAATTCCCCATCCTAAAGCTTCTTGGCTATAACGTAAGCCTGTCATAAACAGAGCTAACGCCCAAAATGAGACTAAAATACCCAAAACAGAAACAGAGAACTGTTTGCGAATAACCTTCTTATCACGATTTTCAAGATGTAAGATTGATCCCATCTTCATCGCAAGTACGGGTAATACGCAGGGCATCAAATTCAAAATTAAGCCCCCCAAGAGTGCAAAAGCAAGAATACTCCAAAGCCCGATACCTGAATTAGACGGTGGCGTAAGTTCCCCTTTTCCATGCCCTATTGTGTCATTAACTTGACGAGAAGAGTCTTGGTCAGTAATAACAAAAGAAAGCATTTTGCCTGAGATATCACCAGCAGCATCGCCCCAATCATCTGTCACATCAACTGTAACAAATAGGTTTTTATCTTGGTGATTTAATTTTGGAATGCCGTAAAGCATACCTTCAGGGGGATCAAGATATATATTAGGATTAACCCAAGCACCTTGTTCTTTTTGTAAAGAGATAGTGAGTTGGCTATTGTTATAACCAGAAGAAACTGATGATATTAATCCTGTTCCAACAGGAATTTTGGACATTGCCTGATTATATTGCCATTCAAAATCTGCAGGCACTGGCTCAGTAAGATCTAAATCTAAAGTGTAGTCAGTCAGAATACAGACATTACTGCATGTTGATAAAGTTAGTACACCCATTAAACGATCAGTATGAACAGCTGATAACTCAATGGGAAAAACAACTTGTTTATCATAACCTTGAGTATGAATACCTGCTACATCAAATGCTGAAGGCGAAGGCCAATGCCAAGTCATTGCCCCCACATCTTGCGACCAATTAATTTCAGGAGCAACCCCACCTTCTCCTGGAGAACGCCAATACGTTTTCCATCCAGACTCAAGCTGTACTTCGAGTAAAACTTTCACGTCACCGGCTGGGGATTTTTGTGCTATCGCCCTAACTTTTGCATGAGAATTATCAGGCGTGGTTAACCAGCCTGTATCAGCGGCTTGAGAAGTAGATAAAGTAAATAGCGTTAATATCAACGCCATAATAAAAGAACGAAACATAACAACTCCCTAAAAATTCCTACAACGCTACACATAGAGCCTCGTCCAAAATAGACGTGCAATCTTTTAGCTAAAAGGAAATTTCTAATCCCTCAAAATACAATAATGAAGGTGAAGTCTGATTGGGGGAGGTGGATGATGATGTTTTTTCTGATTCCGCTGACGCGAAACATAGATAGCAGCCATGCTTAACAATAGCAATACAGCCCATGAATGGAAAAATGGCTCTATTGTTAGAGGAGGAACCGATAATAATGATTTGGCGCTTAACTCACAGGTAGACAACGAATAAATATGCTCGGTTCCGCTCTTTTCATCAGCAGTGGATGTTGATAGAGGGTATTGAGTTTGAGCAACAGCCGTTGCTAAGCGCTCACTAATAATGTGAGCACCCAATGAACGCTGAACAATGCAACACAAGATCAGCAAAACAGTTATCAACACTAGCCAGCGACCTGACCGCCAATTACTCATAGATGTTCCTCATCAATATGACCCGTTATCTTAGCGGTAATCCACAGACAAACAACTCCTTAAGACAAACTTTACAAATCCCTACTTAGTTTATTTTTCGCCTTATCTCAAATTCTCATCTTTAACCTTTCTTTTTATGAGGTTTCTACTACAATTCTTTTAAATATTGAAAACAACTTCCAAAAAAATAATCAACTATATTTGATTTGATTCTTTTATTGAGAGATACCTCTCGTATTTCACAAATTACACTTCCCAACAGTATGTTATTTGTTCTATTTATTAACATTACCAAAACAAATTAAAACAAAAAAGCAACATAAAGCAAAAACACAAATATCACTTATCACCACGACAGGAGTTATTATGCGCATGCGTAAACTAGCATTATCATTAATGATCTTAGGGGCTGCTGCCGCTGTGCAGGCAGAAGAACTCACTGGAACCTTAAAAAAAATCAATGACAACGATATAATCATTGTTGGACACAGAGAATCCTCTGTTCCTTTCTCTTACTATGATAATCAACAGAAAGTGGTTGGCTATTCTCAAGACTATTCCAACTTAATTGTGCAGGCTGTAAAAGACAAAATAGGCAAACCAAATTTACAAGTTCGCCTCATACCTATTACTTCTCAGAATCGTATTCCATTATTACAAAATGGCACATTTGATTTTGAGTGCGGTTCAACAACCAATAATGAAGCTCGTCAGCAACAAGCGAGCTTCTCTAATACTATTTTCATTGTAGGTACCCGTTTACTGACGAAAAAAGACAGTGGAATTAAAGATTTTGCCGACCTGTCTGGTAAAAATGTTGTCGTAACATCAGGTACAACATCTGAAATGTTACTCAACAAATTAAATGATGAGAAAAAAATGAATATGCGCATTATCAGCGCAAAAGATCATGGCGACTCATTCCGAACACTTGAATCAGGCCGTGCTGTTGCCTTTATGATGGATGACGCATTATTAGCTGGTGAACGCGCTAAAGCGAAAAAACCGGGTGAGTGGGAAATTGTAGGAACCCCACAATCTGAAGAAGCTTATGGTTGTATGTTGCGTAAAGATGACGCTCAATTCAAAGCGTTAATTGATGAAACTATCGCTAAAGCACAAAAAACAGGTGAAGCGGAAAAATCATTTAATCGCTGGTTTAATGCCCCCATCCCACCTAAAAATCTTAACTTAGAATTCACCATCTCTGATGAAATGAAAGCATTATTTGCATCACCAAATGATAAGGCATTGAATTAAAAGCACATAACAAGTTGATGCAAAAATAAATAATTATAAAGTATCTGTTGGACAGACAGATCAGTAAAGTTTGGGGCAGCCGTTCCCTGCCCCTCTTTTTTCACCGGAGGTGAAATCATGTCGATTGATTGGGATTGGGGGATATTCTTCCAAGAAGCCCCTTTCGGAAACACCACATACTTAGGATGGCTGATTTCTGGCTTCCAAGTCACTATCGCCTTATCTTTATGCGCTTGGGTTATTGCCTTTCTTGTCGGTTCTTTATTCGGAATTTTACGTACTGTACCTAATCGCTGGCTCTCAAGCTTAGGCACTGTTTATGTTGAGTTATTCCGTAACGTGCCACTGATTGTTCAATTCTTTACGTGGTATCTCGTTATTCCTGAATTATTACCTCAATCTATTGGCGACTGGTTTAAAATGGACTTAGCGCCAAATGTGCAATTTTTTGTCTCATCAGCACTCTGCTTAGGTTTATTTACCGCCGCGCGTATGTGTGAACAAGTTAGAGCTGCAATAAACTCATTACCCCGTGGTCAAAAAGCCGCAGGCTTAGCGCTGGGCTTAACTTTACCTCAAACTTATCGTTATGTTTTATTACCCAATGCATACCGAGTCATTATTCCGCCAATGACCTCCGAAATGCTCAATCTCGTGAAAAACTCAGCGATTGCCTCTACTATCGGACTTATTGATATGGCAGCTCAAGCGAATAAGCTTCTCGACTATTCAGCAAAAGCGTATGAGTCATTCACAGCAATCACACTGGCCTATGTATTTATCAACGTCATCATTATGTTAATAATGCATTGGCTTGAAAAACGCGTTCGTTTACCTGGCACAACAGGAGGTCAATAATGTACGAATTTGACTGGAGTTCTGTTGTTCCAAGCCTACCCTTCTTAGTCGATGGAATGGCTATCACACTAAAAATTACTATCACCGCTATTGTGGTTGGTATTTTATGGGGAACGGTGCTTGCCGTTATGCGCCTATCTACCTTTAAACCTATTAGCTGGTTTGCAGCTGCTTATGTTAATACCTTCCGTTCTATCCCATTAGTCATGGTATTGCTGTGGTTTTATTTAATTGTGCCTAACATATTACAAAATGTTCTAGGGCTTTCACCGAAAAGTGATATCCGTTTAATTTCAGCAATGATAGCGTTCTCTTTATTTGAAGCAGCCTATTACTCTGAAATTATAAGAGCAGGTATTCAAAGTGTTAGCAAAGGGCAATTTTCAGCCTCACTCGCGTTAGGTATGACTAAATCACAAACAATGCGTTTAGTGATCCTACCTCAAGCCTTTAGAGCCATGATCCCGCTTTTACTAACTCAAGGAATTGTATTATTTCAAGATACATCCTTAGTTTACGTTTTAAGTCTTACTGACTTTTTCAGAACAGCGGCAAATATTGGCGAACGAGATGGTACACAAGTTGAGATGATCCTCTTTGCTGGTTTTGTTTATTTTGTCATTAGTTTCGCAGCTTCAATGTTAGTGAACTTTCTTAAAAAAAGGACTACTTAGATGATTTCCCTAAAAAACGTATCCAAATGGTATGGTCAGTTTCAAGTACTGACTGAATGTTCCACTGAAGTTAAAAAGGGGGAAGTTGTTGTTGTCTGTGGACCTTCTGGATCGGGTAAATCCACACTGATCAAAACAGTGAATGGCTTAGAGCCTATACAACAAGGCGAAATCCTTGTTAATGAAATAAAAGTCAATGACAAACATACTGATCTTGCTAAATTACGCGCAAAAGTAGGTATGGTATTCCAACATTTTGAACTTTTCCCTCACCTCTCTATTATTGAAAACCTGACACTGGCACAAGTTAAAGTGCTTAATAGAGAAAAAGAGGCTGCAAAAGAGAAAGGATTAAAGCTATTAGAGCGAGTGGGATTAGCCAGTCATGCTAATAAATATCCAACTCAGCTTTCTGGTGGTCAACAACAACGTGTTGCCATTGCTCGCGCATTATGTATGGATCCAATTGCAATGTTATTTGATGAACCGACATCAGCACTTGATCCTGAAATGATTAATGAAGTGCTTGATGTCATGGTAGAGCTTGCAAATGAAGGTATGACGATGATGGTAGTAACCCATGAGATGGGTTTTGCGAAAAAAGTTGCTGACCGTATTATTTTTATGGATGAAGGTCGAATTGTGGAAGATAGACCTAAAAATGACTTTTTTGATAATCCAAAATCAGCGCGAGCAAAAGACTTCCTCGCTAAAATTCTGCATTAATCCTCACATCTCCTCTGCTAGCGTGCTTTTTTAGCACGCTAGCCCCAAATAATAATTTCGATTAATATCGCAATTAAATATCAAGTAATTTTATTTTCTCGCAATATCACTATTATTTTTTGAGAAAATACGCATTTATTGTCTTTTTGTTTTAACGCTTTCCAAGATATCTCTTCATTGTCTTGAAAAAGTTATGCAAACAGTGACTTTCATTGAGATCAATAGTTGTGGCTATTAGACAAAATCAGCTATGCTATGCAAGTCTTAATTTCATAATAGCGGTTACCCTCCGGTAGCCATTAATTCACCATAGGATTATCGGTGCCATGCAAGAACAATATCGTCCCGAAGATATAGAGCAAACTATCCAGGAACACTGGGAAAAGAACAATACATTTAAAGTGACAGAAGATAATAACAAAGAAAAATATTACTGCCTGTCAATGCTACCTTATCCTTCTGGCCGACTACACATGGGACACGTCCGTAACTACACCATTGGTGACGTGATTTCCCGTTATCAACGTATGCTAGGTAAAAACGTCTTACAGCCTATCGGTTGGGATGCATTTGGTTTACCCGCAGAAGGTGCCGCAGTAAAAAATAACACAGCCCCAGCACCATGGACTTACGAAAATATCAATTATATGAAAAACCAGTTAAAAAAACTGGGTTTTGGTTACGATTGGGATCGTGAAGTCACTACCTGTACACCTGAATATTATCGCTGGGAGCAGTGGTTCTTCACTAAGTTATATGAAAAAGGCTTAGTTTATAAAAAAACCTCTGCCGTTAACTGGTGCCCACACGACTTAACTGTTTTAGCCAACGAACAAGTTATCGATGGCTGTTGCTGGCGCTGTGATACCCCTGTTGAGCGTAAAGAAATTCCACAGTGGTTTATCAAAATTACTGAATATGCAGAAGAGCTGTTAAACGATTTAGATACGTTAGACGAGTGGCCTGAACAAGTTAAGACCATGCAACGTAACTGGATTGGTCGCTCAGAAGGTGTCGAAATTAAATTTGATGTAGCTGACAGCGACGACACTATGACCGTCTATACAACGCGTCCTGATACCTTTATGGGTGTCACTTATGTTGCCGTTGCAGCAGGTCACCCATTAGCGCAAAAAGCAGCTCAAAATAATCCTGAAGTTCAACACTTCATTGATGAATGCCGCAACATGAAGATGGCAGAAGCCGATATGGCAACAATGGAGAAAAAAGGGATTGCAACAGGTCTTTATGCTATTCATCCATTAACAAAAGAGAAAATCGCTATTTGGGTTGCTAACTTTGTATTAATGGAATACGGCACAGGAGCTGTCATGGCAGTACCAGGTCATGATGAACGTGACTGGGAATTCGCAACCAAATATAACTTACCTATTAAAGCCGTTATTGCTGATGCTGAAGGTAATCAACCTGACTTATCTGAAGGTGCATTAACCGAGAAAAATAGCCTGATCAACTCTGGTGAATTCTCTGGTTTAGATAACCAAGCTGGCTTTAATGCTATTGCAGATAAACTGGCACAAATGGGTATTGGTGAACGCAAAGTTAACTACCGTTTACGTGACTGGGGTGTTTCTCGTCAACGTTACTGGGGTGCGCCAATTCCAATGGCTACCTTAGAAGACGGCACTGTTGTTCCTGTTCCTGAAGATCAATTGCCTGTTATCCTGCCAGAAGATGTGAAAATGGACGGGATCACCAGCCCAATCAAAGCCGATCCTGAGTGGGCAAAAACCACTATCAATGGTCAGCCTGCGCTGCGCGAAACAGATACTTTTGACACCTTTATGGAATCTTCTTGGTATTATGCTCGTTATACCTGCCCTGATTACGATAAAGGCATGTTAGATCCGAAAGCTGCTAACTATTGGTTACCCGTTGACTGGTATATTGGTGGTATTGAACACGCCATCATGCACTTAATGTATTTCCGCTTTTTCCATAAACTGATGCGTGATGCTGGTTTAGTAAACTCGGATGAACCTGCTAAACGCTTACTGTGCCAAGGCATGGTATTAGCAGATGCGTTCTATTACACCGGTGAAGATGGTGCTCGTCATTGGGTATCTCCTGCTGAAGCTATTGTTGAACGTGATGAGAAAAACCGCATCATAAAAGCCACTGACAGTGAAGGCCATGAACTGACTTATGCTGGCATGAGCAAAATGTCTAAATCTAAAAATAACGGTATCGACCCACAAACTATGGTTGAACGTTATGGTGCCGATACTGTTCGTTTATTTATGATGTTTGCTGCGCCACCAGAATTAACGCTGGAATGGCAGGAATCTAGTGTTGAAGGTGCAAACCGTTTTTTACGTCGTTTATGGCGTTTAGTTCACGAGCACACTCAAAAAGGCGCGACACAGCCTCTTGATCTTTCAGCACTGACAGAAGCACAAAAAGATTTACGTCGCGACTTACATAAAACGATTGCGAAAGTATCAGATGACCTAGGTCGTCGTTTAGCCTTTAACACCGCGATTGCGGCCATTATGGAGTTAATGAATAAGTTAACTCGTGCAACGCAAGAAACAGAACAAGATCGTGCTTTAATGCAAGAAGCCTTAGAAGCCATTGTTCGTATGCTTTCTCCAATCATCCCTCATGCTTGTTTTGTTATGTGGCAGGCATTAGGTGGAAAAGAAGACGTTGATGTTGCACCATGGCCTGTTGCTGATGAAGAAGCAATGATCGATGACACCAAACTGATCATCGTTCAAGTCAATGGTAAAGTACGTGGTCGAGTCACTGTTCCGGCTAATTCAGAAAAAGAATATGTTCAGGAAATGGCGACAAAAGAGTACAGTGTTGCTAAATACTTGGAAGATGTGACTATTCGTAAGGTCATCTATGTTCCAGGAAAACTACTGAACATCGTTGTTGGCTGATAAGGAGGCCTAGTGCGATATCTACTTTCGCTATTTTTCGGTTTAGCGGTGTTAATCACCGCTGGCTGTGGTTTTCACCTTCAAGGTAAAACTCAGGTTCCAGCAGAATTAAAAACGCTTTATCTTAGCTCTGGTGACCCTTATGGCCCATTATCTCGTGTAATGCGTCAACAACTTAGACTTAGTGGTGTCCAACTTGTTGAAAATCCAACAGCAAACATCCCTATTCTTAAAATTGTCGGTTCATCAGAAAGTAAAGAGACCGTTTCTGTGTATCAAGACGGTAAATCAGCAGAACGTCAGTTAACATTTGTGCTTGATGCGCAAGTGATTATGCCTGATGGCACGATTTACCCAATTTCATCACAGGTCTCACGCCCATTCTTCGATAACCCATTAGAAGCATTAGCGAAAGATGCTGAAAATGACATTATCAAGCAAGAGATGCGTGAACAAGCGACAGCAATATTAGTGCGTAAATTATTGGTTGTTCACAACGCTGAACGCCAAAAAGCGACACAAGCTGAGCAGGCAAAACAGATAATCTCACCAGCCAAATGATCCGCTTATATCCAGAACAACTGAATGCGCAGCTCCAAGAGGGGCTGCGCCAAAGTTACCTACTCTGGGGTAATGAACCGCTGTTACTCCAAGAGTCTCAAGATGCTATTCAATCCGTGGCTAAATCCCAAGGATTCATCGAACATTATCAATTCACCCTTGATAATAATACGGACTGGAATGAAATTTACTCGCTTTGTCAATCGCTAAGCCTTTTTTCTCAAAAGCAATCTCTTTTACTGCATTTACCTGAAAATGGTCCCAATGCAGCGATGTCAGAAAAACTCACTCGCCTATCTCAAGAATTACATCAAGATTTATTGTTGATTTTACGTGGCAATAAACTCACAAAAGCACAAGAAAACAGTGAATGGTTTAAAACGCTAAGCCAACACGGAACTTACATTTCTTGTCTAACCCCAGAGCTTGATAAATTACCTCATTGGGTTGCACGTCGAGCAAAACAAAAAGGGTTAGTGCTGGATGAACAAGGTAATCAATTACTTTGCTACTGTTATGAAGGAAATTTACTGGCACTAGCACAAGCTATCGAGCGCCTTTCTCTGTTGTACCCTGATGGTAAGCTAACGCTCCCAAGAGTCGAGGCCGCCGTCAATGATGCGTCACATTTTACCCCTTATCACTGGGTTGATGCATTACTCGCTGGGAAAACACAACGTGCATGGCATATCTTGCAACAACTCAAAAGAGAAGACGCTGAACCAGTCATTTTACTCAGGACGTTGCAACGTGAATTAATGCAGTTGATCACTCTACATCGTGAGTCTAAAACAGCTTCGTTAAAAACGATTTTTGATAAACATCGAATCTGGCAAAACCGACGCCCAATATTCACAGCAGCACTACAACGTTTATCTGAACATCAATTGCTGACAGCAATAAGATTGCTAACAACAATTGAAATTACTCTTAAACAAGATTATGGACAAACAGTTTGGCCTTCTCTTAGTGCGCTAGGGTTATTACTTTGTGGAAAAGCATTGCCTGAAGGATTTGTAAGCCATGCCTAGAACCAATCACTCAACACCTTTAATTAATCAAGCCATCGCTTTATATGGTGGTACATTTGATCCTATTCATTATGGACATTTGCGTCCTGTTGAAGCACTTTCAGGATTAATTGGTTTAAAAGAAGTGATTTGGTTACCTAACAATATTCCTCCTCATCGCCCTCAACCAGAGGCATCTTCTCAACAACGTCTTGAGATGGTACGCCTTGCTCTTGAGCCATACTCCTCATTTAAAGTCGATACTCGAGAGCTTGAGAAGCCAACACCTTCTTATACTATTGAGACACTAAGAGACTTCAGAAAAGAGATCGGTGATAAGCATCCTTTAGCTTTTATTATTGGTCAAGATTCATTACTTTCTATTAATACATGGCATCAGTGGGATGAACTGTTGAATGTATGCCATTTACTAGTTTGCGCCCGTCCCGGTTATCAAACACATTTTGGCTCGGCAAAAATGCAGACATGGCTGACCACGCATCAAACTCATCAGCAAGAAGACATTCATTGTTTACCTGCGGGCAAAATATTTCTCGCTGACACACCACTTTATAATATTTCAGCGACAGAGATTCGAGCTCGTCACAAAGCCGGTTTAGATTGCCACGATTTACTACCTACCCTTGTTGAAGACTATATTCGCCAGCAACAACTTTATAAATAAGATGTTCATTCTAAAGTTGTGCTCTTAAGTCATTAAAAGCAGATGGATAAGGCGAAAAATAGCGTTGATTAATCAAATAATCATCAGGATAAATGGTTAACCAATATTGAAGTAAATCATAAGGTTGAGAGAAAGGCACTACACCTTGACGATATAACAAAATTGTCTGTGACATTTCTTGTTTCTGTTGCGAATTTAGTGCTCGCTTAAAATATCCTGCCATATGCATCAATGCATTAGTTTGTCCTTCTCGATTTGGTGCAACACTTAATGCTCTCATTAGCTTTTGTTGATATGTCGAGGCAATTTCGTCAAGGGAGATTTCGTCAGAAAGATTAGCAATATAGCGTCCTAACTCTCGATAAGCCACTTGTGAATAAGCCATAATCAAATACTTATATCGACTATGGAATTTAATCAAAGCCCCTTTACTTAATAATTGATTAACCTGTTGTTGATAATCAAATAGTGTAAAAAATTGGGTAAGAAAATGATCAAGAGCAATAGGCTGTAAAAGTTGCTCAAAGCTTAATTGAGGTAAGATAAAATTTGATGGTGAAACAATACGATCCCCTTCTTTTCCGATATAACCATAAATTGGCAACAAATGTTCTCTGCTTTGGGGATCTATTTGCAAAATACCTATTTTTTCATCTTTTACGACATGGCAAAGTAACGCTAACTTTTCTTGTAATTGGCGATTGCATTTACTCACAATTTCTGAAGATAGTCCGAGATAATATTCTTTTCTTTCCATTCTTTTTCTCTCTAACTAAAAAAGTATGAGTATGAGCCTGTATAATCTAAACTTAACAAACAAAGTGCAACAGGCTAATTAGGTGTCTAATCAGCATTGACAGACGAGGTTTAGCTGTTATTCTCACCCTCTGTTCCCTTAAGGGAACTGTAAGGTAAAACTGTCGTCTAAACGGAAAAGTTCTTATCTGCCTTCTTTTTGTTATTTATTATGGCGCAGTTAATGGGCATATATGAATTTTTTTAAATCAAACGTCGAAAAACAAGAAAATGAGGTTGATGTTCTTGTTATTGCTAACTGGAATTAATCATTCAGTAAAATAGATTTATTGGTATAAATTCCTTTAAAATAGCATGCATATTCTAAATAATTTGAGCCGCAGTTAGACAACAAGTGAGTAAGTCTCTAGGAGCATACCAAAGTATATAACTAGTGCAAAATAAATGTCGTCAACAACGCTGCAACTTGAAGTACCACGAGTATGTTATTTTTCGATTGAATTAACTCATTAGATTAAAGGTGATCCTTTTGCAAGGCTCTGAATTACAGCAATTTATTATTGATAAACTTGAAGATTCTAAAGCTCAAGACATTATTGCATTAGATGTACGCGGAAAATCAAGTGTGACTGATTACATGATTATTTGTACAGGCACATCAAGCAGACATCTCATGTCTGTTGCAGATAATCTCGTTGATGATTGTCGCGAAGTAGGGTTACAACCTTTAGGTGTTGAAGGTCAAGGCGTTTCTGACTGGATTGTCGTTGATCTTGGTGAAGCCATGGTACACGTCATGCAAGAAGATAGCCGCCGTATGTATGAACTTGAAAAACTCTGGAGCTGAGTTTGAAATTACAGCTCATTGCCGTTGGTACAAAAATGCCGGACTGGATACAGACCGGCTTTATGGATTATCTTAGTCGATTTCCCAAAGACATGCCTTTAGAACTTATCGAGATCCCCGCTGGCAAGCGAGGGAAGAATGCGGATATTAAACGTATTCTCGAAAAAGAAGGTGAACACATGTTAGCAGCCGTAGGTAAAGGAAATCGCATCGTCACTCTCGATATTCCAGGTGCTCGCTGGGATACGCCAAAACTTGCAGAACAGCTTGATCGATGGAAGCTTGATGGTAGAAATGTCAGCTTACTCATTGGTGGCCCTGAAGGCTTAGCACCCGCTTGTAAAGCTGCCGCAGAACAAAGCTGGTCGTTATCTCCTTTAACAATGCCACATCCCCTTGTTCGTGTCGTGGTTGCAGAAAGCCTTTATCGAGCATGGAGCATTACCACAAACCATCCTTATCATCGTGAATAATCAATAATTGGCGGGTCAGTAAGTGAAGTCAAATGGGATGAAAAGAAAAAAACGTACCCCGTTTCGAGATTATACAGCGGAATCAAAGTTATTTATCCGTCGTGTAATTGTCGCATTTTCAGTAATTATTATATTAAGTGGTATTTTGGTTTTTAACCTCAATCACTTACAGATCGATCGCCATGATGATTACCAAACACGTTCAAATGATAACCGAATTAAATTAGTCCCCATTGCGCCCAGCAGGGGCATTATTTATGACCGCAAAGGTATCCCTCTTGCACTAAATCGCACTATCTATCAGTTAGAAATTGTGCCTGAAAAGGTAACAAACCTACAAGAGACGCTTGAAAGTTTAAGGGATGTTGTTGACTTAACTGACGAAGATATTGCAGCCTTTGAAAAAGAACGCAAGCGTTCACGTCGATTTAGCTCTATTGCCTTAAAAACAACATTAACCCAAGTACAAGTCGCACGTTTTGCTATCAATCAATACCGTTATCCCGGCTTAGAAATTAAAGGCTATCAACGTCGTTATTATCCTTATGGTTCTGCATTAACGCATGTAATTGGCTACGTCGCAAAAATTAACGATAAAGATGTTGAACGCCTTGATAAAGAAGGTTTATCACCTAACTATGCGGCAACTCATGATATTGGCAAGTTAGGCATCGAACGTTATTATGAGTCTGTTTTACACGGAACAACAGGTTATGAAGAAGTTGAAGTTAATAGCCGTGGTCGAGTTATTCGCCAATTACATGAACAGCCTCCACAAGCAGGTAAAGATATCTATCTTACCATTGACCTTGAACTGCAAACCTATATTGAAACATTACTCACCACAAGCCGAGCTGCAGTTGTCGTAACCGATCCTCGCAATGGTGAAATTTTAGCGCTTGTATCAAACCCGAGTTATGACCCTAACTTGTTTGTCGGTGGGATTTCGAACACCGAATATCAAAGGTTATTAAACAACCCAGATAGACCGCTGATCAACCGTACAACCCAAGGTCTGTATCCGCCAGCATCAACTGTAAAACCGTTTATGTCTGTTGCTGCATTAAGTGAAGGTGTAATCACTGCCAATACAACAATTCATGATCCTGGCTGGTGGCAACTTCCTGGCTCTGAAAAACGTTATCGCGATTGGAAACGTTGGGGACATGGAAAACTTAATGTTACAAAATCTATCGTAGAATCTGCGGATACTTTCTTCTACCAAGTTGCTTATGATATGGGAATTGATCGTATATCAACGTGGATGGGTCGCTTTGGTTATGGCGAATATACTGGTATTGATCTATCCGAAGAGCGCAACGGCATTATGCCAACGCGAGAGTGGAAACAACAACGTTATAAAAAGCCTTGGTATCAAGGCGACACGATCCCCGTAGGGATTGGGCAAGGTTATTGGACAGCAACGCCAATTCAAATGGCGAAAGCTTTAATGACATTAATTAATGATGGTCAAGTTAAAACCCCTCACCTACTTTATGGTACAAAGCTTGGCAATGAAATGTTGCCTTATGTTGATACTGAAACACGCCAAATTGGTGATATCAACTCAGGTTATTGGGAATTAGCAAAACACGGTATGTATGGTGTGGCTAATTTCCCTAATGGTACAGGTCGCCGAAGTTTTGCTGATGCACCTTATAAAGTAGCCGCAAAATCAGGAACGGCACAGGTGTTCAGTTACGAAACCTACAATGCGAGCCAATTGGCTGAACATCTTCGTGACCACAAATTGATGATTGCCTTTGCGCCTTATGATAAGCCAACGGTAGCCATCTCTATTATTCTAGAAAATGGTGGCGCAGGCCCTTCTGTCGGTGATATTACAAGACAAATTCTAGACCACATTCTTCTTGGTGATAACAATACTGTATTGCCAGCTTCTCCACCCGCACCACGTGGTTCAGAGGAATAATACTCATGACTGAAAATAATAAGAAAAAATCCTTCTGGACACGGATCCATATCGATCCCTTATTCTTACTTTGTATTATTGCTTTATTAGGATACAGCGCATTTATTATGTGGAGTGCCAGCGGACAAGATCCAGAAATGATGCAACGTAAGATAGGACAGATTGCAATGGGGTTTATGATCATGATAGTCATGGCGCAAATCCCCCCCAGAGTCTATGAAAACTGGGCGCCTCATCTCTATTTTTTCTGTGTTATTTTGCTTATTCTTGTTGATGTCTTTGGTCAAATAAGTAAGGGGGCACAACGTTGGCTTGATTTAGGTATTGTACGTTTTCAGCCTTCAGAAATCGCTAAAATAGCAGTACCTTTAATGGTCGCCCGATTTATGAATCGTGATGTGTGCCCTCCTACATTGCGTAATACTGCTATTGCTCTAGTACTTATTTTTGTGCCAACTTTATTAGTTGCAGCGCAGCCGGACTTAGGAACATCAATTCTTGTTGCCGCTTCCGGATTATTTGTCCTTTTCTTGGCGGGCATGAGTTGGCGCCTTATCACCGTAGCGATTATTCTTGTTGCCGCCTTTATCCCCATACTTTGGTTTTTCCTCATGCATGATTACCAGCAAGCACGAGTAATGATGCTTCTTGACCCCGAATCAGATCCACTTGGCGCGGGATATCATATCATCCAATCTAAAATTGCCATTGGTTCTGGTGGATTACATGGAAAAGGATGGTTACAAGGCACTCAATCTCAATTAGAATTCTTACCAGAGCGCCATACGGATTTTATTTTTGCTGTATTGGCTGAAGAACTCGGATTAATTGGTGTTTTGATACTACTGACGCTTTATATACTCTTAATCGCGCGAGGCCTATACCTTGCAACGAAAGCACAAAATACATTTGGCAGAGTAATGATTGGCGGATTAATGTTAATTTTCTTTGTCTATGTGTTTGTCAACATAGGCATGGTGAGTGGCATCCTTCCTGTTGTGGGTGTTCCATTACCGCTGATGAGTTATGGCGGCTCTGCTCTTATTGTGTTAATGGCAGGGTTTGGTATCGTGATGTCAATTCATACACACCGAAAACTACTATCGAAAAGTTTATAATGAGGTTTTTATGCGTCTGCAATGGGTTTTGATTGGTATCAGTGCATTGCTACTATCAGGGTGTGTTAGTGATAAGCCGAATACGAATAAACAACCAGCACCATTACCCAATGTGCCAACTCAACGTGTGCTCGGTACTGAGCCACGTTACGAGCCTTATCACCCTACCGCCAATCAAGATTACCGAAAAAATGGGGTGGTTTACCGTATTGTGAGTGATCCTGCCAACTTCAGTGAGCGAGGAGAAGCCGTTGTCTATGATAGTTTAGCAATGAGTCGTTTAACGAGCATTGGTGAGCGCGTTAATCCCTATGAATTTGCTGCCGCACATCCGACATTACCGATCCCAAGCTATGCAAAAATCACAAACTTGCTCAATGGACGCACAATGGTTGTACGTATTAACGACCGTGGTCCTTACGTCAATGGAAAACAAATTCAAGTCACTCCAGCCGTTTCTGATAGCTTACGTTTAATGCCGACAACCCCATTGCTTATTGAAGGAATTGTTGTTGACCAAACAGGCCATATGAGTGGTGTTGGTACACATGGTGCACAGATAGAAAAGAAAACAACAGCATTGCCAGAACGTCCTAATTTTAATGCTCAGCCTGCTGCGCCTACAAGCAACAATATGCCTATTGAGCCTTCAGCTCCAGCTCCAGCTCCAGCTCCAGCTCCAGCTCCAGCTCCAAAGCCAGTATTATCCTCAAATTCCATAGCACAAGGTTTTTATGTCCAAGTCGGTGCTCTCAGTAACGAAAATAATGCTCAGTCTTGGCTCAATGACTTATCATCATTATTTAGCACCCAAGGTGTGATAAATAAAACAGATGGATTATATAAAGTGCAACTCGGCCCTTATTCATCGAAAGATCAAGCCGAAACAATAAAAAACAAATTAAAACAAGTTAAAGATATCACTGGATTTATTATTACCCAATAAGGGATATTTTTACGTAAAATCCTTTTTATATCAGCAAATTCAAGCGTAGAATCGTCTGGATTTGCTGATATTTTATTTATCAGCCCCTATTTTTCACTGAATTTTTGGATTAAACAAACAGAATGAAACAAATACTCCCAGCAAAATTACTAAGAACAAGTCTATTAAGCGCCACTTTTGCTTTACTCACAGTAAGTCATCAAGGCATTGCGGAAGATTCCCTAAAAACAATGATACCCGCTGTTCCTAGTATCGAAGCCGAATCTTATATTCTTATTGATTATAATTCAGGAAAAGTACTGGCTGAAATGAATGCCGACGTTCGCCGCGATCCTGCAAGTTTAACCAAGATGATGACCAGCTATGTTATCGGTCAATCTATTCGTGCGGGTAAAATCTCTAATAGCGATATTGTCCCCATTGGTGAAGAAGCATGGGCAACAGGTAATCCTATTTTTCGTGGTTCTTCTTTAATGTTCTTAAAACCGGGTGATCACGTTACAGTCGCACAATTAACGCGTGGTATTAACTTACAATCAGGTAATGATGCTTGTGTCGCAATGGCCTCTTACATTGCGGGAAGCCAAGATACATTTGTGACCATGATGAACGATTACGTTAAACGTCTAGGTTTACAAAATACACAATTCCAAACCGTTCATGGTCTTGATGCCCCTGGACAATACAGCTCGGCGCGCGATATGGCGTTAATTGGTGCTGCATTAATTCGCGATGTACCAGATGAATATGCCATCTATAAAGAAAAAGAATACACCTACAACAATATCCGCCAAACTAATCGAAATGGTTTGTTATGGGATACCAGTTTAAACGTTGATGGTATTAAAACAGGCCACACTGCATCTGCTGGCTATAACCTTGTCGCTTCTGCAACTGAAGGCAATATGCGTTTAATTTCTGCGGTTATGGGCGGTCATTCATCTAAAGGTCGCGATGCCGAAAGTAAAAAACTACTTACTTGGGGTTTTCGTTTCTTTGAAACTGTAAAACCATTACAAGTGGGTAAAGAGTTCGCGGCTGAGCCTATCTGGTATGGTGAAACAGATAAAGTACAATTAGGGGTAGATAAAGATGTTTATTTAACTATTCCTCGCGGTCGTTTAAAAGATTTAAAAGCCAGCTATATTCTTGATAATGTAGAATTACATGCACCAGTCACTAAAAATCAAGTTGTGGGAACAATTAATTTCCAACTTGATGGCCAAGTTATTGAGCAGCGCCCGCTTGTTGTGATGAATGATGTAAAAGAAGGTGGTTTCTTTAGCCGTATTATCGACTATATAAAATTATTATTCTCACACTGGTTTGGCTAAGACTTGAAAAAGCTAAATGTGGCCACATATAACTTTCATACAGATATTGGCAGAAACACATTTACCGCCTAAATATTTACCCTAATTACCAGTATCGCATTCCTTATTATGTAAGGAATGCGCTTTTTATTTGCTAAGATTAGGTGTAGAAATACATTATTAAAACAACAGCGCCTGTTGTCTTAAGGAATTACATTATGATGAAAACAAAATTAAACGAGCTGTTAGAGTTCCCATGTTCTTTCACTTATAAAGTGATGGGTCATGCAAAACCAGAATTGGTGGACCAAGTCGTTGAAGTCATTCAACGCCATGCACCGGGTGATTATACACCTTCAGTGAAACCAAGTAGTAAAGGTAATTATCACTCTGTTTCCATTACCATCAACGCAACGCATATCGATCAAGTAGAAACATTATATAAAGAATTAGGTGAGCTTGAACTAGTACGTATGGTTCTCTAATCGTTTCTTCTAATCGATAACTTTTTAAAAGCGCCTTTCATTAAGGCGCTTTTTCTTATTCTGTATCTCCTTATTTTTAATCCTACCTCGGAAAAAAAACATCTCAATCTGGTAGTTCATTTACTGGAGCGTTATACTGCTCTTCACAATTACGCTACAAATGAAGATTTTCACGGTGCAAGACAAGACAATCATTATTCGCCAATTAGGTGTGAAACCCTATTTACCGGTTTCTGATTCTATGCATCAGTTTACGGAAAAAAGGGAAAGTCACACACCGGATGAAATATGGCTCGTTCAACACGAACAGGTTTTTACCCAAGGCCAAGCAGGAAAAGCAGAGCACTTATTAAATACGGGAACTATCCCTGTTATTCAATCTGATCGTGGTGGTCAAGTGACTTATCATGGCCCTGGTCAACAAGTGATGTATGTTTTAATTGATTTAAAACGCAATCATATAGGTGTTCGTCAATTAGTCACCGCTCTTGAAAACACCGTTATTGATACGTTGGCAGAGTTTAATGTAGAAGCTTATGCTCGCGCTGATGCGCCTGGCGTTTATGTAAAGGGTGATAAAATTTGCTCTTTAGGATTACGTATTCGTAAAGGCTGTTCTTTTCATGGACTTGCGCTCAATATCGATATGGATTTATCCCCTTTTTCACGAATAAATCCTTGTGGTTATTCTGATCTAAAAATGACGCAATTAATTGATTTTGCACCTAATACGACAACGACACAGGTAGCACCGTTATTAGTTAAGCATTTTTGTACACAACTAGGATTTCAACCACAGCAATAAAAATGCTATAATTTTTTTAACATTTGTCATATTTTTTTAAAACCCTGATTACCTCAGTCACATCGTGTTAATCACTCTAGATAACTGGAACTGGCACAATTATGAGTAAACCTATTCAGATGGAACGCGGAGTTAAATATCGCGACGCCGATAAAATGGCACTTATTCCTGTTAAAACAGTCGCTACAGAACGTGAACAACTGCTACGCAAACCTGATTGGATGAAAATAAAGCTACCCGCTGACTCAAGTAAAATTCAGGGTATCAAAGCAGCAATGCGTAAAAATGGCCTTCATTCTGTTTGTGAAGAAGCCTCTTGCCCTAACCTTGCAGAGTGCTTTAACCATGGAACTGCAACCTTTATGATCTTGGGCGCTATCTGTACACGCCGTTGCCCATTTTGCGATGTTGCTCATGGTCGCCCAAATGCGCCTGACCCACAAGAGCCAGAAAAACTTGCTCAAACGATTAAAGATATGGGGTTACGCTACGTCGTCATTACTTCCGTAGACCGTGATGATTTACGTGATGGCGGTGCTCAGCATTTTGCTGATTGTATTGCGGCTATTCGTGCAAAAAACCCAGCGATCCGTATTGAAACATTAGTTCCAGATTTCCGTGGGCGCATGGATAAAGCACTGGAGATCCTAACGGATACGCCACCCGATGTCTTCAACCATAACCTAGAGAACGTTCCTCGCGTTTATCGTCAAGTACGCCCAGGTGCTAACTATCAATGGTCATTGACATTGTTAGAGCGTTTTAAACAAGCTCACCCTGATATTCCTACTAAATCAGGTTTAATGGTCGGCCTTGGGGAAACCAACGAAGAAATTATTGACGTCATGCGTGATCTGCGTAAACATGGGGTAACGATGCTGACATTAGGGCAATATTTACAGCCAAGTCGTCACCATCTTCCTGTTCAACGCTACGTCAGTCCCGAAGAGTTTGAATATATGAAAGAGCAAGCACTTGCGATGGGCTTTACCCACGCAGCTTGTGGACCATTTGTTCGCTCATCTTATCATGCAGATCTTCAAGCTCAGGGGATTGAGGTTAAATAATAATTTATCTCTCATGCTTAATATTGCAATTGCTGTATTTATAGGTGGTGGTTTAGGTAGCGTATTACGCTGGCTAATTAGCTACCGCCTAAATTCTATTTTTCCTCATTTTGCCACAGGCACCTTTATTGCTAACTGTATTGGTGCTTTTATTATTGCCTTTGGTATCGCATGGTTTAGCAAAGCACCACATATTGATCCCATTTGGAAAATTATGCTAACCACGGGCTTTTGTGGTGGTTTGACAACATTTTCAACTTTTTCTGTCGAAGTTGTCGCACTCTTAACAGAGGGGAAAATAGGATGGGCATTAAGTACGATGGGCGCTAACTTGGCGGGTTCATTTTTAATGACCGCATTTGCATTTTGGTTACTACGAGAGATGTAATACTCGGAATATAACAATTAGTTAAATAACGGGTTTAGCGTTAGATACATAAAAACCCGTTAAAAACGGGCTTTGCGCTAGATATATAAAAACCCGCTTTTATAACGGGTTTTTACTTGTCTCAAAGAAGTCGTTAATTAGATAGCGACAACGTTTGCAGCAGATGGCCCTTTCGCGCCGTCAGTAACTTCAAACTCTACTTTTTGACCTTCAGCAAGGGTTTTAAAGCCTTCTGATGCAATAGCGGAAAAGTGTACAAATACATCTTTGCTGCCATCTTCTGGAGTGATAAAACCAAAACCTTTAGTTTCGTTAAACCACTTAACGTTACCTTTTAATTTAGACATCAAGTTTACCTTTAAAATAGAAAATAAACGCAAGCGTTTTGCGTTGGCTATAGTAAAACAAAAATGATGATTCCCTGTCCACAGTCTAGATCACGAAACTCACATTTTTTTTCTGCCAAATGATTAATATTCAGACAAATCCCATGCCTTAACGCATAGTTTACTTAAGAAACAATACTTAATACTTACAATCTGAACTATTCATCGACGTCTACTTTTTCATATTGAAGTAGCCAACGTTTAATATCTAATCCACCCGTATAGCCGACTAACTTACCGTTATGCCCAATAACTCGATGACAAGGAATAATTAAAGAAATTGGATTACGTGAATTTGCCATTCCTACCGCTCTGCAATAATTGACTGAACCTAATGTAAGTGCCAATTCTTTATAACTCCAAATTTCACCATAAGGAATTGTCTGTAATGTCTTCCAAACACGATTTTGAAATTCAGTTCCTTCCGGCGCTAATGGCACTGAAAACGTCGTGCGTTTACCCGCAAAATACTCTTTTAATTGTTGTATACATTGGTTAATCACTGAGTTTGAATTTACAACAATCTCTTTATCACTCACAAAATAGAGACTCGTGATCCCTTTTTCATTTGCAGTGATAGAGATATAGGGTTTTGGAAAACCTTTAGGTGCATCGAGATAGTCTTGGTACATAATGTTTTCTCTGCTGATTTGTCTTTAGCATCAAGATTAAATCATGCTTGATTGATAAAGCAATCATCTAATTACTCGTATATCTAATAAAAATTGATCAATTGAGCGATCTAAAAATAAAATTTAGGCACTAACTATTTAATTTTAATGATAATCATTATCAAAAATAAAAACCACCATATATTGTGTGGTTGAAAATAAATAACTCTATATATAGTATTCAAGGACTTCTCATTATGGATGTGAAAACAGACGCATCCATATTTTTATAAGGGTTATTTTATGTCTGTTATCCTCTATACCAAACCGAATTGTGTTCAATGCAGTGCCACTGAACGCGCCTTAAAACAGAAAAATATTCCATTTGTTTCTGTTGATCTCACCAAAGATACACAAGCCCTCGCTCACATTGTTTCTATGGGATATCGCCAAGTACCTGTTGTGGTTCATGGTGAACAACATTGGTCGGGTTTCTGCCCTGATAAAATCAGACAGATCACGCTCTAAGGAGCATCTTATGCAAACGGCACCTTTGATCTATTTTTCCAGTCGCTCTGAAAATTGCCATCGTTTTATACAAAAGCTCAATTTAAAGGCAACCAGAATTATTAAAGATGAAACATTGCTTGCAACGCAACCTTTTGTGTTGCTTTGCCCAACTTATGGCGGCGGAAGTGCTAAAGGTGCAGTACCTAAAGCGGTTATTCAGTTTTTAAATATTCCTGAAAACCGCCGATTAATACGCGGCGTCATCGCTTCTGGGAATACTAACTTTGGTACAGCTTATGGATTAGCCGGCGATATTATCGCACAAAAATGTCAAATCCCTTTTTTGTATCGATTTGAATTATTAGGTACACCAGAAGATGTAAACCGCGTCAAAACAGGTTTAAGTACATTTTGGTCAAATCTTACTGATCAATGCGTCACGAGATAATTAACATGACACAATCAACAGAACAACTGGATTACCATGCATTAAATGCCATGCTAAATCTCTATGATGAGCAAGGCAATATTCAGTTTGATAAAGACAAATTAGCGACACATCATTTTTTTCGTCAGCATGTCAATCAAAACACCGTATTTTTTCATGATCTAAGAGAAAAATTAGAGTTCCTAGTTCAACAACACTATTACGAAGCTCAGGTATTAGAGCAGTATGAATTTACCTTTATCAAACAACTATTCAAACATGCTTATAGCAAAAAGTTTCGCTTTCAATCTTTTCTTGGCGCTTTTAAATACTACACCAGTTACACCTTAAAAACGTTTGATGGAGAGCGCTACCTTGAACGCTATGAAGATCGTGTTTGTATGGTAGCTCTCACGCTTGCACAAGGCGATACGGATCTTGCTATTCATCTTGTTGATGAAATCATCAGTGGTCGTTTTCAACCTGCAACACCGACTTTTTTAAATTGTGGGAAACAACAACGCGGTGAATTAGTTTCCTGCTTTCTACTGCGTATAGAAGATAATATGGAGTCTATCGGCCGATCGGTAAATTCCGCATTACAACTTTCTAAACGTGGCGGTGGCGTGGCATTTTTGCTCACTAATTTACGTGAAGCAGGCGCCCCTATTAAACGTATAGAGAATCAATCTTCTGGCGTTGTTCCTGTTATGAAAATGCTTGAAGATGCTTTTTCCTATGCTAATCAATTAGGTGCGAGACAAGGGGCTGGCGCTGTTTATCTTCATGCTCATCATCCAGATATTTACCATTTTCTTGATACAAAAAGAGAAAATGCGGATGAAAAAGTTCGAATTAAAACGCTCTCTTTAGGCGTTGTTATCCCTGATATTACTTTTGAATTAGCGAAACGCAATGAAGATATGTATCTCTTCTCACCTTATGATGTAGAGCGTGTTTATGGCATCCCTATGTCAGAGATCAGTATTAGTGAAAAATACAATGAAATGGTGAATAACGCGCAAATTCGCAAAAAGAAAATTAAAGCGAGAGCATTTTTTCAAACGCTTGCCGAGATTCAATTTGAATCTGGCTATCCTTATATTATGTTTGAAGATGCCGTCAATCGCGCTAATCCTATCGCCGGTAGAATTAATATGAGCAATCTTTGCTCTGAAATTTTACAAGTAAACAGCGCAAGTGAATATCACCCTGATTTAAGTTATCGCCATATTGGTCATGACATCAGTTGTAATTTAGGTTCTATGAATATTGCTATGGCAATGGATTCACCTAATTTTGCACATACCGTCAGTACTGCAATTAGAGCATTAAGTAATGTCTCTGAAATGACAAAAATTGAGTCTGTTCCTTCTATTGAAAAAGGTAATCTCGCGTCTCATGCCATTGGTTTAGGACAAATGAATTTACATGGCTACTTAGCTCGTGAAAGGATTTATTACGGATCAGAAGAAGCATTAGATTTTACTAATATCTATTTTTATACCGTCACTTACTATGCGTTATTAGCATCTAATCAATTAGCTATTGAAAAGAAACAGCACTTTAAAGGCTTTGAAAATTCAAAATATGCAACAGGTGAATATTTTAATAAATATGTATCACAACAGTGGTTGCCTAAAACTCAAAAAGTCCACCAGCTATTCAGTCAATCTAATGTTCATATTCCAACCCAAGAAGATTGGCAGACGCTTAAACAATCTATTATGACTCATGGGATCTATAACCAAAACTTACAAGCAATACCACCGACAGGATCTATTTCCTATATAAACCACTCTACATCAAGCATTCATCCTATTGCTGCGCCCATAGAAATTAGAAAAGAAGGTAAGATTGGGCGGGTTTATTACCCTGCTCCTTTTATGACTAATGAAAATCGTCAATATTATCAAGATGCCTATGAAATAGGGGCAGAAAAAATCATCGATACCTATGCTGAGGCTTCTCAACATATCGACCAAGGCTTATCGCTCACATTATTCTTTTCTGATGAAGCAACCACCCGAGATATTAACAAAGCACAAATATATGCATGGCGTAAAGGTATTAAAACCTTGTATTACATTCGTATCCGACAATCTGCATTAGCAGGCACTGAAATCAAAGGCTGTGTTTCGTGTGCACTTTAATAATAACAATAAGGAGAACATAACATGCCATCATCTTTATTAAGCCACGTTAATGCGATTAATTGGAATCGTATTGAAGATGAAAAAGATTTAGAAGTTTGGAATCGCTTAACTATGAATTTTTGGTTGCCTGAAAAAATTCCACTCTCTAATGACATTCCTTCGTGGAATACGCTGACCCAAGCTGAGAAACAACTGACGATCCGTGTTTTTACAGGGCTAACTTTGCTTGATACGATCCAAAACACCGTAGGCGCACCGACTTTAATGCCTGATGCACTCACACCTCATGAAGAGGCCGTGTTATCTAATATCTGTTTTATGGAAGCCGTTCACGCACGCTCTTACAGCTCGATATTTTCCACACTCTGCTTAACAACCGATGTCGATGAAGCATACCGTTGGAGTGAAGAAAACCCTTATTTACAAAAGAAAGCAGAAATTATTTTGCGTTATTATCAAGATAATGATCCTTTAAAGAAAAAAATTGCCAGCGTCTTTTTAGAATCCTTTTTATTTTATTCAGGATTCTATTTACCGATGTATTGGTCAAGCCGAGGGAAATTAACCAATACAGCTGATTTAATTCGTCTTATTATTAGAGATGAAGCTGTTCATGGTTATTATATTGGCTATAAATTTCAAAATCAGTTATTAAATAAATCCGAATTAGAGAAACAAGATATTAAAGATTTTGCTTTCTCATTATTATTAGATTTATATGACAATGAAGTGAAATATACCGAAGATCTTTACGATACTGTTGGTTGGACAGAGGATGTCAAAAAATTTCTTCATTATAATGCCAATAAAGCATTAATGAATTTAGGATATGAAGCCTTATTTCCGGATGAAATAACCGATGTAAGTCCTGCCATTATTTCTTCATTATCACCAGATGCAAATGAAAATCACGATTTCTTTTCTGGTTCAGGCTCATCTTATGTTATTGGAAAAACGATTAACACTGAAGATGATGATTGGGATTTTTAAAATTTATTCCTCTCGTTAAAATTAAGAAAAACAACATAATACATTCAATTTAATTATGTATCACACCTAAACTATAATACACTGAAAAATATAGATTATTTTTTGGTGTATTTTTATTTGTTCACTAAACAACCTAATTAGATGATTTTTGTTGTTCAATGTTGTCAAAATATCAATTTTTTTCGAATGATTTTAGCTTACATCACGTAGATAAACCTTATCACAAGGCAAAAAACATTAACAAAACTAATAAATATTGATTTTTTTCATTTAATTTTTCTCTCTTTTTCTTCTCTATTCCGAGATTAAGTCTTCATTTTTATTGAGATCCTAATCAAAATCACAACTTCTCTAAAACCAAAGTTATTTCAGTTAGTTAGCAATATAAATATCTTTTTTAAAATTTTATTTATTTCACTTTATTTAATTATTAATCATATTAAAAACAAAGAAAATATAGCCAAATTATTTAATTAATTATAATTAACATAGGGTTGTCAGGCTCAATCATTGTGGTAGGGTATTTCTCTTACTAAAATCTTATTCTAGGAAAAACAACAACACTTATTAATTAATATTTAAATTATTCCTTTCAATATTTAAATAGGAAACTCTATATTTCATGGCAATTAAACTTGAAGTAAAAAATCTCTACAAGGTTTTTGGCGAGCACCCTAAACGCGCTTTTGAATTATTAGAGTCTGGTATGAATAAAGATCAGATTTTTGATAAAACAGGGCTTACGGTAGGCGTTCAAAATGCAAATCTGGCAATTGAAGAAGGCGAAATATTTGTCATCATGGGATTATCTGGTTCAGGTAAATCCACGCTAGTCCGCCTTCTCAATCGTCTGATCTCTCCAACAAAAGGAGAGGTGCTTATTGATGGTGAAAATATTGCCACCATGTCGGATAAAGAATTACGACAAGTACGCCGTAAAAAAATCAGTATGGTGTTTCAGTCATTTGCATTGATGCCTCATATGAACGTACTTGATAACACCGCATTTGGAATGGATCTCGCTGGATTAAGTAAAGACGAGCGTTATAAAAAAGCGATGGATGCCTTAGAGCAAGTCAACTTGGGGAGTTACGCAAACTCTTGGCCAGATGAACTTTCTGGGGGGATGCGTCAACGTATTGGCCTTGCGCGCGCGCTTGCCAATGATCCCGATATTTTGTTAATGGATGAAGCCTTTTCAGCACTTGACCCATTAATTCGAACAGAAATGCAAGATGAGCTATTAAGCTTACAAGGTGATAAACAACGCACCATTGTGTTTATCTCTCATGACCTCGATGAGGCTATGCGTATTGGTGACCGAATAGCCATTATGCAAGGTGGTGTGGTTGTTCAAACAGGCACACCAGATGAAATACTTAACAATCCAGCAAATGATTATGTGCGTACGTTTTTCCGTGGTGTTGATATTAGCCACGTATTTAGTGCAAAAGATATTGCCAAACGTCGCCCTGAAACCTTACTGCATATTGCGCCCGGTTTTGGTCCTCGTTCTGCCTTGAAAGTACTCGAAGATGAAGATAGAAATTTTGGCTACCTCATTGAACGAGGAAGAAAATTTATTGGTATCGTTTCCGTTACCTCTCTTGAAGAAGCGCTCAAAAATAAACAACCTATTGAATCAGCAATTTTATCTGAGCCTTGTGCCATTAATGGTGATACCCCATTAAACGAGCTGATTTCAACTGTTGCACAATCTCCCTGTGCCATTCCTGTTATTGATGAAAAAAACCGTTATATCGGCTTAATTTCTAAAGGAATGTTACTACAAGCACTGGATAAGGAGACGCCAAATGAGTAATACAACAGATCAAAATACCGTTTTGGATACAAATATCCAAGAAACCACAACAAGTGAGACAACACAAGAAACAACCAATAACGTAAATGACGATCCTTGGGCAACAACAGATGCTAGCACAACAGAAAGTGATCCTTGGAGTAGCACTGACAGTTCATCAACAGACGCTGATCCATGGGGTACTAGCAGTGGTACTGAAAATATCGATACCTCATCTGCTGGCAGCGATTGGTTAGATGCTGCACCAACAGATGTCGCTCCCGACTCTTTCAATCTAATGGATCCGTTTCACAACACACTGATCCCTTTAGATTCTTGGGTTACTGATGCAATTGACTGGATTGTGCTGCACTTTCGTCCTGTTTTCCAAGGTATTCGTGTGCCCGTTGATTTGGTCTTAAGTGGTTTTGAAAATTTCTTAACCTCAATGCCAGCACCTATTGCCATTATTCTATTTTCTCTAATTGCATGGCAACTTTCAGGTAAAGCGATGGGTGTCGCTTCTTTTATCTCATTAATATTAATTGGTGCGATTGGTGCTTGGTCTGAAGCCATGGTGACTCTTGCATTGGTACTCACTTCATTACTGTTTTGTCTTATTATCGGGCTTCCCTTAGGAATATGGCTAGCTAACAGCGATAGAGCATCCAACATTGTTCGACCTTTACTGGATGCGATGCAAACAACGCCTGCATTTGTCTACTTAGTGCCGATTGTCATGTTATTTGGTATTGGTAACGTTCCCGGTGTTGTGGTCACCATTATTTTTGCCTTACCCCCCATTGTGAGGTTGACTATTTTAGGGATCAAACAAGTTCCTGAAGATTTAATTGAAGCCGCACAATCATTTGGTGCAAACCCGCGACAAATGCTGTTTAAAGTACAATTGCCACTTGCTATGCCAACTATCATGGCGGGTGTTAATCAAACCTTGATGCTAGCGCTTTCAATGGTTGTTATCGCGTCGATGATCGCCGTTGGTGGATTAGGTCAGATGGTATTACGGGGTATTGGTCGCCTTGACATGGGACTTGCTGCCGTAGGTGGTGCGGGTATTGTTATCCTCGCCATTATCCTTGACCGATTAACTCAATCGTTAGGTCAAAACAGTCGCCATAAAGGTAACCGATGCTGGTATATGACAGGTCCGATTGGCTTAATTTATCGACTCTTTGGCAAAAAAATATCGTAATACCTATTTTTACTCTTAATCAAAATTAATAAAAACATTACGTTCAATCAATATAAGAAATAAAGGCGACAGTTCGCTGTCGCGACTTATCTCTTACCATCACAACAGAAGGAAAAACTATGCGTAATCCAGTTATCTGGGCAACCGTATTGTCCGCCACACTGATAAGCACTCAGTTATCCGCTGCTGATTTACCTGGAAAAGGGGTTTCGGTTCAACCTGTGCAAAGTACGATTTCTGAAGAAACCTTTCAAACTTTGATCGTTAATAAAGCACTAGAACAATTAGGTTACACTGTTCAGCCAATCAAAGAAGTTGACTATAATGTCGCTTATTCTTCTATCGCCAATGGTGATGCCACCTTTATGGCGGTCAGTTGGGTGCCTCTTCATAATTCACAATATGCCGCTGCGGGAGGTGATAATACCTTTTATCGTAAAGGGGACTATGTCGTTAATGCCGCTCAAGGTTATTTAATAGACAAGAAAACAGCCGAAAAATATAACATTACAAATATTGAGCAATTAAAAGATCCTAAAATTGCTAAATTATTTGATGCCAATGGTGATGGCAAAGCCGATTTAACAGGGTGTAATCCAGGATGGGGTTGTGAAGAAGCTATCAACAATCACTTAAAAGCCTATGGATTAGAAAAATCGGTCACACATAACCAAGGTAATTACGCGGCAATGATGGCTGATACCATTACACGTTACAAAGAAGGTAAACCCATTTTTTATTACACATGGACACCTTACTGGATCAGTGATGTATTAAAACCGGGTAAAGATGTTGTTTGGTTACAAGTGCCTTTCTCTTCATTACCGGGTGATGATAAAACCGATACCACATTAGCAAATGGTAAAAACTATGGCTTCCCGCCCAGTACCATGCATATTGCAGCAAATAAAAAATGGGCTGAAGAAAATCCCGCTGCGGCTAAACTCTTTGAAGTCATGAAAGTGTCTGTTGCTGATATTAATGCGCAAAACTTACGTATGCATAATGGTCAAAAGTCACAGGCAGATATAGAACGTCATGCTAATGCTTGGATCAAAGCACATCAAAAAACCTTTGATGGTTGGATTGAACAAGCCCAAGCAGCTGCAAAGTAATCGATAAATAATCTTAAATTAAGATTATCACAAAACAGGTCACACTATTGTGGCCTGTTTTTATTTATAACCAACCAATTACATGTAATTAAATAAAATGAATTTATATAAAAATGAAAAGATCTTAATACTATTTTATTATTAAGATTATTCTTTTTATTAATGGCAAAGATATCCTCGTCTTTCATTCTCTCATTCCTTCAATTATGATTACCTTTTTCTCCAGTTGCCATATTGGCATTCTCATTTTTATATTTATTATTTTAGATAAGGAATAAACTGTGTCTTATACTAACAAACCTGTGCCTGAAGAAATTAAACGTTGGAACTGGGGGGCTTTCATGTTTAATATTATTTGGGGCTTTGGTAATAAATCCTATCTTCCATTATTAGCGCTGGTTCCTTTACTTAATCTTATTTGGATTTTTGTCTGTGGTATTAAAGGGAATGAATGGGCATGGAAAAATGGTGATTATGATTCTGTTGAAACCTTTATGAAAGTGCAGGAAACATGGAATAGAGCAGGCTTTGTTTACTTTATTATCAGTATCATTATGGCCGTTATTTTCTTTATTTTCTTCTTCACGACTATGATGGCAATGATTGCAACGTCTGCATCACAAGGTTATTAATCCAATATATTGAGTATTCGACTCTCAATGACAATAAACCCCATAATATCTATGGGGTTTATCTGTTATTATTTTCAGTAATATTAGAAACGTTTTACCACAGTAAATCGATAATCACGTCCGACACCTGAAACAGATTCACCTAAATAAGGGTAATAATCACGGTTAAATAAATTCGAAACCGTAAAACGAACTTCAGTATTATCGATAAAAGAAGGTTCCCAATTTGCAAATAAGCCGTGGATTGCATAACCTTTACTTTTTGGTAATGACCAGTAGCCCGCATCAGGATCAGCATCCATTGGTGAACGGCGTTGAGCACCAATAAAATCTCCCGTCCACCCCATATTGACATGAATACTTGGTACTTTTACGCCAAGAGTGGCATGTAGCGCATCAGGCTGGATCTCCGCAATCCATGTTTTTTGACCAAACCACGGATCACGCGGTGATTGATCACGTTTTCCTTTCATTGTTGAATACGCTAACCGACCGAATACATTAGAGCTATTATAAAAAGCTTCAATTTCCAATCCTTGAATATGGTAGCCTGGTAAATTACGGTAATTACCTATTGAAGGCGGGCAATTTCCATTATGTCCATCCACCTTTTGGCTTTCACAATAAACACCACGTCGACGGAAGATTTCGTCTTTACCTCGAGTATCAAACAGGGTTGTTCTTAACTGCAGTTGGTCTTCTTGTTGAATAACATTTTCAAAATCGACAATGGCACCAATTCGTGCCGCTCTTACCGTTTCTTTCTCTAGATGACGACTAGTGCCCGTTAAACTAGAAATACTTCCTTGGACTTCATACTGTTCATCAATCAATGGCGCTCGCCATGTGTAAGTTAGATCACCAAAGAATCGGAAGTTTTGGTTCATTTTCCATAATAAACCTAGATGAGGTGTTGCCCCACGATAAGTCACATCCGAATAATCATGACCATAATAGGGATCAGGATCTTGGTAGGTAATCGCTCGACTTCCCTTACCTTGGTTTTTAACAATATCATAGCGAATACCCGGTGTTATCGTCAGGTTTCTATAACTCATTGAATCTTGAAAATAGAAACTGGTGGTTGTTTGCGTACCTTCTGGCATATAAGGCGGCGCATAATATCCATAGTTATAATTTGGATTTTTAGCTTTATCGCGAGTAAACATTAAGACATCGCGATCATTACGATGCCAGCGTGTTCCCATTAATACCTTATGTTCTAAAGCGCCTTGCATAATCGTGCTTTCATTTTTAATTTCAATTTGATGATTTCGATAATTTACCCAACTTTGATTTCCCATACTGCCACTAAAATAGGAACTTGCCGTCTCTGGGCGACTATCGTTTTGTTTCGTTTTTGAATAACCGTAGGTAAGCGTTAAATTAATTAAATCAGAATCAACGGGCTGAATATTCCATTTCACACTAAAAGTGTCATCTTTTTGATCACGATAGACTAATTTTCGTTTCATCGCCGCATCAAAACCATATTTATCCACTTCAGCTTGACTAGGTTTAGCTAATTCATCACGTTTCGCCGCCCAAGGCGTCCAACCATCAATTTCTGAGCGTGATGCTGATAACGTGATTATTTGTGCTTCAGTTAAATAGATATTCGTTTTAATTAAAAAAGAATCTTGGTCTGACTGTGAATAGCCAAATTTAGTTCCATCAGGACGCCGAAGATCATCACTTTCACGGCGGTTAAAATAGAATAATCCATCGGCTTGTCCATTAAGTAATTTACCATATATCGCACCACTATAACGATTCTGTCTATCGTTGGTATGGTGACCATATTTTAAAAACATCCCAATATTCTGATCGGGTAACAATAAGTCATCAGGATCTTTGGTTTCAATTCTCACCGAACCACCAAATCCACCATTTCCTTGAGTAATATTATGAGGTCCTTTATCAACATCAATACGGCGTATTAATTCAGGATCAATAAAAATTGAACCTTGGCGATATTTTTCAAAAGTTTTCGGCGTGCCATCAAGGGTGATTTTAATATCTTCAGGATTACCCATTCCCCAGATATTTAATGTTTGACCGCCAGGTCTTGGTGAACCTGATGAGGAAATTCCGGGTAATTTATCCACTAGCTCTGCAATATTATTAGGTTGAATTCTGTCGATATCTTTTAATGTCAAGACCGTACTTCCTGCATCAACACTTGAATTGAGCTCACCTGATACATAGATAGGTTCAATAATAATCTTTTCGCGTGATGTCGGTTGTACAGAATTCTCCAATTCTGTGGATGTCGTGATTTCTGTCTTTGCATTTTCAGCTGCATAGCTACTTAATGAAGTGAGTGAAGTCAATAATAATGTCATCGCTGATGATGAAAACATCCTCATTCCCTGACGATAAGCATCATTTTTTGCTAAGAAATGGATCATAATAGTAGTATCTTTTTGTATGGTTATTAGTTTGATAGATGATTAGAGCTATAATTAACATTGTTAATTATGATAATGATAATAATTATCATTATCTAGTTTTTTTGCGCTTATCACTCAATACAGATAACTACGCTATTGATACCTTATTGTTAGATTTAAATATTATATAAAATAATATTTTCAATAAATTAAACTAATTTCATTGATTATTATAAGGTATTTAATATCCCTTATTTCCATTTCTATTATTTAATTATCTAATTATAATTACGTAAATATTTCTAAATAAAAATTAATCATTCTTAAAATAAAAAAGAGTAAAAATGACACGGAACAGTCTGATAATGATAATTTTGCGTATCTTAGTTTTACTTTATTTGGAGGCTAACTAATTATTAACTCAAGTAAATTTTAGAGATGAATACTCTGTTTGAAGCCAAAATAAATTAAATCATTAAAATAAAGATATTCAATAAGATAAAAATCAGCTAATAATAAAATAATAATTTTGAGGTAATATACGCACTTTTGAACACAAGGATGCGTCATGACAATTTATGACCTAAAACCCAAATTTCAATCTCTATTGCGCCCTTATGTTGAACGGTTATTCACAAAAGGGATCACAGCAAATCAGATCACACTTTCTGCCTTACTGTTATCCCTTGCCGTTGGTGGGTTGCTTTTGCTGTCCCCTTCTCCTCGTTTATTTTTATTACTCCCTTTTGTCCTTTTTTTTCGTATGGCGCTTAATGCCATAGATGGCATGCTTGCACGAGAACATAATCAAAAAAGTGCACTTGGGGCGATATTAAACGAAGCCAGTGATGTTATTTCAGACATTGCCCTCTATCTCCCTTTTGCTTTTATTTTTCCACAGGCCTACTGGTGGATTATGCTGGCACTTTTTTTAATGATAATGACCGAGTTTTTAGGCGTTCTTGCCCAAACTATTCATGCTTCTCGTCGTTATGATGGACCGATGGGAAAAAGTGATAGAGCTTTTACTTTCGGTGCTATCGCGTTTTTTATCGGATTATTCCCCTCGCTGACATTATCAGAAAACACGCATTATCTTTTTATTATTATTAATTTACTACTTTTGTTGACTTGTTATCACCGAATTCATCGCGCATTAAAAGAAGCCACGATGACAGATAAAGATAAGGATACATCGTTATGAATCAACAACCGCAATATCACACTCAAAGGAATATGATTGAGTCTGAATTTACCACCAGCGATAAGACACCACTGTATTATCGCCATTGGCCTGCTCAAATTACCACTGAGCCCAAAGCAATTATTTTATTTCACCGAGGCCATGAACACTCAGGACGTGTTTCTCATCTAGTTGATGAGTTAGACCTTCCTGATTTTTCAATGTTTGCTTGGGATGCTCGTGGACATGGTAAAAATGAAGGCGCTCGCGGTTATAGCCCATCAATGGGAACATCAATAAAAGATATAGACGAATTCGTTCATTACATTTCATCTAACTATCATATTCCAATGGGGAATATTCTAGTCGTTGGTCAAAGTGTCGGTGCTGTTTTAGTTACTGGTTGGGTACACGATTACGCCCCAAAAATTCGGGGAATGGTGCTCGCTTCCCCTGCATTTAAAGTAAAATTATATGTTCCTTTTGCACGTACTGGTCTTGCCTTAATGCAAAAAGTTCGCGGCCTTTTTTACGTCAATTCGTATGTGAAAGCCAAATATTTAACCCATGACCAAAGCCGTATCAACTCTTTTAATCAAGACTCACTGATCACTCGCCCTATTGCCGTCAATATTTTATTAGAACTTTATAAAACGGCAGATCGTGTTGTTGAAGATGCAAGTGCGATTACCTTACCAACACAGTTATTTATTTCAGGCAATGATCATGTAGTTCACGCCAAGCCCCAACATCTTTTCTATGAACGTTTAAATACCCCTATCAAAGAAAAGCATGTCTTACCCGGTTTTTACCACGATACTTTAGGTGAGAAAGACAGAGTTATTCCTATCAATAAAATGCGTAGTTTTATTGAAACCTTATTTGCACAACCACTTTATCAGCATGATTATCAACATGAAGATACGTGGAGCCATAGTGCTGATGTTTACCGCGCATTACAGACTCCCCTTCCTAAATATTGTCCCAAAAGACTTTATTATAAAGTACTTAGCCATTCTATGAGCACATTAGGTAAAGCGTCTGAAGGTGTTGCTCTGGGATACGATAAAGGTTTTGATTCTGGATCAACACTAGATTATGTCTACCGAAATCAACCCCAAGGGAAAGGATTGTTTGGTCGTGTTATTGATAGGCAGTATTTAAATAGCATTGGTTGGCAAGGTATTCGCCAACGTAAAATCAATATTGAAAATACGATCCGCTACGCAATTCGCCAATTAATACACAATAATATGCCTGTGCATATTATGGATATCGCAGCAGGACAAGGACGCTATCTTTTTGATGCGGTTAATGATTATGGTAAGGTCGATTCTATTTTAATGCGCGATTATAGTGCCATTAATGTCGATCAAGGCAGGATAGCGATTAAAGAGCGTCACTTAGAAGATAAAGTGCGCTTTGAAGAAGGTAACGCGTTTGATGCCGAAAGCTTGAGTGCTGTTTCGCCACCACCAACGTTAGGTATTGTCAGTGGACTCTATGAATTATTCCCTGAAAATCATCTGCTAAAAGAGTCTTTAAAAGGGCTATCGCAAGCCATCCCTAGTGGTGGTTTATTGATTTATACCTGTCAACCTTGGCACCCTCAACTGGAAATGATTGCGCGTGTATTGCCAAGTCATCAAAATGGGCAGCCTTGGATCATGCGTTGCCGTAGTCAAGGTGAAATGGATGCTTTAGTCAATGAAGCAGGATTTGAAAAGTTAGATCAACAAATTGATCATTGGGGTATTTTTAGTGTATCGATAGCAAGACGTCGCTAACGGAATACACCATCAACAACTGAGCTATCGTTATATGGCAACATATAGCGATAGTTTTAAATCGTTGTAAAAATAGAAACAAAAATACAGAAAGGAATTTTAGTATGGGTGGAACCCAACACACTCAAATAACATCATCGAGAAAAAGTATCTGGCTTGCTGGTATTGCATGGTTGTCTTTTCTTGCCCCATTTTTCTATTTAACTTATATGCAAGTTAATACTTATACTTCCACTTTATCTGATGTTCCTTCTTTTGTTTATTCGTGGGAAAAAGCGATCCCCTTTTTACCTTGGACAATTATTCCTTATTGGAGTGTGAATATTGCCTATGGTATTTCACTGATTATTTGTACAACGCTAAGAGAACAATTTATACATGGGCTACGTTTAATTGTAGCCTCGCTTATTGCTTGTGCGGGTTTTTTATTATTCCCTTTAAAATTTAGTTTTATTCGTCCAACAACTGAAGGCGTCTCTGGTTGGTTATTTACCCAATTAGAAGGTTTTGATTTACCTTATAACCAAGCCCCTTCTTTACACATTATCTTATTGTGGATACTTTGGTTACGTTTTCGCGCACATACGCCTAAATCATGGCAATGGTTTTTAAATTTCTGGTCATTGCTTATTGCAATTTCTGTACTGACAACGTGGCAACACCACTTTATTGATATCATTACAGGCTTTGGTGTTGGCGTGTTTATTTGTTATTTATTACCAATAAACGCCCATTGGAAATGGCATTTTACCGGCAGCAAACGTAGTTTACGTATTGGTAAAAATTATGCGTTATCAGCGATGGTGTTTTATCTGTTATCTTTTGGCTTACAAGGTTTCTTTTGGATCTTTCTTTGGCCTGCAATCACATTAACTTTTGTGACTTTGGGTTATTTAGGGGCTGGCGCTTCTATCTTTCAAAAAAATGAACAGGGTGAAATCCCTCTTTCCGCACAGATAATCCTATTACCTTATCGTTTTTTTGCTTGGTGTACTTATCGCTATTATCTAACTCGTTGCCAAACACCCAGTTTCGTGACTGAAAACATGTTATTAGGTGGGCGCCCCCTCTATAAATTAAAAGCGAACGCAGTCTTTGATTTAACTTGTGAATGGCCAAGAAACAAATTTAGCCGAAATCAGCTTTATTTAGCCCAACCTCAAATCGATTTATTACCATTATCTCCTGATGATATCAGCAAAGCCATGTTGTCTATGGAACGACTCAGCCAAGTAGGTACGGTGTATATTCATTGCAAATTAGGCTATTCGCGCAGTGCCACTATTGCGGTTGCATGGCTAATTTACAATGGTAATGTAGATACTTTAGAAGATGCAATAAAACAGGTGTATCAAGCCCGTCCTCAAGTGATTTTAAATACAGAAACACAAGAGGCATTACAAATTTGGTATTCACGTTTCCAACAAAATAAATAACGAGGCAACGATGTTGACAACAGAAACGAGTGGTAACGTCATTTTATCTTTAACTCAAAGTTGGCGCTATTTACTGCTGTTATCACTATTACCTTATATCAGTACATGGCCTGTGTTTAGTCTTCACTTTCACAATAAATTAGCTTTCTTTGTTGCTTCTCTTTTATTTTTATTTACGCAATATCACCTTTTTCGTTTATGGCTTGATAGCCACTTTTTTCGAGATCTTTATCGCTCTAAAGACGATGTTAGCTTTGATGAAAGTCTCTTGATATTGTTTCCTAAACGCCTTAAAAAACAGACGATGAAAGCCCGCTGGCTAGGTGCTAAACGTCTATTTTCTTTTGCCGTGCTTGGCGTTTCAGTTCAATGGATATGGTGTTTGGCTATGCTATTTTTTGGGCTTTTTAGTTATTAACATGCTGATGCCAATATTTATTAATCATATAAAACAATATGTTATAAGAATATATTCTAAGGGGGTATATCCAATCAATTGAACCTCTCTATCGGAGTAATTCTTTTCTCAAAAAAATGACTCGTGTTACTATCATTTACCTTACAAATGATTTGTTATGAGTATTATGGAAAACACCGCACCACACACATCGCTAAGCAAAGGCCTTATTTTACTTATGGCAGTTGCCACAGGTATGGTTGTTGCCAGTAACTACTATGCACAACCTCTACTTGATTCAATCGCAAACTATTTCCACATATCACCTACTTTGGCTGGATTTATTGTCACTACGGCACAATTAAGTTATGCCCTAGGGTTAATGTTATTAGTGCCTCTTGGCGATATCTTTGAACGTCGCTCACTCATAATTACCATGACATTAATTTCAGCGAGTGGTCTACTAATTACCGCTATGGCATCTAATATTTGGATGATGTTAATCGGAACAGCACTCTCAGGCATGTTCTCTGTTGTGGCTCAAATTCTTGTTCCTTTTGCTGCAACGCTTGCTGCGCCTCATCAACGAGGAAAGGCTGTTGGAACGATTATGAGTGGCCTTTTACTCGGGATCTTACTCGCAAGAACCGCATCTGGGTTAATGGCGTCATTTACTAATTGGCAGGGTATTTTCTGGGTAGCGAGTGTTTTTCTGGCGATTTTAGCTATCACTTTATGGCGCTGTTTACCCACTTATAAAAGTAAAACATATTTAAATTATTTCCAATTGTTAGGGTCTATTTTCAAATTATTTGCAACAACGCCGGTATTAAGAACTCGTTCATTGATTGGCGCACTTATTTTTGCTCACTTTGGTTTATTGTGGACCTCAATGGCCTTTTTATTAGCTTCTGATCCTTTTAATTACTCGGATGCTGTGATCGGTTTATTTGGTCTTGTGGGTGTCGCGGGAGCATTAATGGCGGGTAAGGCAGGTGTATTAGTTGATAAAGGGAAAGGCAAAAAAACCACTACGATAGGATTAATCATTCTCTTTCTTTCTTGGGGGTTTATCATTATTGCACCTCATTATCACTGGGTTGGACTCACCAGCTTTATTATTGGTGTTGTCTTGCTAGACTTAGCTGTTCAGGGTGTTCATGTCACCAATCAGAGTACTATATACCGTATATTGCCTGATGCTAGAAATCGCCTGACTGCTGCTTATATGACAAGCTATTTTATCGGTGGGGCATTAGGATCTTTACTCTCGGGCTATGCTTATCATCAATATGGATGGACAGGTGTTTCTATCGCGGGATTAATCATTGGTGTTATCGGTCTTATTGTGTGGTTTTTAGGTTATAAAAATGATCCAATAATCCATGTCGAATAATTTTCAGACCCAAGGATGGGCTATATTATTCCTTCAATCTCACGCTAATCAGAATAAAATGTAAATGTTTTAACAGCGTGATTACTATTAATGTATATCATCATCTCATTCTTTATTAAGAAAATTATATCAATCCACCCAATAAAGTATTGTATGAATAATTTCATTTCAATACTATAAACATAGTAACAAATGATAGTAATAATAAATTTATTACGTGTTTTATCGTAAAAAATGATCCCTTTTTTCGCAAATAGACTACTATTCATTGTCAGATAAGTGATAAATTGATTTTATTAACTTATTGCAAAGAGATAAGTACCTATCCTTTTTTTTGTGTTATCATTCAGAAAATTTATGAATCAGGTAACATAATCAAAAAAACATAGTGACTATAAATAATAAAAATTGCTAAATTGTGTGTTTAATATACCATTTAACATGTTGATAACAGCATTATCCTAATTTTCGAAACTAACAAGGTGTCTAAAAATGGAAAGCTCATTTACGCCAACAGAAGAATTACTAAACACTCGCGCTACACAACAGAAATCGCTTAACAAAGATATTCCTTATCAAGAAATATTGTTAACTCGTCTTTCTATGCATGTTCAAAGCAAGCTTCTTGAAAGTCGTAATAATATGTTGAAGTCTCAGGGCATTAACGAGACATTATTTATGGCACTAATGATTTTAGATACGACAGAAAATCGTAGTATTCAACCATCAGAATTAAGTGCAGCTTTAGGTTCTTCAAGAACAAATGCAACGCGTATTGCTGATGAGCTTGAAAAACAAGGTTGGATTGAACGTCGTGAAAGCCATAATGACCGCCGTTGTTTACATCTCCATTTAACTGATGCTGGTGAAGAGTTTTTAAATAGCTTATTACCCCCGCAACATCAGTGTTTAAAACAAATTTGGTCTGTATTAGATCAATCGGAACAAAAACAGCTTGAGACACTAATGCGTAAGTTATTATTACAATTAGATACGTTAGCTGAAAAAGATTGTGAATAAGTAGCATAATAAATAGTTTTATTGATCTAATCCTATTTACGCCATAAATCGGCAAACATACTTACCCATTAGCATTTATAATTTACCTTCACGCTAATAATTATTCTAAGATTGACTTTATAATTATGTTTCCAGTTTTAAAACTGGAAACATAGCTAATGATGTTTTTCTGGTTCTATGGAGATCTTCTAAATGAGTGTTAATGAGGAAAATATCCCCCCTCAGGCTCCCATTCGCAATAAAAAACGAACTCGCCGAAATGTTCTACTGTTGCTAACTATTCTATTTATTATTGCTGGTGCAGCTTATACAGCTTATTGGTTTATGGTGTTAAGACATCATGAAACAACAGATAATGCTTATGTAACAGGCAATCAAATCATGGTGATGCCACAGATTTCTGGTTCTGTTACCACTGTTTATGTGGATAACACCGATTTTGTAAAAGCCGGTGACCCCTTAGTTTTATTAGATTCAAGTGATGAAAAACTGGCACTAGAAAAAGCAAAAACAGCATTAGCGAATAGTGTTCGCCAAATGCATCAACAAATCATCAACGGTCGTCAATTAAAAGCAAACATCGTTTTACGCGAAACAGAACTCACTAAATTACAAAATGATCTTCGTCGCCGTGAGGTTTTAGGCGAACGCAATGTTATTGGTAAAGAAGAACTTCAACATGCAAGAGAAGCGGTTTCCACCGCAAGAGCGGCTTTAGACGTTGCAAAAGAGCAATATAATGCTAATCAGGCAATTATCTTAAACACGCCAATTGCAAAACAACCCTCTGTTTTGCAAGCATCAACCGATGTTCGTAATGCATGGCTGGCCTTAGAACGCACTAAAATTTTAAGTCCAACAGATGGTTATGTTTCACGTCGTAGTGTTCAAGTTGGTGCGCAAGTCTCACCAGGTAAACCGTTAATGGCTGTTATTCCTATAACGGGTATGTGGATTGATGCCAATTTTAAAGAAACACAGCTCGCCAATATGCGTATTGGTCAACCAGCAAAGATCACAACTGATTTTTATGGGAAAAAAGTGATTTATCACGGTACTGTATTAGGTTTAGATATGGGGACTGGTAGTGCTTTCTCATTATTACCTGCGCAAAATGCCAGTGGTAACTGGATAAAAGTTGTTCAACGCTTACCTGTTCGTATTTCATTAGATGAAAAAGAATTAGCTGAAAAACCATTGCGTATAGGGCTTTCTTCTGAAGTGACTGTTGATACGATTAACCTTGATGGAAAAGTATTATCACACAGCGAGCGCCAACAACCTGCTTACCATACGGATGTTTTAACTATTGAGATGTCAGAGATTAATAAACTGATCAATGAAATCATTGAACAAAATGCGGGACAATAAAGGCGAGGTGTAAAGGTGATCAAAGAGCCATTACAAGGAGGAAAACTTGCCTTAATGACCATCGCTCTTGCGTTGGCAACCTTTATGCAAGTTCTCGATTCTACAATCGCTAACGTAGCCATTCCAACTATTGCAGGAAACTTAGGTGCTTCTAACTCACAGGGAACTTGGGTTATTACCTCTTTTGGTGTGGCGAATGCTATTTCTATCCCAATTACAGGTTGGTTAGCAAAACGTATTGGTGAAGTTCGACTCTTTATGTGGTCAACGGCACTTTTTGCGTTAACCTCTTGGCTTTGTGGAATCTCACAAAGCCTTGAAATGCTTATTTTCTTTCGTGTGCTTCAAGGTTTAGTTGCCGGACCGCTTATTCCTTTATCTCAAAGTTTGTTATTGAATAACTATCCACCAGCAAAACGAAATATGGCACTTGCCCTATGGTCTGTGACCATTGTTGTTGCGCCGATTTTAGGGCCTATTTTAGGTGGTTACATCAGTGATAACTATCATTGGGGATGGATATTTTTTATTAACGTTCCATTTGGTGTGTTGATTATTATGTGTATATCAAACACCTTAGCAGGACGCGAAACAAAAACTGAAATTAAGCCCATCGATACTATTGGTCTTGTTTTACTCGTTGTAGGTATAGGCGCTTTACAAATCATGCTCGATCAGGGTAAAGAGCTCGATTGGTTTAATTCGACAGAAATTATCGTCCTCGCCATTGTTGCTGTGGTTGCACTTAGCTTCTTAATTGTTTGGGAGTTAACAGATGATCACCCAGTGATAGACCTTTCACTCTTTAAAAGCCGAAACTTTACCATTGGTTGTGTCACTCTCAGCCTCGCCTATATGATCTATTTTGGTACTATCGTTTTATTGCCACTGCTTTTACAAGAAGTCTTTGGCTATACAGCAACATGGGCAGGATTAGCATCAGCATCAGTTGGTTTATTACCTTTAATAATCACTCCGATTATAGGTAAGTTTGGTGGTAAAGTGGATTTACGCTATATCATCAGCTTCAGCTTTATTATGTTTTCTGTCTGTTTTTATTGGCGAGCCTATACCTTCGAGCCAGGAATGGATTTTGCCACTGTGGCGTGGCCTCAATTCTGGCAAGGTTTAGCTGTTGCATGTTTCTTTATGCCATTAACCACAATGACATTATCTGGATTACCGCCAGAAAAAATGGCATCAGCATCAAGTCTTTCAAACTTTTTAAGAACATTAGCTGGGGCAATTGGTGCATCATTAACCACAACAATTTGGACACAAAGAGAGTCACTTCACCATGAAACCTTTGTAGAAAAAATTAATCCGCTCGATCCTGATTCTCAAATGGCGTACCAACAAATGAATGATCTTGGTCTTTCCAATGAACAAGCATCAGCCTATTTGGCAAGGACGATCACAGAGCAAGGTTTAATTATTTCAGCCAATGAGATTTTTTGGTTAGCGGCAGGTATTTTTCTCATCATGATGATCGTGGTTTGGTTTGCTAAACCGCCATTTACACCAGGAAAATAATGTATTAGTACCGCTCTTATCAATAAAAATCCCGCTTAAAAATCATATTATTAAGCGGGATTTTTTATATTATTCTTTAAAGTAATAAAACGATTAGCCTTGGTGTTGACGCCACCATTCCGCTAATAATACACCAGAAGCCACAGAGACGTTTAAGCTTTCAACATGCCCTGTTCCACCGATGTAAATACTCATATCACCTTGATTTAAGGTACTTTCACTTAGGCCATCTTTCTCTTGACCCAAGATAAGAACCATTTTCGCTGGTAATTGTACTTTTGATAATGGCACACTGCCTTTATGGCTTGAGGTTGCCACCAGCGTATAACCCGCTTTTTTAAATTTATCTAACGTTTGAGCAAAGTTATCAGCATCAATACCTTGGATATATTCAGCACCACCTTCTGCGGTACGCACAGCTGCACCCGATTCTAATACAGCAGAATCAGGAGAGATAACACCTTTTATACCAAAGTGCGCACAACTACGCATAATTGCACCAACGTTATGTGGATTTCCCACATCTTCAAGTGCTAATACGCAATCATGTTCAGGTGCATCTTTCAGATAGGTTTCTGCATCATGGCCGACACGTTTTTTAATTAAGAAGCATACGCCACCATGGTGATCAGTACGAGCGGCTTTGACCATCTCTTCTTCTTCAACAACGTGATAGGCTTTACGGTTTGCTGCCATCCATTTTAGTGCATCACGAAAACGTGGTGTCACATCTTGTAAAAACCAAGCGCGAACAATGGCATCAGGACGATTTTTAAACATTGCCTGACAAGCATTTTCACCATAAATACGTGTTTCTTCTAAACGTTGGCGGCGCAACTGTTCAGGATCGATTTGGCTCTTACCGGTAATGCCATCGTGCTCTTTAATTGCCTCTTCACCTGCTGGGCGAGAAATCGTTTTCCATGGAGAAAAACTTCCGCCTTCGCTATCGCGAGAAGGTTTTGATTCATTACGTGACGCGCCACGCCCTGAAGGCTTACCTGCACCGCGGTCATCACGACGAGAAAATTTGTTATCACCACGTCTGTTATCACGATTTTTATCATCGCGGTTATCACCACGTCTATTATCACGATTTTTGTCGTCACGGTTATTACCGCGTTTATTATCACGGCTATCACCACGACCATTTTCAGGACGGCGGGATGGTTTTTTAGGTTTATTATCGGCATTGTCCTCACTGCGGACATACATCACTTTTACTTTGCCGTTTTTACCTTCATAAGAATCGTTCATTTGTCTCTCCAACTGCAATAGGGGCGCAGATTACATGATAGTTTAGCAACTGTCACCGAGAGAATCACGCAGAGTAAGAGATAAACCTATATCAAAAAAACCTCTCTTTAAAAATAAGATTAGATTTAACTTTTTTTTAATAAAAAATAATCGATATATCAATATGTAAGAAAGTTATTCATTACTAAATTTAACAAAACAAAAAAGTGTATCCATGATCAATTTTTTCCTAAAATCATGATTAAATGTGGCTTGCTCTTCATCACTCTGGCTAAGAAAAGTTTTCCCCGTATTCCGTAATACGGTTTCTATTGTGGATGTTAAATCTGCTACTTTTTCAGTATTTAATTTATTTTGTAAATTATCAATATAATTAAGAGCAAAAAGACCACACCCATTCGGTACATTTTTTTGTAAGTTATCGTCTATATTAAAGGTTCTAAATCCTTTTTCTTTTAGCCTAGTTAATAATTTATAACGTTCATCATTATTGTTTTTGTTTGAAGATAATGAATCACATAAAAAACAGCTATCTTTATAAGTAAATACTGCAACCCAATGGTTATTGTTGACTAAAACTACGTAATTTTTTAACTCATCAGATTTTTTGTTATTTTCTATTTTTTTAAGCATTGTTTCATAGTGACCAATATCACATTGATAGGATTGAAGTGAAACCCAAGATTGTAATTCTGATGAAGAGATATAACGATTATGACTACTTACGCTTTCAGTACTATTAACCAACACGCTATCATTGCATTTCATGTTTAAATAATTATCAATCGCTGAGATAAAAACATTATTCCCGCTTCCCTGTTGTCCTGCAATCTCATCCCCACAAGCCATAGCACTTAATAAAGGTCGCTCTTTGAAATATTCTTTATCGTCTCTTACTTTTATTTCATAGAACGATTTAATTAATTCCTTAATATCTTCTTTTATCGAATCATTTAATTTAGAATAAATTAAATAGAGTTGGTTAGTGGCATATAGGCTTATTTTTATATCATCATGAAACATGATGTTGACTAAATAATCTAAATCTTTTGAACTTCCATTTCTTACTGAATCGGCGAGTTCATTTATTTTATTTTTAGCAATTTCAAGATTGAGGCTCAAGCTATCATTATTAAAAACCTGAATATCAAAGATATCAAATAGATTTTTAATTTCATTATCTTTAATACTCTGTTGATTAGGTATAAAAGCGATTGGCGTTATACTCATAAATCACCATAATTTATTAAATAATAATAATCCTATTACCACCCTATAAATTAACTTTCATAAAAAAAACAACTGATAGTAGACCTTTGGGTATCATGATAAAATTCAATTCTTTTTTATGAGTATTGGTCAATCTGTTATGCATGACAATGCAGTCTCTCGACTTCGTCAATATCGACTTTCTATTTCAACTCGCCCTTTTAAAGCGCGAGGTTTTCGTACAAAACGTTGCACTTTTTGCTTATTACCTGAAAAACAGTGTCTTTGTAACACCATTGTCAATCAACCAGCAAAAAGCCAATTTTGTTTATTGATGTATGATACTGAAGTGATGAAGCCAAGCAATACGGGAAAATTAATTGCCGATGTATTACCAGACACACACGCTTTTTTATGGTCTCGAACCACTCCAGACCAAGCTTTGCTTGATCTAATCAATACACCAGATAGACAAGCTTATGTTGTTTTCCCCGAAAGCTATGCATCAAGTGAACGCGTTGTATACAACCAACTCCCTACCAATAGTAAACCCCCTTTGTTTATCCTTCTCGATGGTACTTGGAGTGAAGCACGCAAAATGTTTCGCAAAAGCCCCTATCTCAATTCATTGCCCCTCTTTTCTTTAAATGAGGCAAGTAAATGTGAGTACATCCTTCGCCAAGCAGCAAGAGAAGATCAGCATTGTACCGCAGAAGTGGCGGCTTCTATTTTAGAGAATGTCGGCGATATTCAAGCTTCACAACAGCTTTTTTCTCATTTTAGTTACTTTCGTCAACAATATTTACTTGGAAAACCAGACCGGAGTCAGGCAAAAGAAGAGCAAATCAGCTACATTGAATAGCAGTTGATAATGAAACTCTGGAGTAGATATGAGCCAAAGAGGTCTTGAAGCACTATTACGTCCTAAATCTATTGCGGTGATTGGTGCCTCTGAAAAATTAGGTCGAGCAGGAACCACCATGATGAAAAATTTGCTCAGTGGTGGATTTAATGGTCCAGTGTTTCCGATTAATCCCTCTCGTAGCTCAGTCTCAGGTGTTTTCACTTATCCTTCTATCGATAAGTTACCTCAAGTTCCTGATCTTGCGATTATTTGTACACATCATCGCCGTAATCTTGAGCTACTAAAACAATTAGGTGACTCGGGTTGCAAAGCCGTGATTGTGCTTTCTGCACAACCAGAACAATTTCAGCCAATAAAATTACTTTGCCAGCAATATCACATCCGTTTACTTGGCCCAAATAGTTTGGGACTTTTAGCACCGTGGCAAGGTTTAAATGCTAGCTTTTCACCTCTTCCGGTTAAAAAAGGAAAGTTAGCTTTTATTTCGCAATCAGCTGCTGTCGCCAACACAATTTTAGATTGGGCTTATTACCGTAATATCGGTTTTTCCTATTTTATTGCGTTAGGTGATAATCAAGATATTCAAGTCGATGATTTATTAGATTTTTTGGCAAGAGACAGTAAAACCAGTGCTATTTTATTGCATCTCGAACATATAAAAGATGCACGACGTTTTATGTCAGCATCGCGTAGTGCTTCTCGTAATAAACCGATTCTGGTGATAAAAAGTGGACGTACTCAAAAAGCTCAACTGTTATTGGGTGACACACCCAGTTATGACGTGGCTTATGATGCAGCTTTTCAACGTGCAGGTTTATTACGTGTACAAGATACCCATGAAATGTTTTCTGCAGTTGAAACACTTAGCTATATGACGCCTTTAAAAGGCGAAAGATTAATGATCATGAGTAATGGATCTGCACCTGCTGCGATGGCAATAGATGAACTCTTTCTCCATTCAGGAAAGCTCGCACAACTTACCTATGAAACAAAACAAAAACTACAAAGTGTTATTCAAGAAGAAAATGCCATTCGCAATCCACTAAACTTAGGTGATGATACAACCGTTGATCGTTATATTTTAGCATTGAATTGTTTGTTAGATAGCCATGATCATGATGCTTTACTCCTTATTCATACACCGAGTGCCATTGCTCCTAGCATTGAAACAGCACAACGCGTCATAGATGCCATCAATAAACACCCTAGACGTAAATGGCTTACCGTCTTCACTAACTGGGGGGGGGAGTATTCATCTCAGCAATCACGTAAATTATTTAGTGAAGCAGGAATTCCAACTTATCGAACACCTGAAGGTGCCGTCACCGCATTTATGCATATGGTGGAATATCGTCGAAACCAGAAACAGTTAAAAGAAACGCCTGCATTGCCTTTAGATGTCAAAATGAATACACGACAAGCACATCGTTGTATTGAAGAGGCATTAAAAAATAAGCAATATCGATTAGATACACACCAAGTTCAGCCAATTATGGAAGCTTATGGCTTTCATACACTGCCTACTTGGATTGCCCATAATGCGCAAGAAGCCGTTAGTATTGCTGAGAAAATTGGCTACCCTGTTGCACTGAAATTACGTTCTCCTGATATCCCTCATAAGTCCGAAGTGCAAGGTGTTATGCTTTATCTTCGAGACAGTACAGAAGTATCATCAGCAGCTCATGCGATTATAGAGCGGGTTACAGAACTCTACCCTCAAGCGCAAATTCAAGGTTTATTAGTGCAAAGTATGGCAAATAGAGCGGGTTCCCAAGAGTTACGGGTCGCAATAGAGCAAGATCCTATTTTTGGTCCATTAATTGTATTAGGTGAGGGAGGCGTTGAATGGCAAATAGAAACTAAAGCGGCTGTTGCTTTGCCTCCTCTTAATATGGCGCTTGCCCGTTATCTGGTTATTAATGCGATAAAAAGTGGAAAAATACAGCCTAGAAGCGCTTTACAACCCCTAAATATATTAAGTCTAAGCCATTTTTTAGTGCAGGTTTCTCACTTACTTTTAGATTGCCCACAAATTGTCAGATTAGATATTCATCCTCTACTGGCTTCAGGTAATGATTTTACATTACTCGATGTCGCGATGGAGTTAGCACCTCTACAAGGCGACCCTCATCAAAGACTGTCTATTCGCCCTTACCCCAATGAATTAGAAGAAACTTTTTTTCTAAGAGATAACAATCCTTGTTTTATCCGCCCAATCTTGCCAGAAGATGAGCCATTACTGAAAACATTTATAAACCAAGTAACAAAAGAAGATCTTTATTATCGCTATTTTAGTGAAATTAGTGAATTTACACATGACGATCTCGCGAATATGACACAGATTGACTACGATCGTGAAATGGCTTTTGTCGCGATTAGAAATCTCGAAGATCAACCTGAAATTATTGGGGTTGCCCGTGCGATGGCTGATCCCGATAATCAACATGCAGAATTTGCTATTCTTGTGCGTTCTGATTTAAAAGGAAATACTTTAGGTCATCAACTTATGACTAAACTGATCAACTATACTAGAGAGCATGGCATTAAACGTCTAACCGCGATAACAATGCCAGAAAATCGCAACATGATAAGTTTAGCGAAAAAACTGGGATTTTCTGTTGAAGTACAATTTGATGAAGGAATAGTCAATCTTGATTTACAACTTGGATCCTCAAAAGAGTCACCAATGCTATAATCATAAGAGAAAGTTTCTTTATGTGATTGTTCACGCATCCTTTGATAAATTAGCTATATATGATGATTTTATGCGTACATCCCATATAACTAATGTTATGATCAGAAGATCGGTTAAAGAAAATCCACATGGACGATGGCTCCATCAGCCATCATAAACAAGAGAATTAAGCACTGTGATGTTGTCTAAACTAAAACTTGCTAAGCATCAACAACACCTTGCACAACTGCCTAAATTAGCTCAGTCAGTTGCTGATGTTGAAACGCTTTATCAGACGTCCGCGTTTCGCAGCACCTTATTGAAATATATAGCTCAAGCAAAGAAAGAGATCTTTATTACGGCTCTTTACCTAGAGCACGATGAGGCGGGTGAAGAGATCCTTGATGCGCTTTACAGCGCAAAACAACAACGTCCTGAATTATCCATTACCGTTATTGTTGACTGGCACCGTGCTCAGCGTGGGCGTATTGGTGTCTCTGCTGATGCAACAAATGCAGATTGGTACTACCATGTTGCACAACAACACCCTGATATCGAGATCCCTATTTATGGTATTCCCGTAAACACTCGTGAAGCATTAGGAGTATTACACCTTAAAGGCTTTATCTTCGATGATACGATTATTTATAGTGGTGCAAGTATTAATAACGTTTACTTGCATAAACTGGATAAATATCGCTATGACAGATATCACATCATCCAAAATAGAGAATTAGCCTCCACAATGAAGCAATTTATTGTGACTGATCTTTTACAATCAGAAGCAATTCAACGATTGGATATCAAAGATAGAATTCGTTGTGCCGAAATTAAAAACTGTATTCGTCAATTTCGTTTTAATTTACGTACTCGTGATGGCTATGATATTAAAGCCAATGCTTCTAACAATGAACTGGCAGTAACACCTTTAATGGGTTTAGGTAAGAAGAATATCTTAAATAAGACAATTTCTCACCTTATGGCTTCTACTGAAGAAAAACTTGTTATTTGTACACCTTATTTTAATTTACCTGCGATCCTTGTACGCCAAATCAGTCATTTGTTAAGAAATGGCAAACAGGTCGAAATTATTATTGGTGATAAAACCGCAAATGACTTTTATATTCCCCCCGAAGAGCCATTTAAAATTATTGGTGCTCTACCTTATCTCTATGAGATCAATCTGCGTAAATTTACGCAACGTTTCCAACGATTTATTGATAATGACCAATTAACAGTAAGACTTTGGAAAGATAGCGATAACACCTATCACTTGAAGGGTCTGTGGGTAGATGATAACTGGCAATTAATTACTGGTAATAATCTTAATCCACGTGCATGGGGATTAGATTTAGAAAATGCCATATTAATTCATGATCCTAAACATGAATTGCATGAACAACGACATAAAGAGTTAGCGTGTATTCGCCAACACACAAGCGTTGTGAAACACTATCAAGATCTAGAAAGCATTAAGCTTTACCCACTAAAAGTGAAGAAATTAATCAAACGATTACGACGTATTCGTGTTGATAGATTAATCAGTCGTATACTTTAATCGACGCTTCATTTGATAAGCCTTGCTAAATAACAGCAAGGCTTTTTTGTTTGATAAAATTTTTTCTTAAATCATCCCTTATCTTTAATAATCCTCTATATTAAAAACACGCTTATCAATGAAAAGACTTTTATTTTTTATGAAACTAAAGCTTAAGTATCACTCTCTAATTATTTTATTATCAATAGTGATTTTAAATGGGTGCCAGTCATTTCATTTTGCCAATGATAATTGGAAAGGCAAAGATAAAGCCCAGCATTTTTTATTTTCAATGGCAGCATCTGCTGGTGCAAATGCGTATGCAGACCATCAAAATTATGGTTATAGAGAGGGATTATTAATTGGGCTCTCAGTTTCTATTAGTTTAGGTGCAGCAAAGGAGCTTTATGATAGTCGCCCAGATGGTACAGGCTGGAGCTGGCATGATTTCGCTTATGATGTTGCAGGGGCGGCGGCAGGTTCATTGCTTTATCAGCAATTAAAATAATGTTTCATCTCCAAAAAGTAAAATAGAGAACTCCAGACGCAAAAAAGCCAACCCATTGGGTTGGCTTTCTCGTCTTATTTAATGCCTGGCAGTTCCCTACTCTCACATGGGGAGACCCCACACTACCATCGGCGCTACAACGTTTCACTTCTGAGTTCGGCATGGGATCAGGTGGGACCGTTGCGCTATGGCCGCCAAGCAAATTCTGTTTTATTACCCGTCACTCACCCTTCAACGGCTCGTCACCAGTAATTATCAATCTTAAACAAGCTTACTTCATCGTTTCGTCTCTCTGACAAAACACCTTCGGTGTTGTCAGGTTAAGCCTCACGGTTCATTAGTACTGGTTAGCTCAACGTATCGCTACGCTTACACACCCAGCCTATCAACGTCTTAGTCTTAAACGTTCCTTTAGGTCACTCTAGGTGACAGGGAAGACTCATCTCGAGGCAAGTTTCCCGCTTAGATGCTTTCAGCGGTTATCTCTTCCGCACTTAGCTACCGGGCAATGCCATTGGCATGACAACCCGAACACCAGTGGTGCGTTCACTCCGGTCCTCTCGTACTAGGAGCAACCCCTCTCAATCTTCCAACGCCCACGGCAGATAGGGACCGAACTGTCTCACGACGTTCTAAACCCAGCTCGCGTACCACTTTAAATGGCGAACAGCCATACCCTTGGGACCTACTTCAGCCCCAGGATGTGATGAGCCGACATCGAGGTGCCAAACACCGCCGTCGATATGAACTCTTGGGCGGTATCAGCCTGTTATCCCCGGAGTACCTTTTATCCGTTGAGCGATGGCCCTTCCATTCAGAACCACCGGATCACTAAGACCTACTTTCGTACCTGCTCGAGCCGTCACTCTCACAGTCAAGCTGGCTTATGCCTTTGCACTAACCGCATGATGTCCGACCATGCTTAGCCAACCTTCGTGCTCCTCCGTTACTCTTTAGGAGGAGACCGCCCCAGTCAAACTACCCACCAGACACGGTCCCCGATCCAGATTATGGACCTAGGTTAGAACATCAAACGTTAAAGGGTGGTATTTCAAGGTTGACTCCATGCAGACTGGCGTCCACACTTCATAGTCTCCCACCTATCCTACACATCAAGGCTCAATGTTCAGTGTCAAGCTATAGTAAAGGTTCACGGGGTCTTTCCGTCTTGCCGCGGGTACACTGCATCTTCACAGCGAGTTCAATTTCACTGAGTCTCGGGTGGAGACAGCCTGGCCATCATTACGCCATTCGTGCAGGTCGGAACTTACCCGACAAGGAATTTCGCTACCTTAGGACCGTTATAGTTACGGCCGCCGTTTACTGGGGCTTCGATCAAGAGCTTCTCCCTAAGGATAACCCCATCAATTAACCTTCCAGCACCGGGCAGGCGTCACACCGTATACGTCCACTTTCGTGTTTGCACAGTGCTGTGTTTTTAATAAACAGTTGCAGCCAGCTGGTATCTTCGACTGGCTTCGGCTCCGTCCGCGAGGGACTTCACTTACCGCCAGCGTGCCTTCTCCCGAAGTTACGGCACCATTTTGCCTAGTTCCTTCACCCGAGTTCTCTCAAGCGCCTGAGTATTCTCTACCTGACCACCTGTGTCGGTTTGGGGTACGATTGTTGGTAACCTGAAGCTTAGAGGCTTTTCCTGGAAGCAGGGCATCAATTGCTTCACCACCTTAGTGGTTCGTCATCACACCTCAGCATTAAGTGACCGGATTTGCCTAATCACTCTGCCTACATGCTTGAACCGGGACGACCGTCGCCCGGACAACCTAGCCTTCTCCGTTCCCCCATCGCAGTTACCACCAGTACGGGAATATTAACCCGTTTCCCATCGACTACGCTTTTCAGCCTCGCCTTAGGGGTCGACTCACCCTGCCCCGATTAACGTTGGACAGGAACCCTTGGTCTTCCGGCGTGCGGGTTTTTCACCCGCATTATCGTTACTTATGTCAGCATTCGCACTTCTGATACCTCCAGCATACCTCACAGTACACCTTCGCAGGCTTACAGAACGCTCCCCTACCCAACAACACATAAGTGTCGCTGCCGCAGCTTCGGTGCATGGTTTAGCCCCGTTACATCTTCCGCGCGGGCCGACTCGACCAGTGAGCTATTACGCTTTCTTTAAATGATGGCTGCTTCTAAGCCAACATCCTGGCTGTCTGAGCCTTCCCACTTCGTTTCCCACTTAACCATGACTTTGGGACCTTAGCTGGCGGTCTGGGTTGTTTCCCTCTTCACGACGGACGTTAGCACCCGCCGTGTGTCTCCCGTGATAACATTCTTCGGTATTCGCAGTTTGCATCGAGTTGGTAAGTCGGGATGACCCCCTAGTCGAAACAGTGCTCTACCCCCGAAGATGAGTTCACGAGGCGCTACCTAAATAGCTTTCGGGGAGAACCAGCTATCTCCCGGTTTGATTGGCCTTTCACCCCCATCCACAAGTCATCCGCTAATTTTTCAACATTAGTCGGTTCGGTCCTCCAGTTAGTGTTACCCAACCTTCAACCTGCCCATGGATAGATCACCGGGTTTCGGGTCTATACCCTGCAACTCATTCGCCCAGTTAAGACTCGGTTTCCCTACGGCTCCCCTATACGGTTAACCTTGCTACAGAATATAAGTCGCTGACCCATTATACAAAAGGTACGCAGTCACCCCATAAAGAGGCTCCTACTGCTTGTACGTACACGGTTTCAGGTTCTTTTTCACTCCCCTCGCCGGGGTTCTTTTCGCCTTTCCCTCACGGTACTGGTTCACTATCGGTCAATCAGGAGTATTTAGCCTTGGAGGATGGTCCCCCCATATTCAGACAGGATAACACGTGTCCCGCCCTACTCGTCGAGTTCACAATAACAGCATCTTCGGATACGGGGCTATCACCCTTTACTGCCGGACTTTCCAGACCGTTCTCCTGATGCTGCCATTGATTAAGACTCTGGGCTGCTCCCCGTTCGCTCGCCGCTACTAGGGGAATCTCGGTTGATTTCTTTTCCTCGGGGTACTGAGATGTTTCAGTTCTCCCGGTTCGCCTCATTAACCTATGTATTCAGTTAATGATAATATCCATGGGATATTGGGTTTCCCCATTCGGAAATCGTCGGGTATAACGGTTCATATCACCTTACCGACGCTTATCGCAGATTAGCACGTCCTTCATCGCCTCTGATTGCCTAGGCATCCACCGTGTACGCTTATTCGCTTAACCTCACAACCCGAAGATGTTTCTCTCGAAGACGACTTTAAAGGTCATGGCTACACAAGCATCAATTCGTTGTTGGGCAGTGCTCGTAATGCTCACATACTTAAGTATGCTGCGCTTACTGCGCGCTGTCCGCCTAGAATTGCTGTTGTTCGCTCATGACACTCGCCTTGGAGTATCACAAATTCAAGGTCTGAGATTTTGAGAGACTCATCAATATACCTCGGTGATATATTGATTTGTTTTCAATTTTTCAGCTTGTTCCAGATTGTTAAAGAGCAAAATAATTCGCAGTATACTATTGCTAATATACTCTGAATTATTCATTTATATTCAAGAGATTATGGTGGAGCTAAGCGGGATCGAACCGCTGACCTCCTGCGTGCAAGGCAGGCGCTCTCCCAGCTGAGCTATAGCCCCATAATGCAGTCGAAATAACCAGTGTTTCAACCATTATCTTTTTCAAGATAAATCGACTTGAGACAAGGCGTGAAATAACGAAGTTTACTCAAAGTAAACGAGTTCTTTCACAACGCAGTATTCAAGGCGATTTGGTAGGCCTGAGTGGACTTGAACCACCGACCTCACCCTTATCAGGGGTGCGCTCTAACCACCTGAGCTACAAGCCTATACCGGTATTTCTGCTCGTTCTTCATCAGACAATCTGTGTGAGCACTGCACATAACACGTATCTCTTAGGTAAGGAGGTGATCCAACCGCAGGTTCCCCTACGGTTACCTTGTTACGACTTCACCCCAGTCATGAATCACAAAGTGGTAAGCGCCCTCCCGAAGGTTAAGCTACCTACTTCTTTTGCAACCCACTCCCATGGTGTGACGGGCGGTGTGTACAAGGCCCGGGAACGTATTCACCGTAGCATTCTGATCTACGATTACTAGCGATTCCGACTTCATGGAGTCGAGTTGCAGACTCCAATCCGGACTACGACAGACTTTATGAGTTCCGCTTGCTCTCGCGAGGTCGCTTCTCTTTGTATCTGCCATTGTAGCACGTGTGTAGCCCTACTCGTAAGGGCCATGATGACTTGACGTCATCCCCACCTTCCTCCGGTTTATCACCGGCAGTCTCCTTTGAGTTCCCGCCATTACGCGCTGGCAACAAAGGATAAGGGTTGCGCTCGTTGCGGGACTTAACCCAACATTTCACAACACGAGCTGACGACAGCCATGCAGCACCTGTCTCAGCGTTCCCGAAGGCACTCCTCTATCTCTAAAGGATTCGCTGGATGTCAAGAGTAGGTAAGGTTCTTCGCGTTGCATCGAATTAAACCACATGCTCCACCGCTTGTGCGGGCCCCCGTCAATTCATTTGAGTTTTAACCTTGCGGCCGTACTCCCCAGGCGGTCGATTTAACGCGTTAGCTCCAGAAGCCACGGTTCAAGACCACAACCTCTAAATCGACATCGTTTACAGCGTGGACTACCAGGGTATCTAATCCTGTTTGCTCCCCACGCTTTCGCACCTGAGCGTCAGTCTTTGTCCAGGGGGCCGCCTTCGCCACCGGTATTCCTCCACATCTCTACGCATTTCACCGCTACACGTGGAATTCTACCCCCCTCTACAAGACTCTAGCCAACCAGTTTCAGATGCAATTCCCAAGTTAAGCTCGGGGCTTTCACATCTGACTTAATTGACCGCCTGCGTGCGCTTTACGCCCAGTAATTCCGATTAACGCTTGCACCCTCCGTATTACCGCGGCTGCTGGCACGGAGTTAGCCGGTGCTTCTTCTGCGGGTAACGTCAATTGATAAGGGTATTAACCTTATCACCTTCCTCCCCGCTGAAAGTACTTTACAACCCTAAGGCCTTCTTCATACACGCGGCATGGCTGCATCAGGCTTGCGCCCATTGTGCAATATTCCCCACTGCTGCCTCCCGTAGGAGTCTGGGCCGTGTCTCAGTCCCAGTGTGGCTGATCATCCTCTCAGACCAGCTAGAGATCGTCGCCTAGGTGAGCCATTACCCCACCTACTAGCTAATCCCATATGGGTTCATCCGATAGCGCAAGGTCCGAAGAGCCCCTGCTTTGGTCCGTAGACGTCATGCGGTATTAGCCACCGTTTCCAGTAGTTATCCCCCTCTATCGGGCAGATCCCCATACATTACTCACCCGTCCGCCGCTCGTCAGCAAGAAAGCAAGCTTTCTCCTGTTACCGCCCGACTTGCATGTGTTAGGCCTGCCGCCAGCGTTCAATCTGAGCCATGATCAAACTCTTCAATTAAAAGTGTTTGATGCTCAAAGAAATCGAAAACTTAGCTATTCATAAATGAATTTACTTTTGTTGTTCACTCTTCAAGACTTGATACATCTAATATTTTAGAAGATATCGTCTCTGCGAGTGCCCACACAGATTGTCTGATAATTTGTTAAAGAGCAGTGCAACATTCGCTGCCGTTTCCGGTCTTCTGCGTTGCTGCGAGGAGGTGCATTCTACATCTTCCTCATTGAGTGTCAAGCGTTTATTTTCAAGGCTTTTCACTTTTTTCTTCGTTCTCTCGACTAACTCACTTAGCGTGGTTTGCCGTGACAACGAGGGCGCATTATAGGGAGTTTTCTGAATGTGACAAGCATTATTTTAAAAAAAAACTTCGACAGCGCACTTAATAATCAAATTAACCTTTTTGGCACAAATAATAGACACTTTCTGGCTAAAAAAGTTTCAAATATAAAAAACGCCATTGACAGATTATCTTCATTCTTCCCAGCGAAAACACAAAACATAAAAAAAGAGGCTTATATAAGCCTCTTTTTCCGTTTCACATTATATCTTATTTATCGTAGTAAATAGAGAAGATGCTCTATATTACTGTTTTGCAATTATCTTATTATCATCTAAATCTAAGATAATCTCTTTGCCTGGTAATAATTTACCGGACAAGATATCTTGAGCTAATGGATTTTCAACCTCTTGCTGAATAGCCCGTTTCAATGGACGAGCACCATAAATTGGATCGAATCCAACTTCGCTCAATTTCTCTAATGCAGCGCCTGTGATCGTAACGTGATAACCACGTTCTTCTAAACGCTGGTATAAACGACGTAACTGAATTTGTGCAATCGCTGCAATGTTTTCTTTACCTAATGGGTGGAATACCACAACCTCATCAATACGGTTAATAAACTCTGGTCTAAAATGATGGCCAACAACATCCATCACAATGGTTTTCATTTCAGGGTAATCAATTGTTCCGAATCGTTCTTGAATTAAATCAGACCCCAAGTTCGATGTCATGATCACAACTGTATTACGAAAATCAACTGTTCTACCTTGTCCATCTGTTAAACGACCATCATCCAATACTTGTAATAAGATATTGAATACATCTGGGTGCGCTTTTTCAACTTCATCTAACAAGATGACTGAATAAGGGCGACGACGAACGGCTTCTGTTAAATACCCACCTTCTTCATAACCAACATATCCTGGAGGCGCACCCACTAAACGAGAAACGGAGTGTTTTTCCATAAATTCAGACATATCGATACGAACCATTGCATCATCACTATCAAACAAGAAGTTCGCTAATGCTTTACACAACTCCGTTTTACCAACCCCCGTAGGTCCTAAGAATAAGAACGAACCGATTGGGCGATTAGGATCAGATAATCCAGCGCGACTACGGCGGATAGCATTAGATACAGCACTCACAGCCTCAGCCTGACCAATAACGCGTCTATGTAGCTCTTGTTCCATTCTTAGCAATTTTTCACGTTCCCCTTCTAGCATTCTAGAGACAGGAATACCGGTCCAACGGGCTAAGATTTCTGCAATTTCAGCATCAGTGACTTTATTACGTAACAACTTCATATGCTTATCTTCAGCTTTATTAGCTTCAGCAAGCTGTTTTTCTAATGTTGGAATTTGTCCATATTGGATCTCTGACATTTTTGCCAAATCACCACTACGTCGAGCTTGCTCTAATGTGATACGAGCCTGCTCTAATTCAGATTTAATATGTTGAGTGCCTGTAAGCTCAGCTTTTTCCGCTTTCCATTCTTCTTCTAAAACAGAATACTCTTTTTCTTTTTCAGCAAGTTCTTCATTTAGCATATCTAAACGTTTCTTACTTGCATCATCAGACTCTTTTTGCAGTGCTTGTTGTTCGAGTTTAAGTTGAATAATACGTCTATCAAGCCTATCTAACGCCTCAGGTTTTGAATCCATTTGCATTCGTAAGCTTGCACCTGCTTCATCAATTAAATCAATCGCTTTATCTGGCAACATACGGTCAGAAATATAACGATGAGATAAAGTCGCCGCAGCAACAATTGCAGGGTCTGTAATTTGAACATGATGATGAAGTTCATAACGTTCTTTCAGACCACGTAAAATAGCGATAGTATCTTCAACGGTTGGCTCAGCCACATACACTTTTTGGAAACGACGCTCTAATGCCGCATCTTTTTCAATATATTGACGATATTCGTCAAGTGTTGTTGCCCCCACACAGTGTAATTCCCCACGAGCTAATGCAGGCTTTAACATATTTCCCGCATCCATAGCACCGTCAGCTTTACCAGCCCCAACCATTGTATGTAATTCATCAATAAACAGGATGACACTGCCTTCTTGTTTAGATAAATCATTTAAAACAGCTTTCAAACGTTCTTCAAACTCACCACGATATTTGGCGCCCGCTAATAGAGAACCCATATCTAAAGAAAGTACACGCTTATTCTTTAACCCTTCAGGAACTTCACCATTAACAATACGTTGAGCTAACCCTTCAACAATCGCCGTTTTACCTACACCAGGCTCACCAATAAGCACTGGATTGTTTTTAGTACGGCGTTGTAGAACTTGAATGGTTCTTCTTATTTCTTCATCACGACCAATAACAGGATCGAGTTTGCCTTGTTCCGCTCTTTCCGTTAAATCCACAGTATATTTTTTCAATGCCTGACGCTGGTCTTCTGCATTTTGATCGTTCACTGTTTCTCCACCACGTATTTTTTCAATTGCTATCTCGAGACTTGCTTTATTCGCTCCGGCGGCTTTTAGCATGTCAGCAACTTGACCACCGGTTTCCATGGCCGCTAAAAGGAAGAGCTCTGACGAAATAAATTCGTCACCTTTTTTCTGTGCCAATTTATCGCACAAATTAAGGTGCTTAATTAAATCATTTGAGGGATGAACCTCTCCACCAGCACCTTCGACTTTAGGTAATCGAGACAAAGCATCATTAATTCGCTCATTAAATTGCAATGCATTAACACCTACGGATGTTAATAGAGGGCGAATTGAGCCACCTTGTTGATTAAATAACGCACTCAGTAAATGTATGGGTTCTATAAATTGATTATCGTTCCCAAGTGCCAATGACTGGGCGTCTGCGAGAGCTTGCTGGAATTTATTGGTTAATTTATCCAGACGCATAACACCTCCAAGAAAAATTTAAAGTAAAATTCGTAACTGGAGAATAGATGAGGTCATTTTGACGATATTCAAGCTCAAAATAGAAATTTTGAGCAAAAATATTCATCAATATTTGAGATAAGTGAGAAAAACGTTAAGAGGAAAGTTTTATTTAATCCAGATTAATGATGCCATTCGCCCTGTTACATGCTCTCGTCTATAAGAAAAGAAACGTGATGGATCCGTTACAGTACAAAAATCACCACCATAAATCTGGGTTACTCCACTTTCCTGTAAGATTAATCTCGCTAACATATAAATATTAGCTAAGTATTTACCATTGTGGGAAATAAATGCAGATTCAAAGGCTATATTTTTTTCTATAAACGCCAAACGGACTTCAGCCCCCACCTCAAAAGCGGTGGGTCCAATTGCCGGTCCTAACCATGCCATAATTTGATCTTTAGGAGCTTTAAAGTGTGCAAGTGTATTTTGTAATACACCATGGCAAAGCCCTCTCCATCCACCATGAGCTGCGCCAACTTCTGTTCCATCAACCGTTGTAAAAAGGACAGGCAAACAATCTGCCGTCATAATTGCGCAAACTTTTTTCACCGTAGAGGTGTAAAGGGCATCACCTTGTATTTCATTATTTTTCTCAGCACTTAGCGTAACAACATGAGTGCCATGAACTTGTTCAAGCCATAGTGGCATTTCAGGCAACTGAGCTTGCTGACACAATCTGCGTCTATTTTCTTCGACATCAGATAGTTTATCACCAACATGAGCGCCTAAATTCAGGCTATTATAAGGTGGCAGACTCACTCCCCCCTCTCTCAAGGTACTGCAAGCCCCAATATTTTCAGGTTGTGGCCAATCTGGAAAAATTAATGAAGTCATTTACCAATCCATTTCATCTTTGAACTGTTCAACGTCAGCTTTTAGCACATCAATCAGCTTAACCATATCATCAGGTAATGGTGCATGCCATTCCATTTCAATACCTGTTATTGGATGATAAAGGCGTAGCATCGTTGCATGTAGAGCCTGTCTATCAAATAAACGTAACGTTTCACGTAATTCATCTGATGCCCCTTTTAAAGGACGAGGTCTTCCTGCATAAAGCTGATCACCAATTAAAGCATGGTGAATATGTGCCATATGAACACGAATTTGGTGAGTACGGCCAGTTTCTAAACGTAAACGTAAACGCGTATGAGCACGGAAATGCTCCATAACACGATAATGTGTTACCGCTGGTTTACCCATTGGGTGAACAGCCATATGAGTCCGTTTAGTTGGATGTCGAGAAATAGGTTCATTCACTACTCCTCCAGCAGTCATTCTTCCTGTTGCAACCGCTTCATACTCACGCGTGATTTCACGACGTTGTAAAGCTTCTACCAAATGCGTTTGAGCAGGAACTGTTTTTGCAACAACCATTAAACCTGTTGTGTCTTTATCTAATCGATGGACAATACCTGCACGAGGGACATTAGCAATCTCTGGATAGCGATAAAGTAATGCGTTTAATACGGTGCCATCAGGGTTACCAGCACCAGGATGCACAACGAGATCTCTTGGCTTATTGATAACTAAAATATCATCATCTTCATAGACGATATTTAACGGAATATTCTGAGGCTCCCAACGAACTTCCTCTTCAATTAAGGCATCGACTTCAATTTTTTCACCGCCAAGCATTTTTTCTTTTGGCTTATTGATGATTTTATCGTTAACCTGCACTCTATTGTCTAAGATCCACTCTTTTATACGAGATCTTGAATAATCAGGGAACATTTCGGCCAAAGCCTGATCTAAGCGTTGACCCAGCTGTGAATCTGCGACTGTAGCATTAAGTCGTATTTGTTGAGACATAAATAATTTTCTATTAATTAAGTTAGTGTTTTGACGGCACAGCCGTTTCATTTAAAATGAGTTATAGTGTAACCGATTTCAGGGGAGCTTCACGGAGAGACTCCCCAAACCTATTCAGAGGATAATCAATACGTGATGAGACGCATTAAATACCTGGTGGCAGCGGCCACTTTAAGCCTGTTACTTACTGGCTGTTCGAGTTCAGACAAAGACGCTACTGCCGATATGTCACCTTCTGAGCTTTACTCAACCAGTCAGGAAAAATTGCTAGATGGCAATTATGGAGCGGCTATCAAACAATTAGAGTCTCTCGATAATCGCTATCCTTTTGGCCCTTACTCGCAACAAGTTCAACTCGATCTGATTTATGCTTATTATAAGTCAGCGGAACTACCAATGGCGATTTCTGCAATCGACCGTTTTATGCGATTAAACCCAACCCATCCTAATATCGACTATGTTCTTTATATGCGAGGCTTAACTGCTCAAGCATTAGATGATAGTGCATTACAAGGATTCTTTGGTATTGATCGTTCAGACCGTGATCCTCAACATGCAATTGTGGCATTTAAAGATTTTAGTCAATTAGTTCGTTACTATCCAGACAGCCTTTACGCCGCCGATGCAACCAAACGCCTCGTCTTTCTTAAAAACCGTTTAGCGAAGTATGATCTTTCTGTTGCGAAATTCTATACTAAACGAGGGGCTTATGTCGCGGTTATTAATAGAGTAGAGCAAATGATGCGTAATTATCCTGATACACAAGCCACTCGTGACGCGCTTGTCTATATGGAAAATGCGTATAAAGAATTAGGTCTGACACAAGAAGCAGATAAAGTAGCTTCATTAATTGCAGCAAATCCAGCCTAATTAAGACATCACCATCAAAAACAGCAGCTTATCGCTGCTGTTTTTTTATTCTTTTCTAGCTAAATTGTCTTTACTTTTCATCAGTCCAACCTTCCTAATATGACTGAATAAATGCAACTTAACAAGCGGTCTTTTTCAGCTATCTATCATTTGTCACGTTTCTATTACTAGTTACATAGACATCTAACAAAAAGTGATTTTGATCATGTTTTAAATTGTGTATCACGATATTCTGAAGTTATCGAAGACGGAGTAATAAAGAGGTAACTATATGATTATAAATATTACTAGCAAGCAAATGGAAATTACCCCAGCACTACGTGAGCACATTGAAAGCCGTCTAACTAAACTCAATAAATGGCAGGTGAATTTAATCAACCCTCATATTATTCTGACAAAAGATCCAAAAGGTTTTAGTGTTGATGCCAGCATTCATACACCAAATGGGCAATTGGTCGCTAATGCACAACACACCGATATGTATGTTGCAATTAATGACTTACTCGCAAAACTTGAACGTCAATTAAACAAAGTTCAGCATAAAAATGAATCTCGTCGAGCTAATAACAGTCTGAAGGAAGAAAATTTACTTGTCGATGAAATATAAATAGTAAAACAAGATTAAAAATTAGAATAAATCACTGACTCAAAACGCCTCTGCGCATCCTTGTGATGCGCTTTTTATTGTATTTTTCTTGACTCCTTTCACATCATCATGTTTGATAGAGATATGTTAAATATTGACCAATCAATATAATGAACAAATATTCACATTTGCCTTTCTTCTTTTTCTTTCTACTCTTTCATTAAGAGGCTTAGTCATTTCAGAAAGAAAAGTAAGAACGACAATAGCCTCCAAATTGGAGGCTTTTTTATTTATGATGGTATGACATAACGGTATAGGGCTTAAACATGGAAAAACTCGATTTATTAGCAATCAGAGATAAAATCACAACGTTAGATTCAGAATTACTAACATTGTTAGCAAACAGACGTCAATTATCTGCTGATGTTGCTCAATTTAAATTGAATACACATCGCCCTATTAGAGATAAAAATCGTGAGCGTGAACTACTTGATTTATTAATTGAGAAAGGAAAAAACGTTGGGCTAGATGGTTTTTATATTAGTCGTATTTTTCAAATGATCATTGAAGACTCCGTATTAACTCAACAAGCCATTCTACAACAACACCTTAATGCGACACCCAATGCATCGGCCAGAATTGCTTATTTAGGACCTAAAGGCTCTTATTCACATATTGCGGCTCGTCAATATGCCGCTCGCCATTTTGATACCTTCATTGATTGCACTTGTCAGAAGTTTGACGACATTTTTACACTTGTTGATACAGGTCAAGCTGATTACGGTTTGCTTCCAATTGAAAATACCAGTTCTGGTGCCATTAATGATGTTTACGATTTACTGCAAACAACATCAATCTCTATTGTTGGAGAAATTCGCATTCCTATTAATCATGCCCTTTTAACAAGTGTTGATACCCGCACAGAAGAGTTACAAACTATTTATAGTCACCCTCAACCTTTCCAGCAATGTAGCCATTATTTAAATCAGTATCCACACTGGAAAATCGAATACTGCGAAAGTACAGCGGCTGCAATGGAAAAAGTAGCTCTTGCACAATCACCACATGTTGCTGCTATTGGGAGTGAAGCGGGAGGCTCTCTTTATGGTTTAAAACCTTTGGCTAGCAATTTAGCAAACCAACAAATAAACGTAACACGCTTTATTGTTATTGCACGAAAAGCTATTGATGTTTCAGAGCAAGTGCCCGCGAAAACAACCTTCTTAATGGCAACAGGGCAACAAGCGGGTGCATTAGTCGATGCATTAATGATTTTAAAAAAATACGATATTATTATGACCAAACTTGAGTCTCGTCCTATTAATGGCACGCCTTGGGAAGAGATGTTTTATATTGATGTTCAAGCAAATTTACGTGATATCAATATGCAAAAAGCCTTACACGATTTATCACAAACTACACGTTCATTAAAAATCCTAGGTTGTTATCCTTCAGAAAATGTTGTTCCTGTTGAAGTGAAATAACCTCACTCAAAAAGAAAAGCCAGATAGCATATAACTATCCGGCTTTTCTTTTTTGTTTTTATTTTAAAATGAATTATAAGAAACCATACATCGCTGCAAATACCCAACCAAAGACACAAGAAACGGTAACACCAATTAATCCCGGTAGAATAAAGCTGTGGTTAATGACAAAACGCCCTATTCGAGTTGTACCAGAACGGTCAAATTGAATTGCGGCTAAGTCACTAGGGTAAGTTGGTAGAATATAATAACCATAACAAGCGGGTGCCGACGCAATAATATAAGCAGGATCAACACCAATCCCCAATGCTAAAGGAACAATAGCGGCTAAAGCAGCTGCTTGTGAATTCACAAATTTAGATACTAACAATAATACAACCGCATAAGCCCAAGGGTATTCCCGAACTAATTGCCCCAATGCTGCTTCTATTTCTTTCATATGTGCAGAGAACATTGTCTCTGCCATCCAAGCAATACCATATACAGCAACAATTGCTATCATCCCTGAACGGAACACTTCATTTTTAGAAATAAGAGAAGGATTGGTTTTACAAATAATAATAATTGATGCGCCAGCTAATAACATAAACATCTGAATAACAAGCACCATAGATAATGGTTTACCATTAAAAACAGGGCGTATTTCAGAAAAGGCACCTAATATTGCAACAACAGCAATTGCACCTAAGAAAATCCACATTGCTACCCAGTTTTTCATCGGTAGCTTTTTATCTAGAAGTGTTGCTGTATCACCATAAACATAATCATGATTTTCAGGAACTGAAACAAATTCTTGGAAGCGTTGGTCTTTATCTAAATCTTTCCCTCGAAACCAGCTAAAAATACCAATAGCTAAAATACCAATAAAAGTAGAAGGAATAGTAATTGCCAATAAATCTAGGAACTCAAGGTGTTTACCATTAAAAGTCACACCACCGAGCATTGCGACTAATGTCACAACAGCAACGGAAACAGGGCTGGCAATAATCCCCATTTGAGAGCCGATTGTACTTGCTGCCATAGGTCTTTCAGGGCGAATATTATTTTTAATCGACACATCATAAATAATAGGCAATATGGTATAAACAACATGCCCAGTACCACATAATATTGTAAGAGTACAAGTTACGAGTGGCGCAACAATAGAAATATATTTTGGATTTTTACGTAATAATTTTTCTGCTATCTGCAACATAACATCTAATCCACCAGATGCTTGTAATGTCGCTGAGGCAGAAACAACGGCAATAATAACTAACATTACATCAACAGGTGGTTTTCCTGGAGGCAGGTTAAAAATAAAAACTAAAATAACCAGACCTACACCGCCTAATAGACCTAATGCAATTCCTCCCTTCCTAGCTCCATAAAATAGACACACTAATATAATGGCGAGTTGTATTAAAAAATCCATAAATTACCCCTTGAAAAACACGGCAGAATATAAATAAAAAATAATATAATTAAATTTTCAGCACTTTTTTTTCAAAAAAAGAGTTTATGAAATATAATTTACGACAACTGTTATAACCATTTTTTTGATCATTGTTATAGTTTTCACAATGCCTTTTAATTTCATTCAGTTTTAAGATCTCATCAACAAATAATTTTTAATAAAAAGACAATATTGAACATTAATTTTTATTTAATTAAACCCTGTAATAACAATTAAATAACAATAAATATAGAATGGATTAGTTGATTAATAAAAATAAATGTTTATCTTATTGTTTTTAAATGTATATTTATAATTCTTCACATTTATTTTTCGAATGAAAATAGATGATTCTTATCTATTATTAAATTTTAAAATGGCAGGGAGAAGAATATGAATGCTTTTATCATACTGATTTCAAGTCTATTTTTCACTAATACCGCAGATAACATTAAATCACAAGAGAGTTATTACACTTACTCATTAGCTAGTCAATCAGATTCGAACCGTTGTACAGTAAGTCCATGTCCAGATCCTAAAAACTATTAAGTTATAGTACATTGTTTATTATGAATAAAATGTATATTTTGATACGTCAATTTTTATTCATTCGTTATATAAGTGCTCATTTTTATGAAGATATAAAAGAAAATAAATCATCAATAAATGAATAACCTCAAAATAATAGCAAGACCACAGAGCCCAGCGGCGATGTTTGGTCATTTTATGATAATGAATAATGATAAGTTAAACTTAAAATAATTAATAATATAAAAAGGCCGAACAATTTATTTTATTGCTCGGCCTTTTATATAACAAATAATTTAACTATATTCGGCTATCATTCGCTTTTTGTAATAAGATACCACTCTCTTTCATAAATTGAGAAGCATAATCACCAAACCAATCACTCACGTTATTAAATGAATGAACAAATTCACTCTTGGCATTTATATCTAATAAATCGATAGCTTGACCTAATGAATGATGATATCGACGAATTAAGGCAATATTCTCTTTCGATGACAAAATAATATCAGCATAAAGTTGAGGATCCTGAGCAAATAAGCGCCCTATCATTGCCAATTCTAAACGATAAATAGGAGACGAGAGTCGCAGTAAGCTGGCCAAATCCACTTTTTCTTTTGCTAAATGCTGACCATAAGCAAAGGTCGTAAAATGTCGAAGTGCTTGAATAAAACTCATGTTTTTATCATGCTCTTCTGGCGTAATAGCCTCAATTCTTGCTCCCCATACCATTAACTGCTCTAACAGCCATTCAAATTCTGTATGGTTTCGTCCTTCGCAGTACGCCACAACCTGTTTCGCTAAACTGGGGACGTCAGGGCCAAACATTGGATGAAGACCTAAAACAGGTCCACTATGTGCCTTTAACATTGCTTCTAAAGGCGCCTTTTTAATAGAAGCGAGATCGACAAGTAAGCAATTTTTAGGCAAAACAGGAAGCGCTTTAATCACCTCAACAGTCAAATGAATGGGTACACTGATAATCACCATTCCTGCATTATCAAAAATAGCGGGCGATTTAGTTTGCCATTCATCAGCTTCTAAACTTTCAACTTGATAGCCTGAGAGTGTAAACAAACGAGAAAATAGTTTACCCATTTTCCCATTTCCTCCCACAATAACGATTTTACCTAATTGAGGGTTGAGTGTTTTAAATCCCTTATCATTTTCTTTAGTATAGGATTCTCGCATTACTCGGCGTAATACATCTTCAATTAAATCAGGAGAAATCCCCATCATTTGTGCATCATTACGACGAGAAGCAAGCATGGAGGCTTCTCTATCAGGTGCATAAATCGGTAAGCCATGACGGTTTTTAACTTCTCCCACTTCAGCTACCAATTGCATTCTTTTTGCGAGTAAAGAAAGCAGTGATTTATCTACCTGATCAATTTGCTCACGCAAACTTTGTAATTCTTCAGCCATCTATGCTTGCCTCTTTTTTCTTTATGATTAACTAACTTTTTTTAACTGTGCTTCACGCTGAGCCAAAATTGGGGAAAGTTGAGCATGTAAATTTCTTAACACAGACTCCGTTGTTTCCCAACTAATACACGCATCTGTTACTGAAACACCGTATTTCATTTCGCTACGAGACTGCTCTGACGATTGATTGCCTTCATTAATATGGCTTTCTAACATAATACCAGTGATAGATTCATTACCTTTAGTGATTTGCTCAATCACAGAATCAACCACCACCGTTTGACGACGAAAATCTTTATTAGAATTACCATGGCTACAATCAATCATTAATGATGGTTTTAATCCTGCTTTTGCCATCTGAGCTTCACATTGAGCAACATCTTCTTCATGGTAGTTAGGTGTTTTGCCACCACGTAAAATGACATGACCATCAGGGTTACCTTGTGTTTGCAATAAACAAACTTGTCCTGATTGATTAATTCCCATAAAGCGGTGTGGCATAGAAGCCGCTTTCATTGCGTTGATCGCAGTATCTAAATTACCATCTGTTCCGTTTTTAAATCCAACTGGCATTGAAAGCCCTGATGCCATTTCACGATGAGTCTGAGATTCTGTTGTTCTGGCTCCAATTGCGGACCAACTAAATAAATCGCCTAAGTATTGTGGATTATTAGGATCTAATGCTTCTGTCGCCAGAGGTAGCCCTAATTGCACAAGTTCAGTTAGTAGCTTACGGGCAATATGTAATCCTTTTTCCATTTCAAAACTACCATCCATAAATGGATCACTAATTAAACCTTTCCAACCAACTGTTGTACGAGGTTTTTCAAAGTAGACACGCATCACAATATACAGACTATCACTTAATTCAGACGCTAAGACTTTCAGGCGTTTTGCGTAATCTAACGCAACATCGACATCATGAATGGAACAAGGCCCACATACCACGAGTAAGCGAGGATCACGACGCTGGACAATTTCAGAAATTGTCTGACGTGACTGAGCAATGGCATGCAGATCATTGCGACTCAATGGGTATTTTTGTTTTAACTCTTCTGGAGTAATTAAAACCAGCTCTTCGCTGATATTCACATTATTGAGTGCGTCTTTTTGCATGATCATAATCTTTACCTTTTTTATATCTGTCATTGTGATTTTTGTGTGTCTGAAAGATAAGATAACATGCAATGTAAAGAAATCAATCCATATTTTTAATAATTTTGACAATGTTGTAATTATAACTTTACACCAAGTACTAATATAAAAAATAAACATTAGATTACACATAGTTATAAAAAACAAAAGAAAATAAAATAATGTGATAGAGATTAAATTAATATACCAAAATGTAAATATAAGTTTACATGTTATCTTTTAATGAATCTCAATATAAGATGAGTAGATGAGATAGGAATATAGAAGTAACAGAGATAAAAAAAGGTCAGCAAATGCTGACCTTTTAACAATAACTTTCGGATGTGCGAAAGCGTATTATTTAGCGTTAAGACGCTCTTTGATACGAGCAGCCTTACCTGAACGCTCACGCAGGTAGTACAGTTTAGCTTGACGAACCGCACCACGACGTTTCACAGTGATGCTATCAACGACTGGTGAGTGAGTTTGGAATACACGCTCAACACCTTCGCCATTAGAAATTTTACGAACAGTGAATGCAGAGTGCAGACCGCGGTTACGAATAGCGATAACCACGCCCTCGAATGCCTGCAGACGTTTTTTAGAACCTTCAACAACCCATACTTTAACTTCTAAAGTGTCACCAGGACGGAATGAAGGAACATCTTGCTTCATCTGTTCTTGTTCGATTTGTTTAATAATATTGCTCATAATAACTCTCTTACCCTAGGTAAACTGATATTAATGACATCTTGTGTCAGACTTACTCTGCTGTTCCTGACAGATGTTCCCGTTGGAACTCTGTTAACAGCACTCTTTGCTCGTCAGTCAGAGCTAGGCTTTCCAGAAGCTCAGGTCTTCTTAGCCAGGTTCGACCCAGTGATTGTTTCATGCGCCAGCGATTAATATGGGCGTGGTTGCCTGACAGTAAAACTGCCGGAACCTCCATACCATCTAAAACCTCTGGACGAGTATAGTGAGGATGATCCAGTAAACCTTCAGCAAAAGAATCTTCTTTCGCAGAGGCTGCGTGTCCGAGAACACCCGGTACAAAGCGCGCTACTGCATCTATCATTATCATGGCCGGTAATTCCCCACCACTTAATACGTAATCACCAACAGACCACTCTTCATCGATTTCAGTCTGAATGACACGTTCATCTATACCTTCATACCGACCACAAACCAGAATTAATTTCTCATTTGTTGCCAGTTCACAAACTCCTTGTTGATCGAGTTTGCGTCCCTGAGGTGATAAATAAATCACCTTTGCTCCATCACCTGCCGCAGCTTTTGCTTGATGAATAGCTTCCCTTAAAGGTTGAACCATCATCAACATACCAGGACCACCGCCATAAGGACGGTCATCAACGGTATTGTGTCTGTCGTATGTAAAATCTCGGGGATTCCAACATTCTACATTGAGCAGACCATGCTTCACTGCCCGACCAGTCACCCCGTACTCGGTTATAGAGCGGAACATTTCTGGAAATAGGCTAATTACCCCAATCCACATTTTTGTGTCCCACTATTGAGAACCGTTAACCGGATAATCTAAAAACCAGGATCCCAATCAACGATAATTTTTTTCGCTGAGAGATCGACTTTCTTGATAACCTGCCCATCAAGAAACGGAACTAACCGTTCCCCGATACCGAACGCATCTTTCAGATTCGCTTTAATCACCATGACATCATTTGAGCCCGTTTCCATCATGTCTGTAACAACACCCAGATCGTAGCCTTTATCCGTTTCTACATGGCAACCCATCAGATCTTTCCAGTAATATTCACCTTCAAGTTCTGGAAGTTGCGAAGCATTTACGACAATTTCAAAATTAGTCAGGAAATTAGCCGCATCTCTGTCATCAATACCTTTTAGCTTGACGATAATATCTTGGTTGTGATGTTTCCAACTTTCAATTTCAATGGTTTCCCACTGTCCATGACGCTGAATAAACCACGGTTGATATTCAAAAATGTTTTCGGCGTGTTCGGTGGAGGAAAAAACTCTGAGCCAACCACGGATCCCGTAAGGTGAGCCCAATTTACCCATAACAATAGGTTCTACAGGCTCTTTTAAGGTTTTTTGTTCGCTCATTGTTACCACCGCGACAGATTAAGCGCTTTTCTTCGCTGATTTGATCAGGCCAGCAACACGTTCTGAAACTGTTGCGCCTTGAGCAACCCAGTGTTCAACACGGTCTACGTCTAAACGTAATTCTTCTGCATTACCGGTTGCCAGTGGGTTATAAAAACCGACACGTTCAATAAAACGACCATCACGCGCATTGCGGCTATCGGTTACTACTACTTGGTAAAACGGACGCTTTTTTGCGCCGCCACGAGCTAAACGAATTGTTACCATAACATCCTCATTAGTTAATAAAACAACCAGACGCCATCGAGGAACGGAGTCCGGTTGTCATATAAAAAGCCCGAAAAGTTTACTCACTTTGGCGAAAAAAGCAATCCAAAGCACGTTTTTTTTCAGGCTTTTTGATTTTATCGGCCTGGGAATCCAGGTGGCATCATACCTTTCATGCTACGCATCATCTTAGCCATGCCACCTTTTTTCATTTTTTTCATCATACGTTGCATATCATCAAACTGTTTTAATAAACGATTGACATCTTGCACTTGCGTTCCTGAACCCGCAGCAATACGACGTTTTCTGGAACCTTTGATGATTTCTGGTTTTTGGCGTTCTTTTTTAGTCATGGAATTAATAATCGCTTCCATTTTCACTAAAATTGAATCATCCATTTGTGATTTTACTGCATCTGGCACCTGAGACATACCCGGCATTTTGCTTAACATACTCGCCATGCCGCCCATGTTCTTCATCTGCTTTAATTGATCTAAGAAATCATTTAGATCAAAGCCATCACCTTTTTTAAGTTTTGTAGCAAGCTTCTCAGCTTGTGCTCTATCAACTTTACTTTCAATGTCTTCAATCAAAGACAGAACATCACCCATGCCTAAAATACGAGAGGCAATACGATCGGGATGGAAAGGTTCTAACGCTTCTGTTTTTTCCCCAACACCGAGGAATTTAATTGGCTTACCCGTGATATGGCGAATTGATAATGCCGCACCACCACGCGCATCACCATCAACTTTGGTTAATACAACCCCTGTTAATGGCAATGCTTCATTAAATGCTTTTGCTGTATTTGCCGCATCTTGACCTGTCATAGCGTCAACAACAAACAGCGTTTCAACTGGGTTAATGGCTTTATGGAGAAGTTGGATCTCTTCCATCATGCCTTCATCTACGTGCAAACGACCCGCTGTATCCACCAGCAATACATCATAGAATTGAAGTTGTGCATGTTTTAATGCATTACTTGCAATTGTGACTGGATTTTCTTGAACTGTCGAAGGAAAGAAATCAATGCCAACCGTTTCGGCTAACGTTTCAAGCTGTTTAATCGCTGCTGGGCGATAAACGTCAGCAGAAACAACAAGAACTTTTTTCTTTTTTTTCTCTTTTAAGAATTTACCTAGTTTTGCGACACTGGTCGTTTTACCAGCACCTTGTAACCCCGCCATTAAGACAACAGCAGGTGGCTGTGCTGATAGATCAAGGTCGGTATTCACTTCCCCCATCGCATTGACGAGTTCATTTTGAACAATCTTTACAAACTCCTGACCCGGTGTCAGGCTTTTGTTAACTTCATGACCTACTGCGCTCTCTTTGACGCGCGCAATAAAATCACGAACCACTGGTAAGGCAACGTCAGCTTCTAGTAAAGCCATACGCACTTCACGCAGTGTCTCTTTAATGTTTTCTTCGGTCAGTCTTCCTCGACCGCTTATATTGCGCAATGTGCGCGATAGTCTGTCACTTAAATTCTCAAACATTATCTTAGCTCAGTGTTAAAGTTGGGCTTATCGGTCATGTATGCCACCGATTATATCACGATGACTCGCGGATCTCTGCATAGAGATTTAAGCTTAATGACTTCAATAGTTGGAGCCGTATCCTCCTAGCGCTATACTAGGAAGTTATTCAAACAATATATGTAAGCGAAACTATGCCCGTTATATCAATCTCTATCGTCGCTGTCTGCGCTTATTTACTCAGTCTGGTGCTGTTTTTGCCCGGTCTGTTACGGAAAGAGCAGAATGGATACCGCGGATTAGCTCTGCTATTTGCGGTAATTGCACTCATTGCACATGCCATTTCATTAAAATTTTTAATTTTCCGCCCGCATAGCGGACAGAATCTTTCACTCACCAATCTAGGTGCAATTGTTAGCCTAATGGTCTGCGTTATCATGACAATTGTGGCTTCTCGTGGTCGTGCATGGTTCTTACTGCCTATTGTTTATTGTTTCGCAATAGTTAATCTCGTTATTGCAGCGCTGATGCCGGGTGAATTTGTTACACATCTTGAAAGTAGCACATCACTCTTTATTCATATTGGGCTGGCTTTATTAAGCTATGCCACACTGTTAATTGCCGCTCTCTATGCATTACAACTTAGTTGGCTCGACTATCAACTAAAAAATAAGAAACTAAAATTCTCACCTCAAATGCCACCATTAATGTCAATTGAGCGTAAAATGTTTCATATTACACAAGTGGGTGTGGTATTGCTGACACTGACCTTATGCACAGGTTTGGTGTATATGGATAATATTTTTGGTAAGGAAAACATCCATAAATCTATTTTTTCTATCATTGCTTGGTTTGTTTACATCATTTTATTATGGGGACATTTCCGAGAAGGATGGAGAGGAAAGAAAGTCATTATCTTTAATTTGATTGGCGCTATTATTTTGACATTAGCTTTTTTTGGTAATCGTTTATTACAAGAGTTAGTGCTTAATTAATTTTCTATTTTAGGGTAGCAAAAGGATCTCAATTTTGGAGCATGTGTCGACAACTACGCTCATTATCATACTTGTATGTATGATTATTGCCTCAGCTTATTTTTCTGGGACTGAAACCAGTATGATGACGATTAATCGCTATCGCCTTCGTCATGCTGCAAAACAAGGAAATCGTGCTGCAAAACGTGTGGAAAAATTATTACAACGTCCTGACAGATTGATTAGTTTAGTATTGATTGGCAATAATCTAATTAATATTGTTGCGTCTGCACTAGCGACCATTATTGGTATACGTTTATATGGTGATGCAGGTGTAGCAATAGCCACAGGTGTGCTGACTTTTATCATCCTTATTTTTGCTGAAGTGCTTCCAAAATCAATCGCGGCACTGTATCCAGAACGTGTTGCTTACCCAAGTAGTATTGTTCTCTCTCCTTTGCAAAAACTGATGTTACCCATTGTCTGGTTTTTTAATAAAATCACATTAATACTCATGCGTATTTTTGGTATCAAATCCCCAGTAATACAGGGAAATGCGGTTTCAAAAGAAGAGTTAAGAACTATCGTTAATGAATCTAAATCAAAGCTTTCACAAAGAAATCAGAATATGTTGCTGTCGATTCTAGATTTAGAAAAAGTGACAATTGGCGATATTATGGTACCAAGAAATGAGATTTTTGGTATCGATGTCAACGACGAATGGAAATCGATCGTCAGACAATTAACGCATTCTCCTCACGGTCGAATTGTGCTTTATCGTGATACTCTTGACGATGCAATTGGTATGTTACGAGTACGAGAAGCTTATCGTTTAATGACTGAGAAAAAAGAATTTACCAAACAAATTCTGATGAAAGCTGCCGATAAAATCTACTTTATTCCTGAAAGCACACCATTAAACCTACAACTCGTCAATTTCCAACGTAATAATGAAAAAGCGGGTATTGTGGTTGATGAATATGGCGAAATCCAAGGTTTAGTCACCGTTGAAGATATTCTTGAAGAAATAGTTGGTGACTTTACTACTTCGATGTCCCCCTCTTTAGCTGAAGAGGTTATCCCTCAAAAAGACGGTTCACTATTAGTTGATGGCACAACAAATATTCGAGATATCAATAAAGCTTTTGGCTGGCATTTACCTGAAGATGAAGCTCGAACGATCAACGGTGTCATTATTGAAGAGTTAGGTGACTTGCCTATTATTGGTAATAAAATAAAAGTGAGTGACTACGAATTTGAAATACTTGAAGTTCAGGACAACGTTATCAAAAAGGCGTTAATTCGCCACCTTTCTATTCCGCATCATTAGTGAATATAAAGCGCCTTCTAAGGCGCTTTTTGCTGTTTATCCTAGTTCAAATCGTAATTTACTATTACGAAAATCAAACTCTCTCGCAGCTTTCATATAGAAAGGCTCTATCACTTGTTCTTGTATTAGTATTGCAGGATTTAATTGTTGATAAGCAGAATAAAAACCATGATTTTTCACCCACATAACTAAGTTTAATGCAGGTTGATAAGAATAATCAGCACCATACTCTTCACGTCTACAAATAAAACACGCTGTTTCGCCTTTATTCAAAGTAAGAGAAAGCGACTTGCGTGGAAAATTAGTAATAATCGCCCCCTCATCATTTATTGCTTCAATATTAAAATGATGAGGTGCTAAGCTACGAATATTTTCATATTTTAACTGTAAATTCTCACCACTATAACTATTTGTTTTGATTTCATCTTGTTGAAAATACCAGCGGTATTGTTCTTCTTCTTTTTCTTTATAAAGATAATCACCACTGATCTTCATTATGGTGTTGGTTTGTAATTGAGTGATTTTGGTAAATAATTCAGAATTGAGTTCAGACGATAACAATAATAAATCAGGCTTGATAATAAGCTCTGGTTCGCACTGAGTGCGTTTAACATACTGTTTATGGACTCGCTCAAAGTAACGATATTCAAGTGCTTTAGAACGTCCTTGATAGAAAAAGGCATCTTTAGGAAATTGAGTACGTAATGTGCCTTTACCTACAAAATAAAATTCTCGAACAAAAAACTCTAACACTAATTTAGGTGATGAAAATTGGCGATGTTCCATAGCAGAAGTATACTCCGTGTATTAAATATCAATTTAATCCATTACGATGCTAACAATATAAGAAGATAAGAAAATAAAACAATGGTGTGCAGAAAAGAAAAAGAACAAAGGAGATAAAAATAAAAAAGAGATAATAAATCAGAATGCGAATTTTCTGATCTATTATCCCCTAATGTTATAAATTAGCGATGGCTTAGATATGTAGCTCTTTTAACGTCTCTTCAGGTAGTGCTAATTCATCATTATGATTAATGCCAATACGATGAGATAAAATATCGCGTGCGATATCTTGTGCCTCTGTCAGGGAATGCATTTCATAGGTACCACATTGGTACACATTCAATTCTGGGATATGGTTTTGATCTTTTACTTTCAAAACATCTTCCATTGCCGCTTTCCATGCATTAGCTACACGTTGCTCTTCTGGTTGCCCAATTAAGCTCATGTAGAAGCCTGTACGGCATCCCATTGGAGAAATATCAATGATCTCAACACCATCACCATTAAGATGATTACGCATAAATCCAGCGAATAGATGCTCTAGAGTATGAATTCCTTTCTCAGGCATGGCTTTTTTATTTGGCACAGTAAAACGTAAATCAAATACCGTGATGGTATCACCTGACGGCGTTTTCATTGTTTTTGCAACGCGTACAGCAGGTGCTGACATACGTGTATGGTCAACAGTAAAGCTATCCAATAAAGGCATAAAAAACCTCCTAAGAAAAATTTAAATATTTTTAAGAAAAAATGAAACTTTCTGCAAGTAGCTCGGTCTTAGTAATGAATACGCGCAAATTGTTATCATCCCTATTTCTCTATAGAATTTTTTAGCCACACAAATTTTAGTGTGGCTTTTTTCTATCTAAGTTTAGGAAGCCACGTTATCGGTGTTTGTCCCCGCATGGATCTTCAAATACTCATCAAAAGAAATGGTATCACTCTTTTCTAACTCTTCTTGACGTTTTATGGATGAAATTCTCTCATGATCAAAAGCTTCATCGGTTAACGTTTCATAAGGTGTTTTAATTAATTCTTGGTAATATTCTTCAGCCAAAGACAAACCAAAACCACCAATACCTTGCGTTTTAATTTTGTCTAAAAGTCTTCCAGAAAAAGTTAATTCAGGATTATCAAACATTTCTTCTAACTTAACGCAAACTTCCATATATTTAGTGCCTGAACAGCAATCAAGAACATTAGCAACACGTTTTAAATCAGCAAATAAAGCTTTACCAACTTGCGCGAGTGGCTCTGTTCTTTCGCCACAACCCATTCCTATTACTTGACCTGGCTTACGCCCTTCTAGAATAACGTTATTCCAATTTGAACGGCAGCACGCTAATTCAGATGCACTCATTTCTGGCGCATCTGCTAATACACACCAGATCAGGAATAAATCGAGAAAGCGAATTTGAGTTTCATCAACACCAATTGGCGTAAATGGATTGATATCCAGTGAACGAACCTCGATATATTCAATACCACCGCGTAATAACGCATCAGAAGGTGATTCATCACCTTTAACCACACGTTTAGGACGAATAGGTGCATAGAGTTCATTTTCAATCTGTAACACATTGGTGTTTAACTGAATATATTTCCCCTCTTTCTTAACACCTAACTTAGCAAACTCTTCTGAAGGCTTGTGAATCGCTTTTTTCAGCCCTTTTACATAAGTTTCAAGATGATTAAAGGTGATATCTAAATCACTTTGAGATTTATTGGTATATCCTAAATCACTTAAACGTAATGACGTTGCATAAGGTAAATACTTCGCCCCTTTAGAAGTGCTTTCGAAGGGGAGATTTGTTTCTCTTCCTTTTAAGAAAGATCCACAAATTGCCGGCGATGCACCAAAAAAGAATGGAATGATCCAACCAAAGCGATAGTAGTTACGAATAAGACGCAAGTAACCGTCAGAAATCGCCTCTTTTCCACTCTCTTCGTCTTTTACATTTGCCCATGCTTGCCAAAATTCGATAGGCAGTGAGAAATTGTAATGCACACCTGAAATAGTTTGCATTAACGCGCCATAACGATTTTTAAGCCCTTCACGGTAGAGTGTTTTAAAACGTCCAACATTAGATGTGCCAAATTGAGCCAGCGTAATCTTATCTTCCCCTTCAATAAAGCAAGGCATACTCATAGGCCACATACGTTCATTATCTAAGTGACGTGCGGTATAGCGATGTAAATCACCTAAAAAATGCAAGGTATGTGCAATGTTGTCATCAACAGGTGTAATAAACTCTAATAAGGACTCGGCAAAATCAGTTGTGATCCACTTATGAGTTAATGATTTACCTAATGAAATAGGATGCTCAGTTGATGCTAAATGACCTTCTGGCGTAACTCTTAAAGTTTCACGCTCTATACCACGGTGGATGCCACATAAAACATTAGGGTGTGCTTCCAACCAAGAAAGCGCTTTTGATACGTCCGGGATCAAAGGTGACCTCCCGCGTTGATTGATGTTAGTAAATAGATAGGAGTTACTTTATCGCAAAGTCACTAAATTGTCGCTGATTAGATGATATTAGCATTGTTAGTTGATGCTAAACAAAGGCGTTACATTATGAGAAATAAGAGAGTAGATAGAAAGCAAAAAGCCTCGCGATTAGCGAGGCTTTTAAAATGGTGCATCCTGGAGGATTCGAACCTCCGACCGCTCGGTTCGTAGCCGAGTACTCTATCCAGCTGAGCTAAGGATGCAGGTCTGACGTTTTGCTAAAAATAATTAAACTAAAATATCTAATAAAAGATGGTGCATCCTGGAGGATTCGAACCTCCGACCGCTCGGTTCGTAGCCGAGTACTCTATCCAGCTGAGCTAAGGATGCATCGTAGTTTTTTCTAGCAACTCATATTGCAATTGGCAATCTGAGTAATAAGATGGTGCATCCTGGAGGATTCGAACCTCCGACCGCTCGGTTCGTAGCCGAGTACTCTATCCAGCTGAGCTAAGGATGCGCCGTTTTAATACTTTACTCTTTTAATGCAAATTATTCACCATTTGCACCAAAATAAAAACCCCATACGTTAATCATGGGGTTGGAATATGGTGCATCCTGGAGGATTCGAACCTCCGACCGCTCGGTTCGTAGCCGAGTACTCTATCCAGCTGAGCTAAGGATGCAAATCTAAATGGCGGTGAGAGAGGGATTCGAACCCTCGATGCAGCTTTTGACCGCATACTCCCTTAGCAGGGGAGCGCCTTCAGCCTCTCGGCCATCTCACCATATTTAGAACCACTCGAAGAAGTTCCTACTGAACATCTCGTCTCTGTGTGGCGCACATATTACTTTCTCAGCCTAAGAAGTCAAACAATTTTTCTCAACTTTTTACGAATATACGTTTGTTTGAACACTTCACAAACAAACTGATGCGTTTATCATCAAGATTAGCTAAAAAAGTGCTAAACACAATGATATCGCTGATGAAAAATCATTCAAGTATTTTATTCTCTTAGTAAATAAATTTATTCGCACATCAAATAATTATGAAGCGAATGATTAGAGGTAAAAAGACTTTCAATTCTGTCAATCAGAATAAACGGATAGTGTAATAATAAATACAGCTCAAGAAGAGCAAAGATAGGAACAAAGAAGGGAATCAAAAGTCTTATAAAGAGAAAAGCGCCCAAACCCGGCAAAAGTGTGGACGCTTACGAATGAATTGTAACTAACTAAAAAATAGGAATGGGTTTAGTAGTTATCAGTAGGCTGAGTTTTCTCGGCCTGAATTCGTTGATAGATCTCTTCACGATGGACAGATACTTCTTTGGGTGCATTTACGCCAATCCGTACCTGATTACCTTTAACCCCTAAAACGGTTACGGTCACATCATCGCCTATCATAAGCGTTTCACCAACTCGACGAGTTAGAATAAGCATTCTTTGCTCCTTGAAAATTTACAAGAGTCGGGTCTCTAGAATTTCCCGGCCATTATCCATCATACATTGTCAATTCGTATAATCATTTTTTATCACAAGTAACCTATACTTCATAACAAAATATAAATTTAGCGATTGATTATTTAACGGATTATCAACATCTCTATAAGGCGCTATCCTTATACAAACAGGGATAGCGCCTTTTTTCAGGTTGTGATCGCTTACAAATGCGATTCAACCCACTCGTCAACACTTGCCAAAGCTACTGGTAAGGCTTCTACGTCAGTACCACCCGCTTGAGCCATATCAGGGCGACCGCCACCTTTACCGCCAATTTGCTGTGCTACAAAACTAATTAGCTCACCAGCTTTAACTTTAGCAGTTAAATCTTTAGTGACCCCAACAATTAAGCTCACTTTACCATCAGAAATAGTAGAAAGCACAATAATTGCAGAACCTAATTGATTTTTTAAATCATCAACCATTGTTCTTAACATTTTTGGCTCAACACCATTAAGCTCACGAACTAAAAGTTTGATACCTTTCACGTTTTTAGCTTGGCTACCTAAAGAAGAACTCTCTTGGGCAGCTTGCTGATCTTTTAGTTGTTGGAGTTCTTTTTCCAATAAACGATATTTTTCTTGGACTGTTTTGATTCTTTCGACCAAGTTTGTACCATCACTTTTTAGAACTTGTGCAACTAGAGAGATAAGATCTGATTGTTCATGGACACTCTCAATTGCCGCAATACCGGTAATCGCCTCAATACGGCGAATACCCGCAGCCGTACCTGACTCACTGACAATGCGGAATAAACCAATATCACCCGTTCTAGAAGCGTGGGTACCACCACAAAGCTCAGTGGAGAAGTCACCCATTGTTAAAACACGAACACGTTCGTCGTATTTCTCACCAAAGAGCGCCATCGCACCTTTTTCTTTCGCATCTTCAAGATCCATTAACTCAGTAATAACGGGTGAGTTAAGACGGATTTGCGCATTTACAATATCTTCAATTTCTCGTAATTGTTCTGGTTTAACGGCTTCAAAATGAGAAAAATCAAAACGCAAATATTTATCGTTAACTAAGGAACCTTTTTGGGTCACATGCGTACCCAGAACTTGGCGCAATGCTGCGTGCAATAAGTGCGTCGCCGAGTGATTTAAACGGATAGCATCACGACGAGCAATATCAATAGTGGCATTGATTTTATGGTTAACAATAAATGACCCTACGTTAACTTTACCAATATGACCAATAGCTTTACCGTATTTTTGCGTATCTGTGACTTCAAACAGGCTATTTTTACCTGTCAGAACACCTTTATCACCAACTTGACCACCAGACTCTGCATAAAATGCGGTTTTATTTAAGAAGATAATACCTTCTTCGCCCGCTTTTAATTCAGTGACTGATTGTCCATTATGGAAAATAGCGGTAATAGTGCCCTGCTGTTCATTATGCTCATAGCCAGAGAACTCACTGCGGCTATCCACTTTGATTAGACTATTATAGTCAGTACCAAAGCCGCTAGATTCACGAGCACGTTTACGTTGCTCTTCCATCGCGACGTCGAAACCCTTTTCATCAACCTTGATATTTCTTTCACGGCAAACATCAGCAGTTAAATCGAGAGGGAAACCATATGTATCATAAAGACGGAAAGCGGTTTCTCCCGGAAGAACGTCATCTGTTAATTGAGCAAGCTCTTCATCTAATAATTGAAGACCACGTTCTAATGTACGAGCAAATTGCTCTTCTTCCGTTTTTAATACTTTTTCAACGATAGCTTGTTGACGTTTTAATTCTTCACCCGCTTCTGCCATAACATCAATTAATGGAGCGACTAACTTATAGAAGAAGGTATCTTTTGCACCAAGCATATAGCCATGGCGTACTGCACGACGAATAATACGACGTAGAACATAACCTCGACCTTCATTAGAAGGGATAACACCATCGCAAATAAGGAATGAACAAGAACGAATATGGTCGGCAATAACGCGTAAGGATTTATTCTCTAAATCCGTTGCATTAGTCGCCTGTGCAACAGATTTAATTAAAGAACGGAATAAATCAATGTCATAGTTAGAGTTAACATGTTGTAAAACAGCGGTAATACGCTCTAACCCCATTCCAGTATCAACAGAAGGTTTTGGTAAGGGATCCATTGTACCGTCTGACTTACGGTTAAATTGCATGAAGACGATGTTCCAAATTTCAATATAGCGATCGCCGTCTTCTTCTGGTGATCCTGGAGGCCCGCCCCAAATGTGGTCACCATGATCATAAAATATTTCAGTACAAGGTCCACAAGGGCCTGTATCCCCCATTTGCCAGAAGTTATCTGATGCAAATGGTGCGCCTTTGTTATCACCAATACGGATTATTCTTTCTGCTGGAATACCAATTTCTTTATTCCAGATATCATAAGCTTCATCATCTGTGGCATATACCGTTACCCAAAGTCTTTCTTTAGGTAAGTTAAACCACTCTTTGCCTGTTAATAATTCCCAAGCAAAGTTGATTGCATCATGTTTGAAGTAGTCACCAAAGCTGAAATTACCTAGCATTTCAAAAAAGGTATGGTGACGAGCGGTATAACCCACATTTTCTAAATCGTTATGTTTACCACCTGCGCGCACACAGCGTTGCGCGGTTGTCGCTCGGGAATAAGGTCTATTATCCAATCCAAGAAATACATCTTTGAATTGGTTCATCCCTGCGTTTGTAAACAGCAATGTTGGATCGTTATTTGGAACCAAAGAACTGCTAGGTACTATTTGATGTCCTTTAGTATGAAAAAAGTCGAGAAACGCCTGACGGATCTCAGCGGTGCTTTTGCTCATAATTATCCCGAAATCAAGCTGGAAAAACAGAAATTAGAAATCTAGTTAGAGGAGGTTTATTGTTACCTCTACTTAGCCAACGAATACATAAGTAGGGATAAGATAGAATTTCTTCTGCCAGAAGTAAAACCCCCGATAAACTTATTCGTGTTGACATTGTAAATCGTCTAGTTTTTTTCTGAAAGTGGGATTGTTATTTGAGGATGGGACTTTTCTCTATTTAAGAGCAATTATCTTAGAAAATGTTATCAATTTAAAGTATTTTCATTTTGTAATTATTAAAAAGTATTTGTTATTACTGATTTTTTGCAAGATTACTCTCTATACGTTTCTTTTCTCTGAACAATCGTTTCTTCTCATTGTTATTAGTCATAAACACATAAGCACTATTACTTAAAAAAGAGACTAAACGTGCGATAACTTACTAAAATAAAAGCGCTTATCTGTATAAAAGTGACCTTACATCTTAGCAAACCTCTAAATACAACTTAAATTAGATCCAAATATATTGAAGGTATTTATCTTTATAGGTCAATTATTTATTATCTGGTGCAACCAGATCATCGTAATGATTCTTATTTTAATTATTTAATAGCATGGATATATCACCAAAATTTCACTATATAAAAATTCATATAACAATATAAAATGAATCAGTAAAAAATATCGTTATATTCAATAAAGTAGTGTTAAAGGCTATTTTTATAAAAAGAAAACAAAATAAGACTAATTTTTTGCCTCTTTTTAAATGAAAAAAGCAACATGCAGTAAAAAGGAAGCCGTTTTAGAGCTTCCTTTTTGAGTGAGTTAAATCACATTAATTGACTAGTGGTTTACAACTACGATAACCGTAATATGTTTTAATACACATTCAATTTAGTAATTTAGATATTGGAAAAAGATTATTATTCTGTTTCTTCAATATCTGTCGCATCATCACCATTGTTAGCAAAATCAGCCGCACTAGTAAATTCGCCTGCATGATTTAATAACATTTCACGTAGTTTAGTGTTTAACTCATCATACATTTCAGGGTGTTCTTTTAGGTAAGTCGTTGCATTGGCTTTACCTTGACCAATTTTCTCACCGTTATAGCTGTACCATGCACCGGCTTTCTCTACCAATTTATGTTTAACACCTAAATCAATGAGTTCACCAAAGGTATTGATACCTTCGCCATACATAATTTGGAATTCAGCCTGTTTAAATGGTGCTGCAATTTTGTTTTTCACCACTTTTACGCGTGTTTCACTACCAACGACTTCATCACCATTTTTAACCGAGCCGATACGACGAATGTCTAAGCGAACCGATGCGTAGAATTTAAGCGCATTACCACCTGTAGTGGTTTCAGGGTTACCAAACATAACCCCAATTTTCATACGAATTTGGTTGATGAAAATAAGCAATGTGTTGGAGTTTTTCAGATTACCAGCTAATTTACGCATAGCTTGGCTCATCATACGAGCCGCTAAACCAACATGTGAATCACCAATCTCACCTTCAATTTCTGCTTTCGGCGTTAAAGCAGCAACGGAGTCAACAACAATAACATCAACAGCGCCAGAACGAGATAATGCATCACAAATTTCTAAGGCTTGTTCACCTGTATCAGGCTGAGAACACAGTAGATTATCAATATCTACGCCTAGTTTTTTAGCGTAGATAGGATCTAAAGCATGCTCAGCATCGATAAATGCACAAATTTTACCTTCACGTTGAGCGGCAGCAATAACTTGTAATGTTAACGTTGTTTTACCTGAAGATTCAGGACCATAGATTTCAACAATACGACCACGTGGTAAACCACCAGCACCTAAAGCAACGTCTAATGATAAAGAACCCGTAGAGATGGTTTCAACGTTCATGGAACGATCTTCGCCCAGACGCATGATAGACCCTTTACCAAATTGCTTTTCAATTTGACCAAGTGCTGCGGCCAATGCTTTTTGTTTGTTTTCATCAATAGCCATGTTATCTCCCTCTGGGCAGTGAAACATCAATATGGGTCACTACCATTAAAACGTATATGATTTTGCTTGTTGAAACTCATTATACTGTATAATCATACAGTATCAAGTTAATTATTAATAATTTCTTTAAGGATTGATTTTAAAGAAAAAATAACAGATTCAGCTCTTACTTGTTCTCGTGAACCATTGAATATACAGTGTTTTGCCTTAGTTTGAATGCCTGTTGATGTTTTCATTGCAAAACCAAACCAAACTAAACCAACAGGTTTTTCTTCACTACCACCACCAGGGCCTGCAATACCGCTAACAGACACTGCAAAATCTGCATTAGCTGTTGTCAGCGCCCCCTTAGCCATTTGAAGAACAACTTCCTCACTCACCGCGCCGTATTTAAGCAAAGTTTGTTTATCTACACCGATCATTTCATGCTTTGCCTCATTGCTATATGTGACAAAGCCACGGTGATAATATTCAGAACTTCCAGAAATATCAGTGATTACTTTCGCAATCCATCCACCAGTGCAAGATTCAGCCGTTGTTATCGTACTTTTCTTTTCAAGTAACGCTTTACCCACTTCAATACTTAGGCGGGTCATTTCATCGTAATTTATCATTAAGGTTCATCTAACCTCTATTCTAAATCCCACTGTTTAAGATTTCTTTCTGGTGCAATCCCATAACCATAAACCACCAATTGCAAGGGCAAAGATAGCACCAAAACCAATTCCAATAGCAACAACAGAGACACCAATGCTTGTAACCAGTGAGAACAGTCCAAGCATTAATAGCATTGCGGTATTTTCACCTAAGTTTTGTACAGCGATAGCATTACCAGCCCCTACACTGTGCTTTCCTTTATTCTGTAATAACGCATTTAATGGCACGACAAAGAAGCCACCAAAAATACCGATGATGATAAGAATTAGGTAGGATGGAATAATTGAGGTTTGCAATGAGAAGTAAACAACCCCAAGACCAATTAAAATACCAGCAGGCATACAACGACGTACTGTTTTCAGTGTCACAAATTTAGCCGCTAATCCAGCACCGACTACAATACCAATAGCAACCATCGCATTTAATACAGTCGGTGTTGTATTATCAGTCATACCAAGAGCAATAGGTACCCACTGAACAAGCAAAAAGCGCAATGTTACTCCTGCGCCCCAAAACATGCTGGTTCCCACTAAAGAAAAGCGACTTTCTTTATCAGCCCATAAAGTACGTGTAGCCTCAAGAAACTGCGTGAACATTTTTTTAATGCTCCAACCACGACCAATTTGAGCAGCTGATAATTTAGGTATACCAAAGTTAACAAATACAGCTAAAGCATACATTACTGCACAAACACCTAATGCAAAAACAATGCTCCAATCTGAGAGTAAACCACCAATGACTGATCCCAACAAAATAGCCGCAATGGTAGAAGCTTCCATTAAGCCATTCGCCTTAACTAAACGCTCACCATCTGTTAATTCACCTAAAATGCCATATTTAGCAGGGGAATAAACAGCAGCACCAATTCCTACTAATGCATAACCAAGGAAAGGATCAGAGCCAACACAGATAAGAAATGCGCCGATAAATTTTAAAAGGTTACCACTGAGCATTACCCTACCTTTAGGATTACGATCAGCAAATTGCCCTACAAAAGGTGCTAAAAGAATAAAAGCCAGCACAAAAACCATTTGTAAAACAGGTTGGCTCCACTCTGGATAAAGTGCCGATTTGAACTGAGCAAGGATCGCAAACAATAATGCATTGTCAGCAAACGCAGAAAGAAATTGCGATATTAATACCGCTTTCATTCCTCTACTCATTAAAGGAGGCTGGCTAATATTCTCAGACATTAATTATTTTCCTGTTCAGCACGTTTCTTCAATAAGACAAAATCCGTTTTCCCACTTCCTAAAACAGGAATTTCTTTGATAAAACGAATATCCTTTGGTACAGAAATTTCAGCAACACCTTCCGATTTTGCCAATGCAGACAGCGTACTACGATCTAATTGATTATCGGTTGTGAACAGTACTAATGATTCGCCTCTGCGTTTATCACTTATTGTCACAACAGCATGTTCACCTTTAGATGCTTTACGTGCAAGTTGCTCAACACCTTCAAGAGAAACCATTTCACCCGCAATTTTTGCAAAGCGTTTTACACGTCCTTTAATAGTACAAAAACCTTCGCTATCAATAGCCACAATATCACCTGTATCGTACCAACCTTCTTCGTCAATACCTTCAGCATTGGTTGCGACAGGCACTTCCAATTTTTCAGGTGATTCTACACGCAAGTATCCCATCATAACGTTAGGACCACGTAGTTGTAGTCTACCGCCGTCAGTAATACCATTCATTGGAATTAAACGCCCTTCCATACCCGGTAATAAACGACCTACTGTATGCGCTTTGGCACTCATAGGCACATTGATTGACACAACGGGTGCACATTCTGTTACGCCATAGCCTTCTAAAATACGAATACCAAATTTCTCTTGCCATAAAATACGAGTTGATTCAGAAAGCTTTTCAGCTCCAGCGACCACATATCTTACTCTGGCAAAATCATAAGGATGGGCAAATTTCCCGTAGTTTCCTAAAAAGGTTGATGTTCCAAATAATACTGTACAGTTTTGGTCATAGACTAATTCAGGTACGACTCGATAGTGTAGCGGGCTTGGATAAAGAAAAACGCGCGCCCCCAAGCAAATTGGGGTTAGCAGACAGGCAGTTAAACCAAAGGCATGGAATAACGGTAATGCTGACATAAATTTGTCTTTCGGTGAAAAATCAGCAATAGCACGAATTTGGTCAACGTTAGCTAATAAACTTGAATGGCTATGAACAACACCTTTAGGTGTTCCTTCAGATCCTGATGTAAATAGAATAACGGCTGCTTCATGAGCATCTTGCGGTAACATCGCTTTTTGAGGCGTAATGAGATGTTTGAGGATCCAGCGTTTATCTTCACTCGTGACCGTATCTTTTAGATCCTCAAGATAAATCCAATTAGCTTCTGGCGTTTGCTCAGGAATATGTAATAAATTCCCTTTCTCTAAAAACTGGCGTGATGTAAAGATAGTTTTAATTGATGCGGCTTTCATCGCATTTTGTACACCTAAACTACCCGCTGTATAATTAAGCATTGCCACAACACGTTGACGCATTGTTGCACCTAATAGTGCCGCTGCAGTGACTGTTGTATTTGGAAGCAGTAAACCTATACGCTCTTTCGGTTCAGTATAGCGTTCAATTAATCGACTGATCCCGAGTGTTTTTTTCAGTAACCCTTGATAAGAATCTTCTTTTAAATTGATATCAGAAATGAGTGGACTAAACCGACCATATTGAGACATTGCCTGTAAGAATGCTTCATACAACGTGATATTGGGGCGAGTTTGCATGATGGCTTCCATCATGATATCACGCATAGCTTCACCCGCTAATCGACGACGCTCAGAAGATTTTTCCACTTTTGGCATCGGTAATTCAACCGCAGGAAGCACCTTGATAGTGATTTTAGGAAAAAGGTGAGACTTTACTTGTAAACTTTTACGGACTCGTGAGAAATAACTAAATTCAACCCCTTCAATTCTAACAGGAACAACTTTAGCACCTGATTTTGCGGCAATAAAAGCAGCACCCTCATAAATTTTCATCAAACCATTTGTTACTGTGATCCTTCCTTCAGGGAAAATCACAACAGGACGACCTTTATCCACTTCTTTAACTAATTGACGCACAGCCATTGGGTTGGCGGGATCTAAAGGCACGATGTCAGCATAACGACCTAACCATCTTGTTGTTTTTGCAGAAGCAACAGAGGTATAAACAGCAAACACCGGATTAATTGGCAGGAATAAACGTAATAATATACCGTCAATAAAAGAAGTATGGTTTGGCGTAATTATACATTTTTCATATTGTGAAAACTGATTAACAAGTCCTTCAATTCTTATTCTAAATAAGAATCTAAATAGTGTTTTAAAAAACGCTATCAACATCATATCCATATCTCATTTTGCTATAATTAGCCTTACTATAAATAGGATGTGATGAAAATAAAATAGATGTTCCCTGTTTTATCCTGTATATCAGATGACTACTTAATCATTTAGTGAGTTTTGCGAGAATTCCCTCAATTATTTCATTTATAGGTAATCCCGCATCAACAATAATATCAGCACATTGCAAATATAAAGGTTCACGTTTAGCCAAAACGTCATTCATTTCTGAAATTAACGTTTTCCCCGTCAAACTTGGTCTTTGGGCTTCATTTGGATCTTGGGACAAACGCTCAACTAACGTTTCAAGAGATGCTTGTAAATAAATAATAACACCTGAAGATTTCATATAAGCACGATTTTCATCTGCTAAAATCATCCCCCCTCCTGTTGAGATAACTTGGTTAGGCAGGCTAACTTCAACTAATGCTTCTGACTCAGTTTGACGAAAAAAATCCCAACCTTTTTCCTGAACCATTAAAGATATAGTTTGTTGATATTTCTTAGTTATCCAATCATCCGTATCAATGAATCTATAATTTAAAGTAAGGGAAAGTGCTTTACCTACTGTTGTTTTTCCTGCACCTCTAGGTCCGATAAGGTAAATTGTACTATCCATAAAATGCACTATCTCCATAGCGTGTTCCCTTTAAGGGGGTGTAATAAAAAATTTACATATTGTAAAGTATAAAACATCATACCTGATGTAACAAAAAAATAAAGCCACACTTTAAAAGAGTGTGGCTTATTGCATCTTCTCAACAATTAGCTACGAATTGTATTATCACCGTAACCAATCCATTTATAGGTCGTTAAGGCGTCTAATCCCATTGGTCCTCTAGCATGTAATTTCTGTGTACTCACAGCAACCTCAGCACCTAAACCAAACTGTCCACCATCAGTAAAGCGTGTACTCGCATTAACATACACAGCAGCTGAGTCAACTTGACGAACAAAACGATCAGCATTAGCAAGAGATTGCGTTAAAATAGCATCAGAGTGTGCTGTGCCATAACGACGAATATGGTTAATTGCCTCCGTTAACCCACCCACGACTTCTACATTCAAATCAAGTGATAACCATTCATCACAATAATCTTCATCTTTCACAACAACAACAGTAGCTCCGCCTTTTTTCAACCCTGGCAAAGCCTTCTCACTTGAATGCAAAGTTACCTTTTGAGCTGCCATAGCATCACTTAACTGAGGCAAAAATAACTCAGCAATATTTTCGTGTACTAAGAGCGTTTCTAAAGAATTACACGCACTTGGACGTTGTACTTTTGCATTGATGATAACCGTTAATGCTTTTTCTAAATCCGCACTTTCATCCACAAAAGTATGGCAAACGCCAATACCACCAGTGATAACAGGAATGGTTGATTGTTCACGGCAAAGTTTATGCAATCCTGCACCACCTCGTGGAATAAGCATATCAATATACTCATCCATTTTTAGCATTCTAGCGACTAACTCGCGATCAGGCTTATCAATCGCCTGAATAGCGCCAGCAGGAATACCACATTTTTCTAATGCTTGTTGAATAACAGCAACAACCGCTTGGTTAGTATGATGGGTTTCTTTTCCACCACGAAGAATAGCCGCATTACCTGTTTTTAAACATAAAGAAGCCACATCTATTGTGACATTAGGGCGAGCTTCATAAATAACGCCCACCACCCCTAACGGCACACGACGACGCTCTAAACGTAAACCGCTATCTAACATGCGACCATCAATAACTTGACCCACTGGATCTTCTAAGCGACACACTTGTCGTACATCATCTGCAATTGCTTTTAAACGTGCAGAATTAAGTAATAAACGATCAAGCATAGCGGCATTGATATTCGCTTCACGAGCTGCTTGCATATCTTTTTCATTTGCTGCAAGAATTGAAGCTTCTTGTTGTTCTAATAAATCAGCCATGACTAATAATGCCTGATTTTTCTGCTCTGTTGATAGTTGAGCTAAATGCCAAGATGCTTCTCTTGCCGATTTCCCCATTTGTTCTAACATCAGAAGGCTCCTTAGCTAACAATCATATCATCACGATGTACGGCAACACTGCCATACTCGTAACCTAAAATTTGACTAATTTCTTGTGAATGGTGTCCAGCAATTAGACGCAGCGCATCACTATTATAGTGTGCAACACCATGAGCGAGATCTTTACCTTGTAAACTTTGGATTCGGATGACACATCCACGAGAAAAATCGCCTTTAATTTCTTTAATACCTTTTGGTAAAAGGGAGCTACCTTTTTCTTTAATGGCGTTTTCAGCCCCTTCATCAACCACAATTACACCTGCAATTGGCGCACCAAAGATCCACCGTTTACGCGCTTCTAATGGGCTTTTTAGGCCATGAAATAATGTGCCAACAGATTCACCATTAATAACTTTCGCGATAACTTCCGGTTGCACACCAGCTGCGATAACAACATCAATCCCCGCACGCCCAGCAACGGTTGCTGCTTGCAGTTTTGTTGCCATACCGCCCGTACCTAAACCTGATACGCTATCACCAGCCATTTGGCGTAACTCATCATTGATATCAAAAACTTCTGGGATCAATTTAGCATCTGGATTACTGCGAGGATCCGCCGTATAAAGCCCTTCAATATCTGTCAATAATAACAGTTTATCTGCACCACCTAAAATAGCCGCTAATGCTGATAAGTTATCGTTGTCACCCACTTTTATTTCTGCCGTAGCAACAGCATCATTTTCATTGATAACGGGGATAATATGGTTATCTAACAGCGCATGTAATGTATCACGTGCATTTAAGAAACGTTCTCTATCTTCTATATCAGCACGCGTTAATAGCATTTGACCAATATGAATACCATAGATAGCAAATAACTGTTTCCATACTTGAATTAAAGCACTTTGCCCCACAGCGGCAAGCAACTGTTTTGAGGCAATCGTTGCGGGCAGATCAGGGTAATTCAAATACTCACGTCCAGCAGCAATTGCACCTGAAGTGACAATGATAATCCGATGACCTTTTTCGTGTTGTTTAGCACATTGGCGAACCAGCTCAACAATATGAGACTGATCCAGACGTCGTGAACCACCAGTAAGTACACTTGTCCCTAATTTAACAACCAGCGTTTGGCTGCTATTCATAACATTTACCATTCTTGTTGATTATTTAAAAAGATAATACACAGTTTTATCAGGAGAGAAGCGTTATGCCAACTGACATAACGCAAAATCTATGAAAAGTTGCCCTAACACAAAATTAGGGCTGAATAGGAAGAGGAAAATTGTTCATTTTTTCATCTGGGATGAGTGTCATTTCTAATTCACTCACGGCTAATTGAAGAAATTCATGAAAACGAATGAGTGTTTCATTGATTGACTCAACAACATCATTCTTACTTATGTTCTGATGAAGCCAATCACCATTTTTATCGAATAGCCCAATTTGATAATGATAAATGAGCTGCTCATTATTACGTTCTAATTCCATCCACCAGCCCCAAAACTCTCGTTTTTCTGGCGCGACTTTTTTATTGACACAAACGGCTAAACAGTCAAAAAAGAACTGGCTCTCTTGGCATTGTTGCTCTCGGATATATGGACCGATTTGAGCAAAACGCTTTAATAACTTACCTCGGGTAGGGTTCAAAGATGAAGTCATAAATTCAGTCTCCTTAGAAACTCTACTGTTATATAATCTAATATAATTAGCAAGTTATTGTTCAAAATTAATTATATTAATTTATCATAGATCCAATCTGCGCTTTTTTGTAGCGCAAGCTCTAAACCTTCATAAAGCGGTTTGTCATTAATAGCAAGAATGTCACCATCCATAGAAGAACGAGCAATTAATTGCGAATCCTCTTTAGGGCTCATATCATCCCCTTTCCAATAGACACCCATCATCGGAACAGGCATGCGTCGTCCAATCAACCCTTGGTTTTTCAGGGAGTAACTGCTCAACGACAATCGAAGATTATTCTCATCGATATTCCATAATCCTAAACGACTTGCTAACACATCAAGATACATCACAGGAATTTTTTTCTGCAATTCAGCTTGAGTAAAGAAAGCGTGGATCAATGGGCCTAAAGCAACAACACCTTTAATCAATTTAGGGTAGATATAAGCTAAACGCACAGCTATATTACCACCAAAGCGAAAGCCCATTACACCAACGCGAGTATGATCAATCCAAGGCACTTCAGAAAGTTGTTTTAGCACTTCACCTTGTAATTGGCATGTATCTTCCGTTAGTTTTTGTTTTACTGAATAACCAATTCCTGGCATATCCAGTGTTAACATTGCAATACCTTTTGGGGAAAGATAATCACGGAAGAAGCTGACGTAATCACTTTGTAAGCCGTCTAATCCACCACAAAATAACACGGTAGGATAAGGACCTCTACAATCTTTTGGTAAATGCAGAAAACCCGTTGTCGTTCCTTTCCCCTCTAATTTAAATGTCAGTTTTTTTACGTCAAAAGAGGAAAATTTTGTCGCATTCTCAAAGGCTTTCATCGACAAGGTAACGGCTTGATCTGCTAAGAAATCACCATTAATAAAGGGATATGCGGCAATGCTATAAAGATGAGCTGCTTGTAACCAACAATCAGCTGCGGTATCACCAGACTCTTCACGTAATGCTTTTTGTTGCCAGATCATCGCTTGATGTGACCACTCAAATGACCAACCTCCTTTACGATATCCTACAACGGTATCAATAAATTTATCGTCACTACGAGGAGCATCCTGTACCGCAATTCGACTTAACACTTCTTCTATTTCAATAGGCGAAATTCCACGCCAAATCCAAAGTAAACGTTGAATAGTCCTATACCAATTTTGCTGGCTTGTACCATTAAGCACAGTATAGGTATTAATATTCGATTTGGGATGGGTATACTGAATTAGCGTTGAAGTCTCAGCGTGTTTTGCTCGTGGCTTAAATAAAGTTTCAGAAAGATTCGTATTGTTTGCCATATCACTCTTCAAATCAGTGGATATCGTATAAAGGGCTTAAAAGACTGGCTTTATCATAGCATGAAATCGACTGGAACAATGTGTATCACGACAAGCGATCGCACGAATACATATAAAAAGGAAGAGAAAAAAGCTTAAAAACCAAAATCCCCGCCTAAGCGAGGATCTCGATTAAAACAGCAAAACGAATGCTATCAACTTATTATTGATCGCAAACAGGCGGAATAAAGGCAACACCCATATCCCAAGGCTGTTCAATCCATGTATTTTGCGGAATATCAACCACAAAATCATCCACTAAAGGACGCCCTTCAGGTTTTGCAAAGATAGTGACGAAATGCGCTTTTGGGTACATGTCACGGATAACTTTAGCTGTCCCCCCCGTATCAACTAAATCGTCAACAACGATAAAGCCTTCACCATCACCTTCTGCTTTTTTTAAGATTTTGAGATCACGCTGATGATCATGGTCATAGCTAGAAATGCAGACTGTATCCACATGACGGATACCTAATTCACGAGCAAGTAATGCAGCAGGGACTAATCCCCCACGGCTGACAGCAATAATGCCGGTCCACTGTTCGACTGGTAATAAACGTTGCGCCAATTGACGGGCATGTATTTGCAACATATCCCACGTTACAACATATTTTTCGCTCATAATATTGTGATCCTAGCTACTTGAATTTCGAGAGAAGCTTTTTTGCGGAAAAAAAGGTTGCGCGAGATTATAGTGATTTGAGCGCCTAAAAACCAGAGAAAACGTGAAAACAGGTGAGATTATCCTCATTTTTTTCTGTAATACCTATTTCTGATTAAAAAACAAACTATATGAAAAATAAATACAAAATAGAGATCTAATTTCTTAGATAGAGATGTGAATAGAATGACGCATTCATCAGAAGAAAGTGATATTCTCAACTATATTGGCGTATAACGCTCAGAATAATAAAGCTAACCCTTAAAAAAGCGGTAGGCTATCAATAACACAGATGCTGTTAGAGGAGATCCATCGTGTCTGAACTATCTACTCTATCCCCACAACCACTATGGGATATTTTTGCAAAAATTTGTTCGATTCCACATCCATCACATCATGAAGAAGCCTTAGCTTCCCATATTCTTTCTTGGGCTAGTGAAAAAGGTCTTTTTGCACAGCGCGATGCAGTTGGCAATATTTTAATTCGTAAACCAGCAACTAAAGGCATGGAAGATCGTAAAGCCGTTGTTTTACAAGCACACTTAGATATGGTGCCACAAAAAAACAACGATACAGTTCACGACTTCACAAAAGATCCAATTCAACCTTACATCGACGGTGAATGGATCAAAGCGAAAGGCACAACATTAGGTGCTGACAATGGCGTAGGTATGGCATCTGCATTAGCGGTTTTAGCTGACGATACTGTTAAGCACGGTCCATTAGAAGTACTACTAACGATGACTGAAGAAACCGGCATGGACGGTGCGTTTGGTTTACAACCAGGTTGGTTACAAGCTGATATTCTTATCAACACAGACTCTGAAGAAGAAGGTGAAATCTACATGGGTTGTGCGGGTGGTATTGATGTTAAAACCACAGTAAACCTTTCTTACGATGCAATCCCAGCAGACCACGTTGTTAAACAACTCGTTCTAAAAGGATTAAATGGTGGTCACTCTGGTGGTGATATCCATTTAGGTTTAGGTAACGCAAATAAATTATTAGCGCGTTTCTTAGCGGGTCATGCAGAAGAATTGTCGCTAAAATTAATTGATTTCCACGGTGGTACACTGCGTAATGCGATCCCTCGTGAAGCAAACATTGTTTTTGCAATTCCAGCAGATAAAGCAAGCCAGCTAGATGCAGTAAAAGCGAAATTTGAAGCGCTGTTAAAAACAGAATTAGCTATTGTTGAAAAAAATCTGAAAGTTGAACTAATTGATACAACAACAGATAAAAAAGTTTTCACAGCAGATTGCCAAGAACGCTTAATCAACCTACTTAATGCGATGCCAAATGGCGTTATTCGTATGAGTGACGATGTTGAAGGCGTTGTTGAAACATCATTAAACGTAGGTGTTGTGAGCATTGTTGACGATAAAGTCGAGATCCTATGCTTAATTCGTTCTCTAATTGATAGCGGTAAAACCTATGTTGTTAGCATGCTGACAGCATTAGCCAAACTGGCTAAAGCCGATATCGAAACCAAAGGCGGTTACCCAGGTTGGAAACCCGATGCAGACTCCCCTGTTATGCATTTAGTTCGTGACACTTACCAACAACTGTTTGATAAAGTGCCAAACATCATGGTTATCCACGCAGGCCTTGAGTGTGGTCTATTCAAAAAACCTTACCCAGATATGGATATGGTTTCTATTGGACCAACAATCCGTGGTGCTCACTCACCAGACGAACGCGTTCACATTAAGAGTGTCGGTCAATACTGGCAATTATTAACTGCGATTTTAAAAGCAATCCCTGCTAAATAATCTCGCTTTAGTGTTAATAATCAAACCCGCTTAATTGGCGGGTTTTTTTGTGATTGAAGTCATCACAAAAAATAATTTATTTCTCCTAAATACCTACGATTTCCCTTAGTGATCATAATTTATTCCTCATATAGCCAATTCCATAATTACTTATTCCATTATGGAATAAAAAATAAATCTTAATAAATTAAATATATAGAATGCTAATCATTATCATTAGCGTTAATATTTTCAGGATGGTATTTTCATGGCTTCCGCATTTAAAGTTAAATAATAAAAAACCAAAGGGTTCTATTGTGTCTAATAAAAATTGCGCTACTCGCCTCTTTCTTGCTTTACCTCTAAGTTTACTTTCTATTCAGATTCATGCAGCAGTCAATCAAAATGCACCTGAAAAGATAATTGTCACAGCATCTCCATCACAAGATCCTCAAGCACCTGTTTCCGGTTTTGTAGCAACAAAAACATTATCAACAAATAAAACATCGACTGAAATTGAAAAAACACCGCAATCCATTAGCGTGATCACGCGCGATCAAATGGACGCCCAAGATGTCAGTTCTGTTTCTCAGGCGTTACGTTATACACCTGGAGTTTTCACAGAATATCGTGGAAGTTCTAATCGTAATGATGAAGTTTTTATTCGTGGGTACAGTTATGCGCCACGTTTTCTTGACGGTCTAAGCTATGGAATGGGAGCTTCATCATCAACGGGCGCAATTGATCCATGGTTATTAGAACGCGTTGAAGTTGTTAGAGGGCCTGCGTCAGTTCTTTATGGCCAAGTAAACCCTGGCGGTCTTGTTGCAATGACAAGTAAAAGACCAACGGCATCCCCTATTCGCCACATTCAAGTACGAGCTGGCAATGATAAATTAGCAGAAACCGCTTTTGATTTTTCAGGCGCATTAAGTGATGACAATCGTGTACTTTATCGTCTAAACGGCATTGCAAAAACACAACACACACAAATAAAAAACTATAAAGAAGAACGTTTTGCACTTGCTCCTGCGATTACTTTCTTACCTAATGAGCAAACTCGCTTAACACTATTAAGCTTTATTCAACAAGAGCCTGAAGCGGGATACCGTAACTTCTTACCCGCCTATGGTACAGTTAAAAGCACGCCTGCTGGTACTATTCCCTTTAATTTTGATGTCAACAATCCTGATTACCATAAATCATGGCGTCAACAATATGGTATAGGTTATGAATTTGAACACGAATTTAGTGATTCACTAAAAATTGTACAAAATGCTCGATATAGTCATATTAATCAAAAATATAAATACCTTGTATTTGGATCTCTAAGAAAAGATAACCCTTATGTCCTTGAACGCCGTGCGCAACAAGAGCAGAGAGAAACTGATACTTTAGGGATTGATACTCGTTTACAAGCAGACTTTACTACTGCAAAACTTAATCATACTTTGATTGCTGGTATTGATTATCAGTGGAGTAAAGATCAAGATAATTTACTCCGTGCAATGGGGCCTGAGTACGATCTTGATTGGCGTGATCCTAACTATCACTATCCAATTGATATGAGCTTACAAAAACCTGCGACTGATCAGCGACAAAAACGTGATCAAATTGGGTTGTATCTACAAGATCAGATCCAATGGAAAAATTGGATCTTGCTTGCAGGCTTACGCCAAGATTGGGCTCAAGTTCGAACCCATGATTTCTTAGCTAAAAGCGATGATCAACAAGATGATCATAAATTAACCGGTCGCGCAGGGCTTTTATATTCTTTTGATAATGGTATTTCTCCTTATATTAGTTATAGCACCTCGTTTGAACCTAATTTACAAACTCGCCGAGCCCCAGGAAGTGCCCCTTTTGAGCCTAGCGAAGGCCGTCAATTAGAAGTGGGCGTTAAATACCTCACACCAAATGAACAAACATTAGCAACACTCTCTGTTTATCAATTACAACAACGTAATGTCACCAACTATAATGCTGAAAAAGCATATTTTGAGCCAGTGGGTGAAATTAGAAGTCGTGGTATTGAAGCCCAAATTAATAGCCAATTAACTGAAAATATTTCCTTTATCAGCAGTTATGCTTATACCCATACAGAAGTAAGAAAAACCATTATTGCGGGAACACAAGGAAAAGAACTCCCTAGAGTTCCTAAGCATATGACATCATTTTGGGGTCAATATAATGAAACATCAGGGCTATTTAATGGGGCTAAAGCTGGTGTTGGTGTGAGATATGTGGGTGTATCTCAAGGCGATACCAAAAATACGGTCAGTGTACCCGCGGTTACTCTTTACGATGCGATGATTGGTTATTCATTAGGTGAGCTATCCCCCTCTTTGAAGGGAGCAGAAATTCAGCTTAATATGAATAATATTGCGAATAAACACTATGTGGCATCTTGTGCTGGTGATACGGCATGTTTTTATGGGATAGGCAGAACAATGACCGCAACAATGAATTATCGCTGGTAATACTATATAGGTTCACTACATAGATTAACGGTGTTAACCATAGCCTCTCTATTGAGCGGCTATGGTTTTTTTAATTGTTATAGTGCTAAAAGAAGCTGTCGTTCTATTTGTGGATCTTGCAAGGTGACATGAAATCCGATTAATCGTACACCTCGACCATTTCGGCGCTCATGCCATGCTTGGTAAGCAATATTGATTAAATCGGCTTTTTCCAAAATAGGATGAGTATGCTCTTGGGTCGTTAATTGAAAATCATCAAATTTTAGTTTAACGCCTTGTCTTGCTATCCTTAAATCGGGTTTCACTTTTGTAAGACGCCTTTCTAATTCGCTATATAACCCATCAAGTAATGCCAAGCAATCATCCCAAGAATTAATATCTGAGGCAAAAGTACGTTCCACTCCGACTGATTTTCTCAGCCTATCAGGGTTTATTTCACGCTCATCGATACCATGGCTGCGTTCCCATAAATTTTGACCGAATTTCCCAAGCACTTTGACTAAAGAAATGACATCAGTACGGCGAATATCAGCACAAGTTTCTAACCCCATTTCTTGCAAACGAGCAAATGTCACCTTACCTACACCGGGTATTTTATTAAGCGGCAATTTTAAAATAAAATCATCGACTTGCTCGGGTGTAATAACAAATTGCCCGTTGGGTTTATTAATATCAGAGGCGATTTTTGCGAGAAATTTAATCGGTGCTATGCCCGCAGATGCAGTAAGATCTAACTCATCAAAAATTTGTTGACGAATTTCTTGCGCTATCAACGTTGCAGATCCGTGACAATGCTTACTGTTAGATACATCAAGATAAGCTTCATCGAGTGAAAGCGGTTCAATAAGGTGAGTATAACGAGAAAAAATTTGGCGGATCTTTGCTGATGTCTCTTTATAAAGCGCCATTCTGCCAGATAAAACTTTTAAGTGAGGGCATAACTTCAACGCGGTTGCTGTTGACATCGCACTACGGACACCAAAACGACGAGCAGGATAATTCGCCGTGCAGATCACACCTCGGCTAGAAGCATTACCACCAACCGCAATAGGGATCTCTTTTAGTGCTGGATTATCTCGCATTTCAATCGCAGCATAAAAACAATCCATATCAACATGAATAATTTTACGCATACAATCACCTCTTTTTTATCACTGTTTAAATATACAGTAAATAAATATTAACTACAATTTTTATTCCTTCTAACCTCCCTCCATTGAGGTGTATTTCTCATAAAAATCTGAATTAGTCTCTTTATTTATAGAATCGTCACAAAGTGATGATAGATTGTTTTGGCTTGTTGATTAATTACATTAATTTTAAATATTGTTTTGTAACTATATATAAAACAAGGAAATAATTTTTCATGATCAAATTATTCATCGCTATTTCTCTCTTTTTTTATTCTGTAATTCTTATGGCATCTCCTAAAATTATCGCACACCGTGGTGGCACAACTGATGCCCCTGAAAACACTGAAATTGCTATAAAAACAGCCCTCTCTAATCAAGCTGATGCAATTTGGATCACGATCCAATTATCAAAAGACAAAATCCCTGTTCTTTATCGCCCTAGCGATTTAAAAAGCTTAACAAATGGGCAAGGTAGTATTTCTGACTTTACTGCACAGCAACTGAAACAATGGGATGCGGGCTATAAATTTGGTGAAGCACAACAATTTCCTTATCGAAATAAAGGTGTCACCATTCCGACATTGGATGAAATTTTAGCGCAATTTCCCACAACACAATTTTATCTTGATTTAAAATCACCAGATGCGGATCCTGCAATCCAAAGTGAAGCATTAACCACCGTGCTTCGTAAGCATAATGCATTGGATAGAACTCGCGTCTATTCTACAAATACCGCATTTCTTGATGCCTTACCGACAAATGTACAACGTTTTGAAAGTCGTGATATTACTCGTGATATTTTAGCCAATATCACCATGAGCCATGTTTGCCTACTACCTGAAAATTTAGATATGACTCGTTGGTATGGACTTGAACTTCACCGCAAAGTAGAAGTTGTCGAGAAATACACACTAGGTGAAGCACGCTCAGCCTCTGTTTTAAGTTGGGATAAAGATGCTATGTCTTGTTTTCGTGCTGGTGGTAATGCTCATATTATCCTTTTTGGGATCAATACAGAGAAAGATTACATTCAAGCCACAGAATTAGGTGCTGATGCGGTTATGGTCGATTCGCCAGCAAAAATGAAAGCATTTAGAAAAGAATAACCCCTCGTTTTTAGCTTTGTTTTTAAAAGAAATAAAAAAGAGTGATGTAAACATATACACCACTCTTTTTTTATTTTATATCTTATTTAAAGAATTCTATTTTTATTAAGCAATTCTTCTCTTGCTGCATCTTTTGCCATACGTTTTTTGCGTGCATCACAAGGTTCTGGACAATCGCACTCTTTTTCTATGCCCATAGCACCTAAACCGCCACAGCTACCTTGAAGGCTTTTACGTTTGACAATATAGCCTAATGCCATACCAAAGAAGGCAATCAAGAATAAGATGAAGGCAAATAGAAATATTTTTAACATAACCTTCCCTCCTTAAATTCTACTTTTTCAAGAATGGGGCGAATGCTTTACTATAACGCTCTTCAAACCCATTTTCAGTTTTCACTATCATAAAGACAGGAATATTTAGCTCGTTTGCTACAGCTAACCCTTTTTCAGGCCCTAAAACATTCAATCCTGTTGAAAGACCATCAGCACTCATACAAGTTGGCACAATCACAGTGATAGAAACAAGATTATGTTTAATAGGATGACCTGTGGTTGGGTCAATAGTATGAGAAAAACGGACGCCATTTTCTTCAAAATAGTTACGATAATCACCCGAAGTGGCTATTGAGTTGTCACCCGGCTCAATAATTAACTGAACACTCTGTTTTGTGCCGTCATTTGCCGGTTTTTCAATCGCTATACGCCAAAGCTTGTCATTACCATTCACGCCTTGAGTTCTTACTTCACCACCAATATCAACCATATAGTTAGTGATATTCTGTGAAATTAAATATTCAGCCACCGCATCAACACCATAGCCTTTAGCAATCGAAGAGAGATCGACATAAAGTTCAGGGATCTTTTTAATTAATGTATTACCTTCAACCGCAAGGTAATCAATTCCAATCCACTCTTTACGTTTTTCTAATTCATCTTCAGAAGGTTGGTGCGTAAATCGACCTTCTGGACCAAATCCCCATAAATTTACTAAAGGCCCCACGGTCACATCTAAAGCACCATTGGTTATTTTATTAATACGAATAGCTTCACTTACGACTTTGGCTGTCGCGGGTGAAACAGGAAATGGGGTATTAATTTCACGGCTTTGATTAAAACGACTGAGTTCAGAATGAGGACGATATGTTGACATTTGATCGTTCACTTCTTCAAGAATACGATCAATCTCTGTTTGTAAGACGTTTTGGGGAGGTGAATTACTGTCTGGAACATATTTTATCGAGTAATAAGTTCCCATGGTTTCACCTTCTAATACCTGCTGTTTTTCACCGCATGCAGATAATAGAACTAATGCAGACAGCATCACTATCCAATTTACCATCTTTCTTTTTAACATAACTCTCTCTTCTGATCATGAGCGCCCACATAAGTGGGCGCTTGTCATTTTATTCATTTATGCTTTATCGGAAGTTAGGATCAACCACCAAAGTCATCCAGCATAATGTTTTCATCTTCAACGCCTAAATCTTTGAGCATTTTAATCACTGCGGCATTCATCACTGGTGGCCCACACATGTAGAATTCACAATCTTCTGGTGCTGGATGATTTTTAAGGTAATTTTCAAACAACACATTGTGAATAAATCCGGTATAGCCAGTCCAATTATCTTCAGGCAATGCATCTGAAAGCGCGACATTCCATGTGAAGTTTTCGTTTTCTTTTGCAAGCATATCGAAATCTTCAGTGTAAAACATTTCACGAACAGAACGCGCACCATACCAGAAGCTGATTTTACGTTTAGTATGTAAACGCTTTAATTGGTCGAAAATATGTGAACGCATTGGCGCCATACCTGCACCACCACCAATAAAGATCATCTCAGCATCGGTTTCCTTAGCAAAGAATTCACCAAATGGCCCTGAAATTGTCACCTTATCACCTGGTTTTAATGACCAAATATACGATGACATAATTCCTGGTGGCACATCAGGATTGCGTGGTGGCGGTGTTGCAATACGCACGTTTAACATGATGATGCCATGTTCTTCAGGATAGTTCGCCATTGAATAAGCGCGTACTGTGGTTTCTTTAACGTCAGAAACATAACGGAATAAATTAAATTTATCCCAATCTTCACGATACTCTTCTGGTACATCAAAATCTTCATAACGTACTGTATGAGGAGGACATTCGATTTGAATAAATCCACCTGCGCGGAAAGGTACAACTTCACCTTCAGGAATTTTTAACACTAATTCTTTAATAAAAGTGGCTTTATTATCATTTGAGATAACTTCACATTCCCACTTTTTAACACCAAAAATTTCTTCTGGTAATTCTAATTTCAGATTGTTTTTTACGTTTACCTGACACGCTAAACGACAACCTTCTTTAGCTTCACGTTTGTTAATATGTGAAAGTTCTGTCGGTAAAATATCGCCACCACCTTCCAACACTTTAACGCGACACTGACCACAAGAGCCACCGCCACCACAAGCTGATGAAATAAAAATACCTTCGTTTGATAATACGTTAAGTAATTTATCTCCTGCTGGTGCATTAAAACTTTTTTCTGGGTCTCCATTGACCTCAACTGAAATATCCCCTGTATTGACCAGTTTTGATTTTGCAAACAAAATCAACGCTGTTAATACCAATACAATCAGGGTAAACATCACGACACCTAGAATAATTATATCCATGAGTTCTTCTCACCCTTTATAGCTGAACACCAGAGAAGGACATGAAACCTAATGCCATCAACCCTGTGGTGACAAAAGTAACGCCTAACCCTTTCATACCTGCCGGTACATCCGCGTACTTCATTTTCTCACGGATAGAAGCCAGTAATACGATGGCTAACATCCAACCAATTCCAGATCCGAAACCATAAACAATAGATTCACTAAAGTTATAGTCACGTTGTGCCATAAATGACACACCACCGAAAATAGCGCAGTTAACGGTAATAAGTGGCAAGAAGATCCCTAGAGCGTTATACAGCGCAGGGAAATAACGATCTAAAATCATTTCTAGGATTTGTACCAGTGCCGCTATCACACCAATGAAAGTAATAAAATTTAAGAAACTTAAATCAACACCTTCCATCAAGGCATTATCACGTAACACATAGTTGTAAACCAAGTTATTCAACGGTACAGAAAGACCGAGAACAACGGTAACAGCGATACCTAATCCAAAAGCTGTTTTTACATTTTTAGAGACAGCGAGGAATGTACACATCCCTAAGAAAAATGCGAGCGCCATATTCTCAATAAAAACAGCACGAACAAACAGGCTTATATAATGTTCCATGGCGATTAGTCCTCTTCAACCTGTGCAGGTTTTAATGTACGTAATCCCCAAATTAGCAAGCCAATAATAAAGAATGCACTTGGTGCTAACAGGAATAAACCGTTTGGCTGATACCAGCCACCATTTTGGACAGACTCCATCACGGTAATGCCGAATAATTTACCAGAACCAAAAAGTTCACGTAAAAAACCAACAAGGATCAAGATAACGCCGTATCCTAAACCGTTACCAATACCATCCATAAAACTCTCAATAGGCGGTGATTTCATCGCATAAGCTTCAGCACGCCCCATGACAATACAGTTAGTAATGATAAGACCAACGAAAACAGAAAGTTGCTTAGAAATTTCATACGCATAAGCTTGCAGTATTTGGTCAACAACGATAACTAATGAAGCAATAATCGCCATTTGAACAATAATACGAACGCTACTTGGTATGTAATTACGAATTAATGAAATAAAGAAGTTTGAGAATGCAGTAACCAGAGTTACCGCAATTGTCATCACTAATGCGGTTTCGAGTTTTGTTGTTACCGCCAATGCAGAACACACACCTAATACCTGTAAGGCAATCGGGTTATTATCTAACAATGGCCCAAGTAAAACGCGTTTAATTTCTTTTGTATCAGCCATTGATCTCTCCTTCACGAACTTTTTTCAGGAATGGGCCGAAACCTTTTTCGCCTAACCAAAAATCGAACATATGCTGGATACCATTTGAGGTCAATGTTGCTCCAGAAAGCCCATCAATACCATAAGGACTGTCAGATGCACCACTACGCACAATTTTAATTGCAGGAATACCTTCTTCCGTCAGTAAACGCTTACCTTTCCATTGTGCTTTCCATTGTGGGTTATCAACTTCACCCCCTAAGCCCGGTGTTTCGCCATGTGAATAATAAGTAATTCCTTTCGCTGTTACCCCGTCAATATCTACAGCGACGAAAGCGTACATGACAGACCATAAACCTGAACCATATACAGGTAGCACGACTTCTGTTGTTTTACCTTGCTCATCGAGAACGAAGTAAACTTCAGCGGTATTAGCACGGCGACGAATTTTAGCAATATCTTCAGCGGGTGATAATGCAATAGATGTTTCATCACTACGTAATTCAGCATTTAAATCAAAATTGCCTTTACTGTCAGTCAGTTCACCTGTCTGGAAATTCACAATTTTTGCTTTAATACGAGTGTCATACACTTTCAGTACATCTGTCGCACTCATTTTAGGTACGAGCAGACCCGCAACATCAAGAATATTTCGTTGTTTATCAAGAAGTTTTTGTTCTTCTTGTTTAGATTTCAGTCCAACAGCGGCTCCTGCGACGACCACAGAACACACAAGACATAGAATAAATACAACGAGGAACGTTCTTGCGACGCTATCTTTGTTTTTCTCTTTAGCCACGAGCTTTTCTCCGCTTAATATTCGCCTGAACAACCACGTAATCGAACAGTGGTGCAAATAAATTTGCGAATAAGATTGCCAGCATCATACCTTCTGGGTAAGCAGGATTGACGACACGAATAAGCACAGCCATTACGCCAATCAAAATACCGTAAGCCCATTTACCTTTATCGGTAAACGATGCGGATACTGGATCTGTTGCCATAAACATCATACCAAAAGCAAAACCACCTAATACTAAGTGCCAGTGCCAAGGCATTGAGAAGAGAGGATTGGTATCTGAACCGATAAAATTAAACAGGTATGACATTGCAATCATGCCCACCATTACCCCAGCAACAATACGCCAAGAAGCAATACGAGCAAAAAGAATGACAGCACCGCCGATTAAAATCATCAGTGTTGAAACTTCACCTATCGACCCAGGAATATATCCAAGGAATGCATCCATCCAAGAGATCGGTTGTTGAGTAGCGGTATTTAATAACGCACTTTCACCCGATACAGACCATTGTGATAATGGTGTCGCACCAGAGAAACCATCAGCCGCAGTCCACACCAGATCACCTGAAATTTGAGCTGGATAAGCAAAGAATAGGAATGCACGACCTGCTAATGCTGGGTTTAAGAAGTTGCGCCCTGTACCACCAAAGATTTCTTTCGCGATAACAACACCAAATGTAATACCTAATGCAGCCTGCCAAAGTGGTAATGTTGGCGGTACGATCAAGGCAAATAAAATGGATGTAACAAAGAAACCTTCGTTAATTTCATGGCCACGAATAAAGGCAAAAAGAACTTCCCAAAATCCACCAACTGCAAAAACAACAAAATAAATAGGTAAAAAGTAAGTTGCACCAAGTAGCATCTTACTTGCCCATCCAGCATCTGTTGTTAATGATGCACCGAGAAATTCAGCAAGGCGATAGTGCCAATCTGAAGCAATAATTTGCTGTAACTCAGCACCACTATATAACTGATTAAGGGCAGGGATTGCTTGATGACCAACGTTATACATTCCCCAAAACATTGCTGGGAAAACGGCTAACCAAACTAAGATCATCATGCGTTTTAGGTCAATGGTGTCACGAACATGCCCACCATTACGCGTAACAGTACCTGGCGTATAAAATACCGTGGTAACTGCTTCATAAAGCACGTACCATTTTGCTAATTTGCCACCGGGCTCAAAATGGTGCTCTACTTTTTCAAATAAATTTTTCAAACCCATGAGTTACCCTTCCTGCTCAATTTTGGTCAATACTTGGCGCAGTGCTGGGCCATACTCATATTTGCTTGGGCAAACATAAGTACATAATCCCAAATCTTCTTCATCCAATTCCAAACAACCTAATGCTTGAGAACTATCCGTATCACCGACAACTAAATCACGTAATAAATGCGTTGCCATAATGTCTAACGGCATCACACGTTCATAGTTACCAATAGGTACCATTGAACGTTCACCGCCATTCATTGTGGTTGTAAAGGCAAAGCGTTTATTTTTTAAGAAGTGACCGATAGTTGTACGAGTGATAGAAAATTTATCGCTACCCGGCATACCCCAACCAAATAACTCTTTATCACGACCTTCACGTAATACAGAAACTTGGTTATGGAAACGACCTAAATAGTGATGCACCTCATCAGATTTCCATCCCCATAATACAGAGCCAGAAATAATGCGGTTTTCACCATCCACTAATTGATCTTTAGTTAACTCATAGAGATCAGCCCCTAAACGAGTACGCACTAAACGAGGTGCTTTTACTTGAGGGCCAGCTAATGCAACAACACGTTCGGTATATAAAGAACCTGTTGTAAACAAATAACCAATAGCAATGACATCTTGGTAATTTAAATGCCAAACCGTTTTCTTAGCACTTACGGGTTCTAAGAAATGGATATGCGTACCGACTAACCCAGCTGGATGTGGGCCTGAAAATTGGTTATAGCTAATTTGTCCATCATTTAATTTTGTCGGTGATTTTTCACCATGACAAACATAAACTTTACCTTCGGTTAAACGAGTTAAAACAACAAGGCCATCATTAAATGCCTTCTCATTTTGCTCAATAATAACCATAGGATCCGCTGCAAGTGGGTTTGTATCCATTGCAGAGACAAAAATAGCGACAGGTGTTGTGCCTAAATGCGGGGTACGGCTATAAGGACGAGTCCTTAATGCAGTCCACATCCCCGAATTAACAAGGTTAGTTTCAACTTGCTCGCGGGTCAGGCCTGAAAGCATTGAGCTATCATAACGGTTAAAAGTGATTTCTTCGTCGCCATCAATGTCGATAACGATAGATTGGAACACACGGCGTTCACCGCGGTTAATTGCAACGACTTTACCACAAGCTGGGCTGGTGAAAACAACACCGGCATTCTTTTTATCTTCAAAAAGAATTTGCCCTTTTTTTACATGCTCACCTTCCGAAACCATCATAGAAGGACGCATACCGACATATTCTTCACCTAGCAATGCTACGTGTCGAATCGCGGGTCCGTCTTCTATCACTTGGGCAGGCGCTCCTGCAATTGGGAGGTCGAGTCCTTTTTTAATTTTAATCATAAGATTTGCACAAGTTTATCAGTTAAACCCTAAGCTACAAATTCACCCCGAAAATGTAGCGACTCTGTAATAAAAACATCTTAAGGTGTTTTTAAACCCTAAGTTATTTATCTCCGATAATTGTTACTATTTTCTCTTATTCTGCCGAACTGAATTTTATCATCTCAGCCTAAACCTGTCTGACTATTCGAGTGATTTAGCTCAAGCAAATGGGAATATTATTTTGACTGAAACGTTAACAACTCGTATAAACCGAATTAAAATATCATCTTTTTCGACGGGCGCTTAAATTTCATACAGAATATTTTGTAAAAGAAAAGAAACCATATCAGATTTTAATTTACAAATTTATTGCTTCATAGCAATCTACGATCTACTTTATCAACAAATTTTAAGCTATTTTTCTGATAAAACCATGACCAGTCACGCAAAACAACTAATCAGTTTTTTAACATTAATGTTAATTCCTTTATTAGTTAACGCCGAAAACAGTTCAAATTTTCTAATGAAACCTGTTAAAAAAAGTACAGGACAACCTATCTATATTCAAATTTTCAAAGAAGAAAACTTACTTGAACTTTATACGGAAAAATTAGATGGGCAATTAGAAAAAGTACGTACTTATCCTATTTGTAGCTATTCTGGCGGTCTTGGACCTAAAAAGTTTCAAGGTGATCTAAAAAGCCCTGAAGGTTTTTATCAAGTCAATTTCTCACAATTAAATCCAAACAGTCGATTTTACCGAGCTATCAACCTAGGATTTCCTAATCAATATGATAAATCAAAAGGATATACTGGCGATTTTTTAATGATCCACGGAGCCTGTAAATCTGTGGGTTGCTATGCAATGACAGACGCTGTGATGGATGAAATTTATCAGTATGCTGAATTGGCGCTACAAAATGGTCAATCTACGATTAATATTCATATTTTTCCATTTAAAATGACCGCTGAAAATATGAAAAAACATCAATATTCAAAAGATATGGATTTCTGGCAGCAGCTTATGCCAGCCTACGAATATGTTGAAGAACGTAAACAGATCCCCTCTGTTACTGTTCAAGATGGGCGTTATTTCGTTAATAACACGTTGACTTCAACGAATAATATAAACCCAACCCTTAACTTATCACAAAATAGTGAAAACAAGTGGTTACAGAATACGCACTCCACGATCAAATAAGACAAACTCACCAGCGGGAATACGCTGCCAAGATTCATTTCCAGTCAACGGTAATGTTGAGATAACTGAAACCACATCATCTGATTGAGTGTGTTGCTGGAAATCGATTTCTACATCTTGATCAAGTAATTTAGCTTTGCCAAAAGGCGCTTTACGCGTGATCCAATGTAAATTAGTTGAACAATATGCCATTACAAATCGACCATCTGACAACAGCATATTAAAAACCCCTTTTTGCTTTAATTGAGAAGCTAAAGTAGCGATAAAACGAAATACAGCAGGCCAATTCACAGGGGTTCGTTTATAACGATTTTCGAGCTGATTTAAGATCCAGCAAAAAGCTTTTTCACTATCCGTCTGCCCTATCGCTCTAAAACGCCCAGTTTCAAGAGATTGATAACCTTTTAGTTGACCATTATGTGCATACGTCCAGTTTTTTCCCCATAATTCACGAGTAAAAGGATGGGTATTTTCTAGAGAGACATTTCCCCGATTCGCTTGACGAATATGAGCGATTACCGCCTCGGATTTAATTGGATATTCTTGAACAAAGCGAGCGACTGGCGAAATTGCGCTAGCTTGAGGATCTTTAAATGTGCGACATCCTAATCCTTCGTAGAAAGTAATTCCCCAACCATCTTTATGAGGTCCTGTCTTACCACCTCTTGGAATTAATCCACTTAGACTGAAATTAATATCTGTCGGTACATTTGCACTCATGCCTAACAACTCACACATCGCTCACTCCTTATTGCCGATGTTTATGGCTAATTTATTGCTATATCAACAAATTATTTTTCCATTTCTTTTTCAATTAATTGGATCAGAATATGAATAACTTTGATATGGATTTCTTGAATACGATCAGCGTAACCGAAATGAGGTACACGTATTTCAATATCTGCTGTACCGTCCATTTTCCCGCCATCTTTACCTGTTAACGTAATGACTTTCATGCCTTTCTCACGCGCAGCGCTAATTGCTTTGATGATATTGCCTGAATTGCCTGAGGTTGAAATCCCCAGCAGAACGTCACCTTCTTTACCCACAGCTTCAACATAACGGGAGAAGATATATTCATAGCCAAAATCATTACTTACACATGAGATATGGCTTACATCTGAAATAGCAATGGCTGGATAACCAGGGCGATTTTCACGATAACGTCCTGTTAACTCTTCGGCAAAATGCATTGCATCGCAATGAGAACCCCCATTACCGCAAGATAATACTTTGCCACCCGCTTTAAAAGAATCGGCTAATAACACCGCTGCTTTTTGGATAGCTTCAATATTTGCATCATCTTGAAGAAAACGGGAAAGAGTCTCTGCTGCTTCAGTTAATTCACCACGGATAAGATCTTGGTACATAGGATTTTTACTCCAGAAAGGGTAATCGAAATTTTCTGTTTCTCAGTGTAACGGATTAAATGTCATGAAAGAAGATACCTGTTATCGACAAATGCTAACTTCTCTCATTTACGAATAATTTGTGAGCTATATTGTAATTAGAATGTAAATATATTGATAAAAGTTAGTGACTGGATTAGATCTAAATAACAAACAACAGGTCTGACCTCCGATCTCTTGCTAAATACAGGAGTTTATTATGACACTACTCAGTATCGTACTTTTTATTGTTCTTATTGGCGTACTTAGTTATCGCAAATTCGGTATCGCGATAAGCAGCCTAACACTTATTGCTTATACATTAATCATGGGTGTCGCCAACATTTGGAGTTACTGGTTACTCCTTCCCGTTGCATTGGTTTTATTACCCTTTACTATTCCTTCTATTCGTAGAGCCTATATCTCAGTACCTGCACTTAAAGCATTTCAAAAAGTCATGCCTTCGATGTCTAAAACAGAACAAGAAGCTATTGATGCTGGTACAACATGGTGGGAAGGCGAACTTTTCCGTGGCGCTCCCGACTGGAAACAACTTCATAATTACCCTAAACCACAGCTAACCGCTGAAGAGCAAGCTTTCCTTGATGGACCTGTCGAAGAAGTTTGTCGCATGACAAATGACTTTGAAATTACTCATGAATTAGCTGACTTACCTCCTGAAATCTGGCAATACCTTAAAGATCATCGCTTCTTTGCCATGATCATTAAAAAAGAGTACGGCGGATTAGAGTTTTCAGCCTACGCCCAATCACGCGTATTGCAAAAACTGGCAGGGGTGTCAGGTATTTTAGCCATCACCGTTGGTGTACCTAACTCTTTAGGCCCCGGTGAGCTATTGCAACACTATGGTACTGATGAACAGAAAAAACGCTATTTACCCGGTTTAGCCAAAGGGGATGAAATTCCTTGTTTCGCCTTAACAAGCCCTGAAGCAGGCTCCGATGCAGGTGCTATTCCTGACAGTGGCGTTGTCTGTATGGGAGAATGGCAAGGTGAACAAATTCTTGGCATTCGTTTAACCTGGAATAAACGCTATATCACGCTTGCCCCTATCGCGACCGTATTAGGATTAGCATTTAAATTACGCGATCCTGACCATCTATTGAGTAATGATGAAAATCCAGGCATCACCTGTGCGTTAATTCCAACCAATGTTAAAGGTGTTGAAATCGGCCATCGCCATTTCCCATTAAACGTGCCATTTATGAATGGGCCAACTCGTGGTAAAGATGTTTTTGTTCCCATCGATTACATCATTGGTGGACCAAAAATGGCCGGTCAAGGTTGGAGAATGCTGGTGGAATGTCTCTCTGTTGGTCGTGGCATCACATTACCATCAAATTCTACTGGTGGATTAAAAAGTGCCGCTATGGCAACTGGGGCTTATTCTCGTGTCCGTCGCCAGTTCAAAATTCCTATCGGTAAAATGGAAGGTATTGAAGAGCCATTAGCTCGCCTTGCTGGAAATGCTTATCTCTTAGATGCAGCATCCACATTAATTACCACAGGTATTATGTTAGGTGAAAAACCTGCCGTATTATCCGCCATAGTCAAATATCATTGTACTCATAGAGCACAACGAGGAATTATCGACGCAATGGATATTGTGGGAGGGAAAGGGATCTGCCTTGGGCCATCAAACTTTGTCGCGCGCTCTTATCAAGGTTCTCCAATCGCCATTACTGTTGAAGGTGCCAATATTTTAACTCGTAGCATGATCATTTATGGTCAAGGTGCTATCCGTTGCCATCCTTATGTATTAGATGAAATTGCCGCTGCACGAGAAAATAACCTACATGATTTTGACCGCGCTCTATTTGGTCATATCGGTCATGTAGCAAGTAATACCTTACGTAGTTTGTGGTTAGGTATCACGAATGGTCGATTAAGTAACGCCCCGACTAATGATGAAACCCGTCGTTATTATCAACAAATTAACCGTTTGAGTGCCAATATGGCGCTGTTATCTGATGTTTCGATGGGCGTTTTAGGTGGAAGTTTAAAACGTCGTGAGCGTATTTCAGCGCGTTTAGGTGACATATTAAGTCATATCTTCCTCGCTTCTGCCACGCTTAAGCGTTACGAAGATGAAGGTCGCCATACTGCAGATTTGCCTCTCGTACATTGGAGCCTAAAAGAGTGTTTATACCAAGCGGAGAATGCAATTGATGAACTGCTACGCAATTTTCCAAGCCGAGTTATTGCAGGCACGATGCGTGCAATTATTTTCCCACTCGGTAAAGCTCAAAAATTGCCATCAGATAAATTAGACAGCAAAGTAGCGCAACTTATCCAACAACCTTCTGAAACCCGTGATCGTATTGGCAGAGGTCAATACTTAACACCAAGTGAGCATAATCCACATGGTTTAATGGAAGAAGCATTACTGGATATCTTAGCTGCTGAGCCTATCTTCGACCGTATTTGTCGCCTTTATGAGAAGAAATTCAGCTTTACTCAGCTAGATAAACTAGCAGAAAAAGCACTGGCTGATAAACGAGTCACCCAAGAAGAGGCTGATATCTTACGTAAAGCAGAACAAAGCCGCTTACGGAGTATTAATGTCGATGAATTTGACTTTGATGCATTGGCGGTGCCTGTAAAAAAGCCGCAAACTGACAAAGTCAAAACAGACAAGGCCGCTTAACACTAGATATAAAGGGAAAAATATCCCTTGATAAACACAAGCACCTCATCACTAAAGTTGTCATGAGGTGCTTTTTATTTCTCAATGAAAGCATGTTTAATAAAAAGAATGAATTAGAGATCTAACTCCAACGCTAATAACTCTTCTATTGTTTGACGACGACGAATTAATTGGTGAACATTCTCTGTTATCAGCACTTCAGGAATAAGTGGTCGACTATTATAATTTGATGACATTGAAGCACCATAAGCCCCAGTATCATGAATAACTAAGTAATCACCTACCTGTGCTTGAGGCAATAAACGAGGAACAACCATGCCTCCCTCTTGCTGAGTGAAAACATCGCCAGATTCACACAACGGTCCTGCCACAATCGTCTCTTGTAATTTTGTCATTGGTTTTATTTGACCATGGCTATCTAAAACTGAAATTTGATGATAACTGCCATACATTGCAGGACGCATTAAATCACTAAACCCTGCATCCACCAGCACATAATGACGACTTCCCATCGATTTAACCGCTCTCACTTGTGAAATCAATACACCAGATTCAGCGACTAAGAAACGTCCCGGCTCGATTTCTAACTCAATAGAATGCCCTAAATGTTGGGCAATACGTTGGCGAGCCTTATTCCATAAAGAAAAATAGTGATCCAAGTCGACTGTCGCATCACCCTCTTGATAAGGTGTTGATAATCCGCCTCCTGCCGAAATGGCTTGGATATCAATTTGAGAGCTTAGTACTTGCTCTACCATCGCATCACAGACACTAGAAAGATGTTGATAATCAACACCGGAACCAATATGCATATGAAAACCAACTAACGTTAGGTTGTACTGTTGGATCACGGCTAATGCTTCAGGTACATCTTCATACCAAATACCGTGCTTACTGTTCTCACCACCTGTATTCGTTTTTTGGCTATGTCCATGACCAAATCCAGGATTAATTCTTATCCAAACTGCATGGCCTTGATTGCGCTCACCTAATTGACGAAGCATATCAATAGAGCCTGCATTAACAGGAATATCTAATTCAACAACGCGTTCAAGAGTGCCTTCATCAAGTAAATCAGCGGTAAAAACAATCTCACTTTTTTCTCTACCACCTTGGTAACCCGCAACTAAAGCACGTTCAATTTCGCCTAATGAAACAGAATCAACTTTAACACCCTGTGCTTTCATTAAACGTAAGATGTGAATATTCGAGCACGCTTTTTGAGCAAAGCGAACCACATCAAAAGATTTAAGCTGGGCAATACGCTGAGAGATTGTATCTCCGTGATAAATCCATAACGGTGTTCCATATGTTTGTGCTAATTGATATTGAGCCATAGTTATTGATGTTGTCATGTTATCTACTCATAAAAATCTCAGGTGAATAAAATCATTATTTATTAACTTATAAGGGAATAAAAATATCAAATAAGCTACACTCTATTCATCTGTGATATAGGAATAGACAATGAAAGCTCCTTTTAATTGGCGGCATATTGAAATTTATCATGCAGTGATGACCACTCAAAATCTTACTGAAGCCGCAGAGTTATTGAAGACATCACAACCTACAGTCAGTAGAGAGTTATCTCGTCTTGAGCATCTATTAGCATTTAAATTATTTGATAGAATAAAAGGCCGTTTACAACCCACGGCTGAAGGATTGCGCTTTTTTGAGGAAGTACAGCGTTCTTATTATGGCTTAGATAGAATAATAAACGCAGCTGAAAATATTCGCCATTTTAACCAAGCAGAATTGAATATCACCTGCTTACCCGCATTTGCTCAATCATTATTACCTTCAATTTGTCGACAATTTCTAGATACGCACCCTGATGTCAACTTGACCATTGTTCCTCAAGAATCCCCTTTATTAGAAGAGTGGTTATCCGCTCAGCATTATGATTTAGGATTGACCGAACATACACAAACACCAGCAGGAACCCAACAAGAAACCGTGCTTACACTTAATGAAGTTGCCGTGTTACCTAAGTCTCATCCATTGTGTCAAAAAACATTGTTACAACCTGCTGATTTTCAAGATCAGCGTTTTATTAGTTTGTCTGCTAATGATAGATACCGACAATTGATTGATACCGTTTTTATTAAAGATAGAATTACACGACAGCTAGTGATGGAAACACAAAGTGCTGCCTCTATTTGCGCTATGGTAAGTGAGAATATCGGCATTTCAATTGTTAATCCTATCACTGCACTTGATTACTTAGATAAGTCTATTTGTCTTCGCCCTTTACGTTTTTCTATTCCCTTTACCATCAGCTTAATTACCCCATCACATCGCCCTTCATCAACACTTGTTTCCTATTTTATTGATGTGATGAAAGCGACATTATCAGATTATCCTAAGCGACTAACCCAAGCTTTTACCCGATAAAGCAAGCCAATAAGGTGATGATGCAAACCACTCAACTAAGAAATCCAACAATACTCTAACCGCCGCAGGCATATTTTGCCGACTTGCTAAAACCGCATAAATTCCCATTGGTTGAGCTTGATAATCAGACAAGACTTGTTCTAACTCCCCATTATCAAGATAAGGTTTGGCTGAATAATAAGGTTGTAGCGATATACCAGCGCCTTTTAACGTGGCTTGCAATAAAACAACCGATTCATTTGCACTTAAATTACCGCCAACGGGGACTGAATAACGTTCATCATCTAAATTAAATTCCCACAAACTACGCCCAAAAAATCGGTAAGTTAAACATTGATGCTGAGCAAGTTCATCAGGCGTTTGAGGTATCCCTTTTTTTGCTAAGTAATCTTTATGCGCACACACCACAGAAAGACATGTCGCGAGCGAACGTGCAATTAAGTTAGGCTCAAGGTGATTCGTAATACGTAATGCAATATCGATACGTTCTTCCACCAAATTCACGGTTTGATTGGTAATTTGTAAATCAACCGCAATTAAAGGATAACGTTGCATAAACTCACATATCGCCACTGACAAAATACTATTTGCTAATGATTGTGAACTGGTAATTCGAACAAGCCCACTAATTTGATGACGTTCTTTGGGGGTATTAGCAGGGATGCGTTCAGCCATTTCTAATAACTGTAAGCTCTGTTCATATACCATTTCGCCGACAGAAGTTAGGCTTTGTTTACGTGTCGTTCTATGCAATAAACGCACCCCTGCCCACTCTTCCATTTCATTTAAATAACGTGTCACCATGGCTCTAGACATACCTAGATAATCAGCAGCTTTTATCATGCTCCCTTGCTTCACGATGGTTACAAACACTTCTGATGCTTTTATTTTATCCATTCAATTTGCTCGATTTACGCAACAATCAATTGCCTAAAATAGGGTTTTTCTCTTGTTTTATGCAACATATTATAGTCAGCAACACCATTATGGAGAAAACAAAAGATGAAAAAATTACTGCCTTTAACACTTGCAACTACGGCATTCTTCGCGACATCAACGCTAGCAACTGATTTAACATTAGATATATATAACCCAGGAGAAGCGAGTATTTTTCCTGTCTCTTCTGAAATTATTTATGGTGACAAAGATGCCGTTTTAATTGATGCTCAATTTCAAAAAAATGATGCTCAAGCGTTGGTAGATAAAATAAAAGCCTCTGGAAAAAACCTAACTTATATCTATATCAGCCATTCTGATCCTGATTTTTATTTCGGGTTAGATGTCATTACTGATGCCTTTCCAAATGCCAAAGTGATTGCAACAGCCCCCACAATTAAAGCCATTAATGAAACTCAAGCAGGAAAACTTGCCTACTGGGGACCTGTACTTAAAGAAAATGCCCCTCAGAAAATCATCCTTCCTGAGGTACTAAAAGGTGATAGTTTTTCTCTAGAAGGTGAAACGATTTCCGTCAAAGGCTTAGACGGGCAATCTCCAGATAGAACATACCTTTATGTTCCAAAACTTAATGCAGTAATGGGCGGTGTTTTAGTTTATGAAAATATTCATGTTTGGTTAGCAGATACACAAACCGTGGCACAGCGCCAACATTGGGTTAGTGCATTACAGCAAATAAAATCACTTTCTCCAAAAACCGTTATTCCTGGTCACTATTTACCAAAAGCAACCTATGATTTACAAGCTGTTGACTTTACAATGAATTACCTGATTGAAGCTGAGAAAAATCTTGAAAAAACGAAAAACTCAGATGAATTTATTGCAGCGATGGAAAAAAATCATCAGAATTTAGCCGATAAATCAAGCCTAGAACTTAGTGCAAAAGTACTAAAAGGAGAAATGCAGTGGCCTCAGTAACAAGCAATACAGGAAATACCCAAGGCACAAAAATATTGCACTATGTTTATGATCCTCTTTGTGGTTGGTGCTATGGTATTGCACCTTTGATTGAAGCTGTAAGCAATATATTTCCAAATTCCATTAAGTTACATGGTGGTGGATTGTTTACTCCCGCAAGAGCCGTAACAGGAGGACAATCATGGAAAGAGCATGTCACACCAATTGATGAGCGTATTAGTCAATTATCAGGCCAAGTTTTTAGTCACGCATATCGTGACACTCTTGGTAACACTGAAATGGTATTAAACTCACAGCTACCTATTTCAGCCATTCTTGTTGCTGAAATAATGGGAAAGCGAGATGTTTATTTATTAAAAGCACTACAAGAAGCTTATTACCTTGATGGCTTAAATATCAGTGATAAAGACACACTGCTGTTTATTGTAAAAAAACTTGGTTTTGATATTGAACAATTTACATCCTTACTGTCTGAAATTAGCGCAACACAAATTCAGAAACATTTAAGCCAAACACAGCAATTAATGGCTCAAGTGAATGGCCGCGGTTTTCCGACTTTATTTATTGAAGATAACCAAGATTATCGCCTGATATCAATTGAAAAATACTTAGGTGATACAACACGTTGGCAGCAATTTATAAAAGAAAATCTATAATCTTCTTTTCAGTGTGTTGATTAATTTCCGCACACTGCCTTCTTTATTTCAATTCTTATTATTTTATGTTCTGTTATAAAAACCTAACCCAAAAATCAAAATAAATTAATTAAAAGGGGTATAAGGCAAAAAATAGAAACCCAATACCATGAATGTTGAAAATGACAGACAAGAGCCAAATGCCACTTTTTTTATACGATCGTTTATCGTGATTAATACTGAAAAATACACAATTAATCCTAAGAAAGAGCCTAGCAAAAGAATATAGGGCAATTGCTCAAACCCACACCATGCACCAATAGCACCAAATAATTTCACATCACCAAAACCTAAAACACATTTTTGGCAGATAAAATATCCCCATAAATAAATAACATAAAAAAGCCCTGAACCACCTAAAAAACCATAAAAAGCATACTCAAAAGGTACTAATCCATATGCAGTGTAATTACATAACAACCCTAAAAATATGAGCCAATAAGTCAATGTATTAGGCAGAAGAAAATAGTCCGCATCAAAAAAAGAGAGTATTAACAAATAAAAGCTTAATATAGAAAGTATTAACAATAAAGAAACTGAATCAATTGAAAAAATCCAATATAAACAAATAATAATATAGCTTATAGCAAGTTGTTGACGACGGGATTTGGGTAACAAAAACAATAGTGAAAAAGGCAGACAGAACTTAATAAAAACAAGAAAGTCATTCAAAAAAGAAAGTAAAGGCATTTTGATAAAACAACGGCTAAATGGCATAAATATCTACTCCTTAGATACCTCGTTATCCTTGTTAAACGACTGTATAAGAAGAACCATTTAATACCGAGAATATTCTTTATAATAACGATGAAAACATGGAATTTTGCGACAAAACACGCAATAACATCCGCGCTATAATAACGACAAAAGCAAAGTGATAACTTGCATGCCATAATGTCATGCGTATGATGCATATCACATCTTTTATTTATCACGGTTAACGATCTTTACGTAAGGGTTTCACGTTATGCGTATTCCTCGCATTTATCATCCAGAACCACTCACAGCAGGTACTCAAACAGCATTAGATGAAGAAGCATCTAATCATGTTGGGCGTGTATTAAGAATGTCTACGGGCCAAAAACTGGCACTGTTTGATGGGTCAAATCAAGTATTTGATGCTGAAATCATCGAAAGCACAAAAAAGTCAGTCATTGTGCAAATTAATGAAGGCATTGTTGATGATAAAGAATCCCCTCTCGACCTCCATTTAGGGCAAGTGCTTTCACGAGGCGAGAAAATGGAATTTACTATTCAAAAATCAGTTGAATTAGGTGTTAATACGATCACTCCACTGATCTCAGAACGCTGTGGTGTTAAACTTGACCCTAGCCGTTTAGAGAAAAAACATCAGCAATGGCAAAAAATTATTATCTCAGCATGTGAGCAATGCGGCAGAAATAGTATTCCACAATTAATGCCAGTAATGGCATTAGAAAAATGGTGTGCTCAAGATGATGGTAGTTTAAAACTCAATTTACATCCTAGAGCGAACCAAAGTATTAATACCTTACCCTTACCAGTTAAAAAAGTGCGTTTATTGATTGGCCCTGAGGGTGGACTTTCCCCTGAAGAAATCGCCATGACAGCAGAGCACCATTTTACTGATATTTTATTAGGTCCTCGTGTATTAAGAACTGAAACAACAGCACTCACCGCAATCACCGCTTTGCAGGTTCGGTTCGGCGATCTGGGATAAAGGAGAAGTAATGATTAAATTAGGTATTGTGATGGATCCAATTTCATCCATCAAAATCAAAAAAGACACCAGCTTTGCTATGCTATTAGAAGCGCAACGTCGTGGCTGGGAAATTCATTATATGGAGATGAACGATCTTTATCTACACCAAGGTGAAGCACGCGCTCACACTCGTTTACTCAGCGTAGAAGAAAATCCAGAAAAATGGTTTGAATTTGGCAAAGAGCAAGATATTGCTTTAGGTGAACTCGATACCATTTTAATGCGTAAAGATCCGCCTTTTGATACCGAATTTATCTACGCAACCTATATTTTAGAACGCGCTGAAGATATGGGAACACTGATAGTGAATAAACCACAAAGCTTACGTGATTGTAATGAAAAACTCTTTACTGCTTGGTTTCCCACATTAACACCTGACACATTAGTCACTCGTGAAGCTAAGCACCTACGTGCTTTCCATGAAAAACACGGTGATGTTATTTTCAAACCACTAGATGGTATGGGGGGAGCTTCAATCTTCCGCCTGAAAAAAGATGATCCAAACGTAGGTGTTATTATTGAAACATTAACAGAACATGGACATCGTTTCTGTATGGCACAAAATTTCCTACCTGAAATTGTTAACGGCGACAAACGTATTCTTGTTGTTGATGGTGAACCCGTACCTTATTGCTTAGCTCGAATTCCTGCAAAAGGTGAAACCCGAGGCAATTTAGCGGCTGGTGGTCGTGGAGAAGCACGTCCATTAACAGAAAGTGATTGGGCAATAGCGCGTCAAGTTGCACCTATTCTTAAACAAAAAGGGCTTATTTTTGTTGGATTAGATGTTATTGGTGATCGTTTGACTGAGATTAACGTAACAAGCCCAACATGTGCACGTGAAATTGAAGCCGCTTATCCTGATGTTTCTATTACAGGTATGTTAATGGATGCTATTGAAGTACGCTTAAACAAGAAAAACTAACTTTTAGGCACTGAGATTAAAGGGTTTAAAAGTATGAACCTAGCCCCCACATATTAATTAATAAGCGGTATACATTAAGAAATACAATGTATAAAAGGGCTAGGTTTTTTAATAAAAATGATCAGGGAACAGTACTACTATTATGAATTTACTTAACCATTTTCTTATTGCTATGCCTTCATTAAGCGATCCGTTATTTGAACGTTCGGTCGTCTATGTTTGCGAACATAATGAAAACGGTGCGATGGGCTTAATTATTAATAAACCTATCGAAGATATCTCTGTGGAAGGTGTCTTAGATCAACTGGAAATTTTTTCGACTGATAGAGACGAAGCGATTAGCTTACAAAAACCAGTGATGTCAGGAGGCCCAGTTGCAGAAGAACATGGTTTTATCTTACATACTCCGGTTTCAGGTTTTAGTTCTAGCATCAAAATTAGTGATAGTACGATGATCACAACGTCCAAAGATGTATTAGAAACCTTAGGCACAGCAAGACAACCCGAAAAAACATTAGTTTCTCTTGGCTATTCCAGTTGGGAACAAGGTCAATTAGAGAAAGAAATTTTAGAAAATAGTTGGCTAACCGTCGAAGCTTCACCTCAAATTATTTTTGATACCCCTATTGCTGAACGTTGGCATAAAGCGGCTGAATTAATTGGGATTAATATCCACACCATTTCGCCGATAGCAGGTCATGCATAATGTCAAACAGAACAGTGATAGGCTTTGATTTCGGCACTAAAAGCATTGGTGCCGCTATCGGTCAAGAAGTTACAGGAACAGCTAGACCTCTAGCCTCATTTAAAGCAAAAGATGGCATTCCTGACTGGACTCAAATCGAAAAAATCATAAAAGAATGGCAACCTGATTTAGTCGTTGTCGGCTTACCTCTTAATATGGATGGCACCGAACAGTTAGTCACAACCCAAGCTAAAAAGTTTGCTAATCGCCTTCATGGTCGATTTGGAGTGCAAATTGCATTACATGATGAACGCCTTAGCACAGTAGAAGCGCGCGCTCATCTTTTTGAACGTGGTGGTTACCGTTCGTTAGATAAAGGTAGTGTAGATGCTGCATCTGCCGTTATTATTCTTGAAAGCTGGTTTGAACAACAATTCTAAAAATAGGTTTCACCTCGTGATACCCGTCAAATTTTACTTATAAATTCACTAGATTGAATTAAACCTTCATGTTGACGTTGTTGCCGACTTAACATGAAGGTTTGCATACCGTATTCACTTCCTGTTTGCATTAATGTCGTTACTTGGTGATATTTTCCTTCTCTTATAAGATGTGAAATACCCTGCGTAACCTGCATTATTTCAAATAGCGCCACACGCCCACCATCAATTGAAGGCACTAACTCTTGTGAAATTATCGCCTTTAAGCTGCACGCTAATTGCGATGAAATCCATTGCCGCTCATTAGCTGAAAATACATTAGTCACGCGCTCAAGCGTTTGTGCAGCCCCTTGAGTATGCAATGTTGCCAGCACTAAATGCCCTGTTTCTGCTGCCGTTAATGCCAACTTAATACTTTGTGCATCTCTCAATTCCCCTAACATAATGACATCTGGATCTTGGCGTAAAGCGCTCTTTATTGCATTTGCGGTATGTTGAACATCTCGCCCTATTTCTCTTTGCTGTACAATGCTTTGCTTATTACTATGTATAAACTCAATAGGATCTTCTAATGTCAAAATATGCTGACGGTGGTATTGGTTTAAATAATTGATCATTGCTGCTAATGTCGATGATTTTCCACTTCCTGTTGCTCCAGTCACTAAAATAAGTCCGTGAGAATAATTATCTAATAATGTTGAAACCGATTTAGGTACTCGAAGTTTATCTAAAGAAGGAATTTGTGCTTCAATTATTCTTAATACTGCTGAAACCCCTTTTTGTTGGCGAAACAAATTAACACGAAGTCGTTGTCCACAAGACAGCGTAAATGCCGTATCAACCTGCCCTTCATTCTCAAAAATTTGCTTTTGCGTATCACTTAAAAAAGGCTTGAGCCACGTTAGTAGACTATCGGAAGTGATAGGTTTACATTGATTTTGTTGATAAAGTATTCCATTGATCCGCAATCTAGGTACATCACCACAACAAAGGTGCAGATCCGAAGCGTTATGCTTTACACTATATGCAATTAAATTTTCCATTTTCATCTTATTATCTCCTGAGTTGCCATGAATACTATTAAACAGAATCTCGTCAATGTCAGGTCTCACATTGACACAGCAGCGCAAAAATGCGGCCGTTCTCCAGAAGAAATAACACTACTTGCAGTCAGTAAAACAAAACCTGCGAGTGACATCGAAAAAGCAATAGCATGTGGACAAACTGAGTTTGGTGAAAACTATGTCCAAGAAGGTGTTGATAAAATCCATTATTTTGCTAATAACCACGCCTTAGTTTGGCACTTTATCGGCCCTTTGCAGTCAAATAAAACACGTCTCGTTGCTGAGAATTTCGATTGGTGCCACACCATAGATAGATTAAAAATCGCTCAAAGATTAAGTGACCAACGCCCTGATTCATTACCACCATTAAATGTACTTATTCAAATCAATATCAGTGATGAAAACAGTAAATCTGGTATTAATCTGACTGAACTTGATGGGTTAGCCGCACAAATTTCTATTCTTTCAGGTATTAAATTACGTGGATTAATGGCTATTCCAGCACCTGAAAGCAAATATGACAAACAAGTTGAAGTGTTAGAAAAAATGCATCTCGCATTTAAGCAATTACAATCTCAATATCCCAATATAGATACGTTATCTATGGGAATGACAAATGATATGGAAGCAGCTATTGCTTGTGGTTCAACACTCGTTCGTATTGGTACCGCAATTTTTGGCGCAAGAGATTACGCGACTAAGTAAAATAGAGGTTTATATGGAACATCGTAACATTGCTTTTATCGGCGCTGGAAATATGGCTCAAGCCATTATTGCAGGGTTGGTTCAAGGTGGATATCCCGCACATAAGATAACCGTCAGCTCACCTTCTTCCGTTCGCCGTGAACCTTTAGAAAAAGAGTTCGGCATTCATAGTACTAATGACAATATTGATGCCGTTCAAAAAGCTGATGTTATTGTGCTAGCAGTAAAACCACAAATGATGGAAGAAGTTTGTAAGCCTTTACAAAATATCCCCATGAGTAAAAAGTTAGTCCTCACTATTGCCGCAGGCATTCCTGCCACACGTTATAACGACTATTTTGCAACTCAATTACAGCTTGTTCGCATTATGCCAAATACCCCAGCTCTGGTAGGTAAAGGGTTAAGTGGTATGTTTGCTCACAATTCACTTTCATCTCAAGATAAACAGTTTGCCAATGAATTAATGAAAAGTGTTGGAACAACTGTTTGGGTAGAGCAAGAATCTGCCATCAATGATATTATCGCCATTGCGGGTAGTGCACCTGCTTATTTCTTCTTGTTTATGGAATCAATGCAACAGGAAGCTGAGCGTTTAGGTTTTTCACCTGAAGTAGCAAGAGCTATTGTGCAACAAGCAGCAAGTGGTTCTACGGCTTTAGCAGAGAAACAACATATGTTGTCTTTCTCAACGTTACGTGAGCAAGTAACATCAAAAGGTGGAACGACAGCTGCTGCACTTATGCAGTTTTATGAAGGTAAATTACCCGAAAACGTCGCTTCTGCTATGCAAGCTGCAATTAAACGTGCACAAGAAATGGAAAAACAATTTTAATTTCATCAGGGCCAACTAATGAATTTTTTAAATTTCGTCATTCTGACTCTTCTTCAACTCTACACATCCGTTCTTCTCTTACGTGTTTGGATGCAATGTGTCAGAGCTGATTTTTATAATCCTTTTTCACAATTTATCGTCAAGATCACACAGCCAATTGTTCGCCCATTAAGAAGTGTTATTCCTTCTATTGGTCCTATTGATACAGCTTCAGTCTTATTAGCCTATATACTTATTCTGCTTGGTATTATTATTCCATCTTACTTATCAGGAACATCTATTCCTTTCTCTTTAATGTTCCCATTTGCTTTTATTGAACTGCTCACAGCCGCAGGTAAAATAATTTTCTGGTTGATCATTATCCGCGCAATCCTTAGCTGGGTAAGCCAAGGTCGAAATCCAATTGATCATCTTTTATTTCAATTGACAGAACCTTTAATGGCACCTATCCGCCGTGTTATTCCAGCCATGGGTGGCTTAGATTTTTCTGCAATGATTGTTATTCTTGTGCTTTACGCCCTGAATTACCTGCGTGTAGACGTTTTACAATGGCTACTTAGCGTAACACTTTACTAAGGGATAACATTTATGCAAAAAGTCGTTCTCGCAACAGGAAATCCAGGAAAGGTCAAAGAGCTAGCCTCTTTGCTTTCTGATTTTGGTTTAGATATTGTTGCTCAAACAGAACTTGGTGTTGATTCTGTTGAAGAAACGGGCTTAACGTTTGTTGAAAATGCGCTGATTAAAGCGCGTCATGCAGCAAAAGTGACTGGCCTTCCCGCAATTGCTGATGATTCAGGTATTTCGGTAGATGCTTTAGGTGGCGCTCCAGGTATTTACTCAGCACGTTATGCGGGTATTGATGCAAACGATCAGCAAAATCTGGATAAATTACTTGATGCAATGAAAGATGTTCCCGCAGAAAAACGCCAAGCTCAATTTAACTGTGTATTGGTTTATATGCGCCATGAGAACGATCCAACCCCACTGATTTTCCATGGTATTTGGCACGGTGTATTAAGTACGGAAATGCACGGTGAAGGTGGATTTGGCTACGATCCTATTTTCTTTGTTCCTGAATTAAATTGTACTGCGGCTCAATTAACTAAAGAGCAAAAAAATCAACATTCACATCGTGGTAAAGCACTTAAATTAATGTTGGATGCCCTTAAGAATGCTTAAGTTGCCCCCATTAAGTTTGTATATTCATATTCCTTGGTGTGTACAAAAATGCCCTTATTGTGATTTTAATTCACACACTTTAAAGGGGGAAGTACCGCATCAGGAATATGTGCAACATTTACTCAATGATTTAGATGCTGATCTTATTCATGTTGGCTCCCGTGAAGTTCAAACAATATTTATTGGTGGCGGTACACCTAGCTTATTAAGTGCTGAGTCAATGGCTGATTTACTCTATGGTGTGAAAGAGCGCATTGCTGTCAGCCCGAATGCAGAAATTACCATGGAAGCTAACCCAGGAACCGTAGAAGCTGAACGCTTTGCTGGATTCCAACGTGCGGGTGTAAATCGTATTTCTATTGGTGTGCAAAGTTTTGGCAACGATAAGCTTATTCGCTTAGGGCGTATTCATGATGCTGATGAAGCTAAGAATGCGGCTCGTTTAGCCAAAGAATTAGGCTTACGTAGCTTTAATTTAGATTTAATGCATGGATTGCCAGATCAATCATTATCTCAAGCGCTTTCGGATTTACAGCAAGCAATAGCGTTATCTCCCCCCCATTTGTCTTGGTATCAATTAACCATTGAACCCAATACACAATTCGGCTCTCGCCCACCTAAATTACCTGATGACGATATGTTGTGGGATATTTTCTCAAAAGGCGATAAATTACTGACAGCAGCAGGTTATCAACAATATGAAACATCAGCATATTGCAAGCCAGGCTTTCAGTGTGAGCACAACTTAAACTATTGGCGTTTTGGTGATTATTTAGGTATCGGTTGTGGTGCTCATGGAAAAATAAGTTTTTCCGATGGTCGTATAATGCGAACAGTAAAAACCAAGCACCCTAAAGGTTTTATGGAAGGTCGCTATCTCCACCAGCAAAATTTTGTTGATAATGATGACCGTCCATTTGAATTTTTTATGAACCGTTTTCGTCTATTAGAAGCATTTCCAAGACAAGATTTCAGCGATTACACGGGGCTTTCTGAAGAAGTGATCCGCCACCAAATAGAAGAAGCTTTGACTTTAGGTTATATCAGTGAATCAGACACTCACTGGCAAATTACACCTCATGGCAAACTCTTTCTCAATTCATTGCTTGAGCTATTTCTTTAATATTGCTGATTTCAAATAGCTAAATTAAAAAATGCCCATACTGTTTTCTGAACTGAGATCAGTTCAATTCACAGTTGGGCATTCTCTTTATTATCAACCTTAAAATATCATAAAGATCTTAAGATTAATCAATTAAAGTACGCGTTCTACCGCTTCAATTTGTTTAGTTAAGCTATCTAAACCACCACCGGAAAGATACCAAAGGTCAGCTTGTAGATAAACAATACCGCCATTTTTATAGGCAGAAGTTGTTTTTATTATCTCATTTTCAAATGTCGTTTTGTCTAACTTATCTGCACCAATGGCTTCACTACGATCCACGATTAAAATAACATCAGGATTAGCTTTTGCGATCATTTCAGGTGTCACGATACGGCGCTTGCCTTTCTCTTCTTCAGCTACAGGGGGTAATTCTGCTCTTTTTGCTTTAACAACATCATAAACAACACTTTGATTATTAGGCATTAAATTACCAGCGTTATGCATCAACACTAATACTTTTTTATCAGATCCAGAGGCTTTTTTCTGCGCTTGCTCAATAACGGTATTTAATTTAGCAATTTGTTCTTGAGTCGCTTGCTGTTTATCAAATAGCTCACCTAATAATTTGATATTTGACTCAACGGAATTGAGATAATTTGCACTATTGGTTCCTAAATTAACAGTCGGTGCGATTTTCGCTAAGGCTTCATAAGATGCACCTTGGCGACCCGTAATAATGATTAAATCAGGTTTAATTTCAGCGAGTTTTTCTAAGTCAGGCGCTTTCATGCCACCAACATTAGCAACGTGACTTGCAATACTACCTTTAATATAAGCAGGAGCATTGCCTAACGGTAACCCAACCACTTTATCGGCTAAACCTAACTGAACTAAAGAATCATAGAGACCAAAATCAAAAAGAACCACTTTTGATGGATCCTTAGCGACCGTTGTTTCACCCAACAGATGTTTAATCACCACCTTGTCATTCTGCTGGCTAATAACTTGGTTAGGTTGATATTCAATTGGCGTTTTGCTTAACGCAGAGAAACTCGTTACAGAAAGGATAGATGCGATAACTAAAGGAAGGATCTTCTTCATTAACTTTGCCCTGTTTAAGTGGAATACTCAAACAAGGCATTCTAAACAGCTCCCCTCACAAGTCAATTGAATAAGAATGATTTTCATTATTATTTTCAATTATTGTGAGCTAAATAATTCAAGATATTGCTTGAAGTATAACAACGAACACTACTTTTTAAGTGAATTAACAAGCTCAATCCGTTGATTCTCCATCTGAGTTATTTTGCTACAAGCTTGCTGACCAAATTGTGTAAATGCAGCTTCTTGTTGCTTCCACTCCTGATCTATAATCTTTTGGAAACCATCTAAGCTTCCTAGTAATCCGCCTAAAGCTTTTTTACTGTCGCCACCAGCGGCAGCTAATAATTGCTTTTTCCCCAATTCATTAATGCTGTCTTGCAACATACCACCTAGGCTACTTTCTACGATCTCTCTGCCTTTGACTTCAACATCTTTAATGACTTGCGAATGGAACGTAATGTTATTTGGTTCTATGCTAACGACTCTATCCATTTGCTGATTAAGATCTTTCTCTAATCGACTTAATCTATTGAGGATATTGCTTTCTTTACCAAAAGCTTCAATAACTACTTTATCAAGCACTTTGCGAGAATCTTGCAGTTTTACCCCAGTTTCAGTTCTTAACCAAGGTACGTCTCGTCTTACTGTGGCTTGATATTTTTTTGCTAATTCTTGTTGTTGTGGTGTCAATGTGGCACTTTTTTCATTTTGAAATAATGTACCGTCAGGATAAATCACCATTAAACCCTGTGAACCAGCGACTTCAACAAATTCAGGGGTTATGCGTAAATCATCTTTTGGCATTACAGCACAATCAAAACTGGGTGATGCATTTGCTGTCCCCGCAACAAAAAACAGTGTGACAGCAATATTTCTTAAATTCATAACAACTCTCCTGAAAACACGCCTAAAAAATTGAACGCCCAACTTTGTTTGCTAATAATTCAAGTGCTGCACAACCTGCTAATGAATTACCTGATTTATCCAGCTCGGGTGACCAAACTGCAACCGTAAAAGCATCAGGAACAACAGCAATAATGCCGCCACCCACGCCTGATTTTCCAGGAATACCAATACGAAAGGCAAATTCACCTGCACCATCATACATGCCACAAGTTAACATTAACGCATTTATTTGACGGGTTTGTCTTGGCGTAATAATCTGATTTTTATTACCTACACATACACCTTGATTAGCTAAATAGCTAAAACATCGTACTAACTCGGTGCAACTCATCTCTATTGAGCAATAGTGAAAATAAGTATCAAGTACCGTAATAACATCATTTTCAAAATTACCAAAAGATTTCATTAGATATGCGATTGATGCATTCCGACTAAGATGCTCCATCTCTGATTTTGCAACCACAGCGTTATAGCAAATATCCGGAGTCTCAGTAAGAAAACGGATCACTTCTAACATTCTTTGTTTAGGTGCACTTAATCGAGACTGCAACATATCAGTGATAACAATAGCACCCGCATTAATAAAAGGATTGCGCGGTATTCCTTTTTCCATTTCTAATTGTATCAATGAATTAAAAGGTAGGCCTGATGGCTCTTTTCCTACACGTTGCCAAATTTCATTTTCTTCATAACGTGTTAAAGCAAGCGTTAAGCTAAGTACTTTAGAGATCGATTGAATCGAAAAACGCTTATCTGCCATGCCTGATTGATAGAGTTCACCATCCACCGTATAAACAGCCATAGCAAGCTGTTTTGGCGGTATTTGAGCCAATGCGGGAATATAATCCGCGACTTTCCCTTGCCCAATCAATGGACGAATTTGTTGCAAAATATCTGACAGTAATGCGTTAGATAACCTTGTAGTCACAGTCCCTTCCCCAGACAGACAAGGGCATCCTTTTGGATGCCCTTGTAATTATTTGCTAAATGTATAACTTTCTATCAATCCCACCAAACATCAAATAGCTCAGAGGTTTGCACATCTTGCATTTTGTTTTCTTTGAGGAAGTTTTCAACTAATTGACGATGTTCTTCTGTACATTTACCAATTTGTTGTAAACAGATTAAGCCTTCCCAGCTCAGGTAACCACTTGCATCAAATGCCAGCCCGTTTGGCTCAATAACTTTGAGGATCAGTTCATCAACAAAGCGATCTACTTCCTCAATGGGGGTATTTTCTGGGAAAGTCCATTTAACTGAGAAACCTAATTCCTGAAATTCATCGATACGCATTTTTTTGCGTAAGCGGCGACTACGTTGTTTAGCCATTATTTTACCCTCTTAAACATAAGATCCCATACTCCATGTCCTAAACGATGACCGCGCTTTTCAAACTTAGTCACAGGACGAGTTTCTGGTCGTGGTACATAATCCTGAGTTTCTGACAAATTCTGATAACCCTCAACACTTGTCATCACTTCAAGCATATGTTCTGCATATGGTTCCCAATCTGTCGCCATATGAAAAACACCGTCTAACGTTAATTTTTTTAAAATTAATTCTGCAAAAGGCACTTGAACAATACGGCGTTTATTATGACGCGCTTTGTGCCATGGATCAGGAAAGAATAGCTGAACCATTTTTAAACTATTATCTGGGATCATATGATTGAGCACTTCAATCGCATCGTGGCACATGACTCTCAGATTACTTAATTGCTCTTCTTCAGCATTTGCAAGACAAGCACCAACACCCGGTGCGTGTACTTCAATACCGAAATAATTATTTTCCGGTGCATTTTTTGCCATAGTCACGAGCGATGCACCCATGCCGAAGCCAATTTCTAAAATAACAGGCGCTTCGCGTCCAAAAACCTGACTGAAGTCGATAGGTTCCGGCTGATATTCAACACCAAAGGCTGGCCACTGTGTTTCTAATGCTTGCTCTTGACGAGGTGTTAAACGACCTTGTCTACGAACAAAACTACGCACGCGTCGTAAAGCACGCCCTTCTTCATTGAATTCCGGAGAAATTACATTTTTGATCATGTCTAATACTGTCAGTCGTTAGGCCAAATATTTACTTAAAATCGTTATAATGTCGCTATGATGCTACTTCATCGACATTATCCAAAGATCACTAAGTTTAGCAAGAGTCACTCATAGAAGCATCACTCTATAAGATAAATATTAAGAGTGTTTACAGTTTATTCTCTCTGTGGTGCAATCTTACCTTAATCAAAACCTGAGTTAATAAAATAAAACATGATGGAAGCTCTGCAATTTTCGCAAGTCGTACTCACTTGGTATCACAAATATGGGCGTAAAACGCTTCCTTGGCAGCAAGAAAAAACGCCTTATCACGTATGGTTATCAGAGGTAATGCTTCAACAAACTCAAGTTGCTACGGTTATTCCTTACTTTGAGCGTTTTATTGCGCGTTTCCCTGATGTCAGTGCATTAGCTAAAGCCCCTCTCGATGAAGTGCTTCATCTCTGGACAGGTCTTGGCTATTACGCAAGAGCCAGAAACTTACATAAAGCAGCACAACACATTGTAGATAAACATCAAGGGCAGTTTCCTGATACCTTTGAGGACGTTTGTGCCTTACCTGGTGTTGGGCGTTCAACCGCTGGAGCCATTTTATCGTTATCACTGAAAAAGCCTTACCCAATTCTTGATGGTAATGTGAAACGTGTTTTAGCACGCTGTTATGCTGTTGAAGGCTGGCCAGGTAAAAAAGAAGTTGAAAATAAGTTGTGGGAGATCAGCGAAAACGTCACTCCGACTGAAGGTGTAGAGTATTTTAATCAGGCAATGATGGATTTAGGTGCAATGGTTTGCACAAGAAGTAAACCTAAATGTGAATTATGCCCCTTAAATACTGGCTGTATGGCTTATGCTCAAAATAATTGGGCAAATTACCCGGGGAAAAAACCGAAAAAAGCGATCCCAGAGAAAACAACTTATTTTCTTATTTTACAATATGATAATCTTGTTTGGTTAGATAAAAGACCACCAGCAGGAATATGGGGAGGGTTATTTGCTTTTCCTCAATTTGAAACAAAAGCACTTTTAGAACAGTGGTTAGCTGAACATGGACTCAATAATAGTAAATCAGAACAACTGATTTCATTTAGACATACTTTTAGCCACTTTCATTTAGATATTGTGCCTATTTGCGTAAAACTCTCGACTTTTACCTCTATGATGGAGACGCAAAAAGGACTTTGGTATAACTTACAGACGCCTGCAACCGTAGGGTTAGCAGCACCTGTAGAAAATTTACTTAGACAATTAGCCTAAGCTAATCCCTGCGATATTGAGGATTTATTATGAGTAGAACTATTTTTTGTACTTTCCTTAACAAAGAAGCTGATGGACTTGATTTTCAGTTGTACCCAGGAGAAATTGGAAAGCGCATTTTCAATGAGATATCAAAAGAAGCATGGGCTCAATGGATGGCAAAACAGACGATGCTTATCAATGAGAAAAAACTCAACACAATGAACCCTGATGATCGCAAACTATTAGAACAAGAGATGGTACGATTTTTATTTGAAGGCCACGATGTTCATATTGACGGCTACACACCACCTGAAAAATAATATCCATTTTCCAGAGCCATTACGGCTCTGGAGTTTTATTCACCAGAGCGATGCAATAGACCATGAAAAAGATCCTTCTCTTGCTGATTATCGCCCCTCTACTCATCTCATGTAGTAGTAAACCCACTAAAACTTTTGAGCCTGATTACAGCAAAGACACCAATGCATTCGATATATTAATGGGACAATTTGCCAATAATATCGAGATGATTTGGGGAATGCAGGAAGTATTAATCGCAGGCCCTAAAGACTACGTAAAGTATACGGACGCTTATAGAACTCGTAGCCATATTAATTTTGAAGCGGGTACAATCACGATAGAAACCCTAGGGGGCGATGCACCTCAATTCCAATTACATAAAGCGATTGTCACGACATTGCTTATGGGAGAAGATCCCGGCTCTATCGACCTCTACTCTGATGTCAATAATATCCCCCACAGTACAGAGCCTTTTTTATTAGGACAAGTGCTTGATAATACAGGACAACCTATACGCTGGGAGTGGCGAGCCAATAAGTTTGCAGATTATCTGATTACCAATAAATTACAAAAACGTCAATCTGGCATAAATACCATTTGGTATGTCACCATTAATTTAGTCCCTAACCACTTAGATAAACGAGCACATAAATATTTACCTTATGTGCAGCAAGCCGCAGCGAAGTATGGTGTTGAACCTTCACTGATCCTTGCGATTATGCAAATTGAATCAAGTTTTAACCCTTACGCGGTCAGTAGTTCAGATGCATTAGGCTTAATGCAAATTATGCCAGCAACAGCCGGACGTGACGTCTTCCGCATGCAAGGCAAATCAGGACAGCCAAGTCGCAGTTACTTGTTTGATCCCGCTAATAATATCGATGTTGGTACGGCGTATATCTCAATATTACAAAATAGCTACCTTGGTGATATTAAAGATCCTATTTCACGCCGTTACGCCGTTATACAAGCTTACAACGGTGGTGCAGGAAGTGTATTACGGATATTCCATAATGATAAGAAAAAAGCTGCTGCCATGATTAACAACTTAGAGCCAACGCAGGTGTATACCACATTACGTAATAAACACCCTGCCGACCAATCTCGTCGTTATCTTGAAAAGGTGAGTACAGCTCAACGTAACTATCGTTAGTTGATACTTAAACTAAAAAAACTTCCTCAATGAATTTGGGGAAGCTTTTTTGTTATAAAGACTGAATAAACGGTTTTATCATCATCTATATTTTAAGTATGACAAAAGACTTTAGCTTTATACTTACTCATTCTCCGCAATAAATAGCGTTTTATTAACCAATGAGTTTAAAAAAACACCAATCGAACAGTTTTGTGATAAATAACGTTGACGAGAAAGGCGATATCGGGTTTAATACGCCCCGTTGCCCGAATAGCTCAGTCGGTAGAGCAGGGGATTGAAAATCCCCGTGTCCTTGGTTCGATTCCGAGTTCGGGCACCATCTTTCATTTGTTCGTCAGTGAGTTAAATCACTGAGAGGGCAAACAAGAGTGGAAAAATATAATTTGGCACTGTCACTTTATGTTAAAACTCTTAAACTAAACAGTCTTGCTCAAACCAAGGCTGTTTTTTTTTATTTGTCACTTTTACTTTTTTTCCTAATCACTGTCAAATCTTGATACTCCTCCTGTTATTCTTATCACATCAATTCCGCCTCAAGTATATTTCGCAAGTTATCAACACTTTCATCAATATATTCTAATGTCGATGTAATGCTGGCATGTCCTAATAGCCTTTTCACAATATAAAGATTACGTTCTGGTGATTGCATCATATGCGTTGCGACAGTATGTCGAAAGCGATGTGGTGATATGATAAAGTGACATTCTGCTGATAATCGTTTGAAAAATGAGCGTAATGGATATTCGCCCATGCTCTTGGGATGTTTCTTCCTTTTCATTAAATCAAACCACCCAACATTGAACACTTGATCTGTCGGTTCAACTCCTACCTTTTGTGCTTCTTTCACTAAATTTTCTAGTGATGGGTATAATGCGGAAACAATCGGTACCCGATGTTCACGGTGATTTTTAGCCCCCTCCTCACATAAATGGATCCATTTCTCTTCAAGGTTAATATTAAAAAGATGGAAATGTGCCATAAAACAGCGTGATGAATAAGTTAGTTTATCTTCAGTCTCACTGTCTGAACTATCTTCAGTAAAAGGTTTAAATAACGTGACTAATGTGGACTTTTCGCCTCTGCGAACACGACCTCCTGCACATCTTGCTTGATTAAACGTCAACCACCGATTTGAATTAACCCCTTTTTCAATCGCTCCTAGCCATAACAGCATGACATTAATACCACTGTAATATCGCCCTGTTGCTGCATTAACTGGTAGCCCTTCATTTTCTGTATCCCAAGTTTTTCGCCAAGGTTCTATTCCTTTTTCTAATGCTTCAATAATCTTATTTGTCACTATGTGATAAAGATCGTTTTGCCGTGAGGGTGTACGACCTATTAATTCCTTTTTCATAGGCAATTTCTGTTAGCCCCCAAATAGGGAAGCAATTCCCATTTGGGGTGAAATAAAGAAAGTTGATTTAATAAATATTGCAATCGCCCTAAGGCGCTTCTTTCAAATCGCGAGTGCAGTGATTAGCACAGAAGCATTGGCTGCTGTTAAAAACAACGAGGTAATAATTGAAGAGTAAACGATAGGGATATTGATAAGTAGTTCTAACTATAATTACAAGGTTTTTATTTTAGCCTCACAATTAAATAATTATTGAAACTAGTAAGATCATTACAAATGATCTAATTTTCATCACAACTAAAGCGATTACCTCTTTATTCTTATCGATAGTTCTCTATTTTTATGATAAGAATATCTAATGAATAAGGAGGCTGTATGCAACGACCTAATTTATTTGGTAAATCAATTGCACTCAATGGGGATAAAACATCCACGGGTGCAACTTGCATCGCAACAATTCAGCAAGTGACATGCTATGGCAACAGTGCACTTAGAGTTGGAGATCCAACAACAACATGTCCCCAATGCGGAAAACTAGGGATCATTATTACAGGCGAAGATAGAATCAATAATCATGGGAAAATTCAGGCTGTCCACCATTCGATTGTACAATGTGGATGCTCTCTTGGTTCCAATTTTGTTATCGCAGCGACATCTAAAAAGTCTTCTGATCATATTTCAAATTCTCTAGTCAACCTTATACCCGCCTTATTTAGCCAAAAATTTATTTTAAAAGATGCAAATAATTCCATCGCTTATGGTATTAAAACTGCTTCTGGTTTTATTGAAGGAATGTCAAAGCAAAATGGAGAATTAGAATTAGTCGAAACACCACAGGAAGAAAATATTGAGGTTATTTATTTATTTCAAACAAGGATAGGAACAAAAAAATGAGTATTTTAGTGACAAAGACTGTTGAAGGTGGTTGCCGTACAATTTTACCTTTTGATGAATTATCACTCCAAGATATTCCTTGCCTACTAAAAAAAATGGGTTGGAATACAGCAGCTAACTTGATGGATCATTGGTTTTCTACCACTCCAGCCTTTGAAATGAACGATTTATTAAGAGATAAATACATGGTAGGAAAAGCAATAGATATTCCCAAAGAGCATTATAATGATTCTATTCTGAAAATGGCATGGGCAATACGCTATAAACAAGTACAAGATGCTATAGATGTCTTACTAAATGAAAAACTAAATAATATTTTATCCCAAAAAGCTATATTTTCACGGTTATTAGAACGTAACAAAATATTGTCTCCACTAGATAATAAAAAAATACCTATTGGGTATTGCTCTAATATTATTGATATTGACTATACAAGCCAAGTCAACTGGACTCAATTTGGAGGACATTTCGATACTGTTGATGAATTAAGGGCTGCCATCGGTGCAGGAAATTTAGAGCTTTGTATTCGTGGATATTATGATTTATCAGGAATTCGAAAAGCGATTATTATTGATAAAATAGGTTTTTATATTAAAGACGCTTATAATTTTTCAGGTAATTTTGAACCATTAGGTATTTGGAGTCATGATGGTGTACTGCCTTTTAGCCAATTTTATAAATATATGGCACTTTACACTACAGGAGCATGGGGTTCACTCTATAAACAATACAAAGGATACGTCCCTGTCTTTAATAGAGATTTTCGACGTTGGCAAGATGAAAATAATGAAGGTGGTGATTTTATTGTTTTCTCTGATGTTTACTGGATAGATACCCCTAAAAATTACCAGGTGATTTATGAAAATAATTAAATATCCATTACTGACTCTTTTTTTATTATGGTGGTTTTTTTTATCTCATGTCACTTTTACAACAAACTGGTTTTATTCTTCTTCATTAAAAAATGAACATTATCAGGTAGCTTATTATCATCCAGCCCCCATCAATTTCTTTGGTATTTATTTTTGGTTAGTTAATGAACAACCTGTTTTTGTCGTTCTCTATGACAAAGAAGGTAAATATATTGGACAAAGTTCTCCATTCACTATAGCCAGCCACATTCACCTTATTGGTGGAGAAAATGTATTACCAAAAACATATGAATATGATAAGAAATTTGGGGATTATGATAATTTTTATCTAAGTGGTGGTTCTTTTAGTGATGATTATCTAATTTCAACAAAACATAAAAAATGGTGGAGCTCTATTTTGCAATATTTTCACTAAATATTTACCTATATAATAGTGTGCATGCAGTGAATACAGAATTTATATAGTTATAGTTATAGTTATAGTTATAGTTATAGTTATAGTAGTGAATATGTTAACGTATTGAGAGATAAAGAATATTCAGAAAAATGAATACGATATTCAGTGAGTTACTTACCAAACAACGCTCCCTCCCCCCACACAAAATTAGTGGTAAATGATTGAAGGAACTAGGATTTGATATGGGTACACACTACACCTTCACCCGCCAAACCAAGCTGGACAATTGATTATCCGATTGGCTAAGGAAGAGTAAGATCGTCAAAGAAAAAAGCTTTATTGAACTTCTCTTCTATAATAAACACATATTCCATTGGTTTGCGTGATATCCATCGCCTGATTGCCAATTTCGCCAATCAGTTGCGCTTGTTTTAAGCGGTTTTGCTCTTTATCGAATATCGGGTTAATACTGCCGTCATTGGCGTGCTCAGTATCGCGGTTGAGCTCGTTAATATCCTGTTTTTGTTTGTCTTTATTGCGAACAATGACACTACCGTCACTGACCGCCGATTGCGTGGTGCCTTCGGCGTGGCCGCTGTTATTGGCGTTAGAGAGTAACCCGCTTGCGACATTTGTGAAGAGTTGGTCGCCAATTGGGCCACCAGCACTCACGCCTACGCCAACGCCGATACTGCCGCCTTTGTTGCTGTTTTGGCGGGTGGTTTGCTCGGTGTTTTGGGCAGAAACAAGATTGATATCTTGCGTGGCAGACAGTGATAAGTCTTTACCGGCTTTGAGTTCACTATCGACGACTGTGATATTACCGCGTCTGGGTTGCTGTCTTTATTTTTACCCGTTGCGGTAATCGACAGATTTTGTCCGGCATTTAAGGTACTGCTTTGCGACTGGCGACTGTCGGTATGGGTTTCGCTTTTCGACGATTGGCATTAGTGCTCAGTTGTAAGGCTAAAAGCTAGACAGCTAAAGAAGAAGGGGGGGATAAAACCAGGCAATATACTGTGGGTTACTTACCGAACAACGGTAAACCCAACCCTAACCCTCAACTGACCATTAGGATGCTAAACATCTATCACTTTGCCAGTATCTTTAAAGCTATATTGACCTGTTCCAGCATCCCAACTGGGTATTTCCCTACCGCTTTTTGCAAAAGCTAAATACGCCTTTGCAGCCACAAATTGAAGAGCTTTCGCTTCTGTTGTTGGCAGTGTTCTGCTTAATATTTCAGTAGCTTTTTTAGGAGTCATTTCCTGCTGTGCTAAAAATACATCAAACGGAATACCTGTCAGATTACCCCATGCTATCAAAATTCCAAGTGCCGGATTTTTCCCCTCTGGATGTGTTCTTTTTGCTACTTTCGTTAGGGCTGCATTGATTTCTTCTATACTGCCATCATTTTGAGCCATTAAGATCGCTAGTGATGAAACTGATTGCCTATAATCAGCTATACCTGTAGGTTTGAAGAGGTTATTCTCAACAATAATTATTTATAATTAATTGCATATGATTAATTAATGTGCATTCGCTATACTTCTTTATGCATTAATTTTCGTAAAAAATCACGAGCTTCTTTTTTAGCTCGCCCTTTCCCTTGAAGGCTTTTTTCATACTCTTGTACAGTCAAAATTTCATTTTTAGTTATACTATGATCTATAGTCGAGAGGTCGAACTCTATTACAAATTTTTTATTCACTAAATAAGCATAAATTTCAACGTATTGGTCTATTCCTTGATATAAAATATCTACCGAATCTAAAAAAGAAAACTCATTTTGGAGAAATGGTAAAATAATTTCTTTTTCAATTTTTTTAAACTTTATTAACTCATCATTATTATTCATGTTTAATTTATAACTCCTGGAGTTGCTGTAACTAAATTTCCTTGCTTATCAGTAAGGATAGTCATTTTATTCGTAGGACCATTACTAAATTTATCAATTCCAATTTGTTTATCTAAAATGATTGTTCGTTGATATAATATTTCTTCCTTACCTGTTGCTTTATTCAATGATGTTTGAGTCTTACTTATCGGTATCTTTACTACCTCTGGATTTTGTAACAATGATTTAAGTTCGGATTCAGTAATTGTAAATTGGCTAGCATTTGAATTTCCAGAAAAATGACGTTTGATAACGTGCTCCCAACCAGCTTTTGAATCACCATTTTGGACATTTATACGGGACTGAGTGATCGGATTAGCTAAGTTACCTTTATCTATCGCATTAGGAGATCCATTTGAAATTTGATACTTGCCTACATTAATTTTCGAATCACTTGGCTTCCATGCGCCACTGGATGACTGCGAGGTTGGATTAGAAGGCAACTTTGTTGGTATACCATCACTCGCTTCTTTTATAAGTTTATTGGCCCCATCAAGATCGCCGGCTTTTAATAGTAATTTGGCTTCTTTCAGTGGTTTTGTGAATATTTTAGCAAAAGGCAATGTACCCGCAGCAGCTAACGTGTAATCAATCCAGCCATCAGCTTCAGCAAAACTTTTAAAATCACCGACCACTGGCACGAAATCAATTCCTAAAGAGGCTGCTTCTCTGAAGAATTTGTCTCGATCTTCTGCCATTTTTGCTGAGCATGCACCTGTGCTCATTCCTGCACAGTTTTCTTTCTTGTAATGCTCAATTTCTGCATTTATCCGTTCCTCTGCGACTTTCTGAGGTGTTTTACCCGCCACTTGAGCTTCAAGAAGATCACTGAGCGCATTATTCTCAACCGCATTTTTCCCAGCTTGCGAGCCAGTAATTGCACCAGCCATATCACCGGTAGTCAGTCCACCAGCAAGACCAGAAGCCAATTGGCTCAGTGCGCTGACTTGCTGTTTCTCACTTTCGGTTAAGTCTGAAACCTTCTTGCCCGGGAAGAGAGTGTTTAAGATAACATGAGCGGACAGCTCGCCACCGCCTGCACCTAATCCACCCGCAGCAGCAGATTGGTTATTCAGCTCAGCGACTACGGCGCCTAACATAGCATGTGCCATGGCATTGGTTCCTTTATTAACCTCACCAGTAGCAGGGTCAGTTGTCAGCTCTTTAATCTTATTTGCTAAGTACGGTGATGAGGCATTTGCCAATGCACCGGCTAAGTTATCACCCGCAAGCCCTTGCAGTAATCCTGTCACCGCTTGAGCAGCTTTCTGGAAATCACTGCCTGTACCGTATTGTGCCATGGCATTTTTGTAGGCTCGCTGTTGAATGTCCTTATCCGTTGGGACTTTTCCATCGGCTTCTAATTGCAGTTTCGCCACCGCCAGTGCTTCCGGGTCTTTTTGGGCTTTATAGCCCGCAATATTTCCTTCGGTGCGGATGATATCCATGGTCTGATTGCCAATTTCGCCAATCAGTTGCGCTTGTTTTAAGCGATTTTGCTCTTTTTCTTTATCGAATATCGGGTTGATGCTGCCGTCATTGGCATGGTCGGTATCACGACTGAGTTGAGTGATATCTTGCGTTTGATTATCCGTATCACGGATTAACCATTTCCCCTCAGAGATGGCAGCGTGGGTAGTGCCTTCAGTCTGTCCGCTGTTATTGGCATTAGATAATAATCCGCCGGCGGCATTAGTAAGGAGTTGGCTACCAATTGGGCCACCGGTGCCAATCGAGCCACCCGTGTGCTCGGCGGTAAAGTCAGCTTTGTTGTCGATATCTTTCCAGCCTAATGTGCCCGTATCGAGGCTATTTTTATCTTTGTCCGCCGTCGACGCAATCACAGCACCGGCAAGCTGAGTATGGTCTTTGACATGGATATCAAAGCCCTCTTTACCCGCAAAAATACCGGTTTGTTCTTTCACACTGTCGTAGTTACTGTGTATTTTGTCTTTGCTGGCACTAATATTGATGTTTGGCGTGCCCCCTATCGTGTAACCGCCACCGACGCTGACCTCTTGCTGTTTGGCGTCATAACGGTCACTGTCTTGCTCACTTTGTAAAGTGAGGTCACGACCGACATTGATAGTGATTTGTTCGCCACTGACTTGAGCGCCTTTGAGGGTGGTATCTTGTCCACTGTTTAAGGTGAGTTTATTGCCTACATCTAACGTGGTCTCGGTGTGAGTGAGTCCATTACCATTTTCATGGCCCTTGCCTTGGTTAACGGAAGCGGAGACATTGACCCCGTAGCCACCAGCACCCACACCTACACCAACGCCGATACTGCCGCCTTTGTTGCTGTTTTGGCGGGTAGTTTGCTCGGTGTTTTGGGCAGAAACAAGGTTGATATCTTGTGTGGCAGACAGTGATAAGTCTTTACCGGCTTTGAGTTCACTGCCGGCGACCGTGATATTACCGCTGTCTGGGTTGCTGTCTTTATTTTTACCCGTTGCGATAATCGACAGATTTTGTCCGGCATTTAAGGTGCTGCCTTGCGACTGGCGGCTGTCGGTATGGGTTTTGCTTTTCGACGATTGGCTGCCGTAAGACACACTGACACCAACTGTATTGGTGGCGCCTTTTTGATAGCCTTCATCGCCCGGTTTAAGGTTGTTGGCAAGGTTGTGTGCATTTGCAACATCAGTTTTCAGCCCATCTAACTCAACCGCTTGCTGGGCTTGAACACCCGATAACACCGCTTTGGTGTTTTGTAGAGCACTTAAACGACCGTCACTTTCTTTGCGAGCTTGTTGTGCGGTGCTGACGGCAGTATTGAGGGCGCTACCTGCACTGCCAGAGAGTGCAACACCAAACCCACTTTGCTTGGTTTCAAAGGTTTCGGTGCGAGTACGTTTATCATAGCCTAGGTCGATTTGGACGCTATCGCCCGTGAGATTTAAGTCTTTTTGGGTAATCAGGTCAGCGCCGCCCACATGCAGTTTGTTGCTAGCGGTGATATTGACATTACCTTGTGTGCTGCCAATAGTGCTGACACTTTGGCTTTGGGTGATGCCTTTTTCATCCACTTCATGGCGGGAGGATTGTTTACCGACATTAAAGCCAATGCCACCGCTACTCATTAGACCGCTTTTTTTCTTCTCTTCGAGGAGATAATGCGAGTCGGTCTCGGTCGCAGCGGTGATATCGACATTGTTACCCGCGGTTAAGCTGACATCGTTTTCTGCGACCACCGAAGAGCCTGTAACTTGAATATCGTTACCCGCTTGAATATTGACTTGCTCACCACTGAGCATACTGCCTTGTTCTCGTGTAACACGATCATTTTGGAGAGTATGAGTCTGGCTAGAATTTAAAAATCCTTTACTCTTTGAATGTTCTTCTAAAAACTCCGTATGGGTTTCTGTCGCGGTATTGAGATTAATATTTTGTGTGGTGCTTAAATCAATAGCCCCTTTTTCACTGTGTAAAGTGCTACCTGTTAAATTGATATCACCCTCACGGGCGGTAATCGCAACACCTTGCTGTCCGCTAAAGGTGCTTCCAACCACGATTTCTTGGGCGGTATCCACAAGACGACTGTAACTTTTACGTCCTCCGCCTGAATGCTGATAGTCACTGTCTTCAATCTGTTGTGTGACGGAGTGGATCTCTACATCTTGAGCACGAACGGTGGTTTTACCTTCGGTGCTATCTACTTGAGCACCTTGTGCTGTCAAGGTGTGCCCCACATTTAGGCTGACGCCTTTATCGCCACTGAGTGTACTTAATTGCAAACGCGCTTCTTCACGGGTATTGCTCACAGAGGTGCTTTTACTATTGGCATCAAGGTGGCTTTTGGTTGTGGTACTGTCAGCAAGGATATTGAGGTTTTCACCTGCATTTACAGTAAGCTGTTCACCTGCTTTGACTTGACTGCCTTGCAGTGTGACATCTTTCCCCGCGGTGAGATTGAGGTTACCGCCGACGTTCAGCTCGCTTCCTTGTGCTCGTTGCCATTCACCGCTAATATGCGCAAGACGATGTTCACCCGGCTCCTCTATAAAACTTTCAGTCCGACTTCCCATTGAACCCGATATCACATCAAATTCACCCGAATGCGCACTTTTTGCTGTAGTGATAGTGAGATTATCACGGGCATTTAGATTAATGTCTTTTAAGGCATCCAGTTTTGTCCCTTGCAGTTGAATATCATGCCCTTTTAAGGTGATATCTGTCCCACTCATTGTGGCTTGACGCAAGGCATCTTGCAGGTTGGTGCTTAAATTAATGCTATCGGCTTGAACTGTGATATTTTGTGCATGAATATCCCCGCCTTGATGTGTGAATTGGTTGGCCTCAATCTCTAGCCCTTTATTCGCCAATAGTTGCCCTGCATTATCAATGCTTTCGGCGGAAAGATGTAAATTATTACCGCTAACGAGTGCGCCACGACTTAATAAATCTAACGTTTTATTGGCTAAATAAACTTTGGGTACCAATACCGTTTGAAGGCCTTGGGCGGTATCGACTGTTTCACTGACTAACCACACAATATCTTGCTGCAATGCCGCAATTTGTTCAGGCGTTAAGGCCACGCCAGGACGTAACTGAAAATTGCTCGCGACTTTCGCACCATTATTCATCAAATGTTGATATTGTGCCATGGCGTCACCTTCATACAGCGAAGGGCGCCCCGTCAATTTTAAGACTTGTTCACGCACAAGACGTTGTTCGTAATAGCCATCCCCTAATCGTTTATGCACTTGCGCTGGATCGTAGCCCACCCGACTCAGTAAATAATCACTGCTAATAAATTTATTACGGCTGGTAAAACGTTCGTCCGTCACAATTAAGAATGGATTATCGGGGGCGATATTTTGTCGGAAGAGAGCATTGTCAGGAAGATCGGTGATCACATTGCCTAAATGTTGTTTTTCAGTCAGCGCGATTTCAGACGGTAAAAGTGGACGCGTTAAAGGCGAGGTCACATCCGTATGGGTTAAGTCTGTTTTATCACTGGTTTTTATTTCGGTAGTGAGGGTTTGCTTATCCACGCCATCAATATTAAATCCCAGCGGATTACGCTCGAATTCTGCGCGCTCTGCTTCAACGGCTTTTAATGCAGCTTCAAGCGTGTTAATTTGCGCGGCATTCACCGTAGTATTAGTGATTGATGCCCCTTTAATTGTGACATTACCATTGCCTGAAATGATGCTATCAATGGTAGCTAATGCTGTAGTCTCATCATGATTAAAGCTTGGGTACCAGTGCTTGGTATCCTTATCGTAGTGATCGACAATATACTCTTGGCGGCGTTCATTAACAGAATAGGCGTTATTCTCTATTTTAGCTTTTCCATCAATGGATTGATTTCCCATCGAGGTGATCACACCGGCATCATTAAGCAATAGCCCTGAAATATTAAGGTTCATATTGCCACCCGAGAGAATACGAGCGCCAATACCTTCAGAAATTAATTTATCTCGTGTTGCTGTGCCTGATACTGTGCGTTCACGGAAATTACTATAATCACGAATAAGTTTTAGATCATAGCTACTTACATGTATATTTGGATCCCATTGTTCAATACGAGGTTCGCCTGAGAATTCTCTCCATACCGTATTATGATACGGTGTAGGAACGCCATTTATCTGTTCAAATCCTGTTGTCTGATAAAAAGTCATATTATAGGTGTCGTCACTATTTGGGATCAGTGATTCGTAATGCACCCACAAGCTTATCGGTGTGTTGTCATTTTCATTATTAACAAGAACCTGAGCTCTTTTACCTGAGGCATCTATTGCTGTTAATGTTCCATATTTATTATTAAGAACAGCATTATCATCATTAAACGTTAACTTTTGGGTTGTAGGCGCAAAAGGTGTGGGATCTGTAATAACTTTTGAATTATAAGAACGCCAGAAATAATGGTAACGATGCCAACGATAATCCTTTTTTTCCGCTTCTCGCTCTATCTCCAGTCCTTCACGTAAATTACGGAGTTGGTCAGCTTTGATTACCATATCACCTTCGGCTTCAATAAAGCTGGCTTTATTTTCAATCTCTGGGCTGGTAAGCGATAACGTATCACCACTGTAAATCAATGCGCTGTTATGATTTATCAGGTTATTGCTCGCGGTTAAATCGAGCGATTGCGTCATCGCAATAACGGCATTTTTACTATTGTTGTCGATTAATTGGGCGTGAATAACTGCATTATCGCCCATAATAGCGGCGGTATTATCTAGCGTTGTAAGGTTAAACGTAAAATCATCAGACTCAAGACGTCCGCGGTTTTTCAGTAACCCTGTGTTGAGATTTAGTGCTCGGCTGACTAACGAGCCTGAGTTGATCACATCTTGGCTTTTTATCGTCAGTGAAGCGGGTAATAACCAGTCAGCTAAATTCGTAAATACGCCAGAAATAGAAAGGGAAACGGATTGATTACTACTGAGGATATCACCATCACGTTGGGTATAATCTTGGTTTGCTGTCAGCGCTAATGCATTTTGGCTTTGTAAGGTACCACCTTGATTATCTAACGTCTGAGTATTCAACGTAAGCTTATCACTACTTTGAATAACGCCACGCTGATTCAATAATATTAAGGTTGAGGCAATAGGGACGTCTTTCGCATTTATCGCAATCGCCCCATTAGCTAAAATATGCCCTTTTGGGTTATCTAGTGACGTCAGATTATCTAAGGTCAATGCGCCATAGCTCTGTAAACGGCCTTGGGTATTATCGATATTTTTTGCTGAAATCGTATTTTGCATCGTTCCCCAAATTAAACCGTTATCACGGTTATTAAGGTTAGTCGTGATGAGATTTAATGCCGCTTGGCTATTTAAAACACCGTGATTGTGATTATCTAATTGCGCTGTATTGATAGTCAGTGATTGTGTTGAAACCAGCTGACCTTGCTGATTTTGGAGCGTATCTGCGGTGAGGGTTAACCCTTGACCGCTGTGTATTTTACCGTTCTGATTATTCACACGTTCAAGATGGTAGCCACTGTTTTGTTGGCTAATCAACAGACCTTGGTCATTATCAAGCTGTGTGGCATTGACGGTAAGTGTGCCTTGGCTACTGATATGGCCTTGATGGTTTTGAATTCTAGAGCCATAAATGGATTGGTGTTGATTACTTCTTATTTTACCCTGTGAGTTATCGAGTAAATCCGCTAGCGTCAGCGTTATCCCTTGCTGACCATCAATTGAACCTGATTGGTTGTATAGCGTTTTGGCGGTTAAGGTGAGATTATCACCGCTTTGAATTTTTCCTTGTCGATTATTCAGGGCATTATCCACCGCTAACTGTGTATGCTGTTGACTATATAACAAGCCATGCAGTGAATTGTCGAGATTGAGTACATGTAAATTGAGTCTGTTGCCTGCTAACCATTGACCAGCAATATTGTTAACCGTTTCAATAGCACCGTTAGGCTGTGTACCTTGTGCATCAACTGTATTCTGTGCACTAATTTTACCTTGGGTATTGTTTATACTCTTAGCAATACGTAATTGAGCGCTATCGCTAGATTGAAGCAATCCATTTGTATTATCAAAGGTATTAGCAACTAAAGAGGCCTCTTTTTGGCTCTGTATTTGTCCCGTTTGGTTATTAAAGGCTGATGCTTTTGCAGACCACTCGCCTAAACTGCCCATCCATCCTTTGATGTTGAGAATATCGGTAGCGTGTAAGCGTTGTGACGATTGACTGAACAGACGACCTTGACGATTATCCAGTTGCTCCAATAAATCAATATTGAGTGTATTAAGGGAATTTATCTCACCTTGTGTATTGATAAGATTATTCGCTTTAATCACACTATTTTCATTACTCGTGATTTTGCCATGTTGATTAAGTAAATCACCTTTTAGCACTAACTGTAGCGCCTTTTGGCTAAAGATATTGCCTTGCTGTTGATTGCTCAGTGCCCCGCCTTCTAACGTTAGCGTACCATTACTTCGCAGTAACCCGTTATTATTATTAAATTGGCTATTATCGTGACCTTGCCACTGTAAAAGGTGTTGTGCGGTTATTTTACCTAATGTATTGATGACATCATGAGTCGTCTTGAAGGTAAGTTTATCCCCTGATTGTAACTGCCCTTGGGTATTATCAATGGTATCAGCACTGGCAATAATTTGATGCCCTGCTTGGGTGATCCCTTCTTGATTATTCCAACGTCCTGCGGTGGTTATCTTTAGTGTTTTCCCTGCTTCCAATAAACCGTGAGTATTATTAAGCGATTGGTGAGCAATAAGGTCGAGATTGTCAGTGGCAATCAATTTACCTTGTTGGTTTGTTAACTGATCGGTGGTGACGGCTAACGATTTGGCGCTGATTTCACCTTTTGGGTTATCGAGGTTTTTTGGAGTGGTTAATGTTATCTGTTGACCAGCAAGAAGCTTACCTTGATTATTGCTAATATTTTGAGCATCAATCTTCGCAATTTCGCCACTTTGTATCAGACCATTATCATTGATAAGGTTATTTTTATTTAAAAGCACCAAAGCTTTATTTGTTAATAATGTACCTTGTGTATTATCGAGCAATTGATGCGTTGTGAGCGTTAACCTATCTTGACCAATAATTTTTCCCGCAACATTACTGACCGTATTTGCATTAAGATCAATCTCTTTTGCACTGATATTACCTTTCGATGATATTAATGAAGCTGCTTTCACCTTCATTTGATGACCAGAAAGTAATTGTCCTTCTTGATTATCAATATGGTTGGCAACAAGTTTAAATAGAGATTCGCTTTGCACAATGCCTGCTTGATTATTTAAACCACCTTGTGCAGACAACGTTAATGCTTTACCCGCACCAATAAAACCTTGAGTATTGGTTAATGTCTTTTGGGTAGAAAGCGTTAAAGTATCTTGACCAACTAGCTGTCCTTGCGTGTTATTGAATAAAGACGTCTTAATGTCAATTTGGTTACTGTTTATTTTTCCTGATTGATTATTAAGAGAATTGTCCGTATTTAAAATAAGCTGTTCACCAGAAAGAAGCTGACCTTTTTGATTATTAATCCCTGATTTTGCTGTTATTTTTAATTGCGTTGGGCTTTTAATACTCCCTGACTCATTATTAAGATGTTGAGTATCAAGCTGTAAATTCCCATTATTCCCTAACTCGCCACGCTGATTATTTATCGATTGATGAAATTGCCAATATTGTTGCGAGTTATTTAACGTCACTAAACGCCCATCGGTATTATTTAAGTCTTGGCCATTAAGGGATAATTGATAAGCTTCAACACTGCCTTTCGTATTATCAAATAGGCCTTTTAATGCAAAACGACTTTCACTTTTTCCTGTTTGCGTCCAAATGCCTTTTTGGTTAAAGAGATGATTGCCACTGATATCCCAAGATTGGGCTTTTATTTTGGCTTGTTGAGAAGAAATATCCTCCGTTGCGATAACATCAACTTTATGGGTATCAACTCGTGTATTGTCTAAACGAGCATCACCTTGTGTTGCTTTTATCGCTAACGTTGAAGTAGCAATTTGGCTTTGGCTTAAATCGACCTGTTTTGCCGTAATATTAATCACTTTTTTATTCAGTAAATTACCTTGAGCGCGAATATTATTTTGGCTGTTTAAGGTGAGATTTGCGTCTTGGATGATTTGGCTATTAAGATCACTGCCCGCCAGTAAATTTCCTTGTGTTTGGATCTCTTTTTGGGCAATTAAAGTCACGTCTTTTGTTGCGGCTAATGTGCCTGATTGTTTCAACGCACCGTCTTGACTTTCTACACGTAACTGACCGCCACTATGAAGTTTACCTTGATGAATAAGATCTTCTTTGGCAATCAGGTTAATATCGCCACCTGCTTGTGTCACTGCTTCTTGCGTTTTTGTTGACTGCCAAACGAGTTGCCCTTGGCTTGTCACTGTTAAGGTTTTATTGGCTTGTAGATGACCACCTTGATTGCGTACCCCCACGCCGTCTTCCGTCCCCACCATACGGATTTGACCACTGTACATTCCCCCTATTTGTCCCATATCAATGGCAAATTCAGGTTTAATAGCATTATCTTTTGGGTCAAGTGCTGTGGCTTTGTTTTGTGTATCGATGTGATTACGCCCTGCGACAACTTCAATTTTTTCTTTTGCCCACACGCCTGCATTGATTTTTACCGCTTGGGTGAGCAGATCAACGTATTGTGTATCATGGCGACTATCTCCATTTAACCCACCACCTTCAATATGAATAACACCACTTTCAACGCGATATCCCGCTAAACTACCATCATGATTAAGTTGTGGTTTACCCGTTGTTAACGTCATTCGACCCGCATTAATCGTGCCGCAACCATTACAGATAATGCCTGACGGGTTAGCGATAATCACTTGGGCTTTGCCACCAGCAACTTCAATAAATCCTTTCAATTGGCTTGGGTTATTACTGTTAACTTCATTTAAAATAACGCGAGCTGGCGCTTTGTTCGGATCAAGATTGACGTTACCTTGGATCATGCCTGCGGTCTGTGTTGAAGTCATGACCGCTGAGTTATTTAAAATCGCACCGCGTTGATCAACATCGAACTGTTTATATTGATTATGGGAAATACCTGCGTCATTCGGCGCTACAATATTGACTTGAGGTAGCCCATTTTGAGTATTAATCACTTCTGGGCGTTGATGTTGAGGCGCGTTGTTATCAGCAACAATACTTTCTGCCAATGCACTCTGACTGCCTAATGCTAACCAGAGTAATAAAGCACCGCGCCGAAGGGTAACCCATAGACGAGCCCTTTGAGAGCCTCGTGTTTGCCCCGCCTCACTACTGTGGCTTTTCGTTAATTCTGAGACAACACGTAATTCCCCATGAGTACGACTGAAGATAAGACGATAACAATGCTTATTCATAGATAATACCTTTAAAACTGACCATCCAAGAAAATAAAAGGCGGGTTAAACCATGGGGAATAACCACATCTATCAAGACTAAATTTCGATGTTAAGGCTAAAGCTTGCGGTTGCCCCAGAAGTATGAAATCCTTCTGGTTTATAAAGGGGAATACCCGTAAAAACGTCATAACTGAACCGTGACCATAATGATCCGCGCAATCCTAACGCCGTGCCAGATAATTGGTGACCAACAAGATTTCGGGTGTTTTGTCCTTCAACTCGCCCATAATCAAGGCCTAAATAGAGTTCTTGTCCTTTAGAAAAAACATTCCACGCAATGTCATTACGTAACAGAATGGCTTTTTCACCAGAAAGCATCTGTTCACCATCAAAACCGCGCACGGTATAGCGCCCACCGATGGTCATTCTGTCTTGTGGGGTTAAGGCATGTTGGCTCCATTGACCACGTAGTGTCGTATTCCAGCGCCAAGGCTGTTCACCTAAAGCAAAAGGCTGATTAAAACTGATATCGCCTAATAAAAGCCCTGTTCTTGCGCTACCACTGTGAGTGTCTTCTTCGGGGGCGCGAATGGCTCCAAATGCCCCCGTACCACGGCGCCAATTGATATTGGCATCTAAGGTTCTATTACCAAAGTAACTGCGTTGATTAAAACCAATTTCCCACCCAGCGGTACGGCGGTGTTGTTGGTCAATATCAATCCCATTAACCGCATTAGTAGAATGCTTACGATAGACCCGCATATTGAGTGTGGTTTTATGAAACTGATTACGAAATAGCAATCGGGATACGGTAAATTGGGTATTGTCGCTTTCCCCGCTGTAGCGCAATATCTCATTCGCATTAGGAATGTTTTGATGATAGGTATAATGATTGTAGTTAGCGGCAACGCCCCAATTACCAACAGGAATAAAATAGTTAAAGGTATAAGAGCGATTACCAAAAGGCCCATTATCAAAAAAATCTTTACCCACATTGGCATAAAACAGATCGTTTTGGGCAAAAGGGGCATCAACAGAGAGCGTTGCAGATCCTAAATAACGTCCTGTGCTTTTTGAACCACTGTCATCTAACCCTATACTCAAACGAAAAGGTCGCTTTTCTTGCCAACTGACCACGAGATCACTGGTGGCATCCTCTTTACCGGGGACAATTTGAATATCAGCCGTCACATTGGGGACGCGCTTAAAGTTTTCGAGTCCTTGCTCAATATCACGTAAATTAAGAACATCGCCCTTTGAGGCAGGAATGGCATTCCACAAACGGCCACGCCACGAAACCCCTTCTTCAAAACGAATGGTATTAATACGCCCTGGCTGTAACGTTAGCGTTAAATGGCCTTGAGTGAGATCTTGCTCTTGTGCCATGACGCGAGTTGTCACATACCCTTTAGATAAAAGGGCATTTTGAACTTTATTCATCACGAGTAAAATACCTTGCCGACCTAAGCAACGCCCTTTAGCGTCATCAGCGACGTTTAATGCCCACTGAAAATCATCTGAAGCATTGCCTTCCAGTGAAAATGTGTTCATCACAAAGCAGGGACTTTCATTACTTGGATAGTCGGGTAAATTCACATCAGAACGAGAAAGGCGAGTATCAACCTTAGGCGTATTTTGTGCTTGTAATGCCCGTTCACGTTCTTGCTGACGCTGTTGCTCATTAACATCAATCGCAACGGCTTTTTCTGGTGGTGTAAATTGAGGGGCTGCCATTAACGAAGCAGAGAAAAAACAAAAAGAAAATAAAATCGTCCGTGTAAAGTCGCACTTCATATTCATTATATTAATAATTCCTATGACCCTTAATTGATATATACCGTGTTTAAATAAGCTATTGATTGATTTAAAAGCTGAAAAGACACCAAAACATTAATAATATTATATTAATTAAATTTATTGCTTTATTTCAACTTGAAACATTTAGCTAGATTGACATGCAAAAATCAAGACAAATTTACATTAAATAAATATTTAATTTATTATCAAGGTATTACATCGTTTTATGAGAGCATTCTTTTTTTTATAGATTGGGGTGAAGAAAAGGAAAGAGCAAAATGATTAGCACAATTAATAATACGCATTATTTTTTATGGATTCATTGTATTGAATATGTATAAATCGAATGTATTCGTATTATAAAAACAACCTCACCTCTAATTTAGGCGGATTAATAATAGATAAAAGTAATAATAATAGAAATGACAGATATGATTATTCCTCATCAGTAATATGATGAAAGTGATTGAAATGGAATAATGTAATTAAGGTAAGGAATAACTAAAAATAATAACGAGAAAGAAAAGGTGATTATTTTCTTGATATGCAATTTATTCTTTTAGGCAAGTTCCTACTTCGTGGTTGTACCAACGTGAACGTCTCCCTAATTTAATGGGTTTAGGAAACTGCCGTCTTTAATCAGTTTATAAAATCATTCATCTGGTAATTTAGCAAAATAAAGACGTAATTAATGCTATTTTTATATTTTATTGATACATATATTCCCAATCTCCCCCTCACCTTAAATTCAAAGCCAGTCTTACCACATTAGCGCTTAACTTACTCACTAAAATATTATTTTTTCTTTAATCATTTAATTTTCTGATCATAACTTAATATAAATTACCATCATATTTAAATATATAATTTATTCTTTTTAAGATAACAAATAATTAAATCAATCCGATCTAATTGAGTTTAAAATAAAATGATCTTTAGGTAAAATGAAGTTCAATTATAATAAAATAAAGCTTCGCTAAATTAAAAAACCACTATCCTTACTAATTCTTATTTTCATTTAAAACCTTAAATATATGGTTTTTATATTTTTAAAATCAAAGCGATCTAATTTATAACATTTATCATACAATTTAAGTTCATTTAAGAAATACTCCATATATATATCTGTTTTTTATTAATACCTATCTCACAGAATATGAAATTCATCTCAATAATCGTTGACGAGATATAACTTCAGCAGTAAATATAATAAGCAATGATTATAAAAATAGTGACCATCTTTAAAGATGGCTTTTTTAATCCTTAAATTGTCTCATTTTTTAGACAAAAGGATATTACAGAAACCACGGGAGAATTCTCTTATGACTCAAAAAAATACAGCAACTCAGTATTCAATTGATGATATGAAAGCATTAATTGAGACAATGCAAATTTACAAAAAAGATAACAGCGGCAAAGGGATCACTCGTATTGCTTATGGTGAAGAAGATGAAGCCGCACACTTGTATCTTGCGGGTTTAATGAAAGAAGCGGGTCTTGAAGTTTATCGTGATGGCATTGGTACACTTTACGCACGTTTACCGGGTAAAGATCGCTCACTACCCGCAGTAGGTACAGGATCTCATCTTGATACAGTTCCTCAAGGTGGCGCTTATGATGGGGCTTTAGGCGTTATCGCAGGGTTTTATGCCTTAATGCAATATAAACCACAACAACTTAAACGTGACCTTGAGCTTGTTGTTTTTCGTGCGGAAGAATCTAGTCGTTTTGGATTTTCGTGTATTGGCAGTAAGGTATTAACAGGAAAAATAGATAAAGCACGCTGGGAACAAAATAGAGATGATGACGGCAATAATTTCTTTGACGTACTAAAATCTTTAGGTTATCAGCATGACAATTTTGATAATTGCATCATTACAAAAGATCGTTTTAGTGCTTTTGTTGAGCTTCATATTGAGCAAGGTAAACGACTTGAGAATGACAAAAAAACGATTGGTATTGTCAATGGTATTGCAGCACCAACACGTTTTTCAATCACGGTTAATGGCCATGCGGATCACTCTGGTGCAACACCGATGTACCAACGTCAAGATGCATTAGTGGCAAGTTCGGGGATTATCATTGATATCAACCATGCTGCATGCACTGAAGCCGTTTATGGCACAGTAGGCACTGTGGGTAAACTCAATGTTGTTCCGAATTCCATGAACGTCATTCCAGGACAAGTAAAATTCTCTGTTGATATTCGTGGTATTGATACTGAAAGTATTCAACGTGTTGTACAACGCCTAAATAATAGTGTTGAAAAAGCAGAAAAAGATTTTGGTGTCTCTATTGATGTTCAACCAATTTCTGCTGAAGTCCCCGTGAAACTAGATGATTCAATTTGCCAAGTTATTGAAAATTTATGCCAAAAACACGATATAGACTATATGACCATGTTAAGTGGTGCTGGGCATGACTCAATGAATATGGCATCACTTTATCCAACGGCGATGATCTTTACACCTTCAGTTGCCGGTATTAGTCATCATCCTGATGAATTTACCGAATTTAGTGATATTGCTGTCGCTGCTGATTTATTAGCAGAAACATTAGGCACATTAGCAAATCAATAATAACTCACTATTTGCTTTAAAAGGTTAATTGCATCATCCCCCTTGGTCGCTTTTAACCACAATTTATCAAAGAGAGATTGATATTGAAATATCGCCTCAGTTGAAGAAGTTACAGTAGCAATGCCCGTACTAACATTAGGGAATTCTCCTAAACGGAACGGGCTAACGGCTAAAGAAAGAGGGACTTTATCTTGATAAAATAATTGGAAAGTTAAAGACGGCATCGTATCTGAAATGATTGCAATATTAAGATAATTATTTTTTTGTTCTAACTTTTCAATTAAATGAAGAATTTCATTTTTTGCTCGTTCTTTTCTTTCTTGTTGCAGTGTTTTAGTTAAATTTACCGAACCTAGCATGCCAACATAAAGAAACTTTTCAATTTGTTGCTGGCTAATGAGGTTATAAATATGCGGTGAATGTAAGAACTGATGTTTCTTACGCTCTTTTAAGATAGACAAAACTTCTTGTTGTTTTTCAGACAAAATATTTAAAGGTGATGCCTCTGTTAGCATTTCAATTAATGTTTTGTCATAACAATCAGAAGTTAATAAGTAAGAGAAAGGCTCAAAGTGGGTATAGATATGTGAAGATTGGGTTTCAAGTTGGCGCATTCGTTCAAAAAAACCATTTGCACTTGAATAATATTCAGTATTAATACCCAACAAACTGGTTAACGAGGTATTTAATAATCTAGCAAGATTATCAAGTGTCTCAATTTTAACAATTTCGCCTTTTTCTAATCGATATACAGCAGCACGAGAAATGCCTAAGCTTTCTGCTACATCTTCAGCTTTTAATGAAGAGGCTATGCGGTAAGCACGCAAACGATAGCCAATAGCTTGGTAATCTATTTTTTCTCTAGGTATGTAAGGCATATTTATAATTGGCTCCTAAATGCACAAAGTACCAAGGTAAACAACGGCACAACAATAAGATATTAGTTCAGATAGTTTAAATTAAACCCAAAATAAAAAGAATCACCTTTCTCACAATGAGGTAAATAAAAGAAGTTTGCAGTAAAAAGTTAGTCTATATCAATAAACCTGTCTCCTAGCAGGCAACCTCACCAGGGTTAACGTAGTAAAATTTAACAATAAAAAAACAAAAAGTGCTGTTAATGGATATAACAGCACTTTTTTATTCATCATTATTTATTGATAAACACATATTAACTCAATAAAACAGTAATCAGACATATATAAATAGCTCATTTAATAAGCTATCTAATTTAGATGTAAATACATAAAAGTATACGCCACCATTATTCTATAATAATCAATTTTATCACCTTACACCCCAATAAAAATTCACAAGATTAATTAATTTCAAAATAATTAAAAAAATTTCTTTTTTTTGAAAGGCATTTAGTGGGTTATCGATAAACTAATAACGATTAAAAAAGAGGATAAATTAATCATGAATAAATATTTAAAATATATATCACCTAATTTCAATTGTATTTATAATATAATGAAAATAAATGAAACACTTGGTAAGTGGGAAAATTATAATATTGAAAAAGGTTATACTGAAATTACCTATAGCTTTCCTAATTGGTCAGCATTAAGAGGTGATAAATATAAAACATTGACAACATTTAATGATAAAGGAAAAGATTTAGTTAGAGCAAAGCTCCAGCAGTGGGAAGATGTTGCCAATATTAAATTCATAGAAGTAAGCGACGAAAAAGATACAGACCTGAAATTTGGTATGTATAATAATCTTAGTGAGATTGGAAATTATAGAAGCCATTCCGTAAGAGGATTTGCCTTTCATCCAAATAATATAGAAAAAAAGTATAAAATAGCAGAAAGCAAAATAGAGAAAGTTGAAGATTATACGTTCAGTGGACAAGTTTGGATAAACATGTCTGATATGAATATTGAATATATTACTAAATCGACAATAACTCCAGAACAACAAATAAAAGTAAATTATTTTAAATCTAAAGCAGATATTATTGAATATTCAATTGAAGAACATGATAAATATTATATTCTATTAAAAAATAATAATGCTCGAGCTCATATTGATGATAGTAAAAATGTATTAAAAGAAGAACCCTACACTCAGAAAGCAATTAGTCACGAAATAGGTCATGCTCTTGGTCTACATCATACATTTACTCGACAACAATCAATTGATTGTGAGGAAAACACCTATAAATATTCAATAATGGCGTATAACGTTCCAGACTCTAGCGATGCTGATCATCAAGGGATGCATCCTTTAACACCGCAATTAATGGATGTTTACGCTATTCAAGCAACATATGGGCAGAATAAATCCACACACATTGGCAATACCATTTATGGTTTTAATTCTAATACAAAAAAAGATTATTATTCATTAAAAACATCTGAAGACAAAATTATTGCATGTATTTGGGATGCTGGCGGAATAGATACATTCGATTTTTCAAAATATACCGTTGACCAAAAAATAGATCTTAGTGAAGGCGGTTTTTCTGATGTAGGAGGATTACGTGCCAATATTTCTATTGCCTATGATACGGTTATTGAAAATGCAATCGGAGGCAGTAAATCTGATATTATCTCTGGAAATGATGCTAATAACAAACTATCTGGTCAGTGTGGTGATGACACGTTATATGGTAAAGGAGGTAATGATTTTTTATATGGTGGAGAAGGAAATGATTATCTTTACGGAGAACAAGGTGATGACTATTTATATGGAGAACAAGGTGATGATTATCTAATAGGTTCTGATGGCAACGATTACCTATATGGTGGAGAAGGAAATGATTACCTTTGGGACTCAGCTGGAAATAATATGCTTGATGGCGGCTTAGGCAATGATATTTTAATTAGTAGTAAAGGTGATGATGTACTTTATGGGGGTGAAGGTAATGATTATTTAGATGCAGGAATGGGTAATAACAAATTAACTGGCGGTACAGGTTATGATACATTTAGTTTTAATATCGAAAATAATGATTCCTCAAATTTAATTACTGATTTTGAATCTGGCATTGATAAAATATTTTTATATAAAAAAACAGATGATGGTAATATTACAAAAAAAATCAACATTGTTAATTCTAATCATTTAAATAACAATGAGGGTAATCTTTATTATGACAATGTAAATAATATTACCAATTTAAAAATAAACACAGCGGAAATTTCCACACCTCAATATTTAAATATTAACTTAATTGGTAAGTATGAATATGAAGATTTATTCTGTTAATTAAAACACCACTATTACTTCTTATATTACTTGATGAAAATTCATCAAGTAATATATTATATATTTTTAGTTATAAAGAAACATCTCATAAAGCATATAGATACACTATAAAGGTATAAAGGTATAAAGGTATAAAGGTATAAAGGTATAAAGGTATAAAGGTATAAAGGTATAAAGAAATTTATTATTTAAAGCACAAATAATAAAATCAACGAAAAAAATTAAATATTAGATTTATTTACATCATTATATTACCTAAACTGAAAACGCGCTTAAATTCAAAATTATTCAAAAATATACTTTTCCTCTCTAGATTTATATTAATGAGTAACTATTAAGCAACTATTATTTAATGAATAATACTATTTTATAGTATCTAAAAAGCATAATGTATTTAAACAACCATGAAAGTCACACTCCTCCCCCCTTTTTTACATCAATCTCATATGATCAAAAAAATGTATAATCGCAGAGATCTCCGTTAAAACGGGTTGATGATAATATCACCCCCTTTACTTTCGTATCATAATAACTCAATAAAAATCGTCATTTTTTATCGATGATATAAACAAGATTTTGCTAAAACAATAAAATAAAAGACTAGCAACCTATTTAATTTATATTTCCTTTATATAAATTAATACTAGTACTTATCTTTTTGTTTACTATTAAATAAAATAACTCACTGAAATTTACCATAAATTACTTGTTATCTTATAAAGATGATAGTTTATCTTTTTTTTTAAAGATAAATAAATATTGATATATAGCATACTAAAGAAAAGAAAATGGATTTTTAAATAGGAAAAAAATGGCTTATCAAGAGTATTCAAATGGAGTAGGTGTTATTATTGCTGTAATAAAGAGTTATGCACCGTTAAAGAGATGGAATAAAAAAAACACTGGTGATATATTTACAGAAATAACATATAGTTTTCCTGACTGGAGCTATTTACGAGGTAATAAATATAAAACTATTACAACATTAAACAAATATCAACAAGAAGTTGCAGAGAAAACATTACAACAATGGTCTGATGTTACCAACATTAAATTTACCAAAAAAGATAATATATACGATACTAATATTAAATTTGGCGTCTATAATAATATAAATGAAATAACAAAAAACGATTCTCATTTAGTTGCGGGTGTTGCAACATTCCCATTAAACAATACAGATCCAAATAAAAAAATAGAGAAAGTCACTGATTATAGTGGTGGAGGACATGTTTGGATAAATATCTCCGAAACAGTACATATAAAAAGATTCAATAAAAATGATCTAACATTAGAACAAAAGAATAAAATTAATTTATTTAAAAAAAAATCAGACAATATAAATTATTATTATATTGAAACAGATACCCATATTACTTTATATAAAAACAATAATGAAAATGGTCATATAAATAATAAACCCATTATTTTTCAAAAAGGAAATAAAGAAACTCAAACTTATATACATGAAACTGGGCATGCTCTAGGTTTACCTCATTTCTTTAAATGGGATGATTATAATACCCCTGATATTGAAGAGAATAGTTTCAAATATTCAGTGATGGCATATCGATATCCAAGAACAGAAGAAGCTGAATTGGATGGACTTTTTCCTATGTCTCCACTATTAATCGATATCTATGTCATTCAAAAATTCTATGGTGTAAATGTAACAACTCGAACGGATGATACTATCTATGGCTTTGATTCTAATACGCAAAGAGAGCACTATAGCTTAACCTCACCCAATGATGTCATTATCAGTTGTATTTGGGATGCCGGTGGTATTGATACACTTAATTTTTATAAATATAGCGCAAAACAAAAAATAGATCTCAATGAAGGCACTTTTTCTGATATTGGAGGATTACGAGGTAATCTCTCTATCGCATATGGCACCATCATTGAGAATGCTATTGGTGGTATCAATGATGACATTATTATTGGTAACGGTGTGGATAATCACCTTTATGGAAATCAAGGAAACGACATTATTTATGGTAATAATGGCAATGATATACTTCAAGGAGGGAAAGGCAATGATTGGCTTTATGGTGGTGAAGGTGATGACATCCTGTATGGTTCTGATGGAAATGATATTCTTTGGGATGACAATGGATGTAATCAACTTAGTGGTGGAAAAGGAAGAGATCTATTTATATTAGGTATTAATTACAATAATAGCCATTATAAAATTATGGACTTCAATAAAAGTGAAGATTTTTTACTATTTGTTGATAATAATCATCGTATTTTTAACATTAATAAATTAATTAAAAATAAGAATGTTGTTATTTCTATTAATTATCATGATATAGAAAACACTACCCAACTCTCCATTTCAGAAGAAATACCATCTACAAAGTCCATTCATACAATAGACCTTGTGGGTAATTTCACTTTTGATGATATATTTAACAGCTAATCTTTAAATTAAAAAATAATTTATGATATAACTTAGATTAATTAATTTTAAAATTTAGGTTATATCTTTCTTGATAAAATAACAAAATAAAATAATAACAATAAAAAAGATCCATCTCGAAAAAATAACATAGTTTTTATTTGCTTAATAAAATTATTCTGACTTAAAACACACCTCACTTCACAATTATTCAAAAACATATTTTCGCCCTCTAGATTAATATCAATAAGTAGCTATCTTTATTATCGCTGGCGTTCGCCAGATAATTAAAATATTTTCAACATGAAAATAAACTTAACCTAAACTTTATATCCGGAGGATATTATGGGTTCTTCTTTATTAAAAAAAGCAGTAGGACTATCTAATGTTTCTGATTTATTAGATAAGAGTGGAATTTTCTATAACTTTTCAGCTAAAACGCTACCTTCTTTTGATTATGATACTGCTGGAAAACATATTGCACGTGAAGATTCTACATGGAATGGAAAATATGTTATTGGTCAAGCGGCAGAAGTAACATATTCATTCCCAACTTGGACTGGTAAAAAGTTTAATGATTTTGGTGATAAAAAGCCCTATGGATTTAATTCAACGCAAAAAGAACATGCAAGACAATCTTTAGATGCATGGGCCGATATCGCCAATATTAAATTTACAGAAGTAGGACCAAATGTAAAATCAGATATTACTTTTGGAAATATTACTGATCCATATGGTAAATTCCAAGCTTATGCCACTTTACCTAACACCTATGATTATTATGGACGTGATGTTTCTGGTCAAGCTTGGTTTAGTGATTATTATTATGCAGGCAATACAACCCCGGAATTAGGTAATTATGGTCGTTTAACGATTATTCATGAAATTGGCCATGCGCTTGGTTTAATGCACCCCGGAGATTATAACGCAGGCGAAAACGTACCTGGTTATTTAAAATCTGACTACGCTGAAGACAGTCGCCAATATACTGTTATGAGTTATTGGGATGAATATGAAACGGGTGCTCATTTCCAAGGTGCTTATGCGGGAGCTCCTCTACTTCATGATATTTCAGCAATGCAATACCTTTATGGTGCAAATACAACGACCAGAACAGGTGATGATGTTTACGGTTTTAATTCAAATACAGGTATTGATTATTACACTGCGACAAGCAGTAACGATAAATTAATATTTTCTGTTTGGGATAGCGGTGGTAACGATACTTTCGACTTCTCAGGATATTATCAAGATCAAGTTATTGATTTACGTGAAGGTCATTTCTCTGATGTTGGCGGACTACAGAAAAATGTTTCTATTGCACAAGGTGTTACAATAGAAAATGCAATCGGTGGTTCTGGTAATGATATTATCTATGGAAATGATGCTGATAATATTCTCGTCGGTGGTGGCGGTAACGATATACTGTATGGTGGCGGTGGTCAAGATACATTATGGGGCAATACGGGTAGCAATACCTTTGTTTATAAAGAAATTTCTGACTCTTTAGCCTCTGCTGCTGACAAGATAATGGACTTCAAATCAGGTATTGATAAGATTGACTTATCAGAATTAATCGAAAATACCTTTAGCCATAAATTCCTTAACTTTGTTGATCAATTTACAGGTCGCTCGGGTGAAGCAACGCTTAAATATGATCAATCAACAAACTCAAGTGAACTTGCTATTAATGCTTATGGTTATGAAAATAGACCTGATTTCAAAATTGACATTGTAGGATTTGTTAATTACGAAACTGACTTTATCGTTTAATTTATTATTAAGTAGGAGAGAAATATCTCTCCTACTTTTTTACCTATAAGGAGTTATTTTTATATTATCTTTTAAAAAAAAAGATAGAGTTATCACTCCATATTGATAAAAAATGTAGTAAATAGCAGTAAAAACAGCTAGGAATAAAATCAGGAATAACATATGCCAGCAAGTAAACAAAATAATGAAATAATAAATATTATAAAGGAGAGAAAGAAAGTATTTCTTTCTATTGGAATATTTACAGCCTTAATAAATATTTTAATGTTAGTGCCTTCCATTTATATGTTGCAAGTTTATGATCGCGTTTTACCTTCAGGTAATGAAATGACTTTATTAATGCTAACGCTCATTATGTTAGCATTATTTATTTTTATGGGAGGATTAGAATACTTAAGAAGCATTATTGTTATTAGAATGAGCAATAATCTTGATTTATCGTTAAACTCAAGGATTTATACTTCTGCATATCAAGCAAAATTAAACAAAATACCGGGTATTAATTCCTCTTTAGCATTTAATGATTTAGTGACGATTAGGCAATTTATTACAAGTCATGCTATTTTTGCTTTTTTTGATTTACCTTGGTTTCCTATTTACCTTCTTGTTATCGCATTATTTAATCCATGGTTAGGATTATTTGCATTATGTGGTGCACTCATTTTATTTTCTTTAGCAATTCTTAATGAATATTTATCTCGTTCATCATTAAAAAAAGCCAATGAGTTTGCTAATCAAGCACAGATAATACAAGGTCATCATTTTGAACATCCACAGCCTATTGAAGCAATGGGAATGCTAGGTTATTTACGTAACCAATGGCAAACAGCTCACTTTAAATATCTACAAGCACAAACTCATGCAAGTGATAATGCAGCAGGTGTCAATGCAATAACAAAAGTCACCCGAATGGCGCTACAATCTTTAATGCTAGGATTAGGCGGATGGCTAGCAATAGATAATACCATTAGCCCAGGAATGATGATCGCAGGATCAATATTATTAGGTCGCGCTCTAGCGCCGATTGAACAAGTTATTGGTGTATGGAAAAACTGGGATAGCAGTAAAGAAGCTTATAAAAGGTTAACCACACTATTACAAGCGTATCCTGAAGAAAATAAAAAAATGTCACTACCTGTTCCTAAAGGCGAATTAACAGTAAATATTAATCAAGCTCAATATCCTCAAACGGAACGCACATTATTAAATAATATTCATTTTTCACTAAGTCCTGGGGATGTACTTGGTATTATTGGCCCTAGTGCTTCAGGTAAATCCTCTTTAGCTAAATTTATTGTGGGTATATGGGAAGTTAAAACAGGTGCTATACGTCTTGATAATGCAGATATATACCAATGGAATAAAAGTGAAGTTGGTCAATATATTGGGTACCTTCCTCAAGAAATCGCCCTTTTCCCAGGTACAATTGCCGAAAATATTGCTCGCTTTTCTGAAATAGATCCTCAAAAAGTCACTCAAGCAGCAATGATGGCAAATGTTCATGAAATGATTTTACGTTTTCCTGATGGTTATGAAACCATTATTGGCGCTCATGGTGAAGGATTGTCAGGAGGACAGCGCCAACGTATTGCGTTAGCTCGTGCATTATATGGTGATCCTGCTCTCATCGTTTTAGATGAACCAAATTCTAATTTGGATGATTTAGGCATTAAAGCTTTAATGCAAGCCATTCAGACACTTAAGCAGAATAAAAAAACCGTTATATTGATCACGCATCAAAAACAACTACTCTCAGTAACCAATAAACTCTTAGTTCTTTTCGAGGGTCACACCAAATTATTTGGCTCTACAACAGCAGTGATCGCTGAGTTAAATAACTCATCGGTAATAAAGAGTACGCCAACACCAACACCGATTAGTCAAAGCAATATTTAATATTGAGAAAATTATTATGATCACAAAAAAAAATGAAATCGATATTGTTCATGGTATTTCAGATGATCCTAGAAAATTCTTAATAATAGGATGGTCAGTTATTTTTTTAGGTCTTGCTATTTTTATTTTTTGGGCGGCATTTGCGCCTTTAGATAAAGGTGTATCTGCGAAAGGAAATGTTTCAATTTCAGGTAATAAAAAGAGTGTTCAAGCTTCAGTAGAAGGTATTATTACTGATATTTTAGTGAAGAATGGTGATAGCGTAATCGAAGGTCAACCCCTTATTCAATTAAGTCCTATCCAATCAAAAGCCTTAGTAAAATCCTTATCAGAACAATATGATAATTTACTGATTACTCAACAACGCTTATATGCTCAATTAAATGAAAAAACAGAATTTATCTTAGATCCTAATGAAAAATATTATTCTACTTCAGAAAATTTAAATAAACTATCTCTACTTCAAAATAAATTACTTAATGAAAAGTATATTGAGTTGCATAGTGAAATAAATGGCTATAACGCTATTATTGATGGGATTTCTAATCGTTTAGTTCATTTAAAAAGATCCACTTTAAATAAACAACACCAAATTAATAGTTTGCAAAATCAAATCAAAGACTTATACACGCTTGCTAATGAAGGTTATATTCCTCGTCATCGTTATCAAGAAATTGAGCGTGAACTCGCTGAAAATAATAACCATCTTAATGATACATATGGACAAATAAGTACATTAGAAAAACAAAAATTGGAATATCAACAAAAAATATTGCAACGTAATGCTAATTTTTATCAATCGGCACGTACTGACCTTAACCAAGTTCAATTACAAATAAGTGAAACAGAAAAACAACTTATCATTGAAATTGATAAACTAAAAAAGATGCAAATTACGGCACCTATTTCAGGAATAGTAATGGATTTATCTGTTTTTACTCAAGGTGGTGTTGTAAGAACAGGTCAAACACTAATGGAAGTTGTTCCTCAAGATCATCAATTAATTATTGAGGCACGTTTAGCGCCCCATCTTATTGATAAAGTTACCCCTGGTCTTCCTGTTGATTTAATGTTTAGTGCATTCAATCAAAATACAACCCCAAAAATTCCCGGAGAAGTAACATTAATTTCAGCAGATAGACTTATTGATGAAAGAACAACAGAACCTTATTATCAAGTGTTTATTAATGTTAAAGATAATTCTGTTCTTATCAATAATAAAAACAAATTAAAAGCTGGAATGCCTGTTGATGTATTTATTAATACAGGGGATCGTTCATTACTAAATTATCTCTTTAAACCTGTTTTAGATAGGATCCATACTTCATTGACGGAAGAATAATGATGCCAATAAAAAAACTCTCTGCTATTTTATTTATATGGATGCTAAGTTTTCATGCTATTGCGATCAGCTTGTCTGATCTTTATTTCTTAGCAGTAAAAAATGATCCTACATTTAATGCTGCAATAAAAGAACAAGTTGCGGGTAAAGAGTATGAAAATATTGGATTATCTCAATTACTCCCAACCGTGCACGTCAACTATCAAAATAATCCTCGAAATTGGCAACGAAAAGTTTATCCGATTAATACGAATAAAGGAGAAATAAGAAAAACAGAATATCAAAATTATCAAAGCCATTCTGTCAGTGCCATTATTAGCCAACCACTCTTTGATTACACGGCATTTAGTGATTACAAATCATCAGTAATCAAAACATTATTATCTGACAGCCGTTATCAAGTGAAATTTTCCGAGTTAGTAATCAGATTAGTGGATAATTATATAGAATTGGCTTATGCACAGGATAAATTATTATTAAATCTTTCACAGCAAGAAATTTATAAACAACAGCTAACATCAAGCCAGCGTTTATTCGAATTAGGAGAAGGAACAAAAACAGATATTTCAGAGATCCAAACGCGATTATATTTAACTCAATCTCAATATACAGATATCCAGCTTGAGTTAGATAATGCTAAAAATAAACTCAGTTCAATGATTGGTACACCACTACCTCATGCCGAACATATAGCAAAATTAAGCAATAATAGTTTTATATTACAACCTATCACACCCAATAATTATGAATCATGGGAAAATGAGGCGATGAAAAACAACCTCAATATTCAAACCGCTCGTTATGAAATGGCAATAGCAAAACAAGAAGTGGAAAAAAATAGAGGTGAATTTTTCCCAACGGTACAACTCTATGCTTCTTATTCTAATAGTGATTCCGATAGCAATAATACCGTAAATCAAAAATATCAATCAGCGAACGTTGGCGTTTATGTCAGCTTACCTTTATTTAATGGTGGAAAAACAACAGCGTCAATGCGTCAGTCTACTGCATTGTATCAAATGAGTGCTTTTGAAAGAGATGCAATTATCCAGCAAATCACGCAAGAATTACGTCATCAATACCAAATATGTACAACGAGTCATATTAAATTGAATGCCTATGAGCAATCCGTTTCCTCTGCTAAATTGCAATTAGATGCGACTCAAAAAAGCTATATTGGTGGGCAGAGAACAATGGTCGATGTTCTTAATGCTGAAGAATTATTATACCGTGCTCAACAAGATTTAGTGAAAGCTAAATATGATTATATTCAGGCTTGGACATTATTACATCAATATACTAATACATTAGATATTGAAAAAATAAAATTAATTGAAGGTTATTTTCAATAAAACAGCTAAATCTTTTTATAAGATATATCTACATAATTATAAAAGCCCTAGATCATAAATAGATTTAGGGCTTTTAATTATAAGCAATAGTTGATTGCTTATTTTAGCTAGCGGGTATCATCACTTCTTTTTAGTACCGTACAACGTTAATACACGGTGAGTAAGAGCAATTGATGCTAGACCAATAAAACATTCTGTTAGGAAAATCAGCATAAATTACCCCCATTCATAAGTACATTTAGTTTGGGCGGGGGTTCTGATAAAGTAAAGTGACTTGTCATATAGTGCTTAGCTAACTCCGATTTAATGGACACATTTTAAACCTACCATTAAAACTAAAAAGAGCAAAATATATTTCTCAACAAAATCCATTTTTAGGCTTTGATCACATAAAAACAACACAAAAAATCAAATCCATGTCATTTTAAAGCTGGAGTTAAATTTATTTTATTTTTATAACAGTCTTTTAAAAAATAGACTTTAAAATCATTTAATTAAAGAAAACAAATGTTAAGTCACCCTGTTTTTCAACAATAGGTTTTCTCTTTAATTGACTGATAATAGATAATATTTCTTTTCGCTCTGGTCGGACTAAAACAATCGCAATCCCTTGATAATTATTCTCTTCAATTAAGTTAACTAACTGCTTAAGATCATAATATTTATTTTGCACATCAGGATATGCCAAACCATAAGCAAGCTCCCCTTTCGTCTCTGTTAAACGAATATCAGTGCGTTTTAAACTCCATGCTAAAGATGTTCCGATCCCGACTTCATCTGTTAAAATATAAGGTTTATCTGCAAGCTCACTATAATAGTGGTTAATTACCTTTTCTGGGGTGTTTCTACTTTCTACTTTATGAGGAATAGCATACCCAATTACTAGACTTAACCCTATCGAACAAAATAAAGTCAGTAAACGAGTGGGTTTAAAAAATGACGCGATCCCCATCACACTCCAACATAAGAACCCCATAATACCCAGCAATGCTTTATATTTTTCCGTTGTTTCATATAACATAAATCGTGTAGAAAAAAGCGAGTAAACAATAATAGAGATACCTACAAGCCCAAAAACCGTATTGATAATCGCATTAATATTATGAGTTTTTTCATTTTGTTTGTTTTTTAGCTCTTCCATATAATGAGCAATCAAAATAGAAAGTGGCACAAAACAAGGTAACATATAGGTTAATAACTTACCGCTGGAGGCAGAAAAGAAAGCAAAAAATAGGAATAACCAAAACGAGAAATAAAGAGTTCCCTTTTTCAAGAGAATTGCTGATTTAAGAGCCCCAAATAAGAACCCTAACCAAGGTAAAATACCGAAAATAACAATAGGCAAATAAAACCACATAGGTTGTGATCTTGCCGTTCCTTTTTCAACAAAGCGTTGTACATGCTCAATCCAAAAGAAGTAGTGCCAATAATCAGGAGCTTGAAGTGCAACTGAAATCACCCATGGACCCGCAATAATAAGCATAGAGATAAGCGCTATTGGTGCATAACAAAGGACTTCTTTAAAACGAGATAAACTAATTGCGGTTACAAAAAATACTAATGCAGGTAATACAACAGCAATAAAACCTTTAGTTAAAAAACCTAATCCACAGAAAACACCGACTAAAATATAAGCACTAATTTTTGACTTTTTATCTTGGGCAGATAATCCACTTAAAAAGTAATACATCGCAATAGTGACAAACATTGTTACGATAGGATCAAGAATATTGTAGGTACCAATAGCTAACACAAGAAATGAGGATAAAAAAACCACCAGTGCATTAAACGCTAAAGTACGCTTATGCCAAACTAGCATAGCAGCACGATAAACAAATAAGCCGGTAAGTAAGGTTGAAGTCACAACGACGACACGAACAGAAAAATTACCGCTCCCAAATAACCATTGTGCAATACTGTTTAACCAATATCCCAATACTGGCTTTTCAAAATAGCGAATATCCAGCATGTAAGGTACAGACCAATTGCCTGATAAAAGCATTTCTCGGCTAATTTCGGCATAACGGATCTCATCGGGTTGCCAGAGTAGCCGTGTTTCGAGAGGAATAAAATAGGTTAAAAATATAAAAATAAAAAGTAGAAACCATTTATATCTTTCTACAAAGTCAACACGCATATATTCCCCATTAAAATAAAACTATATCACCTTATACAAACTCTTCTCTTAGAATAGCTATCCTATAAAAGATTCAATTATTATGTGTTAAATTATAATTAATTAGTGTATTTTTTTATTTTAAATCTAAAATAAAGAGACTTGAAAACCAATATTTACAAGATTAATCAATAGAATATAATTAAATACAGTTAGAAATTAAAAATATTGATACCTTAATTTTTTATTAATAATAGAGAGTAAAAATAGTCTTAAACAAAAATTAAACAAAGCATATAAATAAAAAAACCAGAAGGAACTAATTCTGGTTTTTGATTACTTGGTTTAATTATATGATGATAAAAATCTTATTTACTGAACTCTTTAAAAGCCCCCATCGTGTTGGATGCATACATAACTGCAGGGCCACCGCCCATATAAATAGCAACACCTAATGCTTCAGCAAGTTCCTGTTCTGTTGTACCAAGCTCCACAAGTGTTTTTGTATGAAATCCAATACAACCATCACAACGATTTACGACAGCAATTGCAATGGCGATCAATTCTTTGGTTTTTGCATCTAAAGCACCGCCTTTACCACCCGCTTTTGTCGTGCTCATAAAAGCTTTCATGACTTCTGGAATATTTTGAGACAATGCCCCCATGTTACCTGCAATGTCTGTTACTATTTCTTTGTACTTGCTCATATTCAACCCCTTATAATATATGTTTTTATATAATATAAAAATATAATATCAAATGGTGTAATCTAAGCAAGTCAATTTAATCTGAGGTGATCTTTTCTATTGTGTTAGTTATTGTAAAAAGAGGTTTATATTGAAAAAGCATTACAAAAAGGGGAGCTTTCATCACTTAAAGGTGAAGGAAAACCATTGATCCTTGATGATAATAGTCATGTTCCAGAGTCGCTTAGCGAAAAACGCCGTAAACCCTCGCCCAGTGCGGGCGGGGATATAAGGCGAAAAGGCCGCAGGGCTTTAAAGATCAATCAAGCGTTGACTGGCTCTGAACGTAGGCTCTGAGTGTTTCAATCGTTGCCCCTCCGGAGCTACAGACAAAGTACGACCTTGACCACAAAAGTCCCGTTTTACTTTGCGTCCGTAAATGTGTGTTTTGCTGGCGCAGCAGGCGCGACGATACTGATTTCAGATTGTTGACCATCACACTGACCGCCAGTTTTGGCGGGTAAGCAACCAGCAGATGCACATGGTCAGGCTCTCCGTCCATCTCAATAATTTCGCATTCAAGTTTTGCCGCAGCGGAGTCAAATGCATCACGCAGTTGAGCGAGCATCTGTCCGTCAAATAGCTTACGTCGATACTTTGTCGTAAAGATCAGATGCACGACCAGTTTACTGACACTGTGCCGCTTTCTGAGGAATTCCGCCAGTAAATCATTATGATTACTCAATTGATATATTTCCCTAACATGTTAAAATAAAAACATTATATCAATGAGCGCTGATGATGTTAAGAGCAACAAAAGTACGCATCTACCCTACACCAGAACAGGCTGAATATCTCAACGCTCAGTTCGGTGCGGTTCGTTTTGCGTACAACAAAGCGCTGCACATCAAGAAAGACGCTTACCAGCGGCACGGCGTAAATTTAAACCCGCGTAAAGACCTTAAACCGCTGCTTGCAGTGGCGAAAAAATCCCGCAGATATGGGTGGCTTAAAGAATATGATTCAATTGCATTGCAGCAGGCGGTGATTAACCTTGACGTGGCTTTCTCCAACTTTTTTAATCCGAAACTAAAAGCCCGTTTTCCCACGTTTAAAAGTAAGCATGGCAGACAATCTAGCTATCATTGTGTCGGGATCAAAGTCATTGATGGCGCGATAAAAATCCCGAAAATCGCACCGATTGAAGCGCGTTTACATCGTGAAATTACGGGGGCGCTGAAAAGTATCACACTGAGTCGCAGCGCAACCGGAAAATACTATGCGTCACTACTCTGTGATGACGGGGTAGAAGCACCGGCAAAGCCAACATTGATATCAAATATCACGGGGCTTGATGTGGGGCTAAGTCATTACGCCATCAAATCAGACGGCAATAAGATTGCTAATCCGCGCCACCTTATCAATGCCAGCCGTCACCTACGTCGAAAACAAAAAGCCTTATCTCGCAAGCAAAAAGGGAGTGCTAATCGCCGTAAAGCCCGAATACAGCTTGCAGGTGTACACGAACGGGTAGCCAATGCCCGTGCTGATTTTCAACACAAACTCTCTCGTGCAATTGTTGACGAAAACCAAGCGGTAATTGTAGAGACACTGAAATCGGCGAATATGATGAAAAACCACTGTCTGGCTCGCGCTATCGGTGATGCAGGCTGGCATGGTTTTATCACAAAGCTGGAATATAAAGCCGCAGAAAAAGGCGTCCATCTGGTAAAACTGGATCAATGGTTTGCCAGTTCGAAAACCTGTCATTGTTGCGGTCATAAAATGTCAGAAATGCCACTACATAAGCGTATCTGGCAATGCCCTGAATGTGGAGTTGAACATGACCGAGATATCAATGCGGCAATCAATATCCGACACAAGGGCATATTGGAATTACAAGCGGCGGGACTCGTCGTTTCAGCCCATGGAGACCCGCGTAAATCCGTCGTACAGAGGGTTGCGGTCTGAGAAGTGGGAAGCCTCGCCATTTACGGCGGGGAGCAGTCACAGCAAGCTATCACTTATTAAAGAATGCGGGTTTTTTGCCCCCTGAAATGCAAGATAGAAAAGAAGCCTTATCTCTCGCTGAGATCTTAAGTACATTAAATGAAACAGGAATAGAGGATGGAACACTGCAAAAGCGCTTGGCATTACTTGAGTTGAAATTACAACAGGCTGGTTTAGATACCCAATTTTTACATGCGGACTATGGCACACAACTGACAGAGAAATTGGCAAATCACAAAAAAGAAACCGAACAAAAATAATGAAATATCAAAACAGAAAAAGCCTATACATCCCTGTATAAGCTTCTTTCATCGCAGAAATTAACCTGCTGTTGGAGAATAATACGTTGGTGAACCTGGTCCCACTGGTAAGTTGAATACAAATACCCACAAGTAGAATAATAATGACCAACCAATTAAGAAAATAACGGAATATGGCAACATCATAGAGATCATGGTACCAATCCCTGTGTCTTTCTTATATTTGGTTGCGACTGCTAATATCAAACCAAAATAACTCATCATTGGTGTAATGATATTAGTAACAGAATCTCCTATTCGATATGCTGCTTGGATTGTCTCTGGCGCATAACCCGCAAGCATTAACATCGGTACAAAGATAGGTGCTGTAACCGCCCATTGTGCTGATGCTGAGCCAATCATTAAGTTAATAAAAGCACAGATTAAAATAAAGCCTAAGAACAGTAATCCACTTGGCATATCAATGCTATTAAGTAGTGCAGCACCTTTAACAGCAATAACCTGACCGATATTTGTCCAACCAAAGAATGCAACAAACTGAGCGGCAAAGAAAATAATCACTAAATAGAGCCCTAGTGTGCTCATCGAATTCGCCATGGCATCAACGATATCTTTATCGGTACGCATTGTCTTAGCAATCCATCCATAAACAATCCCTGGAATAGCAAAGAATAAGAAAATAAAGACAACAATAGATTTTAAGAAAGGAGAATTACCAATTAGCCCAGTTTCTTGGTTTCTCAATATGCCATTTTCAGGAACAACCGTTAGCGCCAATATCACGCCCATCACAACAAAAGTTCCTGTTGCAGCCCATAATGCTTTCTTTTCTAATGGCGTAACTTCAGCAGCATTCTTTAAATCATTTTCTTCATCATCAAGTTCGTTACCGTTATAAGGCCCTAGTTGAGGCTCTACGATTTTTTCTGTAATGAAGTAACCTAAGAAAGTAATAAGGAATGTACTGACAAACATAAAGTACCAGTTTGCTTCAGCACCAACGATATAAGTAGGATCTATAATGCGCGCTGCTTGCTGCGTAATACCCGATAATAACGGATCTATCGTCCCCAAGAGTAAGTTAGCAGAATAACCGCCAGAAACCCCTGCAAATGCAGCCGCTAAACCCGCAAGAGGATGCCGACCTAACGAATGAAAGATAATCGCTGATAATGGTATCAATACCACATAACCTAATTCAGCCGCGGTATTTGACATAATCCCCGCAAAGACAATCGCCAATGTCGTCATTTTGCGAGGTGCTTTCATTACCACTAAACGCATAACCGCAGATAATAAACCCGCACGTTCAGCAATACCAACACCTAATAACGCCACCAATACCGTACCTAAAGGCGCGAACCCAGTAAAGTTTGTGACGATATTGGCTAATATACGGCGAATACCTTCCGCATCTAACAAACTAATAATATGGATATAGCCATCTTCTGCACGCCCTTTAGCGCCTTCTGGTCGTGGATCTTGTACAGTAACACCGAAGTATTCACCAACTGCCGAAGAGACAAGTAAAATAGCAATTAAAATAATAAATAAAATAACGGGATGGGGTAGCGCATTTCCTAGCCATTCCACTGTGCGTAGAAAGCGACTGCCTCCCTGTTTTTTTGTTTGCATCATTTATCCTTTTTATAAAAAAACAGAAAATGCACAGTACACAACCCTTTTTATTATGACTATCTGTTAATCCTATTTATAAATGCTTTATTTAAGATAAACATCAGAATAAAGTGGTTAAATAAAATATTTTTTACCTTAAAAAACAATAAAATAAAAACAAACAATACACTTACAAATAACTTACATTAAAATTAATTTATAATATCTAAAATTAAAAAATGTGCATAAGGTAACATTTTTTAACATTATAGTGATTATTTATTAACCTTTTTCAGCTAAAAACACCTTCAATTAATCGTCAGAAACGATTAAACACTCAGATAAACCTGATAGTAACGGTCGTAATTACTATGAAAGGGAAAAAAACGACGAATAAACGGTCAGGATAGGTTAAAAAATTAGATTATTTGTAACATGAATGAGTAATTTTACAGTAGATATTGGACGTATTACTCGGCATAGAATAAAGAATTGATGATCTGAGAAAAGATAAATAGAAACTGTAAAATAAATAGCTAAAAGACAATGCTATTGATATTTGAAAATAAAAAGAGGGTAAAAATGCCCCTCCCCTCTTTATTTACCCCTTAATGAGAAAATATTTGTTGATTAGAAGATAATATCTGGCGTAGATTCCGCCATAAAATGTATACTCTGACTTGTGTGTCTATCTTCAGTTTCTTCTTCATCGTGAAAACAATCTTCAAAAAACCAGTAAATGGGGGTTTTTAAATAGACCGACAATATCACAAGGTAACTCAAGTCTATTTTATTTAACCCGCGTTCATAACGTGAAAACTGTTGCTGGCTAATTCCCAATTTATCAGCAATGTGTCTGCCGGTATAACCCAGCTCTTTGCGTTTTTTCTGTATTCTTTTGCCAACTAGCTCATTCACATTGATGCTTATAAGATCATAATCCAACATACTCCAACCTTATATAACCTGCTATGGTAATGTTAAAATAAGTGCACCAGAACCAGAGAAGAATCCAGCCTCGACACGACCATTTGTACGCAATACAGAACTGACTGATACTGATGTTGCTCTACCTTTGGGAACAAAAACAATTGCGCCGTCTTCCCCTGGATATTCCCCCCCATTAAGGGTTCCTAAATATAAGTTTGCATATAAGCTATTATCTGAACGTAAAGGAATACGATCACTTACCATACCTGTCGCAATCACTTTTACACTCATATCTTTATTGCATGTGATATAGATATTTTTTGAACGGCGTGCATTATTTAATTCGTTCTCATTAATTTCGCCGTAGTCTAAATTCACAGAGCCATCAATAATTTGACAAGCTCCCACAGGAGGAGGTGCTATACCACAAGAAGAACCGGGTAATAAACGACCACTTTTAGCAACACCACTTGACTCTTCTTGGTAAAATAGCCCCACACACTCTTGAAGAAGAGAAGGATCAACATCTCTGTGTATGGCTTTTTTAGGTCCATAAGGTAACGCTAATTTAGCCAAAACGGCTTGGCGTAATTCTTCCATCGTGCGATACTTTTGTGCGTTACTTAATATCCTTTTTGTTACTGTCCCTCCTGAACCATCAACGTCATGCCGGTGGTTAATCGTGATATAACATCTTTTCCATCCATAACACGGATTTAATGTACCAGGCGGCTCAGGATCCCAACGTTGAATAATAAAGGTATAGTCAGCACCTTTTGAGCCGACAAGCTTAGATTCTGTGATATAAGAAAAAATTGCAGCCATTGATGATGTTGAAAATAACATCATCACACTAAATATAAATAATGCTGATAATCGTTTTGGGGTAGACATATTAACCTCAATCGTAAGGATTAATCATAATTCAGATGAAATGTGGCTATTGCACTAAAACGGCCTCGTTTTATTGATTCATTGGCAATAGCATTAGGTTCTGCTTGTATAAAGGCTCGAAACCTTAAAATCGAATCCCCTGAATTTAAGGCAATATTATTGCTTTCTTGATTAATCCGTAGTGGTGTACCATCTGAATTTTCTAATCCAATAGCAATACCTTCTGCTTGGCTTCCTGCACTTAAAGCAAGAAAACCTTGTCCAACCATTGCCTGATTTTCAGTACCACTAAATGTCACTCTCACTTTTTTATTAATCGAAAGATCACACTCTGATAAATGAATTTGAAAGTTTTGGCTATTTGTTCTGCCCGCACCAATATAAAATGTTTTATCAGGCACATTACCGAATTCAAGTGAAATGGTTTCATCTCCTGGTTTAATCACACAAGGTTCATCAACCAATGTGCCATAAAGTCGCATATTATTCGGTGCTGCTTCTGCAACAGTAAATATTCCTATTAGAAGCGTAAGCCCGCAAATAATAGGAAGCGGTAATGTTTTAAGCTTCATTTCACACTCCTATTGATATTCTGCAAGTAACGTTGCTGTTACTTCAAATGGGCCTTTTACTAAGGTACTACCCGGTTTTTTTACAGGAACAGCTTGAATAATAGGTGGCTTATCCGGTGAGATAATAAAACGCTCATTTAAGATAAAAGGTTCACCATTTCGCGTCATATGAATAGCTAAATCAGTAATATTGGTTTGTAATCCCGCATCATCAAACTGGCTTTTAGGACCAATAATAGAAAGCCCTAAATCCCAGCCTTTAATATTGGGATCGCACTTTAATCTGTAATTCACGGGTTGGGTGTAATTAATCCCGTCAACTCTATGAATACCAACATTATGGCCAAAATAAACTTCAATTAAGTTATTATCTTCAATCACACAAGGAGGCGGAATTAATAATGTGCCAAATAGTTTCATATTAGGTTCATCTGCTGCGCTCACTAATAATGGCGCTGTTACAAGTAGAGTCATCAAACAAACATTTTTCAATTTGCTATACATCGTTCAGACTCCTTACTGGTATTCCACGCGAAGCATTGCAGTAGCACTAAAATCACCACCCGTTAATGTTGCTGAATAATCACGAACAGGGATAGCTTCAAGAGTAGGAGCATTAGGATAAGTAAAGTTTATCGTCTGCCCTAAACGCAATGTTTTATTTTGATAAAGAATATGAACTCCTAATCCAGTGATATTCGTTCTTAACGCATTGCTATCAAAGCCCGTACTGTTGCCAACTACCGAGATTTTTATCATGTTAGTCGGCATCTTTTTACATTCCACTTTATAGATAACGGGCTGTTTATAGTTGCTTCCATCAATTCGGGTACTCATTACCTCACCAAAATTAACCTCAACCATTTGCCCATTATTAATGACACAAGGTGGTGGAGCGATAACATAACCGGTGATATTAACCGGAACCATACCCGGTGAAACGGTCGTCGCTTTAGGTGTGAACATACTTGATGATGTATTTGCAACAGCAGTTGAACTCAGGACACCAGTAAATGTTGTCATTAATAAAATCAACACTGCTTTGCTTGTGTTAAACCGCTGTTCCATATCCATAAATAAACCTATTAATTTCCGACTGCTGTTTCTACAACCTTGCACTCATTACCACTACAGCTAAATTTCAAACGAGGACGTCCACCGTAATCGTTGATATAACTTAATACGGGTGAGGCACCAAGTGTTGAGGCTTTCAAATTAAGATCTGCACTACTTTTGGGATCAATCATTAAAGGCGTAAACCCATTAATACTTTCACCTTTTAACCCCGTTAACCCATCGACAATGGTCACAAAGTAAGGCGTTGGATTATTAACCTGATAAGTATCCCCTTTTTTCGTTAGGGTAATTTTTTCCTGCCATGGATTGGTTAAATCTGTTTGTGTTGCATAAATCGCAGCTGGGCGATAAAACAATTTAATTCGCGTTTGTAATGCTATTTGCAACACATTGGGTTTATCACTACGTGGTGGAATTTCACGTAAATTAAAATAGAACACACTTTCCCTATCTTGAGGTAATTTAGCGACATCAGGTAATGCTTGTATTTTTATTTGGCTTTTATCGCCTGGTTCAATACGCTGAATTGGGGGCAGAACGATTAATGGGCTTTCTACTTTTTGCCCATTTACATCTTCCATCCAACCTTGCGCTAAATAAGGTAAATCTTTATTTTGATTACTGACATTAAGGCTAACTGATTTATCCGTTCCATTAAAAATGACACGAGTTCTATCCAATGCAATCGCAGCAATAGCTTGTTGAGTAAACACCATGCCCGTCAATAATGTGGTTGCTACAATGAATGAGCGCTTTAATAACATCATCTTTAATTACTCTTTTGTTTATAAAATCGTTTAATTTTCCCTTCTCAACCTTCAGTTTTGACTAATTGTGGCTGAGAGGGTGATTCGGTTCTCTCTTGTGCTGAATAAGAGATTGATGGTGTATTCCCACACGTTAATAAGAGTGAAGAAATAAAGACACCTTTGTCTAACTGAGGTACTTGTATTTCACACTGTTTTTTACCACTCCAACGTACCTCTAAAATATCTCCGGAGTTTATTCCACTTAAATAAACATTACCGCTATCATTCACGATCCCCAGTTCTCGTCCTTTTTCTGTGGTAATGCTAGCGCCAAATGGTGGGTAACTACCGTCTTTCAAGCGAATAATCGCCATCGCTTTTTGCCCTGAAATAACGTCAAACTCACGGTAACCTATTGCCCCTTCGGTTAAAGTTAATTGTTGAATTGAACGCACTGCATCAACATCATCAGGTAATTTATCTAAATCAATTGTTGCACTACTTCGATAGTAATTATTAATATCTGGAAGTACCGCTTTACCAAAAGCGTTAGTATGGCTCACCGCCCCTAAGCTTCTAACTGGTACATCAGCCACACCATTAGTATCGACTAATAAACGCGCAGCACCTGGCATTGCGGTACGGTGGAATGCGCCACCTTTTGCGGTTAACGTTGCTCCGCCTTGTAAAGAGAGTGATGCTGAGGTATTTTCACCTTGAGTATGACTCGCACTTGCTGTTACCAGCGCGGTATCACCATAATGCGTATAATAAGCATCAGCAGATGGGCGTCCACGGCCACTTAAACCTGCGCCTAAGCGATAGTTATTATTTTCATCGAGGCGATCAAAATAGCTCACATTATGTGAGTTACCATGCTTATTAATCACTGTGTTATAGCTAATTGTGGCTTTATCACTCCAAGGCATACTGACATTCAGATAAACACCATCATCATTCGAGCCATTAAATTTATTGCGGTAAGCAGATACATTGAAATTGATATTTTTAAAGCGGCCAATATCCATAAACTTAGATAACGACAAGTTGTAGTAATCGTTATTAGGCTTATTCCAATATGTTTGATGGTTATAATTGAGATAAGCACTCAAGCCTAAATCAGGGAATTGTTTACTTAATGTAATTGTATAAAGCTCTTTATTATTATCGCGGTTGTTATCTCGATAACGACGATCTAAATATTGATCCATACTCATAAAGTCGCGTTCTGAGAAACGGTAACCGGCGAAAGTTACCTGACCATTAATCGCCTCAAAACGTTTAGAGTAACTCACTCGATAAGAGCCACCATGATAGCGTTTATTATCACTAGGAATTTTTGCCCATGAGTGTGTCGCATCAAATGAAATTGCACCTAATACCATCAAGTCACGACCAATACCTAAAGAGACAGAATTATAATCTCCCGCAACTAATGATCCCCCATAGAGTGACCAACCATTTGAGACCCCCCATGAAAACTCACCCATTGCAAAAACTGGCCCTTCCGTTTTATGGTCTATATCAGAAGGTTTACCGGCTGATAATTTATATTGCACTCTACCCGGGCGTGTTAAGTAAGGGATACTTGCCGTATCCATTTGGTATTCTTGTACTGAACCATCTTGCTCTTCAACACGAATATCCAACTTACCACTGACGGCATCATTAAGATTTTGAATACGGAATGGACCTGGTGCGACCTGTGTTTCGTAGATCACGCGACCTTGCTGACTAATCGTCACTTTGGCGTTCGATTTTGCAACACCAGTTACTTCAGGCGCATAACCTCTCAAATTAGGAGGCAACATCTGATCATCCGTTAATAAACTGATCCCCGTAAAACGGAAGTTATCAAAAATATCAGAACGTGAATAAGTCTCACCCATAATAAGGCGAGCCCCCAACTGGGTTATTGCTCTATAAAGATAATATTGACTCCAATCCCAATCATTTTCAGTGCTACCATTCACGCCAGTTGTGTGCTGATAGCTTGCTTGCCAATCAGCACGAAAACGCCAAACACCTAAGTTAGCTCCCGCAGTACCACTGCCCGTAACTTGTTGTCTTTGTTTACCATTAGCGGGATCGGTCACATTAGCATTCAAGTTATAGTCAAAAATAAGTCCTGAAATACCTTCATCCCAACGAGAAGGTGGATCCCAATCTTCAGTTGCATACTCAACATAGGCTTGAGGAATAGTCACAATAAAACTACCTGCACCTAAATGAGTACTTGTTGTCATGCCGGGTATCGATGACTCATCAAGGCAAGCACCGCCATCTTTCCAAGTTACTGCTTTAAGCCACTCTGGTTTCAACGTAAATTGATTGACTAATTCGCGAGGAATACAAGGAACACTCGCTTTAGGATCATTCTCAGGGACTACATAATTGATGGTATAGAGGTCAGGTAATTCATTATTGTTCACTTTAACAATAAATTCATACTTACCTGGCATAATATAACCAGCGCGAGAGAAGTCAGATAAATCAATATTTTGCTTATCTTTTAGATCAAGAATATCAGAGTTAAACTCGATATCACCAGCTGCAAATGCCATACTAGGGGCGCTCGCCATACCAGCAATAATTAAATAGATCAGAGCTGCGACAGGTCGAATTGTATGCTTATTACTCTTTATCTCTGCATTTCTTGATGCAGTTTTGAATGATTTAGCCATAAATTATCCAACCAATCCATTTAATAGTATTCAAGTTTAAAACGCAGGGTTGCCTGATAATTACCGGCTCGTGGGATATCGTTATTTTTAACTAGTCTTGCTTGATACAACAAAGACAACGACTTAGTATCAATATCCACAGGAGGTAAAGGTTTCCCTGGTATTGCCGATCTTCCGTAACGGTCAGCAATAGCTAACGAAGCACCTTTCGCATCGCCGAAAAGTTGGAATAATCCGTTCTGTGCGAGTCCTTCAAAAGTAGCAGTAAAACGAGGACGTTCAGCTTGTGTACCTTTTTGGTCAACAAGAGAACATTCTGTTAATCGAATAGAGAAATATTCAATAGGTCCTTGGCCTTCGACTGCTAAGGTTGGAATAGATACGGTATTTAAAGAGATCACTTGCTCTCGACTTCCCGCCGAGATAGTACATGTTGGTTCTAATATAGAACCTTGTAAACTAACCACGCCGAATCGCTGATGTGATTTTACATCTTGTTTTATATCAGTCACTGCCATTACAGGTTTAACTAACAATCCTGTTGCAACAAGTAATAATAGTGACACCATTTTGCGATTCATTGTTTTCTACTCCATAAGATAAACCATAAAATAAAGCTCAAAATAAAGCCCTATACATCCTTATACAGGGCTTAAAAGCACATTTATTATTGGTAAGTTAATGCGAAAGTTGCGATCGCAGTAAAGTCACCCGGTACAGCGGCTTTATCAGGAGAACCTTTTAAGTAAGCAGCAAAGTTCAGATCATTTGAACCATCACGAATAGTTTGAGCTTTTGTTGGTTCACCTAATTTAATTTGTGTACCACCTGCATCAGTAATAACAACTGCTGCATTTTGCGCTAAACCTTCGATACCTAAAGAGCCTGGCAGAATATCGGCTGCTTCAGCACCCGTGAAGGTAGTTTGAACTGTTTTATAAGTTTCAGTAGAGCATTGCAGTAATTTAATTTTGAAAGTATTAGATACGCTACGGCCACCCTCTTTCAGAGCATTTGCTGAAACTTGTCCTAGTGGAACACGTTGGTCACCTGAGTTAGGATCGATTGAACATGGAGCATCGATAATTGAACCCCAAAATTCTACAGTACCATGACCTTGATCCTTATTTGCGGTCGGAGCAGTAGTACCATCATCTGCAGCAAATGCAGAACCCGCAGCAACAGCTAAGCCTAAACCTAAAACTAAACCTAATTTATTTAATTTCATCTTTATGTTTCCTGAAAATATAAGAACGAAGATATTTAAAATAATAAAATTCAATATAAGCAAAATAAGAAATTTGCTTAAATGAATGACATACTAAATAAAGTTTCTATATTTTGATAAATTGCACCTAATTAATCTCATATTAAATAATGAAATTAGATAAAGGGAATGTATCAAGTTGGATATATTATTCTCTCGGGTTTTATTTAAGTCAAACCACTCAAATTTAATTAAGTCTATTTTTATTAATTTACTGATATTAGGTGTATTTTTTACATTTTCATACAAAATATTACTTTTTCAAAACACTCGAAACAGACTTTAAAACCAAAAATATACTCTTAAAAAGTGTTGAAGTGGATTTAAATTCTTTAAATCTAAAATTTAAAGTAAAAAAATCTAATTGTCTTTTTATGAATAGGAGTATTTATCAATTAAATAACATTTTATTATTTCTTTATTTTAACTTAAAATAACCAAAAATTTACATAATGAAACAACTTGCATTTAATATATTGATTTTTAAGTAGATCAAAATAATATGTTTGTTAATTTATTTATCATCATTATTTAATTTCGTGAAGAAACCACACAAAATAAATCTTATAATGATTATCCAAAATAGAACTAAATATTAAGAACACAAGATATGTAATAAGCATAACTTATTGTATTTACAATATAAATTATGAGTTTATGTTTTTTAAAATTGTAATTTTTTATAATAAACAAAATAAAATGAGCAAAAAAAACATAATCAATTGATTTTTAAGTAATTAGTTAAAAATGATAATCAAGAATGCCGCATTTTGATAAAAATTTAACACTCTCATTTACGTATTAACACTTAGGAAATCAAGGTCAGAAAGTGAGTTTTTTGTACAATTTGTATTTTTTGATCAAGAACACCACCGGATGTTAACTCGCTGATAATTCAAAAAAGAAATTCGTATAATGCCCATTTTCTCCTCAAAAAAAACCGAAAACCCAATCATTTGATTAAAAGTTATTACTCTTTTTTTGGGTAAATTTTTTAATGTATTTATTAAAAACCGCTTCAAAATTTTAAATTATTTATTTCTTGGATTATTGATTATTTTACGTGTTAATACTAATTTCATTATTGGCTTATTCATATTAATACCTTTCCATGATATCCACATTTTCTTATCCAAATAAAAACAAATTAAAATACATTTTATTTACGTTATAAACACACCAAGTTAACATTACTCAGGTTATGTGTACACATATTAGTTGTTATTGCTTATTTTTTTAATTACTAATTTTTTTCAATAAGAATATTAGCGTTTTTTATTTTTACATTAAATTAGGAATAAAATTAACGAAATCCCTAATAGTTAATTAATCTAAAGAAGTAAGTTTTGAGGTATATATTGGAAACGGTCATCTATTGATTAAATAATAACAAGTAAATAATTTAAATAAAAATAGAGGTTCATATTAATATTATTTAATTATTCAACCCCATAACTCTTAATAAGAGTATCGTTATTGGATGATCTTTATCTAATAAATTAATTTAAGTTTATTTATCTTTTTCACTGTGCGATAAAAAAAAGACATATTGAATCGACTAAAGGTCGATATTTGCAAAATACTCGTTTTAGGAGTATTCCTAACCCATAACCAAGGAAGAATGTGTGTTTTAGATAATTATTATCATCATAAAATGAGCATTTTACTTTCATAACGCATTTTCCCCCCTTATAAAAAGAGTAAAAATTGATCCCCTATACCTCCTTTTTTTGCTGACTAGACGATCGATAACTCAAGTTTGGCTAATTGTACTGAGCCTTTTTTAAGATAAAAAAAGGGCAGGGAAAACCCTGCCTTACCAATTTGGTAATCAATCAAAGAAAAACATACACACTAAACCCTCCTCATTTTGAGCTAATTTAGCCGTATGTATTAGTACAAAAAGACATCAGGTGTCGCTTCAGCAATGATACTGCTACGTTTATCATTACGCTGATTTTCTGATGAGGATTTGGGTATAAAACAGTCTTCAAAAAACCAATAAATAGGTGTATTGAGATAATTGGCTAATAAAACAAGATAGCTTAAATCAATCTTGTTCATACCGCGCTCATATCGGGAGAATTGCTGTTGGCTAACACCAATTTTTTCAGCAATTTGCATACCGGTGTAACCTAATTCTTTACGCTTTTTCTGAATTCGTTTTCCAACTAACGCATTAACATCGATATCTGTAAAATTGTAATTCATCATATATCCACCTATTATCATGATTAAGGCATCGTTAAAATAATTGAGCCCGAACCAGAGAAATAGCCCGGTGCAACGCGACCATTTGTATGTAAAGTAGAACTTACTTTTACAGGCACTGAACCACCAGCAGGAACATTAATTATGCTTCCGGTCTCGCCTGGATAATCATCAAGAAATAAATCAGCATATAAACTGTTGTCTGAACGTAAAGGCACTCTCCCGCTATCTGAACCTGATGCAATAACCATGACTTTCATCGCTAAATTACAAGTAACATTGATATTCTGATAACGCTGGGCACCCTCTAAACTATATTCATCTATATCACCATAATTAAGGTTTACAGCGCCTTCTGTTATTTTGCAGGCACCAACAGGTGGCGGAGCAATACCACATAGTGATCCCGGTAATAAACGCCCACTCGGTGATATTCCACTTGAATTGGGTTGATAAAATAATCCCACACATTCCTGATTAGAATTTAAAGCAGGTCCTACGTGATCGGTCTTTCCTTCAAGTGGAAAGGAAATATTTCTTAAAACCTCCTCTCGAACTTCCGCTAAAGTACGCAACTTCTCAATTCTTGTGATGAGTTGTTTAGCTGATCCACCAGACCCATCAAGATCATGTTTATGGTTAATCGTTACATAACAAGTAGACCATCCATAACAAGGATTTAATGTTCCCGACGTTTCAGGATCCCAGCGCTGGATAACATAGGTATAGGTTGCATTTGAGGGTGTTCCTGTCGATTCGGTTATATAAGAAAAGATGGATGCCATCGCAGGTGCCGAAAACAGCAAACCGATTGCAATACATAAAGCCGGAAGTCGCTTTAATATGGACATATAAAACCTCAACCCTAATAATTAGTCATAATTCAAATGAAATGTGGCTATTGCACTAAATGGGCCGCGTTTAATGGATTGGTTAGCAATCGCATCCGGCTCCCCTTGAATAAAGGCATAAAAATTTAAAATCGTGTCATCCGCATTTAATGACATTTTGTCCGTTTCTTTATTAACCGGTAGCGCATTTCCATTTTCAGATTCCAGTCCAACCGCAATACCCGCGGCTTGACTGCTTGGGCTTATCGCTAAAAAACCTTGTCCTGCCATGGCTTGATTTTCATCCCCTTTAAAGGTGATCTTGACACTTTTACCAATCGTTAAATCACATTCAGACAAGCGTATTTGAAACAACTTGCTTGGTGTTCTTTGATACGCATAAAGGTTCTTGTCCGGAATATTGCCAAAATCTAGCTCAACGGTTTCGTCACCGGGCTTTATGGTGCAGGGCTCGTCAACTAATATGCCGTGAAAACGCATATTGTCCGGTGCTGAGAAAGCGGTTGATGTTAATCCCGTAAATGTGGCTAGCCCCAATATGAACGGGATCGATAATCTTTTAATATTCATCAATACGCTCCTATTGGTATTCAGCAAGCAGTGTTGCCGAAACTTCAAATGCACCTTCAGGTAAAGTGCTACCGGGTCTTTTAACGGGCACCGCTTGGATCACGGGGGGATTATCCGGTGATATCGCAATGCGTTCGTTTAATTTAAAAGGCTTACCATCTTGCGTAAGATGAATACCTAGATCTGGAATATTGGTTTGTAGCGCAGCTTCATCAAACTGTGTTTTAGGACCAATAACAGAAAGCCCTAAATCCCAACCTTTTAAATTTGGATCACAGACCAGTCGGTAATTCACCGATTCGGTATAGTTAATGCCATCTACTTTATGAATACCCACGTTGTGCCCAAAATAGACATCAATCAGTTCGTTATTGCTAATGACACAAGGGGGTGGCACTAATAAGGTGCCAAATAATTTCATATTAGGTGCGTCTGCGCTTATGACAGAATAAGAATTCAGTAATGCAATCAGACATAGGTACTTTAATTTATTCATCTTCTGACCTCTTACTGATAATCCACATGCAGTGTGCCACTTGCGACAAAATCACCACCCACTAAGACTTCATTCTGATTACGAACAGGGATCGCTTCTAATTCAGGTAAATTGGGATAGGTAAAATTTACCGCCTTTCCTAAATCTAATAGCTTTCCCTGATACAGAATACGCACTCCCAATCCCGTAATATTTGTTTGTAGCGCATTTGAATCGAACATAGTTGCACTGCCCGTAACATAAACTTTCATGGCATTCGTTGGCATTTTTTGGCATGTTGCGGTGTAGTGGATAGGCTCTTTATAACGAACACCATCAATGCGTGTACTCATCACCTCACCAAAATTAACTTCGATCATTTTGCCGTCATTAATTAAGCAAGGCGGTGGCGCAATGACATTCCCTGAAATATTGATATAAACAATTCCCGGAATAACATCTTTCACCGCTCTCGCGGGTAAATTCGCAACAGCAGTAAAACTTAGGCCTCCAGTAAACGTTGCCAAAATAAGACTCAACACTGCTTTGCTTGGGCTAAACCGCTGTTCCATTTTCATAAAATAGGCCTATTTAGTTTCCTGCTGATGTTTCTGTAACTTTGCATTCATTACCATTACAGGTGAATTTCATCTGTGGACGTCCACCATAATCATTGATGTAACTGAGTACCGGGGATGTACCAAATGCAGAAGTATGCAGATTTATCGTTCCTGTACTTTTAGGGGCAATCATGATCGGTTCAAAACCATCAAGGCTTTTTCCTTGTAACCCTGTTAGCCCATCCACTAATGTCACGTAATAAGGGGTGGGATTATTCACTTCATAACGATCACCTTTCTTTATTAAGGTGATTTTTTCCTGCCAAGGATGAGTAAGATCCGTTTGTGTGGCATAAATAGATGCTGGGCGATAAAACAACTTAATTCGTGTCTGTAATGCAATTTGCAATACATTGGGTTTATCACTACGAGGTGGAATTTCACGCAAGTTAAAATAGAAAACGCTTTCTCTATCTTGTGGTAATTTGGCAATATCCGGTAGTGACTGTACTTTTACTTGGCTTTTATCGCCCGGCTCAATACGCTGAATAGGCGGTAAAACTAATAATGGGCTGTCAATACGTTCTCCATTTTCATTTTCCATCCAACCTTGAGCCAAGTAAGGCAACTCTTTGTTTTGATTACTGACATTTAAGCTAATAGATTTATCGGCACCATTAAAAATGACACGCGTTCTATCTAAAGCAATCGCAGCAAGGGCTTGACTAGTAAAGACCATTCCAGTCAATAAAGTGGTTGTTACAATGAATAAGCGCTTTGATAACATCATCTTAAATTACTCTTTTTGTCTGAAATTATTTTTATGTTCCCTTCGTTCCTCACCTTATTGCGTAATCAGGTAAGGTTTAGGTAAGGGCTCTGCTCTTTGATTGATTGTCGAAGATGTTGCTTCACCCTCATTACAAGTCAGTAATAATGAAGATATATATAGCCCTTCAACTAATGTCGGAATGCGGACTTTGCACTGTTCTTGACCATTCCAACGAACACTCAATACATCATCACTATTGATCCCCGTCAGATAGACATTTCCACCATCATTAACAATGCCGAGCTCACGTCCCTTCTCCGTAGTGACACTGGCACCAAATGGTGGGTAAGTTCCATCTTGTAAGCGAATGACCGCCATGGCTTTTTGTCCCGAAACCACATCAAAGTGGCGGTAGCCTATTGCGCCTTCTGTTAGGGTGAGTTGTTGGATTGAGCGTAATGCTTCAGCGTTATCTGGCATCTGATCAAGGTCGATGCTGGCACTACTGCGGTAATAATCATTAATATCAGGCAGTACAGCTTTACCAAAAATATTGGTACGCGTAATCGCGCCGATACTTTTCACTGGTACATCTGAAATACCATCGGTATCAACCAGTAAACGAGTGCTACCAGTACGACTTGTACGGTGTAATGCACCACCTTTGGGTGTTAATGTTGCCCCACCTTGTAGTGATAAAGTGGCTGATGTGTATTCACCATTAATATGGCTCGCACTAGCAGTGACCAATGCCGCATCTGCATAATGCATGAGATAAGCATCGGCGGATGGTTTACCATTACTACTTAAACCTGCACCAACACGGTAACTACTATTATCATCAATGCGATCGTAATAACTGACATTATGAGAATTACCGTGTTTATTAATCACCGTGTTGTAGCTAATGGTTGCGCGATCGCTCCAAGGCATACTGACATTCATATAAACGCCATTATCATTGGTGCCATTAAATTTATTACGAAACGCCGACAAACTGAGGTTGATATTTTTAAAGCGACCAATATCCATCGTTTTGGCTAGTGACAAGTTATAGTTATCATTATTAGGCTTATTCCAATACGTCTGATGACTATAGTTTAAGTAGGCGCTCAATCCCCATTCAGGGAACTGCTTACTAAACATAATGGTATAAAGCTCTTTATTGTTATCTTCTTCACCACCACGATAACGGCGATCTAAGTATTGGTTCATACTCATAAAGTCACGTTCAGAGAATCGATAGCCTGCAAATGTCACCTGACTATTTATTTGTTCAAAACGTTTCGAGTAACTTAAACGGTAAGAACCACCGTGATAACGCTTGTTATCACTTGGAATTTTTGCCCAAGAGTGTGTCGCATCAAAAGAGATAGCCCCCAATACCATTAGGTCACGACCAATACCAGCAGAAACCGAGTTATAATCACCCGATACAAGAGAACCACCGTAAAGTGACCAACCGTTACTGATCCCCCACGAAAATTCACCCATACCAAAAATAGGACCTTCTGTATTGCGGTTCATATCCGACGGTTTACCCGCAGATAATTTATATTGCACTCGGCCAGGGCGTGTTAAATAAGGAATACTTGCCGTATCCATTTGGAATTCTTGAACAGATCCATCTTGCTCTTCAACACGTACATCTAATTTGCCACTCACAGCATCATTGATGTCTTGAATACGAAACGGTCCTGGAGCAACCTGAGTTTCATAGATCACACGGCCTTGCTGACTAATCGTCACTTTCGCGTTCGTTTTTGCCACTCCCGTTACTTCAGGAGCATATCCCCTTAAGTTAGGCGGCAACATATTGTCATCTGTAGATAAGTTAACGCCGGTAAAACGGAAGTTATCGAAAATGTCAGAACGAGAGTAAGTCTCCCCCATCACAAGGCGAGCCCCTAATTGTGTGATGGCTCTATAAAGATAAAGCTGGTTCCATTTCCAACTATTTTCAGTGCTATCAGGCATACCTGTTGTATGCTGGTAACTTGCTTGCCAATCGGCACGGAAACGCCAAACACCAAGGTTTGCTCCCACGGTTCCTAAGCCTGTCACTTGCTGGCGCTGTTTTCCTTTAGCAGGATCTGTCACGTTAGCATTGACGTTATAGTCAAAAAGTACGCCTGAAATACCCTGATCCCAACGAGAAGGTGGATCCCAGTTTGGCGCTGAATATTCAAGATATGCTTGAGGAATAGTAAGAATAAGGCTGCCATTTCCCAAACTTGGATTTATCGTCATTCCGGGAATAGAAGAGATATCAAGACAACTTCCATTATCTTGATATTTCACTTTTTCAACCCATTCAGGTTTGAGTCCTATTTGATGGATCAATTCTGGAGGTAAGCAAGCTTCGCTACCTTTTGGATCATTGGCTGGTACAACATAACTAATGTTGTAGAGTTCAGGGAGTTCATTATTATTCACACGAACAACAAACTCATATCGGCCGGGCATAATATAGCCAGCACGAGAGAAATCCGATAAGTCAATATTTTGCTTATCTTTTAAATCCAAAATATCGGCATTAAACTCAATATCACTATTTGCTAAAGCTGAACTTGAAATACTCGAAACACCAGTAAGAATTAAATAGATCAGTACAGCAACAGGCCGAATAGTATGTTGTTTTTTCTTTTTTTCCGTCCCTAAACCAACGGTTTTGAATGTTCTAACCATAAGTTATCCAACCCGATCCATTTAATAGTATTCCAGCTTAAATCGCAGCGTCGTTCGGTAATTTCCAGCTTTGGGTATTTCGTTATTTTTGACTATTCGCGCTTGGTAAAGTAATGCCATTGATTTGGAGTCAATACCAACAGGGGGTAATGGCTTACCTGGAATTGCTCTCCTACCATAACGATCAGCTATCGCTAATGACGCACCTCTTGCTTCACCAGAAAGTGCAAAATTACCATTCTCGTTAGAGGGACCTTCAAACGTTGCAATAAAACGAGGGTTGTCCGCTTCCTGACCTTTTTGTTCAATTAGCGTACATTCCGTTAATCTGATAGAAAAATACTCAATAGGTCCTTGCCCTTCAGTCGCCAGCATTGGAATAGAAACCGTTGTCAGTGGAATAACTTGTTCACCACTTCCTGCGGCAATCGTGCAAGATGGTTCTAAGATAGAGCCTGAAAGATTAAGTACCCCAAATCGCTGATGCATGTTTTTATCTTGTTTTACATCACTCGCTACTGCTGTTGTTATCAGTAAGCTGGCAATAAGACATGGCCATAGTGGTGTCATCTTGCGATTCATATTTTTCTCCGTAAGAAAAAAATCGTTAAAAATAGACACAGGAAATAGAGCGCTGTACATCCTTGTACAGCACTTATTTTTTCTTACTGATAAGTCAGTGCGAAAGTTGCGATTGCAGTGAAGTCACCAGGAACAGCAGCTTCTGCAGAAGAACCTTGTAAGTAAGCAGCAAAGTTCAGATCGTTATTACCATCACGTAATGTTTGAGCCGCACTTGGTGTGCCTAATTTGATTTGTTTACCACCCGCATCGGTAATAACCACAGCCGCATTTTTAGCGATACCTTCAATACCTAAAGAACCCGCTAAGATGTCTGCATCTTCTGAACCCGTGAAGGTTGTTTGAACAGTTTTATAAGTTTCTGTTGTGCAATTCTCTAAAGTAATTTTAAAATCACGAGAATTACTACGGCCACCGTCTTTTAATGAAGCAGTAGAAATTTGACCTAGAGGAACAGTTTGGTTTTCTGAATCAGGATGAATAGAACAAGGTGCATCGATAATTGAACCAACAAATTTAACTGTACCGTGACCTTGATCAGCAGCAAATGCAGAACCAGCAGCAACAGATAAACCTAAGCCAAGAACTAACGCTAATTTATTTAATTTCATCTTTTTGTTTCCTAAAATATAAAGGACGAAGACATTAAAAATAATAAATTCATTAGGAATGAATTATTCCTAAATGAATGACTCATTTATTGAGTTTTTGAATTTTGGTATACTTGTGCCCGTCCAAAACGAAATTAAATATCGTTAGAAACAAAACAAAATACACCAAATTGTTTTGTTAAAAATTTTCATCTCGAAAATAGACACATTTAGATAATCAAACTTTAAATATCAAAAAAAGAGTTTATTATTCTAAGTGTAAATACTATAATTTGTGAAAAAAGTAAAAAAAATTATTTCTGGATTTAAAACAAAGTAACCAATCGTGTTCGTTTTTTAAAATAATGATAAATATCAATATGTTAAATAAATGCAGATAAGTGGTGAATATTAAATTTGACTTAGGTGAGAAGCCAGAGAATAATAGTAAACAATTTGGTGTATTCTGTTTATTTCTCTAAAGATAACCAAATTCCTACCTATGCTCATTTTTTGCTTTTCCAATCAATCACTTTCATTTTCTAAAAATAAATAAACTTTCAATAAACTTGTTTAAAATGAACAAGTAAAAGTGTAAGCATAAAAAAAATACAACTCTTTATTGATGTATATTACTTGTTATAGTGATGCATCAATTGACATTTGTTCCTTGTTATCTCATTGAAAAGGTTATGAAAATGAAGCAGCGCAAGTTTCTTACACGTTTTGAGATCAATTCTATTTTGAAGCAAGCAAAGGAAGGGCGATACCCAGAAAGAGATTACTGTATGTTTTTAATGTGTTTTTTACATGGATTTCGCGTAAGTGAGTTATGTCATTTAACCTTAAGCGATATTGATTTGGAAAGTCGGATACTCTATGTCAGGCGTTTAAAAGGGGGATTATCAACAACGCAACCGATTATCGAAGAAGAGTATGAAGCATTGGTTAACTGGTTGAAAAAAAGGGAAACATGGAGAGAATCTGACTCAGAGTGGGTTTTTTTATCCCAAAAAACAGGTCCAATTTCGCGTCAGCAAGTATATGGGTTACTTCGCCGTTTAGGTAAAAAGGCTAATGTATCCATTACTCCTCATCCTCATATGCTACGCCATGCATGTGGCTATGCACTCGCTGATTTAGGTAGAGATACTCGTTTAATTCAAGATTATTTAGGGCATCGGAATATTTCACATACTGTTATCTATACTGCAAGTAATTCAAAACGTTTTATTCACATTTGGGAAGCAAGAAATTAACAATATTTATTTGTTTAATATATTCTCTAAGAATTAATACACTAAATAGAGTAGGCTATATTTTTTCAATAAGAATACAGTTAATTTTAATATAATTAAAAAATTTAGGAATTGTTTTATATTAAATAAATAATCGCGATTACAGACATTAATAATTTATTAATAACTGTTTTCTAGTTAAAGAATAATTCAACATAAGTATTCTTTTTTTGACTATCTTTATTGGAGATAAATAAATTTAATGTCAACCTTTATTTATTAGTAATATTAAACATTATTTGTTTGATTTTTAATCAAAAAAAGAAGAGTTTTACTTAAAGAGAATATCTATTCTTAAAAATTTATTCATTTGCATTGCATGCACACGCTGTCATATCACACTATCCCCTACGTCATTGTTTGGGGATAGTGATGAATTACCTTAAAAAAATACCATTATCCTTTTACGCAAACGACCTGTCTTAAGGTATGAACAACTTCAACCAATGATGATTGCGCTTTCATAACAGCATCAATATCCTTATAAGCCATCGGGATTTCATCAATCACATCTTCATCTTTTCGACATTCCACATGCGCTGTTGCTCGAATTTGATCTTCAACACTAAACGTTTTTTTCGCCGCGGTTCGACTCATTACACGTCCTGCACCATGACTGCATGAACAGAAACTTTCAGCATTTCCTTTTCCTCTTACAATAAAGCTCTTAGCTCCCATCGAACCAGGAATGATCCCCATTTCACCTTTTTGAGCTGAAACCGCCCCTTTTCGCGTCACAAGAACCTCTTCACCAAAGTGCATTTCCTTTTGCACATAGTTATGGTGGCAGTTCACCGCCTGTTGCTGTGTCGTAAAAGGTTTCGTTATTTGTGTTGATAATGCTGCCAATACGCGTTCCATCATAATTTCACGGTTGTGTCGAGCAAAATCCTGTGCCCATTCCACAGCTTCTATATAGTCATCATAGAAAAGCGTTCCTTCTTTTAAGTACGCTAAGTTTTTATCTGGCAAGTTAGCGATATGTTCTCTCATATCATCTTGTGCCATTTGTATAAATAACGTACCAATGGCATTGCCAACACCACGAGATCCACTATGTAGCATTACCCAAACATGATCAGATTCATCTAGGCACAACTCAATAAAGTGGTTTCCTGTTCCTAATGTACCAAGGTGACGATAGTTATTCGTATTGCGTAAACGTGGGTACTTATCGGTTAACACCTTAAAACGTCCTTCAAGTTGTTGCCAATGTTGATCAACAAGTTGAGGTGGGTTCTTCCATGATCCCTTATCATTCCCTGATTGATAACTTGTTCTTCCATGAGGAACTGCTTTTTCTATTGCCGTTCTTATGGCAAATAAATTATCTGGCAGATCATTTGCGTGCAATGAAGTTTTCACCGCAATCATTCCACATCCAATATCTACCCCCACAGCAGCGGGAATAATTGCGCCTTTTGTTGGAATAACACTCCCTATTGTTGAACCTTTTCCTAAGTGAACATCAGGCATCACCGCCATATGTTTGAAAATAAAAGGCATTTTGGCAGTATTAATCAGTTGCTTTAGCGCATCGGCTTCAACTGGCACGCCATTTGTCCACATTTTGATTTCAGCAGTTCCAGCTTCTTTTACTATTTGATGATCCAATATCATGCCTGTGCTCCTTTAATTTGTACTAATCCATTTAATACTTGGTCTAAACCGCCATAAACGGAAATCTTATCAATACGTTCTGCAATGCGTTCTACTGTTTCTAGCTCTTTTAATCGTAAGGCGACTGGATTGTTTTCCATGACTTTTGCCGTATTTAATAAAGAACGTGTTGCAGATGTCTCTTCTCTTCGACGAATAACATTAGCTTGAGCTGATTTTTCTGCCTCAACCACTTGCGCTAAAATCGTTTTCATTTCACCCGGTAAAACAATATCTTTTACCCCTAATGAAGCCACTTCAATACCATATCCTTTCGTCACTTCACTGATTTTCTCACTCACTAAGCTGTCAATTAGCGTTTTATTCTCTAATAACTCATCCAATGCTCTTGTTCCTACTGCTTCACGTAAAGCAAACTGCAACTCTTTATATAAGAACTCAAGAGGTGAACTCAGTAATTGATACGCTGAAAGCACATCGCTATAACGCCAACTCGCTGACAAATTAATACGTAATGTCACTTTGTCTTTTGTTAAGATCTCTTGGCCACTTACATCGAGTGTTTGTAAACGCATATCAACGACTTCAACATCAACTTTGTGTTGATAACGCCAATAACCTTTTGATCCTGGAGGCAATAATGATTGAGTTTCACCATTAATACGGATAATACCCGCATGCCATGCCGGAATATCCACACTTAATATACCTTCACTGCCTTTGACTGTTTGATTACGCAGTTTTGGATACTGCAACTTTTTAACCAAAGCGGGCGAAACTTCTAATTCATTGGCTGACAACACTTCCATTGAGCGTTGTGTATAATTCCAATAAAGACGCCGTGTGCTCGGCGCTAAGATCTCTTTGAGTGAGTCATTTTCATAAAGTAAGCCAATCTCTTCATCAGATAGCACAATATCAAAACAATATTGACTCACCCATTCAGGATGATACTGGCGTAAAAATTCAGCTTTCTCCCTTTCAATGGCTGGACCGTTTAACTCCACCAGCTCAACACTTAATTGGCGACGAAGATCGAAAAATTTATATTCACCAGCCGTGAGGACTTCAATATACTCATCATCCTTCTTTAATAAACCCAGTTGTCCTTGCTTCACTTTTATTGTTGTTCTTATCATCATGACTCCCTTATCTCTTCTTTATTAGCTTTCTTTTATTACTTTTTTATCGTGACTTGCTCTCCACGAACATACTTGGCGAAATCGAAGGGAAAACAAGAGAGGAACGATACTTTGTTTGTCTCTTCTTCTGCCTACAATCCAGCGTAGTCGCTGGTGGATAAGCAAGGTGACGGTACTGCTGTCACAACGATTTTTTATATTTAATTTTACATTTGGATTTGTAATGGTTTTGGTGTCAGGAATCGAACCTGAAAATAACCCTCTTCACCTACAGAGTCCCGATGTGGAGGAACACATTTAGATAACACCACAGAGTGTTCTTTATGTGCCTACCAGATTTAAAATCTGCTCAAGACACAAATAATATTGCCAAGATCGTGCCAAGTTTTGGTGATTTGCAAAAAATATTTTTAATTCATTGTTTTTGCTTATAAAAATATTTTTTACATAATTTTCGAACATTTATCCGTTGAATTAAAAACGATAAAAACTTATCTTTTTATCTACACTTTTATAAATATAGATAAGAAGATAAGTAGGGATAACTTAATGAAACGTAAAGTGGTGATTGGTGTTTTAGGCACAACATTAGATAAACGAGGTAAAAGTCATAAAAGATGGAACTCATGGCGTCCAACAATTTCGATTTGTCAGCAAAAAGATTTCCCCGTAAGTCGGTTGGTCATGCTCCATCAACCTAATGACTCTATGTTAGCGTCAAAAATCACTGAAGATATTCATACTATTTCCCCTGATACAGAAGTATTACCTTACGAAATTGATATTTGTGATCCTTGGGATCTGGAAGAGGTTTATAGTCACTTTCTTGATTTTGCAGTGAATTATCCATTTGATACTGAAAATGAAGAATATTATGTCCATATCACCACAGGTACACACATCGCTCAGATTTGCTGGTTCCTCCTGACTGAAGCACATTATTTACCTGCAAAACTATTACAAACCTCGCCTTCTTCTAAAACAGAAAATAAAGAGGACATCAAAACAGTACAATCAGCCACGGGCAGTTATGCTGTTATTGATCTTGATTTAAGCCGTTATACAAAACTAACGAGTCGATTTGAGCATTACCATAATGAGTCTCTCTCTTTCTTAAAATCGGGGATCGCCACACGTAATGAGCGTTTTAATACGTTAATTGCTCAAATTGAACGTGTTGCATTGCGCTCCGTGGCGCCCATCTTATTAACAGGCCCCACAGGAGCAGGGAAATCATTCCTTGCTCAACGTATTTATGAATTACGACAATCTCGCCATTTTGTAAAAGGTCGTTTTATTGCTGTTAACTGTGCTACTTTGCGTGGCGATAATGCTATGTCCACTTTATTTGGGCATGTAAAAGGAGCATTTACTGGGGCATTACAAACCAGATCAGGATTATTAAGAGAAGCCGATAAAGGAATTTTATTTCTTGATGAAATTGCAGAATTAGGACTTGATGAGCAAGCAATGTTGCTTAAAGCGATAGAAGAAAAATCTTTTTATCCTTATGGCTCAGATACTGAGATACAAAGTGATTTTCAACTCATCGCAGGAACACATCGTGATATGGACAAGCAAATTGCAAAAGGACTTTTTCGTGAAGATCTCTATGCAAGGATCAACTTATGGTCTTTTTCACTACCAGGTTTAGCCGATCGTAAAGAGGATATTGAGCCTAATATCGATTATGAATTGCATCATTTTGCAAAGCTTTATCAAAAGGCAATCCGTTTTAACGCTGATGCGAAATCACACTATATTCGATTTGCAACATCTGAACAGGCATTATGGCGTGGTAATTTCCGTGAACTTAGTGCTAGTATAACCCGAATGGCAACACTTGCCGAAAATGGCCGCATTACCCTTCCTCTTGTTGATGAAGAAATTAATCGTTTAAAACAAAATTGGGGGGTTGTTTCCTCTTCTTTATTTAATAGTACTGATATTGATCTTTTCGATCTGAGTCAACTCAATACAGTGATCAAAACGTGTCAGCAATCATCAACACTCTCAGAAGCAGGTAGAAAACTTTTCGCAGTATCAAGACAAAATAAAAAACAACCCAACGATGCCGATCGCTTACGTAAGTATCTTGCGAAATTCAATTTAAGTTGGGAACAAATTCGACATGGAGAATAGTATTTCATTATGGAGCTCACTTTTTTAGGCACCAATGCAGGCGTTCCTTCTAAAGATCGCAATGTCACGAGTATGGTCCTTGATTTACAAAATAAACAAAAAAGTATGTGGATGTTTGATTGTGGTGAAGCAACACAACATCAAATATTGCATACCCGTGTGAAATTACCGCGTTTAAATAAAATTTTTATTACCCACTTACATGGCGATCATATTTTTGGTTTACCGGGATTACTTTGCAGTCGCTCAATGGGTGGAACGGAAACACAGTTAACCGTGTATGGCCCTACGGGTATAAAAGCCTTTATAGAAACGGCGCTGACATTAAGTCAGTCCTATTTAACTTACCCGATAAATATTGTTGAAATTGATAAAGCGGGTTTTCTGTTTGAAGAAGAAGGTATGAAAGTCAGCTGTGAAGCACTTTCTCATCCTGTGCCTTGTTTTGGTTATCGTTTAGAAGAAGAAAACAAACCAGGTAAATTAGATGCAGAAAAGCTGAAAGCGGAAAATATTCCCGTAGGCTCTTGGTTACAAGACTTAAAGCAAGGCAAAACGATAACATTGCCAGATGGACGAATCGTTGATGGTAAAAACTATATTGGTGATGAAATAAAAGGCCGTTGTATTGTCATTTTTGGTGATACACAACCCACCCCAAATGCATTAAAGCTAGCTAATAACGCCGATGTTATTGTTCATGAAGCGACGTTTAAACATGAAATGGTAGAGCAAGCGAATAGTCGTGGTCACTCAACAACAGTACAAGCAGCACAGTTAGCAAAAGACGCTAATATCAAAAAGCTGATTATCACGCATATTAGTAGCCGCTATTCCCCTGAAGAGTGCGCTGAATTGCTAAATGAAAGCCAACAGATCTTTAGCAATACTGAAATAGCTTCTGATTTTGAAGTCGTTAAGTTGTAATTACGTTTTCACTAGATAACAATGGCGATATTATATCGCCACTGTTGTAAATCATACTTAACTCAGCATTGATATTATTTATCTATAACGTAGTCCGTTTTATCTTCCCATCTTGTAAAATAAAATTGACTTTTCCATCCCAAAATTCAGCTAAGAAAATATCTTCTGGCGTATCAATATGCTGATCCTTCATCTCTTCTTGAAGCCAAGCTTCATCTTTTTCTATTTGTGCTAATTCGGATGTTCGAATAACACCATCTTTCATGACAATAATCGAAGGCATTTTAGCACCATCGCATACTACGGTGATTTGTCCATCAGGTTCAATTTGTGCGTAATTGACCTCTTGAAACGAATGAATACCCTGAGCATGAAGACGAGACGTTATGTTCAAAATATCTATTTTATTCTTTTTCTCCATAATGTTTTCCATTATAAATTCGCCCTTCTTTATAATAGGAATAGGATTGCCAATGGTCACGGCTCGGAAAAAGTTAAATCGCTTACTAATATAATTAAGCAAAGAGATAAAACAGACACCTATTAAGAAAACGATAATATATTGATAAAGAGGGATTGCATCAGTGTAAATCACCCCCCCCATAATGCCACCAAGTACAAAATTACCAATAAAATCAATAGGTGTTAATTGAGAGAGTTGTGTTTTACCTGATAAATTCATATGGGCTAATATGATAGTAAAACCAATAATAAATTTGATAATAACCAGAAAATAATATTCCATATGCGTCTCACATTTCCAATAATCTCTACACTTATTATAAAGCAGAAAATCTTACCCAGATAAAAATCTGAATTATTTTTCATGGCATTTGACTAAGAAAAAACACTTAATATACTTAGGTTTGTTGATTTTAAAACTGACACTATACTTATTAAGATAGTTTGATAGTAATATCTTTTTATCAACACAATAACTTCTCGCCTTTACTACTACTTACGCGGGATATCACTGAATTGTTTTTGAACACATATTTTGGAGAAAAAAATGAATAAAAAACTACTTACTTCATTGGTTCTAGCGGGTATCGTTACTATTACAGCAGGTTGTGATGACTCATCTAAAAAAGTCGATGAAGGTATTGATAAAGCAAAAGAAACGGCAACTCAAGTCACTGAAACCGCACAAGATAAAGCGAATGAATTAACAGAACAGGCAAAAGATAAAGCAGCCGACTTGCAAGAAAATGCATCAGCAAAAGCAGATGAATTAACACAACAAGCTCAAGAATTAAAAGATCAAGCAGAACAAAAAACCACAGAATTAAAAGCACAAACGGATGAAAAAACAGATACGCTAAAAGAAAGCATTTCACAAAAAACCGATGAATTAAAAGATGCAAGTGCGGCAAAAGCGGAAGAAATTAAGCAAAGCCTAGAAGCCGAAAGTAATAAATTATCTGAAAAAGCCGCGGAGCTAAAACAAGATGCGAGCAAAACGGCAGATAATCTGATGCAAGAAGCAGACAATAAAATTGATCAGCTAAAAGGTGATGCATCAAAAACCAGCGATGATGTAAAACAACAAGCTCAAGAGACTGAAAATAAAGCACTTGATAAAGCGGACCAATTAACTGATCAAGCTAAACAAAAGATTGATGACTTAAAAACTGAAAATAAATAATCTGATTTCAGTTTTTTTGATGAATTGAGAGCCAGCAAATTTTCGCTGGCTTTTTTTGTACAAAAAAAAGACAGGGGTTGATCGGTTAAGCAAAAAATGTAACTATGTTCTCCTTTTTTCAACAGGAGAAACCTATTAAAGAGCGAAATCATCTAGTATAAAAAATTGTTAATAAATTGATTTAATAGTATTTTTCTTCATATTACGGAAAAAATAATTTACTTCCGTTCTTTTATAAAACATTTTTCTAATTTAGTGTTTTATTCAAATTTTCTTAAGAACTTTTCTTTTCTGATGACATAAGCAATCAGATAATGGGTAGCGAAAAGTTTCTTTCTAGGAAAATAACAAAAAATAGGTTAACTATGAGTCAACAAAACGATATAACCCCTCAAAAAGTTAGGATGAAAATTAATCCTCCCGTTTTTTATACATCAGCGTTGTTAATTTTACTTGTCGTTGGTTTCTCTGCATTATTTCCAGAGTTGGCTAATGATAAACTAGGTCATCTTCAGGAAAACCTCTTCACAAATGCGAGCTGGTTCTACATTCTAGCCGTTGCATTGGTTTTGCTGAGTGTGACTTATTTAGGTCTTTCCCGTTTTGGTCAAATCAAGTTAGGACCTGATCATGCTCGCCCTCACTTTAGTTATTTTGCTTGGTTTGCCATGCTTTTTTCAGCAGGAATGGGAATTGGCTTAATGTTCTTTGGTGTTGCTGAACCAGTTATGCATTACCTGATGCCTCCGACGGGTGAAGCTCAAACCATAGAAGCAGCAAAAGAAGCGATGAGATTAACCTTTTTCCATTGGGGATTACATGCATGGGCTATTTACGCCATTGTCGCCTTGATCTTAGCTTTCTTCTCTTATCGCCATGGTTTACCATTAACACTGCGCTCTGCGCTTTATCCAATTATTGGCGATCGCATACATGGTCCAATTGGTCATGCTGTTGATATTTTTGCCGTTATGGGTACCGTATTTGGTGTCGCAACCTCCCTTGGCTTTGGTGTTCTCCAAGTTAATGCGGGTTTAAATCACCTCTTTAATGTACCTATTAATCCAACTATTCAAGTCATATTAATTGTTGTAATAACAGGACTTGCAACTATCTCTGTTGTTTCTGGATTAGAAAAAGGGATCCGCTTTTTATCTGAACTTAACTTAGGATTAGCGGTTATTCTTCTTTTATTAGTCATTACGCTCGGTCCAACCGTATTGATATTAAAATCATTTGTTGAAAATACGGGAGGATATCTATCCGAAATAGTCAGTAAAACCTTTAATCTTTACGCGTACGAGCCAAAATCGAGTGATTGGTTAGGGGGATGGACACTGCTTTATTGGGGATGGTGGCTTTCATGGTCTCCCTTTGTCGGAATGTTTATTGCCCGTATTTCTCGAGGCCGTACTATTCGTGAGTTTGTTGTGGGTGTTCTGTTTGTTCCAGCAGGCTTTACCTTACTTTGGATGACCGTTTTTGGTAACACGGCAATCCATTTAATCAAAGATAAAGGTGCAGAAGCACTCGCCAATATCGTACAGCAAGATGTGTCATTAGCGTTATTTGAATTCTTAAATTACTTTCCTTTCTCGTCTGTTTTATCCTTCTTTGCGATGCTGATGGTCGTTGTCTTCTTTGTGACTTCAGCAGACTCTGGCGCGATGGTTGTTGATACTTTAGCTTCTGGTGGTGATAGCGAAACCCCCGTATGGCAACGTATTTTCTGGGCAGCTTTAATGGGGGTTTCCGCGATTACTTTATTGTTAGCGGGGGGGTTAACTGCACTACAAACCGTCACCATTGCAAGCGCACTTCCCTTCTCAATGGTATTACTTGCTTCTATTTATGGGCTAATAAAAGCATTACGAGTCGATGTCTATAAACGTGATAGTCAACAACTAACGACAATAGCACCACCAGCAAGCCGCAATCCGATCCCTTGGCAACGTCGTTTAAGAAATATTGCCTATTTCCCTAAACGCTCTCATGTAAAACGTTTTATGGATGAAGTGATCCAGCCTTCAATGGAAATGGTGTCTGCTGAGTTAAGTAAGCAAGCGACACAATGTTTTATCCATAATGAAGAAGATGATCGAATTGCTATTGAAGTTGACTTAGGCGATGACATGAATTTCTTCTATGAAGTTCGCCTACGCTTTTATACTCAACCCGCCTTTGCTTTAGCAGGACTCAGTGATGAAGAAAAAGATGAAGAGCACAAATATTATCGTGCTGAAATTCATTTAAAAGAAGGTGGACAAGATTACGATGTAATGGGTTGGACGAAAGAACAAATCATTCACGATATTCTTGATCAGTACGAAAAACACATTCACTTCTTACATGTATTAGGTAAACAATAATTTTATCTGCATGATAGCAACAAAAAGGAGATGCCATAGCATCTCCTTTTTTTATCAAATAACTTATTTCTCTGATTGTTCTACATCATCTAAGTTAAGCGCAATCAACTCTTTTAATAATCGGGATAACCGCTGTAGTTTTTCAGTCGAAAACTTTTGCTCAAGTAATTGATAACCTTCTTCGATTTTAGGCTGAATTTTATCGTATAAACTTTGTCCATTGGCAGAAAGTGATACAAAGAGTTTACGTTGGTCACTTACCGGTTTTAAACGACAAATTAGCTCGTCTCTTTCCATTCTAATGAGAATACCCGTTAGACTTGGTCGAAGAATACACGATTTTTGCGCTAACTCATGGAAATCGATAGAGCGTTTATCCGCTAGTACGCGAATGATCCGCCATTGCTGTTCTGTCAGATTATGCTCTTTGAGAACAGGTCGAAAAAAACCCATCGCAGATTCCCGTGCTTGTAATAGCGCGATAGTTAATGATTCATGCATAATCAAGAAGCTCTTTATATGGTGTTATAGGTGAAATGACAAAATATCACTCAATATAGACAGTGAAAAAGTACCAGTGCTTATAGTTTATAAAATGACTATATTCTAAGAATAGACTAATTGTTACAATTATTCATATTAACAAATAAATAAAGTTGACTCAATTTTTGCAATTTGCCTCCCTGAGTGCAATTTATCACCCCATGTTCCTTTTTACGGTTAACTTCATCTCTCCCAACATCTTGAGCTATACGCAATTTTTATGAGTTGGCAATTTGTGTTATCTCTTTACCAATCAAAAAAAGTAGCCTGATTTGCCTATTATCCTGCCTCTAAATTAGGAATAATGTCGCTTAGCGATAAGGTTGTCTCACTGTTTTTTGAGATAAAGTTAACAGGTTGTAACAAAGAAAGATTGCTATCTTTGTCCATGCGCGGTAGCGTTACGGCTTTAAAACAACGCAACAAAGAAATCGACAATAACATTACACTTTTGTTAGCGAAGTAGTTAGATAATTTATTTAGTTATCTAGCTAATAATTAGTTTAAGTGAAGACGCCCACAGACGAGGAGTCTGGCAGTAGGAGTAAAAAATGTCTGAGGAAAAACAGGCTAACCCACTTTTTCGGGATGCAATGGCCAGCTTAGGCGCTGCGGTCAATATCGTGGCAACAAATGGCGATGCGGGATGTTGTGGCTTAACAGCAACAGCGGTATGTTCTGTTACTGATAACCCGCCTACCGTGATGGTTTGCATCAACGGTAAAAGCCAAATGAATACCATTTTTCAAGAAAATGGAAAATTAAGTATCAATATATTGAATCATGAGCAGGAAGAAATGGCCTGCCATTTCGCCGGAATGACTGGGCTTGCGATGGCCGATCGTTTTACCCAACCAGGATGGCAAAACGGACAACTACAACAGCCGATATTAACAAATGCACTCGCCTGCTTAGAAGGCGATATTTATGACGTGCGCCAAGTCGGTACACATTTTGTTTATATGACCGAAATTAAGAATATTTCAGTACGTGAAGATGGTGATGGACTTATTTATTTCAAACGTCGTTTCCATTCTGTTAAAAATGAACAAGTAACAATCTCTGTTTAAATTTCATCTCTTTTACCTCAAAATAAAAACGCACTTTTTATAAGGGCGTTTTTTTTTGATAATAATCACATCATAAAATTAAATATTTATCTATATTAATTGAATATTTATTTAATGAAGCAATATTGACTCATCTTTAGATATTTATTAAACACTTATTAACATCCGTTTGTTATAAAAGAATAATTTTTAATTATAATGAAAAAATTCTTTCTATAATCAATCAGTCACATAATCAAAAATATTTTCTCTCTACTTCTCCCTTTTATCTTTATTTAATTTAATCAGATTAAAATATAAACCAATAATAATCTCATTGATTATATTTTATACAAAAAATCAATTAAATGGCTTTATTTGAAAATAAATTAATGAATATTTTTTTCAATCTGGTATTAATCTTACTCACAGTGTGATCAACCTTTGAGAAGTCATTTCATCAATATATTAGTCTACTCGACTTGCTGATTACCTTCTTAAATTTGCAAACATCACTCCAAATGCGACAGATAATGTTACTGTTGTGTAACATTCTTCGTGAATGTGAGTAAATAACATCGTTGTTGAAAATAAATAATAATTAGGGGCATTACAGATATGGATAAACCCGCTCAAGTCGGTTTATTACAACAGCCTAAACCGTTCTTTATGATTTTCTTTGTAGAATTATGGGAACGTTTTGGTTACTACGGCGTACAAGGTATTCTTGCCGTTTATTTTGTTAGTAAATTAGGCTTCTCTCAAGAACAGGCTTTCATTACTTTTGGTGCTTTCTCTGCACTGGTTTATGGGCTTATTTCTATTGGTGGTTATGTTGGTGACCACTTATTAGGAACAAAACGAACCATTGTTTTAGGTGCGATTGTTTTGGCTATCGGTTATTTCATGACTGGTATGTCAATTATGTATCCTAATTTAATTTTCTACGCATTAGGAACTATCGCAGTGGGTAATGGTTTATTTAAAGCCAACCCTGCCAGCTTATTAGCAAAATGTTATCCACCTAAAGACCCTCGTCTTGATGGCGCATTTACGCTATTTTATATGTCGATTAATATCGGCTCATTAATTTCTTTATCTATCGCCCCTGTACTTGCAGAACGTTACGGATATGCACTGACTTATAATATCTGCGGTATTGGCTTGATCATGGCGTTATTAGTTTATTTATTCTGCCGTAAAATGGTTGCCAATATTGGTTCTGAACCAGACCATTTACCAATGAACTTTAGTAAGCTGTTATTAGTTATTGTTGGCTCAATTGTGATGGTATTTATTTGTGCATGGTTACTGCACAACGTGATGATTGCAAATATCGTCTTAGTCAGTCTGTCTATTATTGTTGTCTTCATTTATTTCCGTGAAGCGTTTAAACAAAAAGACAGAGTTGCTCGTAATAAAATGTATGTTGCATTTGTTCTGATGTTAGAAGCTGTTATTTTCTATATTCTGTATGCTCAGATGCCAACTTCACTGAATTTCTTTGCTATTCATAACGTTCATCACACGCTTTTAGGCTTTGAGATTAACCCTGTCAGCTTCCAAGCACTCAACCCCTTCTGGATCATTGTTGCTAGCCCAATCCTTGCTATCGCTTACAGTTATTTTGGTGCGAAAGGTAAAGATTTATCCATGCCAGCAAAATTTACTGCGGGTATGCTCCTGTGCTCATTAGGATTCCTTACCGCGGCAGCATCAGGTATGTGGTTTGCCGATGCTCAAGGCTTAACATCACCTTGGTTTATCGTTCTAGTTTACTTATTCCAGAGCTTAGGTGAACTGATGATCAGTGCGTTAGGTTTAGCAATGGTTGCAGCGTTCGTACCACAATACATGATGGGATTTATTTTAGGTATGTGGTTCTTAACACAAGCGACCGCTTATCTATTAGGCGGTTATGTAGCGACTTTCACAGCCGCACCAGAAGGTATTACAGATCCACTACAAACATTACCTATTTATACTGATGTATTTGGTAAAATTGGTATTGTGACCTTAATTGTAGGTATCGTTATGTGGGCAACCGTACCTTTATTAAATCGTATGATGAAAGAAAAAAACAAAGACGGTAAAGTCACAGGTTAATCTTCTCATCACTATATTGCTTGCTGTAAGCGTCTATTCATGAATAGGCGCTTTTTTATCGCTGTATTATCTCAAAAATCGCATTTCATATTAGTGAGTATTGCTAATAGTGGCTAAAGCCATAATAAAAAACCCGCCAAATAAGCGGGTTTAGTTTAATCATCAAGAATGATCTAATTACAATACATCAACTGAATTCAGCTCTTTAAATGCTTGTTCTAAACGAACAACCATTGATACTTGTGCGTGACGTAACCAGTTACGTGGGTCGTAATATTTCTTGTTAGGTTTATCAGCCCCTTCTGGGTTACCTAACTGGCCTTGCAGATAACCTTCGTTCTTTTTGTAGAACTGTAAGATACCATCCCAAGTCGCCCACTGAGTATCAGTATCGATATTCATTTTGATAACGCCATAGTCAACAGCTTCTTTGATTTCAGCAGCAGAAGAACCAGAACCACCGTGGAAAACGAAATCTAAGCTATTGTGTGGCAGATTGAATTTCTCAGATACGTAGTCTTGTGAGTTACGTAGAATTTTTGGTGTTAACTGAACATTACCTGGTTTATAAACACCATGTACGTTACCGAAAGAAGCCGCGATAGTGAAACGAGGACTTACCGCACTCAGTTTTTCGTAGGCATAAGCAACGTCTTCTGGTTGAGTATAAAGCGCAGAGCTGTCCATACCGGTGTTATCAACGCCGTCTTCTTCACCACCCGTACAGCCTAATTCGATTTCTAAAGTCATATCGATTTTAGCCATACGCGCTAAATATTTAGCACAGATTTCGATGTTTTCTTCTAATGACTCTTCAGATAAGTCAATCATGTGAGAAGAGAACAGTGGTTTCCCTGTTTTAGCGTAGTGTTTTTCACCCGCATCTAACAGACCATCAATCCATGGTAATAATTTTTTTGCACAGTGGTCAGTATGCAGAATAACAGGAACACCGTAGTATTCAGCCATTTGATGCACATGATGAGCACCAGAAATTGCGCCTAGAATAGCCGCTTGCTGTGGCACATCAGATTTAAGACCCTTACCTGCGATAAATGCAGCACCACCGTTAGAGAACTGTACAATAACAGGAGAACGAACTTTCGCAGCAGCTTCTAACACAGCATTGATTGAGTCAGTACCTACACAGTTAACCGCAGGCAGAGCAAATTTGTTTTCTTTTGCTACTGCAAATACTTTTTGTACATCATCACCCGTGATGACACCCGGTTTCACGAAATCAAAAACTTTAGACATGTAATAAGATCCTATATTTGGAACAGGTAGAAAATAACTTTCTACCTGTATGAGCTGACTTAATTACTGTTTAGCGCGTTCTTCTAACATTGCAACAGCAGGAAGTTTTTTGCCTTCAACAAATTCTAAGAAAGCACCACCACCGGTTGAAATGTAAGAGATTTTGTCTGCGATATCAAATAAATCAATAGCCGCCAGCGTATCACCGCCCCCTGCGATAGAGAATGCTTCGCTCTCTGCGATTGCATGAGCAATGATTTCTGTACCTTTGCGGAAGTTAGGGAATTCAAACACACCTACTGGACCATTCCACAGGATAGTTTTCGCGTTTTTCAGGATCTCAGCTAAACGTTCCGCAGTTACATCACCGATATCCAGGACTTGTTCATCGTCTTTGATATCACTTGCTGATTTTAAAACAGCCTCTGCAGTTTCAGAGAATTCAGTTGCAACGCGAACATCGCTTGGTACTGGAATATCGCATTTTTCCATCAGTTTTTTAGCATCATCAACAAGGTCTGCTTCATATAAAGAGCGACCTACTGGATGACCTTCCGCTGCGATAAAGGTATTTGCAATACCACCACCAACGATTAATTGGTCAGCAATTTTTGATAAAGAATCTAATACAGTCAGTTTAGTTGAAACTTTAGAACCACCAACAATTGCAACCATTGGGCGAGCGGGTTTATCTAATGCTTTACCTAATGCTTCAAGTTCTGCTGATAATAATGGACCTGCGCAAGCAACTTGCGCAAACTTAGCAACACCATGAGTTGATGCTTGAGCACGGTGAGCTGTACCGAATGCATCCATTACGAAAACATCACATAATGCAGCATATTGTTTAGACAGCGTTTCGTCGTCTTTCTTTTCGCCTTTATTAAAACGAACGTTTTCAAGAACAACTAATTCGCCTGCATTAACTTCAACACCATTTAAATAGTCTTTAGCAAGGCTAACTGGGGCAGTTAATTTATCTTTCAGATAGTCAACAACTGGTTTTAAAGAGAACTCTTCGTTGTACTCACCTTCGGTAGGGCGACCTAAGTGAGAAGTTACCATCACTTTAGCGCCTTGTTTTAACGCGGCTTCAATTGTTGGTAAAGAAGCACGGATACGCGCATCTGAAGTGACTTTACCATCTTTAACTGGAACGTTCAGGTCAGCACGGATAAGAACTCGTTTACCCGCTAGGTCTAAATCGGTCATCTTAATTACAGACATGATGAATCCTCTCATTGATTCTCTAAAATTTAGTAATCTTCTGTTCAGTGCCTTGTATTATTACGCGACACCGTCATTAAAACATGATTATTTAAAACCAGTTGTAGCCATTGCTAACGTTGTATCGAGCATTCTGTTAGCAAAGCCCCATTCATTATCACACCAGACTAAAGTCTTGATCAGGTGTTGCCCACTGACTCGTGTTTGTGTGCCATCAACGATTGCACTATGAGGGTCGTGGTTAAAATCAGTTGAGACTAATGGCAATTCTGTGTAATCCACTATACCACGAAATGCGCCAGTTGCTGATTTTTGAATTAACCGATTGACATCTAACACATTTACAGCAGTTTTTACAGTGACACTTAAATCAATGGCTGTCACATTAATTGTAGGAACTCGTACAGAAATTGCCTCGAAATGATCCTTAAATTTCGGGAAAATTCGAGTAATTCCTGCGGCCAATTTCGTATCAACAGGAATAATAGATTGCCCTGCTGCACGAGTACGGCGTAAATCCTTATGGTATGCATCAATCACGGGTTGATCGTTCATGGCTGCATGGATTGTTGTTACTGTTCCTGATTCTATATTAAACGCGTCATCCATCATTTTAATGATAGGAATAATGCAATTTGTTGTACAAGATGCGTTTGAAACAATTCGGTGCTCTTTTTTAAGTTCGTGTTGATTCACACCAAAAACAACCGTTGCATCTAAATCCGTTGTACCGGGATGAGAAAACAGGACTTTCTTTGCGCCTTGTGCAATATGTGCTTCACCATCAGCACGGGAACCATAAGCACCACTACAATCCAGTACAACATCAATACCAAGTTCACCCCAAGGCAAATCGGTAATATCCGCATGATGAAATAAACGAATGGTATCATCACCCACTTGCAATAAATCGTTATTTATTCGTACATCCCAAGCAAAACGACCGTGGCTGGAATCATACTTGAGAAGATGCCCAATGCCTTGAGCATCAGCCAATTCATTTATTGCAATAACCGTTATTTCAGCACGTTTACCTGATTCATAAAGCGCTCTTAACACATTACGCCCTATACGACCAAAACCGTTAATAGCGACTCTGATTGTCATGTGACTTCCTTGATAACTAGTGATTTGCAACCGCTTAGAATAATAGAGCAAGATACTAATCAACAATGATAAATCAAGTAAATCTAGAAATTGTGCAGTCACCGACATTTCGGGAGTAACTGAAACGGTTCAGCTTATGGTTAATCAGATTACGAGAAATGAGAGAAGATCGCAATAGTAAACAAAGATAGAAGAATAAAAAAAGAGCACATCTGAGAAATTCTTCCCAAAAATGTGCTCTTGTTAACATTTATTGATTATTTAAGTAAAGATTTTGCCTGTGTAACCACATTTTCAACAGTAAAACCAAACTCTTCAAATAATTCGTTTGCAGGTGCTGATTCACCGAAGCTATTCATACCGACAATCACACCATCTAAACCAACATATTTGAACCAGTAGTCAGCAATACCCGCTTCAATAGCAACGCGTGCTTTCACTGATGTTGGCAATACCGCTTCACGGTAATCTGCATCTTGTTTATCAAATGCATCTGTTGCTGGCATAGAAACAACACGCACTTTACGGCCTTCAGCGGTCAATTGTTCATAAGCGCTAACGGCTAATTCAACTTCAGAACCAGTGGCAATAAAGATTAATTCTGGAGTACCAGCGCAATCTTTCAGGATATACCCCCCCTTCTCGATATTTGCCAGTTGTTCTGCAGTACGTGGTTGCTGTGCAAGATTTTGACGAGAGAAGATCAGCGCTGTTGGACCATCTTTACGATCAATTGCATATTTCCATGCAACTGCTGATTCAACTTGGTCGCATGGACGCCATGTGCTCACGTTTGGAGTGACACGTAGGCTTGCCATTTGCTCAACGGGTTGGTGAGTTGGACCATCTTCACCGAGACCAATGGAGTCATGTGTATAAACAAAGATACTGCGGATCTTCATCAGTGCAGCCATACGCACAGCGTTACGTGCATATTCCATAAACATCAGGAATGTAGCACCATATGGAACAAAACCGCCATGTAATGCAATACCATTCATAATTGCAGACATACCGAATTCACGTACACCATAATGGATGTAATTACCCGCTTTATCTTCATTCAGCGCTTTAGAACCAGACCACATAGTCAGGTTACTTGGTGCTAAATCCGCAGAGCCACCCATGAATTCTGGTAATACTTTACCGAATGCTTCTAATGCATTTTGAGATGCTTTACGGCTTGCAATGCTTGAAGGATTTTGTTGTAAATTTTCAATAAATGCTTTGGCATCTTTTTCCCAGTTTGCGGGTAATTCACCAGAAATACGACGTTTAAATTCAGCCGCTAATTCAGGGAACTGTGCTGCATAAGCCGCAAATTTAGCATCCCATGCCGCTTCTTTTGCTTTACCTGCTTCTTTCGCATCCCACTCTTTATAAATTTCTTGTGGGATCTCAAATGCACCGTATTCCCAGCCTAACGCTTTACGTGTTTCAGCAATTTCTGCATCACCTAATGGAGAACCGTGAGAATCAGCCGTACCCGCTTTATGAGGAGAACCAAAACCGATAGTCGTTTTACAGATTAGTAGTGAAGGCTTGTCTGTGACTTGTTTTGCAGCTTCAATGGCAGCTTTAATGCTTGCTGCATCGTGACCATCAATACCACTGATGACATGCCAGCCATAAGCATCGAAACGTTCTGCGGTGTTATCAGTAAACCAGCCATGGACTTGACCATCAATAGAGATACCATTGTCATCATAAAATGCGATTAGTTTACCTAATTGTAATGTTCCAGCTAAAGAACACGCTTCATGAGAGATACCTTCCATCATACAACCATCACCCATAAAGGCGTAGGTGTAGTGGTCAACAATATCATGACCAGGACGGTTAAATTGAGCCGCTAATGTACGTTCTGCAATTGCAAAACCCACTGCATTTGCAATACCTTGACCTAAAGGACCCGTTGTTGTTTCAACACCAGGGGTATAACCATATTCTGGGTGGCCCGGTGTTTTAGAATGTAATTGACGGAAGTTTTTCAGATCATCTAAAGAAACTTCATAACCAGACAAGTGCAATAAGCTATAAATCAGCATTGATGCATGACCATTAGATAAAACGAAACGGTCACGATCAGCCCAGTTAGGGTTAGTTGGGTTATGATTTAAAAAATCACGCCATAATACTTCGGCAATATCAGCCATACCCATAGGGGCGCCAGGGTGTCCTGATTTAGCTTTTTGCACAGCATCCATACTTAAAAAACGGATCGCATTAGCAAGGGTTTTACGAGTGGTCATTTTCTACTCCAAGTCGGATAAAAAGCATCTAGATAGCTGATTCTCTCAATGCGGGCAAAAAACCGCAATATAAAAAATCCACAAAGGTGGCTATCGTAATTAACATAAAGCAATAATTCTTTGATTTGCTATGCATTTTTTACGATTAAAGCGGAAAATAACATTACACCACCGCATTGTTGCGCAACAAAAAGGGAAAAAGATAATAATTTGCGCAATTGAGAAGCGTGCTATTAAACCTTAGCTTGATATGACTAATCAAGATAAAATTTTATTGCTGAATTATCCATCAAATCAAAGAAATACCGTATGGTTTTAATTATAGCCTAATAATTGACTGAACTTGTTACAAGAACATAGAATTATAAATAATTAAAAAATATAAAAAGCAAATAATTTACTGATTCAATAATAAAAATATTATTTACATTATATAAATAAAAGGAAAGCATCATGTAACGTATTTGTTACTCATTTTATAAAAATAAATTATTTATATATTCTACCTATTTTCAATCAATTTTAGATAAATAATATTCTAAGTGTAACTCCTTAAAATCTTCTTTTCTGACAAAAAAATGCAAATTAATAATTGATTTTAATAATAGAAAAAATTTTAAATTATCTCTTCTACAAAAAGCTTTTAATTTCAAGATTTCTTTTGGATTATTTTTCAAAATATAATAATTGTAATTCATGATAATCATTTTAGACACAAAGGTATTGAGTGCTGATTGATCTTTACTTAAGAAACTGGCTAAGATTTTAAATATTTTATCCGTATCATTTTTATACGTTTTAATAAATTTTTCAGGTGATAGATAAATTAAACATTGATCTTCTAGTGTAAAAATAAAATCTTCGTCTTTCTCTAGAAGAAATTTAATGATTTCTATTTGTTGTTTTTTAATTATATTCAGATCTTCATAATATTTTTCATTACTGTGCTTTAATACAAGATCATAGGTTGTATTGATTAGCTCATCGACCTCTATTATTTCATCACTAGAATAACGAAAATAGAGTTTATTATCTTTAACAATGAAATAGTGATAATAAAAATCAGCAAATCCCATATCATAGAATAAATAGTTAATAAGTTCAGTTTTATAGTTATTCTCTTTTTCTTTACCTAAAAAAGAAAGATCGGATTTTAACTGTGAAACGATATAACTTGAAAATAAATTTTTATTATAAAAGTTTTCAGTTCTATTTATAGATAATAAATTAGGCAAAATCCTCATAAAAGAAAAAAATTGATAATAATTTTGATCATAAGGATCATCACTAATAATCTCACCTACTTTTTTTGAATTAAAAAGCTCATTCCACCACGAGAGATAAAGAGCGGGTTTATTTTTTAGTTTTACTGAAATAATTTCATCCCGTTCACCGTCCCAAGACTGTAAAAATAAAATATCATGTTTAAAAGGAAGTGCTCTTGGATTAAATAATTTTCTTAATTTATATTGATAAATTTTAGTGATATCCATTTCTCTATATCCTAATATTATTAATCTTAAAAATGATAAAATTCAAATAATTACTACTTTATTATAGTAGGTCCCTATCGGCCAATATCCTTGATAGTAGATATAAACAATATTTTCCCAGTTGTCTCCAAGAGAAAAGTGTTTTTCTGATAAGTATTGGCGAAATGCGTAACAAATCGCATTTTTAGCTGCAATATTGAAATCATGGGCATCATACTGAAATGAGGTACACGGGATATTTTTCACGCAATCCATCACACAACGCGTTATCTTTATACGTTGTTCTATTAATGCTTTAGGCAGGATTTGTTTAGCATAAAAAGGATCATTTTGTGTAGGTGAAGTCGGTAACCATTCAAAATCTAACGGAGAAAGCAGCAAACTTTTTAAATCGGGAAACACAATCACATTATCAGCCTGTAAGTCCGCTTTCCCCATGTTAGAAAAAAAAGGTGTAATGCTGATTTTTTGTTGGACTTCGTTAAAAAAGTTCATGGCTGATAGGCTCAATTATTTCTACGTTAATTCTGTCTGATTTCAACATAACAAACTGATTCTCAGTATATGAATATTGATAAAATAGATCATCTTCAAAAACTAAATTAGTGACAATAAACTTATTATCAAGCAATTTACCATTTAATTGATAAGCAAAAGAATTTCCAATTTGAGTCAACGACATATCGTGATCATTTGATAATTTAATCTCAATATCATCAAAAAACATTAATACTAACTCGACTAAATAGACTTCCCCTATCACAAATAAATTGGGCTCATTAATAAAACAACAAATTTCATATTCACCAAAAGAGAGTGTAACTTCTTCTTCAACATAAGGATTGAGAGCAACAACTCTAGCAAAATATTTCATTCTTATTCTGGTCCATCCCACTTTAGTTGATCTTTTAAATGCTCGGGTACAATCTTAAATAAACGCTTAATATTTTCCTTATGTACATTATAATTATCACAAATTCTTTCACTAGCATTATCTAAGTAATACTTGGCTTGTACATTAAGAAAATAGATATCGTTATCAGTCATCTCTTCGGTAGGTAAAGTACCAACAACATTATGTAATAATTCAGCTTCAAAACCACAGGATTTGTTTTTTCCTTTACGAATAAAACTGTGTGTTTGGACGTTTCGAATGTGTGATAATGACCACCATAACATTTCTGAATAAATTTCTATTTTTTTCATTCTCATTTATCTCAAGTATATTAAATTAATAGTTATTAAATCTGTAAGTATTTCTTTTTTACTCTTTATAATAATCAATTTCAGCTAATAGACATTCTGAAAACTTAAGCTTTATTTTTCTTATTTTATCACCTTCCGTGTAAACATAAACATCAGGATCATCACATTGCCTATCTATAAAAAATAGACAGGAATAACCTTGATGTAATAAAAATAAAAAGAAATTCAATGGTATCCTAATGTCATTTTCTTCAAGTAACTCAATAGAATATATATTGATATCATCTAATTCAGAATATAAAATATCGGTTCCTTTTTTAAAATCACCTGCCTCTAAACCGAATATAGATAAATAGACTTTATAAAAACAAGGTAATTTTCCATATTTATCTTCTAATTGGAGAATTTGCTCATCAGAACACCCTATGACAGAGAAGCCTTTATCCAACATAAACTTTTTAAAATTTTCTAATAAAATTAGAAATTCAGATGATGTCATTATTATCTTACACTAACGCTAAAAACAAATCTTGTAGATCGCCTTGAATTTCCTCATTATCATAAATTAACTGAAAATCTTTATCTATATTATCAACCATATGAGTACCATCTAATGTACCTAATATTGTAGATGCAGTATCCGAAATAACGATTTTTATCATATTCATTATTGCATTTTTTTCTTTTTCTGACAGGCTTATAAAAATTTTATTCACTTGAGAAAAAGTGTCGTCTTTATTATTTTCAATCGATTGTCTATTCAATCTTTTACTGTATTGATGAAAATTATCTTCAAATATTTCTTTATATATTTCAACAATAATTTTTTCGTCTTTTTTCATAGTTTAATAGTTATCTAAAATAAATGATAATTGATTATTTAAATGTCGTAATTTACTATTATCAGACATCATATCTAAAACTTCATCCTGTATAGAATGTAACGCAAAATAAACAGAAGTATCTTTCTCATTGAGCTTATTCCACGTAGATTCATCCATTAGATGGAAATATTTTAAAAACAACATTTTTTCTTTTAAACTGAGCTTTATATTTTTATTTTCAATAAGATTTAGATCAAAAAAAATATTTTCAAACGGTTCTAAAATCATGAACCCTATTTCTTTCCCATCTAGAAAGATAATTTCTAATTTATTATGTATCTTAATTCTTTCTATATGACTGCTTTTATTAAAATAAATATCTTTCAAACATAATAAATATTCTCCATTTTCACTAAAACATCTAAAATCACAAGGTGATATTGCATTGAATTTAATAGGTTCCACTATTTTTATATGAGCGTCTCGCACTGGTTTACTTAATAAAGTATTTATTTTTTCCGTATCAAAAACATTATTTTCAGGAACATATAAAGAGAGTTCTTTTAAACAGTAATGCCTATCAAAAACATAACCGTTATCACTAAGATAATGGCTACTTCCTATATAATCATCAGAATAAAAAAGAGATAAATCGTCAGGAAATAGATTGTCCGATATACTAATATTATAGAAATCCCAAGTTAACTCTGATGTTAATATAATCCCATCATCTATCACTATAGCAATATTATCTCCATCTACATTTAAATAATATTTATCCATAATAAAGCACCTACTCTTATTTATATTTTATTATAAGACTCGTCTTTTAGACTGTAAATATAGACAAAAGTCATAAAATGAAGGCGCAATGTCAATAATATTATCAGCCCAATCAGGATCCGTAGAATGTGTATATCTGATACGTCCTGTTGGGATCTCTATCCAATAATCATTATCACCCGCATCGCCAGCAAAAGGAATATTATTTTTTATAAAATTTTGCAACTTCGATGATGCATTAGATCTGTATCTAATCACTTCACAAATAGAAAGTAAGTAATCAGACTTAACATATTGATTCGATTTTATAAAATTAAATGATTCAACTTCCATTGCATTGTAATCTTTAAGATTATCGATATTAAAATGATCTCGGTAAAAAACTGCTCCATGAGTAAAGTACCCGCCATTAGTTTGTTTATAGAATTCAATAAATAAGTCTTTACCTTGAAAGAATTGAGGAAAGTAAGAATTCACTTCATTTTCTGTGAGTCCATTTAATGATTGCTCAAATATTATTTGAGTATCTTTAAAAAATTTCATATCTTCCCTTCTTCTATTATGCTGAAATTTAATTTTAATTATCTATATTATAAAAATTAGACTTTAACAATTGGATAAATACTATAATCGCCTCAATTCTTCTGTCCTTCTGTTGATTAGAATAACAGTTTTTTTCTAATTCATTTAATATTGATAAAGAGTGAATATCTTGTTCATCTAACTTCTCATAACTCTCCTCAGTACAAAAAGAAAAAATTTTTTCTAAATAACAATCGAACAAATGAGAATTTATATCCTTATTGTAGCCAACAATGTGATGAGTCGCTTTCTCCAACACATATCCTTGATATGAAAAATCTTTATCTAATAAAAAATAGAGATCATCTGAAATTAATACTTTATATTTTATTCTTGATAATATTGAGAATGAAATTAATTGATTGGATTTAAAATAAAAACAAGAAATAGAGGGTATTTCAATTTTATTAATAAAAGAATTGACACTTATATTAAAATCGATATTTTCCAACTCATTAAGATTATAACTATTTTCATCTTTTATTACTTCAATATTAGAATTTACGGTCAATAACAAAAATGAAGTTTCATGACTGTTTTTATCTAATAAAAACCAATCTAATGTATCTAACTCACTAAAATTACTACTACCATAAAGTTTATTACTATTATCTTCGAGTTGATAAAGATCCTGATAATCACTTTGCATAAATAAATTAAATCCTGAGAAATCCCAATAAACCGGCCTCATTTTATTATCCTTATATTAAAACCAACGTCCCATAGGGGAATTCTCTCTTAGATTTTTATTAATCAATTCCTGTGTAATAATATTTTTTTCAATAACAGGAAGCATGATCTCATCTAGAATTTCGCAATCAATATGACAACCAGTATTATGAAATATAAGGTTTAGCGCTTCATCAATTAGTGTGTATTCACCATGTTCTTTCATTTCAAGGATAAACTGAACAATAGCCTGTTTTATCTGTTTATTTTTACTGTATTCGGCTTGTTCAGTTTCAAATTCTTGATAATAAAAGTCATCAAGTTCTTTAGATAGCGTATTTAAACGTAAATGAAATTCCTGCTTCATAAATGAATCCTAAATATCCCTAAAACGATGATTTGATACCGTGCAGGTTGTCTTTCACCAATAGCAAATAAACCGAGCAACTGAATATTCTCTTTTTTTGATTTTTGGAGGTCACACATTACCGATAAGCCATCGTAGGTATAGTGGATTCCTTGATTTAAAGTCAGCCCTTTAACCTTACTTATCACCTGTTGTTTTACCTCTTCGTTTAAGCGATTTAAATCGATTAATTGCGTTACGCTAATCAACATTTTTTCATCATAATAAGGGCATTGAATAAGGTGACTCTGTTGATAAAAGTCATCTTCAACACCATCATATATAAGCGCTTTTTTCTTTATATTTTTCATCTTATTCAGGCTTTAGCTGATACCAAAATGAGGTTGTTTGAGATGATGTAAGTTCAATAATCTTATCTAACGAAATATCCGTTAAAAACAGTGTGGCAACTGCTCTAAAAAAAACAAAAAAATTCATCGCGATATGTTCAAAACTATCCATAGATGACTCACTCGTCATTGCAAAAACATTCCCTGTTTGAGTATTTAATAAGAGGGTATAAGGATCTGACAGTGCAATAACCATCATATTTTCAGGTCGCTTATTACCAATCCACCATTGTTCAAACCCATTAGGACTATTTAGCATAAACAGTCTTTCAAGATAGCCTTCACCACAGCCAAAGCTGATATTAAATAATGAAAAATTATCTAAATTATAGAGAGAGATAAAAGAGGTAAAATCATCAGGAAGAGAAAGCATTAATTTTTGTTCTAACGTCTCTAAATCACTAAGTGGTGTTGTTCTTTTAAAAAGCATTAAATCATCAAAATCTTCACCTAAAGGGGAAAATTTGTTTTCTAGCTTTTTTGTAATTTCATCAAGCGTTAATAGCATGATCAGCTCAGCCTAAGGGTATTTTTAAACCTGTTAATCACCATTATATTCGCCCATATAATGTAAATTATTATAGGTTTGATTATCGCACTGATTGATAACAAGCTCAGGATCTTGATACCAAAATATCGCATTGGCACTTTTAATTCCTAGCTCTTCACATTTAGCTTTAATTAATGGTATTTCACTTTCATCGACAGCAGCATCTACTAGAATTTCATCAAGCGTAACATTGTTATCAAAGCGAGAAATAACACCAATAAAATCTTCGTCGTACCACATTATTCCCAGATCTTTGCAAAATCCACACACTCTATAATTAGGAGAATCTATTCCGTCTTCAGCAGAATAATCTAACTCAAAATAATGCATATATTCTTCTTCAGAAGAAAAATTACTGCCAATCCATAAATGTACTCTATTTTCCATATTGATTACTCAGCGAAATAGCATTAAGCATAGTGTTAGTATTACTAATAAATTCTAAGATAGTAATATCAAATATTGAATGCAAGGAATACTGATTGAGCCAAGCTCAGGAGAAAGGAAATTGTTTGATACTCTAAACGCAAAAACCCCAGCATAAATGCTGGGGTTTGGAATGTTGGCGGAACGGACGGGACTCGAACCCGCGACCCCCTGCGTGACAGGCAGGTATTCTAACCAACTGAACTACCGCTCCGCGTATCCTTTCGGACGAAGTGAATATTACGAATCTATTACCTTGTCGTCAACTGTTTTTCTAACAAAAAGATGCATTTGGACAGTTTTTAATCTCAACTAACTCTTTACGCTTTTTTTATATTCAAACTGCCTCATCATTTGACGCAGGACGCCATAAACAATGCCCACCTTTCTTCTCAACTAAATCTAATCGAGATTCATGCTCAACAAGTTCTTCTGCAGTTGCTCTTATTACTCTGAGTCCAGAGGCTGGACGCTCGATACGCTGAATATCATTTTGCTCTTGCTCATTACTTGATTCACCTTCTATTGAAAATGCTAATGCGGTTTGTCCACCGGTCATTGCCAAGTAAACATCAGAAAGTATTTCAGCATCCAATAATGCGCCGTGAAGAGTACGTTTAGAGTTATCTATTAAGTATCTATCACATAAAGCATCAAGATTATTGCGTTTGCCAGGGAATAATGCCCTTGCCATAGCAAGACTATCGGTTATTTGGCAGAACGTTTCAGTCGGCGGAATATCACGATTAAGCTTTCTAAACTCGTAATCCATAAAGCCGATATCGAACGATACGTTATGAATGATCAGCTCTGCGCCACGAATATATTCTAAAAACTCATCAGCAATATCAGCAAAAGAAGGACAATCTTCTAAAAATTCATCACTAATACCGTGAACTTCAAATGCTTCGGGATCTACTAATCTTTCAGGCTTAATATAAACATGGAAATTTCGCCCTGTTAATCGACGGTTGATAACCTCTACGGCACCAATTTCAATGATATTATGACCTTCATAATGAACGCCCAGCTTATTCATACCGGTGGTTTCGGTATCAAGTACAATTTGTCGTGTGATTGGAGTGCTCATAATCCGTTTTTATGTCAGACTTAGGGTTAGTTTTTCGTATTAATCAAAAAGGATAAGTCGCCTTTATGCACAAGCAGGTAGAAATATTCACCGATGGTTCATGCTTAGGCAACCCTGGTCCCGGTGGTTATGGCGCTATTTTACGCTATCAACAACATGAAAAAACCCTAAGTGAAGGTTTTTTTATGACCACCAATAACCGAATGGAACTTCTTGCCGCTATCGTAGCATTAGAAACATTAAAATTCCCTTGTAAAATTACACTGACAACCGATAGCCAATATGTCAGACAAGGTATCACACAGTGGATCCATAGCTGGAAAAAACGCCAATGGCGCAAAGCAGACAAAAGCCCTGTGCTGAATGTCGATTTATGGAAGCGCTTAGATAGTGCTATTACTCGTCATGAAATTGAATGGCACTGGGTAAAAGGCCATGCGGGTCATGATGAAAATGAACGTTGTGATGAATTAGCAAAAGCGGCGGCGCTATCACCGACACAAGAAGACACAGGTTATATCGAAAGTCAGAAAGACAAAACACAATAAGTAATGCTTTACGGCTCTGAATGATTGCGTGTAGCGCCTAATATTCGACCTTTTACACTCATGCGTGGCAAGGCAAATTTCAATGCCGTGGGTGTTAAAGGCAGCGTTCTTTTACGAGCAATAATTAAATTTAAACAGCCACCAGTGTGATAGCGGCTACCATCACGTTTTATTGGTCTTGAAAATGGCATAATCTGGAAATTCTGTTGTGTCATCACTTCGTAATTTAGCACACTAAGCCAATCAATTTGGCGTCGAAGTGAAAACATACGGCTTGAATAAGGCTGCTTTTGACGTAAAAAAGGTGTGCATTTCCCCAATCCTAATAAACTGATTGGGTTAAAGCTTGTTAATATTAACCAGCCATCATCAATTAAAACACGGTCGGTTTCTCTTAATAGCCAATGGGGATCTGCACTATAATCAAGCACATGAGCCATAAGACAAACATCAATCGATTTATTTTCAAAGGGTAGATAATCTAAAGATGCGATAACATCCGCATTTACTGCATTTGATGTCACATTGACTTGATGTGAAACGATACTTAATTTGGTATCTAATTCGGCACTGAGTTGACCGAGTTTCAGTAAATGAAAGCCATACATTTTCGACCACCAGTTTTGTAAACGCAATTCAATCGCCATGCGATAATATTCCCCCCAAGGGATATCACGCCAAGAATCTGGCATTGTAATTGGTTTTACTGAACGCGCTGCTTTCATCGTTTAACCCTTTATATTTTATAAGTAAGGTAACTTATATGGAGCTTATCAGAATTCCTGCTTTATCCGATAACTACATTTGGCTATTAAGTAATGAAAATAATGAATGTGTGATTGTGGATCCGTCACAAGCCAATCCCGTTATTGAAATGCTCTCACAACGCTCACTAACCCCGATTGCGATTTTATTAACCCATCATCATGAAGATCATGTTGGTGGCGTTGCTGAACTTGTCAAAAAATATCCTAACATTGACGTTTTTGGCCCACAAGAAACACAAAGTAAAGGGGCTGAAAAGATTATTCATAATCAAGAGCGCATCATTGTGAGTACTTTCACTTTTAATGTGATTGGCACACCAGGTCATACATTGGGTCATGTTGCTTATTATTGTGAGCCATATTTATTTTGTGGGGATACACTTTTTTCTGGTGGTTGCGGTCGTTTATTCGAAGGCACTGCACAGCAAATGTTTAGTTCATTACAAAGATTGAGTGCGTTACCTGATAACACATTAATTTGTTGTGCTCATGAATACACTCTATCAAATATGACCTTTGCACATCATATCATGCCAGAAAATACACTTATTACCGATTATTTAACCCAAGTTAGTGAAATGCGTAAAAATTTGCAACCTACTGTGCCAATAACGCTGAAAAACGAAAAGAACATTAATCTTTTTTTGAAATCTGACGATATTGATTTGCAAAGGATTTTAGGTATAACCACTAATACTTATGCTCCAATTAAGACATTTACAAAATTAAGGGAATTAAAAGACAACTTTTAATTTCTAGTGATTGTTTTATTTGGGCACTCTAAGTATCATTTGGTTCAAAAAACACACAGGATGAATTTTTCTATTATGAAGACAAAAGCGATTTTGTTCTCCATATTGCTATTGGCTGGCTGTCAGCAATCTGAGAACATAAAACCTAATTTGTCTGCGATCACACCGATATCAACGAAAGGGACTTCAACTTCTCACCAACCTCAATATGATGTAAAAACCAATTTATGGGGTTATGTGATAAGTGAATTGAAAATGGACCTCCCTGAAAATGAAAGGATCTCGCAGCAAGAATTATATTTTTTAAATAATCCTAAACATATACAGAGCGTTGCTTCCCGCGCTGAACCTTATATGTATTCGATTATTGATGAAATTGAAAAACGTGAATTACCGATGGAGTTGGCACTTGTTCCTGTCATTGAAAGTGCGTTTAATCCCCATGTTACTTCCTCTGCAAATGCTGCCGGTTTATGGCAATTTGTACCGATAACAGGTAATTACTATGGTTTAGCACAAAACCAATGGTATGACGGACGTCGTGATGTTATAGCATCAACTAAAGCCGCCCTTGATTTACTAGAACGCTTGTATGTCATGTTTGATAGTGATTGGGCACTTGCCCTTGCTGCTTATAACGCTGGTGAAGGCCGTGTTATGCAAGCAATAAAGGCAAATGAAAAGCAAAACTTACCCACAGACTATTGGTCACTTTCTTTACCCAAAGAAACGATGAATTATGTACCCAAAATTCTCGCGCTGAGCAAAGTGATCCGTGAAAACGAACAAACCATTACCTTTCCAAAAAGTAACTATCGCGATAAAGCATTAGCCTCATTTGATGTTGGCGAGCAAATCACATTAAATAAAGTCGCTGAATTAAGTCAGCTACCTATTAATACCGTGAAAGATTATAACCCCGGCTATAAACGTGGAATAACCGCTCCAAATGGTCCTCATGTCATTATGTTGCCTCGTAATAAACTTGACCAATTCCGTAATGCTTTTGAGGATGCTGCTGTATTAGAAACTATTCGCTTAGCGGTTGCCAAAACGAATCAATCTATTAAGCAAGAAGGCGTTTATAAGGTTCGTTCAGGGGATTCGTTTTACGCGATTGCTCGTCGCTACAATATGAGTGTAAAAGATTTACAACGTATTAATGGATTAAATGCAAAGAGCACATTGCTGGTTGGTCAGACATTAAAAATTCATAATGCAGGTGGTATTAGTCGAACCACAACAACGAAACCTTCACCAAGCTACTATAAAGTACGTCAAGGTGACTCTTATTACAGTATTGCCCGTCGCCACGGCATTAACCTAAAACAGTTAATGAGCTGGAATGCTGATATTAAAATGTTAAAGCCGGGGACTCAATTAACGCTGTATATAAAATAGTTTTCGACACTTAAGCTACTTTAAAGCCATCGATATATTCCATACCCTAGCGGTGATAAATAGAGATGGCTTTTTCTTTCTTATCAATTAGTCACCCTTTCCCCAAAAGGCACCTTTGTTTCATTCCTTCTACTTTAGTTCGTTTGAAGATGATCTTCTTGACCATTTGGCAGAGTAAGTAATCAAAAAAGCGCCTGATATTTAACTATCAAGCGCTTCGTTTTTATCTCTATTTGACTAATTTAATAGGCTAATTTACAGCCAGAAGAACCAAGCAAACAGAGAGATAACTAAGATACAGACTAAATTCAGCACACCACCGACACGTACCATTTCTGTCTGTTTAATGTAGCCAGAACCAAAGACAATCGCATTGGGTGGTGTTGCAACAGGTAGCATAAACGCACAAGATGCACCAATACCGATAATCATCGTTAACGCCATTACTGGCATACCTAATGCTTGTGCTACTGTTGCAAAGATGGGGACTAATAACGCGGCACTCGCAGTATTACTGGTAAATTCAGTTAATACGATGATAAAGGTTGTTACTGCAAGGATAATCACGAACCAGTGGCTTGTACCAAAAGTTTCTTTCATAAAATCAGCCATTACAAGGCTTGCACCAGAAGACTGTAAAATAGCGCTCAGTGTTAAACCACCACCGAACAGCATTAACACACCCCACTCAGTGTTTTCTTGAATTTGGCTCCAACTCGCGACACCTGTTACACCGATAACAATTGCGGCACTGACTGCAATAACGGTATCTAAATCTTTAACACCTCCAAAAGCACTGCTGATGAAAGAGCTGAAGATCCAGCATACGACGGTAATTAAGAAGATAATCATGGTGATAACACGTTTGTTATTCCATTCTAACACTTCTAATTTTAGGTCAAATTTATGTTTTAAGTTAGGACGCAGCATCAGATACATCACAATAAACATGATAGGCAATAACACTAGCATGATTGGAATACCGTACTTCATCCACGTGATGAAATCCAAGTTCAGTTGGGCTGCTGCAATCGCATTTGGTGGGCTACCAACCAACGTACCTAAACCCCCGATACTTGCACTATAAGCAACACCTAATAATACGAAGACAAAAGTATTACGCTCTGAACGAATATCTAAGTTAGATAAAATACCTAATACTAGAGGCAGCATCATCGCAGCTGTTGCTGTATTACTGATCCACATTGAGAGTAATGCCGTAACACCAAATAAAAGCAATACAGCGATTGACAGTTTACCTTTTGCGATCATCAGCAAGCGGTTAGCAATTAAGCGATCTAACCCTTGAATATGAAGCGCTGTCGCTAACGCAAAGCCACCGAAGAATAAGAAAATGATGGGATTCGCAAATGATTTTAATGACTCATTGGTATTCATTAGCCCAAGCACAACGGCTAATATAGGTATAAATAATGCAGTGATCGTAACGTGAATAGCTTCTGTTAGCCATAACACCCCCACAAACACCATTAATGCTAAACCTGCATTGGCCTTGGGATCATAAGGTAAAAATTCTAGCAAAAGTAATAATAAAACTACATCGATTGCCAGAATGATTAACCCTCGCTTGTTTATCGGGCTTGATTTCGCCGATGGGGCTAAATTGGACGCGTCCATGATAATACTCCACATTAGCTGATATGAACATTGGGTTCATTAAGCCATAATTGTTAACGAAATAGGTTATATGTGAAATATAAAAACATTTCTCGCCATTGAAAATGCGCAAAACTAATAATTGGGATCTCATCCACGAGAATTAACCAATTTATTAATAAAAGAGCAATAATTGAACACTATTTTCTCTTACGTATCACACTTTTTTCAAAGGTGTTAAGAATAAATATTCTGTTTTTTCTGTAAAAAAATAAAAAAAAGAGGAGAACGCTAAGTTCTCCTCTTTCAGTTCAATAAGATTTTTTAATCAAAGATGCAAGATTATGCTTGGCCTTTAACTTCTTTCAGACCGTTGAAAGGTGCTTTGTTGCCTAATGCTTCTTCGATACGGATCAGTTGGTTGTATTTAGCAACACGATCAGAACGGCTCATAGAACCTGTTTTGATTTGACCTGCTGCTGTACCCACTGCTAAGTCAGCGATAGTTGCATCTTCAGTTTCACCAGAACGGTGAGAGATAACTGCTGTGTAGCCTGCATCTTTCGCCATTTTGATTGCTGCTAAAGTTTCTGTCAGTGAACCGATTTGGTTGAATTTGATCAGAATTGAGTTAGCGATGCCTTTGTCGATACCTTCTTTCAGGATCTTAGTGTTAGTCACAAACAGGTCGTCACCAACCAGTTGGATTTTGTCACCAAGAACTTTAGTTTGGTATGCGAAACCATCCCAATCAGATTCGTTTAAACCATCTTCGATAGAAACGATTGGGTATTGTTTAGTCAGTTCTTCTAAGTAATGAGTAAACTCTTGTGAAGTGAAGGTTTTGCCTTCGCCTTTCAGTTCGTAGTTACCAGTTTCACTGTTGTAGAATTCAGAAGCTGCACAGTCCATAGCCAGAGTAACGTCTTTACCTAAAACGTAACCTGCTTTCTCAACGGCTTCTTTGATAGCAGCTAATGCAGCAGCGTTAGATTCTAGGTTTGGTGCATAACCCCCTTCGTCACCAACTGCAGTGTTCATACCTTTTGCTTTCAGCACTTTTGCTAAGTGATGGAAGATTTCTGAACCCATACGCACAGCTTCTTTCAGAGAAGGCGCGCCAACAGGTTGGATCATGAATTCTTGGATATCAACGTTGTTATCTGCGTGCTCACCACCGTTGATGATGTTCATCATTGGCAGAGGCATAGAATATTGACCGTGAGTACCGTTCAAATCAGAAATATGCTCGTACAAAGGCATACCTTTCGCAGCAGCTGCTGCTTTTGCGTTTGCTAAAGAAACCGCTAGGATTGCGTTTGCACCAAAGTTTGATTTGTTTTCAGTACCGTCTAAATCGATCATGATTTTATCGATGTTAGCTTGGTCTTTTGCATCTTGGCCAAGGATCGCTTTAGCGATTGGACCATTAACAGCAGCAACCGCTTTCAGAACACCTTTACCTAAGAAACGTGATTTGTCACCATCACGTAATTCTAACGCTTCGCGAGAGCCTGTTGATGCGCCTGATGGAGCAGCCGCCATACCAACAAAACCACCTTCTAAGTGAACTTCTGCTTCAACTGTTGGGTTGCCACGAGAATCAATAATTTCACGACCAAGTACTTTAACGATTTTGGACATTCGGTTTTCCTCTGTACAAGTTAAATTTCCGAGAAGAGATACTCTATCTCTTCTCATATATCCTATTTCAGCAGGCCTTTCTGGTGATCAAAGGCCGCTTTCACAAAGCCTGCAAATAACGGATGGCCGTCACGCGGCGTTGAGGTAAACTCTGGGTGGAACTGACAAGCAATAAACCAAGGATGGTTTGGATTTTCAATAATTTCCACCAGTTTGTTATCTACTGAACGACCAGCAATACGTAAACCCGCATCTTCGATACGTTTTAATAGTAGATTATTTACTTCATAACGGTGACGATGACGCTCTGTAATGGTGTTTTTGCCATACAGTGTGCGAACTAAGCTATCACCACTTAAATGGCAAGGCTGAGCACCAAGGCGCATCGTACCACCTAAATCACTCTCTTCCGAACGCACTTCAACATTACCGTCTTCATCGCGCCATTCAGTAATTAATGCGATAACTGGATATTTACAATCTGGCGCAAATTCAGTGGAGTTTGCGTCTTCCATACCAACAACATTACGTGCAAACTCAATCATAGCAACCTGCATACCTAAGCAAATGCCTAAGTAAGGGATTTTATTTTCACGCGCATATTGAGCAGCCATAATCTTGCCCTCAATACCACGTTCACCAAAACCGCCGGGTACTAAGATTGCGTCTAACCCTTTAAGCATTTCTACGCCACGAGTTTCAACGTCTTGTGAATCAATGAGTTTGATATTTACGGTAACACGGCTTTTGAAACCACCATGTTTCAATGCTTCAATCACTGATTTATAGGCATCGGGTAACTCAACATATTTACCAACCATACCAATGGTCACTTCGCCTTCAGGATTCGCTTCTTCGTAAATAACTTGTTCCCACTCGGCAAGATTTGCGACTGGGCAATCTAAGCTGAATCGTTTACAGATATAATCATCTAATCCCTGTGATTTCAATAGTGCAGGGATTTTATAAATGGAATCGACGTCTTTTAATGAAATAACCGCTTTCTCAGGTACATTACAGAACAATGCAATTTTGGCACGTTCGTTTGCAGGAATAACGCGGTCTGAACGGCAAATCAATGCGTCAGGCTGGATACCGATCGACAGTAATTCTTTTACAGAATGCTGAGTTGGTTTGGTTTTCACCTCACCCGAAGCGGCTAAATAAGGCACCAATGTTAAATGCAGGTAGAATGTGTGCTCACGGCCCACTTCTGCTGCCATTTGGCGAATCGCTTCTAAGAATGGTAAAGATTCGATATCACCAACAGTCCCGCCGACTTCAACTAAAACGACATCATGGCCTTCACCACCACGGATGATGCGTTCTTTAATTTCATTAGTGATATGAGGAATAACTTGAATAGTAGCCCCAAGATAGTCACCACGACGCTCTTTACGTAATACTTCAGAGTATACGCGTCCCGTCGTGAAGTTATTACGACGGGTCATTTTCGTACGAATAAAGCGCTCATAGTGCCCTAAGTCGAGATCAGTTTCAGCACCATCGTCAGTGACGAAAACTTCCCCGTGCTGAATTGGGCTCATAGTACCTGGATCGACGTTGATATACGGATCCAACTTCATCATGGTGACATTGAGTCCACGGGCTTCGAGTATAGCCGCCAGAGAGGCTGCGGCAATGCCTTTACCCAGAGAGGATACGACCCCGCCGGTCACAAAAATATAATTCGTTTTCATGCTGAACCTGAAAGTTTAGGTGTATTAGGATGATGGATATAACTGGACGGGAACACAGTATACCCGAACCTTATTTTCGCTACAAACATTCTTAGTAGTATAAAGTTCTTTTTCATCACGCCACTTATCCGTTTAAACACGAAAAAACAGTAAAAATTCAATTAACTAAACCCGTGAAAATATTTCTCAAGCATTTTAGCTTAATCCTTTCAGCTAAGATATCACTTTTAGAGAAGAGATGCTTTATTTTTTTCACGATATTAAGTGTAGCAGGTTTATAGCGAGATCTTTTGCTTATGATCATGCGTTTAATTTTTTTGAGGTCAATCACATTTCCAATGCAATAAAATGCAAATATGAAATTTTAAATCACCCAAAAACAAAAAAGCGAAATTACATTTTATAATTTCGCCTTTTAAAAACTTTTATAAAAACAGCTGAAAAAACGAGATGTTATAGGTTATTTTTATCGCATTTTATGTCACACTAACGTTAATTTTCGTGTCACAATTCACTCAATCTGTTGTTCTTTTGCTTTCTGCCAGCAGATCTCCATCTCTTCCAATGAGGCATTTTCTATGCCTATACCTTCATCTGAAAGTGTCTTTTCAACAAAACGAAAGCGTTGCTCAAATTTTCGGCATGCTCGATTGAGCGCTTGCTCAGGTTTTTGTTTTAAATGCCGAGATAAATTGACAACTGAAAAGAGTAAATCCCCTAATTCATCTTCAATTTTAGACACATCTTGAGGTTCTCTTTTTACTTCTGCTATCACTTCATCAATTTCCTCAAACACTTTACCTAAAACGGGTTCAAGTTCATTCCAATCAAACCCGACAGAAGCACATCGTTTTTGAATTTTTTCGGCTTTCATCAAAGCAGGCAATGCGGCAGGAATATCATCTAATAATGAAAATTGTGCTTTTGCCTCACGCTCTTGCGCTTTGAGTTTTTCCCAGCGATGTTTTTCTGTTGATAAATTGTTTTCACTTTCAGAGGCAAAAATATGTGGATGACGACGCTCTAGCTTATTACTCATGGCCTCACAAACATCATTAAAATCAAATAACTTTTGCTCCTGCGCCATTCGTGAATAAAAAACAACTTGATAAAGCAAATCACCCAACTCTTCTTTTAAATCAGCAAAATCTTTACGGGCAATAGCATCTAATACTTCATAGGTTTCTTCTAATGTATAAGGTGCGATAGTGTCAAAAGTCTGCACTTTATCCCATTCGCATCCCGTATCAGGATCACGTAACTGCGCCATAATTTCTAATAAACGAAAGATTTCACGATTTTCTGACATCATATTGCCTTTTAAATAAGAGTGGGCGTTATCCTGTTTAACACATTTTTGATAAAAAAATGCCGAGAACAGTTGTCTCGGCATCTTATCATTTTAATGTATTAGTGAGAAAAGCGTTTCGCCTCTATCACATCAGGCAACTGATTCAGTTTTGCCAAAATACGACCTAATACTTGCAGATTATAAATCTCAATATTCATATCGATGGTTGCAATTTGTTGCTTCACATCACTACGGCTACTGACACCGAGTACATTGACTTTTTCATTCGCTAAAATAGTCGTGATATCGCGTAATAATCCACTTCGATCATTGGCAACAACACGAACGACAAGTGAATAACCGCTAGAGTAATTCTCACCCCATACTGCATCAACAATACGCTCTGGCGCATGAGAAAGTAACTCTGCAAGTTGTTCACAGTCTGCTCGGTGAATCGAAATACCACGGCCTTTTGTAATAAAGCCAACAATATTGTCACCCGGAATAGGCTGGCAACAGCGTGCAATATGGTGCATTAAGTTACCTACACCTTCGACAACAATGCTTCCACCTGATCCTGTGGTTCTTGGTGCTGGTGTTTTACTTTCGAGTGTCCGTAACGCTTCTTTATCTTCATCTTCTGCAGTGGCTTTATTCAATCTACTTTGAATAAAGTTCACTAATTGGTTGATTCGAATATCACCGACACCAATCCCTGCTAATACTTCATCAACACTATGAACGTTATAACGTGCAATCAGCAGTTTTTCTGCTTCTTTCATGTTGATATCCATATGCGCCAATTCGTTATCTAAAATCTGACGGCCAGCAAGAATATTTTTATCGCGATCTTGCTTACGGAACCAATTATGAATTTTCGCACGACCACGACTTGTCGTGACATAACCTAAGTTAGGGTTTAACCAATCGCGACTTGGATTAGGATGTTTTTGCGTAATAATTTCAATTTGGTCACCCATCTGTAATTGATAGCTAAACGGTACAATACGCCCGCCAATTTTTGCCCCAATACAGCGGTGACCAACATCACTATGAATATGATAAGCAAAATCGAGCGGTGTTGAGCCTGCGGGTAAATCAACAACATCACCTTTTGGTGTAAAGACATACACTCGATCATCAAAAACTTGGCTACGGACTTCATCCAGCATTTCGCCAGAATCCGCCATCTCTTCTTGCCATGCAATCAGTTTACGTAACCATGCAATACGGTTTTCATAACTGCCTGTACCGCCTTTCGTCGCAGCCCCTGTTGCACCTTCTTTATATTTCCAGTGCGCAGCAACTCCCAATTCTGCATCTTCATGCATTTGGCGAGTACGAATTTGGATTTCAACTGTTTTACCTTCAGGCCCTAACACAACGGTATGAATAGATTGATAGCCATTGGGTTTTGGATTTGCGACATAATCATCAAATTCATCAGGTAAATGACGGAAATGCGTATGTACAATCCCTAATGCGGCATAGCAGTCTTGAAGACGTTCAACGACTATACGAACAGCCCTCACATCAAATAACTCATCAAATGCGAGGTTTTTTTTCTTCATTTTGCGCCAGATACTATAGATATGTTTGGGACGTCCATAGATATCTACATCGACATTCTCTTCTTTCATATAACCACGAACTGTACTGACAAAATTATCAATATACTGTTCGCGATCGATACGGCGCTCATGAAGTAAGCTTGCTATTTTTTTGTATTCATCAGGATGAAGATAGCGGAAACAAAAATCTTCTAATTCCCATTTTAATTGCCCAATACCCAATCGGTTGGCTAATGGAGCATAAATATTAAAACACTCTTTAGCTGCCAGTACGCGCTCATCTTCAGTGGCATCTTTTACTTCACGTAAATGGGCTATACGCTCTGAGAGTTTAATGACCACACAACGGAAATCTTCTACCATAGATAACAGCATACGACGCACGTTATCTACCTGAACCGAGCTTGTTTCATTGGTATGTGTCGCTTTTAATTGGCGTATGGCATCCATTTCCATAACACCACGCACTAAGCTCCAAATAGCCTCACCAAAGTGTTCAGTGATGATTTCCTGACCAATAAGATTTTCTTCAGCAAGAGGGAAAAGAAGCGCCGCCCTCATACTGTCTTTATCCATGCTGAGTGTCGAAAGAAGCTCAACCATTTCAACACCACGCCATAATAGCAGTTCAGCGTCTTCACGCCCTTGAACAGTACGATGGCAGTATTCCCAGGTTTGCATGATTTCACTACCCGCATTGGCATGGGTTAAGTTCAAGCTGTTGACCCATTTATCAACAGCAAACTCTCCTGCAGGTGTTAAGTGAGCACTTCTTACTGCAACCATATTCTCTCCCTACACGGTATAAATCTTATTTGCGACTTATTTACTGGCTAACTGTCTATTTTCAAATCAATTTATTTTCGACTAAACAGTGCCATTGATTCCAGATGACCCGTTTGTGGAAACATATCCAACATTTTTAAACTGGTTAGCTGATATCCAGAATCTAATAATATCTTACTATCTCTGGCTAACGTGGTCGGATTACAGGAAACATACACGATTTTTTCTGCGGATAACTTCACAATATGTGACATTACCTCTAAAGCCCCTGCTCTTGCAGGATCTAACAACACTTTGTTAAACCCTTTCTTCGACCACGACATGGCAGAAAAATCAGCTGATAAATCTGCATGCCAAAAATGCGCATTACCTAGATGGTTTAATTCTGCATTCTTTTTCGCCATCTCAACCAGTGCGGGCACACCTTCTATCCCCACCACTTCGCTCACGCGTTTTGCAATAGGTAAAGTAAAGTTACCCATACCACAAAATAGATCTAACACGCGATCTTCTGACGACAAATCAAGCCATTCAATGGCTTGAGCAACCATCTTAGGATTTATTTCATCATTTACTTGAATAAAATCAGTAGGTGCAAAACGTAAATTTAGACCTTCTATTTGATAGAAGGGTTCCTTCTCAATTGAGGTTAATCGTGCTATCTCGCTATTATCGCCTGCAAGATACATCGTAACTTGATGAGTTTGGGAGAAATCACGCAAACTCTGTTTATCACTCTCTGGCAATGGTAATAAATGACGTAAAATAACTAGTGGCCCATTATCGGCGAGCACTATTTCAACATGCCCTAAATCACGTACTGATGTTAATTTTTTAAGGCATGCCCAAAGAGGAGACAATAAATTATTTAATTGAGGTTTTAATACTGGGCATTTTTTTATCATGACCAAATCATTAGAACGCTCTTGACGAAAGCCCATCACCAACCCTTTTTCTGGTTGATAGCGCAATCCTAATCTTGCTCTACGACGGTAACCATATTCGGCACCTGCAATAACAGGCTCCGCTGAAATCACCACACCCGTTTCGCGTTTAATAAGATGTGATAACACACTGGCTTTTGTTGTACGTTGTAACGCGATAGGTACATGTTGCTGCTGACACCCCCCACAACGTTCATAATATTCACAAAGAGGTGTTATACGCTGTTCGCTAGTAGTAAAACGCTTTATAACCTCACCTTTAGCAAACTGGCGCTTTTCTTCTGTTAAACGAATACGAGCAGTTTCTTGTGGAAGAAGTCCTTTTACAAAAATCGTTTTGCCCTCAGCATGAGCAATACCTTGACCATTTGCATCCAATGCACTGGCGGTCACTTCCAGAGTTGTCACCTGTTTTTTCACAGGACGTTTTTTAGGAGAATAAAACTGCACCATAGTATTAAATTAAGTATCAATGACGGATTAACAGTGAAATGGCATCGTTTTAGAATACGCTGTATGTTTTTCAGCGTGACATGAATGACTATGCATTTCGAAAGAAAACATAGAAAGAGTATAACATCGAACAAGTTATTTACTTAACTGATATAAGCAATATTTTTGTTAAATTGAAAAAACTTTTAATGACAACAACCTAAGACACACGTTTTATGAATTTTATATTGTTCTATAACTAACAAATATTATATATAACTTAGATATTGAATATATTTACAATTAATAACATCTATTTTCTGTTATTTTAATAAATCTTTATTATCATTAAGAAAACTCTAAAAAATATCACCAATCAATTAGATAGTGTTTTTCTTAATGATTATAAATTAATCACAAACCATTAATTTTCTATATTCCTCATAAGCATAATGATCGGTCATTCCGCTGATATAATCTTGAATTAATCTTGTGCGATAATAAAACTCTAAAATTTTTCCTCTTTCAGTATTTATATCACTTAGCTTTTCTAACATTTCGTTATAAGCCAGTTTATGTTTAACAGAAAGCTTATGATATAAGCGCGTCTCAATAACATATTTAGGATGTTCGTTATATTTATGCAATCTTAAGAAGTCTTCAGTTGATAATAAAAGCAAGGGCTTATAGATATCAAGTAATCCACTGATCACGCGATATCCTTTCATTTCTAGCTCTTCAACTTCAGGATGGCTAAATACCCATTTTTTAGCGACGCTTTTTAATGTTGTTAATAATCGATGTTCAGCACTATTCCCTTCCAATAAGGCATGGTTAAAACTCCCTTCATACACTTGAGGAAGATTTTTTATAAAACGGTACGCCGTATAAGGGACTAATTTTCCTGTAATATAAACTCTTAAATACATAAAAAATTGATCTTGCATACTGCGTTTTGCTTCATTTTGATCAACTTTTTTATAAGCACGATCCACTGTTATATTAAATAAATCACCTTCAGACACATCACCATTTTCACGCCATGCATCTCGTAAAAGCTGAACAAGACGATTGATATCAAAAATCCCCTTTTCTACCGCATCATCTAAATCCGCGATGCAATAAGAGATGTCGTCGGCAGCTTCCATAATATAAGTGAGAGGAAAGCGACAAAATTCCCCCATATCTAATTTTTCTTGCACTTCTTTTACAAATGCTAATTCAGACCAGTAATACCCTGGTTTTTTCATTAAGTAACTATATTCTTTGGGAATTTCACCTTGCCAATAAGCAGGACGAGTGTATTTCAATACACAGCCAATCTGTGCATAGGTTAAATTTAATTTAAGGAGATGATGCGCCATTCTAATCGCTTGGGCATTTCCTTCAAATTGGCATAAATCTTGGCGTAACATTTGTCGCAATTTATTTAATTGCACTTTAGCTGAATACTGCATAGGGATAAACGGGCAACAATCAAACTCAATACTCGCTTCTGGCGATAACACTTTTTGAAACCAATGTTTAATCGCAGCTTCGCCAAAATGACCAAAAGGTGGATTACCAATATCATGCATTAAACACGCCATCTCAATTAAACTTTCAAGGCTATCGATACGATCAATTAAGCCATACGCTTCAAGTTTATTTTGTTTTCTTAATTCACCAATAATTTGCTTAGCGATATAACGCCCAATTTGTTGAACTTCTAAAGAGTGAGTAAGACGGCTACGGACTGCAGAATTTTGCTCTAAAGGAAAGACTTGCGTTTTTTGTTGTAAACGGCGAATGGCTGCAGAATTAATAATACGCCCACGATCACTTTCAAATTGACGAGAAACCTGTATTTCATCGTTAATATCGATATCACTGCTGTTATATTTACGTTGATAATTTAACTTCAGCTTAAAATCGATCATTTCTGTCCTCTTTCTGGTTTCGATGAAACGAATTCTCTATTCTTTGTGTTATATCGTGTTTTTCCGATAGATGTTAAACTCTATTTCTATTTTTTTATTAACCTACAAGTGAGTATGACACAATGAGAGTTGGCGTAATAGGTGCAATGGAGCAAGAAGTCACACTTCTGCGAGAGAAAATTGAAGATTGCCAAATCTTATCGCGTGGTGGTTGTGAAATTTATACAGGTACCATCAACGGTGTTGATATTGCATTATTAAAATCGGGTATTGGTAAAGTTGCTGCCGCGATTGGCACAACGTTATTACTTGAGCATTTTCGTCCTGATGTCGTTATCAATACTGGCTCTGCGGGTGGTTTAGACTCAAGATTAAATGTCGGTGATATCGTTGTTTCAACAGAAGTACGTTATCACGATGCTGATGTTACTGCGTTTGGTTATGAACCTGGTCAAATGGCGCAATGTCCCCCCGCTTTTATTGCAGATCCTAAACTTATTCAAATCGCAGAAGAATGCATTGAATCGCTAAAATTAAATGCGGTTCGTGGTTTAATTTGTAGTGGTGATGCTTTTATTAATGGTGCAGAACCTTTAGCTCGTATCCGTCGCACATTCCCAGATGTTGCAGCCGTAGAAATGGAATCAACTGCAATTGGCCATGTTTGTCATCAGTTCGACACGCCATTTGTTGTGGTTCGTGCTATTTCTGATGTAGCCGATAAAGAATCGCATTTAAGTTTTGATGAGTTTTTATCTGTTGCTGCAGAACAATCAAGCATAATGGTGACAGCGATGTTGGATAAATTAAAAGACTAATTAAGTCGAGATAATCCTAATATCGCTTTATCAATACCCCGCCTTTATTTTTTACTTTTTCTAAGATAAAAAATAGGTGGGTATTTTTTTACTATTGGAAAAGTAATGCGTTTATTTATCAATTTGGGGTTATTATTCTGTTCATTACTTTGGCTCAATTTTGCCATTGCTATCACACCAGCTGATCGCGTTATTACACTATCACCATCAGCCACTGAAATGGCTTATGCCGCAGGCATGGGCGATAATATTATCGGAGTTAGTGCTTACTCTGATTATCCAGAAGATGCCAAACATATTGAACAAGTAGCCAATTGGCAAGGTATTAATATTGAGCGCATTCTATTATTAAAGCCTGATTTAGTGATTGCATGGCGAGGGGGTAATCCACAACGTTCGTTAGATCAGTTAAAAGCTTTGGGTATCCCTATTATTTATTCAGATCCACAAAGTATTGAAGAAATCGCAGACGATCTCGTGACTCTTTCTAATTATAGCTATCATCCTGATATTGCAATAAAAAATGCCCAAGAATTGCGCCAGCAATATCAGAAGTTACAGCAAAAATATATATCAAATATATCGAATCAACCCAAGAAAAAGGTGTTTATTCAATTTGGAATGCAACCCTTATTTACCACATCAAGTGGCACATTGCAGAGCGCTATTACAGAGCTTTGTGGTGGAGAAAATATCTTTGCTAGTAGCCCTGTGGCATGGCCTCAAGTAAGCCGTGAGCAAGTCCTTACAAAACAGCCTGACTTGATCATATTCAGTGGTAAAGCAACTCAAATACCGACAATACAAGCCTTTTGGCAACCCCAGTTGACTGTTCCTATTATTGCTATTGATGAAGATAGTTTTAGTCGCCCGACACCCCGTATTATTAATGCAGCACAGCAAATTTGTGAGGCAGTGGCGAAAAGTTAAATTACGTTTTGTTGAAAAACAAGAAAGGATTTAACAATAGGAAATTGAACGTTTAAGGTTTTATTCTTAGGTGTTGTTCTTAAAATTTTATCTTTAAAAAATCCCACCGACAAAAGTTGTGAGCGAGCAAGAAGTTATCCGCGACAGACAGTGCGCAACAAACGAGCATACATAAGTATGTGAGTCTTGTGAGCGCACTGTCTAACAAAGGATAACTTTGACGCAGCCACAACCTTCCAGATTAAATACTAAAAGAAGAGCCGCAACCACAGGTACTCTTAGCATTAGGATTAGTTACGATGAAACGCGAACCTTCTAACCCCTCGGTATAATCCACACAACCGCCCACTAAATACTGTAAGCTCATAGGATCAACCACTAAAGCAACGCCTTGTTTTTCTATGGTCATATCACCTTCATTCATGGCATCATCAAAGGTAAAACCATACTGGAATCCGCTACAACCGCCGCCCGTGATATAAACACGTAAACGCAGATTTGGATTTTCTTCATCTGCAATCAGATCTTTTACTTTATTTGCAGCCGCGTCAGTAAATTGTAACGGCAGAGCCATATCATCACTCATTGTTCACTCCAGACTGGGTATTCCAGCAAAAAAACAGCCAGCAAAAATTTATCTTTCCTGCTGATATAATGTGATGATTATCTAATACCTGCTCATAACCTTCAAGTTTGTTGTGGACAAAATACACTTTTTGCTACCTATCACTTTTTACGATAAACCACATCCCCTCAATAACAGTGATAAATCAAAATCTTGTTGTCGTGTATTTGGCTTCATCTGCGCGGTGCTTTAGAATACGCCTTAATCTTACGCTCACCCATCATTAGGAGTCTGACATGAGCAAGTCTGAAACGCTTTATAATCTCGCACAACAAGTGATCCCCGGCGGTGTCAACTCACCTGTTAGAGCATTTAACGGTGTAGGTGGAACCCCGCTTTTTATTGAACGTGCTAATGGTGCGTATATTTATGATGTCGATGGACGTGCTTACCTTGACTATGTTGGCTCATGGGGACCCATGGTTTTAGGTCATAATCACCCCGCTATTCGTGATGCCGTGACTGATGCGGTACAAAAAGGGTTAAGTTTTGGCGCACCAACGGCTGCTGAAGTTGAAATGGCAAACCTCGTTACTGAACTAGTTCCTTCAATGGATATGGTTCGTATGGTGAATTCAGGCACAGAAGCGACAATGAGTGCGATCCGCCTTGCTCGTGGCTACACGGGTCGTGACAAAATTATTAAATTTGAAGGTTGCTACCACGGTCATGCAGATTGCTTATTAGTCAAAGCTGGCTCTGGGGCATTAACGATGGGACAACCCAATTCACCGGGTGTACCTGCTGATTTTGTCAAACACACCTTAACCTGTACTTACAACGATTTAAATTCGGTACGCCAAGCCTTTGAAAACTACCCAGATGAAGTCGCCTGTATCATTGTTGAACCTGTTGCAGGCAATATGAACTGCGTACCACCAAAAGCAGACTTTTTACCCGGTTTGCGTGCACTATGTGATGAATTTGGTGCATTGCTCATTATTGATGAGGTAATGACAGGCTTTCGCGTAGCATTAGGCGGCGCACAAGCTTATTACGATGTTGATCCTGACTTAACCTGCTTAGGCAAAATCATCGGTGGCGGTATGCCGGTCGGTGCCTTTGGGGGACATATGGAAGTGATGTCTAAACTCGCACCAATTGGCCCTGTTTATCAAGCGGGTACTTTATCAGGCAACCCTATTGCAATGGCAGCAGGTCTAGCCTGTTTACACGAAGTTTCACAACCCGGTGTTCATCAAACATTGGATGATCTCACCACAATGCTAGCAGATGGCTTACTTGAAAAAGCACAACAAGCGGGTATTCCAATGGTTATCAACCATGTGGGTGGTATGTTTGGTCTGTTCTTTACAGATGCTAAAGAAGTGACTTGCTATCAAGATGTAATGAACTGCGATGTTGAACGCTTTAAACAATTCTTCCACTTAATGTTAGAAAAACGTGTTTATCTTGCACCATCGGCATTTGAAGCTGGCTTTATGTCTATTGCGCATACCAAAGAAGATATTCAACGTACTATTGATGCCGCAGAGTATGCTTTTGATAAAATGAAAGGCTAAGATTCAATTAGTTTTTTGATAAATTGACTAAAAATAATGACATTATAGTCAATAAAAACGGCACGTTACGTGCCGTTTTTTATTTTAGCCCACTGACAGGATCACTCATTCAGAAAACAGATCTTGTAACCACTTTGGCGCACCACTTTCATCGGTATCTTGCTGAACAGGCGTACACAATCCATCTGGATTTGCTGTCCATACAGGTAGAGTACGAACACCACCACCATAACAAGCAAAGTTACCTTGAGCATCAACAGACATCTCTGCGATATCTTCTGGTGCAGGTGGATTTAATTTCAGTGGTGCCTGATTTTCTAAATAATTACGATACAGCAATAATGCCCCTGTTGAACCCGTTAAGTTCGTTGGGCCATTATTATCGCGCCCCATCCATGAAATCGTCACTTCCTTGCCATCAATCCCCGCAAACCAACTATCACGTAAATCGTTAGTCGTACCCGTTTTACCTGCAAGATGGTAATTACCAAATTTCGGTTTTAATACACGCCATGCTGTTCCTGAATTCACCACTTGTTGCATACCAAATAGCGTCATATAAGCCGCTTGGGGTGAAACTGTCGTTTCAGCTTGAGGATAACTTTGGTAAAGCACCGTGCCATCTTGAGCAATCACAGAACGCAATGATGATAGTTTTGCACGATTACCTAAACTACCAATTGTTTGGAAAGTTTGAGCGACTTCCATTGGCGTTAAGTTTAATGCACCTAATAGCATCGCTGGTACTTTTTCCAGATTTTCTGCTGGTGCACCTAAGTTAATCCACGTTTTGATAACTTGGTCTAATCCCACTTCTAAACCCAAGTTCACAGTAGGTATATTGCGTGAGGTTGCTAATGCATCCACCAGCATTAATTTACCTTTATAACCACGATCGTAGTTACGTGGTTGCCAAGGCTTACCTCCCGGAATAGGAACGGAAATAGGCTCATCAGCAAGCCATGTATTCAAACGAAAACGATCGGGTTCACTTAATGCCGTTAAATAAGTTGCGGGTTTTGCCAAAGAGCCAATAGAGCGACGAGCCGATAATGCACGGTTAAAGCCCGCATATTGTGGTTGAGATCCTCCTACTAATGCTCTCACTTCACCGCTTAAGCGATCCACAACCACCATTGCCCCTTCAAGATCATCAATTTTACGCACTTTGCGTATATCCGCGACACCCACTTCAACCGCTTTTTCAGCTGCATCTTGTGAAACAGGATCTAATGTGGTGAAAATTTTCGTACCTGATAAATCTTTCACTTTATCGCCAAGAGTTGTTTGTAACTCTTGGCGAACTAATTGCATAAATGCCGGTTGAGGCGTCAACGCTTCACTACGTGGCTTCACACCTAAAGGACGTGCACTAAGCACATTATAAAGCTCTTGGTCGATTATCTCTTGAGTTTGCAGCAGTTTTAATACCACATTACGACGCTCTAACGCCGCTTTAGGGTTACGCCATGGATTATAAGCAGATGCCCCTTTAACCATACCCACTAAAAGTGCTTGCTGATCAAGGCTTAATTCGTCAACGGGACGACCAAAATAATAGAGGCTAGCTAAAGGGAAACCTCGAATTTGTTCATCGCCACTTTGCCCTAAAAAGACTTCATTAAGATACAGTTCTAAAATACGATCTTTGCTATAACTCGCATCCATAATGATCGCCATATAGGCTTCATTCAGCTTTCTTTTTAACGTTCTTTCGTTAGTCAAAAACAGGTTTTTTACCAACTGTTGCGTTAAGGTACTGCCACCTTGAACTGCTTTACCCGCAGTAAAATTCGCCAAGACAGCTCGTCCAATTGAATAAAAGCTAATACCGTCGTGCTCATAGAAACGGCGATCTTCTGTTGCAATTAATGTATCCACTAATAATTGAGGGAATTTATCTCTTGCTAAGAATAAACGTTGTTCACCATTTGCAGATTGCATCATGGTAATTAACTTAGGATCAAGACGGAAAAAACCAAACTGCCGCTGATTATCCATGTTAGTAATACTAACCAGTGAATTCTGCTCAAAGGCTAATTTAGCTAAAATTTGCTCTTCATGACCATCAGGAAAATCAAAAGGTCGGCGCAACATTTCAATTGTATTGCCTCTTACCACAAATTCGCCAGGACGAGTGATTTTGTTCACATTGCGGTATTGCATACCCTCAAGTAAGCTCACCATCTCTTTTTGGCTATAATTCATGCCCGGCTCTAAGTTAACGGTACGTCCGTAAACCGCAGCAGGTAATTCCCAAACATTACCATCAAGGCGCTCTTTGATTTGAGAATGTAAATAAACACCATAAATACCCATTAAAACCGCAACCACAATGGCGATTTTGACAAATAACCAAAACCAAGAACGACCTCTTTTGGTTTGTTTCACTGGTCTTTTCTTTCTACTCATGAACTGTATCTCTCATTAAAACCCCTTTATCACGGGATAAAGAAGCCTAACATTGTCGCTATTTTTCTGTGTGATCCCACAAGAAAGCTCTCAAATACGAATAAAACTAGGGTAAAACGAATATTCATTTATTGGCTATATTTTTTTACTCGTCGTGTGGGTGCTGTATCTGCGGGTGAGTCAGGCCATAAATGCTTGGGATAACGCCCTTTCATCTCTTTTTGCACCTCTTTATAACTTCCTGCCCAGAATGTCGCTAAATCTTGTGTCTTCTGAATGGGTCGATGAGCAGGTGATAATAATTCCATCACAACAGGTAATTGACCGTTCGCTACAATAGGGCTTTGCTGTTCGCCATAAACCTCTTGAATGCGGATCGCAATCACAGGAGGTAACTCCAAATCATAGTTGATAATCACTTTTGTACCTGTTGGCGCCAAATAATGCGTCGGAAATAAGCGTTGAAGCAACTGATTTTCATGCCATGTTAATTGATTTTTAATAATGGTATTAATATCAATTTGTTGTAATGCTTTTAATGTCTGAACTTCTCCCAGCTCAGGCAACAACCATGTTTCTAAAGTTTCAAGCAACACCGTTTCTTTTAAATCAGGTAATGAGGCTTCTGGGCACCATTTTTTCGCTAAAGAAAGACGAGTAAAAAGCTGTTGAGTCTCTTCACTCAGTGCTAACGCATTTAAACCGTTATCTCTTAACCAATTCAATAGCGCTTGTTGTATTTGCTGTTTATTGGGCTTATCGAATTGACGCTGACTTAAGGTTAATCGCCCTAATTGACGCTGTTGCCAAGCAACTAATGTACCGCGTTTTTCATCCCACTCAACTGTCGTGTTATTTTCAATAAGCGCAGGAAAGGTCGCTGATATTTCATCAATATCTATGGGTAGCGCTAATAAAATGCGTACATCGGCATAATGTGCATTTTGTAGTAATAATGGCGCTAAGATCCACTGAGTATCACTTATTGAGTGCCTGTCATCCATCATAGCGCCTTGCCCATTCGCTAAACGAAATCGCCCTTGGTTATCACGATTTTTAGCAATCCTATCAGGAAATCCAACCGCTAATAATAAACCTAATAATTCAGGACAAAACGTCCCTTTTCGATGTTGAGAAAGCTGTTTCTCACGTCGCGACCAGAAGGCATTTTTTTGTTGAACAATCCACTCAAGATTAATTTCTTGCCCTCGTGGCGGTTCTTCTAAGATTGCACATAAACGTGCAGCCGTCGCAAGATGATTGTCACTTTGCTCACTCGCATAATCCAAAATTGCCGCTAATCGAGGCTCAATGCCCCATTGCACCATGCGTGAACCTCGTGATGTTAATCCACCTTGTTTATTTATCGCACCTAAACGATACAATAAATCTTTAGCGGCATGTAAAGCTTGTGATGTCGGTGTATCTAACCAACTCAACTGATGAATGTCACGGCATCCCCACTGCAAAACAGAAAGCCATAACGATGATAAATCACTACTTAATATTTCAGGTGTCTGGTGAGAAGCAACGCGTTCTGCCTGTTCTTGGCTTATTAAATGCCAGCAGATGCCAGCCTCAAGACGTCCTGCTCGCCCTGCTCGTTGTGTTTGTGATGATTGGCTAATTCGTTGTCGTAATAAGCTAGTGACACCACTTTTCAAATCAAATTGAGCGCGTTTTTCAATAGCACTATCAAGGACTAAGCGGATCCCTTCAATGGTCAGACTGGTTTCGGCAATATTGGTGGCAAGGACAATTTTTCGATAACCTTTTTCAGTTGGCTCAATCGCTTTTTGTTGTTCAGCTAATGAAAGCGCGCCATAAAGCGGAAATAGCAAAATATTGTCATCCACTTTATCTTTTAGAATATCAGTCACGCGTATGATCTCCGCACTTCCCGGCAAGAATATCAGCATAGAGCCGGTTTCTTGTGCCAATAATCGCAATGCCATTGTGGCAATTTCTTGCTCAAAGGGTTGATGTGTACTGATAGGAGAATACACTCTTTCGACGGGATAACTGCGTCCTTGTGCACTGATCATCGGGGCATTGGGTAGCAAAGAGGTCAGTTTTTGATTATCTAAGGTCGCTGACATAATCAAAACACGCAAATCTTCACGTAACCCTGTCTGTACATCGAGCAATAGCGCCAGCGCTAAATCCGCTTGTAAGCTACGCTCATGAAATTCATCTAAAATCACAAGACTTACGCCAGTCAACTCTGGATCTTGCTGTAACATCCGGTTTAATACGCCTTCGGTGACCACTTCAAGTCGAGTTCTTGAGCTAACTTTGCTTTCCGCCTTCATACGATAACCTACCGTAATTCCAACGTCTTCATTTAGCTGGCTTGCTAAACGGTAAGCAATACTTTTAGCCGCTATTCGCCTTGGCTCTAATAAAATGATTTTGCCATCAAAGCCATTTTGCTCCAGTAAATAGAGGGGGAGTGCCGTCGATTTACCTGCACCAGTGGGTGCATGCAGCAAAACTTGTGGGGATTGTTTTAACGCAGTAACGATTTTTTCTGTTACATCAAAGATTGGCAATAAATGCACAGAGGCTCCATAGCTCATTAACTTTCTTGGCTCGGCATTGTAGCATTAGCGCTTTATTAAAGGTCGTATTTTCATCGGAGTCGTTATGAAATTTGAGCAACCGCTACAATCCGCCACTTTACTAAAACGATATAAGCGTTTTTTAGCAGACGTTGTTACCCCTAATGGGGAAGAATTCACGCTCCATTGCGCCAACACTGGAGCAATGACAGGATGTGCGACACCCGGTGATACCGTTTGGTACTCCACCTCCACAAATGCAAAAAGAAAATATCCACATAGTTGGGAATTAACTCAAACTCAAACCGATGATTGGATTTGTGTAAATACCTTAAGAGCGAATGGGATTATTGCTGATGCAATTGAAGCGGGTGACATTCCAGAATTATCTGAGTATGACGAAATAAAACGAGAAGTGAAATACGGTAGTGAGAACAGCCGTATTGACATTTTACTTAAATCAAATCATAAAGTTGACTGTTATATTGAAGTGAAGTCAGTCACCTTACTTGACAACGGTATGGGCTATTTCCCTGATGCAAAGACAGAACGTGGTCAGAAACATCTTCGAGAGTTGACCGCCATCGCAAAATTGGGTTTAAGGGCTGTCTTATTCTACGCAGTTCCCCATACTGGAATTACGGAAGTGACTGTTGCTAAAGAGATTGACCCTAACTATGCTTCACTGCTAAAAGAAGCAACTGATGCAGGGGTTGAAATCTTGTGTTATCGCATCAATATTAGTGAATACGATTTAACAATTGGACAGCAATTACCTTTTATTTCAAATGGTTAATTGATTTTCATGGTGTTAGTTAAGCATTTTTTAACTAAAAAAGGACATTTACTTGCGTGCCTTCACACCATGAGAAAACTTATTAAAGGAATAATTGCTATCCGCGCGGGCATCTGCTATTTATAGCGCCCTATTTTTTCCCCTTCCTATTTTGAAGGTGGGGATTATTCAGAAATGCGTATGTAGGAGAAGCATTATGCAAGAAGGGCAAAAGCGTAAAACATCGTCCATGAGCATTCTCGCTATTGCTGGCGTTGAGCCATATCAGGAAAAAGCGGGCGAAGAGTACATGAACGAAGCCCAATTAGCGCATTTTAAGCTAATACTTGAATCTTGGCGCAATCAGCTCAGGGATGAAGTCAACCGCACCGTTACTCATATGCAAGATGAGGCGGCAAACTTCCCAGATCCCGTTGACCGTGCTGCACAAGAAGAAGAGTTCAGTCTTGAGCTGCGTAACCGTGATCGTGAACGTAAACTCATTAAGAAAATCGAGAAAACACTGAAAAAAGTCGAAGATGATGACTTTGGTTTCTGTGAATCTTGCGGAGTAGAAATCGGCATTCGCCGTTTAGAAGCTCGTCCTACTGCCGACTTATGTATCGACTGTAAGACATTAGCTGAAATCCGTGAAAAACAAATGGCTGGCTAATAATAAGTAAACGCCTCAGCCTAATACGTTGAGGCGTTAATCTGAATCTTTCGATGCACGAGATTACAGACTATATTGGGCGCTTTGCGCCATCACCAACAGGTCAACTTCATTTTGGCTCATTGGTTACTGCACTCGGCAGTTATCTTCAAGCTCGCGCTCACAATGGGCGTTGGCTTCTGCGCATCGATGATATCGATCCTCTTAGAGAACCTCCTGACGCTGCATTCCAAATTATTCGTACATTAGAACATTATGGTTTGTTCTGGGATGATGAGATCCTCTATCAATCGCAACGTCATGATGCTTACCGTGAAATTTTACACACACTTTGGAAAGAAGGTGTTTGCTACCACTGTCATTGTAGCCGTCATCGTTTACATGACCTAGGGGGCGCGTATGATAACCACTGCCGTCATCGTCATCCGCTTACAAATAATGTGACCCCCTTTGATAAAAAAAGTGCATGGCGATTGATCCAACAGCACCCTGTTTATCATTTTGAAGATGTCATTCAAGGTACATATTATTCAAAGAATACATCTATCGTGTTAGAAGATATGATTATTCACAGAAAAAATAACTTATTTGCGTATAATCTAGTAACGGTGATTGATGATAATTATCAGGGTGTAACCGAAGTTGTTAGAGGTGCCGATCTACTTGATCCCACATTGCGACAAATCAGTTTACATAAACAACTGAATTTACCTATTCCGCGTTATGCTCATTTACCTTTAGCAATAAATCATGACGGTAATAAATTATCAAAACAAAATCACGCACATGCGTTACCTGATACGGATCCAAGACCTGTCATTATCGATGCTTTACAGTTTCTAAATCAGCCTATTATTGCGGGTTGGCAAGATTATTCGTTAGCATCATTGTTAGAGATTGCGATAGCGAAGTGGTCACCTTCTGAGATTTTAAAACAAAATCATCAGCAACAAGGATATGAATAAACCACACAAAGCATTCTCAAAAAATGTTCAGTAGGCTATGATTAGCCGCTTAATTTTTTTTAATTATTAGAATTTATTATTCGAGGTGTCATATTTTTAATCGAGTAGCACATTTCTGCCGTAATCTGCTAGGGCGACAAACAACGTCATCAGACACACAACCGGTAGCAAGTGAAAGGCCAGTCACTGCATCTGACCGACCAATACAAGAAACACAGAAACCTGTGCGTCGGCGTCCTGCTATATCCGCAGACCGTCCCCGTAAAAAAAAGAGTAATAAAGAAAAGGCGAACGGGAGTGATTTGCCAATGACTGTGATCCCAAGAGATCAACACCCAATTTCACGTAAAGACATCAGTGATAATGCATTAAAAGTACTTTATCGCTTAAATAACTCTGGCTTTCAGGCTTATTTAGTTGGTGGTGGTGTCCGTGACTTATTATTGGGAAAAAAACCAAAAGATTTTGATATTGCCACTAATGCAACACCTGAAGATGTACGTCGATTATTCCGTAACAGCCGTTTAGTCGGTCGTCGTTTCCGTCTTGCTCATATTATGTTTGGTCCTGAAGTGATTGAAGTTGCGACTTTCCGCGGATCTCATGAAGATCATGAAGTTTCAGATAATAACCAATCTCAGCAAGCACAAAGTGGCATGTTACTGCGCGATAATATTTTTGGCTCAATTGAAGAAGATGCCATTCGTCGTGACTTTACATTAAACAGCCTCTATTACGGTGTTGATGATTTTGCTGTGCGTGACTACGTTGGTGGTTTAGCAGATCTAAAAGCGGGAATTATTCGCTTAATTGGCGATCCTGAAACGCGTTATCGCGAAGATCCCGTCAGAATGCTGAGAGCCATTCGTTTTGCCAGCAAATTAGATATGCAAATTGCGCCAGAAACTGCAGCGCCAATTAGCAGACTCGCCCCTTTATTGCGTAATATTCCATCAGCTCGTCTTTTTGAAGAGTCACTAAAACTATTACAAACAGGGCAAGGCTATAAAACTTACAAGTTAATGTGCCGTTATCAATTAATTGAGCCACTGTTTCCTCTGATTGCGTCAAAAATGACAGAGCAACATGATACGCCGATGGAGAGAATGCTAGATCAAGTTCTCAAAAATACGGACTACCGCATCAATAAAGAGATGCGAGTTAATCCCGCATTCTTATTTGCCGCGATGCTATGGTATCCATTAATTGAACATGCTGAAAAATTAGTCCAAGAAAGCGGTCTTTCTTACTATGACTCTTTCTCTATGGCGATGAATGATATTTTAGATGAGCAATGCCGTACTATTGCAATACCAAAACGCATTACCACAACAATGCGTGATATCTGGCAATTACAACAACGCTTACCTAAACGCCAAGGTCGTCGTGCGAATAAATTACTTGAACACCCTAAATTCCGTGCCGCGTTCGATTTACTGGAATTACGTGCCAATGTACAACGTAATCCCGATCTTGAAGCATTAGCAAATTGGTGGGCTGATTTCCAAGCATCTAACAATACGCAACAACGCTCAATGGTCTCTGAATTAGGTCAAGCACCTGTTCGCAGGCGTCCGCGTCCTCGTAAACGCCCTCGCCATCCAAGTGCTAAATCTGCATCTAGACAAGAGAACACCAATGAATAAGCAGAAAAAACGTGTTTATATCATTTTGGGAAGTAATTTGGATTCACCTGAAAATCAGGTGAATTCAGCGATTAAGGCAATCAGTGAGATCCCGCACACAACATTGATTGCACAATCATCTTGGTATCGTACTCGCCCAATGGGGCCGCAAGATCAGCCTGATTACCTTAATGTTGCTGTTGCGATTGATACAACATTAACACCAGAAGAGTTACTTAATAACACACAAGCGATTGAATTAGCACAAGGTCGTGTCAGAAAAGAAGGCCATCGTTGGGGGCCAAGAACGCTTGATCTTGATATTATGTTATTTGGTGATGATGTGATCCAAACTGAGCGATTAACCGTACCTCATTACGGACTTAAAGTACGCGAATTTATGCTTTATCCATTAGCTGAATTAGCCCCAGATCTTCGCTTTCCTGATGGCGAGTTATTAGCAGATAGATTGGCACTAGTGCCTGAAAATGGCATGGAAAAGTGGTAATTTCACACTAATACGCCTTTAATGCTAAAGGTTGATACTGTAAAAAAATATAAACAGTATCAACCTATCACTTCGCTTTTTCTTTCCCTCGATTTTTCAAACTCACCTCTTCTTCTCAATCTTTAAACTCTTTCATATTTATTTTTAACCTATAATCGATTGATAAATATAAATAAAAATTAACAATTATTATTTTTTATTGCTCATTGCGTTACTTTTTCTTCGTTTTTAATCCTTAAATGCTACAATCGAAAGCGGCTTTATTTTGATAACTAAATATTTTCCTTAATAAACAATATATTACACTAAGCAATAATGTTATCTACACACAAAAAACGACAATGATGGAGTTTGTTGCAATGAAACCCACTACGCTTTCAACGCTGAATCGCTATAAGCAAGAAAAGAAAAAATTCGCCACACTTACCGCTTATGATTCAAGTTTTGCTCGCCTTTTTGCACAAGAAGGTATTCAAGCGATGTTGATTGGTGATTCCTTAGGAATGACACTACAAGGTCATAACAGCACGTTACCTGTTACGGTTGAACAAATTGCTTACCACACCCGTTGTGTCAGAGCGGGTGCGCCGAATGCTTTCTTAATTGCTGATATGCCTTTTATGTCTTATTCAACACCTGAACAAGCTTGCCTTAATGCCGGCATTCTGATGCAAGCAGGGGCTAATATGGTGAAGATTGAAGGAGGTCGCTGGCTAATTCCAACAGTAAAAATGCTGGCTGAGCGTGCGGTTCCTGTCTGTATCCATTTAGGATTAACACCACAATCTGTCAATGTTTTTGGCGGTTATAAAGTCCAAGGCAGAGAACATGATGAAGCCGAGCAGTTAAAGCAAGATGCTATCGCCCTTGAAAATGCAGGAGCACAATTGGCAGTATTAGAATGTGTTCCTGTTACTCTGGCTAAAGCGATTACAGACGCATTAACGATGCCTGTTATTGGTATCGGCGCAGGTAATGTCACTGATGGACAAATTCTTGTAATGCATGACTTATTGGGCTTAACACCTCAAGCGCCTAAGTTTTCAAAAGATTTTTTACAAGAAGCAGGCTCATTAAAAGGGGCTGTTAGCCTTTATGTTCAACACGTTGAACAAGGCTTGTTTCCCGAAGAAAAACATTCATTTAACTAATTTACTATCTTAATTATCAATATCGTAAAGGAGTCACGCCATGCTAATTATTGAAACTACGCTTATCTTACGCCGAGAAATCAAGCGGTTAAAGCAAGAAGGTAAACGCATTGCATTGGTTCCAACCATGGGTAATCTTCATGAAGGTCACCTGAAACTCATTGAAGAAGCCCGTATTCACGCAGATGTCGTGATCACATCTATATTTGTTAATCCACTTCAATTTGATAGAGAAGCCGATTTAGCAAACTATCCTCGTACTTTACAAGAAGATTGTGAGTTACTGCGTGATAAACAAGTCGATATTATCTTTGCGCCTTCAGCAAAAGAGATGTATCCGCACGGAATGGAAAATCAAACTACTGTTGATGTACCTGTATTATCTAGCGTATTAGAAGGGGCAAGTCGACCAGGTCATTTCCGTGGTGTCACAACCGTTGTCAGTAAACTTTTTAATCTTGTACAACCTGATGTTGCAATGTTTGGTGAAAAAGACTTCCAACAACTGCAAATCATCAAAAAGATGGTAAACGATTTATGTATGGATACGAGTATTATTCCTGTTGCTATCGTACGTGACAAAAATGGTTTAGCACTCAGTTCACGTAATCGCCTATTATCTGATAACGAAAAACAACAAGCGCCTGCACTTTATCAAACGATGCAAGAAATCGCAGAACAATTAGCATCAGGTAATCATGACATTAATCAGCTACTGCAAAGTGCCAAAAACACCTTAGAGCAGAAAGGTTTTCGTGCAGATGAGTGCTTTATTTGTGATGCAGATACCCTCACTCCATTAAATGAAGAGAGCCGTCGAGCAGTGATCCTAATGGCAGCATGGCTGGGTAATACTCGCTTAATTGATAACCAACAAGTTAACCTTGTTTAATCTTCATAATTAGAACAATAGGAAACACAACCATGCTACGCACAATGTTACAAGGCAAACTACATCGCGTAAAAGTCACACAAGCCGATCTTCACTATGAAGGCTCTTGCGCAATTGATCAGGATTTTATGGATGCCGCGGGCATTCTTGAAAATGAAGCCATTGATATTTATAACGTTGATAATGGCGAACGTTTTTCAACTTACGCCATTTGCGCAGAAAGAGGCTCGCGTATTATTTCGGTCAATGGTGCTGCCGCACGTAAAGCTGCGGTTGGTGATCGCTTAATTATTTGTTCTTATGTGCAGATCCCTGATAGTGATGCACGCAGTCATAAACCCAATATCGCCTATTTTGAAGACAATAATGAAATGAAGCGCATTGCCAAAGCCGTCCCCGTCCAAGTGGCTTAACCCATAAATGATTGCTCCACTTCCCATAGGCAGAGGTTCCCTGCTTATGGGAAACAATTAACAAGAACAATAAATAACCCATTATTATTTGCTTGTCACGATCCCCCTTAATAAAAACGAGATATCAGGTTCAAAACAGAGTTTCTTCTCCATTTTTCCTCGCTTATCTTTCAGTAGATTGTTATAAATCATATAAGTATTGTCTAACTACCCTCTGACTAATAAAAAATTATGATAAAAGTTGCTTTAGTAGATGATCACATTGTTGTGCGTTCTGGTTTTGCACAACTCTTAATGTTAGAGCCTGATATTCACATCGTGGGTGAATATTCTAATGGGCAAGAAGCATGGCCTTATTTAGCACATGACGATATTGATGTTGCGGTTATGGATCTCTCTATGCCCGGCGAAAGTGGTCTACAACTCCAAAGTCGCTTAAAACAAAAGCGCCCTGATTTTCGCACTATTATTTTAAGCATCTATGACACCCCTGCTTTTGTTCAAAGTGCACTAGACTCTGGCGCTCGTGGTTATTTAACTAAACGTTGTGGCCCTGAAGAGTTAGTACAAGCTGTACGCGCCGTACATCAAGGTGGCTGTTATCTTTGTTCTGATGCGATGAAAGCATTGCGACAAACGCCTGAAGAAGACAGTGCGCTACATACCTTAACCCCCCGTGAAAGAGAAATTTTTAATCTTTTAGTCCAAGGAATTAATGTCAAAACCATTGCCGTAAAACTGAATCTTAGTCATAAGACTGTACACGTTCATCGCGCCAATGTACTCGGTAAATTAGGCTGTGAAACAACCATCGATTTAGTTCATTTCGCCTTAAAAAATCAGTTGATTACCGGATCGCTATAACATGAAAAGGGGACTCCGTTTTCTTCTTCAATCCCTCTTTTTATTACTCACCTACTCTTTACTTTGGCTATCACTTTGGGTGATTGGCTTCTATTTAAGTAAAAATGGGCAACAAGCGGCTCTTTTCTTACCTCAAGGTCTGCGATTAGCCCTCATAATTTTACTCTGGCGTCGCTTTTGGCTACCGATGTTATTTGCAGAATGGGGGCTTTATTACTGGTTAGCGCAAGAGCAATTAATTACACACGCGATTATTTATCTCTCACCAATACTCAGCCTCGTTGTCGCACTCGAAGTTCAACGTATTTGGTGGCGATATCCTTTGTATTGGCAACGCTTAACCCTATTAATTGGTGCCGTGGGTTTTAATAGCCTGTTGCAAGCCTTTATTCTTGGTTTCTCTATTAATACCACCAGCGGAATTTTCCTCACCTCTGTCACCGGTGGCATATTACTCGCACCTTTTGTCTTTTTACTTTATGAATATCTTCGTGAATTACAAAGTCGTACCCTAATTTCTAATGGTACTCCCGATCCCCCACTAAGAACTTCTTTGCTGATGTGGGGATTTCTATTTTGCCTTATTGGGTTAAGTGCTCAGTTTTTCTTAACACCCGAGATAGAGCGATTATTAGTTATCCTTGTTTTTATTCCTAATGTCTTTATGGCTTACCGTTATGGCTGGCAAGGTGGCGTATTATCTGCATTATTAGGCAGTTTAATGATTACGTTTGCTCGCCAAGTGAATGGCGCATTTAATGATTTGCGTGAGTTAGAAATGTTTTTAACCACACAAGCTATTATTGGTATTGGCTTAGGAATTGCGATTAGCCGCCAACAACAACTTGCTCATAATTTACGCCATTACCGTCTACGCCTAGAACAAGAGTTGCAAGCTCGTCGTGATCTTATGGAAAAACTGGTTCATACCGAAGAAGATGTTAAAAAAGCTATTGCACGCGAATTACATGATGAAATTGGGCAGAATATTACTGCCATTCAAATTCAATCGATGCTCATCAAAAAAACAGCAGATAACGACAAAACACGCCAAACCGGAGAGCAAATCGAACGACTCGCCCTACAAATTCATCAATCTACACGTCAATTACTTAGACAATTACGTCCTCCTGTTTTAGACGAAATGTCGCTTGAAAAAGCGCTCCATCATTTAATCAACGAATTTGCTTTTGATGACAACGGCATTACCTGTAATTTTAATTACTCGTTAGAGAAAGAGCCCGAAAACGAAACCATTATTTTTACCCTCTACCGTTTAGTACAAGAACTGTTAAACAACATTAGTAAACATGCTAACGCAACCTATATCCAAATCTCACTAACTCAAAATAAAACCTGTTTACGGCTAGTTATTAGTGATAATGGCGTTGGTATGTTACCAACCTCACTATCAGTACAACAAAGTAGTGGCTTTGGATTACGAGGCATAGAAGAACGCATTCGTGCTTTAGGCGGAGAATGGGAAGTGATTAACCATCACGGTACGAAAATAATTGTTAACTTACCCACAAATTCAAAAGAAAACAGTGAAAACTAAGAATAATTCTTAGTCATCTACAACCTTATCTCATTCTTTTTCACGACATTTTTTTTACATTTGCAACATCAAAGAGGATGTTATGTCAGGTGAAAATACGGCATCAATTAATAAGACCTATAACTTTTGGCGCAAAAATTTAATGCTGTCGATGATTATCGGTTATGCCACTTTCTATCTCACACGTAAAAGCGTCAACTTTGTGATGCCCATTATGCAAGTTGAGTTGAATTTAGATAAAGGGGATATCGGTTGGATAGCCAGCCTTTTTTATCTCACTTACGGTTTATCTAAATTTGTTTCTGGTGTTTTCCATGACAAATGGGGATACCGCTGGTTTATGGGTGTGGGATTAGTGATGACAGGCATTATGAATATTATTTTTGCCTATTGTCTTTCATTTCCTGCACTGCTTTTGGTCTGGGCACTAAATGGTTTCTTTCAAGGCTTTGGATGGCCTCCTTGTGCAAGGTTGTTAACACACTGGTATTCACGTAATGAACGTGGTTTCTGGTGGGGATTATGGAATATCTCAATTAACCTTGGCGGGATGAGTCTTCCCATTTTAACTGCGTGGCTAGCGACGCATTATAGTTGGCAAGTCGCCCTGTTTGTGCCCGGTATTATCGGCATCATCATTGGGCTATGGTTGTGTGTACGATTAAAAGGGACCCCCGCAGAGGAAGGACTTCCTACTGTGGGTGTGTGGCGGCGCGATGTTTTTGAATTACGTCAAGAGCAGGCCTCACCCCCTAAACCTATGCTAACTATTTTGAAAGAGACCATTTTATTTAACCGAATGATTTGGTTACTGGGTTTTTCCTATATTTTAGTTTATCTCATACGCATGGCGATTAACGATTGGGGAAATATCTGGTTATCAGAAACACATGGTGCCAACTTATTGAGTGCTAATGCCATTCTCTCTTTGTTCGAGATGGGAGGGTTACTCGGGGCGTTATGTTCAGGCTGGGGCTCGGATTTATTATTCCGCGGCCAGCGAGCGCCAATGATATTGCTGTTTTCACTCGGGCTTTTTACCGCTGTAACAGCACTTTGGTTAATTCCAATTCATCATTATGCTTTGCTCGCAGCCTGTTTTTTTAGTATCGGTTTTTTTGTGTTCGGACCACAGATGTTAATCGGGCTTGCTGCAACAGAATATTGCCATAAAAACGCGGCAGGCACGGTAACAGGCTACTTGGGATTGTTTGCCTATTTAGGGGCGGCAATGGCAGGTTGGCCATTAAGTCAGGTCATGGCGCATTATGGTTGGACTGGGATGTTTGCATTATTAACCAGTGCTGCGGCCTTAATGGGACTCTTACTAATGCCGTTGTTGATTGCTGATGTTAGCAAACAACAACATTTAGTTGGTCCACTTTCATTTTCCGATGACGACACATTTAAAAGGTTCTGAACATGAAATTGAAAACCCTCTCTACACTTGTTGCGGCTGGTCTTGCTCTTTCTGCGGTTAGCTTATCAACAAATGCGGCTGGCCGCTTAGTCGTTTACTGTAGTGCGACAAATGCAATGTGTGAAGCTGAAACAAAAGCCTTTGCCGAAAAGTATGATGTGAAAACGACTTTCGTTCGTAATGGTTCGGGAAGTACCTTGGCAAAAATCGAAGCTGAAAAACGTAATCCTCAAGCTGACGTTTGGTATGGTGGTACTATGGATCCTCACTCACAAGCGGGTGAAATGGATCTGCTAGAGCCTTATGTTTCTCCTAATCTCGATCAAATCATGCCACAATTTCGTGATCCCGCTAAACGTAAAGGTAACTACTCTTCTGCGGTCTATGTTGGTATTTTAGGTTTTGGCGTCAATAAAGATCGCTTAAAAGAAAAAGGTATCGCCATTCCAACGTGCTGGAAAGATCTCATTAAACCTGAATATAAAGGTGAAATTCAAATTGCCGATCCACAAAGTTCAGGAACCGCTTACACAGCACTGGCAACCTTTGACCAATTATGGGGTACTGAACAAGCCTTTGATTACCTAAAGAAAATCAATACAAATATCTCTCAATACACCAAATCAGGTATTGCACCCGCACGAAATGCAGCGCGTGGTGAAGCTGCCATTGGTATTGGCTTCCTACATGATTACTCATTAGAAGTTGAAAATGGTGCTCCACTTGAATTAATTTCACCTTGTGAGGGTACAGGCTATGAAATCGGTGGTGTCAGTATCATTAAAAATGCCCGCAATATGGATAACGCAAAATTATTCGTAGATTGGACACTTTCAAAAGAAGCTCAGGAAATTAGCTGGAAAGAAGGTAAATCTTACCAAATTCTAACCAATACCTCGGCTGAATCTTCACCTATGGCACTGAAATTATCAGACTTAAAACTCATTAACTACGACATGGATAAATATGGCGATAGTGAAGTGCGTAAAGAGTTGATTAATAAGTGGGTTACCGAAGTAAAAATGGGTAAATAACCTATTAATAGAGCGAGATAGTCTCTCGCTCTCTTTTTCTCATAATAATAAATACATTTACTCTCGGGGGATTTATGTCTCATACACTCGCTTTACCTGAAAAAAAGAGGCGGGATCCCATATTTTTATGGATCCTAATTGCATGGATGGCATTTGCGTTACTACCATCATGGAGCCTTGACTACGGTCTTTTAGATTCAACAGCAGATGAATTACTCACCGCTTACGGTTGGAGTAACGTTAATATCAGTTGGCTCTGGTTTTTATTACCGAGTTTACTGCTATTGCGCCCATTAACTGCGCCTAAGCGTGAAAATCGCGCTCGCCACTATTTTGACGCGAGTTTTGCCCTATTTTGTGCATTAATTGCGATAGTCAGTGCAACCCTTGAAGGACGGGGCTTAGGTTATTCTGCGATCATCCTCTTTATTTCTTTGGGGATGATCATGAAAACTGCCTTAACACGCCTTGAATGGCTAGGCGGTGATAGCTTTGTCATCGGCTCTTTAATCACCGTTGTTGCGCTGATTGGTGTCTTTATTATCTTTCCTAGCATCGCTATTTTTATTCCGATGTTTAAAGATAGTGCAGGCAATTTTGCACCTTTTGAGTTTATCGCTATTTTAAGCCAAGCTCATATTGTGCAAGTGATGCTCAACTCTATTGCACTCTCTATTGCCGTAGGGATAGGTTGTACGTTCTTTGGTTTAATTCTAGCAATTTATACATCTCGTATTGCTGTACGCTCGGCAATTATTGGTCGTGTATTTTCTATCTTACCTATTGTTACTCCTCCCTTTGTTGTCGGTTTAGGGGTGACATTGATGATGGGACGTTCAGGTTATGTGACAGAGTTCCTCGCCACATACGCAGGACTTGAAAATACCAACTGGTTATATGGCTTTACGGGCATTTGGTTAGCGCAAGTGCTCGCCTTTACCCCTATGTCATTTATGATCTTAGATGGTGCCATTAAAACCATTCATCCTTCATTAGAAGAAGCGTCTTACACGTTAAGAGCCAACCGCTATCAAACCTTCTTTAATGTTTTTATGCCGTTACTTAAGCCAGCATTAGCCAATGCATTTTTAATTGTGATTGTGCAATCTCTTGCTGACTTTAGTAATCCCTTGGTTTTAGGGGGCAACTTTGACGTTATTGCCACACAAATTTACTTCTATATCACTGGCTCTCAACTGGATTATCAATCAGCCAGCACACTAGGTGCGTCACTCTTAGTTTTCTCACTATTAGTGTTCTGTGTGCAGTATATGTGGATTGGTAAACGCTCTTATGTCACGGTTTCTGGTAAATCTTATCGTGGTGATGTTCAACCCCTTCCATCTTCACTGATAGCGTTTGTCACAACCATTCTCGGTATTTGGGTTATTTTTAATATCCTGCTCTATGGCAGTATTTTCTACGGTAGTTTCACCGTTAACTGGGGGGTTGATTACACCTTAACACTTGATAACTTTATCAAACTATTTGGTCAAGGAATGAATGACGGGGCATGGCCTTCATTATTAGATACCTTGTTATATGCAGGTATCGCAGCGCCGATTACGGCAATTCTCGGACTATTAATTGCCTATATTGTGGTACGCCAAGACTTTAAAGGTAAAAAAAGTATCGAGTTCACAACAATGCTTTGTTTCGCCGTACCAGGAACCGTCGCCGGTGTCTCTTATATTCTTGCGTTTAACGACTCGCCGTTCTATTTAACGGGAACGGCGGCAATTGTCATTATCTCAATGACAATGCGTAACGTCCCCGTGGGAATACGTGCAGGTATTGCGGGATTAGGGCAAATTGATAAATCGCTTGATGAAGCTTCTCTAAGTTTAAGAGCGAACTCAATGAGAACCATTTTCTATGTGCTATTACCACTATTGCGCCCTGCTATTTTGTCTGCACTGATTTATAGCTTTGTGCGTGCCATTACCACTGTCAGTGCCATCGTCTTCCTTGTTACACCGGATACACGCGTTGCCACCGCGTATATTTTAAACCGTGTTGAAGATGGTGAATACGGCGTCGCAATTGCCTACGGCTCAATTTTAATCGTCGTGATGTTGGCAATTATTTTCTTATTTGACTATTTGATTGGCGAAGCCCGTGTTTCACGCTCTAAAGCCAAAAATGCACAGTAATACGGAGTCTAAATCATGACACAACAACATTTCGTTGAACTGAAAAATGTCATTAAGCGTTTTGGCACTAACACAGTAATTGAAGATCTCAGTTTGTCTATTCCACAAGGCAAAATGGTTTCATTATTAGGACCTTCAGGTTGCGGTAAAACAACGGTGTTACGTTTAGTGGCGGGGTTAGAAAAACCGACAGAAGGTAAAATTTTCATCGATGGTGAAGATGTGACTGACCGCTCTATCCAGCAACGTGATATCTGTATGGTATTTCAATCTTATGCCCTTTTCCCTCATATGTCTTTGGGAGAAAATATTGGCTATGGCTTAAAAATGCTAGGACGTCCTAAAGCTGAAATTAAACAACGTGTCTCTGAAGCTTTAGAACTGGTGGATTTAGCGGGCTTTGAAGACCGCTTTGTTGACCAAATATCGGGTGGACAGCAACAACGTGTCGCCTTAGCGCGTGCGTTAATTTTGAAACCTAAAGTGCTGCTTTTTGATGAGCCATTAAGTAACCTTGATGCTAACTTACGTCGTAGTATGAGAGAGAAAATTCGTGAGTTACAACAACAGTTTAATATTACCTCTCTTTATGTCACCCATGACCAAAGTGAAGCCTTTGCAGTTTCTGATATGGTTTTAGTAATGAATAAAGGGAAGATAATGCAATTAGGTTCACCGCAAACTCTTTATCGCCAACCCGCGTCTGAATTTATGGCAAGTTTTATGGGAGATGCAAACTTATTCCCAGCCACATTGGGCGCTGATTATGTTGATATCTTCCAATATCGTTTGCCAAAGCCAGATACGTTTAATACAAATAAAACAGAAGTTAGAGTCGGAGTGAGACCTGAAGCTATCACTTTATCTCAACAAGGCGATGCCTGTCAGCAATGTAAAATTGTCCATGTCGCTTATATGGGGCCTCAATATGAAGTGACCGTAGAATGGCAAAATCAAACCTTACTATTACAAGTCAATGCCACACAGCTTCAGCCCAATGTTGGTGATAGTTATTACTTGCAGATCCATCCTTATGGCATGTTTATTTTAGAATAACGCTATTGCAATATAGAAATTTTACAAAAATAGTAATTGAGGCACCCATTGGGTGCCTCTTTTTATAATAATACTACGACATTTTCCCTGGTGTGACATCCTGGTGTGAATGTTTGATGTAACACTTGGTATAACACATGGCTACGCTATTATTGTTTTAGATAACGATCCAAGATACCTGTACTATTCCCTTTATTTTTTAAAAGGCTATCAGAACAAAAGATGACCGCCTTCGCTCTACATGCTATTTCCCTTGAGCGAGATATTTTTGCATTTCATCCGCAGGTACCATCCCTCCTCCCGTTGCCCATACTAAATGCGTTGCATTTTGCATTTTTTGACTATCTAGTGATAAACCTTGCAGATAATCTTTAGCTTGAGTGACATGTACAGCACCGACCATTCCCGCTAAAGCCGACGGTTCTAATTTAATCCCTTCTTCTTTATTTAATAAGCTGAGTAAGTCATAAAGCGCTTGGTCATCGATAGTGTAATAACCATCAATTAACCGCTCCATTGCTCGACCAACAAAGCCTGATGCACGGCCAACAGCAAGACCATCAGCGGCAGTGACGTTATCGATGCCCATCTCTTGTACAGAGATGCCTTCATGTAACTGAGTGTAAACACCCAATAACATACAAGGTGAATGTGTAGGCTCTGCAAATAAACAGTGTACTGCATCACCAAATGCCAGTTTTAACCCAAAAGCAACCCCCCCAGGGCCACCACCAACACCACAAGGCAGATACACAAACAAAGGATGTTCACTATCGACACGAACACCTTGTTCTTCAAATTGGCGTTTTAAACGTAATCCCGCTACGGCATAACCCAAGAACAATGTTTTTGAGTTTTCATCATCAATAAAGAAACAGTTAGGATCTTTCTCTGCTGCTTTGCGACCTTCTTCTACCGCAATACTGTAATCTTGTTCATATTCAACAACATTAACGCCATGAGAACGTAATTTATCTTTTTTCCACTGACGTGCATCAGCAGACATATGAACACTCACGCTAAAGCCTAATTTCGCACTCATGATCCCAATAGACATACCTAAGTTGCCTGTTGAGCCTACGGCGATACTGTATTGGCTAAAGAATTCACGGAATTTATCAGAAAATAATTTTTCATAATTATCATCTGTACTTAATAATCCCGCGTTGATCGCCAATTTCTCAGCATGAGTCAATACTTCATAAATCCCACCACGTGCTTTAATTGAACCTGAAATAGGAAGATGACTATCCTTTTTCAAACGCAACTGACCGCTAATGGATGTGTTATAACGCTGTTCAAGCGCAATTTTCATTTTAGGAATATCAACCACTTCTGATTCAATAATTCCTTGAGTAACCGCTGTTTCTGGAAATGCTTTAGCTAAATAAGGTGCAAAACGTTGTAGTCGTGCTTGCGCATCAATGACATCATCTTGCGTTAAACCAACATATGGAAGTCCCTGGTCAGTGGTGGTCACTTTTGGGTTAAACCAAACCACTTCTTTTAAGTCCACTAAGTCACGAACGAGTGGAAACTGACTGATTAATTTATTTATATCTATATGGCTCATAGTCGTTCTCTTTTATATGACAAAAGAAAGCATAAATGTACCGCCTAATGCGACAAAGGAGGCAATAAAGGTCGCGACACTGTAAAAACGAAAAGTTTCACTTAAAGTTGCATTACAATACTGTTTGACTAGCCAAAACAGTGAGTCTGTGACGATGGTACAACCAATAGCACCTGAACCAATTGCTAATGTAATAATTTCAGGGCTAATGTCTGGATATAAAGGCATTAAAGGTGCAACAATTGCCGTCGCGCCCATCATTGCAACGGTTGCAGAACCCACTGCAGCATGAAGGATAATGGCGACTAACCAAGCCAATAAAATAGGATGCATATCTAAGTTAGAAAGAATTAGTGCTAAAGATTCACTTAAACCACTACCTTTTAAAATGCCATTAAAAGCCCCACCCGCACCAATAATTAATAAGATATTGGCAATAGAGCTAAAGCTATCTTCTGTTTTCTTCAATAACGTATTCATGCCCATATTACGGCGAATACCTAACACATAATAAGCAACAAAAGCGGCAATAAACATCGCAGTAATAGGGTTACCAATAAACTGTAATGCGGTATAAACCGATGTACCTTTAGTCATATTTAATTCTGCGGCTGTTTTTATCAGCATCAGAACAATAGGTAATAAAACAGTAAATAGTGTGGCACCTAATGAAGGTAAATCTTTTTCTTCACGAATTTCCATATCAGAAAATTCTTCAGGCACAGTTTTAAATGGTAAGCGCTCGCCTAACATTTTTAAGAATAAAGGACCACCGACTAAAGACGCGACTAAACCAACAGCAAGACCTGCAACAATAACAGTTCCCATATCTGCCCCTAATTCATTAGTCACGAATAGTGCAGCAGGATGAGGAGGAACAATACAGTGAACGGCCATTAATGCTGTACATAGTGGAATGGCTAACTTTAATAATGAGGTATTTGTTTTTTTCGCAATTGAGAAAGCAAGAGGAATAAGTAATACCACACCCACTTCAACAAAGAGTGTAATACCACAAATAAGACCAACCAATACCATAATAACGTCTGGAGATAACCAACGGCATTTTTGTAATGTAATACCGATGCGTTCTGCGGCACCTGATATTTCCATCATCTTACCCAGAATAGTGCCTAAACCGATAATTGCCGCTAAAAACCCTAACGTACCGCCAATACCATTTTCAATCGCATTTACCATTTCTAAAGGGTTCATCTTCATTGCTGTCCCCACAAAGAAGCTCGCCAATAGTAACGCTAAAAACGGGTGAAACTTAAATTTTATTATAGTAAAAACAATGAGCAAGATACTCATTATAAGAGTACCTAGCACCCATAACGTTGAATCCATATATCCATCCCAAATATTTTATTTATTGTTATTCATATTGAATATTAATCATTTAATACTTACAAATGATTAAAATTTACACTAAGATGAAATCAATTAACCCTAATAAGTGATTAAATTCACAAATAACCCTATTATGATGAAGAATAGCCGGATATTTCATCTTAACATTAGCTTGATTGTTAATTAGCGTTACTATTAATAACAAAACGAGAATAAAAGAATGTTTGAATCTTCTAACGTGATTTTAAGAAATAAACGATTATCCAGTTATCAATTAGCAAGACTTCACACTTTTGAAGCAACAGGTCGCCATCTTTCATTCGCTTTAGCGGCAGAAGAACTGTCATTAACCCCCAGTGCCATTAGCCACCGAATTAATACATTAGAAGAAGAGTTAGGCATTAAGCTCTTTAACCGCTTTCATCGCCGAATAGAGTTAACAGAAGAAGGTGAACGCATTTATTGGGCACTTAAAAAAACACTCGAAGATATTAACCAAGAAATTTTAGATATTCATAATCAAGAAATCTCGGGTATTCTCACCGTATATTCACGCCCCTCTATTGCCCAATGTTGGTTAGTTCCTCGTATTTCAGATTTTACTGAGCGTTACCCATCTATTGAATTAAATCTACTTACAGGAAATGATGATATTAACTTTCGAGGTTATGGTATTGATCTCGCAATCTATTTTGATGATAAGACACTGCAAAATCTATATTGCGAAGATTTAATTTCAGAATCTATTATTCCTGTATGTAGCCCTAAATACGCTAAAAAACATGAGCTTATTGGTAATATTCATCATCTTTCTAATTGTACTTTGCTACATGATAGACAAGCTTGGAGTAATAATTCTGATTTCGACGAATGGCGAGCTTGGGGTGAATATATGGGACTTTCACTTTTTCCTCATCGTAGCAATATCTGTTTTGATCGCTCTGATCTTGCTGTTATTGCCGCAGTTAACCACTCAGGCGTGGCAATGGGCAGAAAACGTTTAGTACAAAAACAACTGGCTAGTAAAGAATTAATTATTCCTTTTAATAATAGTGAGTTTTTATGTGCTCAGCGTTATTATCTTGTCACTCGAAATGAAAAGAATAATGCTAAAGTACAGCTTTTCATTCAGTGGCTGAAAAAACAAATTAGGGAAAGCATGTAATTTAATTTCTTAAGGGAAATACGATGAAAGAGATGACATTCACAACACGACAACTTATTGCCATTGCAGAATACGCAGGGCTGACAATCGTAAATAAAAACGACATCGCAAAAGATAAACATTATATTTTAGTTGATCTTCTCGATGTGCAAACAGAAGAAGGTCTCTATTATGGGCCGGCAGTACTTGAGTTTAGTGATGCTCATCGTAAAGCGCGTATTTTAGAATTTGGCGGTGAAGGCTATCAACGCGCTCAGGCTCGTGAAAAACAAATTCAAAACTATAACCATCATCGACAATCCCAAGAGCCAGATACCTACCAGCCCCCGATTCATCGTTATAGCCATTACACGGATTTTCAAATAAACCTAACCGCTATCTATCGTCGTTATGGCTATGAAATCGAATTTGATACAGAAACCGAAAAAGTGTGGAGCTCTTTAGATCCCGATGGGGCAATATTTGATTTACTTAAAAATGCCGAGGATGCACTTTCTTTATTAGAAGATTGTCAAATGTCATGCTCTTATCATCAAGAAAATAAAGTATGGTCTGTCACTTCACTAGAAAAAGACACTGTCGAACATCAATCTTTACCTCGCGCTATTGCCGAATGTTTTTTATTAATGACAGATCATTATGCCGATGATTGGCCCAATATTGAAAATATTCTCTATTAAAATAAAAAGTCATAAATAAAATCATTAAATATCAAATAATTAACTATAATAATTTGATATTTAATTACTAAGACTAAAATCTAACTCAAACACCGAAAGGCATCATACTCACGATAATAGTTAATTTCTTCAATAACCCACTGCAAGTTTTTTTGTTGAGCTTGTTGGGTTTGATAAAATAACACTAAATCACAAACGACCATCCAGCCCCGTAAATTTTTATCTTCAACAACTTTTGGCATTTCCAGATCTTCATCATCAAGATAAATCTCATCATCAGGTAATTCTTGAAGATAATCCCAAGGAATGTAATAAAAAATTGCCCGATCAGGATCACGATCCCAAGTTGTAATTTCCGTATAAATCCACTCATTAGATTCAAGAGTTGAAAGCGAGGCTAATAATTCACTAAGCGTTTCAAATTTTTGTATCATTCTATTTCTCACTAAGGATCTCGTTATTTTCACAATAAACCCGCCAATTAGGCGGGTCTATTATTTCTTCATTCTTAACGTCTATGATCTTATTTAGCTAAAAAGTGTTTATCTTCAATCACAATTAACGGTTCAATATCACTCTCTTTTTTAATCACTAACGTTGGATCTGAACGTAAACAACAACCACCATAATGCCCACCAACAGTAAAGGTGCAAACTTGGATATAACGATTTGCCACTTTTGGTAAGCACCATAGTTCTTGGTAAATATTTTCTTGATGATCAAATTGGCCATTGGTCTCATCTAACACATTCTCTTTGTGATCAACTAACCCAATGTTACTACCACAACGACCCGCTATTGGTTTAACTGCATAACCACTTTGAGCAAGACGCGGTGTCACCGTGAAATCCGTATCTAATAAATAAGGGTTATCAGGGAACAATTGCCATAGAATAGGTAGGATCGCTTTATTACTAGGAATAAGCGTCCAAAGCGGTTCAAAAACTGTAATTTCAGGACGTAAAAGCACATCAACCAAGCGGACTTCACCTTCAGGATGTCCTGTCCGAATCGGGATAAGTGCTTGTTGCTCACTCTCTTCTCTTAGTTGGTTTAACGCCGTTTCCCAAGCCCATGTTTTCCAAACGCATTCAACAACCCGCTTGTCTGCATCAATCAATTGACCACGACTATTCCAATGAAGCTCATCTAATCCACGTAGAATTTTACTGTGATAACCTGCCTGAGTCAGTGCTTGTTGCATAAAGAGAGCGTGATAATCTTCTTCACTATCATCATCTTGAAGAATATGCACAAAAGGTTTTGCATCACAATGTTTCCAAGCATCTGCTAATGCATCAAGTAATCGTTCGCCGGGATTAAAGCCCGCTTTAATTCCACCTTTCTGTGCCCATTTTTCGATGATTAAGCCTGCTTCTGTATGGCAAGAGGCAGAGTCAGCATTATATTCATAAACTTTGACACCACGTTCATCCATACAAAAATCTAATCGTCCTGTGATCATTTGATGGCGTCTGTTTTGCCATGACAAACGAATACGAGGCCATAATACTTCAGGAATATCGAATAAACGCAGTAACTTATCGTCTTTCAACACTTTTTCAGTTGCATGCAAATACATCAAATGCATTTCATTACTTGCACGAATAAGTTCCTGTTCTGCACTTTCTGAAATGGTGAAATATTCATAACTATTTTGATTGATAATATGGCCATGTTGCGCATCGACGTAAGCTTTTTCTAGAGGCGAACTTTCATCTAACCATTTGCCATCTAATTGACCTTTATTATCAAGCTGTTCAGCATGAATATTGAGTAATTCTGGCATTATTTTAGGTTGAGGAAGGCTATAAGCATTAGGCTCTGTTTGGATCATCCAACCTAGTAGCGTTGTATTATCGAAGGTATCTTGAATAAAATAACCGTTATTCGTCTCTTTAAGGGGTAATTCTCGAGTCCACTGTTGCCCTGCTGGTAATCTAGTGTGAATAACATTTTGTTCCGCAATACGAATTTTATCTTTAAGCACTTCAGTAATCACAGCAACATGCCCTGTTACTTTAAACTCTCCACCTTCTTGCCAAATCAGCAAAGCGCCCACAGCAGGCGGTTGTTTGCTACCATTTGGAAAAGCTTGTAATGGTAATATATCGTCATCGATGGTTTTACGTAAAAAACGCAGTGAGAAGATCTCATAAGCCATTCCCACATCAGTAAATACAGCGCCATAATGCAAATAGAGAAAACGGCGTGCAAACTCAACACACTGCCACTTGTGCCCCATATATTCATTACCAATATAACTACGGAATGAATCATTAGCGGCATAGTCTTCTTTATCAATACTGCTGTAATCTGAAGAGTAAATCGCGACACCACCCGGCGCATAGCCTAGCAATGTTCCAAATGGTTCATGACGAATGATATCTTTTACATTCATAATCTCGACCTTGACGATAAATAGATAATTACCCTATAACACTTATAATCTTGCCTAAGTAGTATAGTTAACAATCTTAACGCCGTAGACTATTAGATGTGAATGTAATTTTATAAATTTCAATAAAGTGAGAAGAGCCGTTTGAATTTGATACGAATTTAAGAAACGAAATCTTGGTGATATAAAAAAAAACTCAAAAATAGCCCATTATAAAAATACATAAAAGGTATTTTCGAGTATAAACACAGTCAAAGAGGGATTTATCTTTTTTGTTATGACTTCATTATTTACTCTTTATTAATCACAAATGCGAGCATAAATAGCAAACAAAATAGTGTTTAGGCAATATATAGCACTGTTTATCAAAAAAATCTCGACTATCCTGCTAGGAAAAAGAAGGATATCAAAATAGTTTAATGAAAATTAATATCATCTTATAACATGATAGGTATAAATAATTCATCCAATTAACCGATAACACAGTAGTATGGATTTTACTCATTCAAGTCGGAGTGCTTGTTTATTTTGAAGATCCATCACGGAAACTTGATATTCAATGTATTGGATATTATTGGTGGTTGATAGGAAGAATGAGGTCACTAATGTCAAAGATTTATCCCATCTCTCAAATTATTGGGCATAAAATTCGTAAACAACGCCAGCAACTTCGCTTGTCAGCAAAGGTTGTCGCTGAACGAGTCGGTATTAGCCAACAACAATTTTCACGTTATGAGAATGGGCTATGTAAGATTGATGTTGATATGCTCTTTCATATTGCACAAGAGCTAAAAGTGACTCCTGCATTTTTCCTGCCACCAAATGAAGAGCAAGTTTCTGCTGTGGCGCTGACACACTCCAAACAGTTTTGGAGTGCTCAAAGTCAAATTTAATCCTTTTAGAGAGTGCTATTTGACACTCATATGCGACGAGCTGAAGGTAAAAATCCAGAGCGTTATATCAAACCTTTTGGTGGTGGATATGACTTTGTGTTACCCGGTATATCTCAAGAAGGCGACATTCTGGCAAAAGGACTATTTGATTAATCAATACACGATGTTAGGCACATTGCTTTTCCTGCAAAAGTGCCTAAATAAGTTCTTTAACCATTAACGGGAAAAATGCGCCATTTTTGCTTTCAATGCATTGCCTAACTGCATTTGTCTTTCTGGTTCAATAAATCCCATCGTCAATACTGCCGCCACCATTTCCCCTTTTTTATTCAGTACAGGACATGAAATAGATTGTGCGCCAGGAATTCCCTCAGCCGGTTCATGGCGAATAGCAAAACCTTGTTGGCGAATGGTATCCTTCTGCTTTTGTGATAAATCTGCTTCAATTATTAAATCACTGAAGGTAGCAAAAATAGCCCCCGCAGCACTGACTTTATGAGGCACAGGCGTATCCGGCAAAAAATCGATATCAACATGTTTAAAGCTACGGTTGTAACGCGTTAAAAACAGTTGATTACCTTGTGATATCACCAATCCCGTAGACATATTATGTTCATCTCTAAACTCACATAATAGTTGATTAATTTCATCTATCATGGATTGCGGTTTTGGTGTCGCCTGCGCTAAAAAAAGAATTTTACTCCCTAAGCAATACTGACTCCCTTCACTCTCTTGATATAACATTTCTGAGCGACAAAGTGAGACTAAATACTTATGTAAGCGACTTTTTGAAAGCGAACAGGCTTTTGCAATATCTGACGATCGGGCAATACCTCCATTCGAAGCAATAAATTCCAGAATGGTAATAGCGATATCAACCGAGTTAACTCCTTGAGAATTCTGCATTTATTTTTCCCACACCTATCCGTTACTTACTTTGTTTTATGACGATATCCCATTATTCTTTTTTTGTCATCTTTACTAGATTATTTCACTAAAACCTTATTTTAAATGGGGCTTTTTAATCATTTTCTATCGATTATTTTCTTTGTCTATTTTTAGATGATCTAACTCAATGTTAACTATATATGAATTGGGTTTATATATAGTTAACCTTTCTTGTGTGTGAGAATGTCTATGTCTAAAGATAACAAATGGGAATTAAATAGAAGAACATTGTTAAAAGGAATGGGCGCCATTGGCGTGGCTGCACTTTCTCCTAACGCGTTCAGTCTAGTTAATGAAAATAACCCCATATTTAACCAGAAACCACGGATAAAATTATCCGAATATAAAACGTTTCGTTCAACCTGTGCGATGGAATGTTTGCACTGTAACCTAACAGCTTTTACACATCAGGGGAAATTGATCAAAGTCGAAGCCTCTGAAGGCTTTAATGTAAAATGCTGTTTGCGTGGAATGAGTCGAACCAAGTGGGTATACCATAAAGATCGTCTCACCACACCTTTATTACGGGTTGGCGAAAAAGGAAAAGCTGAATTCAAACCAATCAGCTGGGATGAAGCGCTTGATCTTATCGAAAAAAACATCAGAGAAACCATTGATAAATTTGGTAATGAGGGGTTATTTATCTCCACTCATGCGGGTAATATGGACTCGATTAAAAATGATATGGGTAAAGCGTTTTTCGATTATTTAGGAGGCTCAACAAAACAAGCTGGCTCTTTATGCTGTTCCGCTGTAACAGCGGCGATGATCCCAATGGTGGGTCTACGCTATGCGGATACTCGCGATACAGTAAAAGATAGTCGCTATATTCTTTGTTGGGGTAATAACCCAGCAGTCACTATGCAAGCCTATTTTAAAAATTACAACCAAGCTCGCCGAAATGGCGCCAGAATGGTGGTAATTGATCCTCGTTTTAATGAAACTGCGGCTAAAGCAGATGAGTGGATCCCTATTGTACCCGGTACAGATACTGCGCTTGCATTAGGTATGATCAAAATTATCATTGAAGAAAATCTCACTGATAAGCCTTTTTTACGAGCACATACAGGTGCCGTTTATCTTGTAAACTCACAACAAAAGCTATTACGTCAATCTGATGATGATCAAGATAGCTATCTGGTTTTTGATACCTTAAGCCAGCAACTTGTTCACCATGAGAAACCGAATATTGTTCCTGCGTTAACTCATGATGAACTACCTGCTAATGCAGATTATGTCACTGTCTTTGAACAAATTTATCAGCAAGCACAGCCTTGGACTGTCGAAAAGACCAGTCAAGAAACAGATATTCCTAACGAAACGATCATTCGTTTGGCTCGCGATTATGCCACAACCAAACCCGCTATGATTGTGCAAAATATGTCAGGCGCTCAACGGACAGAGTTCGGTGCTTATGTCGCAGCCAGCCAATTTTATCTAGCCTTATTAACTGGCAATATTGGTAAAAAAGGCGCAGGTATTTGTGACGCAGGTGGTGCTCGTCAAATGGCAAAATTTAGCCCGATTATTCCACCAGCGCCTAATGCCAAACCTATCAAGCCTATCCCTGTTGCAAAAGTGGGGGATTGGATTGTCAATGAAAGACCCCATCCAATTAACTTTTGGTGGATCATGACAATGGGGGTGATGACGCAACTTCCTAATACAAATATGGTGCGTAACGCACTGAAAAAAGTTCCTTTTGTTGTTGTCGCTGATAACTTGATGTCATCTACAGCACTTTATGCTGACCTTGTGCTTCCTGTTACCACTATTTTTGAAGATACCAGCTTAATGGCGGGTGTTCGTAGTCAATATGTACAATTGATGGAAAAAGCCGTTGAACCACCAGGAGAAGCAAAACCTGATTATTGGATCTTTGCTCGTCTTGCTGAGCGTTTTGGCTTTGGTGACGTCTTTAATCAACCCATAGAACACTACATTGATGCTTGCCTCAAGGGATCTGGAATTACTCGTGCAATGCTTGAAAAAGGCCCAGTGCGTCCAGTTGAAGGTGATTGGATCCCATTTAAAGATGGTATCTTCCGTACTTCAACGAAAAAAGCACACTTCTTTATTGAAGAGTGGCAAAGCAAAAATTTCTCACCGATTGTCACCTATTATCCAGTAAAAGAATCCGCAAAAGGCTCACCTGAACTCGCCAAAAAGTATCCTCTTATGGCGGTACAGCGCAAACTTGCCCGTAGTGTTCACTCGAGTCACGGTATGAATGAGTGGATCTTAGAAGTGCAGCGCAATCAACCCAATATTCTTATCCATCCTAATGATGCCTTAGCTCGAGGTATTAAAGATGGTGAATGGGCTATCGCATTTAATGATCGCGGTGAACACCGCGCTATTGCGGTTGTAACCACTCATATTAAGCAAGGTGTTGTGTCATTAGATAACGGTTGGTGGGAGCAACAAGGTGGAAGCAGTAGCCATGTTACCAACGATCACGTAGAGCCTTTAGGCAATGGTCATTGCTGTAATAGTACCTTAGTTAACGTAAGACGGGAGGCATGATCATGGCGAAAAAACAGTATGGTTTTCTGATAAACACCAAAGATTGCTATGGTTGCCGCACCTGCTCGATGGCATGTAAATCTGAAAATGTCACACCACCTGGTGTGCTATGGCGTCGTGTTCGTGAATTTAATGAAGATCAACCTAATGCACAAGCTTTTATTACCATGTCTTGTAACCATTGTGATGATCCACAATGCCTGAAAGTCTGCCCTGCTGATACTTATACCAAACGTGAGGATGGTATTGTCGTACAAGATCATGACAAATGTATTGGTTGCCAAATGTGTATTATGGCTTGCCCTTATAATGCGCCTGTTTATGATCCCGTTGAAGGCAAAACCAGCAAATGCAACATGTGTGCTGATAGACTAGATGAAGGCTTGAAACCACGTTGCGTAGAATCTTGCCCTACAAGTGCTATCGAATTTGGTGAAATTGAAGATTTACGTAAAAAACATACGACAAATTGGGCTTTATTAGAAAAACGCTATGGCGTTCCTGATCACACCATCAGTCATCCTAATATTGTCATTATTGGTATGGAGGATTAATTATGCATGATTATCAATTGCCACTAGTCCTGTTTACAGTAATGAGTCAATGGGGTATTGGTGCGATATTAGCTTTTTCACTGTATCAATGGCAAAACCAGACTCAAAAAGTTGCAATACTAAATACCAAAGCATTAAGAACGACCATTGCATTGATTTGGCTAATTGAAGTTGTAGGATCATCAATGTCAATGGGGCACTTAGGTGATCCGCTTGGTGCTTATCGTTCTGTATTAGGTCTTGCTCACTCTTGGTTAAGCCGTGAGGCAATTGCCTTCGTTATGCTTAATGGGTTGGTTTCATTATGGGCATTAGCGAGTTGGATACAGCCTCATGCTATTCGCCGTAATAGTTTGATTGGGTTATTTTGTGGTGTGATTGGTTTACCCGTTATTTTGGTTACAGCACAAATCTATTATCAAATGCAGGCTCACCCACTTTGGCATACACCCGCAACACAAATTAGCTTTATTGGTACCGCGTTGTTACTTGGTTTTGGATCGATGATCCCTTGGTTACGTTTACAAGGTAAAACCATTAGCAATTCATTAAAGATAGGAACGTTAATCGGCGTATTATTGGTACTTGTAGGATTAGTGATAAGAGCACAAGTACCCAATGCCGATGTAGCAAGTCTATTATTATGGTGGCAAGTTATTGCGAGTCTGATGATAGGTATTTGTATTATTACGCTGTCTCATAGTGCTTCATTTAGCAAAACCGCGCTCTCTATTCTCGCTATTTTGATGCTTTTTAGTGGCGAAATCACAGGCAGAATGTTGTTCTATGGCAATGTAATGGCACAAGCACCTTGGTTTTAAGCATGTTATTCCTCTGAGTTAAATAGCCACGCTAATACGCCTATTTAACTCAGATCCATTGATTATATTCCACTTGATATTTTTGTTTACCTTAACATTACCTTTAATTTTGCCCCGAATTTATTCGGGGTATTTTTTATCTCATCCAATATGATTGATTTTACTTTATCAATACTCTTTTTATCTTTGATGAAATAATCATCTGGCTATCTTTATCAATAATAGGCAAAATTAGCATTAATGATTTCGCATAATCCCCTGTTTACTATTATAAAAGAGAGCGCTTCGCATGACTGGATTAATTATTACCATCGCGTTACTAGGTCTTATTTTTTATTATTACAACCGTATTATCTCTATGCGTGAAGCGGTTATCTCAAGTGAAACTGAAATTTCAGTGCAATTAGATCGTCGTGGAAAAGTGTTTGATAGTCTATTAGCCACCGTTAAAAAATATCTCAGCCATGAGTCTGAAGTCTTTACTAAAATCACTGAATTAAGAACACAAACTCAGAGTACAAATGCCAAAGAAGCCAAAGCGGCTGAAGATGAGTTATCTAAAATTGTCTCAAGTGGTGCCATTAATGTTGCGGTTGAAAATTACCCTGAATTAAAATCCGACACTATTATGGCAAATTTACAAGAAGAGATTGTTTCGACAGAAAATAAACTCTCTTTTGCAAAACGCGGTTACAATCGAACTTTAGAGCAATACCGTGCTTTTATCGCCTCTATTCCTGCAGTATTTATCGTCAAGATCTTCCCAAGCCTCGTTATTGATAAAGAGTACTGGCGTCTTGATGAAGGAACGATTAAAACAGAAGAAGCGCGCCGCATTAATTTTGATTAATTTTATAGTGATACAAAATATTTATTACTTTTAGATTGATAAAAACAGCACTTAACGGTGCTGTTTGGAGTCACTAATGGATTTCAGAAATGTTCTACGAAAAAATGCTATTCGAACTCGTTTTGTTATAGCAACTTATTTACTCTTAATGCTTATGATCGGTTTGCTGGTGGATACGGCTATCGGAGCAAATCCTTATTTAGATCTTACCGAGAATATGTGGGCATTTCTGACGTTCCAATCGCTTCCCATTGCTTCATTAATTATTCTCGCTATCTCCATTTTATTGCTTATCTTTATTCATTTTAAAGGGCATAAAATCATGCTAACGGGCATGAATGCGCGATTAATTAGCCCAAACGACACCTTAAATGCACAAGAACGCCAACTCCTTAATATTGTTGAAGAGCTTAGCTTAAGTGCAACACTCGGCTATATTCCTAAACTCTATCTGCTTGATACACCAGAAGCGAATGCCTTTGCCGCGGGTTGGTCTGAGAAAAATGCCTTTATTGGTGTAACAACAGGCTTATTACATCGCCTGAATCGCCAAGAAGTACAAGCTGTATTAGCGCATGAAACAGGACATATTATTCATGGTGATTCACGACTGACCTTATATGTTGGCATATTAGCGAACGTTATTCTGACGGTAACAAATATCTTTGGGAGTCGTTTATATATTGCCTCAGGCAACCGTAGCGGTAAAAGTAATGATGCAGCAAGCAAAGCGCGACTCATTTTAATTATTCTCAACTTAGTTTTGCCAATCATTACACAGGTGCTCTATTTCTATTTATCCCGCACCCGTGAATATATGGCAGATGCTGCTGCGGTTGATTTAACTCAAGATAATCAAGCGATGATTAATGCATTAAAGAAAATTTCAGCACAACATGACACTGAAAATTTTGAAGATGGTTCAACAGGACGTGCTTATCGTAAAGCGGCATTTATTTTTAATAAAGGAGATTCGTTTTTCTCAACACATCCTTCCATTGAAAATAGGATCGCCGTACTAGAAGGTCGAAAGACGTTTTAATTCAATTTGATACAGTAAAAAAGAAAAAAGCGTTTGTATCAGTTTATCGATATGGCTCAAACGCTTTTTTAGTTCTTAGTTCTTAGTTCTTAGCAACAATCCGATTAACGATTTTTTTCACCGTGATGGAAAATAGCCGTGCGTAAACGCTCTTGCTGCTCATAACGCAGTGGAAATTCAATCGTTTTATCTTTACCTAACTCCACTAAAAGTTCATTCATGGTTTGAATACTGGTTGTAGCAATAGCATCATCAACCTGTTTAACCATTTCGTCATAATGAGACATCGTGATCTCCTTTTTCTCATAAAAATCTTAACTGCTATCATATTACAAGAAAGCGTATTTCTATATTTTTAGTCGCACAAAGTATGACTAAATTGAGTTAAGTGGCTTATTTTTTGTTTCTTGCCCCAATAACATCACCGCTAATATTCCAATCACAATCGAAAAACTGAAAATCAGAAATATTGAACTTATTTCAAATTGATATTGAACCAAATATCCCACCATTAACGGCCCTAATATTCCACCAATACGCCCTATTGCGGTTGCTGTTCCAGCACCCGTTGTCCGAATTCCATCGGGGTATTGTTCTGGCGTATAAGCATATAAAGCTCCCCAAGCCCCCAAATTAAAGAACGATAACAACATACCGAAAATAAGTAATGTTGCGGTAGAATCAGCCACACTGAAATAATAAGCACTAATAGCTGTACCCGCTAAATAAGTGACGAGAACAAATTTTCGACCATACCGTTCAATTAACCACGCGGCTGTAAAATAGCCAGGCAACTGGGCTAATGTCATGATAAGCACATATTGAAAGCTTTTAATTAAGCTAAAGCCTTTTAACATAGCGACACTTGGCAACCATAAGAAAATACCGTAATAAGAGAAAACAACACAGAACCATAAGATCCACAACATTAGTGTTGAGCGACGGTATTGTGGAGACCATATTAATGCCATTGATTGGCGGATCGATAAACGTGTTTTTTTCTGTAAAATATGCGATGAAGTGGGTTCAGGTAGTTTTGAACGTAAATAGAGAGCATATACTGCAGGTAATGCACTTAATAGCATAGCCATACGCCAGCCATAATCAGGAATAATAAAATAAGCAATTAACGCAGCAATTAACCAGCCGACAGCCCAAAAACTCTCTAATAAAACAACTATACGGCCTCGTTCATGGGTTTCAACACTTTCACTGACAAGGGTCGACGCAACAGGTAATTCGCCACCTAATCCCATTCCAATAAAAAAGCGTAAAACAAGTACCACCATCAAAGAGCTTGCTAATGCCGTTAACCCACAACCTAAGCTAAACAGCAACAATGTAAAAATAAAGACGGGTTTACGCCCTTTTCTATCCGCCATAATACCAAACACAAATGCGCCAACAGCCATACCAATTGAATTTATACTGCCAATCCAACCCAATTGTGATGCCGTCAACCCCCAATCCTCTTTTAATGCCGAGAGTAAGAATGCAAGTAATCCCACATCCATTGCATCAAAAGTCCAGCCCATACCTGCAATACATAAAAGTTTATTACGAGAGATTGCCTTAGGTGCTTTACCTGTTTGGCTTGCCGTTGTCATTACATTTCCTTTTTATCCCCTGCCAAAGTGTTTAGTATACTAAACAAGAAAATTGACTTTGTTAATACCCAAGCGTAAATTTAAAGAAAAATTAACATTTGTGCTGAAAAAACAGTTAAAAAAAATCGGTATCTCTAATTAAGATACCGATTTCAACTTTTATCTCTTTCTCTTTTGTTTTTTTGATTAGCTTCTTAAACCGCGACCTTTCTCAATTAAATACCATGCAATAACATAAAACACCGCAATGAAAAGACACAGAACACTAATCGTCACTGTTAAAGAGACATCCGTAATACCCAGAAAACCGTAACGGAAACCGCTGATCATATACACAATAGGGTTTAACTTAGACACGCCTTGCCAAAATTCAGGTAAGAGTGACAGTGAATAGAACACGCCCCCTAAATAGGTTAATGGCGTTAGAACAAACGTCGGGATGATGCTGATATCATCAAAGGTTTTCGCAAAAATCGCATTTAATAATCCAGCGAGAGAAAACACAATTGAGGTCATCAATAATGTCACCACCACCATTGTCCAAGAGTGTATCTCTAGTGGTACAAAAAATAGCGAAACCAGTGTGACCAATATTCCAACACAAATACCACGCGCTACACCCCCACCGACAAAACCCGCGATAACAACATGGGTCGGTACTGGCGATACTAATAATTCTTCAATACTACGTTGGAATTTAGCACCAAAAAATGAAGATGAGACATTAGCATATGAGTTTGTGATCACCGCCATCATAATCAGACCGGGGACAATAAACTGCATATAATCAACGCCTCCCATATCCCCAATACGCTTACCAATTAAATTACCGAAAATAACAAAATAGAGCGACATCGTAATAACGGGAGGAATTAAAGTTTGTACCCAAATACGCCCAAAACGGGTCACTTCTTTAATCCAAATCGTCTTGAGGGCTACCCAATACAACTGAATCATTCCCTCTCTCCTTCTACTTCTGTATGATCTTCATTAACTAAGTGCACAAATAACTCCTCAAGACGGTTAGCTTTATTACGCATACTTAAGACTTGAATACCTTGCGCATTTAGTTGAGCAAATACACTGTTTAGTCCTTGCTCTCTTTTAACATCAACTTCTAATGTTGATGTATCAACCAAACGATATTGATAATTTTGTAACTCAGGTAGTGGGCTTTTTGACGCTAAATCTAAAATAAAGGTTTCAGACTCTAATTTACTTAATAGCCCCTTCATACTGGTATTTTCAACCAACTCACCACGTTGAATAATACCAATATTCCGACACAGCATTTCGGCTTCTTCTAAATAGTGTGTGGTGAGAATAATCGTCGTGCCTTCAGCATTTAATTGTTTTAAAAACGTCCACATAGAGCGACGTAATTCAATATCAACACCCGCGGTAGGTTCATCAAGAATAAGTAATTTAGGTTGGTGCATTAATGCACGCGCAATCATTAAACGGCGCTTCATCCCCCCAGATAAAAAACGCGCTCTGTCGTCACGTTTTTCCCATAAATCAAGCTGGGTCAAATAAGTTTCAGCACGTTCTAACGCTAATTTACGTGGGACACCATAATAACCCGCTTGATTGAGAACAATTTGTAAAACGGTTTCAAAAGGGTTGAAATTGAATTCTTGTGGTACTAATCCTAATTGACGTTTTGCATTAACCATATCGGTATCGGTGTCATAACCAAACACTTTAACTTTACCGCTACTCTTATTAACCAAAGAGCTAATAATACCAATTGTGGTCGATTTGCCTGCGCCATTAGGTCCTAATAAAGCATAAAAATCGCCAGCCTCAACGGTGAGATTAATTCCTTTTAGTGCTTTTACACCATTGTGATAAGTTTTCGTTAACTCCGTTAACTCCAATGCATACGTCATAAGTGGGAATTACCTTTTATCAACAGCATTATTCAGCATTAACTGAGCTGAAATCAGAAAATAAGCTTAGTTCAAAGAATAAAATGGAATAAGTTATTCTAGAGAATATTCAATAGCAAATAAACCGTTTTAGCGCTTATGACACAAACGAATAAATAAATATTTTTTAACTATTGCAATAATAAAGAATAAGAGATGAAGAGAGCGTAAATTAGCATTTAAGGCTCAATGTTCTGTTATTTCTTACTGTTTTTCTGATATTTTTATCAATTTATCCCTTAGTGTAATCATTTAGCCTAATTGATACCAATAAAATTATTGCCTTTGTTTCTCAAGTTTACTGATGAAAATTATCTCGCGATCTACTATCTCAATCAATGATGCTCTTTATTTTTTGTCATCTTTACTTTCAGTATAAAAATAAAACCAACAATTATAATCATTAGTTTTATTTATATAATATTTATAAGCGTCTATTTTTAAATAATACAACAGCTGGTTTAACAAACAGTTATCTTTTTATACATTTGATTTACATCAAGGAATGTATTGATAAATTCATTAAACAAATGCTATAAAAAGATCTATCTTATTTGAAAGCAAAAAATGACAAGCAATTATCGATCACTTGGCTTTAAAAAACCTTCTGATTTATTCAAAAGTAATGGTATAAAAATACCCTTTCTTAATGGATCTCTTGCATCTAACAATAACACAAGCGCTATTTCGTGTTGGCGTACTGTCAGCGCAAATGGTGGGAAACCGAATTACAGGCAGTCACGTCATGATGAGAAAAATTGAAGAGCTGTTAGCCAATAACAAGCAATGGTCAGAATCTGTTACTGAAGAAAATCCTCAGTTTTTTAAAGATCTCTGTAAAGGTCAAAAACCTCACTTCTTATGGATTGGTTGCTCCGATAGCCGCGTTCCAGCAGAAAAATTAATCAACGCAGCACCAGGTGACTTATTTGTTCACCGTAATGTGGCAAACTTGGTCATCCACACTGACTTAAACTGTCTTTCAGTGATCCAGTATGCAGTTGATGTATTACAAGTTGAACACATTATTGTCTGTGGTCATTATGGTTGTGGTGGTATTGAAGCAGCTATTGAAGGCACCGAATTAGGTCTTATCAATAACTGGTTACTGCATATCCGCGATATCTGGTACAAACACAGTTCAATGTTAGGTGAACTGGCACCGCAAGATAGATTAAACCTACTTTGTGAGCTAAATGTTATCGAACAAGTATACAACCTTGGTCATTCAACGATTATGCAAGCAGCATGGAAACGTGGACAAAAAGTGATGATCCACGGTTGGGTTTACGGTTTAAATAACGGTGAGTTACACGACCTCGATATCACGTCAGATAGCCGTGAAAAACTTGAACTATCTTATCGTCAAGCGATGGCAAAATTGAGTCATCCACGCTAATACATTCATTATAAGCAATCATTTTAGGCCCTAATATTTAAAAAATATTAGGGCTTTTTTATACGTTATAAAAAATAAAGTTTCCTATTTGGCAACAATGAAAAAAGGTGCTAATCTATTGACAAATAGGAAACGAGGGACAGGGAATGCACGTAATATCACGAGAGCCTTTTGATTTAGCATCTGCACGTTTCCCCAATTGTGCTCAATCAATTACTGATACTTATAGAACGTTAAAACAGAGTACTTATCAAACACCTGATGCATTAAAAAAAGTCTTCCCAAGTTTAGATAGAATGAAATATAGAGAAAAATGGTGGGTTATCAATATTGGTGGAAATACATTAAGGATCCTATTTTTTGCAGATTTTGAACGCAACAAAATATTTGTAAAACATATTTCTACTCATGCTGAATACGATAAACTTATTGATTACTATCGGAGAACAAAAGAATGATGATTGTTGATGCAATTAAGGCTGCTAATAGCCTAGTCAATATAGTTCCTATTCTTGGTCGTAGCCAATCTCGTAAAGACTATGAAGAAGGTGTCAAGTTGGTTGAATATTTAGTAGAACACGACCCAGATAATCCTTTAATTGATATGCTTTGTCATAAAATTGACGAATATGAAAATAGCGCGCCTGAATTTAGGGTCTTCAATGCAAGACTCAATCAATGTGATGATGCGATTGCAGTTTTGCGTACATTGATGGATCAATACCAACTAAATACTACTGATTTTAAAGAAGAATTGGGTTCACGCTCTTATGTAAGTCGCATTCTCAATGGTGAACGTAATCTCACATTAGAACATATTAAAAAACTGTCGGTTCGATTCAATCTACCTGTGTCTATTTTTATTAAGTAATACCGATAAAAAACCCGCCTAAAGCGGGTTTTCTTACTTCTATTTAAAATAAATTACTCATCTAATAAGGTGACATGCCCAATATAAGGCAAGTGACGATAGCGCTGTGCGTAATCGATGCCGTAACCAATAACAAATTTATCTTCAATGGAATAACCAATCCACTCAACAGGAACATCAACTTCACGACGAGAGGGTTTATCCAGTAATGTACAGATAGAAATAGAAGCTGGCTCACGTAAGCTTAAAATCTCTTTAACACGATTTAAGGTGTTACCTGAGTCGATAATATCTTCAACAATCAGAACATCTTTACCACGAATGTCTTCATCGAGATCTTTAATGATTTTAACGTCTCGCGTTGACGTCATACCATTACCGTAACTTGATACAGTCATAAAATCGACTTCATGGTTCACATCAATTTCACGGCACAAATCAGCCATAAAAATAAAAGAACCTTTTAACAAGCCGATTAAGACAAGATCATGTTGACCTTGACGTGGGCGGTAATGTTCTGTGATTTCACGACCTAGCTCAGCAATACGCTGTTTGATCTCTTCTTCAGAGATCATGACATCAACAATATGTTTCATGATTAATTTCGATTGGGTTAACGGGGAAAGCAAACGATTGTACCAGAACTTCCTTCATCATGCGATGATCTGATTTAATGAAAATAAAGGCACGAAATATCAATTTCATGCCTTTTATTAATTTATCTTACTGATATTAATAACTTTTACAGTGATTGATTATTTACTCACAGTAAAACCCGCCATCATTCCAGTATCTTCATGTTCTAATAAATGACAGTGCGCCATAAACGGATGTGCTTTTGTTGCTAAATGGTCGAATTTCACTAGAATTTCGCTAAATTGCCCTTCAACTTTCACAATATCTTTCCAACCTTGGCGGTGCTTCTCTGGTGCTCTACCATTTTCAGATAAAATGCGAAATTGTGTACCATGAACATGGAATGGATGTAACATCATGTCACCCCGACCAGAAACAACCCAACGCTCATAAACGCCTTGTTTTACATCAAATGCAGGTTCAGTCATTGAGAATGGAATACCATTGATACTATTTGCATTATAAATATCAAGATCCCCACTACCATGACCACAATTCATTCCGCCGCCCATCATGCCACTACCGTTACCTTGGCGCATATGACTCATTCCATGATGAATACCCGCTAAAGCTTTATCACCATAACGCTCGGTTAATAACATCATCCCTTGCATATCTAAACGCATATCCATGCGCAGGTGTAATGTGCGCGTTGAAAGATTGCTTAATGTGGGTAATGCAGGAATAAGCGCCAATTGCTCAGGTAAAAGACCCTGTCCTTTTTCTGCTGAGGGTAATAAGCGCAATACAGGCAATACATTATCAAATGGCGCTAAAACCATCCCCATTTGACGAACGGGTAAAGTGACAATATCAAAATCACGCCCATCAGAGGTATCCACTAAAACCTCAAAGCGTTCCCCCATTAAAATCGGTAGCTCTGTCACTTTGACGGGTTCTGCGAGTAATCCACCATCGCTGGCAATCACATACATGGGTCTGCCATCACTGGTTGCAAGGTTTAGGCTACGCGCGTTACAGCCATTTAAGAAACGTAATCTTACCCAACCTTTGGGCACAATATGCTGTGGTTGAATGGCACCATTGGTTAACATCATATCGCCAAACCAACCAATTGCAGCACTCATTACATCGAGTTGATAATCAATTTGTCCATCACTGTCTAAACGTTTGTCTTGCAAAATAATAGGTAAATCATCCACGCCCCAGCGATTAGGCAATTTACGGTTTGAGGTTTCATCATCTTCAATGATCACTAATCCACCTAATCCCATCGCGACTTGTTGTCCAGTTACACCATGAGTATGAGGATGGAACCAGCACGTTGATTCAGCTTGATTAGGTGTAAAAGTAACCGTACGAGATTTTCCTGACTCAATCATTGCTTGTGGGCCACCATCTTCTTCGCCACTGATTTCAAGCCCATGCCAATGAACCGTTGTTGTTTCTGGTAATTGGTTATTGATATTAATGGTGACGGGTTGACCACGCTTAAGTTTCAATGCGGGACCTAATAAACTACCGTTATAACCCCACGTAGTTGTCTTTGCGGTGGGAATAAATTGAGAAACACCTTGTTGAATATTCAGAACAATCTTTTGTTGGGCATCAGGGGTAATTTGAGGTGGAATAGCCAGTGAAGGCATGTTACTTTGGGCAAACGCAAAACGACTCCAGCTTGGTAATAATGTGACAGCACTTAATGTGGCGCCTAATTTTAAAAATTCGCGACGTTGCATAATATATTCCTCTGAATAAAAACAAATTATTTTGTATTTATTGAAATAAAATGGAGAAAGAAGTTTTGTAAACTATTACCAATGGTAAAGTTTCCCCTTACTGGAAGGTCAATTTAAAACCCAACAAAACAAAGGGTCTTTGCAAAACTTTTAACTACATTAAGTCAAATAACAAAACTGACTAAATCATCACACAAAGGAAGAGCACACCTAATGAAAAAAATGTTCGCCTTGTTCTGCACACTCACGCTTTCTTTTACCCTGCTCTTTTCTTCGAGTACAAAAGCGTTAACTTACACACAAGCAGAAGACTTGGCAGATTTAACCGCCATCTACCTTTTTTTAAATAAAGATTGTGGTTATGAGCAGATATCAAAATCTAAAATCGAAAGAGCCTTAATGATTTTTTCTCGCTCACAGCAATGGGATGTGAGTAATTACTCGATATTACCGATGAGCCAATTGAATGAAGATAGTTACAATGATTTAAAAGGTATTGAAGTATCACACAATAAGAAATGCCAACTGTTAGCTAATAAATCACTCAGTCTATTAAACTATTAATGCTTTTATTCAGTCACAACTGGATTAATGGAACAAAATAACCTCTTAATTCGCATATTTATATTTCAATATAAAGTGGCTAAATAGAGGTTATCAAAAACAACATTATTCCTTTTCTATTTTATTCTTCTTTGTCCTGATTATTTTTCTTCTGTCTATATTCGTTCCAATACAAAGCAACGGATGGAATACTTTGAATAATCAGCATCCTAAAAATATGATTTGACATAACAAAAGCCGCATCAACATTCATTGTTATCGCTGCAAATGTCATCGCTTCCATACTTCCTGGCGCCCATGCCAATACTAATGTCTCCCAAGGAACCCCCGTTAAATAAGCTGCACCATATGCGACAATCACTGTTAAAATGACATTAATAATAACCACTTGGACAGAAGAAAAGGCATTTTTAATTAATGATGAAAAAGGGAAAACCACAAAGTGAGCGCCAATGTTCATACCAATTAACACCATGCTCAATTCATTCAGTAACATCGGAAAAGCAATAGATTCGCTAACAAACGATTGAACTAATATCGCACTACCTAATGACGTCAGCATAAAGGGCGCAGGAAATCGAATTTTCTGCAATAAAAGCCCTGAGCCTAACCCTAAAGCAACAATCAATAATAACCACAACAATGAAATAAAGGTCATTTCGGGTATAGAAAATTCTGGCATATTAGCTTTATCAGCACCCACAATAAAACCCGCCATAATAATCAGCACCATTAAACGAATAGTATGAGAAATCACGATTTTTTGAGGCGGTGTTTTGGTGTGATCCGTTAATGCTAAAATAGCCGCCATCGCTCCAGGTACAGCCCCAAGCATTGACTCTTCTTTCGTCCACCCAATATGGCGATGAAACCAAAAATAGCTCACAAAAAATTGAATGGCTAAACACACAACAAGAGTGAGTAATAGAATGATTAAGTTATCAGCACTACCTAAATGAACTTGGTTAAACATTAATCCAACTGAAGTGCCTAAAGTGAGCTGAATAAACGTCAATGTATGTTTAGGAACCGCAAGCTCCCACTTGAAGCGATAAGCAATAATGACAACAAAAATTGGCCCAAACATCAGCGCCATGGGCAAACCTGAAAGGGTAAGAATACCACCTATTAATGCACAAAATAGAATACCTGGCAGAGTTTTAAAAAACGACATGTTGTGTTATCCGGCTTTTTTAATTATTGTTTCCATCCTATCATCTGTATAAATATTTAATAACCAAATAGTGATAATATAATTATTATTTTTCTTAATATTAAGAGCCGAATATGTCGTTAAAGATCACCACAAACCCAACGCCTAGCGAGATCAATGAAATTTATGAAGGATTGCTAACCCACAATCTTCACTATATTCAGATGGAACAATACACACCACTTGCCGTTTTTAAGGAAGAGAGCGGTAAAAAAATAGGTGGGATCACAGGAGATATTTTAGGAAATTGGCTACGCATTCGCTATTTGTGGGTAGATAAAGCCCATCGTGGACAAAATATAGGGACAGAATTGCTGCAAACAATGGAACTCGCAGCAAAAGAAAAAGGTGCCAAATATGCAGAAGTAGATACCTTTAGCTTTCAAGCCCTACCTTTTTATCAAAAGCAGGGATTTGAAATATTTGGCATGCTAGAAAATTATCCTTTGAGTGATAAGAAGTATTACTTGAGAAAAAAACTTTAACGCTGGTTTTATTCCTTAATATCTACTTTTTTTGACAATCTATTGATTTCATTAATGATATTTTCTATATCGCTTTTAATTTTTTCTTTTAATTTATTTATTTTAGGATCTGATCCCTCATTTTTCGTCTTAATTCCATTATTATTTACTCCGTTTATTTTCAAATTAGATATTACATCTTTTATTTCCTTTATTATTTCATCATTAATAACATATTTAAAACTTTTAGCTAATTTCTTATTATCATAATCCACTCTTAAATAGGTAACTCTATTTTCATTTATATTAATTTTAACATTTTCAATATTTTTATTTTTTTTATCGGGGTCTTTTATCAAGATAATACCGTTATCTTTTATTTCAATTTTATCCGCATTGTCAATACTAATAGAATGTACTGTTCTTAATTCACCTTCATATTTATCATCATCTCCCCTCCAGTTAGCAACTATATTTTTTTCTATTAAATCATTATTACCTTTAATTGGTTTATTTACGGTATTTTCTTCAATATTTTCAATATTTTCAATATTTTCAATATTTTCAATATTTTCAACATTTTCAACATTTTCAACATTTTCAACATTTTCAACATTTTCAACATTTTCAACATTTTCAACATTTTCACTGATATTAGAATCGATACTTTTCTTATTACTTTTTATTATCTCTTCACTTTTTGATTTTTTTTCAATTATATCTGAGTTGCTAATATAAATTTCATCTGATTGTTGGTTTTCTTTACTGTATCGCGCTTTTGATTCCACTGATTTTCTTTTCATTAAATCTATTTCTCTCAGTAATTCTTTTACTTTTTTAGTGTTTTTAATGTATTCTTCATCCAATTTATTTTTAGATGGATTGTTAATTTTAGAATCAATAACTATATTTTTTTCATTAATATATTTCTTTTTTAGAGCTCGAATCTTACTTAACACTGAATTAGTTTCAATTCCACTTCCAATATTATGCGATAAACTTTTAAACTTATCAAGAATATCAGAAATATCACTACTTATCTCATTTACACTATTTTCTAAAGATGAAAACAATTCATCCGCATTTAATTCATCCACATTTAATTCATCCTCGTTACTTTCATGTAACTGAGATGTAATATCGATATCTTCACTTCCTGTTAATAGTGTACTCTCATAATTAACTAATAAAGTCTTAGCCGCAATATTAGAACTTTTTGAGTTTTGTTTAAAAATATCACTCAACTTATTAAGTTCATTATCTAAAGCATCATTTTTAAAACTTACTATTATTTTATCAAGGTCTTTTATCAAGCCATTAATGATACTTTTCTTATCTTCAATATTAAAAACTTGTATATCCTTTAAACTATTATTAAAAATTTCCAAATCATCATTTAAAGTATCTTTTATACTTTTAAAATTATTTTTATTTTCATCATCTGATATTTCATTAATTTCTTTAATAATTTTATTTATTTCATTTTTGTATAAATCAATATTATGGTAAAATTCACTACTTAATGTTAGTTCTTTTAAAATACGCTCTTCTTCAACATCTATTCTTCTTAATTCCCCCAAAATGTCGTTAAACCTATTTTTTATATTTTCGATATAAGATTCAAAATCAGAGTCCCGCCCCTCATATAAATGTATTATGTTTTTTTCTTGTAGCTCCCTTTCATTTGAATAATCAAAAAACTCATAGATATTGTTTTTTAATGATGATAGTAAAGTATCAGAGGTTTCAATCGATTCATTAGATAAAAGAGGTGTAACATTATCTCTATCCTTACTATCTTCTATATCACCAAAACCAGTATTAATATTCTGATCTTCAATATTTTCGTCAACAAAAAGCGCGTTTTCATCAAAAAGTATTTTTGATTCATCATTAGTGACATATTGATCAATTTTGATGATTGAACTATCTATATTCGTCTCTACCAATTGATTTTCCATTAGATTATCCCTTTTATATGGTTCTACATCTTCATTATCCCACTCTGTATTGAAATCTATTTTAAAGTTACTAATATATTTATTCGCCCAATCTATCGACACACTTTCAAAAGAAAGGTTTTCACTTTTTTTATTTTCTAGCACTAAGTTCATTATTGTTGATAAATAGTTTTTTATTTCATTATGAAGCTCTTTATCAAATTTAAGTAATATATTACTTTCAACTTCAGCAATAACTAGAAAATTAATACAGCTTATAAATTCATCTCTTTTTTTAATGCTTGAAAAGTTACTCATAAAATCATATTTTTCATTTAAATGAATATTTTCAAATTTAAATTTTAAAAAAATCAATTTAAGAATATTTTTTATACTTTTATCATCTAGTGAATTTATTCTATTTTTAATAACTTCATTTAAAAACTCTACAATTAATTTACTATCAGAGCCTTCTTTTCCTATATCATCTTGTGCTGAGAAAAAATCTTTAGCTCTTTTTACTTCAGTTAAATAATCACAGAAACTATAAAAGTCAAACTTATCATTTGCATGACAAATTATATCTCTTATAGAATATATATTTTTATTTCTTGTTTCATCTAGTATTTCTTTTATTTCAATCTTTTTTTTATTTATTTCATCCTGGGCGAAATCATCTTTAAAATAAGTTTGTTCAGAACCAAGATTTAAACAAATAGAATCATGTAAATTTTTACTTTCTTTTTCTATAACTTCAATCTCTTTTTTTAAACTAATTATTTTACTATCTACTCTATTAACGATAACATTACTTTTATTTATATCAAAAACATTTGAAAATTTATTATTTTTTATATCTCTTATAAGAAAATAAATTTCCAACCTATGGAATAAAGAAATTACTCCATGAATAAATCTCTTAGCAAAAGAAGGTGCAACGGGGGTGTTTTTTATTCCACGTATATTTTTTGCAAAAGTGAAATTTTCCGTATGTGGAAAATAATGTGTTTTATTGGAAAATAGCACTCTCGGTTCAAATAAATTTATTTTAATAGTCATATCTCATCCTATTATAGATTAATGTAATTTTATATTAAATAATAAAATTTAATAACATATACTAAAAATAATTAGCAAAATATTTTCTAAGAACTTCATCTTTCGATTCGTCTAAATTCTCATTACTTAATCCTAAACGACTATAAATACCACTTAATGTATCTTCTATCGTTGTTTTTTGTTTCTTTTCAGAACCATCTCCACCATATTCAACTACGCCATGGCTTGTATAATTAGTCGAACTTGTTTGATCATCTTTATTTTCAAATGTTTCATAATTAATTAATAGCAAAACAGCATCTTGCGCCCATTTATACTGAATATTATTACTTGAATTTTTAAACAATCGAATAAGTAAATTGTCTCCATTATCACTTGATTTTATGTTTTCATAAAAATATTTTTCAAGAGAATTTATTATGTTATCTGTTGGTTCACCTATTTTTATTGCAATATTATCTTTTACTGTTTTAATTAAATTATCGATTTTATCAATAGCATCTTTTTCACCAATAAAAGCGGTCTCTTTTGAAATATTTTTAAATATCTCTTTAGTTAAATTAAGAGAAAATCCTTTTTTTATACCTCCAGGTTCATTTATAAATTCTGTAATTATTTTATCTTTTTTACTCAAAACAGAATTAATAGCATCATTAATAACATTACGAACATCAATTTTACCATTCTGGCTATCAATCTCTGGTTTTAAAAAAACAATCAAATCATCAATTATATAAGAAGAAAAAAGCTCATCAATATTTGAGTTAGAAATAGAATTTGAGTTAAAAATAGAATTTAACTTACTCGATATTTTATTGGGTAAATCAGAATAATTTTCTTGAAATTTATTTTTTGCTAGCTCTGTTTTAAATTCATCACTTAATATTTTAATATCGTTAACAAGTTTGCATTCTAAAGCTCTTTCTAGCGTTTCATATTTAATCACAACATCTATTTTTTCATGACTAAGTTCTTTTTTATGCCTTACATTACCAATATTATCAATAAATGTTTCATTGAGTTTTTTTAATCTATCTGAGAAATTCATAAAAGTATCATTATTACTTAATTCATCATTAAACTTAAATTCATCTAATGCTTTATTTACAGTTGTTTTTTTTAAATTTATTTTTATAGGCAATAGTGATCTATTCATAAATTTAATTGGTGATATAAATGGCTTTACTAAATTTTTAAAATTTCTTGTCTTCTCTTTTTTAAAGATAAGTTTTTGCTCTGTATTTAATCCGTCTATTCCTGTGTTAAAAATCCAATCAGGAAGTTTTTTTATCTGAACATTGTTAACAATATCAGCTTTTCCACCTTGACCTTCAATGCTACTAACTGAATTATTTGTTTCTTTATCCAATAGTGCAGAATTATCCAAAGGATCTTTATTAGATATTCTATGTTCACTAGTCTCTTGATTACTGGCATTATTTGATTCTTTATCCAATAGTGCAGAATTATCCAAAGGATCTTTATTAGATATTCTATGTTCACTAGTCTCTTGATTACTGGCATTATTTGATTCTTTATCCAATAGTGCAGAATTATCCAAAGGATCTTTATTAGATATTCTATGTTCACTAGTCTCTTGATTACTGGCATTATTTGATTCTTTATCCAATAGTGCAGAATTATCCAAAGGATCTTTATTAGATATTCTATGTTCACTAGTCTCTTGATTACTGGCATTATTTGATTCTGTAACAACTCCATTATATTGATGAATTAAAATACTATTTCGACTCTGATCTAAAATATTTTGACAGTTTTGTATAAATTCACTCATAGGTAATATAGAGGTAGTATGATCCTTAGTTTTATTAATCATTGGCAAGCTTGTATTTGAAATAGATTTAACTCCTTCTAAATTATTCCATTTTTTATTAAGTTTACTATTTATCCCCTGTAATCCATTATCAATTTTTCTTCCTATTTCATGAATACTCATTTTTTAGCACCTTATTGAAAAATCATTATAGATAGTCTATTCCCTTTATTTTTTTAAGTTTATAAAAATCGCACAATAGTAATTAATTAACGACCTTCAATAAAATAACCATATGTAATTAAAAATTAAAATAGAAAACAAAAAAAGATATCAATAAGTGATATCTTTTTTTTATTTAATGGCTTATATTCCGCTGGAGTTTAAAAAATAATGTACATTTTAATCATTCTTTTAAATCGTTATATACAGTAGCCCTTGAAACACCCAGGTATTGTGCAGTGATCTCCATCGCTTTACGCAGTGAAAGATAACCTTCATCCTGTAAACAGAGTAACAATTCACGTCGTTGATGCGGTTTTAATGCTCTTGGTGTGACAGAATAAGTCGCAGAAAACTCATCAATACGTTTTTTCAGCGAATCTTCAGTCACTGAACTAAAGGTTTCAATAATGTCATTACCTTCTTCAAGGGTTGCAAATTGGTTAAGTACCATTTGTAATCCTTTGATCATCGAAATATCAATATTTAAACATAATGCAGCAACATAATTGCCTTGTTTATCTTTAATACCAATAGACGTACTTTTTGCCGTTCTGCCATCAGGAAACTGGTTAGGATAATTAGCCACTATTTGAGGGAAATCTGACGATTCAATGCGAGCCATTCCAAGCTCAGTCGCTCTATCTCCAACTTTTCTACCTGATAGATTATTTTCAATGACCATAATGGTATTTTCACTATCGGTTAGATCATGAAGTACAACTTCACAAAAAGGCGATAATGTTTTACCAATGCCTTGTGCAATAAATTGTAGTTGTTCTACCAGCCACTCTTGGTCTTCTGTTTTATGTGACATAACGATCCTTGCAATAGCTAAAACGTAAATGATTTATACAATTTTAACTGATTTATTCAAATAATTAATCGTTATCTGCAGGATAATCAGATTTAGCCTGATTTAATATAGCTTTTGCCATCCACTGAGTCATGTCAATGACCTGCTGATCATCCATTTTCCAGATATCTTTCATTACCAAAAAGACTTCGGATCCGTAAATCAAAGAAAATGATTTGATCACCTTATCCCACATTTCTTGAGGATAATGCGCTTTTAAGGGTTCAATAACTTTGAGTAAAATCTCTTTACGGTGGCCGCGAATAAATCGTTTTTCTGCATATTCACTTGATTGTCTCTCTTTTGCCCATTGCTGTAATGAAACTTGTAATGCACCACGTAATGCACCTTCATGTTTAAACATTTGTGGATAGGCAAGATTGAGCAATTCAGTTATGCGTTGTTGCGTATTATCTTCAGGAGTGGGGGTCCATGCAATGATCGGAGCTAAACTTGCATCAACAGTCGCGCTAATTAAATCACTTTGTGTGGGAAAATAACGATATGCGGTTGCTCTTGAAACACCTGCATGTGCTGCTAATTCCGACACTGTCGGTAACATTCCTTGCTCAAAAAGTCCCAACGCGGTTGTCACCAACAGCTGATGGGTTCTTTTTCGTGTACCGGACATTGCATCCGTTTCGTCACTGTAACTCATAGAAAATCCTTCGTTATTTCTACACTTTATGTGTCTAATTTACGTTAAGTCAAATACTCATAATAATTAATGTTTACTTTAAGTGATTAATGTCACCTTATCGACCTTTAGAATATAAAAATAAAAATAATGAGACAAGAGTCTCAAAACGGTGTTATGATAAATGAAACTCAAGTCTCAATATGATTATAATCTACCCGTCAATAATCATAGAAGGTAAGGGAAGGCTTATGAAACAGTATGCTGGTTCAATATATGTTGCCACAACGCTTGATACTAAAAGTGCTGAGATTTTTTATGTCAGTGATTTAATAAAAAAAGCAGGCCTTCCTGTTAAAACCGTCGATTTGACAACCAAACCCACGGCACTCGCACGAGAAGCGGATGTCACCGCAGCAGAAATTGCGCGTTTTCACCCAGATGGTCAAGAAGCGGTTTTCTGTGGCGATAGAGGTAAAGCAATTGAAGCAATGTCAGTTGCGTTTAAACATTATTTAACCCACCAAGATGATATCTTAGCCATTCTTGGGCTAGGTGGCTCTGGGGGAACGGCACTGATTACACCAGCAATGCAATCGTTGCCAATTGGTGTACCTAAATTGATGGTATCTACAATGGCATCCGGTGATATTTCAGGCTATATCGGTGCAAGTGATATCTCAATGATGTACTCCGTTACAGATGTATCAGGCTTAAATCGTATTTCTCGTAAAGTGCTAAGAAATGCGGCGAACCAAATAGCGGGCGCTGTTTATTTTTATCAAGAAGAACAAGTTATTGATAAACCGGCTGTCGCCTTAACGATGTTTGGTGTAACCACGCCTTGTGTACAGCAACTGACAAAAAAACTTGAAAATAATTATGACTGCCTTGTTTTTCATGCAACAGGAAGTGGCGGTAAAGCCATGGAAAAACTCGCAGACAATCACTTACTTCATAGCGTACTCGATCTTACAACAACAGAAGTGTGTGATTACTTATTTGACGGTGTACTTGCTTGTGATGAAGACCGTTTTGGTGCAATCGCCCGCACCAAAATTCCTTATATAGGTTCTTGTGGTGCATTAGATATGGTGAACTTTGGTCGCCCATCGAGTGTTCCTGAGAAATATAAAGGGCGTCAATTTTATCATCACAATGCACAAGTCACCTTGATGCGTACAACACCAGAGGAAAACCGCCAATTAGGTATCTGGATCGCTGAAAAACTCAATCAGTGTGAAGGTCCATTGCGGTTTGTATTACCACAGGGTGGTTTTTCAGCCCTAGATATTGAAGGCGCCCCTTTCTGGGATCCTCAAGCGAACCAAGCTTTTTTTAATGCATTTATAACAACATTTAAAGAGACAGAGACTCGTCAATTAGTCATCAGTCCTTATCACATAAACTCTGCTGAATTTACTCAGCAAATTTATGATTTACACCAGGAACTTATTTGTTAACCACGGAGAAAGAAGAATGACTCATTCACGTGAAACGTTACTAAAAAAATTCAATGAAATGATTGAACGCCATGAGCCTATTATTGGCGGTGGTGCAGGTACAGGGCTTTCAGCTAAATGTGAAGAAGCCGGTGGTATTGATCTTATCGTTATTTATAACTCGGGTCGTTATCGTATGGCTGGCCGTGGCTCTTTAGCGGGTTTATTAGCTTATGGTAACGCTAATGAAATCGTTATGGATATGGCAAAAGAGGTCTTACCTGTTGTTAAACATACACCCGTACTTGCTGGTGTTAATGGTACAGATCCTTTCTGTAACTTTGATAAATTCTTAGATGAAGTGAAAGCAACAGGCTTTGCTGGTGTGCAGAATTTCCCAACAGTAGGTCTGATTGATGGTAATTTCCGCGCTAATTTAGAAGAAACAGGTATGGGCTATGATCTTGAAGTAGAGATGATCCGCAAAGCTCATGAGAAAGGTTTATTAACCACACCTTATGTCTTTAGCCGTGAAGATGCAATCGCAATGGCTGAGGCTGGCGCAGATATTATTGTACCTCATATGGGATTAACAACTGGCGGTAATATTGGTGCTGAAACAGCATTAACATTAGCGGACTGTGTTCCTTTAATTAATGACTGGGCAAAAGCAGCAAAAGCTGTACGTTCTGATGTGATTGTGCTTTGTCATGGTGGTCCAATTGCAACGCCAGAAGATGCACAATATATCTTAGATAATTGCCCTGATTGTCACGGCTTCTATGGTGCAAGTTCAATGGAACGCTTACCAACAGAAGTGGCATTAACCGCAACAACCCAAGAATTTAAAAGTATTAAACGCTAATTCAAAATCATCAAGTTTGCCTAAGCGTTAATCCATATTGCCCACATTATGTGGGCAATATTTTATGTAAAGAGTACTAATTAAAATTAAACCAATTTTGCAATTAATGTATTTAAATCCCCCGCTAAGAAATCAACAGGTGGAATTTCAATAACGGTATAAGCACCTGCACGTTGTTTCATACTCGCTCTTGCGGCAGACACCATAAATTGAGACGTCAATGCTGGGTTATTAATACGCATTGAATATTCAAATAATTGATTATGTGTTTTACCAGATACCCCTTTATGAGTCATATGAACGCCATGTCCCACATCCTTTAAGCTATCAACACAATCAACTTGTTTAATATGCGTTTCATCAGAAGAGAAATAGCTATCTGCTTTAATGGCTTGCTCTACTTGATTAAAATTGGCTCCCGCTTCTAATTCTACGTAAACCATTCGACGATGGACACCAGTCCCCAATGGGATTGTCATTGAAAGTGCCTCTTTTACACCTTCAATCGCTTTTGCCGCTACGCTATGTCCCATGCTCATACCTGGTCCAAAGTTAGTATAAGTGATCCCTTTTGGCGCCATGGCTAACATTAACGTACGAATAATAGAATCAGAACCCGGATCCCAACCCGCTGAGATAACGGCGACACGGTCATGTTTTTTTGCAACTTCATCTAATTCTGTTTTTAATGACACAATTTCACTGTGGACATCAAAACTATCTACTGTATTAATGCCTAAGCTTAAAATAGATTTAGCTAATTCTTTAATTGCACGAGTCGGTGAACATAAAAGCGCAACATCAACATTACCTAATGTTTTAATATCGTTAGTCACGGTAAGATTTTGCAGTTCTTCTGGAACATTATTGATATCACGACGAACAACCCCCACTAATTCAAAATCTTGAGCTGCTTGAACCGCTTCTAATGCAAATCGACCAATATTGCCATAACCTACAATGGCTACTTTTATTTTAGTATTCATTAATTCCCCTGACTTTAATGTTAATCATCTCTTAATGATAATAGTGATGAGTTATCAATGAATAAACCATATAAATATCTTTTTTGCCAGATAAACATGATTTGCGCTATTACCTTATAAATAAACCTTGTAGAATCTCTCATCTTCCTACGCGTTATATTAATAATATCGATTTCACTCTGTTTTTAAGAAGGTTTTCAATGCATCAGTCTGATGTAGCGGATCGCTCGCTTTTTTCCCTTAGTTGGCCAATATTTATAGATATATTCCTACATCTAGCCACACTATTAATTAATACTTACATGGTAAGCCACGTTTCCACTGCCTACTTAGCAGCCATGGGCGTCGGTAACCAAGTTTTTGATCTTTTCATTACCATCTTTAGCTTTATTAGTGTGGGATGTAGCGTTGTTATTGCCCAATACTTAGGTGCAGGTAAAAAAGAAAAAGCCAGCCAAGCGATTCATATTTCTATCGCTTTTAACTCTTTGCTAGGTATGAGTAGCGCGTTGATCATTCTTTTCTTTGGCTACAAGATTCTACATATTATGAATACGCCTGAGCATTTAGTGCAAGATGGCTACAATTACCTACATATTATTGGTATTTGCCTTATTCCTGAGGCAATTTCAATTATTCTTGCAGCTTGTCTGAGGGTCTATGGTAAGTCTAAAGCGGCGATGTATGTCACATTGATTGCCAATATTGTTACGGTTATTGGTAATATGATTGTGCTTTATGGCTTTTTTGGGTTACCACAATATGGATTAGTCGGCGTTGCTTGGTCTACCGTCGTTGGTCGTATTATTGCAGTTATTTTACTGTGTGGATTGCTGTTCTACGGTTTGCGTATAAAATTCGAAGCCAAACAGCTCGTCGTGTGGTCTAAAAATATGTTAGGGAAAATCCTACATATCGGTTTACCTGCTGCGGGTGAAAACTTGGTTTGGATTTTACATTATATGACTGCATCTGCCTTTATTGGCTTAATGGGTGAAGTTCCTCTTGCTGCACAGACTCTCTATTTTCAACTGTCATTATTTTTAATGCTTTTTGGTATTGCAATTAGTATTGGTAATGAAATATTAGTGGGTCACTTAGTTGGTGCCAAACGCTTTGATGACGCTTTTGCTAGAGGCTGGAAAAGCTTAAAAACGGGAGTAATATTTACCATCGGAGTGGTTATTGTTTATTGGTTTATGCGTGATCCTATTTTGTATTCCATTACAGAAGATCAACGTATTATTGATCAATTAATTCCTCTATTTATTTTGTCGGTCTTTTTAGAGCCAGGACGTACTTTTAATATTGTGATGGTGAATGCCCTACGTGCTGCTGGCGATGCTAAATTTCCTCTTATGACCGCAATTTGTTTTATGTGGGGTGTGGCTATTCCTGTGGGCTATTTCCTGGGTATAAAAATGGAAATGGGCTTAATTGGTATTTGGATTGGTTTCCTTTGTGATGAGTGGCTACGTGGATTAACTAACGCATGGCGTTGGCGCTCTCGTAAATGGCAAGCTAAACGGTTGGATATTTAATATTAAAAAGAGCCTGATAAAATCATTATCAGGCTTTAACAAAAGAGCTCTACTTGAAACATTTAAATAATATCTTCCTTATCATGTTTAGCTAAAACCAAACTAATTATCGCATTTGAAATATCGTTAATTCTTTTTATATTTTCAATTTTTGAATAATTTATATCTTTATGGTAACCATTTAATAGTCTAGAAAAAATATTAGTCAAATAATAGTTCTTTTTATCTTTTTTAGAAATCAACTCTTTTAATGATATCTCTTTTGTTTCCTGAAATAACTTATCTTTAAATTTAGAGTTATTAACTAATTCTGATAAACTTTCCATTATTTTATTTTTTACACTTAAAAGTTCACAGCTAAAAGACCCTAAAATAGCAATTTCTTTTTCAAGCAGAGACTTTACTTCTAATGATATAAAATCATCACTTTCATTGATTAAATGAATTAAAGAAAAATATCGATCAAAGTCATTTCGATATATTCCTTCCAATTTTTTATGACTATTATAAATCATTATTTCTTCATCAGTAATTAATTCATCTATTATTAATTCATTATCCATAACATCCTTTGTTATCATTTTATATTTTTCAGAAAAAATACTAAGTTCATCCATATCAACGTAATCTGATTCTGTCTCTGTCTTTGTTTCTGTCTCTGTCTTTGCCTCTGTCTTTGCCTCTGTCTTTGCCTCTGTTTCTGTTTCTGTTTCTGTCTTTGTTTCTGTCCCTGTCTCTGTTTCTGTTTCTGTCTTTGCCTCTGTCTCTGTCCCTGTCTCTGTTTCTGTCTTTGCCTCTGTCTCTGTCTCTGTTTCTGTCTTTGCCCCTGGATTATAAATTTGTTCTTCCTGGCAAGTATCTTTATCACTTATATTTATATATGTAGATTTTTCTATCTCATGTATGTATTTTTCCGTAGATTCTTTAATATTAATTAATTTATTTGATGAGTTTTTTATTGATAATACCAAGTATCGATTAATATAGAGTTCATTATCTGGTATATAATTTGATAAAACTGAAGGTGTTTCTTGTGATATTGGCTTTATATTTCCTAAAAGCATCATTATTATCCAAATAATTTAACATTAATGCTATTTTATGGATTACTTGATATCCTTCTATCATTTACCCACCATTTATAATAAATATTTTTTACCGAAACAAATATATAAACCTAATTTTTGTAAAGAACAATATCGACAGTATGATTAATACTATTTTGTAAAAAATATTTGTAACTATCAATATTTCCAATATTAGATTTTATCTTATCATCTGAATCTAATAGCGTATCCACTATTGATTTTACAAAATCTTTTTTAATTTTCGTTAAAGACGCCGCATCACCAGAAAATAAGAGCAATTTCGAATCAAAATATAACTTATTCTTAAGCTCTGTAATTTTTTCTTTCTCTAATGTAGGTATTTCTTCCAAAGAGGAGATAATATCATTAATTACTATTTCTTTTATTTTATCACTTTTTGCTTTTTTTTGTTCTCTGGCTAAATTTTTGTCGAAAACCTCATTAATATTCTCTTTATTTTCTATTTCCCTATTATCTATTTTTATAGTATTACTTTCACTACGATTATCTTCATTTTTAATATTAGAGATTCTTTTTTTTAGCCCTAAAAAATTATTTTCTATATTAGAATTGGGTTTTATAAAAATAACAATTGTATTATAACAACTTAATATCATCCCATTTATAATATTTTTAATTCCGCTTTCTTTATTTTCAATATTTTTTATCGTTAAAAATGTATTTCTAACTATATTAGTTATATACATATATCCCCCTAATTGTGTTAGGAGAATTAAACTGTATATCATCGTCAGCTTCTATCAATAAGTTATGTTTTTTTAATCATTATTAGCTAATTTTTTCATAAAAAAGTTAATAAAATATAATTATTAAATAAAATAATACATTAAAATAAATAATGATTATTTTTATATATTTAATGTATTTAATATTGAGTATGTTTTTTTTATGATTAAGATCACAAAAAAACAGTACTATAAGTTAAATAAAATAACCTCACATACAAAAATCACGATTTTTTTTAATAAAGAAAAAACCAAAAATTAAATAATAATCAACATTAAAATATTTTTATAAAAAAAAATATTTTTCCATAATTCCCTATTGTTTTTTTTATGATACAAGTAAGTGTTGGATTTTTCTTATCAAGAAGACGACTTAGATTAAATAAAGAGAATATACAATTAAAAACACAATGGAGTCTTGTTATGAATCTCGTTGAACGGTTTATTTCTTATACTAAAGTTAACACCACCACAAATAGGGAAAATGGCGCTGCGGGTATTATGCCTTCTTCAGAAGGTCAGCGAGTGCTTGCACTACAATTAGTTGAAGAGTTAAAAGCGTTAGGTGTCGAGGATATTAAAATTCGTGATACTGCCATTGTTACCGCGACACTCCCTTCTAACCTTGACTATGAAGTTCCAACCGTTGCTTTCTTTGGTCACTTAGATACCAGTGCTGAACAAACTAATGATACTAAAGCGCAAATCCTACCTTATAAAGGCGGCGATCTTTGCTTAAATAAAGAGCTTGAGATCTTTTTACGTCAAAGTGAATTCCCTGAATTAGAAAACTATATTGGCGACGATATCATCGTTACTGATGGTACTAGCTTATTAGGCGCTGACGACAAAGCCGCGATCGCCTCTATTATGGATATGTTGCAGTACTTTAAACAACATCCTGAAATTAAACATGGTACCGTTAAAATTGGTTTTGTACCCGATGAAGAGCAAGGTTTACGTGGTGCAAAAGTCTTTGATACTAAAGAATTCGGTGCTGATTTTGCCTATACCTTAGATTGTTGTGGTATTGGTGAATTAGTATATGAAAACTGGAATGCGGGTGATGTTGAAATCACCTTTACAGGCGCATCAGCCCACCCAATGTCAGCAAAAGGTAAATTAAAAAATTCATTATTAATGGCGCACAAATTTGTTGCGATGTTACCGGGCGGTGAAGCCCCTGAATATACTGAAGGCCGTGAAGGCTATTATTGGGTCAAACAATTAGCAGGTAATAGTGCTCGTACTGTATTAAAAATGGATGTGCGTGATTTCACCGAAAAAGGTTATGCGCACCGTATGGCATTTTTAAAACAACTTTCAGATTATTGTGAAGGTTTATGGGGTGAAGGTTCTGTCACTTGTAAACTCGCAGACCGTTATGCCAACGTGTTTAATAGCCTACAAGGTGATAATCGCTATCCTATCGATATTGCAGTGGCTGCTTATGAAGCGAATGGCATTACACCTCGTCCAATCCCAATGCGTGGTGGTTATGATGGTGCAGCACTCTCTCAAAATGGTCTGCCTTGCCCTAATATTTTTACAGGAGCTCATAATTTCCACTCTATTTATGAATATCTGCCGGTTAAATCACTTTACGCTGCTAGCGATGTCTTAAAGTCTGTCGTTAAGATCACGGCAGAGCGCTTTGCCCCTGGAGCTAAAGCATGATCCAAATTCTTGCGGTCTTAATTGTCGTTGTTATTGTCGCTAGAATGATCTTGAAAGGATATAAAGCTGAGCCTGTTTTGTTAGTTGCGGGTTTAGCCTTAATGGTGCTAACCATGATGTTTGGCTGGGGAGATATTCTTCCTAAAAATGTCAAAACAACCGGTATTGGTTGGTTAGATCCTTTCGAAGTGATGCGTGATCTCTTTAGTAGCCGTGCAGCTGATCTTGGTTTAATGATCATGGCACTAATGGGATTTGCACATTATATGGATCATATTGGCGCCAATGAGGCCGTTGTGCGTGTTGCAACTCGTCCATTGAAGAATATGCGCTCACCTTATGTGCTGCTATTTTTCTCTTTTTTACTCGCGAGTGTTTTGCAACTTGCTATTCCTTCAGCAACGGGGCTGGCTGTTCTATTAATGGGTACGATGTTCCCGATTATGATAGGACTTGGCTTATCTCCAGCATCTGCTGCTGGGGTGATTGCGACTTCATTAGGTGTTGCTTACACTCCAACAGCAATTGATGCCATACGTGGTGCAAAAGCGGTTGACTTAGGTGTTGTTGAATATGTGCTTTATTACCAAGGGCCTGCGGCGATTGCAACCGTCTTAGCGGTTGGTATTACTCATATCTTCTGGCAGCGCCATTGTGATCGCAAAGCTGGATTTGTACCTCAATTAGGCAAAATGTCTGAAGAAGCAAAGAGTGATAAAAATGTACCGGGCTTTTATGCCTTACTACCAATGTTACCTATCATTATGGCGGTAAGTTCATCAAGTCTATTTGTTGAAGGCATTCACCTTGATGTAGTCACCATTGTATTGATTTCAATGGCGATTTGTATGCTGATTGAAACATTACGCTTGCGTGATTTTAAATCAGTATGTGCCGGCTTCCAGCATTTTTTAAAAGGTATGGGCTCTGCATTTAGTCATGTTGTTGGATTATTAGTCGCTGCGGGTGTTTTTGCTCATGGTATTAAAGTCAGTGGTGCAATAGATAGCCTGATTGTTATGGCGGAATCTGTTGGTCTACCGCCATTTGCAATGGCATTGGTCTTCGCTATCGTGACATTAGCGGCAGCGATTATTATGGGTTCAGGTAATGCTCCTTTCCTTGCATTCGTTGAACTTATTCCACAAATTGCTCATAGCATGGGGGTAAACCCAATTGCGATGATTTTACCAATGCAACAAGCGTCACATATGGGACGAGGTATGTCTCCAGTGGCTGGTGTTATCATTGCCGTATCTAGTGGTGCAAAATTACAACCGTTTGATGTTGTAAAAAGGACGGCAATACCGCTTATGGTAGGTTTTGTATTCCATAGTGCTATTATTGCTATCTTCTATTATTAATAAATATACCTGAAGCAATAATTGTTGCTTCAGGTTATTTTCAAATAATAAACATATTAAAAATAGGCAGAGATATTTTATGGTTATTCTTATAAATAAAAACCAGTTATCTATTTTTATAAATATAGATTTAATCTCTTTTTTCTAAATAAAACATTAAATCTATCATGATGAAAATATTAACAAAATAATAAAGCATTATTCTTATACACTAAAAAAAAATGAGCCTATTATCTGTTTTGTTAAAATAAATATATGATATTGAATTACCCACTCATTATTTTTATTTTAACAACTCTGAGTTAGCCCACATTAAGTATGATAATTATACTAGCAATAGAATTGTGTATTCGTTCTATTGCCTTTTTATTTCATCTCACCATTAATTTCTTAAATAATCTTACTCACTTGTATTTTTCATCCCCTCATCTTTATATATTTAGAGACAAAAGCATCATCTCTTGCACGGATAAATGACATTAAAGAGCCAAAACATTTACCTTTATCTTATGTGGAAAAAATTACCAATATAGAAGATATAAAGGGTAATATTTTCTCAACATTTGAACAATGTTAGTAAATTCAGAAAAAACTTTCTCCAATAAATTCAGTATGATGATGGTATTAAAAATAGAATAACCCATTGAATTCTCATACTGTTTATTGGATGCATGCAATGAAAAAACAATTATCTTCTCGTTGGAAAATATTGATAGCGGCAGTTAAACAACAAGTAAAACCCGCTTTAGGTTGTACAGAACCTATTTCGCTTGCATTAGCGGCTGCAACAGCAGCAAGTTACCTACAACACGCGATTACCCGCATTAGCGCAGAAGTTTCTCCTAATTTAATGAAAAACGGTATGGGTGTAACCGTACCTGGTACGGGCATGGTGGGATTATCTATTGCCGCAAGCTTAGGTGCTGTGGGCGGTGATTGTAAAGCAGGTCTTGAAGTATTAAAGAATGCAACATCAGAGCACGTAGAGCAAAGCAAAGCATTATTAGCGGCAGGCATTGTGACTGTTTCGATTAAAAAAGCGTGCCAAGAAGTGCTATATAGCGAAGTGACTGTTGAAGATGGCGAAAATAGCGCAACAGTCATTATTGCAGGTAACCACACTAATATTGTTAAAATCATTCATAACGGTCATATTGTTCTTGATAACACTTGTACTGATGCAGAACAATCTGCATCACCTTGCGAAATAAAAGAAACGTTGACCCAAACCAATACCCAAGAGATTTACCAGTTTGTTACTCAAACGCCCGTAGAAGACATTTCTTTTATCCTTGAATCAGCACACTTAAATGATGCGTTATCAAAAGAAGGTTTGAGCAATACTTATGGTTTACATATTGGACAAACTTTACAACGCCAACAACAGCGTGGCTTATTAGCAAAAGATTTATTATCAGAAATTATGATCCGTACCTCTGCCGCATCGGATGCACGTATGGGGGGCGCCGTTTTACCCGCAATGAGTAACTCAGGTTCAGGTAACCAAGGTATTGCTGCAACGATGCCTGTTGTGGTGGTTGCTGAATATTTACATGTTAGCGAAGAGAAAATGGCAAGAGCATTAATGCTTTCTCATTTACTGGCTATCTATATTCACCATAAATTTCCTGCATTATCTGCATTATGTGCAGCAACAACCGCATCAATGGGAGCGGCGGGTGCAATTGCATGGCTAATGGATGAACGTTACGATTCTATGGCTATGGCAATTAGTAGCATGATTGGTGATATCAGTGGTGTGATTTGTGATGGCGCCTCAAATAGCTGTGCGATGAAAGTCTCAACTGGAGCGAGTGCAGCGTATAAAGCCGTGTTAATGGCGCTAGACAACACTTATGTGACAGGTAATGACGGCATTGTCGCTCATGATGTGGATTCTACAATTGAAAATCTATGTGCATTAGCAAGCCGTGCAATGCAACATACTGATGTTCAAATTATTGAGATCATGGAATATAAAGCCGTTGCTAATGGCTAATTTGAGTGTTTAAAAAAGTACCCCATAATAACCCGTATTATGGGGTAAAACATAAGATCCTAGGAACAGGATCCTCCTCAAGTCAGGAGCTTATCAATATTCGTTACTGCTATTTACGGCTACTACGGTGACTTCTTACTACATTCTAACACTCACTACAGGGTATTCGGTTAATTAGCCTTCTCTTCAATACTAGGCATCAATGCATCAAAATTGGCTCTTATCTCTTCTTCTGGTAATTGAATACCAATAAAGACCAATGTGCTTTGACGTATTTCATCGTCATTCCACGGTCTATCCCAATCAGCACTATAAAGACGTTGTACCCCTTGGAATAGCAAACGATTAGGCTGATCTTTAATATTTAATATCCCTTTATAACGTAAAAGATGATCAGCAAAGCTTAATAATAATTTTTCCATTACGTCTGAAACTTCTTGTAACTCAACGGGATAGTCGAATTTTAACACAATCGAACTGATATCATCTTGCTTATCCGCCTGATAACGAAACAAAGGCTGTTTTACATCGAGATTATCGTTCAACATAAAACCTTTTACGTTAAACAGGAGTCCTAAATCAACTTGCCCATGAATAACGGTATGTACTGGTGCTCTGGCATTAATACGTCTTAATCGAGCCATTAATTCAGGAGAGGCTGGCGTGATATCTGTTTTCGTTAACAGAATGCGATCAGCATAACCAATTTGTGATTGTGCAATCGTAAATTGATCCAGTTGTTGTTGAGCGTGAACATTATCCACAAGCGTGATAATGCCATCTAATAAGTAGCGCTGGCAGATGATCTCATGAGAAAAGAATGTTTGGCTAATAGGGCCAGGATCAGCCATACCCGTGCATTCAATAACTAATCTATCAAACTCGATTTCACCACGATCTAGACTGTCACATAAGTCTAATAGTGTGTCTTCTAATTCATTCGATTTACTACAGCAAATACAACCATTGGTCAGTGTTTTTATTTGAGTGGCTCTATCACCAATGATTTCATCATCAATAGGTACTTCACCAAATTCATTTTCAATAACAGCAATTTTATAACCATGCTTTTCATTAAGCATATGGCGTAACAGTGTTGTTTTTCCGGATCCTAAAAAACCGGTCAGTATTGTCACTGCAATAGGTTCCATCATTTATCTCCTTTACGGATCATTAGCAACAGCGAAAACCGCCTTTACCATCACCACCGCCATAACGGGCTTCCTGACGCTCACGGAAAAACTCGTTATAGGTCATAACCGGCTTATCTGGGTGGTTATCCTTCATGTGTTGCACATAATTATCGTAATCAGGAATACCTATTAGCATACGGGCTGCTTGTCCTAGATATTTTCCAGCTTGTCCTAAATTACCAAACATAAGTTTCTCCTAAGCCCCGCCCTAGCAAGCCAGAGCGGGGGATTTTACCTACCAACCTAAATTAGTGACCTGAAGACACTTTTACATCTTTTGGCATAGGCACATACGGTGTTTCTTGTGCTGTTTCTTCTGGGGTTTTACGTGCTTTCATTGCAGTACGGAAACCGTAGAAAATGATGCTGTAAACAACCACTAAGAACAGAATACTTAAGCCAGCATTGGTGTAGTTATTAATAACAATATGATTCATATTGGTAATTTCAGCTGCAGTTAAGTCGGCACCACCCGCTAAAATCTTCGCTTTGTATTCATTTGCTAAGTAGAAGAAACCTTCCATTTGTGGATCATCACTAAGAAGTTTCAGACCTAACGCCCATGTTGTACAAATTAATAACCATACTGCTGGAACAACTGTCACCCAGATATATTTAGTACGTTTCATCTTAATTAAAATAACAGTACCTAATACCAGAGCAACCGCGGCTAACATTTGGTTTGAAATACCAAACAGTGGCCACAAGCTTTTCACTCCGCCTAATGGGTCAACAACACCTTGATATAACAGATATCCCCATAATCCTACGCAACCCGCTGTACCAATCACACCCGGAATGAATGAGTTTGTTGTCTTCAGGTAAGGGATAAAGTTACCTATCAAGTCTTGGAACATAAAGCGTCCAGAACGTGTACCTGCGTCTAACGCTGTTAAAATAAAGAGCGCTTCGAACAAGATACCAAAGTGATACCAGAAGCCCATATCCGCAGCAGGAATGATTTTATGGAATACCATCGCAATACCCACGGCTAAGGTCGGCGCACCACCAGCACGGTTTAATACAGAAGGCTCACCTATGTCTTTCGCCGTTTGTAGAATTTCTTCTGGCGAAATAACAAAGCCCCATGAACTCACCGTTGCAGCAGTATGTACAGTAACTTCTCTTAACTGCTCCATAATAACTGCGGTATTTTCACCACCTAACTCATGGAGGTTCGGCATAGTAATACCTAAACCTGCTGGTGGTGTATTCATTGCAAAGTATAGACCGGGTTCAATGATAGATGCAGCCACTAACGCCATGATTGCAACGAATGATTCCATTAACATTGCACCATAACCGATAAAACGCGCATCCATTTCATTGGCGATAAGCTTAGGTGTTGTACCTGAAGCAATCAGTGCGTGGAAACCAGAAACAGCACCACAAGCGATAGTAATAAATAAGAATGGGAATAAAGCTCCTTTCCATAATGGACCTGTACCATCGACATATTGAGTAACCGCAGGCATTTTCAGTTCAGGGTTTAGGATCACAATCCCAACGGCTAAACCAACAATAACCCCGATCTTCAGGAACGTCGCTAAGTAATCGCGAGGTGCTAGGATCAACCAAACTGGCAGTAATGCGGACACAAAAGCATAACCAATAAGACCAAAGGTGATGGTTGTATCTTTAAAGGTTAACGCAGGTCCCCAGTATGGGTCGTGAGCAATAACACCACCAAACCAAATCGCAGCAACCAGTAATACAATACCGATCACAGAGACTTCACCAACACGGCCTGGGCGGATATAGCGCATGTAGATCCCCATAAACAGGGCAATCGGTACTGTTGAACAAACAGTGAATACTCCCCATGGGCTTTCTGCTAATGCTTTAACAACAATAAGTGCAAGCACTGCAAGAATGATGATCATGATAAGGAAACAGCCGAATAACGCGATAGTACCCGGAATTGGACCCATCTCTTTCTTTATCATCTCACCAAGTGAGTTACCATTACGGCGTGTTGAAATAAACAGCACCATAAAGTCTTGTACTGCACCCGCAAGCACAACCCCAGCTAATAGCCAAAGTGTACCCGGTAAATATCCCATTTGCGCAGCAAGTACTGGCCCCACCAAAGGACCCGCACCTGCGATAGCCGCAAAGTGGTGACCAAATAAAACGTAACGGTTAGTTGGAACGTAGTTCAAACCGTCATTATTGACAACAGAAGGTGTTGCTCTCGTTGGATCCAATTTCATCACTTTTTGAGCGATATAAAGACTATAATAACGATAAGCAACTAAATAAACAGCAACAGAAGCAACAACTATCCACAGCGCACTGACGTGTTCCCCACGACGAAGTGCAACCACTGAAAGACAAAAAGCACCAATAATCCCGAGGATCACCCAAGGTACGTGCTTTAAAAATGTATTTTTGTTCATGAGACACCTTTTTTTCAGGCAAGACCGAACAGCCAAAGAGTAATGCGGGACAGCAGAGAATGATTTAAGCGAATCTGAGAGAGAACTGCCCGCAGCTACATAATAAGAATTCTTACATAGGAATGGAGTGACTAAATCTCTTAGCGGTTGTATAACGAATTAAGCGGTCTGTTTTCTTAGTTAAGTGGTTCTGCTATTTTTAAATGGTGTTTTTTTTGTGATCAAGATAACAAATTTATGACTTTCAATAAGTTAGAAAATCTCTAAATAAAAGAAAACCGCCTTTTTATTAACAAAAACGGCGGTTTTTTATAACATTATTTAATTGAATAGTGATTATTGGCTAAATTGAACAGATATCAAAATCACATTACCTTTTAGAGCAGGTGACCCATTAAAACGCCATTGATATGCAGCATCGATAACAGCATCGTCGATACTCATGTCACCACTACTCGATTTCAATAACACCACAGTGGGAACACCTTGGGGATCAACGTCGAGTTGTAAGATCATATCCCCTGTTTTAGGGGCTGTATCAGGTGCATTCACTTTCGGTAATGCCTGATCACTGCCTTTGATATTCGCTGATGAAAAATCAATGCTAAATACCCGATTTGATTGCTCAATTTTGTTGGTATTCAACGGTGAACGAACAACTTTGCTATTCGGGTCTGATGCGGGTATTGCACGTTGAGTTAATTGAATTTGAGTTAAATCATCACTGAGATAATCCTCTTCAGGCTTGATTTCGACGTCTTCAGGTAAATAACGCATATCCATTCTGGCTCGTAAAGTCTGATAACGCTCTAAACGTACACCTTCAAGTGTCTCCATCACCATACGCATTTCTAACATTTGCATAAGAGATCCAATACTTTCTTTTGACTTCTGTTGTGCGGCTTTAGCAAATGCTCCCGCTGCGATTTCAGGATCCTCATCAAGCCATGTGATCCCCCAACCTAACCAAACATCTTCACGCTCAGGATCTAATGCAATAGCTTGTTCAAAATGAGTACGCGCTTTCAACAATAAAGTTTGCCAATATTCTTTATCTTGCGGATAAATTTTAGGGGAGCTCGCTAAGTTATTAATTCCCACGTTGTAATACTGCAACTCAAAACGAGCAACCATTCTGACAACATCAGCATTATCTTGATACAGAGCCAGTTTTTCATTTAAGAAACGAATACTATTATCCCAACTTTCATGGTTATTTTTACCATTAGGCAATGTTTGTAACTCTTTTAAGATAGCTTGTAACGCTGCACGTTTTTCTTGCTGTTGTTGGGATAATCTAGGGTAATAAGAAGCATAAGGATCATAGCTAGAGCGAGCCACTTCTCTTCCATCTTTTAATTCTGGTGCTTGTTTTTTCAATTCTGAATAAGCATTTTCGGTCAGTGTTATCCCTTTAGCATCTTGTCTTGCGTAGGCTTTCACTAATTTTATCAATGTAGATTGCAGCTTAACGGCATACTCTTTCCAACCAAGACGGGTACTTTCAAAACGTACTGTCACTCGTTGACGATACCCATCTTTGTTTGGCATAAAACGCCAGTAGCGAGCAGCTTTCACGGCTTGATCATCAAAAGCATCAATACCACTGCTGTTTTGTACCCAAAGCCCTGAAATACGCCCTTGAGGATTGACATCAACCGATAAAATAACATCTGCACGAGGGATATACTTTCTGATGGTTGGATAACGGATCTCCGTTAAATTTTTCACTTCATTAGGCGATTCAACGATCACTTTTCCAGGATACTCCTTTCCCATCATTGATTGCATTTCAAGATAAGTGGTTAAATCATTATTAATTGCGTTATTCACTGGTAATCGTTGGTTTGCTAACGTTGTTATCTCTTCTGGAGGAGAATTGTTTTGCCGATAAAAACGATCTTCGATAACACGCGCCTGCAATATTTGATAAATCTGCCGTTGATTTTCAGTAAGCTCTGAAATTGCTTTTTTCAATAATGGTTGTACTGAAACATCATGACGAGCTTGTTTAGTTTGTGTCAGTGTATCCGCCACCATTAAAGCTAGCATCGCTTTTTCAACTTGTGCATCCAAAGAAAGATGAGCAATATAAGTCAGCGCTAAAACTTGCCATGCTTCAGGTGATAATGGTGCAACAGCAATCACATTTATACCTGATTGCATTAATTGAGCATCATGGCTATTTGAAAGAGAAGCCAATGCCTGAGCAACCATAACCTCCGGCTGATTTAATAACCAGTCGCCATAAAAATTGAGTGTTTTGACTGCTTCTGCATGTTCTGGTGTTCCCTTAGCATAAGCGAAATAAGCTTCTTTCGCTTTTATCGCGTCTATCACATCATCACTAAAATAATCTAGCCCGGGTAAAGCTATTCTGGCTTTCTCCATAGCACTAATAGACGCTAATGCTTTCGGTTGATTAGAGCGAATAGCTTTACGAATATCATCTTCACTGTTAACAACTAAGTCATGATAATTTTTCCATTCTGATTGTTCGATATTCTGTAAAACAAATCGACGACGATCTTCTAATTCATTTTTGGGGATAATCGAAAATGACACGCTGAGTGCCATTAAAAATACGAGCCCACCACCACATAAATAATAAATATTTTTAGATCGCCACGATTGCAACAACATCACAATCGTCATAATCAGAGAGCCTACCCACACTCCCAGTAAGAAATTACGCTCATCAAAGCGAACAGATGAGGGGAGAATTTTGCTATTAAAACTATCAATCAAACTAAAAGTTGAAACTAAAAAAGCAGGTAACCAAAAAGGGAACAGTAACGTTATAATGCCAATAATAATCAGTATAAGTTTTACTCTTTTTTTCATTTTATTTTCCCTAATCTATGGCCTTTTTTTCAATATACTCGATGAAGGGAAAACAAACAGGATCAATAAAACGATTACGGAAACCATTAAAAACATCACACTCATTATCGCCATTATAAATTGTTTAAAATAATCCGCTTTGATTAAATCAGAGACCCAATTAGAAGCTAACTCACTACTTATATCCTGTGGAATAAAATTCATCATCAAAACTCCAAATATCACAGGGATCAACATAGCAATAGCGGTATGAAATATGACTTTAGGGACTTGGTTTATTGCATTTTTAACCGCTATAAATATCGCAGGCGGTTGAATCGGTTTCGCTGGCGTAGGTTGAATTGGCGCTTGTCGGATATTCGCATTTTGTACTCTTTTTTGACGAATTTGTTCACGTTGCGTTTGGTTTTGTTTTTGCGTAATAGCAACTTGCTGTAACTTCGCCTCTCTTGCACATGCTGCGCAAGCTTTACCTGCAAAATGCTGATGATTTTTATCTTTTTGACAAACGACTAGCTGTTGCTTTTCGGGTTGTGCATATTCATAAAGTGCTGTCGCCCATCTCTTTGCACTGGGTCTTTGCGAAGGTGTGCCTGAAAACGCTTTATCAAAAAGAGTTCTTAATTTATCAGGTAATTGTTTATGTCCACTCGCCACACTGGGTGTAATTAAATTATGTGCTTTTATCCCATAACCATAAAAACGCCCAGCAATACGCCTTGGAATATCTGTAGGTACAGTGTCATTTTTAGGGCGACCACTAAAGGGGTGGATCCCAAAATTAAGCAACTGAAAAATGATAACGGCTAAGGCAAATCGATCTTGCCACTCTTCTTCTGCTTCTGGAATAGTTTGTTTAGCTTGAAATTCAGGCGCTAAATATTCAACGGTAAATTGCCCCGCAGGATAACGTGTATTTTCACCTTGAATACTAAAACCATCACAATCGAGAAGAGACATATACAAGCTTGATTTATAAAACCGTAAATTCAATGGTTTCATATCAATAATACGGTGCCCTTGCTGATGTAAAGCATCAATCAATGAGCAAAGATTATAGGCGAGACTCACTTTCGCCCCCATTCCCGAGGGTAAGCCATGAGCTTTGGCTTGGCGTTCTTGAAGAATGTATTCCAACTCAATCGTATTTTTGACATCAAGTTCAGGCATCACAAAGCCAACAAATTGCTTTTGACTATTGTATAAACGTGCTTGAGGCCATGCGAGCTGGATAATAGGCGTGCCATTAACAGAAACGGGCTTTAATGCAGGTTCTAACTTCTGCATTGCCGTGATTTTTTTCAAATAATAGGCTTTATCAATTTTGTCATGATAAACTTTTGATACTTGAAGAGGTGCGTTATTAATATGGCTAACACTGCCAGCCCCTCCGCTTTTTATCAAATCACCTATTTGATAAATCTTACCGTTTTCATCTTGTAATTGACTAGATACAAGTTGAACTATCCCTTTTTTTCTCGCTTTTACCACAACGCTTCATCCCTGATACAAATAATTAAGGTTTTATCATCGCCTGTAATTGAATGTGTTCGAGGATCAGCTAAAGTCCCTGCTAATGCCTCACTTCCGCTCTCTTCTGATACTGTTTTTAAATAACGGAGCACGGGAGTAATAAAGGGTTCATACAAAGCATCACACGTTTTATTCATGGCAAAAGGCTGTACACCATCTGACATCAAAATAACCTGTTTTACCGGTTTATTGAGGGGAATAACGCGTAGATGCGATTCCCAATTTTCTGATGTCACAAACCATGTTTGATTTGCATATTCCCCATTTTCAGGCTGTGATACATAACGTGTACCATCACTGTATTCCACCACAGCAATACCATCACCTAAATGGAATAAATAGCCACTATCATCACCAACCCAACATGCCACTAGTGTTGATGCATATTCATTAAGCGCACACTGCTTTATTTCTGCATATTCCGCCAGCTGGAGGCGAATATCTTCAATAACTTGTTTAGCCCCTTGCGTTATCTGTTTTTCGGTTAACAAATCAATGTTTGGCCACTCTGTAATGCGTAGCGTAAATAACCGAGCAACAAGCTGAGCACCTTGTTCGCTATAACGAGAAGAGCCTGCACCGTCACAAACAGCGGCGATAAGATACTCACCTTTACGACGAATAAAATAAGCATCCTGACAGGGAATTTGACGCTCTTGATGGGCAATACCTGTCACAGATGCCCCATAAGCTAACCAATCATTCATCAAACAGGTACACTCGCCCAAGAATCAGTTGAAGGTAATTGTGCCGTACCACCTGGTGTTGATTGAGAAACCACCTGCATACTGGCGCTTAGCCACAAGAACAATTCTTTAAATTGCAGTCCTTTAAGCATTTTCACACCATTAACACCATTACGGCTAAAGCTTCCCATGACCTCTGCTGATGCACCATCAACCATTATAGGAAATACCGCTGTTTTTTGATTTTCTTCTGCTTGACGACAAAGCTGCGCGGCGTGTTCCCATTGGTCTGTCGGAACACCATCAGACATTAAAAATAACCAAGGACGAGTATAAGCCACACCTGCTTGTTTAAAGCGCTGTTTTTCAGCTTCAATTTCTTCAAGTGCTAGCGTAATGGCTTGCCCCATCGGGGTTGTGCCATTTGCCTCCAAAACAGGTGCCGTAAAATCCATCGCATCTTTCCAATCGCCATGAACAGTACATTGATCATATCCACCATATTCAATGACTAAAATACGCACACGTTTCGCTGCAATAACATCATTTTTTAATTCTTGTTCAAGTAGCTTAAGACCTTCATTTAATTGTTGAATAGGCTGCCCATACATACTACCAGAGCTATCTAGCACTAAGATCAGAGGGGTTCTTTGTTCACTATTATCAACTAAGGCTACGTCAGGGATCATAAGATGCTCCATCATTCAGTTATTATTTTTCATGATAATTATTAATGTAACATAAAGACGCAAAATTCATCAGAAAGAAAAAATAATAAAGTGAAGATAAAGATATTTCTGAAAAACAATAAGCTTTAAGATTTAAAACCCGATGTTTTAAATTAAAATTGAGGCCATTTTCATGATTTCAGATGAAAAAAAGCACCTGATTACATCTTGTAAAAGGTGCTTTTTTAATAAACTATTTATGATGTTAATAGTGGATTTTTTGGCGTCCAGCAATAGAGTGTGAAAGCGTTGTTCCATCGACCATTTCAAGCTCGCCTCCCACAGGAACCCCATGAGCGATTCGGCTAGCGGCAATATCATACTGCGCACAAATTTCAGCAATATAATTGGCTGTTGCCTCACCTTCAACGGTCGGGTTTGTCGCTAAGATCACTTCAGAAATAGTCTCTTGGCTTAAGCGCTCTTCAAGTCTATCTAAACCAATATCCATAGGTCCAATACCATCTAAAGGGGATAAATGCCCCATTAAAACAAAGTATCGACCTGCAAACTGCCCTGTCTGCTCGATAGCATGAATATCCGCAGGACTTTCAACAACACAAATTTGCCCATTTTGCTGACGGCGAACATTAGCACAAATGGTGCAACGCTCTTCTTCAGTAAAAGTCCGGCAATCACAGCAATGACCAATTTCAGACATTGCACGCGTGAGTGCTTGTGCAAGTCGCATACCACCGCTTCTATCACGTTGAAGTAGTTGGAAAGCCATTCGTTGCGCTGATTTAGGCCCAACACCGGGTAAACAACGCAACGCTTCCATTAATGATTCAAGAAGTGGGCTAGTTTGCATTAGAATGGCATCTTAAAGCCTGGCGGCAATTGCATTCCATTAGAAACAGAGGCCATTCTTTCTTTTTGTGTTTCATCAATACGACGCGCAGCATCATTAAAGGCAGCAGCAATCAGATCTTCCAGCATCTCTTTGTCATCTTCTAGCAGGCTAGGATCGATTTCAACACGACGGCAATTATGAGCACCATTGATAGTGATCTTAACTAAGCCAGCGCCAGATTCACCTGTCACTTCTAAGTTTGCGATCTCTTCTTGCATTTGTTGCATTTTTTCTTGCATTTGTTGGGCTTGCTTCATCAGATTACCCAAACCACCTTTTCCGAACATAATTGTCTCTCTTTGTAAAAGCCACACAGTATGAAGTCATACAACATGTTGCGATTAAACAGGTCGGATACTCTCTTCATCCAATTCAGCATCAAAATATTGCTGTAATGTTTGAATCGTTTTATCCGTAATAATCGATTGACGCGATAACGCCAATTTTTCATCATAAATGGCTTGTCGCCACTCCAACGGCGTTTTTACCGCTGGATCATCATCTTCTATAATTGTGAGTGAAATTGCTTTTCCATGCAATTCACTTAACGCATTAGTGAGCGTGCGTAACGCATTTGCTGAATTTAAATGTTTCTGTTTAGTTCGTAAATGCAAAATAACGTTTTCTTCGCTTACGGTCTCTTTATACGCATTTAATGCCAGTTGTTGCACCAATTTAGGTAATGGCATTTTGTCAATTTCAGCCGCCCAAGCATCTCTTTCTTGCGACTCTTTAGCAATTTTTGCTGCTAATTCAGGTGTTTTTTCATACTCGAGAACTTCTTTGATCTCTTTAGGTGAAGAAACCGTCTCTTGCGTTGACATGAGCTCAGGGTTTTGCGGACGCCACTGATACGCTTCTTTTTTCTTTTTTTCAGGTGCATTAGTTTGACGCTTCGCAGCTTGCTGGCGTTTTTCACTCACGGCTGCTAGCCGCTCTAATGCACTAGCAGCCGGCTTAGCCCGATTAGGCGTCGCCGGTTCAGACTTTTTTGGCGGGGTTTGCTGTTCCGACCCCTTTATTGCCTGCCTTGCTCTTAAAAGTTGCGCTGCGGGACTATTGCCTAATGAAGCACTATTTTCTTTTGGTGAAGAAGATGGGTGAGCCATTTGAGACGAATGCGTCTGCACCGTTTGTGGAGCATAATGTTCAGACATTCTATTTGTAGGCAATGATGCTGAAGGTAACGTTTGTGCTAATGGCGCAGAAGGTATTTCATCAATCACTGTTTTAGGATGAAAAGCAAGCGCACGTAGTAGCGTCATTTCAACCCCCATGCGTCTATCTGGCGCATAAGCCAGTTCTTTTCGCCCAACTAATAAGGTTTGATAATAGAGCTGTAGATCTTGTGGAGAAACCGATTTAGCCAATAAACGTAAACGTTCTTGAGTAAATTGCTCTTGAGGATTTTCTTCACTAGGTAATAACTGCAACATCGCAATTTGATGCAATAATGAGAGTGTTTCAACCAAGAAATTTTCCCAGTCAGTACCTCTTGAAGCAACTTCATTAACCAGCGACATGACCTGCTGACCATCTGCTTTTACCAGCGCTTCAATCAATGCTAAAGGTTGAGCGTCATCAATAGTACCCAGCATTTGGCTAACCACTTCCGCGCTGACAACACCTTCGCCACTTGCAATAGCTTGGTCAGTTAAGCTTAACGCATCTCGCATACTGCCATCAGCGGCACGAGCAATAAGTTGACGTGCTCGCACATCATTTTCAATATGCTCTGCTGAAAGCACTTTTTCGAGTTGTGTCGCAATTTGGTCAATATCTAAGGCTCGCAAATGAAATTGCAGGCAACGCGATAATATTGTGACAGGTAATTTTTGTGGATCTGTCGTCGCTAATAAAAATTTAACGTGTTCTGGCGGCTCTTCTAATGTTTTTAGTAACGCATTAAAACTGTGACGAGAAAGCATGTGAACTTCGTCAATCAAGTAGACCTTAAAGCGTCCACGTGCTGGCGCGTACTGGACATTATCCAAAAGTTCACGGGTATCTTCTACCTTAGTTCGAGATGCCGCATCGATTTCAATTAAATCAACGAAACGCCCTTGTTCTATTTCAAGGCAATTTGCACATTGACCACAAGGTTTACTCGTAATGCCTGTTTCACAATTAAGCCCTTTAGCAAATAATCGGGCAATAGTGGTTTTTCCGACACCTCTTGTGCCAGAAAAAAGATAGGCATGATGAAGTCGCTGATGATCAAGACCATTAGCTAAAGCAGTCAACACATGACGTTGACCAACAACATCGTTAAAAGTTTGTGGGCGCCACTTACGGGCAAGTACCTGATAGCTCATTGATTCCGCTAAATTTGAACGAGATTTGTCTCTATGCTAACACAGGGGCGACCTATTGAGCGAGATCTGTAAGAAACAAATGAGATATTGATGAAAGAACCAGCAGAAATTTTAGATAAAGTAAGAAGTCACAATTGTGCGGGCAATATACATTTATAAAAATAGAAAAACTTATAAAAGATATATAAACACCCGCACTCTTACTTGTGTTTAAGATAAGAACTTAATTCGCCCATCTCTAAACAGTGAAGATATTAATGTCCTGGAAAATTAACCAATGTAAAGCTGTGAATACCTTGTTTTTCTAAGCGTTCGATACCGCCTAAATCAGGTAAGCAGATAATGAATGCAGCTTCTGTCACAGTCCCACCTAAACGGCGGATAAGACGAGCAGTTGCTTCAATGGTGCCACCTGTTGCCAGTAAATCATCAACCATTAATACTTTGTCTTGATCCGTAATGCTATCTTTGTGGATCTCTAAAGTATCTGTGCCATATTCCAGATCATAAGTTTCACTGAGCGTTTCGCGAGGCAATTTACCTTTTTTACGAACAGGAACAAAACCAACCCCTAGGCGTAAAGCGACAGGAGCACCAAATAGGAAGCCGCGCGCTTCGGTACCCACAACTTTAGTGATACCCTGACCTTGGTAATGTTCTACCAATAAATCAATGGTTGCCTGATATGCGGCAGGATTATCCAATAATGTAGTAATATCACGGAATAATATCCCTTCTTTTGGATAATCTGGAATGGTTTCAATACTGTCTTTAATAAATTGCAGTTGTTGCGCGTTAGCAGTCATAATCAGTGCCATAATAAAAAACGAAACGATAGAATCTATGCAATATGCCGTTAAAATGCAACAGAAAGCCAATTAACAACTCTTTTTTGTTGCTTTAAGTCAATTCATGTTTTTATTAAAACAGGGACAAGAAACCGATGAATAAACCCGATCCTTTAAGCTTGTTTAAAAAACAGATAGACAATCTAGCCGAAACAGTGGCACCTATTGCAAACAAAAAAATTGCAGCACCTTGCTTCGACACAGCACTATTCCACCGCCGAAGTGATTCTCTTGGCGGCTATATGCAACAGATCCGCGATAATTTTACTCAGTTAATCGCTTGTGTTGAGGCACAACGAAGCCAGCAGGTTAAATTTCTGGCCACACAAATCCTACAACAAATTGAAGCATTAACTCGTGAATTATCGACACAAACACTAAGAAAGCAAGAGAACCAGCTTACTCAACGAAAAAAAAGTGTCGATTTATACCAAAAACTTGCCCAACATCAGGATTATGAGCGTCGATTACAAGCCATGATCCAAGATAGAGAGCTTTCATTAACACAAGCACAGAGCTTTATGAAACAACAAGCGCTACAAAAAGAGATTGCCGCGCTTGAAAATCGCCTTGCACGCTGTAAAAATGCGCTATTCTCTATCGAAAAAGGCATTGAGAAACAAGAAGATAAATTTTAATAGGAGTAATAATGAGCTTAAAAGAAGCACCAGAGTCTATTCAATTGGCAGTCGATCTTATCTATTTACTTGAAAGCCACCATATTGATCCTAAAACAGCACTAGAAGCTCTCGAGATTGTGCGCCTAGATTATGAAGAAAAATTAGCGGCACAATCTACTCATTCATCCCTTTAATTAAGCAAAAGGCGTATTGGCTTCAGGTGTTGAACCATCAAGAGGACGTTTTATCTCTTGTACTTCATCACCTTGTTTATTATGCAAATACACATCAAGTTGATTAAACGCAATATTGATATTATTTTCATTACATAGCTTATCAATAGCACGATTAACTTCATCTATTGCAATACTTCTATCACCTAATGTTCTGACATAAAAACGCAACTCATGATTCAGGGTACTTGCCCCAAATTCAGTAAATAACACCACAGGTTCTGGTTCCGTCATCACTCTGACATTATCTTTAGCGGCCTTCATTAAGATCTCTTTGACCTTATTGAGATCAGATCCATAAGCAACACCCACTTGAATAATAATACGTGTCACCGTATCAGATAATGTCCAGTTAATAAGCCGTTCAGTTACAAACGCTTTATTTGGAATAATCACTTCTTTGCGATCAAAGTCAGTCACTGTCGTTGCTCTAATACGAATTCGACTTACCGTGCCAGAATAAGTACCAATAGTAACCGTATCACCAATTCTGACGGGTCTTTCGAACAAAATGATTAAGCCGGACACAAAGTTTGCAAATATCTCTTGTAAACCAAATCCTAAACCCACCGTTAAAGCTGCCGCCAACCATTGCAGTTTTTCCCATGCTACACCTAATATTCCCAGTGATACGATGGTCCCGATAGCAATAATAATGTAGGTCAAAATAGTTGTGATCGCGTAAGACGCACCTTGTTGCAGTTTTATACGAGATAAAATTAATACCTCTAATAAACCTGGTAAATTTCGTGTCATAAACCAAGAAATTGCCATAATAGAAACAGACAATAATAAATCTGCAACAGTCACTGCCTTAACCACATTACCGAGTTCTGTCGGTAATGTGTAACTCCAAAGTGTTATTCCATCTAAATAAGTAAAGACCGTAATAAAATCAGACCAGATCCCATAGAAACTCGAAGCAAAGATGATAAATAAGATCATCGTTGTCAGTCTTAATGATTGCTGATTGATTTGATCCATATCCATTGGTGGCTCTTGAATAGGTTCAAGGCTGTTATCTTCACCTTCTTTTTTCTCTTTTAACATCGCTTGCCTACGTTCAAGAGCGCGGCGATATGCAAGTCTTCTAGCCGCAACAGTTAATCCGCGTAAACTGGCGTGATAAGCAATAAACCACAACATAAGCAGATATAAACTATCAATCCAACGATTTGCTAAACGTAACGCCGTATAGTAATAACCAAAAATCACTAATCCCATTAAAATTAAAGGTGAAAACGTTAATAACGTAATCACTACGGTTCTAACAACATGGTTGCCTTTTTCTTGCCACATTTCACGGCAAAATGGCAGTGCGAAGAAACTAATACCCAATAATGAAATAATGGCAACCAACTGCCCAATAACATCACCCACCAGCAGTAATGGATTATTAATCCCATAAGCAGAAAGTAGAATAATAGGCAACATAGGAAGAGAAAGTCGCAATAAACGTTTACGGTTTTGCTGGACTCGTTCTACGGGTATTTTAAAATGTTTTACGGCAACCCCATTGTCAGACATTAAGCGATAAGACCATTCAAACATCAGCCAAAATACCGCAAATTGCCAAGCGAAGGACCAGATAAATTCTTGTTGTACATTAAAGCTATTTATTAGCCAATATCCAATCGCTAAGACAAAACAAGACAAAGGTAATGTTTTTAGAAAAACAATGCCCAGTGCAAGTGGCGTATGTAACTGCGAATCTTTATTAAGTTTATTTATATCCCCATTGAGTTTTTCAAACTGAATATCAAGTTTTTTACGTTGCCAGATCAGTATTGAACCGAACAAAATTAACGCAATAAGAACAGGCAGTGATTTCTTAGCCCCGATCAGCAGATTTTCATTTGACCAATTGAGTTTAAAACCTTGAAACTCGGCAACAGCCTGAGCGGGGAATGTTGAAAACCAATTAAGATTAATCGGCTTATTACTGCTTACCCAGAAAATTTGCTGAGCCAATGTGTTTTCGAGTGAACTAACCACACTACGTAATTGTTGTTGGTCCATTTGTAGATTAATTGAACCTGAGATTTGATTGCCCAATTGATTGTTAAGCTTATCAAGTAATTCACGTCTAGCATCAACAAGTGATTCTAATGCACTACGTAACTCTTTTTGTGCATTAGGATCCGTCGCTTCAGGATGAGTGGCTTGGTACTCATTCATCAACTGATCAATATAAATACTGGGCTGTATTATCTGATCGCGTTGTTTGTTTATTTCAAACTGTTCTAAGCGTAAATCCGCAATTTTATCGGGCAGGTTATTAATGAAAATACCATCAGGTAAATCAACTTGCTCTTCAAATAAAATACGAGAAAGTAATAAACTTCCTTTTAGCACATCAATTTGTTCTTTTAAATTTCGTTCAGATTGAATAGCTCTGTCTAAACGATTTTTAACCATCAGGCTATGACGATTTAGCTCATTATTATTTTGCGTTGTAACAATCAGCTTATCACTGAGATGTTTATTGATTTCTGTTTGTGCTAAATAAAAAGGATTATTATTAATTGCCTGATTTTCAAGTCCCGTACTTTGCGCTTCTTTCGCCGTTTCTTCTGAACTATCTAAACGCTTATCACTAATCTCGTCTTGGATAAGTTGAGCATGTTCTTGGGAAAGATCGATGTAAGCAGAACTATAATCACGTTGGAGTTGTAATAAACTTTGTAACTGCACATTAGATTGTAAGGTGCGCTTTTGATAATTATTCTGTTGTTGAAGATAATATTGCTCTAATTGTAACAATTGTACGGCAGAAGATCGCATTTGTGCTTTATCCGCACTACTTTTATTCAATAATATTCTTATTTGTTGCAGTCTTTCTGAGTTATTAAATAAAACAGATTGTGCCCTTTCTGGTTGTGTTTGTAACACAATAAGTTCATTGCTGTAATTTGCTAAATCGTCTTGCGCTTTTTGTAATGATTGTAAGACCGTCTCTAATTGTGACTCTAACGTTGTTAACGGTAATGCTTCTAGTGATTTTTGATAATCTTCTACTTCTTTATTAGCGACTCTCTGCTTTAACTGATTCAGTTGATATTGTGCATTACGCAGTTTTTCAGGTAATTGCTCTACGGTTTTATCATAATTTACTGACTTTTTTTCTAGCTGTTGGATGTTATCAAGTAATAAAAGAGATTGTTCCAAATCAGCAATCGTTAATTTATCTTCTGCACTTAGCTCACTGCGTTTGTTTAATAAATTAAGCTGGTTTTGAATACTGTCTTGGGTGGGTAAATTACTAGGTGTCACAGCGAAAACTGAGGTGATGGAGAAACTCCAAAAAATAAACGCAATAATCGCGCCGAAAATACTCGTCATTATTCGATTACTGAATTGAGCAAAAAAAATATGAGTACGCATAGTTAAGCAACTTGTTCAATTAATATTGAAAAACTGTTTCTAATTATAATCCAATTCCTTTAAATTGGCAGTGTAAATAGAACAAGTTGCTTAGGTTATTTCTCGCCTGAGAAAATGAAATCGTGATCAGAAAGTCAGAATTTTATCAGCCTCTAATGTCCACTGAGCTAAGTCCACTAATGTGCCTAATTCAGCACCATCCACGAGGGGTAACTCACTGATACCACGAGTATCTGTGCATGTTTTACATAATTTAACTGGAACATTTTGCGCTGTCAGAATTTCTAACATTTGCTGTAAGTTATAGCCTTCTTTCGGGTGTTGGTGAGCTAAAGCCCCAGTCACAGCATCTGACATTAAAAAAATATTTAATTCCGTTTCTGGATGCTGTTCTTTTAATGTTATTGATAAACGCAGTGCGTTAAATAATGATTCATTGCCATAAGCTGCACCATTAGCAATAACTAATACCTTACTCATAAACATCTTCCTCAAGTTTAATAATAAATTAAGATGACGCAGATATTCTCATATTTGCGCTGTGCTTTATCATATCAATAAAGCTATCAACCAAATATTGACTTTCATCTTTGATAGAAAAACTTTCTGGTGAAAATAACCAATTTTCGGCAAGACCTGTCATCATAGCTCTTAACATAATGGCAGCTCTTCTTAAATTAAGGTTGGCTGGAAGCTGTTTTTTTTCAATACAACGAGAGAAAGATTGTTCTATTCTAGAGTAATCCGCTGCACACAATTCTCTGCGAATTTCAACAATTGGTGTCATTTCACCGACAAATTCGCATTTATGGAAATATATTTCTAATAATGCATTATGTTTGGGATCTTCGACAATTGATGTCAATATGTAAATAAGCAATTCTCTTAATACAAATAGTGGATCATCTGGGTATTTTGTTTGATACTCTATTTCTAAAGATTCTATTTTTAAGTCGGTGAGTTCGCACGCTTCAGTAAATAAATCCACTTTGTTTTTAAAGTGCCAATATATTGCGCCACGAGTAACACCTGCTTCGGCAGCAATATCTGAAAGTGATGTGGCAGAAACGCCTTGCACAGTAAACAGCCTAAGTGCAGCATCAATAATCTGCTGTTTTGTTTCTTGTGCCTGCCGTTTAGTTTTTCGTGCCATTAATCCTCGATTTTGACTGAAGTTAATTTACATACATTCATGTATGTTTGTACTATACATCGCAATCAATCATCAACTTAATTATTTTTATCCCGGGAAACAACGTTTGAATAGAGGTTTTCTTATGCGAAAAAACAGAGGGGTTTTGCCTCTGGCTCTGTTAGTGCTATCAGGCAGCTTGGTTCTTGCTGGATGTGACGACAAAGCTAAACAGTCTGCTGGGGGGCCACCCCCTGCTCCGGCTGTAGGTGTTGTGACTTTAGGAGCGGAAGCTCTGACAATCACCACTGATTTACCTGGTCGTACATCAGCCTTCCGTATTGCTGAAGTTCGTCCTCAAGTTGGCGGCATTATTTTAAAACGCAATTACACCGAAGGTAGCTATGTAGAAGCAGGTACATCTTTGTACCAAATCGACCCAGCTATGTTTGAAGCAACTTTAAATAGTGCACAAGCTGAACTAGTGAAAGCTAAAGCTAATGCTGAAATAGCGCGTCTCACTGTGGAGCGTTATAAGCCTCTGCTGGGTACAAACTATATCAGTAAACAAGATTTTGATACTGCAACGTCTCAGTACGCACAAGCTGTTGCTGCTGTTAAAGCAGGCGAAGCCGCTGTAACAACTGCAAAAATTAATCTTGATTATACCAAAGTAACAGCACCAATTTCAGGTCGTTCAGGTAAGTCAACGGTGACAGAAGGTGCGCTTGTCGCTCCAGGTCAGCAAGTTGCACTGACAACGGTTCAGCAAATTGATCCGATTTATGTCAATGTGACGCAATCGAGTGAAGACTACCTGAAACTTAAAAATGAAATTGAAAGTGGCGTTATTCGTCAAGAGCAAGGCAAACCTGTTGTTCATTTAACATTGACTAATGGGCAGACTTACGCACAGAAAGGTCATTTAGAGTTTTCTGATGTGACTGTTGATGAAACAACAGGCTCAATTACGATGCGTGCGATCGTACCTAACCCGAATGGGGAATTATTACCGGGTATGTTTGTTCGTACTAAATTAGAAAATGGTATTCGTCAAAATGCAGTTTTGATCCCACAGCAGGCCGTTATTCGTACAGCTCGTGGTGAAGCAACAACGATGGTTGTTAACAAAGATAATGTTGTTGAAGTTCGTACCATCAATGTGTCACAAGCTGTTGGTAATAAATGGCTCGTTAATAGTGGTGTTCAGGCTGGTGAGCGCGTTATCGTTTCAGGTTTGCAAAAAGCAAAACCCAAAATGACAGTAACGCCTCAAGAAGAGAATTTAGATGCGAAGCCATCACCTGAACAAACTGAGCCAGCTAAGAATCCTCAATAAGGAGTCGGTGATCCATGCCTAAGTTTTTTATAGATAGACCGATATTTGCGTGGGTAATTGCGATAATTACCATGCTCGCAGGTCTTCTGGCACTCATCAAATTGCCTGTTGCCCAGTATCCAACGATTGCACCGCCAGCGATTTCTATCTCTGCGGTTTATCCGGGTGCTGATGCCACCACTGTGCAGAACACCGTTACCCAAGTTATCGAACAGAATATGAACGGTATCGATAACATGGTGTATATGTCTGCGACCAGTGACTCAGCGGGTATGATGAATATCACTCTGACCTTTGAAGCAGGTACTGACCCTGATATCGCGCAAGTACAGGTGCAGAATAAACTGCAACTTGCTATGCCTTTATTACCTCAGGAAGTGCAACAACAAGGGATTAGTGTTGATAAATCCTCAAGTTCATTCTTGATGGTTGCGGGGTTCATCTCAAATGACGGTTCAATGTCACAAGATGATATCGCAGACTATGTCGGTGCTACAATTAAAGACCCCATAAGCCGTGTTACTGGTGTGGGGGAAACCCAGTTATTTGGTACTCAATACGCCATGCGTATTTGGTTAGATCCCGATAAACTGGTGAAATATAACATGACCACACTTGATGTGACTAATGCGATTAAAGCGCAGAATAACCAAGTGGCAGCGGGTCAATTAGGAGGCACACCTCCTGTTCCTGGTCAACGTTTAAACGTATCAATTATTGCTCAAACTCGACTCAACACCGCAGAACAATTTGGTGATATCCTGATGAAGGTTAACACCGATGGTTCACAGGTTAAGCTAAAAGATCTCGGTGTGGTTGAGATGGGAGCAGAAAGCTACAGTACTGTTGCTCGCTTTAATGGCCTACCTGCTTCGGGTATCGGTATTAAATTAGCAACGGGTGCCAATGCGTTAGATACAGCAACCGCGGTACGTGCAGCATTGGCTGAAATGGAGCCGTTCTTCCCTGCGGGATTAGAGGTCGTTTATCCTTACGATACAACGCCATTCGTTAAGATCTCTATTTTCGAAGTAGTAAAAACGCTCGTTGAAGCAATCATGCTGGTATTCGTAGTTATGTATCTGTTCTTACAGAACTTCCGTGCTACGTTAATTCCAACAATTGCAGTGCCTGTTGTATTGTTAGGTACCTTCGCCATACTCTCAGCATTCGGTTATTCGATAAATACCTTGACGATGTTCGCGATGGTACTTGCCATCGGGCTTCTGGTGGATGACGCCATCGTTGTGGTAGAAAACGTCGAACGTGTAATGCAAGAAGAAGGTTTATCACCTAAAGAAGCAACACGTAAATCGATGGGGCAAATCCAAAGTGCACTGGTAGGTATCGCACTTGTGCTGTCTGCGGTATTTATTCCAATGGCATTTTTTGGTGGTTCAACAGGTGCGATTTATCGCCAGTTCTCGATCACCATCGTATCAGCAATGATTCTATCTGTTTTCGTTGCATTGATTTTAACACCTGCACTTTGTGCAACGATGTTAAAACCTATACCGAAAGGCAGTCATGGTGTACAAACTGGTTTCTTTGGTTGGTTTAACCGTACCTTTGAAAAGAGCAGCCATCACTATACTGACAGCGTATCTCGTACTCTTCGTGGTACAGGACGTTACTTGTTAATTTACGTTTTATTAGTCGCGGGCATGGCGTTAATGTTTATTCGTCTACCTGCATCGTTCTTGCCTGAAGAAGACCAAGGGGTATTGCTGACAATGGTTCAGTTGCCTGCTGGCTCGACACAAGAACAAACCCAAGATGTACTCGAAAGAGTCAATGACTACTTCAATACTGATGAAAAAGAACTTGTTAAATCTGTCTTTACCGTAAGTGGCTTCGGCTTCGGTGGTCAAGGCCAAAATATGGGTTTAGTTTTCGTTGTATTGAATGACTGGGATGAACGTAAAGCAGAAGAAGACAAAGTTCCAGCTATCGTAGGACGTGCTAACATGGCACTATCCCAAATAAAGGAAGCCTTTGTTTATTCATTTAATATTCCAGCGATTGTTGAGTTAGGTTCTGCGGGTGGTTTCGAGTTCGAGTTGGTGGATAAAGCTAACCTCGGTCACGAAAAACTCATGGAAGCGAGAAATCAATTACTCGGAATGGCAGCACAACAACCTCAAATGTTAACGGGTGTGCGTCCTAATGGTCAGGAAGATACTTCACAGTATCGTCTGTATATCGACCTAGAAAAAGCACAAGCTCAAGGTGTTGCAATCAGTGATATCTATTCAACATTAGGTACGATGTTTGGTGGTAGCTATGTAAACGACTTTATCGACCGTGGTCGTGTTAAGAAAGTTTACGTTCAAGCTGAATCACAATTCCGTATGTTGCCACAAGATATCGGCAATCTTTATGTTCGTAACAATATCGGTCAGATGGTTCCATTCTCATCGTTCATTGATACAAGTAAAGATCCTTGGTTATACGGCTCTCCTCGTTTAGAGCGTTATAACGGTTTACCAGCAGTTCAAATTCAAGGTAGTGCAACACCTGGTCAAAGTAGTGGTGATGCAATGCTCATGATGGAAGATCTCGCAAGTAAACTACCAAGCGGTATCGGTTATGAATGGACAGGAATGTCATATCAAGAACGTTTATCGGGTAACCAAGCGCCTGCGCTGTATACCATTTCCTTGATAGTTGTATTCCTTTGTCTTGCTGCTCTGTATGAAAGCTGGTCAGTACCATTCTCCGTTATGTTAGTCGTTCCACTGGGTGTTATTGGTGCTCTTGCATTAACATCAGTAAGAGGCCTTGAAAACGACGTTTACTTTAAGGTTGGGCTTTTAACAACCATTGGGTTATCGGCGAAAAACGCAATCTTAATTGTTGAATTCGCCAAAGACTTGATGGAGAAAGAAGGTAAAGGACTCATAGAAGCAACGTTAGATTCTGTTAGAATGCGTCTACGTCCAATTCTAATGACCTCTCTGGCCTTTATGTTAGGGGTTATTCCTCTGGTATTAAGTAACGGTGCAGGTTCTGGTGCTCAGAACTCAGTAGGTACAGGTGTATTCGGTGGTATGATTGCCGCAACCTCCCTTGCTATCTATTTTGTTCCTATCTTCTTCGTCGTGATCCGTAGACGATTTGCGAAGAAAAATGAAGATTTAGAGCATCCAAATCATTCACACTAATTAGAATGAATTTGAGTGATAATGCTAAAAAGGTCGCGAAAGCGACCTTTTTCTTTATCTATTGATGTATTGTTTTAAATGAAAACTTATCTCATTATATTATTTTTAGGAAGTATCTCTTTAATCAATAAATTCATTTTATTTTTTTTCTTATATGTGACTTTTTGTCAAAGTTAAGCTGCTCTGTTATTTATAAATAACAACGATAATTATGCCTCATTTACACGGTTAAACATTTAAAAATACGCTAAAAACTAAGATAATCATTATGTTAAGAGGAATCCCCCTTAATTGAGATTTATTGATTTTTACGAAAATAGACAAAATTCTGTTGTTCAGATAGTGACTTATGCAATAATAGTGCTATATTAAGCAAAGAAATACTTATTGTATAAGTTTTAAACTCATTCGTATGTAATTGAGTGTTTAGCGTTCTCTTTCGATATGCTATTACTTTGTTAGAAATAATAAATATAATTATTAAACTCTTTTAGCATACGAGTAAATATAAACCCCCATTTTCAAGTTTATGTTTTTTATTAATCCATTAATGAATTATGTGATGTATCCCATTAATAAACTTAAGTTTAAGTATTTATCATTATTAATGAATATTTTCTATTAATTCAATTGCGATATGTTATGGACGAATATTCACCAGAAAAAGTAGATTTAGCCGAATTGTCATTTTTATGCGAAGAACTATTACAGCAAGCTTTAGGTTCATTAAATAAAGGGAACACAGTTTGGTATAACGATCTGAGTAGCACAAAAAGCGTTGACCTTAATGTCCTAATTGAACACATTATGGACTTTAGTTGGAAATTTAAGATTAAGCACCCAGATAAACATGTCATTAATACACTTATAGAAGAATATCTTGAAGAGACTTATCGTTTATTTGGTAATACATCAATTTCTTACTCAGACATCAATAATTGGAAAGAGTTAAACCAGTCACTTTTAACTCTCATTGCCAAGAACCCAAAAAGTTATATTAAGTAATTTTAATTATCTTTAGTTTTATTTTAATAATAGAGAAAAGACAACATGACTAAGACTGACTATCTAATGCGTTTAAGAAAATGTACTTCAATCGAAACATTAGAACGTGTGATTGAAAAAAATAAATATGAACTCTCTGATGATGAGCTAGAGCTGTTTTATTCAGCCGCAGACCACCGTTTAGCAGAACTCACAATGAATAAACTCTATGATAAAATTCCAGCGTCTGTTTGGAAATTTGTAAGATAATCTAGTTTTATTTAATTACCTTAGTTTTATTTTTGCTATTTTAATTTTTTATAGTAGTAGGGTTATTATTTCTTAATTTAGATATCGTTTTATTCACGTTTTCTTATCAGTAGAATGATTACACACCATCATGCCGTTGACTTATTACGGCATGACTGCACTCCTTTGCCCAAATATTTCTTCCGTTTATAAGCACTACCGTAAATTTTCCAATAATAAATTGATACATTAAGCATACTATTTTCTATTCAATAATATTGACTCTCAAATCCAAAGAAAATAATGCCCAAAAAAACATGCATAAAGAGTAAAGATATAAAAGAAAATAAAAATGTTAGAAGATAATAGCTATGAAGGATTGGAAATTACGAAGAGCTAGAAATTGGGTGGGGCCTTGCCAGCGACATCCCGGCACACGCGACACCTGCCATGGCTGCTTCCTTCCGGACCTGACCGAGTTAACAAGTTAGCGTTGCGGGAGAACCAACAAGACCCCATAGATTGTCTTATTGCTAAGACGTCACGCATTATGTTTTAAACTGATCCAAATAGCAAGGAAAGCGAGCCTAAGTGATGATTAATTACCCAAATCCGCACTTACTGATTATTCAATTGCCTTAAACGCGCCTTTTTCCTCTCACAAATTCATCTGGGATATTCATTGACATCTTCCACTCCCTGAAGGATCGGTTTTACGACGTACCAGATAAGATGATAAACAATAATCTTATCAACGCTGTTCATTTATCATTAGATAACTCTCTAAGATAAAAAAGGAGATTATTTTTTTATATCCTTAGGATTGTATATAATCAACTTTATTAAAACACAACCAGATCGAATGATACAGGTACACTATGAGTCAAGCATTGAAAGATCTCATTAATTTGATGGCACTTGAAAAAATAGAAGAAGGCCTATTTAGAGGTCAAAGCGAAGATTTAGGATTACCTCAAGTTTTTGGTGGGCAAGTTGTAGGACAAGCACTATACGCAGCAAAACAGACAATTGCGGATAACCGCTATATCAACTCATTTCATAGCTACTTTTTACGTCCTGGTGATAGCCATAAGCCTATCGTTTATGATGTAGAATTTATTCGTGATGGTGGTTCATTTAGTACTCGTAGAGTCAGCGCCATTCAGCATGGTAAACCTATTTTTTATATGACGGTTTCTTTTCAAGAATTTGAAGAAGGTTTTGAACATCAAGATACAATGCCAGATGTGCCTTTTCCTAATGAACTTATCTCACAGCATGAGATTTTAAAGAAATTAGCGCCTAAATTACCCGAGCCGATTAAATCTTTAGCACTACGAGAAACGCCTTTTGAAGCGCGTCCGGTGCAATATTTTAGCCCTTTTGGCTACTCTAAAGCACCTGCTGAACGCTATGTTTGGTATCGTAGTCGTGGTGAAATGCCATCAGATCCTTTCTTACATCAATACTTGCTTGGTTATATTTCTGATTTTGATTTTCTACCAACCGCTCTACAACCTTATGGCTTAGGTTTTATGGATACAAGTCTGCAGGTCGCTACGATTGATCATTCTATGTGGTTTCATCGCCCATTCCGTGTGGATGATTGGTTACTTTATGTAATTGAAAGCCCTTCAGCATCGGGGGGGAGAGGATTTGTTAGAGGTAAATTCTTTAATACAAATGGTCAACTCGTTGCCTCTTCTGTTCAAGAAGGCGTTATTCGCCAAAAACGGCCTAAACATTCAAAATAATATCTTGGCATATTCCCCCCTCAATTGAGGGGGAATAGACAATTATTGTTGATAGGCTCTTTCACCATGAGTGGTTAAATCTAATCCATCATGCTCTTCCTCTTCTGTAACACGTAAACCTACCAGCTTATCTGCAATTTTAAAACTTGTGTAAGCGACAACACCAGACCAAATCACTGTGATCACGACACTAATTAGTTGAATTACAACTTGTTTACTGAGTGTCATTCCATCGCTATATCCCACTCCACCTAAAAATGAAGCCGTAAATATCCCTGTTAATAAGCAACCAGCAATACCGCAAGTACCGTGAATACCAAAAACATCACAAACATCATCAGCTTTTAACCAGCGCTTTAAAACAACGACGCCCCAAAGTCCGATGATCCCCCCCATGACACCGATAAATAAAGCGCCCATCATTCCGACCGTACCAGCAGCGGGTGTAATCGCAACTAATCCTGCAATACAGCCAGAACAACTGCCCAGCATAGAAGGTTTCCCTCTGGTGAGCCATTCTGATGCTGTCCAAGAAAGTACAGCTCCAGCAGTTGCTATTACTGTATTCAGAAATGCTAAAGCCGCAATCGCATTTGCACTGCCAGCAGAGCCTGCATTAAAACCAAACCAACCAATATAGAGTACCGCTGTACCAGTAAAGACCATGGGCAAATTATGAGGTTTAAGTGCTGTATGCTGGCTATCTCTTCGTTTACCAAGTAAGTAAGCACCAACAAGAGCCGCAATAGCCGCGTTAATATGCACGACCGTTCCCCCTGCAAAATCTAATGCACCATCATCGATTAACCAACCGCCTTCTCCCCATACCATATGCGCAATAGGGATATAAGAAAATGTGAACCAAATGATCGTAAAAATAAGTAGTGCAGAAAAACGAATGCGCTCTCCTAATGCTCCAATAATTAATGCAACAGTGATAACAGCAAAAGAGCCTTGAAACGCAATATGTATATACTGATTCATTGAACCAGCGAGCGAATCTAGTGATACATTATTTAAAAAAGTAAGTGACCACCCACCCCAAATTTTATTACCCGCAGTAAATGCCAAACTATAACCAAACGTAACCCAAAGAATAATAACGACACTGAAGATCATCATTACTTGCGTGATCAAAGAAAGTACGTTTTTCCCTCTTAATAATCCGCCATAAAACAGAGCAATACCGGGTATAGACATAAAAAAGACCAAAGCCGTACATATCAACATAAAACCGTTATCCGCTTTATCAGCAATGGTTGTTTCAGTCGCAAATACAGACGAAGAAAAATGTGTAAGCACTAACATTAATAGCAAAGAAAGTAAGCGTTTCATCGAATATCCCCTTTAAAGTGCTTCATCACCAGACTCACCAGTACGAATACGAACAGCCTGCAATAATTCAAAAACAAAAATTTTCCCATCTCCTACCTTCCCTGTATCAGTCGCTTGCATTATCAGTTGCATAACTGACTCAAGTTGCTCATCACAAATAGCGAGTTCTATTTTTACTTTGGGGAGAAAATTAACTTCGTATTCTGCTCCTCTATACAATTCCGCATGTCCTTTTTGTCGTCCATATCCCTTTACTTCACTGATTGTCATTCCTTTTATACCTAACTCAGAGAGCTCCTCTCGCACTTCTTCTAATTTAAATGGCTTAATAATGGCGATGATATATTTCATATAAACCTCGTCGATATTTGAAAGAAAAAAGCCTATATAGAAAAGCAAAAGACATGCCATTATTTAACTCATTGATATTTTAATAAAATTTTATTTTTGAAATCATTTAAATGAAAAGGTTCACCGAGTTGGTGCAAAAATACGACGACTATTTTGATAAAAGTAAGATAATTGGGAAATCAAAAAGGGCACATACATAAAAATGATGTGCCCTCTAAAATGATATATTTTATTTAAGATTATTATTCTACTTCAACAGGCGCTTGATCTTGTAACGACTCTCTAACTTGCTGTAATTGATACATATTATAGTACCGTCCTTTTTGCGAGAGTAACTTAGCATGATCGCCCTGCTCAACAATTGCACCACGATGAAGCACCACAATTTCATTCGCTTCAATAATCGTGGAAAGTCGATGAGCAATAACAATCAGTGTTGTTTTTTTCCTAACGACTTTTAACGCCTTCTGTATGGCTTGTTCTGTTCCTGAGTCAATATTTGCCGTTGCCTCGTCCAAAATAAGAATACGAGGAGGTATTAATAATACACGCGCCAATGCCAGTAACTGTTTTTGCCCAGCAGATAAGCGGCTACCTTGTTCACCAAGTTCTGTTTGTAGTCCTTCAGGTAAGGCTTTAGCCCATTTATCCAGTTGAACTGTTTCTAATACCTGCCATAAATGTGATTCATCACATTCGCGTCCTAACGTAATATTGTCATGCAGTGAACCCGATAATAAAACGGGATCTTGTTGCACCATTGCAATACCACTACGCAATGCAGCATGTGAATAGGCTTCTAATGGTTGCTTATCTAAAAAGATATTCCCTTTTTGCCAAGGATAATTCCCCATTAATAAACTGGCTAAAGTGCTCTTTCCGCTTCCGGTGTGACCAACAAATGCAACAAAATAACGAGCAGGGATCATTAAATTGATATCTTTTAATACCCATTGCTCATCACGATACGCAAACCAAAGCGAATTAACATCAATATTACCTTGAGTGATGGAATGCGATGATGAACCATAGTGCTGTAAAGGCGCATCCATTAGTTCAAAAACACGCTCACCAGAAACAACTGCCTGTTGTAAAATCGATTGTTGTGATGTCAATGTGATCAAGGGTTCATTTAATCGACCTAAATAACTGATAAATGCATAAATAACCCCAACACCAATAACTGCACTGCCCTGATATCCAAATAACATTAATAAGCCACACAGAACCAACGCTGAGAGCATACTTAATAAAGGACGTAATAACAGCCCATCAAGTTTTAACGCTTTCATACGTGCTTGATAATGTTGCCAGCTGTCATCTGACATTCTTTCACCAAATCGAGCTTGTTGCCTAAATTGCTGAATAACTGACATACCATTAATAACTTCATGGAAACCATCATTTATATTGGCGAGAAAATGACGCACTTTACGGACTATCGGCGTACTGAGTCGCTGATAAAGCATCATGACACCGATAACGGCAGGAAAGATAGTCATCGCGATGAATGCCATTCGCCATTCTAATAAAAACATGGCTATTAGCATTACAACCACTAATGCAATCGCTCGGAATAATGTTGGCAAAACGTTCACGAACAAATCTTTAATCGTCTCAGTATCATTTGTTACACGAGAAATTAATTGCCCCACAGGCTGATTATCAAAAGCACTTAATGGCTGTTTGAGTGCCGCACTCATTACATCGGTGCGTAATTGTTGTACGACCCCGACAGCAGCATGATTAAACACAATGGCTTGATAATAATGAAGTGTGGCGGCAATCACTTGCAAAAGAATAAAAGCCAATGCTAGACCCAATGATGACATCAACTCCACATTATTCGTGGCAACTTTTGCATCAATAAAATAGCCCACAAGTAATGGTCCACCTACTTCTGCTACGGCAGCAGCCCATAACATAATGACACCCCATGTCATGGGTTTGCGATAGGTTTTACCATAAGTTAAAAGACGCTTTAATGCAGGCAATAGCGCTTTAACGGATTTACTTTTATTCATCGTCATCCAGCGCGGCCTCTAATTGCTGATAATGGTACATATCTTGATACCAACCCGGTATTGAAATTAATTGCTGATGTGTACCTTGCTCTATAATCTCACCTTGTTTTAACACTAAGATATTCGTAGCACCAACTAATGCAGATAAGCGATGAGCACTGATAATTAATGTTCTATCTTTTCGCCATTGCGACAAGTTTTGTAAAATTTGATATTCCGTTTGTCCATCAACAGCAGACAGTGCATCATCTAATAATAAAATCTCAGCATCCAATAAGAGTGCTCTGGCGATAGAAATACGCTGCTTTTGTCCACCGGATAACATCACACCTTTTTCCCCTACTTGTGTTTGATATCCTTCAGATAAGTGCAAAATATCCTCGTGAATATTTGCCAGTTTCGCCACAGACTCTATTTCTTCTTTGGTTGCATCAGGACGGCCTAAGGCAATATTGCCCGCGATGGTATCTGAAAATAGGAAAGGTGTTTGATTAACAACCGCCAATCGTGCTCGCCATTCATCCAGTTTCAATTGATAAATAGGTATAGATTGAAAACAAATTTCACCCTCAGTCACATCGTAAAGTCGTTGAATAACAGCCAGTAATGTACTTTTCCCACTCCCAGTCATTCCACAAACACCTAACATTTCACCTGGTGATAATGTGAAATGAATATTTTTCAGTGTTTCTGTCGTTTGCTCTGGATATTGAAAACGTTTGATATCAACGGATAACACACCTCGACCTTGCTTGGGTGATAATTCACCATCAACCATATCGAGTTTTTCATTTAATAAGCTATTAATTCGACTATAAGCCGCACTGCCACGCTCAACAATATTGAACATCCATGCTAAAGCCAGCATTGGCCAGATCATTTGCCCTAAATACATCACAAAGCTGGTTAACTCACCTAATGTCATTTTGCCATTAATAACAAAATAGCTACCACCCGCAACCGCGAGTAAATTAGCAAAACCAATAGCCATAAAAATAGTAGGATCAAATAGCGCATCAATTCTTGCAACACGCATATTTTGGCGTCCAGTTTCTTTTGCCACATCATCAAAACGGGAGGCATGCTGTTGCTCTAGTCCGAATGATTTGATCATGCGAATACTACTCAAGCTTTCTTGTGCTTGATTATTAAGCGAAGAGAAGAGTGCCTGTGCTGTTTTAAAGCGACTATGTAGTTTATCACCATATCGCTTAATCAAAATCGCCATGATTGGCATGGGTAGTAATGAAATCAGTGTCAATTCCCAACTTAACTGAATACTCATCATGACAAGCACTGCCAGCCCCATAACCATAGAATCTACTAAGGTCAGTACACCTTCACCCGCGGCAAAAACCACTTTATCCACATCGTTGGTAGTACGTGCGATTAAATCACCTGTACGATAACGATGATAAAAAGAAGAGGATTGTTGATTAAGTTGTTGATAAATTTGCATCCGCAGTTTTACTGCTAATTGATAAGATGCACCAAATAACCAAAGACGCCAAACATAACGCAAAAGATAAACCGCGAGGGCAATTAATACCATCACGCCAATCCAATTCATCACTTGGCTAAACGTCAGACTATGGCTATCGACACCATCTACAATGATCCCAACAATCTTTGGAGGGATCACTTGTAATACGGCGATAACCATCAATAAGAAAATGGCACCTACATAACGACGCCATTCACTAAGGAAATACCAACTGAGCTGTGAAAATAGAGCCACGCCTTAAATCCTAAGGTTATACAAAAATAAAAGTGCCAGTTGGTAAAGATGAACCTTATTCAGGTATCGGCATTGCCGTTGTGTATTTAATTTTTTCCATTGCGAAGTTAGAAGTCACATCAATAAGACCTGGTACGCCATTAACCATACGCTTATAAAATAGGTCGTAACTTTTCATGTCTACTACTTCAACATGCATTAGATAATCACACTCACCCGCCATTCGATAGAATGTCAGTACTTCTGGCATTTGCTTAACAAATGAAACAAACTGTTCGTACCATTCGCTATTGTGTTGCTGTGTTCTAATCATAACAATAACTGTTAGACCTAGCCCAATTTTTTCACTATCAAGCAACGCAACGCGCTTACGAATATACCCTTCATCCTCTAATCTTTTCAATCGTTTCCAGCAAGGTGTTGAGGTTAGGTTAACAGCCTCAGCCAAAGTATTCAGTGAGAGGCTTGAATCTTCCTGTAACAGCGCTAATAATTTACGGTCAATCTTATCTAACATAAATACTCCTTCAAAATATGCCCCTACAAAATAATGATAACCTGCCCCTGACTATAAGAGTAATCACCTAATGATAAATCGGTAATAAATTGCCATAATATATATACTTTTGTGCGTACTAATCCTTATAAAAATTCAATATTCAGGAGTATTCTGATGAAAAAAACGGTCGTTGTCTTTAGTGGTGGACAAGATTCGACAACCTGTCTTATTCAAGCGTTGGAAAAGTACGATGAAGTCCATTGCATTACATTTAATTATGGGCAACGCCATAAAGAAGAAATTGAGGTAGCACAAAAAGTGAGTCAATTACTAGGGGCAACTGCGCATAAAGTTTTAGATGTAAGTTTACTCAATGAACTCGCGATCAGTAGCTTAACTCGCGACAATATCCCAGTACCTGATTTCAAAGAAAGTGAAGAAAGTGATATTCCAAGCACCTTTGTACCGGGTAGGAATATTCTTTTTCTCACTTTAGCGGCAATTTATGCTTATCAAATTGGTGCAGAGAGTGTCATCACGGGTGTTTGTGAGACGGATTTCTCTGGTTACCCTGATTGTCGTGATGAATTTGTAAAAGCACTGAATCATGCTGTTAGCTTAGGTATTGCACGTGATATTAAATTTATCACGCCCTTAATGTGGTTAGATAAAGCCGAAACTTGGGCTCTTGCTGATTACTATAAAAAGTTAGATTTCGTTCGTCATGAAACGTTAACTTGCTATAACGGTATTCAGGGTGATGGCTGTGGTGAATGTGCGGCTTGTCATTTAAGACAACGTGGATTAAACACCTATTTAGCTGATAAAACACTCATTATGCAGACAATGAAACGGAAAGTCGCTCTTAAATAATCATCCTAGTGACGACTTTCCCCTACCATTTTTCGCTTATGCAGTGATAATTTATCAAACATTATCACTGCATTAAATCATTTCAGATTAGCCTGAATGCCTTTAGTCAGAGAGCACCAATACTCTCTTTGCGTATTAGGATGATTGACGTACATATTCAAGCTTTTCTCTTAACTGCTCTGTTAAGGTCAGTGCTTTTTTTGTATGAATATCAACAAGAACAAAAGTAATTAATGCATCAGAGATAAGTGCACCATCTTTTTTTCTCACGATCTTTTGAGACAGTACGCCACTTTTAATTCCCACTTCCGCGATCTCACAATCAATGAGTAACTCATCGCCTAAACTTGCAGGTAAGCGATAATTAATATTGATATTAGCAACCACTAATGCCAAGCCATTGCGCTTAAACCAATCAAAATCTAAATGTTGCTCAATCCAATCCCATCGGGCTTGTTCTAAAAACTCAAGGTAACGTGCATTATTCACATGTTCAAAAACATCTAAATGAAAACCATAAACTTTAATTAATGTACTCATATTAATTTATTACCTCTTGATTATTCTAATAAACTTTTTATAAAGTTTTTTTGTACTACCCTAAATATAGTCAAGAAAATAAGTTTAGTAATTTCTGATATAGGTTTATCTCGTTTTCGTTTAAAAAAGAAAATGCTAGAAAACTGTGTTTCTCTTATCAAAACAAAGATCAAAGAGAAACACAGGGAGTTTCAATCAATATTCACGTTTCTACTATCACTTATACTCAACATCGTATAAGAATGAATACCTTAATTAATAACGATAAAATCACGATTTTGCTCAACTAACTTCATACCAATTCCAAACACTTTTTCAAGCTCATCGATAGTGGTAAAACGTCCTAGCTGTTCGCGGTAATCAATAATAGCTTGCGCTTTTGCTTTTCCAATCCCTTTTAATCCCATTAATTCATCTAGTGTTGCCGTATTTAAATTAACTTTACCTTCTGTACTGGTTTTGTTTTCTTTAACATCATGAGCAGTTGATGAGTGAGTTTCAATAGAAACCGTTGGTGTTGAAGCGATGGCTTCTTCTGCATAAGAGAAAGGAGAAAGCCCTAATCCCAAAGCAAGGCAGATAGAGGCCATAAAACCTGACAACATTTTTTTATCCATCTTCATAATCATAATTTCCTTTTATTCAATAACTTTAAATTCAATAACTTTAAATTCAATAGCAAACAGGATTTCTGAATGCAGAAGAAGAATGCCAATATCTTGATAAATCGGCAATTGTATAAAATGGGAACTACGAGGAGGTAGGAAAAATAGAAAGGAATAAAAGAAACATTACAAAAAATTGTTGGGGCTGCTCTCAAATATAAAATTTTTCGAGGAAGGATGCTATTTGCTTAAATTATCAGTAATAGTCGCCATAAAAAAACCCAGCGTTATGCTGGGTTTTTAATGTAATAACTCAAATTCGATTATTGATAGTCTTTATCAAAAATTTCAATTTTAGCGTTATCTCGGAGGTCACGTAACATAAGTTGTAACGCCTCTTCCCCCATCTGAGCGCGATAGAGATTAGTCATAAACTCTAGTTGTTCAGATGTTGGTTTGCCCTCTGTTACGCTATCTAATTGAATAAGGACGACTTTAGTACCCGGTACATTAGTCATACCATACTCTTTTTTGCCTTCAGTCGGTTTTGGCATAGAGAAAATAGCGGTTTGTACTGCATCTGTTGCTGATGAGTGAACAATGCTTTCTTCACTACCAAACGAAATATTAGCCGCTTTCAGTGCTTCTTCGCCTTTGCCTGCTTTCAATGCAGCTAAAAGTTTTTGGGCTTCTGCATTCATTGCTTGTGATGCTTTTTGCTGTTTAACCAGCATAACCACTTGATCACGCACTTTGTCTAATGGTTGGGTTGCTGAAGGCTTATAACCTTCTACGCGCACGATAAATGCACTGTCATTGCCTAACGTCACCATGTCTGAATTCATGCCTGTTGGGCCATTTTCATCCACTAATGAGCCACCAAAAATTAACTGGGTGAGTTTTTCATTATTTAATGGTGCAGGAACCGTATTTTCATCAAACCAATCTGTATTAACCACAGTCACGTTGCCCGCTTTAGCAGCAGGAGCTAATGTGTCGTTGTCATTAGATGCAGCTTGGCTCACTTTTTGTTGTAATGCGAAGAAATCATCAATCGCTTTATTTTCACGCATTTTTGCCAATAAATCTGTTTTCACCTCATCAAAGGGTTTTACAACAGATTGTTTGACATCATCAAGACGGAAAATAGCGTAGCCATTGCTTATCTTAACAGGTGCAGAGATTTGGCCTTTTTCTGTCAAACTTGCATTAGCTAACTCAGGTAACTCTTGTCCGATAGTTATCCAACCTAAAGAACCATTTTGTTTTTTAGAAAAACTATCAATAGATTTTTCTTTCACTAATGAAACAAAATCAGCCCCTTTTTTCAGCTCATCTTCTGCTGCTTTAGCTGCAGCTTCATCAGCTAATACTAAAATACTGTACTGTTTCTGTCCTGCTGTCGTGAACTCATCAATATTACTATCGTAGTAAGCCTTCGCTTCTTCATCAGTAATGTTGATATTATTAAAATCTTTTTGAGCATTTAATTGGATATAGCTAATTTTAAATTGCTCTGGCGCGATAAACATTGCGTTATTTTGCTCATAGAACGCTTTTACTTCTTCATCAGATGCGGTTTCTTTTTCAAGGAATGGCTGAATATCTAATGAAGCTAAACGCACATTACGGCTTTGTAGCATTAATCCCGCAAATTCTTTAACTTCGCTATCTAAGGCAAAATCCGTACCTTGGATAGAAAATTTTAATTGCTGATTAATAAGATTTTGACGGATCCCTTCTGCAAAGGCATCAGCATCAATATTATTGCCTTTCAATAAATCGACATATTTTTTATTGTCAAATTTGCCATCAGTTTGAAAGTAAGGAAGAGCAAAAATAGCCTCTCTAATTTGCTGATCACCCGCTGAAATACCGAGAGTTTGCGCAAATTGATCAAGCAATGCTTGGTTGATCAGTAAATCAAGTGCTTGTTGGCGAATAAGTTTCTGACCTTCTTCTGATGAAGCAAGAGCAGCAAAATTTTCACCCATATCTTGTTGTAATTGAGCACGACGTTGCTGATAAGTTTGCTCTAATTGGGAACGGCTAATCTTATATCCGTTAACTTCAGCAGCATCATTAACGCCTGAACTAAAGAGATATCCGCCCACACCAGTTAGGACGAAGGAGAGGATGATCACAGCTAATAGTATCTTTATAAATGGATTATTAGCAGTGGAACGAATGTTGTCCATCATAACGAGACGAGGCTCCGTTTGGTGAAATAAAAATTATTTTTATGGGTGTTACACGACTATTTTGAGCACAGCGAAAAGATAATGTGCCCATGCTGGCTTAATATCAAAATGTCGCGACACGCGACAATCATTCAAAACAGCCAGTCCCGTATTAATGCGCAGTCTTAACACGCACTTTCTATAACTAAGAAAAAACTAAACAGCATTATTTGATTCATTGATTACGATAGCCATTTAACTCATCACTGAATCATTCATTGTTGTCTATTTCAGTTATAGAACAACGCGTCATTCTATCAAATGACTACTTCAGTTTCACGTCTTATCGCCAGAGAATACAAGGTTTAATCGTGATTTATAACCTAAAAAAGAAAAGCGCACCTCAAAAAGATGCGCTTCATTTTTTAATTGAGTCGTTTTCTGTTTACCCATCACGTTAAGCTAATAACCAATTGGCAGAAAATAGGTTCAACTATTATTGATTAACTGCGTCTTTTAAACCTTTACCTGCACGGAATGCAGGAACTTTTGCAGCTTCAATTTGAATTTCTTTACCTGTTTGTGGGTTACGGCCTGTACGAGCTGCACGATCACGTACAGTGAAAGTACCGAAGCCTACTAATGCTACATCATCACCTTTTTGTAAAGACTCAGTGATAGAAGCAACCAGAGCATCTACAACACGACCAGCCGCCGCTTTTGAGATATCTGCATTTGCAGCAATTTTGTCGATCAGTTGAGTTTTATTCACGCTTTCATCCCCATAATTTTATGCGTTATTTTTCGCCATTAATGGCAAATTTTGCAAACGTCGTTATATCAAGCCTTTTTATATATAGCAAGACCGATAAAACAGCATTTTTAATTAAAATCGCCATTAAATTAGCGACACAAAAAAAGGCTGGCAAGCTTTTATTACTTATCCAGCCTTTTTTTTAGCTATAATTTATGACAAATATCACTCTTTAGTGTGATTTATCAGTCACAACTTCCATGCCAAACGGCGAGTTTTGCAGGGCTAACGATAAAACTTCCTCTATTGTTTTCACTGGGTGAATATCCAGATCAGCAATAATATTTTCAGGAATTTCTTCTAAATCACGTTTATTTTCATCAGGGATAAGAACTGTCTTAATTCCACCACGATGTGCAGCAAGTAACTTTTCTTTCAGCCCACCAATTGGCAATACTTGTCCGCGTAACGTAATTTCGCCCGTCATTGCAACATCAGAACGTACAGGATTACCTGTTAGGCTTGATACCAATGCAGTACACATTGCGATACCTGCACTTGGACCATCTTTTGGTGTTGCCCCCTCAGGAACGTGTACGTGCATATCACGTTTTTCATAGAAATCGCCATTAATACCCAGTTTATCCGCACGAGCTCGAACTACCGTCATTGCCGCTTGGATAGACTCTTGCATCACTTCACCTAATGAACCAGTAAATGTTAGCTTGCCTTTACCTGGCACGCTTGCTGTTTCAATAGTCAGTAGATCGCCACCGACTTCAGTCCATGCAAGTCCTGTTACCATTCCTACTCGGTTTTCTGTGTCAGCACGACCGTAGTCAACTTTACGAACACCTAAGTAATCTTTGAGATTATCTTCGTTAATCTCAATATGTTTGATTGTGCTATCCATGAGCAGTTGTTTTACTGCTTTACGGCATAGTTTAGATATTTCACGTTCTAAACTACGTACACCCGCTTCACGCGTGTAATAACGAATAATACCCATAATTGCGCTGTCATGAATTGTCAGCTCACTTGGTTTTAACGCATTACGTTCAATCTGTTTTGGTAACAAATGTTGCTTAGCGATATTCAATTTTTCGTCTTCGGTATAACCAGATAAACGAATAACTTCCATACGATCTAACAACGGTGCCGGTATATTCATGGAGTTAGATGTCGCCACAAACATAACATCAGACAGATCGTAATCAACTTCCAAATAATGGTCGTTAAATGCGATATTTTGCTCTGGATCTAACACCTCTAACAGTGCAGAAGCGGGATCGCCTCGCATGTCTGATGACATTTTATCAATTTCATCTAACAGGAAAAGTGGGTTTTTGACGCCAACTTTCGCCATTTTCTGAATTAATTTACCTGGCATCGAACCAATGTAAGTACGGCGGTGACCACGAATTTCAGCTTCATCACGTACACCACCTAACGCCATACGCACATATTTACGGCCTGTTGCTTTAGCAATAGATTGACCCAGTGAGGTTTTACCTACACCCGGAGGCCCTACCAAGCACAAGATTGGCCCTTTAATTTTGCTAACACGAGACTGTACCGCGAGATATTCAAGGATACGCTCTTTGACACGCTCTAAACCGTAATGGTCAGTATCAAGAACTTCTTGTGCTTTCACTAAGTCTTTTTTAACTTTGCTACGGCTATTCCAAGGAACTTGAACCATCCAATCAATGTAACTACGTACAACCGTAGCCTCTGCCGACATTGGCGACATCATTTTTAATTTCTGAAGTTCCGCTTCTGTCTTCTCTTTTGCCTCTTTTGGCATTTTAGCAGCATCGATTTTACGTTTCAGCGATTCCATTTCATCAGGTGCATCATCCATTTCACCTAATTCTTTTTGAATGGCTTTCATTTGCTCATTGAGATAATACTCACGCTGACTCTTTTCCATCTGCTTTTTAACGCGGTTACGAATGCGTTTTTCAACTTGCAGCAGATCGATTTCTGATTCCATCATCGCCATTAAATATTCAAGGCGTTCTGTAACATCAGACATTTCAAGTACAGCTTGCTTATCTTTCAATTTCAGCGGCATATGAGAAGCAATGGTGTCTGCTAATTTCGCTGATTCTTCGATAGCATGTAATGAGGTTAATACCTCTGGCGGAATTTTTTTATTCAGCTTGATATAACCTTCAAACTGATTAATTGTCGTACGATTTAAGACTTCCTGTTCCCGCTCATCAACAGCTGGTGTTTCAAGGTATTCTGCTTTTGCCTGAAAATATTCACCATTGTCAGATAACGTCGTAATTTTGGCGCGACGAATACCTTCAACAAGGACTTTCACTGTTCCATCAGGCAATTTTAACATCTGTAAAACAGACGCGACTGTACCAACAGAAAAAAGATCATTAACACCTGGTTCGTCAGTAGATGCATCTTTCTGCGCAACCAGCATAATTTGTTTGTTGTCGTTCATCGCAGCTTCTAAGCAATGAATAGATTTTTCACGACCAACGAACAACGGGATCACCATATGCGGATATACAACGACATCACGTAATGGCAATACAGGTATTTCAATACGTTCTGGACGCTCAGGATTCATAGAGCTCTCTCTTCGTTTTTAGCTTAACGCTTTTACAGGTAATTTTATTCGCATGTCACCAAATAAAATTAATTCCACGGATTGTCAAAATATATAAGGGCACTTTTCTGACATTCAATAGCATTAGCCATTAAAAAAACAAAATGAGGGAAAATTCCCTCATTTTAATTGCGTTGGCGCGCCTTATCTTAAATTTCCCTCTTATTTTGAGAGAAAACAAGATAATGTCAGACAAGAGACATTGCCAAATTACGATGCATTATTCACCTGATGCCTGATTTTCTGGCTGGCTATAAATAACCAGTGGCTCAGATTTTCCATTAATCACGCCTTCATCAATGACCACTTTTTCTGCATGCTCAAATGAAGGAAGGTCATACATCGTATCAAGTAATGCAGCTTCAACAATCGAACGTAAACCACGAGCCCCCGTTTTACGTACCATGGCTTTTTTCGCAATTGCCGTCAGTGCTTCCTTACGGAATTCTAAATCTACACCTTCTAATTTAAATAAGGCCTGATACTGCTTAGTCAATGCATTCTTAGGTTCTTGTAAAATTTGAATTAACGCCTCTTCGTTTAATTCACCTAGCGTTGCAACAACAGGTAAACGCCCAATAAATTCAGGAATAAGACCAAATTTAATCAGATCTTCTGGCTCAACTTGGGCTAATAGCTCACCTTCGCTAGCTTTCTCATTTTGGCTTTTGACTTCTGCACCAAAACCGATACCTGAATGTGTATTTAAACGCTGTGCAACCACTTTATCGAGCCCTGCAAATGCACCACCACAAATAAAGAGGATCTTAGAAGTATCAACTTGTAAAAACTCTTGTTGTGGATGCTTACGTCCACCTTGAGGTGGAACAGAAGCGACAGTGCCTTCGACTAATTTCAATAATGCTTGCTGTACACCTTCACCAGACACATCACGCGTGATTGATGGGTTTTCAGATTTACGGGTGATCTTGTCAATTTCATCAATATAAACAATACCACGTTGCGCTTTTTGCACATCGTAATCGCATTTTTGTAGCAGTTTTTGAATGATGTTTTCAACATCTTCACCCACATAACCCGCTTCTGTCAGCGTTGTGGCATCTGCCATAGTAAAAGGAACATCAAGGTAGCGTGCTAATGTTTCTGCTAATAACGTTTTACCGCTACCAGTAGGGCCTATCAGCAAAATATTACTTTTCCCTAGCTCAACACCATTGGCTTTATCGCCATTACGCAGACGTTTATAGTGGTTATAAACGGCAACAGCCAGCACTTTTTTAGCCAATTCCTGACCGATAACATAGTCATCAAGGTGCTTACGGATTTCATGTGGCGTTGGCAATTCACTGCGTTCATGATGAGGTGCCAGTTCTTTTATTTCCTCACGAATGATATCAACACAAAGATCGACACATTCATCACAGATATAAACCGACGGGCCAGCGATCAATTTTTTTACTTCATGCTGGCTTTTACCGCAGAAAGAGCAATACAGAAGCTTCCCGGAGCTATCTTTGCGCTTATCTGTCATCAGTCAACCTCACTTAGTTATTCTTCATATCATATATAAGAAGAAGAAAGTCTTTTTTACATAAATATTGATAGCCGTTTCCCATGCATTATTAGCCCACAAAGGAAACGTATTAATTCAGTTACTATTACAACGTGTAATGATTAGCTACGTTGAGTATAGACTTTATCTACTAATCCGTATTCTAACGCTTCGTTAGCGGATAAGAAACGATCACGCTCAGTGTCTCTTTCTATTTCTTCAATAGATTTACCTGTATGTTGAGCCATTAACTCATTCATACGGGATTTTACTTTCAAAATTTCTTGGGCGTGAATTTGAATATCTGTTGCTTGACCTTGGTAACCACCTAATGGTTGGTGGATCATCACACGAGAGTTAGGTAAGCAAATACGTTTGCCTTTCGCACCAGCAGATAATAAGAAAGCCCCCATTGAGCACGCTTGCCCCATACAAATGGTACTAACATCTGCTTTGATATACTGCATCGTGTCATAAATAGACATACCCGCCGTAATGACACCACCTGGTGAGTTGATATACAGGTTGATGTCTTTCTCTGGATTTTCTGCTTCTAAAAAGAGCATTTGAGCAACGATAAGATTAGCCATGTGATCTTCAACTTGGCCAGTCAGGAAAATAATACGTTCTTTTAATAAACGAGAGTAAATGTCGTAAGAACGCTCTCCTCGCGAAGTTTGCTCTATAACCATCGGCACCAGAGCCATATTAGGTGCGAATTGTTCCTGTGTGTCGTTAAATGACATATCTGTCTCCTATTGCATTCTTATTGGTGCCAATGACAACAATTTTACTTGAGATAATTGATCATGACCATTTTTAATCATCCAATCTCTCACAAGACATTCAAGGCGCCTCGCGAGGAGTGATACAGAGAATATAGAATTATCTGGAGATAATCGCTGTAATTTCAAGGCAAAATTTGATAAATACATACAAACTGAAAAAAACCCGTGGTAAAAAACCACGGGTTTTTGCTTAAAACCAATATTCGCGGTTAAAAATTAACCCATTTGAACTTCGTTCATCAGTTCAGTGAAGTTAGTTTCTTTTTCAGTTACTTTAGCATTTGCTAAGATTTTTTCTACCGCTTGCTCTTCTAACGCAAGATTACGGATATTGTTCATCAGTTGTTCGTTCTTGTTGTAGAACTCAACAACTTCAGATGGATCTTCATAAGCTGAAGCCATTTCGTCGATCAGTGCATTCACACGGTCGTCTTCTGCTTTCAGTTCATTACTATTGATCACTTCACCTAACAGTAATCCAACGATTACACGACGCTTAGCTTGTTCTTCGAACAGTTCACGTGGTAATTGCAGAGCTTGTTTCTCGTCGCCACCAAAGCGTTGAGCGGCTTGACGTTGCAGAACTTCGATTTCACTGTCAACAGCGGCTGCTGGTACGTCAACTTCGTTTGCTTTCACTAAGCCATCAATAACTTGTGATTTAACACGAGTACGGATTGCATTTTTCAGTTCACGTTCCATGTTTTTACGCACTTCAGCACGTAAACCATCAACAGAACCATCAGCAATACCAAAACGCTTAATGAATTCTTCAGTTAATTCTGGCAGTTCACGCTCTTCAACTTTTTTCAGGTTGATAGCGAATTGTGCTTTTTTACCTTTCAGATTTTCAGCGTGGTAATCTTCTGGGAAAGTCACATCAATTGTGAATTCTTCACCCGCTTTATGACCGATAACGCCTTCTTCGAAACCTGGGATCATACGACCTTGACCCATTGCCAGTACGAAATCTTCAGCTTTTCCGCCTTCAAATTCTTCACCGTCAATAGAACCGTTGAAATCAACAGTTACACGATCTTCTGCTGCAACTTCGCCGTCTTTGTCTTTCCACTCTGCTTGTTGTTTACGCAGTGTTTCTAACATGTTATCAACGTCTTCGTCTTTAACAGCAACAACAGGTTTTACTACTTCAATGCTTTCCAGATCTTTCAGTTCGATTTCTGGGAAAACTTCGAATTCGACAGAGTAAACAAAGTCTTCACCTTCTTTGTATTGCTCTGGTTTGTAATCAGGCGCGCCAACTGGGTTTACTTTGTTTTCGATGATAGCGTTAATGAAATTACGCTGCATCAGATCACCCAGAACATCATTCAGTACTGACATACCGTAACGCTGTTTAACCATTGACATTGGAACGTGACCTTTACGGAAACCATCAATGCGAACAGTTTTAGCAGCTTTTTTCAGTTCACTGTCTACAGCAGTTTGGATATCAGCGGCTGGTACGGTGATTGTGACACGACGCCCTAGGCCTTGAGTCGTTTCAACAGAAACTTGCATCTTGTTACCTCAAAATAAGTTTTAGTGCTCGGTCTACTTTAAAGGAAACTAACATGATGTTGACATGTTTAGGTTTATTTTCCTTTCAGAACCGGGGCCGCCACATTTAAAAAAACGAGGATCCCTGATATCAGAAGCATCCCGAAACCTTACTGAAAATTAGACGCGACATTATAACGATCTAGAGGGGTTGAGTCGAGAAAGAGCCGTTTTATTCCTCAATTTTTTCATAAAATCGAGCAACTCTCCCCTTTTTTCCGCTATAAAGAACAAAAAATACGCATCTTAAGATCTATTTACTCACGATTAACGATAAGGTTGTTAATCTTCTTGGCTTCCGCCACGACACCCAGGAGAGCGTAACGCTTTATCCTGCTGTTCATTCCATTCACTCAAAGTAAAGGTGTGTAATGCTAATGCATGAACACCATTTTCCATTTCATGAGCTAATGTTTGATACACATCACGATGGCGCGAAACACGACGTTTCTCATTAAAATCATCACTCACGATAATGACTTTAAAGTGGCTTTCAGAGCCTTCGGGCACATTATGACGATGGCTTTCGTTTATTACTTGTAAAAAATGCGGTGAAAAGCGTGAAATCAGCTTATTCTCAATATCATCACGGATCATCTCTACCCCTAATACTCTAGCCTTTATACCATGGTGAATAAAAAATAAGTCAACCAGACTATATTGATTGAGTCTTTATCAATACAACATGATGGACTTATTCTTTTTAATTTTGCTGATGATAATCGCTTATTTTTCATCTTGAGTAAAACCATTGACCGAATATTGTCAATATACATGGGCAGAAATGAGAGTAATTTGAAATAAAATCAATTGATAAAATCAGATAATTTCGTCCGTTAAGGGGATATTAGCAACCTATCAGCAGTGGTATGATAGGCTAAAGTTTAAAGCCTATTCTACTCGTTAACACAACAGACATATTTAACCGAGATTACCTCATGATTAAAAATTTACTCTGTGCTGTTTTTGCATTAACACTCCTTTCAGGTTGTGCAACCCCTAGTAACAAACTGTCTATTGAGCCTGTGATGTCAGTCCCTGCGGCCGATCCAACAATGCGCCCTATTTCGCTGAATATTTCAAGCCAAGACAAACGTGCATCTAAAAACCTAGCGGAAATCAACCGCAACGGTAAATTAGAAGTCCTTGTCCCAACTCGTGATATTGCATTTTTAATGCAAGAAGTTTTACAAAAACAAATGGTCGCTCGTGGTTTTATGATAGGTTCCCCTGCTTCTGCGGATGTGATTATTGTTATCAATAAACTCAATGCAGACGTAGGTGAAGGAAGTGTTCGTCATAATATCAGTGCAAAAGCGGACATTTCCGTTATCGTCACCTTGCCAAATGGCAGTTCTAATACCAAAACATTCCGTACTAGCTACAATGTTCAAGGTCCATTTGGTGCAACTAATGAGAAAATTGCCGCTGCGATTAACAATGTCTTAAGTGAACTTGTTGGCGATATGGCAAAAGACGCTTCAGTCAGTCAATTTATCAAATCTAACGCTCGTTAATTTTATTAGCATAAACGACCTGTTATCTCAAACAGGTCGTTGAAAGGAATTTTGCATGGTTCAGCCCGCCTTCAAACAAACCACTTGGTATAAATCATTTATTCTTCTATTACTTGGCTTTACTTCTGGATTACCGCTGGCGTTAACAGCAGGCACATTACAAGCTTGGATGACAGTAGAAGATATCGATTTAAAAACCATTGGTTTTTTCTCATTGGTGGGACAAGCCTATGTTTTTAAATTCCTCTGGTCACCATTTATGGATCGCTATACCCCTTCTTTTCTTGGTCGTCGCCGAGGATGGATGTTGCTTACTCAAATAGGATTAGTGCTTGGTATTGCAGGAATGGGATTTTTAAATCCTAATGATCATTTATGGTGGCTTGCCTCTTTAGCTGTCATTGTTGCCTTTTGCTCTGCTTCACAAGACATTGTTTTTGACGCCTATAAAACAGATATATTAAAAGCTGATGAGCGTGGTACAGGAGCTGCTGTTTCTGTATTAGGCTATCGCATAGCCATGCTTGTTTCTGGAGGTATGGCGCTTTGGTTAGCGGATAAATATATTGGCTGGCAAAATATGTATTGGTTAATGGCAGCCTTAATGGGAATTGGTATTATTGCGACACTACTTGCCCAAGAGCCAGAAACAACTGTAAAACCGCCACGAACACTCTATGAAGCTGTTATTGAACCTTTATATGAATTCTTCTCTCGTAATAATGCTTGGCTAATTTTACTGCTTATTGTGCTGTATAAAATGGGCGATGCCTTTGCCCTAAGTTTAAGTACCACTTTTCTTATACGCGGTGCTGGATTTGATGCAGGTGAAGTTGGATTAGTGAATAAAACACTTGGACTTGCAGCCACTATTATCGGGGCATTATTAGGTGGTTTATTAATGCGACGTTGGAGTTTATTTAAGGCGCTGATGATTTTTGGTATTTTGCAAGGTGGTTCAAATATCGGTTATTGGTATTTAGCGGTTTCTGAGCAAAGTATTTATAGCATGGGAGCAGTAGTTGCATTTGAAAATATCTGTGGCGGAATGGGAACCGCCGCATTCGTTGCCCTTCTGATGACACTTTGTCATCTCTCCTTTTCAGCAACACAATTTGCGTTGCTCTCGGCTCTTTCTGCGATTGGTCGTGTTTATGTTGGACCCGTTGCTGGCTGGTATGTTGAAAGCCATGGTTGGGAAGCATTTTACCTTTTTTCTATTGCGGCTTCTGTACCCGGTCTTATCTTACTGTTGATTTCGAAAAATACACTTATATACACACAAAAAACAGGTGAATTTCTTAGAAGAACGTTATTTATTAAACAGTACCGCTTTGCTATTTATGGCTTGATGCTGACGGTTCTTTTCTTTATTTGCAGTTTAATTCTTGTGGTAATAAATTCACTACCTACTTTAGAGATGTTCCAGTCTGTGAATTATATTCAATCAATAGATACTGATAGATTAAGTTCTTGGGCGTCAACACTCTTTTTATACGGTGTCATTGTTGGTGCGGTAAGCCTTGTATTTGGCACAATACTCGATTATTTAGCCCTTAAGAAAACAACATATTAATTTTATTACCTTATCAATGTATATGCGCCATAAAAAAGACAGCTTAAGCTGTCTTTTTTATATTCTTAGTAAATAGAGTTATCTAAACAATCTCACTTTTACGGTTTTACCTTTTATTTTACCTTGTTGCAGCTGTTTCAAGACCTGTTTTGCAATAGATTGTTTTACAGCAACATAAGCATGTGTTGGGTTAATGATAATTTTACCAATATCGGCACCATTGAACCCCATATCACCAGTTAATGCGCCTAAAATATCACCTGGACGCATTTTGGCTTTTTTACCACCATCAATACATAATGTTGCCATCGTTGCTTCAAGAGGCATAATTTGTAGCCCAGTAGGTACTGGCAACCAATTTATCTTTAAGTGAAGCATCTCTTCTAAAGCATTAGCACGCTGAATTTCTTCTGGCGCGCAAAAACTAATTGCCAATCCACTTTCACCCGCTCTGGCTGTGCGACCAATTCGATGAACATGTACTTCAGGATCCCACGACAACTCGTAGTTAATCACCATCTCTAACGCTTTAATATCAAGTCCACGAGCCGCAACATCTGTTGCGACTAATACACGACAACTTCCATTAGCAAAGCGAATAAGCGTTTGGTCACGCTCTCTTTGTTCCATATCACCATGTAGAGCGAGCACACTTTGATGACTTTCTGTCAGTGTTTCATACACATCTTGGCAATCTCGCTTCGTATTACAAAATACAACACAAGAAGCAGGTTGCTCACGGCTTAACAGCTTTTGCAACAATCCAATTTTTCCATGACGAGATATTTCATAAAACTGCTGTTCAACAGCAGGAAGTTCATCAACAGAATTGATTTCAATAGTTACTGGATTTTGCTGGATCTTACGGCTAATTGTTGCGATCTCATTGGGCCAAGTTGCAGAAAAAAGCAACGTTTGGCGTGCCGTAGGCATACGAGAAATAATATCGTTGATATCATCAAAAAATCCCATATCCAACATTCTATCAGCTTCATCCAATACCAATGTTTTCACATCATCTAAAGTGACCGTCTCTTTTTTTAGGTGATCAAGCAATCTGCCAGGTGTTGCCACAATAATATGTGCAGCATGTATTAATGAATCACGCTGGATACTAAATGGAACACCACCACACAGCGTTAATACTTTGATGTTTGGAAGATAACGAGCAAGACGACGTAATTCATTTGCAACTTGATCAGCAAGTTCTCGCGTTGGGCATAAAATAAGTGATTGAGTATTAAACTTTTTTGCATCAATGTGTTGCAAAAGTCCCAAACCAAAAGCAGCCGTTTTACCGCTGCCTGTTTTTGCCTGAGCGCGAACGTCTTTTCCTTCAAGAATAGCGGGCAAAGCAGCTTCTTGAACTGGGGTCATAGTGAGATAACCCAATTCATTAAGGTTAGCGAGTTGTTCTGCAGGAAGTGCGTTAAGTTCAGCAAATGAGGTCACAATAAAAATTCCAAGTAAGATAAAAACGAATATTGGCTAATGATACTATCCCTTTATTCCTGTGTCGTGAGGTATTTTTACGCCATTCTTTCCACCTATTCTTCTTTCTTTTTTAACTTCCTTTTTTCCTACCCCAAAAACCGCAAGTAAACACTTAATCCATTCAAAATAGAACAAATACTAAAAATAAATTAAACAATGATAAAATTCCTACTTTTAACTTTCGATTTAATATTCTAGAAACAGATCTTAATTTCAACATTATAATCTTATAATAAAGTTTAAAAAGATTATAATTTCAAAATAGATCAAAAAACAAATTCACCGAAAAATTATTTCATTAAATTTAATTGAGATTACTCATGATAAAAAAAACATTTCTATTAACCATCGCTAGTACACTTTCTTTATCCGCTCAAGCTAGCTATTTAGGTGGCTTCGCTAATACCAGCATCAATTATCTTGATTGGACTTCTCATACAACACATAAAACAGGGCAATCTTCTCATAAAGATGATTTTGCCTATTTAGAACTCGAAGGTGGTGCTAACTTTTCATGGGGTGAGTTTTATGGATTTTTTGATCTAGAAAACCCCTTTAATCCTCGCAAAACACAGCCAGGTGATAATCAACGTTATACCGTTAAAGCAACCAGCCGCATTTATTTGGGTGAAAGTCATTTTAATTTTTACGGGCATATTTATGGTACATGGTCACTTCCGGGCAAAGAAAACAAGGGTAACTTCCATGAAGTGAATACGCTTTACGGTTTAGGCTATAACACACAAATTGATAATTTATGGTTTAAACCCTTTATCGCACTTCACTATGTCGATCAAACTTACTATTCAGGAAATAATGGCTATGTCGTTGGTTGGGTCGCTGGATATGATTTTTCTATTAGTGATCAAAAATTTAGTATTAGCAATTGGCATGAAATGGAATTTAATCGTCATGAGCGTTATGGCAATGGAGGAAAAAATGGGTTTAATGGTGCTTTAGCTTTTTGGTGGCATCCAACGACCTCGATTACCACCGGTATTCAATATCGTTATGCTTATAAAAAATTAGGCGAAGATTTTCTGCAAGACGGCATTGTATACAGCCTAAAATATAATTTTTGATCGCTAATTGTTAATTTTTATTACAGCGAAAGCCTTTTTATTCGCTGTAACCTCTTTTTATTACTTAATGAAAAACTTTCTCATTGGATATAAATATTCACAAAATAGCCAATTATCCATATTAAAAATCATACAATGATCAAATAAAGATATTAAACATCAACATGGAAAGGATTTTTCCTATCAACTCTCCTCCGACCTCTATTTTGTTTCTTTTTTACTCAAAATACGTTTTCTTACACTTTTTACTGCATTTTTATTTGTAAAAATATGTATTTATTTTAAAAACATGGTACTTTATGAAATTATAGTTAATACACAATAATTAAGTTAACATTTATTTAATAGTTTGATTACTTGTGATCACATTAACACAAAAGACTAACCAACCACTTACTTACCATTACAATTGTTTACACTGTCGCAACCTTACCGTAAAATGTCCTTACTGATACTGATGAAACAACAATAGAACCTTTATCATTTGGGTCGTTGGATGAGACTTATGAAATACATAAAAAGTATTGGGACACTCTCGCTATTAGCAGCAGCGCTTCTATTAAGTGGCTGTGATATGGCGTTAATGAATCCCAAAGGCGCTATCGGCGCTGAGCAAAAAACATTAATCCTCATTGCACTTGGTTTAATGTTAATTGTTGTGATACCGGTAATACTGATGGTGATTGTTTTCGCTTTTCGCTACCGTGAATCCAATACTAAAGCCACCTATCGCCCAAACTGGGCTCACTCAAATAAAATTGAACTCGTCGTTTGGACAGTGCCAATTATCATTATTGTGATTTTGGCGAGTATTACATGGAAAACTACCCATGAACTCGATCCTTACAAACCATTAGAGTCCACAGAAAAACCGGTCACCATTGAAGTTGTTTCAATGGATTGGAAATGGTTATTTATCTATCCAGAACAAGGTATAGCAACCGTTAATGAACTGGCTTTCCCGACTAATGTTCCTGTTAATTTCAAAATCACGTCTGACTCTGTCATGAACTCATTCTTTATCCCTCGCTTAGGTGGACAAATCTATGCGATGGCAGGAATGCAGACGAAGCTACACTTAATTGCTAATGAACCAGGTGAATATCAAGGTATGTCAGCAAGTTATAGTGGACACGGCTTCTCTGATATGAAATTTACAGCGATTGCGACACCTGATCGTGCCGGTTTCGATGCGTGGGTTGAAAAAGTCAAACAATCGCCAGATACGTTAAATACGACCGCTGCATTTAATGAACTTGCTAAACCAAGCCAGAAAAATCCAGTGACCTACTATTCAAGCGTGAAGCCAATGTTATTCCAAGAGACCATTTCTAAATTTGGTCACACTGGTCATGGCGCTCACACCAGTAGCAATCAGACAGCACATGCTGATGCAACAATGAATATGAACATGAGCCATGCGGCACATGCAGGAGCAGAGGAATAAAGGCATGTTCGGAAAATTAACTCTTGATGCAATCCCGCTACATGAACCCATTATCGTAGTAACTTTACTCGGTATTGTGCTTGGTGGGCTTGCTGTTGTTGGCGCACTAACTTATTTTCGTAAATGGAAATGGTTATGGACCGAATGGTTAACCAGCGTTGACCATAAAAAAATTGGTATTATGTATATCATCGTTGCAATGGTCATGATGTTCCGTGGCTTTGCCGATGCGATTATGATGAGAAGCCAACAAGCGCTCGCCTCTGCTGGCGAAGCGGGTTTCTTACCACCTCATCACTATGATCAGATTTTTACCGCACACGGTGTAATCATGATTTTCTTCATGGCAACACCTTTCGTTGTAGGTCTGATGAACCTTGTTGTACCTTTACAAATTGGTGCTCGTGATGTTGCCTTCCCATTCCTAAACTCATTGAGTTTCTGGTTCTTTGTTGTAGGTGTGTTATTAATCAACATCTCTTTAGGTATTGGTGAGTTTGCTCAAACAGGTTGGTTAGCTTATCCACCGCTATCAGGCTTGGAGTATAACCCTGGAGTCGGGGTCGATTATTGGATATGGAGTTTACAAATATCTGGTATTGGTACGCTTCTAACTGGGGTTAACTTCTTCGCGACGATCCTGCGTATGCGTGCGCCGGGTATGAGCATGATGAAAATGCCAGTATTCTCTTGGGCTGCTTTATGTACTAACGTCCTAATTATTGCTGCATTCCCAATTTTAACAGTCACTATTACGCTGTTAACATTAGACCGCTATCTTGGTACACACTTCTTTACCAATGATATGGGCGGTAACATGATGATGTACATCAACCTTGTATGGGCTTGGGGTCATCCAGAAGTTTATATCCTTGTTCTGCCCGTATTTGGTGTGTTCTCTGAAGTTACAGCAACATTCTCTAAAAAACGGTTATTCGGTTATACCTCTTTAGTCGGTGCAACTGTCGTTATTACCGTGTTGTCATTTATCGTTTGGTTACACCACTTCTTTACCATGGGCTCTGGCGCCAACGTCAATGCCTTCTTCGGTATCGCCACAATGATCATCGCTATACCAACAGGGGTTAAAATCTTTAACTGGCTGTTTACGATGTATCAAGGTCGTATCGAATATAAAAGCCCAATGCTGTGGACTATCGGTTTCCTTATCACCTTCTCTGTTGGGGGGATGACTGGGGTTCTGTTAGCCGTTCCAGGTGCAAACTTTGTTTTACATAACAGCTTATTCTTAATTGCTCACTTCCATAACGTTATCATTGGTGGTGTGGTATTTGGCTGTTTCGCAGGTATGACCTACTGGTTCCCTAAAGCATTCGGTTTCACACTGAATGAAAAATGGGGTATCCGTGCATTCTGGTTCTGGTTTATCGGCTTCTTTATGGCCTTTATGCCACTGTATATTCTTGGCTTTATGGGAATGACTCGTCGTATCAGCCAAAATATCAACCCAGAATTCCATCCAATGTTAATGGTTGCTGCGGGTGGTGCGGCTCTGATTGCTATCGGTATCGCTTGTCAAGTTATCCAGATCTACGTAAGTATCCGTGACCGTGATCAAAACCGTGACTTAACGGGAGATCCATGGGGTGGTCGTACGCTGGAATGGTCAATTTCTTCACCTGCGCCTTTCTATAACTTTGCGGTTGAACCTAATGTTCAAACTCGTGATGAGTGGTGGGATCAGAAAGAAAAAGGCACAGCTTATCAGCGTCCAACCAAGTATGAACCCATCCATATGCCTAAAAATACAGGCGCTGGTGTGATTATTTCAGCATTCAGCTTAGTACTTGGCTTTGCCATGATCTGGCATATCTGGTGGTTAGCTATCGTTGGTTTCGCTGGCATGATTGTCACTTGGATCGTGAAAAGCTTTGATACAGATGTGGATTACTATGTCCAAGTACCTGAAATTGAAGCTCTCGAGAATAAGCATTATGAAGAACTGAAAAAAGCAGGTGTGAAATAATGTCTACTCAAACTGTAAATAACGCAAACGCCCATGAGCATCATGGGCACCACGATGCAGGAGCAACGAAAGTTTTCGGCTTCTGGATCTATCTAATGAGCGACCTTATCCTGTTTGCCAGCTTATTTGCCACTTATGCGGTGCTTGTTAACGGGATTGCAGATGGTCCTTCAGGTAAAGAGATTTTTAGCTTACCGTTTGTTTTAGTTGAAACCTTCTTACTACTATTTAGTAGTATCACTTTCGGTTTCGCTATGCTGAGCATGAATAAAGGTAGCGTCAGCCAAGTTAATCTGTGGTTATTTGTTACTTTCTTATTCGGCTTAGGTTTCGTCATCATGGAAGTTTACGAATTCCATGAGCTAATCGCAGAAGGTTATGGCCCAGATCGCAGTGCATTCTTATCTGCATTCTTTGCATTAGTATCAACGCACGGTCTTCACGTAACTGCGGGTTTAATTTGGATTGTGATTATGATGATCCAAGTATCACGCCGTGGTTTAACAGAAGTTAATCGTACTCGTTTAAGCTGTTTAAGTCTGTTCTGGCACTTCCTTGACGTTGTCTGGATCTGTGTGTTCACCGTAGTTTATCTGATGGGAGCGATGTAATGAGTCATCCAAATACTTCTCCTTCAGGCGCAAGCCACGGCAGCATGAAGTCTTACCTAATCGGCTTTATTCTGTCTGTTATCCTCACCGTTATTCCATTTTGGATGGTGATGGAAGGAACAGCGACACCAGCAACAATTCTATGGACGGTTGTCGGTATGGCAGTCGTGCAGATTGTGGTTCACTTAGTCTGCTTCTTACATATGAATACGTCATCAGAAGAGCGCTGGAACGTCGTCGCATTCCTGTTCACACTGCTTATTATCGGCATTGTTGTCGTAGGCTCGCTGTGGATTATGTACAACCTGAACATCAATATGATGATGGATTAAGAGTTGTCGCTATGATTAAGCAATACCTACAAGTCACCAAACCAGGAATTATCTTCGGAAATTTAATTTCTGTAATAGGTGGTTTTCTACTCGCTTCTAAAGGTGAGATTGATTACTCCCTATTTTTCGCGACTCTACTTGGGGTGTCTCTGGTCGTTGCTTCTGGTTGTGTTTTTAACAACTATATTGACCGTGATATTGACCGTATCATGGAAAGAACGAAGAATCGTCCATTAGTTAAAGGATTAATTGACCCTCGAATTAGCCTGATTTATGCCTCAGTATTAGGTATTGCAGGTGTTGTGCTGCTCTATGTAGCAGCCAACCCACTTGCAATGTTTATCGCTGTATTCGGTTTTATTATTTATGTTGGGGTTTATAGCCTCTATATGAAGCGTAAATCTGTTTATGGCACACTGATTGGAAGCTTATCTGGCTCTGCACCTCCTGTTATCGGTTATTGTGCCGTTAGCGGTGAATTTGATGCAGGCGCGGCAATCCTATTACTTATCTTTAGTTTGTGGCAAATGCCTCACTCTTATGCCATTGCTATTTTCCGTTTTAAAGACTACCAAGCTGCGAATATCCCTGTATTACCTGTAATTAAAGGGATCTCTGTCGCTAAACGTCATATCATTCTCTATATTCTGGCGTTTATGATTGCAACCTTAATGCTGACATTAGTTGGTTATGCAGGTTATAAATACCTGATTGTGGCTTCAGCCGTTAGTATTTGGTGGTTAGGCATGGCTTTATCTGGTTATAAAGCAACCAATGATATTGTGTGGGCACGAAAATTATTTATTTTCTCTATTGTCGCAATCACTTCATTAAGCGTAATGATGTCTGTTGATCCAACAAGCTCAACAGAAGCGGTTCTTGCGTATCTAAGATAATGTATTTATTAACGTAATCTAAATACCAGTCAGCCTTCTGACTGGTATTTTTTTATCTCTTTGACGACTTCGCCTGATATCAGTACAGTTTTGTCTTTTTTGTATCCCATTTATTGATTAACCTCACCAAGATTTGCCATTACAATGAGAGGTATCAGTATACGAGGTAATCCATGAATGATAATAAAATGACTCCATTAGAGCGTAAAGCAACATGGGGACTAGGCACTGTTTTTTCTCTTCGCATGCTTGGCATGTTTATGGTACTCCCAGTTTTAACCACTTATGGGCTTCAACTACAACACGCAACCGAATCTCTCATTGGATTAGCCATCGGTATTTATGGATTAACACAAGCTATATTCCAAATTCCTTTTGGTATTTTTTCTGATAAATTTGGTCGAAAACCAATGATTGTTTTTGGCTTAATTATTTTTATTATTGGGAGTTTGATTGCTGCACTCAGTGACAATATCTACGGCATTATTATTGGTAGAGCATTACAAGGGGCGGGAGCTATCTCTGCAGCAGTAATGGCGTTATTATCAGATTTAACTCGAGAACAAAATAGAACAAAAGCAATGGCCTTTATCGGTATTAGCTTTGGAATAACCTTCGCTTTAGCCTTAGTATTAGGACCTATTTTAACGCATATTTTTGGCTTACATGGCCTATTTTGGGGGATTGCCCTACTCGCCTTTGGTGGCATTATTATTACGCTTTTTACTGTACCAAATAGCGAACATCATATTCTTAATAGAGAGTCTGGTTTTGTTCGTGGTAGTGTAAAAAAAGTTTTATTTGATGCTCAGCTGCTTAAGCTTAATACAGGCATTTTTTCACTACATACTTTATTAATGGCTGCATTTGTTGCACTCCCCCTAGTTATGAGTAGCGCAGGTTTAGAGAAAGAGAAACATTGGATTGTTTACCTAGTCACTATGCTTATTGCTTTTATTACTGTACTTCCTTTTATTATCTATGCAGAAAAGAAACGCAAAATGAAACAAGTTTTCTTATTCTGTATTTTCTTACTTATTATTGCGCAAGCCGTTCTTATTATTTCAGGCTCTAGTTTATGGTTAATTATTGCAGGCATTCAGGTTTTCTTTATTGGTTTTAATATTATGGAAGCCCTACTTCCTTCATTAATTAGTAAAGAAGCGCCAGCAGGTTATAAAGGTACAGCAATGGGAATTTATTCCACCAGCCAATTTTTAGGCGTGGCATTAGGCGGAATTTTAGGGGGATGGCTTTACCAGCATTATAGTGCACAAACTGTATTTTTAGGCTGTTTAGTGATTGGCTTCATTTGGTTTTTCATTAGCCTGACATTGCACCAACCCTCTTATGTCAGTAGCTTACGTGTTGAATTACCTCCAAATTTATCTTCACACCAACAACAGCAACTCCAACAATTATTTAAGCAACAACCTGGGGTTAATGAAGTTGTGATGATTGCGGATGAACAGAGTGCTTATATTAAGGTTGATACTAAACAAACGCCGAGAACAACATTAGAGTCGTTGATCCCTTTAGTTTAAGGCTCAATGCATTGACGAGATAACATAAAAATGCGCTGTTCAACCAGCGCATTTTTTATAACTAAATGAATAAACAATTAGTCACGGAAATTGTTAAATTGGAATGGCTGCCCTAACTCACCTTCTCTGACTAATTTCATTACGGCTTGTAAGTCGTCACGTGATTTACCTGTAACGCGAACTTGCTCACCTTGAATTTGAGTCTGAACTTTCAATTTACTGTCTTTGATTAACTTAACAATTTTTTTCGCTAAAGCGGTATCAATACCTTGTTTTAAGGTAGCTTCTACGCTGTACATTTTTCCGCTATGAGTCATCTCTTCAGGGATATTCAATACCGCACCATCAATCCCTCTTTTTGCCATTTTCTCACGCAGAATATCTAATAATTGTTGAACCTGAAATTCAGATACACTGGTCGTTTTCACTGACTCTGCTTTTTCGTTTAATTCAAAGCTTGCTTCAACGTTACGAAAATCCCAGCGAGTAGTCAGTTCACGTTGTGCATTTTCTACCGCATTACGCACTTCATGTAAGTCAACTTCAGATACGATATCAAAAGATGGCATTCTTTCTTCCTCAATAAATAAATACAGCCCGAATAATAGCTTCTTTTAGGGTTACAAAAAAGCATCGCACATTCAATAACAAACTTATTCCCTTCATGATCTCTTATAGTAAAGCGCAAACATACTTTAAACAGAGAAATGCAATCAATGTTATAATTTTGGCTAAATAGTCTAATGACCGTCAGTAGCCACCTTAGCTATTGCGATTTGCAAAAAAGAGGCACAATGAAAATTACCGTTTTAGGATGTGGTTCGATTGGTAAACTTTGGGTTGCAGCTTTAACACGCCAATCTCATGAAGTACAAGGTTGGTTAAGAGTACCTCAGCCTTTTTTAGACGTGAGTGTTGATAACATTAATGGTGAGCCTTTTTATCAACGTATTACCGCAAATCAACTTCAATTGTTAAAACAAAGCGAATTATTAATTGTTTGCTTAAAATCTTGGCAAGTCTCAGATGCCGTTAATTCGCTATTACCTTATCTTTCTGCACAATGTCCTATTTTACTTATCCATAATGGTATGGGAACGGCTGATGAATTAACAGCGACACAACACCCAGTTATCAGACCTATTTTACAAGGCATTATTACTCATGGTGCTTATCAACAAGGACAAGATGTTATTCATACCGCAACCGGAATAACACATATCGGTCCATTAAATCATGTCGCTGAACAATATAGCTATTTAGCGGAAACCTTACACCATGCTTTGCCGGATGTCGCTTGGCATAATGATATCCATACAATTAGTTGGCTAAAGCTTGCTGTGAATTGTGTTATCAATCCGCTTACCGTTTATTATCAATGCCGTAATGGGGATTTATTGCGCTACCCTGAACATATTCAAAAAGTCTGCGATGAAGTTTATCAAGTTATGGAACGTGAAGGTGTTGTTCCCACCTCCAAAACACATCTTCATGGCTATATTATTGATACCATAGAACAAACAGCAAATAATTATTCTTCTATGTATCAAGATGTGAAATATCAACGCCATACAGAGATTGACTATATTACGGGTTATTTATTGCGTCGAGCTTCGGAACAAGGGCTTGTATTGCCAGAAAATAACCGCCTTTTTCAATTTATTAAACAACAGGAAGGCAATTATGACCATATCAGCACTCATCTGCCTAGCTAATGGAAGTGAAGAAACCGAAGTTGTGACTACTGCAGATTTACTGGTAAGGGCGGGTATTAATGTCGTACTTGCAAGTGCAGAAGATGATGTTGATGAGCTTATAATTACATGCTCACGAGGCATAAAACTTGTCGCTGATGCCCCTTTAGTTCGTGTTGTCGATCACCACTATGACGTTATTATTCTACCTGGTGGATTACAAGGTACTGAAACCTTAAGAGATAGCCCTTTAGTCGTTGAAAAAGTACGTCGTATGCACAGTGAAAATAAACTTGTTGCAGCCATCTGTGCAGCACCCGCAATTATTCTTGAGTCTCACAATATTTTTCCCGTCGGTAACATGACGGGTTTTCCTGCATTAAAAGATAAAATATCGCCCAAAAAATGGGTTGATTACCGAGTCTATTTTGATGAGAGAGTTAATTTGATTACCAGCCAAGCGCCTGCAACATCTATCGATTTCGCACTAAAAATTATCGAACGCTTAAAAGGCAAAGAAGCTGCCGCCGATGTTGCCAAACAACTGGTATTACCACCCGGTATTTATAATTACCAAGATGAATTTACAGGATTTGGGGATAGGTAAATAATAATTGCTAACATATTATATTGAGCAAAAAAATAATATTTTGCTCAATATAATCACCTGGAGAATAGCAGCGACATTCCCCAACATTATTGTTGTATAAAAAACAAAAGCCACTAATTTTAACTACTTAGTATGCCAAAGTAGTTAAAGATAGTGGCTTTTTTATCAAAAGTATAAACGTTATATATTATTTTTTACGATAGACTTTAACGTTTTCAAAGCCTTGTTCACGCAAATACAACGCTTGTAAACGACTCATCATTCCGCGGTCACAATAGAGTAAATAAGTTTTGGCTTTATCTAGATCACCAAATTGAGTGCTTAATTTATAGAAAGGTAACTCTTTAACATTAACACCGTCTATCTTTAATGGTGAAGTTTCTTGCTCTTCAGGTGAGCGAATATCTAAAATAACATCGTTAGCACCAAATTCAGATACCATCTCAACTTCAGTAACTTGCTGTACGGTTTCTTCTGCAATACGACGAATATCCATATTGTTGGCGTTTTCAACAACGCTATCTAGAATGGAAAAATCAAATTTCTCTTCTTCCGCTTCAATCTTTGCTTTAACTGCTTTCACTGTTGGGCTTTTTGAAATTACGCCACAGAATTCAGGCATTGTGCGAGCAAAATCTTCTGTACCAATTTGACGCGCTATATTGATAATATTTTCTTTATCATGCGTGATAAGAGGACGTAGAATTAATGTATCAGTCGCATTATCAATTAAACGTAAGTTAGTTAAGGTTTGACTAGAAACTTGACCTAATGCTTCACCTGTTACAATCGCTTGAACACCATAGCGTTCGGCAACACGAGATGCTGCACGTACCATCATACGTTTTAGTACCACGCCCATTTGACCATCGTCGATTTTTTCTAAAATTTCTGCAACAACTGGCTCAAAATCAACTGCGACAAAATGTACTTTATGAGAGCGACCAAAGCGATTCCATAAGTAATATGCAACCTGCTTAACCCCAATTTCGTGTGCTGAGCCACCTAAGTTAAAGAAACAGTAGTGAACTCGGCTACCACGACGCATTAACATATAACTCGATACACCTGAATCATAACCACCAGAGATCAGTGATAAAACATCTTCTTGTGTACCAATTGGGAAGCCACCAATACCTTCATAGCGCGCATTCACTAAAATAAGTTTATCGTCTTCAATTTCTAAGTTAATGGTGACATCTGGACGCGTTAATTTCACTTTTGCACTTTCAATGTGTTGGTTAAAGCCACCACCAACATAACGCTCAACTTCATTTGAAGTAAAACTATGCTTACCACGACGTTTAGCACGAACACAAAATGTTTTGTTTTCAACTAAATGCTTAAATGCGGCAAAAGTTTGCTCAAAAATATTGTGTAAATCAGTATACGGATGCTCTTCTACTTGTAAAAAGTGATGAATACCAGGAATACGTGTTAATGCATCACATACAGCTTCACTTTTACTTTCATCTTTGCTAACAACAACAATGTTATCCCAATTGCGAACAACGGTGATTTCATCACCTAATGTATTAAGAACATTTCGAATATTGCTGGTAAGAATTTTGATAAAACGTATACGAACTGATTGGCTTTTGATCGTAATTTCGGGGAATAATTTAATAATAAACTTCATAGTCAATGGTCATAGGTTATTAAGTAGAAACATAAACTACAGTGATGTAAATTGACTGGAGTTTATAAAAGTCACAAAGTATATCACCAATATTTAGGGCTCACCCGCAAAAATCATCGACTGAATAAGAAATTTTCTTCTTACTTGTAGTAAGATGATCGCTATTATTCAGCGCTAACATGCTTTATTATCAAAAATATTATGGCTAAGAAAACGACACCAATTAACGAAGACACCGCACCAACACCAAGTTTCGAAGCATCTATGCAAGAACTTGAGCAAATCGTAAACCGTTTAGAATCCGGTGAGCTCCCTCTAGAAGAAGCGCTTAATGAGTTTGAACACGGCGTTCGTCTAGCCCGTGTTGGACAAAAAACATTACAAGATGCTGAACAACGTGTTCGTATTCTTCTAAAAGAAGACGATAATGCAACTCCTGATAATTTTATCCAAGAGGCAGAATAATTGAGTAACGCAACTTCAAGTACGGATGCGTTCCGTCATAAATTAGATTCCGCCCACCAACGTGTTGATGATGCATTAAACCAAGCGCTATCCGCTTTACCATTTACTGACATGCCGTTAGGTAAAGCCATGCATTATGGTGCTCTTTTAGGTGGAAAGCGCTTACGTCCTTTTCTTGTTTATGCAGTGGGCGAAATGTTTAAAGTCCCAGCACTTAACCTTGATGCCCCCGCCGCCGCCGTAGAATGTATTCACGCTTATTCTCTCATTCATGATGATTTACCTGCGATGGATGATGATGATTTACGTCGTGGTAAGCCTACATGTCATATTGAGTTTGGTGAGGCCAACGCAATTTTAGCGGGTGATGCATTACAAACATTAGCCTTTGAGATCTTAGCCAAAAATCCCATGCCTGATGTTGCAATCGCCGATCGCGTTGCTATGATTGCTGAATTAGCAACAGCCAGCGGGCTGGCAGGTATGTGTGGTGGTCAGGCACTTGATCTTGAAGCCGAAGATAAATCAATTGACCTCGCATCTCTTGAAAAAATCCATTTACACAAAACAGGTGCATTAATTCGTGCAGCTGTCCGATTAGGTGCATTTAGTGCTGGCTCAAAAGGCCATAATGTATTACCCGCACTAGATAAGTATGCCCACTCTATTGGCCTCGCATTTCAAGTACAAGATGACATTTTAGATGTCATTGGCAGTACTGAAGAAACAGGAAAACGTCAAGGGAGCGACCAAGAGTCAGGAAAAAGCACATATCCGGCACTCCTTGGATTAGCACAAGCTCAAAAGAAAGCACAGGAATTGTATAACGAAGCACTGGATGCCTTAGCGTTTCTTGAGCAATACGAGTACGATACGACCACGCTTAAACAATTAGCGAGTTTTATCGTCAAACGGAAAAACTAATAAAAAATAAAGAGAGCAGCTTACCTGTTCTTTCCCTATTACAAGTGATTAATTAATAGGCATCACATGAGCATTGATATCGAAAAATATCCCACATTGGCGTTGGTTGAAACACCAGAAGATTTGCGCCTATTACCAAAAGAGAGTTTACCTAAACTCTGTGATGAGCTAAGGCTATTTCTTCTAAACAGTGTCAGCCGCTCAAGTGGTCACTTCGCCTCAGGTTTAGGTGCTATTGAGTTAACGGTTGCTCTTCATTACGTTTATAAAACCCCTTTTGATAACCTCATTTGGGATGTTGGCCATCAGGCTTATCCTCATAAGATCTTAACAGGTCGCCGTGACCGCATTGATACTATCCGTCAAAAAAATGGATTGCATCCCTTCCCTTGGCGAGAAGAGAGTGAATATGACAAGCTTTGTGTCGGTCACTCTTCAACCTCTATCAGTGCAGGTCTAGGTATGGCTGTTGCAGCTGAGCAAGAAAAGCTGAACAGAAAAACAGTTTGTGTCATTGGTGATGGTGCAATTACTGCGGGTATGGCTTTTGAAGCAATGAACCACGCAGGGGATATTGAACCTGATATGCTCGTTATACTTAATGACAACGAAATGTCGATTTCAGAAAACGTTGGTGCATTAAACAATCACCTTGCACAATTGTTATCTGGCAAACTGTATACGACCTTGCGTGAAGGTGGAAAAAAGGTCTTTTCTGGTATTCCCCCCATTAAAGAATTACTGAAAAAGACGGAAGAACATATTAAAGGCATGGTGGTTCCAGGCACCATGTTTGAAGAGCTAGGCTTCAACTATATCGGTCCAGTTGATGGTCATGATGTTATTGCATTAGTACAAACACTCGCTAATATGCGTGATCTAAAAGGCCCTCAACTTCTGCATATTATGACTAAAAAAGGCCGTGGATATGCGCCTGCTGAACGTGATCCTATTAGCTGGCACGCTGTACCTAAGTTTGATCCACAAGCAGGTACATTACCTAAAAGCCCGAATGCACGACCTACATTTTCCAAAATTTTTGGTGACTGGTTATGTGAAGAAGCCTCAACTGATCCCAAACTCATGGCTATTACCCCAGCTATGCGTGAAGGCTCTGGTATGGTGCGTTTCTCAAAAGAATACCCATCACAATACTTTGATGTTGCGATCGCAGAACAACATGCCGTTACGTTTGCAGCAGGTTTAGCAATTGGGGGTTATAAGCCGATTGTTGCTATCTATTCAACATTCTTACAACGCGCTTACGACCAAGTGATCCACGATATTGCCATTCAAAAACTACCTGTTTTATTCGCTATTGATCGTGGCGGTATTGTGGGAGCTGATGGTCAAACTCACCAAGGCGCTTTTGATCTCTCGTTCTTACGTTGTATTCCTAATATGATCATTATGGCGCCAAGTGATGAAAATGAATGTCGCCAAATGCTTCATACTGGTTATCACTATCAAGATGGCCCTGTTGCCGTACGCTATCCAAGAGGTTCTAGTGTTGGTGCGCAATTGCAACCACTTAATCCACTACCTATGGGTAAAGGTATTATTCGTCGTCAAGGCAAGGGAATTGCGATCCTAAACTTTGGTACATTACTACCAGAAGCGTTAGAAGTGGCTGAAAAATTGGATGCTACTGTCGCTGATATGCGTTTTATCAAGCCTCTTGATCAATCACTTATTCTTTCTCTCGCTGAACAACATGATATGTTAGTAACGCTAGAAGAGAATGCCATTATGGGCGGCGCTGGTAGTGGTGTTAATGAGTTGCTCATGCAAGAACGTTGCCTTGTACCTGTCTTGAACTTAGGTATACCTGATCTTTTTGTACCACAAGGTGGACAAGAAGAAATCAGAGCTGACTTAGGATTAGATGCCGAAGGTATTGAGAAATCAATTAAGGCTTATCAAGCTAACTAATTGAATTAAATTGATTAAAAACCTCTCCTGATTAACTAAAGGAGAGGTTAATACATTTTTTAGGCTGTGATTATCTACTTGTATAATACTGGTTTACGCTTTCATACTTCTTATTCCCCCCATATAATCTTGTCCGTTATCACATTTTTATGAAATTCACTGAAAACAAATACTTTTTTTCTTGAAACCATTCAGCGTTAATTTATTCAATCAGTTAGATTTTTCTTTCTTTTTGTTCACCAACGAAACGTTTCGATCATGTTCACAATATGAATAAATCAAACTTGTTTTCCCCTCTTTCTTTTCTACTATGTAGACAGCGAAACGTTTCGCTGAGGAGGAAACATGAAAAAAGGTGTATTACTTAATAGTCCTATCTCGAGTGTCATTTCACGTTTAGGACACACTGACAAAATCACTATTGCAGATGCCGGATTACCTATTCCCTCCTCTGTTGAACGGATTGATCTTGCTCTGACTCAAGGTATTCCAGACTTTATGTCCGTACTGCAGACGATCACTCATGAGATGCAAGTGGAAGCCGTAATGCTGGCGGACGAAATTAAAACGATCAATCCTTCTCTTTTTAATGAAATCATCTCTTACCTCCATTTATTAGAACAAGAGCAGAAGAAACCTATCCAAATAATCTCTGTTTCACATGAAACATTAAAGAAGCAACTTACTGAAAATAAAGCTGTTATTAGAACGGGTGAATGTACACCTTATGCCAATATTGTGTTGTTTTCTGGTGTGACTTTTTGAGGACAATATGGAACCTTTACTTGAACTTAAAGATATTGATAAGTCATTCCCCGGCGTAAAAGCACTATCAGGCGCAACGTTGCGAATTTACCCAGGTCGAGTAATGGCTTTAGTCGGTGAGAATGGCGCAGGAAAATCAACACTGATGAAAGTACTCACTGGGATCTATAAAAAAGATGCTGGCGAAGTGATTTATCAAGGCAAAAGTTGTGCTTTCAATGGCCCAAAATCTTCCCAAGAAGCAGGAATAGGCATTATTCATCAAGAGCTTAACCTTATTCCAGAATTAACCATTGCAGAAAATATCTTCTTAGGTCGTGAATTTACACGTGCTTTTGGTGCTATCGATTGGAAGAAAATGTATACAGAGGCCGATAAGTTATTAGCCCGATTAAACCTTGCTTACAGTAGTCACCGTTTAGTGTCTGAATTATCAATTGGCGATCAGCAAATGGTAGAAATTGCCAAGGTGCTTAGCTTTGGTTCCAAAGTGATTATTATGGATGAACCAACAGACGCATTAACTGACACTGAAACTGAATCACTATTTAGTGTTATTCGTGAACTGAGGGATCAAGGTTGTGGCATTGTTTATATCTCACACCGTTTAAAAGAGATCTTTGAGATTTGTGATGACGTAACGGTACTACGAGACGGCCAGTTTATTGGTGAAAAACCTGTCGCTTCATTAAAAGAAGACACCCTGATTGAAATGATGGTGGGGCGTAAGTTAGAAGATCAATACCCTCGTATTAATATTCCACAAGGAAAAATAAAACTTAACGTCATTAACCTCAGTGGCGAAGATGTTCACGAAGTGAGTTTCTCATTACATGAAAGCGAAATTCTTGGTATTTCAGGATTAATGGGAGCGGGTCGTACTGAGTTAATGAAAATTATCTACGGCGCATTACCCAAAACTAATGGCACCGTTGAGTTAGATGGTAAACCCTGCCAAATCAAAAAACCCGTTGAAGGATTGGAACAAGGTATTGTTTACATCTCTGAAGATAGAAAGCGTGATGGTTTAGTGCTTGGCATGTCAGTAAAAGAAAATATGTCTCTGACTGCACTTCGCTATTTTAGCCGCAGTATGGGTGTGATTAATCATAAAGAAGAGCAACTCACGGTCGGTGACTTTATTAAATTATTCAATATAAAAACGCCTTCAATGGATCAAACTATTGGCTTTTTATCTGGGGGAAATCAACAAAAAGTGGCTATCGCAAGAGGCCTAATGACTCGCCCTAAAGTACTTATTCTTGATGAACCCACTCGTGGTGTTGATGTGGGCGCTAAAAAAGAAATTTATCAGCTAATTAATAAATTTAAACAAGAAGGATTAAGCATCATCTTAATTTCTTCTGAAATGCCTGAGGTAATGGGAATGAGTGACCGTATTTTGGTTATGCATGAAGGTCGTATTAGTGGTGAGTTTTCGGCACACAATGTCACACAAGAAATGCTAATGGCAGCGGCTGTTGGTAAACAATATGACGCGAAATTAGGAGCTTGATATGAGCACAAATTCAATTCCAGCGTCAAAACGTTGGTTCTCAAAAGCTTGGCTATTAGAACAAAAATCGCTGATTGCATTACTACTTCTGATTGTTGTGGTTTCCACACTCAGCCCTAATTTCTTTACCTTAAATAATATTTTCAACATTCTCCAACAAACATCGGTTAACGCCATTATGGCAGTTGGAATGACTCTAGTTATTTTAACATCAGGCATCGATCTCTCTGTGGGTTCATTGCTTGCTTTAACTGGCGCCGTTGCAGCATCTATGGTTGGAGCGGATGTTAATGCGCTGGTTGCTGTTGTTGGCGCATTGGCATTAGGTGCGGCTATTGGAGGAGTAACAGGAATTATCGTTGCTAAAGGTAAAGTACAAGCCTTTATTGCTACGTTAGTCATGATGTTATTACTGCGCGGTGTTACGCGTGTCTATACCGACGGCAGCCCAATTAATACCGGGTTTAGCGATAATGCCGACCTATTTAGTTGGTTTGGTATTGGTCGCCCATTTGGTATTCCAACCCCCATTTGGCTAATGATGATTGTCTTTTTAAGTGCCTGGTATTTATTACATCACACCCGTTTAGGTCGCTATATCTATGCGTTAGGAGGCAATGAATCAGCCACTCGCTTATCGGGTATTAGCGTCGATAAAATCAAAATCATCGTTTATTCATTATGCGGTTTATTAGCCGCCCTTGCGAGTGTCATTGAAGTTGCTCGACTTTCATCAGCACAACCCATGGCAGGTAATGGCTATGAGCTAGATGCGATCGCCGCCGTTGTTCTAGGTGGCACCAGCCTTGCGGGGGGTAAAGGTCGTATTATTGGTACATTAATTGGTGCGCTTATTCTCGGCTTTTTAAATAATGCACTAAATTTATTAGGAATATCATCAAACTATCAAATGATAGTAAAAGCGGTGGTCATCTTACTTGCTGTTTTGGTAGATAACAAAAAATAACACTCTATTCTCTTAATCCGAATCCCGACAGGAACTTATATTATGAAACTCAAAAAAATGGCGACACTTCTTTCTGTTGTTGCATTAAGCGCCACAATCAGTGCTAACGCATTAGCAAAAGAATCGATCGCGCTTGTTATCTCAACACTTAACAATCCTTTCTTTGTCACCATGAAAGACAGTGCACAAAAAGAGGCAAATAGATTAGGTTACGATCTTGTTGTTCTAGATTCTATGGATAACCCTGCAAAAGAGCTTGCTAACGTACAAGATCTCACCGTGAAAGGCACACGCTTAATGCTTATTAATCCAACAGATTCAGATGCTGTGGGTAATGCAGTTATTTTAGCCAATAAAGCCAATATCCCCGTGATCACCTTAGACCGAGTTGCAAACAAAGGTGACGTCGTCAGCCACGTCGCTTCAGATAACCGCCTTGGTGGCAAAATGGCGGGAGATTATATTGCTGAAAAAGTCGCTAATGATGCCAAAGTCATCCAACTAGAAGGTATTACAGGAACATCGGCATCGCGTGAACGTGGTGAAGGCTTTAAGCAAGCCGTTGATGCCCATAAATTAGATGTACTTGCAAGCCAACCCGCTGATTTTGACCGCACAAAAGGTCTTAACGTAATGCAAAATCTGTTAACTGCGTATCCTGCAGTTCAGGCTGTTTTTGCACAAAATGATGAAATGGCATTAGGTGCATTACGTGCATTGCAAACTGCCGGTCGTACCGATGTATTAGTGATTGGTTTCGATGGTACAGATGATGGGATCAAAGCGGTAAACCGTGGCATGTTAGGTGCAACCATTGCGCAACGTCCAGATCAAATTGGTATTATCGGCATTCAAACTGCAGATAAAATTCTCAAAGGCGAGAAAGTGGATGCAACAATCCCTGTCGAGCTTGAGTTAGTTATTAAAAAATAACAACAATAAACACCACGGGGTGATATTGCTCCGTGGTGGCTTTAATCATTAAAACATGTTTCACAAGGATAAAGGCTATGACAACACCTCGCCTTGCTGTTCTAGGTAGTATCAATGTTGACCACATTATGAATATTTCGCAATTTCCCAAACCTGGTGAAACCATTATTGGTCATCAATACAAAATAGCCTTTGGTGGTAAAGGTGCAAATCAAGCCGTGGCTTGTGGCCGTAGTGGCGCCGATATTACCTTTATTGCTTGTGTCGGTGATGATGCCATTGGCAGTGAAATCATCTCTCAACTTAAAACAGATAACATTCATATTGATGCAATTAGCATTATTCCTCAAACACCAACGGGTGTTGCGATGATCCTTGTTAATGAACAAGGTGAAAATGTCATTAGCATTGTTGCGGGTGCAAATGGCGCATTAACACCTACACATTTTCAGCAGTATCATCATGTTGTTGAGCATGCTGACGCCTTACTGATGCAATTAGAATCACCGTTAGAGACGGTTTTTGAAGCGGCAAAACTTGCAAAATCACATCAAACGAAAGTCATTTTAAATCCCGCACCAGCACAAGCTTTATCGGATGAATTTCTGAGTTTTATTGATGTTATCACGCCAAATGAGACAGAAGCCGAAATATTAACTGGCGTTTCTGTGCATGATGAAGCGGGTGCAGCAAAAGCTGCCGAGATTTTACATCGTAAAGGTATCAAACAAGTGCTAATCACGTTAGGTAGCCGCGGGGTATGGTTTAGTGAACAAGGAAAAGGCGTGATAATTCCTGGATTTCGTGTCGATGCTGTTGATACCATTGCCGCAGGTGATACATTTAATGGGGCATTTGTCACTGCAATCTTAGAAGGGAAACCTTCCGTTGAGGCTATTCGTTTTGCTCACGCAGCAGCTGCAATTGCCGTTACACGTCATGGTGCGCAATCGTCTGTTCCTTGGCGTCATGAAATTGAATCATTTTTAGCAGAGCGAGCATAGTACTTTGGCAACAATGAAAGATGTCGCCCGTTTGGCGGGCGTTTCGACATCAACTGTTTCTCACGTTATCAATAACAATCGTTATGTTAGCGAAGGTATTCGTAAAAAGGTTAATGACGCTATCGAAACCTTAAATTACGCGCCTTCAGCTTTAGCGCGCAGTTTAAAAATGAACTGTACTCACACTATTGGAATGTTAGTGACAGCCAGTAGTAACCCGTTCTATGCAGAAGTTGTTCGTGGTGTTGAACGCAGTTGTTACGAAAAAGGTTATAGCCTTATTTTATGTAACACCGAAGGGGATTACGAACGCATGGATAGTAGCCTTGAAACGTTGCTACAAAAACGTGTTGATGGTTTATTATTGATGTCAACAGAAGCCAGAGCGCCCTCTCATGAAGTACTAAATCGTTATCCTCGTTTACCGATGGTTATGATGGATTGGTCCCCATTTGAATATGGAGGCGATATTATTCAAGATAACTCTCTACTTGGGGGAGAAATCGCCACCAATTATCTAATTGAAAAAGGCTTTACTGAAATTGCCTGTATTGCAGGTCCACAAGATAAGCTTCCCGCAAAACATCGTTTGCAAGGTTATTACAATGCGATGCAAAAAGCAGGATTAACCATTCGAGAAGAGTTTGTATTAACCAGCGATTTTGAATTTGCGGGGGGATTTAGCGCAATGCAAAAATTACTCTCACTTTCTGCCTTACCACAAGCGGTGTTCACCTGTAATGATGCGATGGCTGTTGGTGCTTATCAAGCTATTTATCAAAAAGGGTTGCGTGTACCCGATGATATTTCAGTCATGGGTTATGATGATATCGACCTCGCTTCTTATATGATCCCTCCGCTTTCTACGATCCATCAACCCAAAGATGAATTGGGTAAGCTTGCTGTCAGCCAATTATTACATCGCATGGAAAACATCGATGCTGATGACAATGTCCTGGTGCTTACACCCAAACTTATAGAGCGTGGTTCTGTGATAGATTTCATAAAATAATAACAAGAAAATTAACACTATTATTGATAATGCTCTCATTTATGATGAGGGCATTTATTTTTAGTCATCTTTATTAAATTAACACTTTAATATCAATTAGTTAAATAATATTTAAAACTGCTTTTATTTATCTTTATTTTCTATTTAACTCGCTATATCTAATCTACTTTTCCTCACTCGTTATGTCATACCCTGTGAAAGATGCAAATTTCCATCAAATCCATTATACTATCGCCCTTTCACATTATCAGAAGCAACGCCTATTTAAGAAATTGCTTAGAACTTTCACTCTTAAACGATAATGTGTCCTTTAATTTATGGGGCAAGTGTTATCCTCATTGTGACGATTAATCACTTCCCATTTTGATAAAATTTGAGAGTATTATTATGTCATTACCTTCTTGTCCTAAGTGCAATTCAGAATACACCTATGAAGACGGTGCAATGTATGTTTGCCCTGAATGTGCGCATGAGTGGAACGATGCAGAACCCACTATTGATAACGATGAGTTAGTCGTTAAAGATGCTAACGGCAATTTATTAGCTGATGGTGATTCAGTGACGGTGATTAAAGATCTCAAAGTCAAAGGTAGTTCAACCATGCTGAAAATGGGGACTAAAGTAAAAGGTATCCGTTTAGTAGAAGGCGATCATAATATTGATTGTAAAATTGATGGTTTTGGACCAATGAAGTTGAAATCGGAATTTGTGAAAAAGAACTAAGATAATAGATTCTTTAAACATCGAGTTAGATATTATCAATATCATCAAAGGCGCTAATAGAGCGCCTTTAAATTAAAGTAAGACTACTCGTTAGACTCACTGAAATGATCAAACCCTTTGAGATTAGGGTAAACATCTTTACCATCACGTAAATAGCGAATACCTTCAGTAATCGGCATAATTTGCCCTATACAATGAAAATCTGCGCCTGTATGTGCTAATGCCATTTCTAAAGCGCCGCGGTTGATTTCAGGCACTGTAAAACATAACTCATAATCTTCACCGCCACTTAATGCCCAAATCTCCGCTTGTTCTTCACTCACTTCCGCTTTCATCGCTGGCGAGTAAGGTAATGCATCTAAATTTAAGCGAGCCCCACAGCCACTTGCCGTGAGAATATGGTTCAAGTCTGAAATCAGTCCATCAGAAATATCAATTGCAGATGTCGCTAAATGACGTAATGCTTGACCTTGTAGTAACCGAGGTTGAGGGCGCAAATGCCTTGCAACAAAATAGTCACTATGCTCTTTTTCTGTCGGCTGTAATCTATTTTGTAATACAGCAAGCCCTGCCGCGCTATCACCTAAAAAACCCGTGACATAGATCCAATCGCCAATTTTAGCGCCAGAACGGAGTAATGCCGTTCCTTGTGGAACAAGTCCTTGTATAGTGATTGTTAAACTCAAAGGACCACGAGTGGTATCACCGCCGATTAACTGGATTGCATAATAATCAGCTAACGCAAAGAAGGAACGACTAAATGCCTCAAGCCATTCACTGTTTGTATCAGGAAGTGTTAAAGCTAATGAAGCCCAAGAAGGATCTGCACCAACGGCAGCTAAATCACTAATATTTACAGCAAGTGCTTTATAGGCTAAATCTTCAGGTGAGATAGAAGGAAGGAAGTGAATACCACTCACTAGAGTATCGGTACTAATAGCAATTTGTTGCTTTTCAGGTACCGTCAATATTGCGCAGTCATCCCCAATTCCTGTACTCACATCTTTTCGTTTTACAGGCTGTGAAGTGAAATATTGCTTAATAAGGGAGAATTCACCACAAGGCATATCTATTTCCTATTGAGCTATGCATACTAAACTAGCTTTATTAAACAAAAGGCCGGAAATACCGGCCTTGAATTATTTACCATAGAGGAAACGTGAAAAACGTTATTTTTTACGTACTGTTGGTGCAGCTTTATCAAGTACGCCATTAACAAATTTATGGCTATCGTCAGCACCAAATACCTTAGCCAGTTCAATCGCTTCGTTAATCGCAACTTTGTAAGGAACATCTTCACGGAAGCTAAGTTCAAACATTGCTAAACGTAAAATTGCTTTTTCAACTTGACCTAATTCTTCAAGTTGGCGGGATAAATAAGGTTCCATTGCCTTATCTAAACGTGTTGCATTAATGGCAACACCCACTAAAAGCTCACGAAAATAAGCAATATCTACACCTTGGGTATCCTGCTCGGATAAAAACTCCAATTCCACATCCGCGATGTCATTTCCGGATAATTGCCATGAGTAGATAGCTTGAACAGCACACTCACGAGCACGACGACGAGCAGCAGGTTTCACAAAATTCCCCTTAAGTTAAAACAGATGATTAGCCTTTTATGGCTTTAAGTACATTGATCATTTCAAGTGCTGTCATTGCCGCTTCAGCACCTTTGTTGCCCGCTTTAGTTCCTGCGCGTTCAATAGCCTGTTCAATACTTTCCGTTGTTAATACACCAAAAGTCACAGGGATCTCACTTTGCATTGCAACTTGAGATAGGCCAGAACTACATTCGCCAGCAACGTATTCAAAATGTGCGGTTCCGCCACGGATAACAGTACCTAATGCGATAACTGCATCGTATTTGTCGCTTTCTGCTAATGCCTTCACAGTTAAGGGCAACTCATAAGCGCCTGGAACCCAAACGACGGTAATATTTTCAGAGGAAACTTGTCCAATGCGTTCTAATGCATCAACCGCACCGTCTAATAGATTGTCGTTGATGAAGTTATTAAAACGGGCAATTGCAATTGCTACGCGTGCGTTTGGCGCCGCGACAACACCTTTGATTACGTTCATAGGTTACCTTTTTCTCCTATCCGCGGGGCGCGGATTTTATCATATTCTTTCCCTTACTGCGCTCTGTTTTATTATCACACAGCAAAGGAGCCAAAAACCCTTGATAAATCAAGGCATTTAGTTGGCTGATAACGATGTCGTAACGACAGGAAATAACACACACAGCGCTATTTTACTACAAATAGCGCCGTAGACACACTTATTTGCGTCTATTAATAACGAGGTTTTAAACAAATTCTGATATCGGAACCAATTTGTTGGAGAGAATCTACTGTAAATTCAGGCGCTTCAGATAATGATAAAAGCGGAGAGAGTGCAAATAATCCACGTGCATCATTCCCTAAAATTTTAGGCGCAATATAAATAATAAGCTCATCAACAAGCCCAGCTTCTAATAATGCACCAGCAAAATGAGCGCCACTTTCAACCCATACGGTATTGATATTGCGTTTACCCAATTGCATCATTAATAAAACTAAATCCACACCGCTGTTTTTACCATTCGTTGGTAATAGAATTTCTGATACATTACCCTGCCAGTCACTTGGCTGTGATTTTGTACGCGCCAACCAGCATTCGCCTTCAATTTGAGTGATTTTATGATTTTCAGTCACTCTATTTTGGCTATCAGCAACAATACGAATAGGTTGGCGTAGCGTTTCTTCAGGATAAAGCGCTTTAATTTCATCTGAAAGCTCATCCCAACGCACATTCATAGAAGGGTTGTCTGCAAGGACGGTTGCACTTGTCGTTAAAATAGCGCTAGCTTGGGCACGAAAATTTTGTACATCCCGACGAGAGGCTTTAGAGGTTATCCATTGGCTTTCACCTGATGCTAATGCTGTTTTACCATCTAAAGATGCACCTAATTTTAGCTGGATATAAGGGAAGCCTGTTCTCATTCGTTTAAAAAAACCAACGTTAAGTTTTTCAGCTTCTTGCATTAAGACACCGTGTGAAACATCAATTCCGGCGGATAATAATTTATGTAATCCTCGTCCCGCAACCTGAGGATTGGGATCTTGCATCGCAGCAACAACACGTTTTATCCCCGCATTAATCAAAGCATCAGCACAAGGTGGTGTTTTACCAAAGTGGCTACAAGGCTCCAGAGTGACATACGCTGTCGCTCCTTTTGCTTTATCTCCTGCCATTTTTAATGCATTGACTTCAGCATGGGGACCTCCCGCATGATGATGATAACCTTCACCGATGATTTCACCTTCTTTAACAATCACACATCCTACATTAGGATTAGGTGATGTTGTGAAACGACCTAATGCAGCAAGTTCAATGGCTCGACGCATATAGTGTTCATCATGCAGGCTTTCATTTCTATTAGGATTATTGCTGTTGTTATTAGTCATAATAATTACTTGTAGTTTTATTATTTATCATTATTTTTCAAATCATTAAATGAAATGCGGTCTTAATCCTGTAATCTTGCAATTTCTTCACCAAAATCACGGATATCTTCAAAACTACGATAAACAGAAGCAAAGCGAATATAAGCCACTTTATCAAGTTTCTTCAGTTGTTCCATAACAAAATTACCAATCTCTTTTGACGGTATTTCTCTTTCTCCCGTCGCTCTTAACTGGGATTTGATATGGCTTATCGCCGCTTCTACATCGTCTGAACTCACTGGACGCTTTTCTAATGCTTTAAGCATACCTCGACGAAGTTTTTCTTCATCAAAAGGCTCTCGTATCTCATCACTTTTCACAACACGAGGCATCACTAACTCTGCTACTTCAAAGGTAGTAAAACGTTCATGACAAACAAGACATTGGCGACGACGGCGCACTTGTGAACCATCACCAACAAGTCTGGAATCAATTACCTTGGTATCTACGGCTCCACAAAATGGGCAATGCATAGTTATTCCTACTTTTGACAACACTCATAAACAGTGTACCTGTTCAGTGAACAAAAAACACCCTGTCAGTATACACTGGCAGGGTGTTTGCGATGTTTTATCAGAAGAACGCTCTATTATGGTAAGAGTGTTGTCTGATCGGCACCCTCTTTTTCTACTTTTTGTACAATCAAGTGTTCACGTTTCATTCCCATTTTCAGTGCTAATGCAGAAGCCACATAAATAGAAGAAATAGTACCGATTGAAACACCGATTAACATAACTAAAGAGAAGCCTTGTAGCATTGAACCACCAAAGATATACAGCATTAATACAACTAATAATGTTGTTGCTGATGTCATGATGGTACGGCTTAATGTCTGTGTAAGAGAAACGTTCATAATTTCATATGATGTTCCTCGACGAATTTTACGGAAATTCTCACGAATACGGTCAGATACAACAATACTATCATTCAGTGAGTAACCGATAACAGACATCAATGACGCCACAATGGTTAAGTCAACTTCTATGTGGAATAGTGAGAGTACACCCAGTGTGATCACTACGTCATGCGCAAGCGCAATAACCGCGCCTAACGCCAAACGCCATTCAAAACGGAATCCAACATAGATAAGAATACAGATAAGTGCTGATAACAACGCCATTGCACCTGTTTGAGCCAATTCACTCCCCACGCTCGGCCCAACAAACTCAATACGTTTTACCACCGCATCGTTATCAACTTCAGCATTGATAACATCGATAACTTTCTTACCTAATTCTTGACCCGCCTGTCCTTCAACAGGAGGCATTCGCACCATAATATCGCGACTGCTACCAAAGTTTTGTAACAGAGGATCTTTAAAGCCCGCTGTATCTAGGCTATCACGCATTTTATCAAGGTCGGCTGGTTGACTGAGATTGATCTCAATTACTGTACCACCTGTAAAATCCAGTCCCCAGTTAAATCCTTTCACGGAAATGATAGCGATTGATGCTATCAAAAGCAGAAACGAAATACTAAAGGCGACGTTGTCCCAACGCATAAAGTCAATGACTCTACGACCATGGTTTAATTGTTCAACAGTATAATCCTGTGCCACAACGTGCTCCTTAAATAGACAGTTTCTTAACGCGTTTACCACCATACAGCAGGTTTACAATCGCACGAGTACCGACGATAGCGGTAAACATGGATGTTGCAACCCCGATTGCCGTTGTGATAGCAAAGCCTTTAATGGAGCCGGTACCGACTGCATAAAGGATCACAGCTGTAATTAATGTGGTTAAGTTCGCATCAATAATACTGGAGAAGGCACCTTTATAACCTTCATGGATGGCTTGTTGTACTGATCGACCATTACGTAATTCTTCTTTAATACGTTCGTTTATCAGTACGTTGGCATCGACAGCGACGGCAAGTGTTAAGACGATACCCGCAATACCCGGCATGGTCAGTGTTGCGCCCGGTAATAGTGACATTACCCCAACGATTAACACTAAGTTTGCCATTAATGCGGTACTCGCAATCACACCAAATTTACGATAATAAATTATCATAAAGGCAACAGACGCAATCAGACCCCATAAACAAGCTTCTAAACCTTGGGTAATATTTTGCAGACCCAAAGTTGGACCAATCGTCCTTTCTTCCACGATTTGAATAGGTGCAATCAACGCACCTGCACGTAATAACAGAGATAACTGGCGTGCTTCATTCGCATTTGAAATACCCGTAATACGGAAGCTATTTCCTAAACGACTCTGAATATTCGCAACGTTGATGACCTCTTCGCTTTTAACCAATATGGCACGGTCATTCTCATCGCGTTTACCGCTGTCTTTATACTCTACGAACAGTGTTGCCATCGGTTTACCGACGTTATCTTTCGTAAAGTTAGACATGATAGAACCACCCGCGCTATCAAGTGAAATATTCACTTGAGGTTGACCATATTCATCAGCCTGAGAGGTTGAATCTGTAATGTGGTCACCGGTTAAAATAACGCGTTTATAAAGAATTGTTGGTCTACCTTCACGGGTATATTTCACTTCTGAGTCGCCCGGAATACGACCTGTTTCTAAAGCAGAAGGATCAATGGTGGTATTGACTAAACGGAATTCTAATGTTGCTGTCGCACCTAAGATTTCTTTGGCACGAGCGGTATCTTGGATACCCGGTAATTCAACAACAATTCGGTCAGCGCCTTGACGTTGAACTAATGGCTCAGCAACACCTAACTGGTTAACACGATTACGTAAGATAGTGATGTTTTGCTGTACAGCATATGTACGCGCATCACGTAAACGTTCGTCAGTAAAAATAGCTCTTAATGAGTTATTTGCGCCATCTCTAAAAATGAGATCCTGATTACGACGAGTTAGGTAATCTGAAGCTTTAGAGCGATCATCCGCATTACGAAAACGGATTTCAACACCATAGTTATCAGTTTTACGGATAGATGAATACGGAATGCCTTCGTCACGTAATAATGTACGTAGACTTTCAACATTTTGTTCCTGAAGTTTACCTAACGCGGTTTCCATATCCACTTCCATCAAGAAGTGAACACCACCACGTAAGTCTAATCCCAGTTTCATCGGCTCACCGCCAATGGCTTCTAACCATTTTGGTGTTGCCGGTGCAAGGTTAAGTGCAACAATGAACTGGTCGCCTAAGGCAGGCAACAACACTTCACGAGCACGTAACTGAATATCAGGGTTACCGAAACGAGCCAAAATCGCACCATTTTCAAGTGCAATAGATTTCGCTTCAATTTTTTCTTTATCTAATAAAGATCGAACTTGATCCAGTGTTTGCTCATTGGCGGCGGTTCCCCGCACGCCAGTGATTTGAACAGCCGGATCCTCACCATATAGGTTAGGAAGTGCGTAAAGCAGACCGATGAGGATAGCGGCTATCAACATCAGGTACTTCCACAAAGGATAACGGTTTAGCACGGCAGTTCCCTTTTCCCTTTGGGGAAATGTTATTAAATAGCTTTCATTGTGCCTTTCGGTAATACAGCGGCAACAAAGTCACGTTTGATAGTTACTTCAGTTGTTTCATTCAGAGCAACAACGATATAGCCGTTATCTGAAACCTTAACAACACGACCAATTAAACCACCCGTCGTTAAAACTTCATCACCTTTACCAATAGAATCCATCAGTTTACGGTGTTCTTTAGTACGTTTTTGCTGTGGACGTAGGATCATAAAATAGAAAATCAGAATAAAGATCACTAACATCGGTAAAATAGACATAAAGCTAGCTTCAGGTGCTGCTTGTCCAGCAGAAGCAACAGCATCAGAAATGAAAAAACTCATTCACTTTTCCTCATTGTTGTCGATATCGACGATATTCAAGTTATAAGCCCAATATCATACACAGAATTGGGCTTTCTCGTATACATTATTCACACTTAGTCGCACTGCCATTTAGCGGTGGAACAGGTTTTCCAATACGTTCGTAGAATTCGTGTACAAACTCTTCAAAACGTGAATCTTCAATAGACTGACGAATTTCAGCCATCAAACGCTGATAATAACGCAAGTTGTGGATAGTGTTCAGCCTTGCACCTAAAATTTCGTTACAACGATCAAGATGATGTAAATAAGCACGGCTATAATTTTTACAGGTATAGCAGTCACAATGTTCATCAAGTGTTGATGTATCAGAGCGATGTTTCGCATTACGAATTTTAATGACACCATCGGTTACAAAAAGATGGCCATTACGTGCATTTCGTGTTGGCATCACACAGTCAAACATATCAATGCCACGACGAACACCTTCAACTAAATCTTCTGGTTTACCCACACCCATTAAATAACGCGGTTTATTCGCAGGAATTTGCGGGCAGACATGTTCTAAAATACGATGCATATCTTCTTTAGGCTCACCGACTGCAAGTCCGCCGACAGCGTAACCGTCAAAACCAATTTCGACTAGCCCTTTTACTGAGATATCACGTAAATCTTCGTAAACACCGCCTTGAATAATACCGAATAATGAATTTTTGTTATTGAGTTCATCAAAGCGTGCACGACTACGTTTAGCCCAACGTAATGACATCTCCATTGAGTTTTTCGCATAATCCCAATCTGAAGGATATGGCGTACACTCATCAAAAATCATCACAATGTCAGAGCCTAAATCGTATTGGATTTCCATTGATTTTTCTGGGCTTAAGAAAATCTTTTCACCATTAATAGGATTACGGAAATGAACCCCTTCCTCTTTAATTTTACGCATTGCGCCTAAACTAAAGACTTGAAAACCGCCAGAGTCCGTTAAAATCGGGCCTTGCCATTGCATAAAATCATGTAAATCACCGTGTAACTTCATGATTTCTTGACCTGGACGTAACCATAAATGGAAGGTGTTACCTAAAAGAATTTGTGCACCCGTTGCTTTCACTTCTTCAGGTGTCATTCCTTTTACTGTGCCGTAAGTCCCCACTGGCATAAAGGCAGGTGTTTCAACAACACCACGTTCAAAAATAAGGCGGCCGCGGCGAGCATTACCGTCGGTTTTATCTAATTCGTATTTCACTCATCCTCCAAGCATCAGAAAAACAGTCCAATGCGCAATAAAAAACAGCACATTCTAATCATTTGTTAGACGGCTGTATATGTTACTTCAACAAAAACCCATGCTTAGTCAAAGAGATCAAACAACAAAATTGAAATAACAATTCATAAAACGAAGAAAAACGTTAAAAAGAATAATAAATCTTTATTCTTGTCCTACTTTTTCATTGATAGCTAAAAGATTACGCGTAATAAACATCGCATCGCCATAGCTGAAGAAGCGATACTTTTGCTCAACCGCTTCTTTATAAGCATTCATGGTATTTTTATATCCAGCAAAAGCAGAAACCAGCATGATTAAAGTCGATTCTGGCAAATGGAAATTCGTAATCAATGCATCAATAATTTGATATTGATAACCTGGATAAATAAAGATTTGAGTATCATCAAAGAAAGGTGCAATTAACGCATCGTTTGTTGCCTTTGCCGCACTTTCTAACGAACGAACAGAAGTTGTTCCCACTGCAATCACGCGATTGCCACGTGCTTTACATGCTAATACAGCATCAACCACATCTTGTGGCACTTCTGCGTATTCAGAATGCATTGTGTGTTCTTCGATATTATCAACACGCACAGGTTGGAACGTCCCCGCCCCCACATGCAGTGTGACAAATGCCATCTCAACGCCTTTTTCTTTTAAGGCTTGAAGTAAGGGTTCATCAAAGTGTAACCCTGCCGTAGGTGCTGCAACCGCACCAGGACGCTCATTATAGACCGTTTGATAAAGTTCTTTATCAGACTCTTCATCAGGACGATCAATATAAGGAGGTAAAGGCATATGCCCAATGCTATTCAGAATAGTAAGAACATCCCTTTCATCATCAAAGCGAATTTCAAAAAGTGTATCATGACGCGCAACCATCGTTGCTTGTACACTTTCATCTTCACCTAGTACCAGCGCAGCACCTTCTTTTGGTGATTTAGAGGCTCTAACATGAGCAAGAACGCGATGTTCATCAAGCATACGCTCAACTAACACTTCGATTTTACCACCTGACGCTTTACGACCATAAATACGCGCAGGGATCACGCGAGTATTATTAAAAACCAGCAGATCACCTGCATTTATTTTATCTAACACATCGGTAAAAATACCGTGTGATAAAGCCCCCGTCTCCCCTTCTAAAGAGAGCAAACGACATCCACTGCGTTGAGGTTGTGGATAGTGAGCAATCAAGGCTTCTGGTAATTCAAATGTAAAGTCTGATACACGCATAATTAAACGACTACTTTCATAAAAAACAGGCGGACTAGTCTAGTGCTGCCAGCTTATCAGTGCAAGAAAGAAGCCCTTTTTTATTCAAAAGGCGCTATGATGATGAGATGAATTATCTTGCTCACTTACATCTCGCCTTTAGAGCAAAAAGCTCTCTATTAGGCAATATGATGGCAGATTACGTTAAAGGCGCGCCTAGCTCTGATTACAGTCAAGCTGTTATTGAGGGCATTCGTATGCATAGACGCATTGATGTACTCACTGATACTCACCCATTAGTCAAACAGGCTCGTCTTTTATTTCCTGATGAATATCGCCGAGTTTCACCAATTACTTTAGATGTTTTTTGGGATCATTTCCTTTCTTTGAATTGGTCAACATTTGAACCGAATATACCGTTGGCTAAATTTGTCACCAATGTTCGAAATATTATCGAACCTGATTTATGGCAAACACCTGAGAAATTCCAAGAACTTAATGAGTATCTATGGCCACAATCTTGGTTAATTCGGTATGCTGACAAAGCATATATTGCCCAAACATTGAAAGGCATGGCAAGAAGAAGACCACGATTAAGTGCACTAGCGGGCTCTTATATCGTACTCGAAACACATTACGATGAATTAAGTAAGATCTTTTGGCAGTTTTATCCACAATTGCTAGAAAGAGCACAGCATCACCAACTTGATGACTGATACATTTAACTACTATTTTAGTTTTCATTCTTTTGTCATATTGTAGGATTATATTTGATATATCAAAGAGATGCTCAGTCCATTTATGATATTATTCGTAACGGTTTGTTAACAAACATAGTATTCATTTCCAAAGTTGATTAGAATGAACGTCATACAAGGAGCCATAAATAATCCGACTTTATTGTATTAAGTTAATAGCTATAATCTATTAAATAGATTGTTCTGTTTGACTTTATCGATAGCGATTGATTATTTATGCTGTATGCATCATTTAAAAACAAGGTATACACCCTAAATTACTCTAAATAGTTCGAGGTGTAGCTGGGCGACAAGTGAATGAATCGCTAGGAGCATACAAAAGTATGTGACTAGTGCGAATAAACGCAGTCAACAACGCTACAACTTGAAATATGACGAGTATAAACAAGGTATACACCCTAAATTACTCTAAATAGTTCGAGGTGTAGCTAGGCGACAAGTGAATGAGTCACTAGGAGCATACAAAAGTATGTGACTAGTGCGAATAAACGCAGTCAACAACGCTACAACTTGAAATATGACGAGTATAAACTCTTTCAATTTACAGGAGTACATTATGGTTCTGGTTACTCGCAAAGCCCCTGATTTCACAGCTGCTGCCGTTTTAGGTAATGGTGAAATTGTTAATGATTTCAACCTGCATTCATTTATCAAAGGCAAACCTGCCGTTATTTTCTTCTGGCCAATGGATTTCACTTTCGTTTGCCCTTCAGAACTGATTGCATTCGATCACCGTTTTGAAGAGTTCCAAAAACGCGGTGTTGAAATTATCGGCGTTTCTATGGACTCAGAATTCGTACATAACGCATGGCGTAAAACGGCCATCGATGATGGCGGTATCGGTGAAGTAAGATACCCAATGGTTGCTGATATCAAACATGACATCATCAAAGCATACGGTATCGAACACCCAGAAGCGGGCGTTGCGCTACGTGGTTCATTCTTAATTGACAAAGAAGGCGTTGTTCGTCACCAAGTCGTTAACGATCTACCATTAGGTCGTAATATTGATGAAATGATCCGTATGGTTGACGCACTGCAATTCCACGAAGAGCACGGTGATGTTTGCCCTGCACAGTGGGAAAAAGGTCAAGAAGGTATGGGCGCATCTCCAGACGGCGTGGCTAAATACCTGAAAGCAAACTCTGGCAAACTGTAATATCTCAGTAAGCTAATATCTTTCTAAGAGCCTGTGAAAACAGGCTTTTTTATTCTTATTTTACCTATCTATTTCTTTATCACGTCCCCTCATTACCTTTATAAATTATACATTAGTTTATTATTTTCCAACTTAAAGAACGTTTTGTGATCATCACATCAAAAAAAATTCTCCTCACTAATAACCCCTCCCTATACTTATTGTTATGCAATTGTTAATTAACATTAATAATTGTGTATATATATCTATTTTTATTCGCTTTTATTAAAGATAACTCCCTGTTATTAACGGAGATAATGATGATTACTATAAAAAAAACTCACCTGCTCTTACTTACCACACTCTTTTCACCCGCACTCTATGCGGCTTATGAGCCTGCTGTTGAAGCGCAACACGGCATGGTGGTTTCTTCTCAACATTTAGCCTCTCAGGTAGGAAATGATATTTTACAAAAAGGAGGTAATGCGATTGATGCCGCCGTTGCTGTTGGTTATGCGCAAGCTGTTGTAAATGCCTGCTGCGGTAATATTGGTGGCGGTGGTTTTATGACAATACACCTTGCTGATGGTACCAATACCTTTATTAATTTTAGAGAAACCGCACCTGCCTCTGCCTCTAAAAATATGTATTTAGATAAAGACGGTAATTTAATTAAAGATGCCAGCTTATACGGTTATCTCGCCTCAGGTGTACCCGGTACAGTAAAAGGGTTGAATTCAGCATTAGAGAAATACGGTACGTTATCTCGCCAAGATGTTATGGCACCTGCCATTAAACTTGCAAGAGAAGGCTATATTTTAACGCGAGCTGATACTGATGTGTTAGAAACAACAACAGAACGCTTCAAACAAGATCCTGAGTCGGCAAAAATCTTCTTAAAACCCGATGGAACACCTTGGCAACCTGGTGATCGCCTAATTCAAACTGATTTAGCCAATACATTGGAACTTATTGCCAACCAAGGTTCTGAAGCATTTTACCAAGGAGAGATCCCTAGAAAAGTTGAAGAAGCGTCGAAACAACATAATGGTCTATTAACTCAAGAAGATTTTGCAAACTTCACTATTACCGAAACGCCGCCCATTACCTGTACTTATCGAGGTTATGAGTTTATTTCTGCGCCACCTCCAAGTTCAGGTGGGGTCACTATCTGCCAAACACTGAATATTTTGGAAGGTTACGATCTTAAATCGATGGGTTTTAATTCAGCTGAATATGTTCATACTCTAACGGAAGCAATGCGTCATGCTTATATGGACAGAAACACGTTTCTTGGTGATCCTCAATTTATTAAAAATCCAACAGAAAAGTTATTAAGTAAAATTTACGCCACAGAAATACGCCAACAAATTAAACCGAATAAAGCCACACCATCAGAAAATGTACAACCGGGTATCGCTCCTCATGAAAGCCCAGAAACTACACACTACTCAGTTATAGATAAAGAAGGTAACGCAGTATCAACCACTTATACTATAAATGGTCGTTTTGGTGCCGTTGTTATTGCTCCCGGAACTGGTTTTTTTCTCAACAATGAGATGGATGATTTTACAACCAAAGTCGGCGAAAAAAATCTCTATGGTTTAGTGCAAGGTGAACGCAATAGCATTGCACCATTAAAACGCCCATTGTCATCAATGAGCCCAACGATTGTGACGAAAGAAGGCAAACCATTCCTTATTTTAGGATCACCAGGCGGTTCTCGTATTATCTCCATCACCTTACAAACTGCGCTGAATATCATTGAATTTGGTATGCCACCACAAGAAGCGGTGAATAGTCCCCGTATTCACCATCAATGGTTACCCGATGAGGTTTACTATGAGCAACGAGGATTATCAAAAGACACGTTAGAAAAGCTCTCTACAATGGGATATAAAATGGTAGAACAAACCCCATGGGGAGCGGCTGAACTTATTATGGTCGGACTCCCCGGAGAAAAAGGGGTGATCCCAGCTTCATCAGGTAATGATTCCGCAGTTTCTGGTACAGTGCGTGAAGGTTATCTTTATGGATCAAATGATGTTCGTCGCCCCGCAGGTAAAGCGGTGGGTTACTAACCATAAAATCACATAATAGAGCAGACAAAAGAAACCTTCTCTTAATTAGAAAAGGTTTCTTTTTTTATAAAAATGATCTAGTCATGGTTTTACAATTTATTCATATATCATTCTATTATTAATAATCAATATCAATTTTTGGTTAAATAAATAATTAACATCAAATATCAATTTATTATTAAAATAATAATATGAGATAAAATATAAGAACAAATCACCTTTAATTTAATTTCAATAATTTAATATATATAAATGGTAGTTATTTTCTTTCGTAATTACAGATAAAAACAATAATCATTTAATTAAATAAAATTAATAACACTCGCTATTTTTATTTCTATGATAGCTGTCACAGTATTAATTTTTTAATAACCACACTATCAGGGAGGATAATAAAAAGTACGTAAGAAGTGGAGATAACACATTGTAAATACAAATATTTAACATTTCACCACAATGTATTTTTATCATAAAAACAGTTGAAATTAATAATATATCCCTTAACCAAATCGCTATTTTATTTATTATATAACGGTAAGGCAAGTGGATAAATAAATAATTTATCATCACAACTTATTTCTTATTAAATTAGTTAAGCGGAGATAAATATTAATGTCTGATACACATCATCGTCCAATATTAGATATTGGGCTATCAAGACTAGAGTTTCTGCGAATATCCGGTAAAGGTCTTGCAGGGATCACAATAGCACCCGCATTGCTTTCTCTTTTGGGTTGTAAGCAAGAAGAAATAGATAGCGGAATAATTCAATTAACTACAACACCTAAAGGCGTTTTAGTCACAAATAGAGCGCGTTGTACGGGATGCCATCGCTGTGAAACAGCATGTACAACATGGAATGATGGAAGCGTTGGATCCTTCTTTTCACGCACCAAAATCCATCGTCATTTTTATTTTGGTGATAAAGGTATTGGCTCCGGTGGTGGGCTTTATGGCGATTTAAACTTTACAACCGATACCTGTCGCCAATGTAAAGATCCTGAATGTATGAAGGTCTGCCCAGTAAAAGCTATCCGCTATCAAGAAGAGTTCGGTTGTATTGTTGTTGATACACGTCGTTGTATTGGTTGTGCCGCCTGTACAACAGCTTGTCCGTGGATGATGGCAACCGTCAACCCACAAACTAAAAAATCCGGCAAATGTAATTTATGTGGTGAGTGTGCATCAGCGTGTCCAACAGGCGCTCTACAAATCATTGAATGGAAAGAAATTACTGTTTAATAAATCCAGACAATCACATCACTGAACCACATTTAGATTAGGAAGCAATATTATGACTAACGGCTGGACTGGAAATATTCTAAGAATCAATTTGACGACTGGAACCATCACTCGTGAAAGCTCAAGCAAGTATAAATTCTTGATTGGTGGTATGGGCTTTGGCTACAAAATTATGTATGAAGAGGTTGCTCCTGGCGTTAAACCTTTTGATGAAGAAAACAAAGTTATCTTTGCAGTAGGCCCTTTGACAGGTTCGGGTGCGCCTTGTAGCTCTCGCGTCAATATCACTTCTCTTTCCACTTTTACGCGCGGCAATCTTGTTGTTGATGCTCATATGGGGGGATTTTTCGCAGCATGGATGAAATTTGCAGGCTATGACGCTCTGATTATTGAAGGTAAATCAGATAAACCTGTTTGGATCCATATTGATGATGACCAAGTTTCTATTGAAGATGCCTCTTTCTTATGGGGTAAAGGTGTTCGTCAAACCACAGAAGAGTTGTGTGCTCAAACAAGCCCAGAAGCTTGTGTTGCCACCATTGGCCCTGCGGGCGAAAATCTCGTTCCTTTATCTGGCATTATTAATAGCCGTAATCATAGCGGTGGTGCGGGTGTTGGGGCTGTTTTAGGTTCTAAAAAATTAAAAGCAATTGTTGTCGAAGGGAGTCGTGGCGTTAACGTTGCTGATCGTAAAGCGTTAAAAGAACTTAATGACTACATGATGACTCAACTAATTGGTTCTAATAATAATCACGTTGTACCGAGTACACCGCAATCATGGGCAGAATATTCACACCCCGGCTCTCGTTGGACTGCACGTAAAGGACTGTATTGGGGCGCTGCTGAAGGTGGACCAATTGAAACGGGTGAAATCCCTCCGGGTGATATCAATACTGTCGGTTTTAGAACCATGAAATCGACCTTTGACTTGGGTCCAGAAGCAGAAGAATACACCGTAAAAATGGGGGGTTGTCACTCTTGTCCTATCCGCTGTATGTCTCAACTCAATGTTCCACAAGCGAAAAAATTTGGTGTACCACAAACAGGTGGTAACACTTGTGTCGCTAACTTCGTCCACACAACGATTTTCCCTAATGGTCCTAAAGATGTTGAGAAAAAAGGAGATGGTAACGTTGTTGGTAACCTAGTCGGTCTTAATATTTTTGATGATATGGGACTTTGGTGTAACTACGGTCAGCTTCATCGTGACTTCACGTATTGTTATACCCACGGTGTCTTTAAACGCGTATTACCTGAAGCCGAATACAACGAAATTCCATGGGATAAACTGGAAGAAGGTAACCCTGAATTTATCAAAGAATTCTACTATCGTTTAGCCCATCGCAAAGGTGAATTTAGTCATCTTGCTGATGGCTCTTATCTTATCGCACAGCGCTGGAATTTAGGTGAAGAGTATTGGGCTGACAAGAAAAACAAACTTTGGTCACCAATGGGCTTCCCAATTCATCATGCGAATGAAGCATCGGCTCAAGTTGGTTCTATCGTTAACTGTATGTTTAACCGAGATGCAATGACACATACCCATATCAACTATATCGGCAGTGGTTTACCCCTGAAACTACAAAAAGAGATTGCAGGTGAATTGTTTGGTTCTGGTGATGCTTTTGATGAAACCAAAAACTATACACCAATCAATAAAGCCAAAATTGCTTATACCAAGTGGACCATTTTACGTAGTTGCTTACACGATGCTGTCACCTTATGTAACTGGGTCTGGCCAATGACGGTTTCTCCTCATAAGAGCCGTAATTATCGTGGTGACTTAGAGATGGAAGCTAAATTCTTTACTGCTATCACGGGTGAACCGACGACATCTAAAGATCTGGATTTAGCCTCAGAGCGTATTTTCACTTTGCATCGCGCTTATACCGTTAAATTAATGAATACCATGGATATGCGTAATGAACATGACCAAATCTGTTCATGGGTATTTGATAAAGATCCTGATATTCCAGTCTTTACTGAAGGCACCGACAAAATGGACAGAGAAGACATGCAACTTTCTCTCACCATGTTCTATGAAGAAATGGGCTGGGATCCTAAATTAGGTTGCCCAACAAAAGACACTTTAGTTCGCCTTGGTTTACAAGATGTTGCTGACGATTTAGCGTCTCGTGGTTTATTACCCAGTTAATAGGTAAAAGAAGGAGATCATGATGATAGAACAAAATGCATCGGCTTCTATACCACAAGATACCGCTGATGATACAGATATTGCTTTAGAGCAACCTGATATCTCTCGTCGCCGTTGGTTACTGCCATTATCAGAAACAGGTGTTGGACGTAGTGCTAACACCTCAACGGATACCGTAACCGTAGAAGAACCCGTTGCAGAGATAGCCGAATTATCTGCTGAACAACATCTAGCGAATGCGATACGTCAATGTTCAAAAGAAGGTGAACTATTAGCAATTTCAACGCTGTATGATGCGCCCTATTCCCTGACTGAAGAGGATATTGCGCAGTTAGAAACCGCGTTAAAGCGCGACGAGTTTATTGATATCGCCCATTTAAGTCTCAATGGCGAGGATTATTTCTACTCTGATGAATTTATGTCCGATAACTTCGCACAACTGCAATTATTAAACCGCCATGCGGATATTTGTACAGCAATTGCAGGTGTCGTTCGTTTTGAATGCGAAACCTATCCTCGACCATTAAAACAAAGCATGTTGATGTCTGAACCTTTTCATTACACAGCTTCAGAGATTGAAGATGCACTGACACTGATGAAAACTCACCCTGATTTTCAGGATATTCAGCAAATTTTAGCCTCCAATAACGCCCCTTATCTCTTTAGCAATACGTTAATGAGTTACGGCAAAGCGCGAGGCTTAACTGAATGGATCGAGGTAGAACAACATGAAAATCCTTAATGTTCTGCCTTATCAACGAAATTCGATGTGGGTATTACAACATCATCAGACTGAGGAGCAAAAATAATGCGTGTTTCTCGCCGTAAATTTGTAGTAGGTATGGGATCGGTCATTTTTTTCAGTGCGCCACTAGGAAGTGCGCTTGCCGCAACTGCAGAAAAAAAACCTATCCGCTATGCCATGATCCATGATGAGACGCTTTGCAATGGCTGTAATATCTGCGCCACGGCATGTCGTCGATTAAATAAAGTTCCTAATGGTATGGCTCGAATGGATATTGCCCATATTCCCTTAAGCCTCAAAGAAGATAACGATAAATACCATTTCTTTAGACACTCTTGTCAACAATGTGAAGATGCTCCTTGTATCCCTGTATGCCCGACTGGTGCATCTTGGCGTGATGAAACCAATGGTATTGTTCGTGTAAATAAAGAGAAATGTATTGGATGTAGCTACTGTATATCAGCCTGTCCATACCAAGTACGTTATCTTAACCCAGTGACACATGTTGCTGATAAATGTGATTTTTGTCTTGAGTCCCGATTACAAAAAGGTTTCCCACCGATTTGTGTGAGCGCTTGTCCACAAAATGCCCTGTTATTTGGCAAAGAAGATAGCCCTCAAATTCAAGAATGGCTCAAAACACACGATTACTATATTTATCAACTTGATGGTGTAGGAAAACCCCATCTCTATCGCCGTGTAGGGCCTCATGTTCAAGAGGAGGGTAAAGTATGAGTATCGTCAATACAATGCCAGGCAGTGCTCAGTTCCAAGCCGCACTAAAAGAGTATGTTTTAATCTATACACCTGATTATTTGCCCCTTTGGTTAATTGTTGCAGGCGTATTATTTATTGGCATGTTGCTTGTTCTGGCTCTGCATGGCTTCTTGCGTTATCGCTTTGCCACACCACACGGTGAGTCGCATAAAGAAGAGAAGCTCTATCTTTACTCTAAAGCCGTTCGTTTGTGGCACTGGAGTAATGCCTCTTTATTTATTCTGTTGCTTCTCAGTGGTGGAATTAACCATTTCGCTCTGCTTTCAGCCCACGATACGGCGTTATTGGTCAGTGTGCATGAAATTTGCGGTTATCTACTCTTGGTTTGCTGGTTATCCTTTGTTCTGATTAATCTTGTTGGTGGTAATGGCAAGTTTTACCGCATCGAGGGTAAAAACTGGTTTCACCGCGCTTTTATGCAAACACGTTTTTATCTCTATGGCATTATCAAAGGAGAAGATCACCCCTTCCCAGCAACACCCACTGTTAAGTTTAATCCACTGCAACAAATGGCTTATTTAGGTGTGATGTATGCATTAGTTCCACTACTTTTAATAACAGGTGTTTTACTTCAAAACCCAGCATTTATTCCTGCTGATGCAGTGATGTTTAAAGCATGGTTATTAATCGCACACCAATTCTTAGCGGTATGTAGTGTCTTTTTTATCATTGGTCATCTTTATCTGTGTACAACAGGAAAAACACCATTCCAAACATTTCGCAGTATGGTTGACGGTTACCATAGACACTAATTAATACACGGATTAAGGAGCTTATATGTCAGTCCCTTCAAAGGAAAATATTAGATTAACAAAAGAAGACTTACGACAACTGCACGTTTCAACGTCACTTTATCGTTGGTTTTTGCGTTATTTTCCTGATGGAGGCACTTACAGTGCTATCCATAGTGAGTTAATAAAACAGCGCCGTACACAATGGATAGAAAGCTTTATTCAATATATTTATTTACGTCATTTTAATAAAGCGTCCTTTGCCAAACAGGAACAAGAAGTCATGGAAAACATCTTGTTCCTGCTCGGCAATGAACAACAACAAGGCGTGACATTACAACGCCTTCCATATCACAACACATTACCAACATCTGAAAACATTCAATTCTCGACCGAATGGCATCAATTGATCTTAAAAAGCCAACAACTAAGTACCGATCTTGCTTTGTGTGGAAGTAACAATATTGTGGCTTTTTCTGGCGATGAAAACAGCATTGCCAACACCGGTTATAGCAATCAGTTGATGATGACGGGTTTTGCAGGGAAAGTGGCTAATACAGGAAATCAGTGTCGTATTGGTAGCTTAGGCGGGCGCTCCCGCATTTGTAATAGTGGCAATGATGTCAAGATTTATGCTGCAGGTAGTGGTGTTCATATCGCCAACTGTGGTATGCGTAATTTTATTACAGCCTCTCAAGATCGCGCAAAAATCACTAATACAGGGGATTTAGCGCAAATCAATGTGACTGGAAAAAACGCTGTGGCAATTAACACTGGCGATAACTGCAAAGTCACGGTATCTGGCGACGACAGTATGTGTATTTCAACGGGTACTCTCCATCAGTTCTGCTTAGGAAAAAACGGGAGTGCTGTGATTGCTTACCATGACGGCAATCGTACTCGCTTTAAAATTTTCTATGAAGGTGAAGACGGTATTGAAGCTGGTGTTCACTATTATTTAAATGAAAACCAACAACCGGTGGCAGGAAAGCAGTATTCTACAGATAAAAACTAATAAGCAATCTAAGCTAACGTGTTTGCTCTACCCTTAAATCAAATAGACACTATAATGTCCAAAGTAGCTATTTTTTGCTATAATTAGACATTATAGTATCTATTTGGGCTAATAAATGAAACTCTCATTACTTACTGATCTCGATGTGAGTCGAGCCTTTGCTTCTCATTTACGAAAGTTGCGTGAAAAAGAAAAATGGTCACGCGAACAACTTGCCGAGCGTAGTACAGTTCCTGCTTCAACTATCAAAAAGTTTGAGTTACAAGGTAAAATTTCACTACGCCAGTTACTGTTACTTTGGCAATGCCTTGATGATTTAAATAATCTTTATGCGGTTGTTGATCCTAAGAAAATGAATAAACCACGTATGCCAAGGACTATTGAAGAGGTATTACAAGATGAGTTTTAAGCCAATAAAAAAGGGAAACTTCCGTTTCCCTTTTTGCGTTTAACTCTATCTGTTTTCACTGCATTTTATTGCTTATTGATGGCTTCAGTATGGATCACTTTTTTATGGTGTGAACCAGCAACTTTGTCATAAATACCACAAACTACAATCGTAATGAGAACAGGAATTAACCACGCTAACCCTTGCTCACTTAAAGGTAATTTTGTCGCCCAATCAGGTAATAAATGCTTCAAATAATCAGACGCTTTTATTGCATCAAAAATACCAAAAAATAAGCTAACAGCCATTGCTGGCGCGATAATACGACTTGGGTTATTCCACAGACGTAATGTGAAACTCATTAGAATAATCACAATACAAGGAGGATAAATCATTATCAGTACAGGGATAGAAAACGCAATCAGCTTACTCAAACCTAAGTTTGAAACAACGGCTGAGAATATCGCCAGGATCAACACTAAGGCACGATAAGAGATAGGCAAATAACGGCTAAAAAACTCGGCACACGCGCACGTTAAACCCACAGCAGTCACCATACAAGCTAAGAAAATCAGTACAGCCAAGAAGAAACTACCAAAATTGCCGAAAGTATACTGAACATAGGCATGTAGGATATCAGCGCCATCTTGAGCCCCCGGAATAATACTGCCACTGCTAGAGCCTAATTTAAATAAACTCAAATAGATCGCAGTTAACAATACACCAGCAATGATCCCCGCCCACATAGTATAACGTGTTAACAGTGATGAATTATCAATACCTCGAGAGCGAGCCGCATTAACAATAACAATACCAAAAACCATTGCGCCCAATGTATCCATGGTGAGGTAACCGTTAATAAAACCCTGAGTCAACGCCATATCGCGATAAGCATCAGTCGCAGGAATAGCACCACCCGCAGGCCAAAATATCGCAGCCACACCTAATACCGCTAATGCCAGAATTTTAATCGGGGCAAGAATATGACCCACACTGTCTAACAATTTACCTGGATAAAGTGAAATACCAATAACAATTAAGAAATAGACAATGCTGTAAATCAACAATGACATTTCTGTATCACCCACTAGAGGAGCAATACCCACTTTGAAAGAAACCGTTGCAGTGCGAGGTGTTGCGAAAAGAGGTCCAACAGCAAGATAGGCAACAATAGCCAATAATAATCCCATTGATTTGCCAATAGGTGTACTTAATGCCTCAATACCCCCACCGACTTTTGCCAATGCGACAACCGTTAAAACAGGCAAACCTACACCGGTGATCAAAAAACCAATTGCTGCAGTCCAAACAAATTCGCCAGATTGTAAACCGACCATTGGAGGAAAAATAATATTGCCAGCGCCAACAAATAGGGCGAATGTCATAAACCCTAATGCCAGAATATCTCTGGAAGTTAATCTATGTGCCATAAGTTTTGTTAATATATAGTTACAATAAGGGGTAAATTGCGCCAATATAACGCAACATAAAATCAACAATATCTATTTAGGCTCATATCATCATTATTCAGGATAATATCCACATATAATCATTTCATATAGAGCAATTAGGTACTAAATAGAAAAAATTGCCGATAACTGGTCACAAGTAAAACTTTTATAATGAAAAAAGGCAATAGCCAATCCAAAAACCAGAATAATCATCTAAACTATTTTTCAGCACTAGTTATAACTATCATATATCATCGAATATACATGATATGATTTGTACATTTTATCACCAATAAAATTAACTATTGGCATCATTTAAAGTTACTATTAATTAATAATATTAAAATTTAACGCTACGATATTAGTTTTTATTGATATTAAAAATATAGGAACAAAAAAGCCTTTATCACAAATTGAATTCAAGTGATAAAGGCCTTTAAAAAGCATACTGCTAGTGTGTTTTTTTAGCGGTAAGCAGGGTTTGAGGAAGGATAAAAGAGAACGTACTCCCAACACCGACTTTACTTTCAATATTCAATTGAGAGTGATGATGAAGCAATGATTTTTTCACAATAGCCAAACCTAACCCAGTTCCACCAGAATGACGAGAGCGAGCTTTATCAACGCGATAAAAACGTTCGGTTAAACGCGTTAAGTGTTCAGCGCTGATCCCCGCCCCATTATCTGAAACACTAAATAACATACCTTGAGGAATTTTCTTCCAACTGACATTTATGGTTGAACCTTCGTCAGTGTGATTAATAGCGTTATACACTAAATTAGAAACCGCACTACGCAGTTGCTCTTCATTACCACGAACAGCCCACTGTTCATCAACATCAAAAATAATCTGATGTTGACCTTGACTGAGTGAGTTAGCTTCTTGTTGTAATAAAGCCAAAATAGCAGGAATATCAACAATCTTGTTTAAATCAATATGGGGGGCAGATTCAATACGAGAAAGCTGTAAGAGCTGCTGCACAAGCGTATCCATACGTTTAGCTTGCTCTTGCATCGTGACTATCGCTTTATGCTCAGCGGGTTTTTCTACACTCTTTTCTTCCATCATTTCAAGATAACCTTGAATAACGGTTAACGGTGTTCTTAACTCATGACTCACATTAGCAAAAAAATCACGTCGCGAGTTTTCTAGTTTATTTTTTTCTGTCACATCACGAGCTACCATCAAACGCTGGTCTTCGCTATATGGCATCACACGGAACTCAACAATAGAGCCATTATTGAGTGAAATGGTTAAGGGGCGACTAAAATCACCCGCAGTAAAATAGTGTAAAAAATCAGGATAACGTAATAAGTTAAAAATAGTTTGCCCGTTATCTTCAGGCCAACGAAAACCTAATAGATGTTGAGCAAGGCTATTACACCAAAAAATATTCCCTTCATTTGTCATCATCACAACAGCATCGGGTAGACTTTCAGCCCCACTTCTAAAACGTTTAATTAAATCACCTAATTCTCTACGTCGCTTACGATTACGTTGCTGAGTTTGTCGAATACCATAAAAAATAGGCTCCCATCCTCCCCTACCTTCAGGGGGCAATATCGAGCGATCTAACCATAACCATTTAGATAATTTCAGCAAATTATAAGCATGCCACACAAGGGCACTGAGAAGCGATGCCACCAGCAACCAAGGAAGATGCCCGATAAAAAGCGATAATATAAAGGCAGGCAAACAAAATAGACATAGCCCCCAAACGAGGGCTTTCCACGATAGTCGTTCTAACACCTGACGATTACTCCCATATTGACTTAGAAACGGGCAGAGAAACGATATCCCGTTCCGCGTACTGTCTGTATCATTCTGTCATGACCATCTTCTTCAATGGCCTTACGTAAACGACGAATATGCACATCAACAGTACGGTCTTCGACATAAACATTCGTTCCCCAAACATAGTTTAACAGCTGTTCTCTGCTGTATACGCGTTCAGGATGTGTCATAAAAAAGTGCAGGAGTTTAAATTCGGTAGGGCCCATCTCAATCGGTTTATCTTGACTCGTCACCCGATGAGAAACAGGATCAAGTCCTAATCCATTGAACTCTATGATATCTTCCGCTGACATTGGTGATAAACGCCGTAAAATTGCCTTCACACGAGCAACAAGCTCTTTAGGTGAAAAGGGTTTGATAACATAATCATCAGCACCCGTTTCTAACCCTTGAACTTTATCTTCTTCTTCCCCTTTCGCAGTTAGCATAATAATTGGGATATCACGGGTGTTACTTTCCCGTTTCATCTGCTTTATTACCTGCAAACCAGATCCCCCAGGGATCATCCAATCTAATAAAACCAGATCAGGGTAAGGATCAATAAGAAAGCTCAATGCAGAATCATAGTCTTCTGCTTCAATAGGTTGAAAACCATTTTGTTCCAAAACAAAACAGATCATCTCTCGAATTGCGGTTTCATCTTCAACAACAAGAATACGCCTTGCCATACTCTATCCTGTGTAATGTATATAGAGGGTCAAAATGATTATGATGCAGTTTTATGACAGATTTATGACTAACCTTAACATTACTGAAATAGATCCCTGTTGTTAAGGCAAATAAGTCGTTTTTTGGTGAAATGTCACTCAAAAAGAAGGCTTATTGTTGAGTTTTCACTAAAAAAGTAAGGTGCGTTATACTCTCCAACAGATAAAAAAGAGGGATAGTAATGCGGATTATTCACACATCAGATTGGCATTTAGGGCAATATTTTTTTACTAAGACTCGCGCTAAAGAACATCAACAGTTTCTTGATTGGTTGTTAGCACAAATTAAACATTATCAAGTCGATGCACTGATTGTTGCAGGCGATATTTTTGATACTGGCTCCCCTCCAAGTTATGCCAGAGAACTTTATAACCGTTTTGTGGTTGCTATTCGAGACACACAATGTCAGCTCGTTATTCTTGGTGGTAATCACGACTCGGTGGCAACACTCAATGAATCAAAATCACTATTGGCGTGTTTAAATACAACCGTTATTGCTAATGTTGATACTGAAACACCACAAGCCCCGCTCATTCTTCCTCAAAAAGATAACACTCCGGGAGCACTGCTTTGTACTATCCCTTATCTACGCCCCAGAGATATGATCAGCAGCAAAAGTGGACAATCTGGGGCTGAAAAACAAAACGCTCTAAAAGAAGCCATTGCTGATTATTACCAAGCTCAATATCAAGTTGCTCTTGATTTACGTAAAAAATTGAATGCAAATATCCCCATTATTGCAACAGGTCATCTCACGACTATCGGTGCAAGCGTCACCGATTCAGTACGTGAAATTTATATTGGGACTTTAGAGGCTTTTTCTGCAACCCTATTTCCTGAATTTGACTATATTGCTCTTGGTCATATTCATCGCCCTCAAGTGGTGAATAAATCAGGTCATATTCGTTATAGTGGCTCCCCTATTCCTTTAAGTTTTGATGAGAGCGGACAACAGAAAAGCGTCTGTCTTATCGATTTTGAGCAAGACAAACTCACTAACCTCACACTTTTACCTATTCCTGAGCTTCAGTTACTACGCACTATTCGTGGTTCATTAAAAGAGATAGCAATACAACTTGAGGACTTAAAAAAACAATACGGTGAAATAGAGACCACAATTTGGTTAGATATCGAAGTCTCAACCCAAGATTATCTCAGTGACATACAAACTCGTATTCAAGAGCTCACTCACGATCCGCTTTTTGATGTGATCTTATTAAGAAGAGCCAGAAAACAACGCCAAGCATTCACTCAAAATGAAAACGAAACACTGACTGAGTTAACCGTTTATGATGTTTTTGAAAGGCGCTTAGAACAGCATGAGTTTGATTCAGAAGAGATAAAAACACGCTTAACAACATTGTTTAAGCAAGCCGTTGAAATGGCAGAACAAGAGGATAACGAAGCATAATGAAAATCTTAAGTCTGCGATTTAAAAATATTAATTCCTTAAAAGGTGAATGGAAAATTAACTTCAACCAAGAACCTTTTATTAGCAACGGATTATTTGCGATTACAGGCCCTACGGGGGCGGGAAAAACCACCCTGTTAGATGCGATAAGTTTAGCGCTTTATCATCGAACGCCACGACTCGATAAAGTCACACAATCACAAAATGAGTTAATGACACGCCATACAGCAGAATGTTTGGCTGAAGTTGAATTTGAAGTCAAAGGTGTGGCTTATCGTGCATTTTGGGAACAACGTCGTGCTAATTATAAAGAGGATGGTAATCTTCAAGCACCACAAGCAGAACTGGTTAAACTCAATACCATAGGTGGCGAAGACAAAATATTGGCGAGCAAGATAAGCCAAGTGAAAGAGATGATCATTAATATCACGGGTCTTGATTTTGATCGTTTCACTAAATCAATGTTACTTTCTCAAGGGCAATTTGCGGCTTTTTTAAATGCGGATGATAAATCTCGCGCTGAATTACTCGAAGAACTGACTGGCACAGATATTTATCGCCATATTTCCCAATCTATCTTTAAACATTGGCGTGAAGAAGAACAAGCATTAAAAACGTTAAAACAGCAAGCCGAAATGATGGCGTTATTAGATGAAAATGCTCGCCAAGCTTTATTAACTGAACAAACTGAGCTTTTTGCCAAAGAGCGCCAATTACAAAAACAACAACAGGAATATCAAGCAGCACAACAGTGGCAAGAAAAAGAAACTGAACTTAGTAAAAACAAAGCATTAGCACAAACTGAGGTTAACTTAGCACAAGCAGCATTAGTTGCAGCTAAACCTGAGATTCAACGTCTTGAAAATAGCGAACCCGCAGAAAAAATCCGTCCAATTTATGATGAAAAAAACCGTCTATTAAAAGAACAAGCCTATATTGAGTCACAATGCTCAACACTAAAAGAAGAAAAACAACGGATTGAACAACAGAGCCAACCGATTAATCAGCATCTCGTCGAGGCTCGTAATACATTTAAACAACACAATGAGAAAAAACAACAAATATTACAGCTTATTCGTGAAAAAGTAACACCATTAGATAATCAGTTAATCTTGCTACAACAGGATATTTCAGTAAAAACACAGCAAAAAAATACGCTAGAGAAAACAAAGTCAGAATATCTAGAAAAAATACAGTTAACAGAAACCCAATTAGCGAGCTCACAAACGCAATTCAATGAATTAAATGACTATTTAACTCAGCATACAGCCCATGCTCAACTTGCTGAAAATTTACCTTTATGGCAACGTTATTTTGAGCAATATGATGAAATTACAGAAAAATATTTAATTAGCCAGAAAAGCGAAAAAGTAGAACAAGAAAAAGAACAGTTTCTTAAACGTTCTCTTGAGAAAACAACACATACACTAGAAAAACAACAGCACACGCTTAAGTTGCAACAGGAACAATTAAGTCAATTACAAACGCAAATTGAGCAACAAAAGAAAACAGATGCCATTGCAGATATCCCTCATCGTTTGCAACAAATTTCTCAGCAAAGAAATGCTCTCGCAAAACTCATGGGATTACAGGCTCAATTACAGCATGCTATAAAAACGAAACATCAATACCAAAAAACACAGTCAGACAATCAGCAAAAAATAGTCATGCTAACTGAAAACATCAGTAAAAATGGCATCGTTTTAAAAGAGAAAGAACAGCATCTCAAAGACTTAAATGATAATTATCTTTTAATACGCAAATTAGCAGAATACGAAGAAGAAAGACTGCGTTTAGTTAAAGACACCCCATGCCCTGTATGTGGTTCAACTGAACATCCTTATGTTGAAAAATACAAAGAAATTAAGCCCGACGAAACCAAAACACGATTAGATATTTTAACGCAACAAGTTCATGTATTAACAATAGAGTTAGTGGAACAAAAAACACAGTGCGCTAACTATCAAGCTCAAAATGAAAAACTAAGTCTTGAACTTGAGCAGCTCACACAAGATATTGCGTCATTAAAACAGCAATGGCGAGTTTTAGCTCAAACTTACGCATTACCCGATGTTGATAGAGAAGAAACAGATCTAACTCAATTAGATTCAGAACTTGAAAAAGAAGATAATTTACTGGCACAAAAACAGATTAGTTATCAACAATTAGAAGCCCAAATTCAACAAGAATACAAACGGTTATCTGATAGCAAAGAGCAATTTAATCAACAACAACAAGCGATGTTTCATCAACAAAATGAATTTGCTCAACAACAGAGAGAGGTTTCCAATAAACAACAGCAAACAGCGCAATATCTTCAACAACAAACCCAGTTAGCGCAGGAGCTTCAATCTCTTGTCAAACAGCAAGGTTATGAATTACAGGAATTTGAAGACAAAATTCAATGGCTTATTGCGCGTAAAAAAGAGAACCAACAATATCAATTAACCTTAAAAACACATTCTGAATTACAACAAACAATTCGTGAATTGTTATTAACGCTGGAAGAGAGAAAACGCTATTTATCTGAATCTCAAAAAGAACTTGATGCTGTTTTAGTTCATTTAAAACAATTAAATCAGCAACAAGAACAGCTAAACGCACAACGCCAAGCTTTATTCGGGACACAAACTACTGAAGATGCACGTAATGAGTTGGATAAACAGAGCCAATGGTTACAAAAACAAATCGAGCAATATAGCGAAGAAAAAAATCGACTCGAAATACGTTTAAATCAGCTAATTGGTCAATATCAGGAAAACGAAAAATCACAACAACGGCTTAATGTCCACTCACAAACCATTCTTGAACAATATCAAAATAAATTAAAAAATAGCCCTTTTGCTGATGAAAAGGCATTTCTGGCGTCGCTGTTATCCGTTGAGGAAAGAAATCGTTTACAAGAGCAGCAAAAACAACGGCTTGATAAGCTATTGCAAGAGAAAACACGTTTAGACACTCAAGTAAATAACTATCAACAGCACTTGTCACAACAACCGATATTGGTAACACAACAAAATTTTGAACAAATTACCGCCCAGTTATTGCAGTTAGAAACACAAATGACTCAAGTACAAGAAACGAAGTTTCGTATTCAAGAGCAACTGCGTATTGATGAGGAAAAACGTAAAGAGCAACAGGATCTATTGATCCATATTACCAAACAACAATCTCAATTCGATGATTGGAGCTACTTAAACGAATTAGTCGGATCAGCATCAGGCGATAAATTCAGCCGTTTTGCTCAAGGATTAACACTTGATCATCTCATTTATTTAGCTAACCTTCGTTTAGAAAAACTTCATGGACGTTATTTCTTGCAACGCAAAACACCCGCAAGCCTTGAACTACAAATTGCCGACACGTGGCAAGCCGATGCGTTGCGAGATACTCGCACGCTATCAGGTGGCGAAAGTTTCTTAGTTAGCTTATCTCTCGCCTTAGCGCTGTCGGATTTAGTCAGTAACAAAACTCAAATCGAATCACTATTTCTAGATGAAGGCTTCGGCACATTAGATCCTGATACTCTAGATATTGCATTAGATGCTCTCGATAGCCTAAATGCATCCGGCAAAATTATTGGCGTAATTAGTCACGTAGAAGCTATGAAAGAGCGCATTCCTGTACAAATTAAAGTGAAGAAGGCGGGAGGATTAGGTATTAGCCAACTCGCTCCCGAGTTTAGATGTTCAGATAAATAAATTATAAATCAAACAGTTAAAAACTAGGTCGAATATTTTGACGTAACTGATTAAATTTTTTATATATCAATAAATCACGACTAAGCCCTATAGTATGTCCATAGATTAGCTCAAGCTAAGACACGCTTTAAGCGCTCAAATTTATCAAGGAGACAATCATGTCTAACGCATTTACTGATTTAATGAAAAAACGTAGAACAATTTATCATTTAGGTAATCAACTTCCTATTAGCGAAGACAGAGTCACTGCGGTTATCAAAGAAGCGGTTAAAGAAAGCCCAACAGCATTTAACTCACAAACATCTCGTGTTGTTGTTCTGTTTGGTGAACAACATCAAAAACTGTGGGATATCGTTAAAAACACACTGAAAAAATTAGTCCCTGCAGAAGCGTTTAGCGCCACTGAAGCTAAAATTGATAGTTTCGCCGCAGGTGCTGGTTCAATTCTGTATTTCGAAGACACCGATATCGTAAAAGGTCTTCAAGAGCAATTCCCACTGTACGCTGAGAACTTCCCTGTATGGTCAGAGCAAGCAAGTGGTATGGCACAACTTTCTGTTTGGACAGCCTTAGCAGCAGAAAACGTAGGTGCTTCATTACAACACTACAACCCAATTATTGATGACGAAGTTCATGCAACTTGGGATCTGCCAAAAACATGGAAATTAAGAGCGCAAATGGTCTTTGGTTCAATTGAACAAGAGGCTGGTGAGAAGAATTATATGGAAGATGATGCACGCTTTAAAATCTTCAAATAAGTGTTAGAACAGACATCTGACAAAAGACCCTAGCAATAAGTAATACCCTCTTTTTCTTTACTTTCATTCCATTGCCCACAAGCCTCTGTGGGCTTTTTTTTTATTACATGCCTACAAAACAAGCGTGGTTGCCTAATGCCACCACGCTTTTATGCTTTAATGCGTTTCAGATCGGTCTTCACTGTTGTTTCTGAGCATCATAGAAATTTTCATGAGATAGCCATGAATAGCCATGACTTACACTTCCAGCCTCACGGCAGTTATCACCTTATAAAATTAAAACGTGATAAGTTTAGATCTTTATCATCACGACAAAACGCAATCTTTTGTCGCTTAAAGAAGCAATACACCACAAATGATGCCTTATAAAGGCTTTGACTCTTATGTCTATTCCCCTACATTTGCGAATAAAAAAACATAAAAAAAGAGCAAAGTGCGTAATGAATACAAAGGTAGGGATGGACCCTTTGTGTTCAACACTTTGCTCTCTTTATTTAGTTACGCACCGCTTACTGAAATAAGCGGTGCGATTTTCACAAGGCGTATGAAAATAGGTTATTTACGTGTGATGTTGTTTGCTTTTGGTTGAGCAATTGGAGACTGCTCAGCAAAGTATTTCACAACAGCATCAACATCTGGCACGCTGTAAACAGGATCTTTACCTTCTTTCAGCACAGAGAAGTTGCTACCACCTGTTGCTAAGTATTCGTTAGCCACAACACGGTAAGTTGCTTTCATATCTACTGGTTTACCGTCAATTTTCATTGATTCAACAATAACACGGTTACCATTAGAGGCTTTGCTATCCCATGTGTACTGGAAGTTGCCTGAAACCGCTAACACTTGTGGACGTGAACGATCCCATTGTTGTTCTAACAGGCGTTTGATTTGCTCACCCGTTAATGTTTGCGTTAATAGTACGTTAGAGAATGGCTGTACAGTGTAGATTGCGTTATAAGAAACATCACCGCCAGTCATATCAGCACGAATACCACCGCTGTTCATAAATGCGATTTGTGCACCACCCATATCTTTTGGTTTTGCAGTGTATAAATGCGCATCAGCAATCACTTGACCCAGTGCAGATTCACCCGCGTCATTCGTTTGCTTAGTTAAATTACCTTCTAACTTACCGATAATACGGTTAGCTAATGGGGTAGCGATTTTTTCGTAAGCTTCTAACAGTTTAGTGACTGCAGGATCTTTTTCATATTTGCGGTTATCAACCCAAATATTACGTGCTTCTACATCAACAACGTCTTTTGTGGTTTTGTCTAATTTCAGGTCGATACGCGTTAACATTGCACCGTTTGATTGTGCTGATGTCACAGAACGTCCGTTAATCTTACAGTTGTAAGCTTGGTGAGTGTGACCTGTCACAACGAAGTCAATCGCGGGATCTAATTGATCAACCACACCCAGTACTTTACCTGTAATACCATTACATGCGTTGATATTTACTGGACCACCATCACGACGCTGTGCTGCACCTTCGTGGATTAAGACACCAATCGCTTGAACACCCTGAGCTTTTAACTGAGGCACTAATGCATTGATCGTTTTTGCTTCGTTATGGAAACTTAGCCCTTCAGTCCCTTTAGGGGTGACGATTGCGGCAGTACCTTCTAGAGTGACACCGATAAAGGCAACAGGGATACCGTTAAATTCTTTGATAACATATTCAGGGAATAACGTTTTACCTGTTTCATTAACAGTTACGTTTGCTGATAAGTATTGGAAATCAGCACCTTTAAATTCAGTTGGACCTTGGCAACCTGTTACTGGATGGCAGCCACCGTTTTGCTTACGCAGTAACTCGCCCATACCTTTATCAAATTCGTGGTTACCCACAGACGTTGCTTCTAAGCCAGCCAATGATAATGCTTCGATAGAAGGCTCATCATGGAACATTGAAGATAACAGAGGGCTTGCACCCACCATATCACCCGCAGCAACAACGATGTTGTTCGGGTTATCTTTCTTCATTTCTTTGATTAATGTTGCCATGTGCTCAATGCCACCAGGTTTGTTAGGACCTGGCGCTTTCAGTGCACCATGGAAGTCGTTCATTGCGATAACACGCACATCAACAACATTAGCTTCGTCGTAGTTCTTTGCACAACCCGCTAATAAGACGGAGCTTACTGCCAGTGCAACGAGTTTATATTTATGGTTCATTTAAAATTTATCCCTAAGATCAAAATTCACGTTTCGGACAATCAATAACTTCGAAATCTTTGCTATAACAGATATAGAATTCATCTCGATTAATTTGAATTTCTTTATCCTTCAGTGATGGATTGTGTTCTTTTAAGAACTTAATCAATGCACTGTTTGAAGGACGGCCTTCTGGTAATACTAACGCTTCATACAACTCTTTCTGTTTACCAAAAAATGCATCTGGTGTATCAAATGCACATACGCCATGTTTTTCCCATTCGCCTTGTAGTAGATCGATACCAGGAGAATCACACAGATAAGGTTTGATAGCAGAGTATTCTAAAGGAGGTAAATCACCTTTACATAAACGAGGATGCTTGCGTATGTCTTTCCAATCACGACACTCTTCCCATGATTTACCATCACAGGTTTCAGCCCACAGCCCATGAACAATCCAGCCAAATTTGTTATCGGAGAAACACTGGATTTCAAATTTATCGTACTCACGTTTTGCACGATCTTTTTCATTGTCGTTATTTAAACGCTTAATGTTATTACTTTTATAATCACAAAAAGCGGGTGAGTAGTTAATCGCTAACTTAAAGTAATCTGTTGATGCTGTGCTGTTTTGACCATAGCGATCATTAGAAGCGATATAGTCGTAAGGTGCTGTTGGTGCATCGGGTAAAATACAAGATACACCTTCAACTAATTTAGCTTGAGGTTTTAATGGTTCTGTAATTTCAGGTGCTTGTGTTGCACATCCTGCTAGCACTAAAGCAAAAGCAGCAGGTAATAGCTTCATAAAGCGCATAAAATCCCCTTAAAGAGCAATAAATTTTACTCTCTTGGTTCAAAAAAAGGTAAGAAAAACCTGCCCTGAATGGGCAGGTTTAATCACTTATTTCTTCTCAGTTAAATCAATTTTGTAAATTGCAAAACCGATCTCATCATTTTCCACAAAGGTCATTGGATATTGAGCAAAATCTTTAATAAATGCAGCCGCTTTTTCACTTGGAGAAGTTTCAAAACGGACATCTAACGCTTTGTCAGTCTTAATAGGTAAGAATGACCAGTTGTTAGCGGCTTTAGTTGCAACTTCGCCTTTTTCTTTTGTTTGTTTAGCAATGTAAGAAGCTAAGATTGCACGGTTTTCATCTGGAGATGCAAACGCAATATTGGCTTCACCAGTACCTGCAAACTTACCGCCGTATCCACGGTAGTTATTTGTTGCGATCAGGAATGTTGCTTTAGGATCGATGGGTTTGCCTTCGTAAGTAACTTCTTTAATACGATTCGCATCTTTATTAATCACTTGGCAATCAACGTCATATTTAGCAGGTTGAGTTAGGTCAACTTTATAGTTCACACCGCTGATAGTATCGAAGTTATAAGTACGGAAACCATCCCAGTTGATCAGTTCTTGTGGTTTAGTTGAGTTAGGGTCAACTTGGTTCCACATACCTGCTGAACATTCTAACCACTCAACAACATCCGCACCGGTCGCTTTAACAACCACTAATGTGTTTGGATACAGATATAAGTCAGCTGCATTACGGAATGTTAAGTCACCTTTTTCAACTTCGACGAAGTCGGCTGGTGCGTTTTTACGGCCACCTGCTTTAAATGGCGCAGCTGCACCTAATACAGGTAAACCGTCTAAGTTTGGATCACCTTGAATAAAGTGTTTGGTGTAATCAACTTGCGCATCATTAACGATTTGTACAGTTGGATCACTTTGTACTAAGGCAAGATAGCTATACATATTAGCGGATGCTTTACCAATATGTTTACCCACGAAATCACGAGTACCTTGGTGTGCTTTTTCGATGATTTGCGCTAATTCAGCATCACGTTCAACTAATGCTTTTTTGTTTGCTTTATCAAAGATAGGACGCGCTTCACCTGTCGCTTCCGTCATCACCCATTTACCGCTGTCGTTATTGATAACCATATCAACGACACCTAAGTGATCACCCCATTGACCAGGCATAACTGCAGGAACGCCGTTTACAGTCCCTTTAGCAACATCAACACCTTTAATGCCTTCAAATTCTTTGCTTGGGAATACGCCATGAGCATGACCAAACATGATTGCATTGATGCCTTCAACTTCGCTTAAATAATAAACAGAGTTTTCAGCCATTGCTTTATACGGCTCAGACGCGAAACCAGAGTGAGGAATAGCCACAATCAGGTCAGCACCCTCTTTTTTCATTTGAGGAACGAATTTTTTTGCTGTTTCTGTAATATCGTTTACAACGACCTTACCATCCAGATTGGCTTTATCCCAGATTAAGATCTGTGGTGGAACGAAGCCGATATAACCAATCTTGATAGTGTGTTCTTTACCATCACGATCTTTTACTGGTGTATCAACGATGATATAAGGTGTGAAATAGTTTTTGCCTGTTTTCGCATCCATCACGTTGGCGTTGATGTAAGGGAATTTAGCACCAGCAATGGCTTTTTTCAGGTAATCTAAACCATAGTTAAATTCATGGTTACCAAAGTTACCGACTGTGTAGCCCATGGTGTTCATCAGCTGATGAGCTGGATGAGATTCGCCTTTTTCTAAGCCTTTAGCTGCTTGATAGTCAGCCAGCGGGCTGCCTTGGATCAAGTCGCCGTTATCAACTAAAATCGCATTGGTTGCTTCTGCTTTCGCTGCTTTAATTAAGTTAGCAGTACGAACATAACCAAACTGTTCTGTTGGTTTGTCTTTGAAGTAGTCAAAGTCGATTAAGTTACTGTGAACATCAGACGTCTCCATAATACGAAGATCGACTGTCGCAGCATTCACGTTGAATGCGACAAACATTGCTAATGTTGAAATTTTCAACACATTCTTAACCATTACACACCCCTTATATATTGGTTAACAGGAGAGCAAAATGGCTCTCCTTTGGTTACTTCTGTCAAACGGTAGTGCCTTTACTCGGACTAGAAGTACAGACGCATACCAGTTTCGAAGATATATTGTTTTTTATCTTCATATTTCGGGTTTTCGCTACGTGCATCATCGTATGCCATTTCAGCGAATAAACGTAAGTTGTTGTATTTAGATACCGCAAAACGTTTATCTACACCCACAGTATAGGTTTCTTTTTTGTAGTTGAATGTGTTGGCATCGCCATCACGCAGGTAGTAACCCGCATACATACCACTTTCAATACGATCCCAGTGCCATTTCACACCAACACCATATAAGTCTGCTTTCCAGTCGCCTTTAACAGAGTTCCAGCCACGTGGCGCTTGGTTTGAATACAATGCTAATCCTGGGTTTTTACCACGAGATTGACCATAGTCTAAACCGATAGAGAACTCACGACCTGGGAAGAAGTATTCCGCACCAAATGCTAAAATACTATTTTCAGGCGCTTTATCTTTATTTGGCCCTGAATTGTTTGCTTCACCTTTGGCTGCTGAGTAACCTGCGTCAAACTCTAAACCGAAAGTTGATTTATAAAAACCGACTAATGAATAAGCGCGAGTGATATCACCTGCAACTCGGCGACCATCTTCACCTGTTTTGCCTGTTACGGTACCCGCTAATTTAAAGCCTTCGTAACGGTTAGTTTCAATAAAGATAGTTTGTGGTAAACGCGTCATAAAGTTGTTTTTACCAACACCATTATAGTTTACATATTTACCATTAACGCTCGTTTCACCACCAGAATAGCCCACAGAACGACCTAATACATCGCTAAAGTAGAATACACCCGTGTTACCATAGCCGTAGCTTGATTTTTTTACCCAGTCAATTGGAATATAAGTACGACCAAACTGGATTTGACCATAATCACGATGAGAGAAGCCAACATAGCCTACACGGTTGTACATTTCAAAGTTTGATTTAGGGTTGTCACTGTTCGTTTTTTGCGTGTCTGAACCCCACTCTAATTTACCAAATACTTTGATATCGTTAGTCAGTTCGTGTGAACCGAAGAAACCGATACGGCTACCATCATCATTCATTTTCATTTCATGATTTTGGCTGGTCACTTGCGTTTTTAAACGGAACTGACCATTTACATCAAAACGTGTACCCTTATCGTTATACACGTTTACTGCGTTTGCCGATCCAGAAAGAACCAACAAACCCACCAGTGCTGCTAGAGGCTTCAAGCTTTTCATGATTAAAATACCCATCTATTTTCTATAGTTTTATGATTTCCTTTTTAAGGTTAAAAATAATACCGCCGTCTATCATTAACCCTAAATTCAGTTCAAAGAGCCGCCGCCACGGATCTCAAACAAGAAAATCGCTTTTACAACTGATCATTTTTATAACGACTATTATTACTCTACTTATTTTCTCTTATAGGCTTTCGTTTCCTTGACACAGAGATTTTCACCAATAAGACACAAAAATAATGTCCTCATTATATTTAAATAAGGGCATTGCTTTTATTTCTGTCAGGAAAAGAAATAGGTTATTGAGTTTTCGATGGCATGTTACTCAAAAAAAAGCCCTACTTTCGTGATGTAGCCCACAATTACACCAATGTGCATTTTCATGGTTACATACCCAAGTGATAGGCATCACAATTAAAGGTAAAGATACGTGTTTTTTGAACTTAATCAACTTTTTAAAAATAGCACTTTTTGATTTTTCTTTTATATTTCATTCCGTTATAAAACTCTTTTTTTTGCTGATAAAAAATTTATCTCCCTATTTAATATATTTAAAAGGAAGTATTAATTTTAACCACTAAATAAATAACACTAAAGATTTAAATCTTATTACTCCTAATTAATAATTTTTTATCTTTATATTTATTTCTTATTTAAATAAAAATAAAATTGAGTTTAAATACAATTTAACTAGTGATAACGAGTAGCACGCCATCATAAAGAGAATATTTATCTGTAAATATTAAAAAGAGAAGCATAAGAATACCAACCAATCACAATATCTAATCAATAGGAACAAATGACAATAAAACTCAATGAAACATTATTAAATCTAAACTATTACCATAGTTAATATAAAAAGCCTAATCGTGCTCTTTTAGCGATATTTGAAAAAAAAAGATCAATATTTGTGATCTCAATCACTCCATTAATTATGAAAAATACCTTCTTACATTTTCCTTATTTTGTGATAACTATCACATGAGAGCGTCAAGAACGTTTTTGTTTTGTAAATTAATGCGAGGATAAATCTGAAAGTGATTTCAGTTTGTAAATAAAAAAGAGTATAAAAATAAAATTTTGTGATTATTATCACATAATGGTTTATGCTAAAAATCATGTTATTTCATAATTAACATTCTTAATCAATTCAACCTAAATAAGAATAACACTCATTATCACCGAGTAGATTTGCTAATTATTCGTTTCAGCTTTTTTAGGCTTTTTATTAAATCACACTGTACAGATTTTCTTTTATGGGGATATTACCTTTTAGATACCCTCAACATTCAGTATCATAATGCGGTAAATAATGATTAAGGGGAATGTCAGATGCTGTGGTTTAAAAATATTTTGGTCTATCGCTTAAATAAAGAGATAGCACTGTCAATGGATGAGTTAGAACAACAGCTTGCTTCATTGGCATTCACACCTTGCAGTAGCCAAGATATGACCAAAACAGGTTGGGTTTCACCCATGGGGGATCGTGGTGAAGCACTTATTCATGTTGCAGGCAAACAAGTGATAATCTGTGCACGGAAAGAAGACAAAATTCTACCTGCTACCGTGATCAAACATGCCTTACAAGATAAAGTTGAAAAACTTGAAGGTGAGCAAGGTCGTAAACTGAAAAAAACAGAAAAAGCGACCTTAAAAGATGAAGTTGTTCATACTCTGCTTCCTCGTGCATTTAGTAAATTTTCACAAACATTTATTTGGTTAGATTTAGAAAAACAACTCGTTATTGTTGATTCAGGCAGTGCCAAACGTGCCGAAGACAATTTAGCATTGTTACGTAAAACCTTAGGTTCATTACCCGTCGTTCCACTGAATTTTAATGAATCTGTTGAATTAAAAATGACAGAATGGGTGCGCTCTGGAGAACTTCCAGCAGGTTTCACGTTGATGGATGAGGCAGAGCTAAAAGCGGTACTCGATGAAGGTGGCGTTATTCGTTGTAAGAAGCAAGAATTAGTTTCTGACGAAATTGCGACACATATTGAAGCAGGTAAGTTTGTCACCAAACTTTCTGTGGATTGGGAAGATCGCCTTCAGTTTATGCTTTGTGATGATGGTTCTATCAAACGCATTAAATTTAGTGAAACCTTACGTGAGCAAAATGATGATATTGATAAAGCCGATTTTGCCCAACGTTTTGATGCCGATTTCGTTTTAATGACGGGTGAATTAAGCGCTTTAATTGAACGAGTCATTGAAGTGTTAGGTGGCGAAGCCGAATAATAATATCTTCTTAAGAAAACAGCCTATCATTCACGATGTATAGGCTGTTTTTTTATCTAATAAAAATAAAATTTATTTTTGAATTAAATAACGGATAGTTGGACCATCTTGTTGAATATCCAACACGGTATAACCGTAGTTTTTTGCATCAAGTGGGATATTGTTGATTGATTGAGGGCAATCACTCACTACTTCTAATATCTCGCCTTTTTTCAGTGATGGCATCGCTTCAAGCGTTGCTACTGCAGGGTAAGGACAAGGCTCACCGACCATATCTAGACGATAATCAGGAACAATGGTGTCTTTCTGACTCATGCGATTTCCTTATTAACTTGTGTTGAAATAGCGTTTTGTTGTTGTGCTTTTTTACGGAAAAAGTGTTTTTCCCACCAAAGTAATAATGCAAATGACAAGCCAAGCATCAGATACGTCACACCCAATCCCCCCACGGGGCCAAAGGTATCCAGTAAATTAATCTTGTCATAATCTGTTGCAATCACAGAGGCAAAGTCATCCCAATAATAAGCCAGTAATGTTGAACCGATTACATTACCCAATCCAACCCACCAAAAGTGAATTTGCCCTTCAACGGCACGATACATCCAGCCCGTTTCACACCCACCAGCAAGAACAATACCGAAACCGAAAAGTAAACCCCCAATAACAGCATTCGGACCCGCCCACATAATTTTGGGTGCAGCACCTAATTGGACATAACTGAAGATCCCAATGGCACTCACCGCCATACCGATGATAATCGCTTTTGCCATATGGGTTCTGCCTGTGATCCATAAATCACGAAAAGCAGAAGTAAAACAGATTTGCGCACGTTCAATTAAAATACCAAAACCAATACCGCCTAGCATGGCAAAACCCAGCTTTGGTGAATCAAAAAGAATAATTAAAGACCACGCAATCATGGCAAAAAAGATAACCATGCCCAATCTAAAACGACGCTTTGCACGTTGTTTATCTTGAGTAATTGGTGAGGCTTGGCTGACTTTTTGCAATTTGACGGGAATGCGGAATAGAGGCATTAACGACAATTTAGCACCAAAATAGGATCCTATCGCCGTTGCAACGGCAAAGAACCAAGCATGCAAAGAGAATTGAGGAATACCGGTAAAGAAAGCAGCAAGGTTACACCCCATTGCTAGACGAGCACCAAAACCAGCGATGATGCCACCTAGAACGGCTTGAAGAATGCGAATTTTATGTTGAGGGTGACGAAGTTTGACGTTGTTGGCCCAAAGAGCAGCCATAATACAACCGCCAAACATTCCGATAATCATCACACCATCAATACGCGTTAATGGCGTACCTTCAAGACCGATGATTTTAAAGTAACCCCATTCTTCAGGGTGAGCGCCAAACCATTGCATCACGTGGCCACCCCAGCGAGTAAACTCACCCGTGACAGCCCAAAAAGTGCCGGTTAAACCAAAATAATAAGTTGATAAGATACCTGCCGCAATAACGGCTGGAAGAGGCTTCCAAAAGCGGATCAAGTACTGGGATTTAAATTCTGACCAAGACATGTTTTTTCCTAGAGCTTACCTCTACGAGAGACACTCTCCACGCAGTAGGATTGGGCGAACATGTTACTCCGATAATTTTTTTATCAAAGAGTCAGTATCCAGATAAATGAAGGAAATTTGCGTTATAACAAATTTTTTGTAACAACGAGGAAACTTCCCCCACTTATAAATCGTCTGATCATGCAATCTATAAGTGGGAAAGAAATCATTAGCAAATACGAGGTAGTGGTTCGTTATAAGGTAAGTCAAGAATACGGCTAGTTCCGAAAATTCCTGTTAATCGAATATAATTATCTTCAGTAACTTCACCAATAGTACAAGCATCTTTACCTAAAGTATGTTGATGTAACGCTTCAAGTACTTGAGCTTCAGCTTCTGGTGATACCACTAAAACAATTTTGCCTTCGTTAGCAAAATTCAGTGCCTCAAGCCCTAATAATTCACAAACGCCACGAACAGATTGTTTCATTGGCAATTTACTTTCATGTACATTCATGCCACAACCACTGGCTTGAGCAAATTCATGTAAAATGGCTGTCACTCCGCCTCGTGTTGCATCACGTAATGCACGAATACCCTTAATTTGGCGTAAAGGCGCAATCATTGGCTCAAGAACAGCACAGTCACTTTGTAGATCGGCTTCTAACCCTAAATTTTCACGAAGATTCAAGATTGTTGCACCGTGATCGCCAATAGTACCGCTCACTAAGATCTTATCACCCGCTTTAATATTACTGGCAGCCCAATTAATTGCTGTTGGAATAACCCCAATACCCGCAGTATTGATAAAGATCTTATCCGCAGCACCACGAGGAACCACTTTCGTATCCCCTGTCACAATTTGTATTCCTGCTTGTGCTGCTGCTTTCGCCATCGCCATGACAAGGGTTTCGAGGGTTTCAAACGCAAGCCCTTCTTCAAGAATAAAACCACATGAAAGATAACGAGGCACCGCACCACCAACAGAAAGATCGTTAGCCGTACCGCAAACTGATAATTTACCAATATTTCCACCAGGGAAAATAATGGGATCGATGACATAGCTGTCTGTACTAAATGCAAGACGATCACCAAGCGTTGTTAACTCATTTAATGTGATCCGCGCTTGATCTTCTTTTTCATTTAATAATGGATTATCGAACGCTTTTAAAAATAGGCCTTCGATAAGTTGTTGCATTCCTTGCCCACCATTTCCTTGGGCTAAGGTGATTTCATCAGGTTGTTTCATATATTACCTTCACGGCGATACTGATAATAAGCCGCACATGCACCTTCTGATGATACCATCAAGGCACCCAATGCCGTTTCTGGTGTACAGCTTTTACCAAAGAGTGGGCAATCAGAAGGTTTGCATCGTCCAGTTAATACATCCCCACAGCGAGATTGTGGATTATCGGCAACTTTCTGCGGTGCGGGAGTAAAACGTAATTCAGCATCAAATTCAGAATAAGCGGGTGTTAATTGAATACCTGACATTGGGATTTCACCCAGTCCACGCCATTCACTGGTTTCTTTTAACATAAACACTTCACTCAGTGCTTTTTGAGCCAACTTATTACCTTCATTCGGGACAATGCGACTATATTGATTTTCAATACTTAAAATATAATCTGCATTTTCTGCTTTTGCTTTAAGCTGTTTAATGACCATCAGTATAGCTTGTAATAGGTCTAATGGTTCAAACCCTGTCACCACAAAAGGCTTTTCAAATTCATCACATAGTGGTTGATATGGCTTACAACCAATCACCATACTCACATGCCCTGGTGCAATAAACCCGTCAATACGCACATCATCTTGCTCTAGTAAGCAGCGTAAAGTTGGCACAATAGTAATATGCTGGCAAAACAGAGAGAAGTTTTTAAGCCCGCGCAATTTGGCTTGTTGTAGCGTCATTGCCGTACTTGGCATTGTCGTTTCAAAACCTAAACCAAAAAAGACAACTTGCTTATCTGGATTATCTTGTGCAATTTTGAGTGAATCAAGTGGTGAATAGACAATACGAATATCATTGCCACGACGACGTGCATCAAGCATTGAGCCATGACGACCCGGTACTCTCATGGCATCACCAAAAGTACAGAAAATCACGTCAGGGCGAGCTGCAATTTCTAAACAGGCATCAATTCGCCCCATCGGTAATACACAAACAGGACAACCCGGTCCATGAACAAATTCAATTTCGTCGGGTAATAAGCGGTCTAGCCCAAATTTAAAAATGGCATGTGTATGCCCACCACAGACTTCCATAATTTGTAATGGACGCTCAATAGGATGAGGCCATTGTGAAATAGTTTCACGGATTTGGGCGAGTAAGGCTTTCGCAAGTTCGGGATCACGAAATTCATCAACGTACTGCATCATCAGCCTCTTCTAGGGTCACACCATAAACATGCTGTAATGCATCAAGGGTATCTTGTGCTTCTTGCTCATCAAGAATACTCATCGCAAATCCCACATGAATAAGTACCCATTTACCTAATAATTCACGCGGTTCGCCTTCACATACCATCGAAATATTAACAGCACGTTTTACACCACTGACTTCGGCATAAGCAAGTTGGTGGACGTCTTCGCCCACCTCAACAATCTTAGCTGGAACACCTAAGCACATAAACGACTCTCCAGCCAAGTTAACCACTCTTCCATGCCTTCACCTGTTGTTGCAGATAACGCAATGATTTCGATATTGGGATTAACACGGCGAGCAGATTCAATGCAGGCTTGAACATCAATATTCAGATGTGGGACTAAATCCATTTTGTTGATAATCATTAAATCAGCCGCAGCAAACATATGCGGGTATTTCAGGGGTTTATCTTCACCTTCCGTGACAGAAAGAATAGCCACTTTATGCTTTTCACCCAGATCAAAACTTGCAGGGCAGACTAAGTTTCCTACGTTTTCAATAAAGAGAACGCTGTTATCTTGTAAGCCTAATTGGTGTGTCGCATCATGCACCATTTGTGCATCAAGGTGACAGCCTTTACCTGTATTCACTTGGATCGCCGGCACACCTGTTTCGCGGATACGATCCGCATCATTAGTGGTTTGCTGATCGCCTTCGATCACCGCGCAAGGCACTCGTTGCGCTAACTGTTTTAATGTCTGTGTTAATAGCGTCGTTTTACCAGAACCAGGACTTGAAACTAAATTCAATGCCAATACATTTTGTTGTTCAAAATGTTCACGGTTATGGATAGCAATGCGGTTATTTTTATCCAACACATCCATTTCAATTTTCAGCATACGCTTTTGGCTAATACCTGGAGCATGTGTTCCAGCCTCACCTTGGCCATAGTGCATATTCTGATTTTCAATCACTGGGCTAAATTGCTCTTCGTGCTCATGATCGTGATTGTGATCGTGGTTATGAGAATGTGAATGCTCATGGCTATGATCGTGACTATGAGCATGGTCGTGACTATGAGCATGGTCGTGACTATGAGCATGGTCGTGATCATGTGAATGATGATCGCCATGTCCATGATGATGTTCATGGAATACTGGGGTTTCGTTTAGCTGTGTATCGTTATGAAAATGAAGATGGACATCACCACTGTTATGATAATAGTGGTGATGAACGATGATAGGCTGACCATGTGTTTCGTAGTTATGCTTATGCTTTTGTTCAGACTTATCAATGTATTTATGAACAGTATTCGCTGGAGTAGCATTGTGTTCATGATGATGATCATGCCCATGATGGCCGTGATCATGATGATGACCGTGGTCGTGATGATCATGGTCATGAGAGTGATGATGGTGGTGCTCATGTGAATGAGGCTCTACGCCTTCAATTCTGACATTGCCTTCGCCACAACCGCAAGTGCTACACATATTCTGACTCCTGTACTATTCAATAAGAAGAATGTGACTCTGTGTCGCGTAAAATTTCTACACTATGATCTTAACTGACCACGGAAGAGAGAACGACGACTTAAATCAACTTCTGCTACGGATTGTGTCTGAACAGGAAGAGAAAGAGCCATTTTCACACTATTTTCAACTAACTCCACAGCATGTTCCGCTGTTAAATGTCTATCAAGTGGCGACATTAATGAACAAGCAAGGTACTGCATGCCACCTGCAAGCTCACCCACAACGAATTTAATCTGACCACAAGGTAATTCTAACCCAATGCGATCCCCGACTTTTCGATGTGGCCATTCTTGCGAAGGTCCAGGAAAGACAACAAGTTCTAACATCCAAGGAGTAAGAACAGCACCAATCCACTGATTTTCAAATAAGGTAAAACCGCCCGCTTTGACAGGAACACCTTCGCGATAAAAAGGAAGCCCTTTCATCTCTTTATCAGCAATTTCACTAAAACGTGTTTCAAGTTGCTCAACAGGCGGTTCTTCGTATCCCAGGATATCCCAGCTTAATTCACTCATGCTGTTACCTCTTTAGGTGTGACAGAAATGCCATATTCACGCAAAATATTCACGACATGTTCTAGTGCAATTTCCATTGATTTCTCACCGATGTCAGACAGCGACATACTTGGCTCTAATGATGCTGGCTCAATTCCGACTAAAATCAGTTTACGAGGGAATTCATCTGTCATACGCAGTGCCATTAACACATCAGATAAGCCTAGCTGATGAGGTGAGATCTTTTGTGTAAAGAGTGCGGGAACATCATCATCATGTAATATAAAAATACTGCCTGGCTCATGATTGCTTCTTACTGCATCAATAACAATCAGGAGATCTCTTGCAGCGATATCTTGCAAAATTTCCATCCCTGATGTGCCGCCATCAATAACATCGACGTTCTCTGGTAAAGAGAAGCGCTCTTCGAGCGCTTCTACTGTACGAACACCAATGCCTTCATCGCTTAGTAATAAATTACCAATACCTAAGACGAGAGTTCGCATTATAATACCTTCACCTTACTTAGTTCTTTACCTGTTAAATCAACCATATGCACAGCACATGCCATACATGGGTCAAAGGAGTGGATCGTTCTTACCACTTCTAATGGTTTTTTCGGATCAGCAACAGGTGTACCCACAAGTGATAACTCATAAGGACCCGGTTCATCATTAAAGTTACGAGGTCCCGCATTCCATGTTGATGGAACAACGGCCTGATAGTTAGTGATTTTACCGTCTTTAAACACGATCCAGTGAGATAACATACCGCGAGAGGCTTCTTCAAAACCAACACCACGATACTCTTTACCCGGTTCAAATTCTGGTTTAATAAAGGAAGTCGTATCGCCTCGTCCAATATTATCAACCAATGATTTCCATAAGAAATTCAGAGAATCTTGTAATACGCAAGCATGAACAGTACGTCCAATAATACGTCCCCAAGTTGACTCTAACTGCTCATTAACCAGTGTTTCACCTGTTAATTTAGTATAGATTTCATTAACTTCATTATAGTGCTTAACAGTACCTTCATGCTTACCTGCTAAACCACATACTAACCACGCTAATGTACCGACTTCGACAGGTTTACCATAGAATGTTGGTGATTTAACCCATGAGTATTTATTGTTTTCATCCCACCCCGTGTATTTAGGGCGAGTTAAACCTTCCCATGGTTTTAAGGGTTCATCATCTTCATACCATGCGTGCTTACCACTTTCTTCGATACCGTCTTTTAGATTCTGATCTTTCCAGTCTTTAATGGGGCGATATGTAGAGAAATCGATTCCCTCCATATAGCCACCAGAAAGTAAGAACTCTGTGTTATTACCATTAATGGGTAACTCAGGTACTGACAGATAGTAGTTAGCGCCTTTACCGATTTTTAACCATTCTGGGTAATATGCAGCAAAAATAGCAGTATCGACTTTATAAACTTGTTCAATAAAATCACCAAGATTATCGATAAAGTGCTTCACATACATTAAACGTTCTAAGTTAAGAACACTTGGTGCATCAAGATTAATTGGGTTAGCAACGCCCCCCACAGCCAAGTTTTGAATGTGAGGTGTTTTACCACCAAGAACAGCAACGATACGGTTAGCATCACGCTGACATTCAAGCGCTTGCAGATAGTGAGCAACAGCAATCAGGTTCACTTCTGGTGGCAATTTCATGGCGGAGTGACCCCAGTAGCCATTAGCAAAAATACCTAATTGTCCGCTATCGACTAAACCTTGAATTTTCTTCTGAACTTTTCTGAATTCTTCCGCAGAGTTTAATTGCCATTTAGAAACCCCTTTCAGCATCGCGGATGCTTTTTCAGGATCTGCTTGCAATGCAGAAGTAATATCAACCCAGTCCATCGCAGAAAGCTGATAGAAATGAACGATATGGTCATGAAGAATATGAGAAGCTAAAATAATGTTACGGATATACTGCGCATTGACAGGGATATCCATACCTAAAGCATCTTCAACAGCACGTACTGAGGCAATCGCGTGAACGGTCGTACAAACACCACAGATACGTTGCACGATAATCCATGCATCACGAGGATCGCTTCCTTTTAGGATCTCCTCCATTCCGCGCCACATGGTACCGGAAGACCAAGCCTTAACAACTTTTCCGTTATCAATTTCACAATCGACGCGTAAATGCCCTTCAATACGGGTAATAGGATCAATAGTAATGCGTTGGCTCATGATTTAACCTCAGCCTTTTTTAATTGTATATTTGAATCTGTTTGTGCAGGTAAAACCGGCAATAAACGGATAATAAGAATGTAAGCAGTTACTTCAAATGCAACGAAACCAATAGAAATCAGCAATTCACTTGCTGTTGGGAAATAGTGGTAACCATTACCTGGATTGTAAGCAACTAAAGAGTAGTTCATACGCCACATTGCTGCGCCAATTAAGATAAATACAGCACAAACAAACAGCATTCTTGGACTACGGCGGTTATTATTTAAATGCATCAAAATAAGAGGAAGTAATAATAATGCACTTTCAGCAATGAATAACCACGAGAACATATCCCCATTTCCGATATAACTCAGTTTACCGTTCCAAATAATTTCACCCCAACGACATACCAAGAATGCAATCAGTAACACTTCGATCACTTTAGTTAATTTGGTAAATAGCGGTGTTTCATCATCATTCATCGTACGACTTGCTTTTAGCAAAGAGCCTTCAAAAATAACGATGGTGAAACCAAGGAGAAAGGCGGTTAACAGAGAAAACAGCGGTAACATCTCATAAGATTGCCACAGTGGATGTACTTTCCAACCTGCTGAAATCATTAATGATCCCATTGAAGATTGGTGCATGGTTGGCAGTAAAGCACCAAGACCAATAATAAAGAACATCGCTTTATTAAGACGTTTCAACGACACTTTCCAACCTAAACGCTCTAATAACGCAGGTAAGAATTCTAATGCCATCACCATAATATAGATGGTCATACAGGTCGCTGTTTCAAATAACACTGAGTTAACGTTAAAGTATTGCGGCATAAAGAAGTGAGGCATGTTCCAATAACGACCAATATCAATAGCAATGGATAAACCACCTAATGAATAGCCGAACAAGCTCGCTAATAATGCAGGGCGTACTAATGGGTGAAACTCCCCTTTATTAAAGACATAAACAGCCCATGCAAGTGCCCAACCGCCACATGCAAAGCCTGTTCCTATCAATAAGTCAAAGGCAATCCAAATACCCCAAGGATATCCCCCATTCAGATCAGAGACATCGCCCAGACCAAATACCAAACGCTTACCAATAAGAATAAAACCGAGCACAGCAAGCGGTAAAAATACTCTTACTGCTAGAGTAAATAACTTACCGCCAAGTGGACGAGGATCATGACTCGACATCGTTATCCTCCTTGTGGTGTTCCTGCTCTTGTTTTTTACTATTACGGTTAACCAAATAGGTGATCCCTGCAAGGGCTGCTATTGGTAATACCATGCCTTTGTAAAGCGTATGCTGAATATGTTCAGAACGTGCACCCGTTGATAATGGCGCCACGTCTGGCATTCCTAAATTGTCAAAAGGAACAGCAGAAAGTACCATGACTTGCGTACCGCCACCTTCGAACTCACCATAGATATGATCTTGATATTCAGGAATTTTATGAAGATAAGTATCGCCACCACTAATGGTTTGACGTGGATAATGATATTCTTCACCCGCTTTTTTCGCTAAACGACGTTTTGCTTCTTCAAGCAACTCTTCGCGTGTACCGAAAATAACAGCACCAGTAGGACAAACTTCAACACAGCCTGGTAATAAGCCTTTATCTAAGCGCTCAACACCTTTTTGGTTACAAAGCTCACATTTATAAAGCTTACCAAAGGGATCGTCATAATCGTATTTTGGAATGTTATAAGGGCATCCCACCATACAGTAACGACAACCTGTACAGATATCCGCGTGATAATGGACAATACCGGTTTTTGGATCTTTGGTTAACGCAGAAACAGGACAAACAGAAACGCAGTTTGCATCCACACAATGCATACATTGTTTCTTAATAAAGGCATAACCGTTTTCCAGTTGGTCTTTATTTTCGCCAGTACCATCACGCCAAATTTGAATAATGTTATTTGTGTAAGGACTTAATTTGTCATTGTTTGACCAAATCGGATCACCATTCGCGTAAGTATCACCACGCTCCATTGGCTCCGGGTGATTAATTTCCTGACATTTTGTGACACATGCTTGACAGCCTACACACAGTGTAGAGTCGTAGAGCATACCGAGAGACCCAGGAATTGGGGGACGGTTCTGCGCCGCAGCATGACTCGCAGTGGGCGCCATTCCCGCAAGGAGAACCCCACCTGATGCCAGCTTAAAGAAATGACGCCTATTCACCGTTTATCCTCCTGTGAGGCTCCTGTGGCATTCTTGTCACGGCCTAATTGACGCACAGCCATCACACTGACACCCGCAACCGCCCCCACAACAGCACCCAGTAAGCCAGCAGCCCCATAAGAGACTCCACCACCTTCTTTTGCATTAACATCAGGTACTTGCGCTTTTGGTGTTGGCTGATAAACATTCGCTAATTGGAAAATACCTTTCGTAAAGCCGATACCTTCCTCGTTACAACCATAGCAAGGGTGACCGATACCCACAGGCCAGATCCCACCACCAACATCGCAGAATTCTAATGTTGGGCAGTTACCATAAGTTTCAGGGCCTTTACAGCCTAAATGATATAAACACCAGCCTTGACGATGACCTTCATCACCAAATTCTTTAGCAAAACGACCCGCATCAAAATGAGGACGACGTTCACAGTTTTCGTGAATTAAGCGCTCATAAGCAAAAAGCGGTCTGTTTTTGCTATCTAACTTAGGTAATTTATTGAAAGTAATAATGTGTGCAACAGTTGCTAAGAAGTTATGTGGGTTTGGCGGACACCCTGGAATATTGATAACGGTTTTACCCGGTAAAATAGCTTCCAGTGATTTAGCGCCTGTTGGGTTGCCTCCAGTAGCAGGTACCCCACCCCATGCAGAACATGAACCAATAGCAATAATCGCAGCAGCGCCTTCAGCGGCTTCTTTGATATGCTCAAGAATTGGCTTTCCTGCAACCATACAGTAAACACCGCCGTCTTTGTCTGGGATCGAACCGTCAACAACGAGGACGTACTTACCTTTATATTTCTCCATTGCATTGTGTTTATTTTCTTCAGCTTGTTCACCAAAAGCTGAGGAAAGCACTTCGTGATATTCGAGTGCGATAACATCAAGAACGAGGTTTTCCAGAGTCGGGTGAGTTGCGCGTAATAAAGACTCCGTACACCCAGTACATTCCTGAGCACCAATCCAAATAACAGGTGGACGTTCAGGTGATGCCATTGCTTCTGACATTTCTGCGGCAGCTTTGCCGCTTAATCCCATGGTAGCTGACAACGCAGCACACAATTTCATAAAATCGCGTCGGTTAATACCATGATGGGAAAAAACATTATTCCCCAAGGCCATATATCTCTCCTGATATGATGATTTTTTAATTGGAATAATTTAAAACACCGCCTTTTTAACACTCCGACACAATAATGACTTGATCATTATCAAGCGATAATCCATTAAAAAAGAAATTATTCCTTTATGTGAGTAAAAACGTTTCAGCAATATAAAGTTTAATGCACAATTTTTATATATTTCGCCATTTTAAATTTATTAAAATACTATTTAGTAACGATAATATAAATGAAAATAATTATCATTATCTCATAAAGACATAATTTAATGGAATTAAAATAATTGTTAATCAATAACTTACAATAAACACAAAAAACAACCAAATTATAAGACAATATATTTAAAATAATACAAAATTAATAATTCATTATTTCTAATTTCTAATAAAAATTATTAAAAACGAATTCAAATATATTTTTTAATTATAATGATGACTCTTTTTTTCATATTATCAACCTTTACATTACATCATAAATAATGTTAAAAATTGCATTTCATAAACAAGAAATGATTACATTAATATATTTAATTTCAACTCATTTTTATTACCAACTTATTCACTCTTCTTTTGTTATTAAATTTTAATCACCGTAATAATGGTTATTTTATAGTCAAATATTAACCTCTTTTTCTTATCATTTTTCATATAGTTATAAGTATATTCGTTTTTAGAATAAGAAGTTCACTTGGTATAAAGCCGTTATAAAATGAAATACAGAGTAGTGTGAGGTAACATCAAAAAGATGAGATCGTTAATAATTACTAATTAGTACATAATGGTAATAATTTTATTACGTTATCTTATAACATATCGAATTTATAGCGAAATTAACGCAAATAAAATTTAATGTTAAATCCATGTTGTTTTGTGGATAAAAAAAACACAATTTTTCGATAAATAATCCCCAAAAAGTGTCAATTCTTTTTTTTTGTAAGAATAGATAAAAGAACTGGCCATAAATCTAAAAATCTGAAAAATGCTTTGTTAACTGTTTGTGTTTTTTGATCAGGCAAAGGTTCGCAATAATGGATCATAAACTGAGAATAAGTATCAAGATGGGGTACATCAAAGTACACACTGAAACACTAAACTTAGAAGCAACAGTGACAAAAAATATAACAAGCAAAATAAAAAAGCCATAACACCGAAATGTTATGGCTTTTAAATTTATTAAAATAATAAAATGCTATGTGTAGTTCTCTGCCTTTCACGTTTTATTGTACTCACCTCTTATCAAGGATAAGGGGTGGTTTGAATAAGTAAATAAAATTTACTTATCAGAAATTGGAATGACTGAAAACAACGGTCTACCTGGTGCAATAAAAAAATAAGTATCCAAATGTGGATAAGCTTAGATAATAAATAAATTAGGCGTTTTAACTCGTTACAAAATATTTCAATTTGTAACTTGAGTGCATTATATCCAATAAGATTTTTTGCGCAAGTCTTTTTACACTTAAATCAAATACACATAAAGACATTATAAATCACAAGGTTATAGCTAAATTTAACTTTAAAAACTCAATGTCAAAAAATCTAAAAATGAAGAGTTAATGAATATTAATGTTAGAGGCTTTCAAATAATGATATCTACTTAGCATTAATTGATTCAGCCTACCATTACTCAATAAACTTAATTAATTATTTATTCTGTAACTTAATCTATCTATTATTAATATTATTTAATACTAAAGTTAAATTTAGTTCTAACTCAATTTTATTAATAATCTCGATAACCATTAAAAATGGTAAAAATAAAAATGCTATTTTTTTATACAACAAAAAAACACTTTATTCATCATTTCACAACGACAAATAAAGTGCTTTTAAAATAGCGTAATAATACTTAGAAAATGACTTATTTGCTAAATTTTACCCCCCCGTGGAGACGGTTTCCATTCCCACGAGTCCAACTTTGAGATAACCCGCTTTTCTTAGCGAATCCATCGCCGACATTAACGTTTCATAATCAACCGTTTTATCTGCTTGGAAAAAGATTGTTGTCTCTTTGTTTGCTTGTGTCAGGGTATCTAATACATTCGCCATCGTTTCATGTGTGACCATCTCTTCACCAATGAAAATTTGTTTATCTGACTTAATTGTTAAATAAACAGGCTTCTCAGGGCGAGGCTGTGGTTTAGCACTCGAAGCGGGTAAATTTACTTTTATATCAACAGTAGCTAAGGGTGCCGCCACCATAAAGATAATGAGCAGAACCAACATGACATCAATAAAAGGCGTCACATTGATATCATGCAATTCATTATCATCACCTGAATCATCACCAAGACGCATTGCCATAATTCATTACCTTGCTTTGCTGTTTTCGATATCTAAATCACGGCTGACTAATGTCACCACACCGGTTGCGATATCACCAATTTCACCACGATAACCTGCGATCATACGGGCAAAAATGTTATAGATAATCACTGCTGGAATTGCTGCAATCAGACCAATCGCAGTTGCCAATAGGGCTTCAGCAATACCTGGCGCGACAACCGCAAGATTTGTCGTCTGAGAATGTGCAATACCGATAAAGCTATTCATGATCCCCCAAACCGTACCAAAAAGGCCGATAAAAGGAGAAATTGCACCAATTGTGGCTAGGTAACCATTACCGCGACCTAATTCACGAATAATGGCTGCAACGCGGCGTTCCATACGCATTTCAACACGCTCTTTAATGCCTGATGCGACTTTACTTTCTTGAGAGTAAGTACGCTCTAATTCTGCATCATTAAAGAAATCTGCGGTTGCGCTCTTATTACCAAAATTTTTGCTAATTGCTAATGCATCGTTGAGTGATTTAGCTTCAACTAACTGAGCTGTCTCATTTCTTAAGCGACGACGCAGTGAAATCAAATAGCTTCCTTTCGCAAAAAATAGTGCCCAAGTGACAATAGAGGCTAACAGTAAGCCAATCATGACACTTTTAACGACTAAGTCAGCATTACGGTACATACCCATTACAGATAAATCTTCGGCAAATCCCCCCCCAGTCACTAATTCAGGTTGAACTTCTGATGAGGTATTTTCTGTTGCTGAAGGTACATTTTCTGAATTCTCTGCCGTTGTTACAGGCGTATTACCACCGTCAGGCTTAGTCGTTTCAGTCTCTACGGCTTTCACATCATTACCTGTTGTAGAAGTCGTAGCATCAGTAACAGTCGGTGTAGCAGTTGTTGGTGTAGTCGCTGTTGAAGAAACGGCAGCAGTAGTTGGCTGTTTCGTTGGTGTGGCAGGAGTCGTATCCGCAAAAGCAGAGCCTGTCAGACCGATTGCCAATAGAATAGAAGCTGTCAAATTACGCATCAGTTGGCCTTTTACTCTCTTTTTTATCTATTTATTTATTCAGTAATAGCATCTTTACGCCACTACTTACCCAAAATCGTTCGCTTACAATCATCCTGTTTGCCATCAGGAAAGAGAAAACGCTCAAATGATATCAAACATGAAGCATTTTGATAGTAATTATCATTACTATTTGGCTATTTTTTTTCATTTGTCGATTTTTAAGACAAATTATCGTTCTTTCACGTAACGTGAAATTTTATCAATTACCCCGTAAGCCTTTTGTACTTATCCAAAAAATGCATTAACTTGAGGTAAACACACCATCAATTAAAAGAAGGTATTAAGGATGACGCTAAAAAAACAAGAAACCTCACTCCTCCTTTCTGGTCGAGCTAAAAAATATTCTCAAGGCGCAGTAAATCCAATTATACAGCGAACCTCATCTGTTATTTTTGATTCCGTTGCGCAAAAACGTGAAGCAACGAAAAAACGAGCGGAAGGTACGCTTTTTTATGGTCGCCGAGGTACAACCACACATTTTGCCTTACAAGAAGCTTTAACGGAATTAGAGCAAGGCGTAGGTTGCGCCCTATTTCCTTCAGGTGCGGCAGCCATTACGCAATCTATACTCGCATTTATTGAACAAGGTGCACATATTCTTGTGACAGGTTCTGCTTACGATCCGACTCAACATTTTTGTGATCAGCTTTTACGTAAATTCGCTGTCACAACAACGTATTTTGATCCTTTAATCGGCAAAGAAATCAGCCAATTGCTACGTCCCGAAACAAAAATCGTTTTTCTTGAATCTCCGGGATCCATTACGATGGAAATTCAAGATCTACAAGGAATAATCAATTCAGTTCGCCAATATAACCCTGAAATCATAATTATGATTGATAACACTTGGGCGGCAGGATTACTGCTTAAACCACTCACATTAGGCGCCGATATTTCAATCCAATCTGCCACAAAATATATTAATGGCCATTCTGATGGCATGTTAGGTTTCGCTGTGGCTAATGAGCGTTGTTGGGTACAGTTACGAGAAAACGCTTATTTATTAGGTCAATGTGTTGATCCTGATACTGCTTATATGACAGCAAGAGGGTTAAGAACATTACCTGTCAGGATGAAACAACACGAACAAAGTGCATTAGAAGTTGCTCGCTGGTTAAAACAACACCCTTTAGTTGATACTGTTTATCACCCTGCGTTAGCTTCTTGTCAGGGACATGAATATTTTCAACGCGATTTCTCGGGTAGCAACGGGTTATTCTCTTTTAGTTTAAAGAAAATCTTAACATCTGAAGAATTTGCACATTTCTTAGATAACTTCTCATTGTTTAAGATGGCATTTTCATGGGGAGGATTTGAGTCTCTCATTTTAGGTTATCAACCCAATGATATTAAGGCGATGCGCCAATATGAAACTCAGCCAATATTTACAGGAACATTATTTCGTATTCATATTGGATTAGAAAATGTAGATGACCTTATTGAAGATCTAGAACAAGGATTTTTACGTATTTCTTAATAAAAAATGAATTTTTTATAAAAAAAAATCTATCCCTGTGGTTCCACAGGGATTAAATCAAACCGTTCTCTTTATTTTGCGTTAGAATAGCGAACATAAAGTCCTTTTTTAATGCGAGTTCGCTAATGGGTACATTAAAAGAGATAATTCACGCACTAATGCAGCACGATTATATGGTGTTAGCTAATCCCAATGTGCTATGGGTTATCTATATTGTTCTTTTTGTTATTATTATGCTGGAAAACGGGGTATTACCCGCCGCATTTTTACCAGGAGATACACTGCTTATTCTTTGCGGTGCCTTAATTGCAAAAGGTGTTTTACACTTTTTCCCGACTATCATTATATTAGGCGCTGCCGCGAGTATTGGGAGTTGGCTCGGTTTTTTACAAGGCCGCTGGCTAAGTGATACAAAAGTGGTTAAACGTTGGATGGCTCAATTACCAGAGCAATATCATCATAAAGCAAATGATCTCTTCCATCGCCAAGGCTTATATGCATTATTACTCGGTCGTTTTATTGGATTTGTGCGTACATTATTACCAACCTTGGCAGGTTTATCTGAATTAGAACAACGCCGCTTTCAACTATTTAACTGGTTAAGTGGTTTCTTGTGGGTTGGGATTATTGTTTCTTTAGGCTATGTACTAAACCTTATTCCATTTATACAAAAACATGAAACTCTGGTCATGAATATTTTGATGACATTGCCTGTATTACTCTTAAGTGCGGGGTTAATTGGTTCGATTGTGATGTATATTCGCCATCGTAAAAATAGCACCAGTAATAAGTAATTAAGAAAAACGCCATTATTTTAATCATCATAATGGCGTTTTTTAATCATCTAACACATCAAAAGTTCAGTTGTTCATTTTCTTATCTCCTATCTTATTAATATCCTAGTAAAAATCCGTTGATATTTATCACTGTCATCTTTTTACCTTAATCTGTTTGTTGCTAAAGCTTAATGGCTTTTGACGCAAGAAACGTTGGAATATAACTATCAACTAAGAAACGAGCATGAGGAGCAAAATCTTCAACAAAATCTTGTAATAAGAAACCCGCTTTTAGTTGCCCACCAATAAGGTCAGTTAAAGAATGACCAAATACCAGCCCATCACCTCTGGTGACTTTTTCTTGAAGGATCTCCGAAGGTAGCGAAACTTGATCGCTATAAGGTAAGCTGGCCTCATTAATCCCTGTGAGCGCAATTGTGGATCTCTATCATCAACAAATACAACGGGATTATAAAAACTCGCCATCAATACACCGCCTTTCTTCAAAACACGGTAGCACTCTCGCCAAACAGGATTGACATCTGGTACATATAAATTAGAGATAGGATGAAAAATAATATCAAAACTTTCATCAGCAAACGCCGTTAGATCTGCCATATCTCCTTGAATTGTTACTAAATCTAACTGATGCTTTTGTGCCAATTGATAGTCTTTGCTTAATTGACCTTCAGATAAATCAAATACCGTCACAATGCCACCAGCAGCCGCTAAAATAGGCGCTTGTTGCCCACCGGCAGACGCTAAACAGAGTATTTTTTTACCTTTAATATCTGCTAACCACTCTTTTTTAACCGGATTAGGTGTTAAATGGACTTTCCAGTCGCCTTGCTTTGCAGCAATAATGTCTTCATCACTGACAGGTTTAGACCACTGATTTTCCATTGCGGCTTGTTTATCCCAATGTTCTTGGTTTAATGTTAAATAATGGTTTTCCATATTACTCCTTATAAATTAGCTACAATTTGAATTGTTGTAGTCATTAAGAAAGATAATTCATCTCTTATTTCTACAACCTTACAGTTATGGTTATGTCATGCTATTTCGTCTAGACACAGTGAAAAACTTTTTCCTGATTAATTGTTATATTGCAGAACATCAAATCAAGGTGGATACAAAATGCAAAACTTTACTTATTACTCCCCCACTCGCCTTCATTTTGGTCAAGGGCAAATAGAAAAATTACGTTCTGAAATCGGAAAAAATGAAAGAATTCTATTAACTTATGGCGGAGGTAGCATTAAACGCAACGGCGTTTTAGATCAGATCTATACCGCACTCCCAGGTTATCAAATCCATCAATTTAGTGGTATTGAACCCAATCCCTCTTATGAAACATTAATGAAAGCCGTTTCTTATGCCAGATATCAAGGTATTACGCATTTATTAGCGGTAGGAGGCGGATCGGTGATTGATGGCACAAAATTTATTGCAGCCGCTATCCCTTATAAAGGTGAACCATGGGAAATTGTCACAAGCCGCGGTAAAGTTATTGAAAAAGCACTCCCTTTAAGCTGTGTATTAACACTTCCAGCAACAGGGACAGAAACCAACAGCTTCTCTGTTATCAGCAGAAAACAGACCATGGATAAACAAAGCTTTGCCAGCCCTCATGTTTATCCTCATTGCGCTATTTTAGATCCAACAACCACCTATTCTTTACCTCCAAGACAAACCGCCAACGGTGTTGTTGATGCTTTTATTCATATCTTAGAGCAATATCTCACTTATCCAGTGAATGCGCGTGTACAAGATGAGTATGCGGAAGGTCTTTTACGTATTTTAATTGATCAAGGACCAAAAGCGCTGACATCACCAACAGACTATGATATCCGTGCTAATATAATGTGGACAGCATCACAAGCGCTAAATGGTATCCTTGGTGTTGGTGTTCCTCAAGATTGGGCGACACATGCATTAGGTCACGAACTTACGGCTTTACACGGACTTGATCATGCGCAAACCCTCGCCATCGTTTTACCTGCATTACTAAATGAAAAACGTCAAGCTAAATACGACAAGTTAATTCAATATGCACAAAAAGTTTGGGGTATAAACCAAGGTTCTGATGCTTTTAAAATTGAAACTGCGATTAATGAAACTCGAAAATTCTTTGAATTAATGGGACTTAGAACTCGACTGGCTGATTTCAAAATCAGTGAAGAAGATATTCCTGCATTAGTGCGAAAGTTGGAAGAGCATGGACAAATTGCACTGGGTGAGCATCAAGATATCACATTAGAAGTCAGTCAACGTATTTATATAGCGGCACTCTAAGTACTTTATGCGACTCTGGAGATAAAAATGGATAAACCTAAACTGATCAAATTATCTGATGGAAATACCATTCCACAACTTGGCCTAGGTGTTTGGAAAGCAGATAATCATCAAGTTATTAACGCGATTCATCACGCACTTGATACAGGTTATCGCCTTTTTGATACGGCAGCGATTTATCACAATGAAGAAGGTGTAGGTAAAGCATTAAAACAGAACACTGTTCCTCGTGATGAACTTTTTATCACAACAAAATTATGGAATAACGATCAAACTCATGCCCGTGGTGCCGTATTAGAAAGTCTCCAGCGTTTGCAACTTGATTATATTGATCTCTATTTAATACATTGGCCAGTGCCTTCACGAGAGCTTTATATCGAAGCTTGGAAGCAAATGATTATTTTGCAAAAAGAAGGATTAGTAAAAAGCATTGGTGTCTGTAATTTTAAAGAAGAACATCTAGAACGTCTCATTACCGAAACAGGTGTAACACCTGTGGTAAATCAGATTGAAATTCACCCATTAATGCAACAAGCACCGTTAAGGGCATGGAATACAACCCATAAAATTGTCACCGAATCTTGGAGTCCATTAGCACAGGGAGGTGAAGGTGTCTTTGATCAGCCTATTATTCAAAAACTGGCTGAAAAATATCATAAAACACCAGCACAAATTGTTTTACGCTGGCATTTAGATAGTGGACTTGTCGTTATTCCAAAATCAGTCACCCCTTCTCGTATAGAAGAAAACTTCCATATTTTTGATTTTAAATTAGAAAAAGAAGAATTGGCTGAAATTACGCTTCTTGAGCAGAAAAAACGTTTAGGCCCTGATCCTGATATTTTTGTCGATGTCTAATTTTTAGATGCCAATTAACAGGCCAATAGAATAAATTTTCTATTGGCTTTTCTACGCCAAATAACCAAATATTCTTCACTCTTTTTTTACTCTCATTTTTATTTTTTGATCTCTAATTTTTAGATATTTATAAATTAATTAATTCACCTTCACTTTCTGATATATAACTCGCCTATAAATACGAGAATCTCATCATTATTTATTACGGTGAGAATAAAAATGACAATATGTAAAAGTGGGTTAACACCTCAACTCTCTTCTATTACAAAGAAAGTTGCATGGTTTAATATCTTTATGCAACTGGTTTTCCCTATCTCAGCAACCCTTCCAGCCAATGTGTTTGCTAATGGGAATAATCAAGAAAAACAAACTGTTAAATTGTTAAAAGAACAAAAAACCTATTTAGTTAAAGTAGGTGACACACCTGAATCTATCGCTAAACAATTTAATATAAAATTATTTAAACTTATTGAGGCTAATCCTAACTATGTCTCTTTAGTCGGTAAATTAAAAATAAAAGAAGGTATTACACTTAATATCCCCGACGACGCTTTATTAACAAAAAAATGGCTAAATAATAACAATCAAGATATTCCGATCCCTTCAACTAACGGACAAGAACTTGCTCAAATTATTGTCGATAACTCATCTTTATTAAATAAAGATACCGATGCGACGCAATATGCAATAAGCCGAATATCAAGTAAAGCCAATCAACAAATAGAACAATGGTTAAATCAGTTTGGTCATGCTCAAGTCTCACTTTCAACAGACAAAAAATTCACTTTGGAAGGAAGCTCTGCTGATCTTCTTATTCCACTCTATGATAGCGCAAAGAACTTAGTTTTTTCTCAAACCAGTTATCACCGTAAAGATTCTCGTAGCCAATTAAACCAAGGCATTGGTTATCGGCATTTTGCTGATAAATTTATGGTGGGTCTTAATGCTTTTTATGACTACGATTTAAGTCGATACCACAGCCGTTTTGGTGTAGGTGCGGAAGTATGGCGAGACTATTTTAAGTTAAGTGCAAATCACTACCATCGTCTATCAAACTGGCGTACCTCTGACGATGTTATAGATTATAACGAACGTCCTGCTAATGGTTGGGATATTCGTGCAGAAGGCTACCTACCTGCTTATCCACAATTAGGCACAAAACTTATTTTTGAACAATATTACGGTAAAGAAGTCGGCTTATTTGGCAAGGATAATCGCCAAGAAAACCCCCACGCTTATACGGCGGGACTCACTTATACGCCGGTACCTTTACTTACTCTCGGCGCTGAGCGTCGTTTTGGTTTAAATGATAATAGTGATAATAAATTTGATGTAAATATCCAATATCGACTTGGAGAATCACTCTCTTCACAACTTAATCCGAATAATGTGCGAGCAATGCGTTTAATGTCAGGAAATCGCTATGATTTTGTTGATAGAAATAATGACATTGTTTTGGAATATAAAAAGAAAACTTTAGTCTTCCTCTCTATTACACCAACAATTAATGGTTACGCAAAAGAAGAAAAAGATCTCGGTGTACAAGTTCACTCTAAATATCCCGTTAAACAAATTGAATGGTCTGCGAGTCGCCTAATTGCCAATGGAGGTAAGATTAATCACAATAATAATCTTAGTTACTCAATTATCCTTCCTCGTCATATTACTGGCTCCTCTGAAAAAAATAGCTACACAATAAGCGCCGTTGCTATTGATGAACAAGGTAATCGTTCTGATCCCGTACAAAGTCAAATTATTGTTGATCAATCTGCTATCAATACACAAAATAGCCAATTTACACCTACAACCACACAACTGCCCGCAGATAATTACTCAGCACAAAATCTGACTTTATCAATTTTAGATAATGATAATCTTCCTGTTGATATCAATTTCGAAGACCTCTCACTTCAAGTTCAATCTAATAACCCTGTTAGTGGTAGTAAAATCTCTAATTTCAGCCAAATAGATACAGGGAAATATCAAGTCACTGTAACCGCAGGAAGTTCTCCTGAAATTTTGACGTTGACACCTAAATTTAGGGATAACATCTTTAATCAAGCACAAGTGACTTTTGTCGCTGATATACATTCTGCCATCATTTCTAAAGGGGGATTAACCGTACTTAAAAACCACGCACCTGCCGATGGTATAACCCAAAATAAAATTCAAGTTATCGTAACGGACATTAATGCGAATAGAATTCCTAACTATCCCGTCTCTTTTACAGCGGATAATGGTGCAACGATTATTGGACAAGCCAACACAGATGCTGAAGGTAAAATTATAGTTCCAATCACCAATACACATATAGGTAAAAGCACGGTTAATGCTAATGTTAGAAATATTACCTATTCAACTAATGTTGATTTTATTGCTGATATTAACTCAGCCAAAATAAAGACTTTCACTATTAGCCCAAACAGTTCATTTGCTAATGGAACGGATCAAAAGTTAATTGATTTAAATATCGTTGATAAAAATAACAACCCTGTCCCCAATGCCAAAATTCAATTATCTGCTGATAATCAAGCGCAACTTAAAGAAACCGAATTATTAACAGATAATCAAGGTAATGCATCAACAACCATGACCAGCAAGATATCAGGTACGGTAACAGTTGCTGTGCTGGTTAATAAGATAACCACGAAAAAAACAACGCAATTTATTGCTGATTTATCGAATGGTAAGATTATTTCGGTGACTCCATCAGCACCACCTTATATTGCTGATGGCAAAACAACAGTCACATTTACCGCTGTCGTTGAAGATAAAAATCACAATATCTTACCGAATGCAAAAGTCATTTGGTCTACTAACCGCGATCAACAAGTTGTTGCTATTAATGAAATTTCAACAACAGATAACCAAGGTATTGCTCAAACGACAGTGACGAGTACGCAAGCCTTTGATGTGATTGTCACTGCCAGTATCAGTAATGAATCACTCGATGCATTACCTATTACTTTTATTGCTAATAACCAGCAAGGTTTAATCACGTTAACCACAAATAAAACTGAATTAATTGCAGACAATAAAGAACAAGCGATAGTCACCGCCGTAGTAAAAGATAAATTTGGTAATAAATTGCCTAACGTTACTGTCGAATGGCAATCTAGTGCCTCAAGCACACTCGATAAACAAAAGAGTGTGACTGATAATCAAGGGCAAACAACTAATCGAATTCGCACCAAAAAAGCAGGGACGACAAATATTATTGCCACGCTTTTAAATAAAGAAAAAGCGCAAGTGACACTAAACGCTATTGCCAATCCGAATAGTGCCAATATTGTCTTAACGACAGTAAATAACAAAACAGAAGCGATTGCAGATAATAACGATACGATCACTTTAATGGCTCATGTTACTGATGCTGAAAATAATCCATTAATAAAACAATCTGTATTCTGGCATTCAACCCATAATGTGTTGAGTGAAAATATGGTCAAAACTGATGACAATGGTTATGTACAAGTTGTCATAAAAGGCACTGAAGCACAACCGACTACTATTACAGCAACACTGGGAAATGGTCAAAGTGACACAAAAAACCTTCATTTTATTGCAGGTCTAGCCAATGCATCACAAAGTACATTTTTGATTGAACCTCAATCTATTATTGCTAATGGTCAATCACTTGCTACTGGCACAATAATCTTAAAGGATAAATTTGATAACCCAGTGCCTAAACAAGAAAAATTTATTACGTTCTCGGGTGATAATAGCACCATTAAATTCAGTGACATTAAAGAAATTAATACTGGCGTTTATCAAACGACCATCCGCGGTAGACAAGAAGGTATTAGCCTTATTCATGTTGAATATACTAATGCAAGTAATAACTTTAAGTTAACTCATCCTCTTGGTTTTATTGCTGACAAGCAAAATGTCAGGATTAATGCAGTTAATGTTATCGCACCTTTCGATGTTACCGCAAATGGTACTGATAGCGTCGTAATCCGTGCAGAAATTGTTGATAAACAAGGTAACTCAAATGTGAAAGGTGTTGACGTGGGGTGGTTAACCTCTCTAGGTAAACTTTCATTACCTATCAGTAAAACGGATAAAAATGGGATTGCAGAAATTACCTTAAGCAGTACACAAGCGGGCACTGCGCAAGTGACAGCGATGCTTGATAGCCAACAATCTCTCGATGCAGACCATCCTATTAACTTTAATACTGATGTGATATCTGCTGATAAATCTCAATTATCGCTTACCCCTAGCACGATTATTTCTGAAATAGGTCACTCTCGAATTACGTTAACATTAAAAGATAAATACGCTAATTTATTAACAGGGCTAGAGAAAAAAATCAGCGTTAGCTACGGTACTGATTTAACCGCAACCACAACTGCATTTAATGAAATCTCAACTGGGGTTTATCAAGCTCAAGTGAGTGCATTAAAAGCCGGTCAAACAACCATTAGTGCTAAAGTTAATTCAGTCACGCTCACACAAACAGCGACATTAACTGTTCTGCCTAATAACCAGACAGCCAAAGTTGACAGGTTTGTGATAAGTAATTCACATCCTCATGCAGGCGATACTATCAGTTATAGCGCTTATATCAGCGATAAACATGATAACCCCGTTAACAGTGGCGTGGATGTAACATGGATAACGGATAAAGATAGCTTACTGGCTAAACCGCTGACATTTACAGACAATAAAGGGATTGCCAACGTTGAGTTAACACGTAATCCAGCGGGTATTGCTAAAGTGAATGCCGTATTAATTTCAGGTAGTTATTCGGCTCCCGATGTCAATTTTGTGGCGGATGATGTTGATGAAAACAGTTCAGAAATCAACTTAATACCCGAAACAATCATCGCCAATGGCACAGATACAGCATTGCTTACTTTAGCAATTAAAGATAAAGGCGGTAATATTCTGCCAGATCAGCAAGTTGAAGGGATCTCTAATAACCCAACTATTCACTTTAGTCCAGCCAAACAAGTCTCTCCGGGTCATTATGAAATTGAAGCAACGGGGACTAAATCAGGTACGGCACAATTAAGTGTTAAAGTGAATGGTGTGGATTTCAAAAAACAAAAAACCTTACAACTTCGTGCTGATGCAACAACTTGGCGAGTAAAATCTGTTGACGTCGATAGAACAAGCATGATTGCTGGAGATAAGGGTGTTAACTATCAAGCAACCATTGTGGATGCTAATGACAATATATTGCCTCACATTATTGTGTCATGGAAATTACAAGGTTTAGCCGATGATTATAACTTTAGTACCTATACAGATGCTAAAGGTATTGCAAAAACAAAAGTCACCAGCAAGGTTGCTGGTATATTGAAGATGAGCGCTTATCTTGATTTAAATAATCATAAGCCGATTCAAGATGTCACTGTAAATCCAACGAATATTGATGCCAATAAATCAACTTTTGACAGTAACCGTCAATCAATAGGAGGAGATGATAAAGATAGCGCCCTACTCACTGTAAATTTAATGGATAAATACGGTAATACTATTGATGGTAAAAAAGTTTCGATAAAAACAACCAGTGGTAAACCTAATTTTAGTGATAACCCACTAAATTCATTAGGAAATGGTAAATATCAAACCAATCTTACTTCCCATATTAAAACAGATATTATCTTAACCGCTGAAGCGGAAGGATTAACCATTGCAAAACCATTAACCATTAAAGTGACTATCCCGAAACCTGATATTATTTTTGACAAAAAAATTCAGCAAGAGACCTACGCTTCAGCGCCTATCAGTGCATTAGGCTATACGGGATTGCCGAATAATATTAACGTGATGTGGTCTAGTTCCGATCCAACTATAGCCTCTATTAATACGACTAACGGTAGTATTTCGATGAAAAAAGCAGGCACTGTCATTATCACACTCCAAACATCTGGTAATGATCAATATCAACCCGCTCAAACGAGTTATCCTTTAGTTATTGAAAAAGCAGATATTGGATTAATGGCGAAGGAAACTCAATTACATTCCATTTGGGATGATAATATTCCACAACAAGTGGTGCTTTTATATAACAATAAAGATGCAGTAAACAACCCACCACCTAAACAATTTATCAATTACAAAAAAACGATAATAGCCATCGATGATCAAGGAAAAATTACACCAATAAAGCCAGGTGATACCGCTATTACCGTATTATCTGAATCAACGGAGCAATTTAAATCATCAAGTACAGTCATTAATTACACACAAGATAAAGGAACAATCAATTATCGTTTTAAAAATTCAACAGAGATAATAATTGTTGATGCATTATCAACTGGCATAGTGACTGCTCAAAAACCAACGCCCGAAATACCGACTACAGTTCATGCCATTTGGAGTAGTAGTGATCCAGATATTGTAGAAGTGACTCCAGAAGGTAAGATCACTCACTTAAAGTTGGGAAATGCCACACTCACATTATCAATTAAAGATGATGATTATTATCATAATTATGAGAATAGTTATTCTGTTAGAGTAAAACCTACGCCTCATGTGAATATTGATTCAATCACATTTCAGTCTGGTGGTCACAATGCTATTGCTTCAAATTCAAGCGATTTATCTTGGGAACCTATTTACACCACGGATAATCAATTTACTGTTAATTGGAGTTCACCGGAAACACCTTTCGCTATTAACTTTGCACTGTATGATAAAGACAATAAGTTAATTCAATTACTTGAAAGACAAGATTATCAGCCTAAAAACAATATATCTACTCCAGCTTTATTCGTTCTACCTGAAGAATATATTAATAAGCCACAAAATTTGAAATTAAAAGTGAGCACATATGATTTCAATAATACGCCTTATACTAAAGAATATAATATTGCAGTTAAATCTATTTCCGTAGCAACAGCTAGAAGTTTAATGGCAATTCAATTCCATTCTAAATTTATACATACAGATGATGGTACCTCAGCTACATATTGCCGAACCGGTATGGAAATAAGGTCTATAAACTTCATCGCCATACCTGAAATACAATTTAAGGGTGAGCCTGACAAATTGCTTTATCCAATCAAGTTAACTGCGGAAATAAATAATATAACATTAAATCCATCGAGTTATACGCAAGGAGTCATTAATCAAAGTATAGTTTATCCATCTTCTTTTACCTTGCAGAAAGGCTCGGGAGTGATGCATGCATTTGAGACAAAAACATTAGATGATGCCGTTGATAAAGAATGTTGGGAACCAGACTCAGGCGATGGTGTATTTAAACTAATCATAGAAGTACATGGAAATAAAACAGAAATGACTGATACATTTAAATGGAATGGCGGTAACGGCATCTACAAATACTAAATAGATTAAATTTAAAGCCACATTATTATTAATAATAATGTGGCTTTTGTTTTTTCCAGAAATTATCTTTTCTGAATGGCAATAGAAAGGATCCCGAATATGTGTTTTCTCATATGCAGGATCTTAATTACGATAATAAATAAACTTAATTTTTATTTTATCTTTTTATGCATTTCTTGAACTGAAATAACACTTGCCGTTGGATCCGCCGTTAATGACAGTGTTGTCGCAAATCCGCCATTTAACGTCGTATCATAATGGACTTTATATCTTAATGCACTGCGACGAATAATTTTAGAATCTTCAATGGCTTGACGACCAGAAGTCGTATTAACAATATAGTCATATTCGCCATTTTTAATTCTATCTTCAATATGTGGTCGTCCTTCATGTACTTTGTTCACTAAACGTGGATTGATTCCCGCCTCACCTAATACAATGGCTGTACCATGTGTCGCATCTAATTCAAATCCACTTTTTAGTAATTTCGTCGCTAAATCAACAACTCGCTTTTTATCACCCTCACGCACAGAAAGAAGTGCCCTACCTTTTTTCTTCATGGTAGAACTGCTGCCTAACATCGCTTTAGCAAAGGCTTGAGCAAAGGTTGCGCCAACGCCCATGACTTCGCCTGTTGAGCGCATTTCTGGTCCTAAAATCGGATCCACGCCGGCAAACTTATTGAAAGGTAAAACGACCTCTTTTACAGCGTAATAAGGTGGAATAACTTCTTTTGTTACCCCCTGTGCATCAAGGCTTTGCCCCATCATGACACGCGCGGCGACTTTGGCTAATGGCACTCCCGTGGCTTTTGACACAAAAGGTACGGTACGAGCGGCTCGAGGATTGACTTCAATAAGATAAACATCATCACCTTTTACCGCGAACTGTGCATTCATCAACCCTTTTACACCTAATTCAAACGCAAGTTCACGGACTTGTTTACGCATCACATCCTGAATGTCTTTGCTTAGAGTATAAGCAGGCAATGAGCAAGCTGAGTCACCTGAGTGAACCCCCGCTTGTTCTATATGCTCCATAATGCCACCAATCACAACTTGTGTACCGTCACAAATCGCATCAATATCGACTTCAATCGCATCATCAAGAAAACGGTCTAATAAGACAGGGGCATCGTTTGACACACTCACTGCAGTTTGGAAATAGCGGCGTAAATCAACCTCGTCATAAACAATTTCCATTGCACGTCCACCAAGTACATAAGAAGGACGAACGACCAGCGGATAGCCAATCAATTGTGCTTTTTCTACCGCCTCTTCTAACGCGGTTACAGTGGCATTCTCAGGCTGTTTAAGCCCTAATTTATCAACCGCTTTTTGGAAACGCTCACGATCTTCGGCTTTATCAATAGCATCTGGCGCTGTCCCGATGATTGGTACACCTTCAGCTTCTAGCGCTCTGGCTAATTTTAATGGTGTTTGTCCACCATATTGCACGATAACCCCTTTCGGTTTTTCGATACGCGCAATTTCAAGCACATCTTCTAATGTAACAGGTTCAAAATAGAGTCTGTCAGAAGTGTCGTAATCCGTTGAAACCGTTTCAGGGTTACAGTTCACCATGATGGTTTCGTAGCCGTCTTCACGTAACGCAAGCGCTGCATGTACACAGCAATAATCAAATTCAATCCCTTGGCCTATGCGGTTTGGTCCCCCACCTAAGATCATGACTTTCGGTTTATCTTGATGTGGATTTGCCTCGCACTCATCTTCATAAGTTGAGTACATATAAGCCGTATCAGTAGCAAATTCTGCCGCACAAGTATCAACACGTTTATAAACAGGATGGAGTTGATATTGCTCCCGCAATTGGCGAATAACATCTTCTTTTACGTTAAGTACTTTAGCTAAACGCGCATCAGCAAAACCTTTACGTTTTAAGTGACGCAAGAAATCAGCACTTAACCCTTTTATACCCACTTCGCTGACTTTTTCTTCAAGGCGAACAATTTCTTCTATTTGAACTAAGAACCAGCGGTCAATATTAGTGAGGTTAAAGACACCATCAACAGATAGTCCTGCTCGGAAAGCATCCGCGATATACCAAATTCGGTCTGAGCCTGCTTCTTTTAGTTCACGACGAATTTTTGTTAATGCTTCAGGGTCATCTAAATCAACTTTAGGATCGAATCCTGTCGCCCCAACTTCAAGACCTCGTAACGCTTTTTGTAAGGATTCTTGTTGTGTTCTACCTATTGCCATCACTTCGCCAACAGATTTCATTTGCGTGGTTAATCGGTCATTTGTCCCTGCAAATTTTTCAAAGTTAAAACGAGGAATTTTTGTCACAACATAATCAATAGAAGGTTCGAAAGAGGCTGGTGTTCTCCCTCCCGTAATGTCGTTCATCAGCTCATCAAGGGTATAGCCTACCGCTAATTTTGCAGCGACCTTCGCAATTGGGAAGCCAGTCGCTTTAGAGGCAAGCGCGGATGAACGAGAAACTCGAGGATTCATTTCAATAACAATTAAGCGTCCTGTCTTAGGATCAACAGCAAACTGAACGTTAGATCCCCCCGTTTCAACACCTATCTCACGTAATACCGCCATCGAGGCATTACGCATAATTTGATATTCTTTGTCGGTAAGTGTTTGTGCTGGCGCGACAGTAATGGAATCTCCCGTATGAATTCCCATTGCATCAAAGTTTTCAATGGAGCAAACGATAATGCAGTTATCGTTTTTATCGCGCACCACTTCCATCTCATACTCTTTCCAGCCAATGAGTGATTCATCAATTAACAGTTCATTGGTTGGTGATAAATCTAAACCTCGAATACAAATTTCTTCAAATTCTTCACGATTATAAGCAATCCCACCACCGGTTCCGCCCATCGTGAATGAAGGACGAATAATACAAGGAAAACCCACTTGTTCAGCAACAGCAAAAGCTTCATCCAGCGTATGTGCTATACCTGAACGAGCTGTATCTAAACCGATTTTTTTCATCGCTTTATCAAAGCGTTGTCTATCTTCTGCTTTATCAATTGCATCAGCTGTGGCACCAATCATGGTGACACCGAACTCGGCTAAAACACCTTGGCGCTCTAACTCTAACGCACAGTTTAGTGCTGTTTGTCCTCCCATTGTCGGTAATACAGCATCAGGACGCTCTTTTTCAATAATTTTTCTCACAACTTGCCAGTGAATAGGCTCGATATACGTTGCATCGGCCATTTCAGGATCGGTCATAATGGTTGCAGGATTTGAATTTACCAAAATAACTCGATATCCCTCTTCACGTAGGGCTTTACATGCTTGAGCGCCTGAATAGTCAAATTCGCACGCTTGCCCGATAACAATCGGACCTGCACCTAAAATCAGGATTGTTTTGATATCTGTTCTTTTAGCCATTTCTTTCGCTCCTGATTTATTTGGTTGTCACTGATTGCAGGTTTTGACGATATTGCGCGATAAGCTCGATAAAGTGATCAAAAAGAGGTGCGGCATCATGCGGTCCAGGACTCGCTTCTGGATGACCTTGGAAACTGAATGCTGGTTTATCTGTGCGATGAATGCCTTGTAAAGAACCATCAAACAGAGATTTATGTGTCACACGTAAATTAGCAGGAAGAGAGGTTTCATCAACGGCAAATCCATGGTTTTGCGCTGTGATCATCACCGTATTTTTATCTAAATCTTTAACAGGATGATTGCCACCATGGTGACCAAATTTCATTTTGATGGTTTTTGCGCCGCTCGCTAATGCTAATAGTTGATGCCCTAAACAAATACCAAATACTGGAATATCACTGGTTAAAAAGGTTTGAATGGCGTTAATGGCGTAATCACAGGGCTCTGGATCCCCGGGGCCATTAGAAAGGAAAATACCATCGGGAGAAAGGGCTAAAACATCTTGAGCTGATGTTTGAGCAGGTACAACCGTGACTTGGCACCCTCTATCCACCAGCATACGTAAAATATTACGTTTCACACCAAAATCATACGCCACAATATGCAATGGCAATTCAGTCGCTAATTTAGCGTCGGGTAATTCATTTTTTAGCGTCCAACTTCCTTGCATCCACTGGTAAGGCTGTTTGGCAGTGACTGTTTTGGCTAAATCCATCCCTTTTAAGCCGGGAAAGGCTTTGGCTTTTTCGAGTGCAAGTTGGGTATCAGGATGTTCGCCGGCGATGATACAACCGTTTTGTGCGCCTTTTTCTCTCAACAAACGCGTTAACTTACGTGTATCAATATCCGCAATAGCAACGATATTATGGCGTTTAAGATAATCAGATAACGTTTCTTGAGCACGATAGTTGCTCATCACTAATGGCAAGTCACGGATAATTAAGCCTTGAGCATGGATTGTTTCTGATTCTTCATCTGAACGATTAACGCCGGTGTTGCCAATGTGGGGATAAGTAAGAGTAACAATTTGTTGGGAGTAAGAAGGGTCGGTTAGTATTTCTTGATAACCGGTCATTGAAGTATTAAAAACGACTTCACCGATGGCGGCGCCTTCTGCGCCAATCGACTTGCCGTGGAATTCGGTCCCATCTTCTAGAACCAATATAGCTTTTCTAATCAAAACGCCCTCCAGAGAATAATAAATCACATTTAGTGCATATTAATTCAGATTTAAGCCTCTAAATCAATGCCAAAAACATAAAATTGGGCAAATTTTTGGCAAATTGGGCGCATTCTAAAGATCGAATGAGCAGATGTCTAGAAAAAACACCTTTTTAATTTAAAAAATATCATTTATTAGCAATTTAATTAATCAAGTAACGATTTACATAATCAATCTTACAAATTTAACCGTTTGCTTACCAAGATAACTTAAAAAGAGAAGAAAGAAGGAATAAAGTGAGGTTTTTGTGTATTTAGATAGGTAAAAACGAATAAAAAAAAGAGATAATTAATAAAAATAATTAAAATAGATAAAACAAAGAAACAAATAAAATAAAAACTCACAATTGCAAAAATAATCGTGAGTTTTCAATAAATTAAAATAATTATAAACTATAAATCCTCTAAAGAAAGAACATCTTTCATATTATAAAGACCAGAGTTTTTATCACTTAACCAAACAGAAGCCTTAACAGCACCATTTGCAAAGGTCATTCTGCTAGAAGCCTTATGGCTTATCTCTACTCGCTCACCAATATCAGCAAAAATGGCTGTGTGTTCTCCCACAATATCACCAGCACGAATAGTTGCAAAACCAATGCTTTGAGGATCACGCTCTCCTGTATGCCCTACTCGCTCATAAACTGCACACGCTTTGAGATCACGACCTAATGCATCTGCAATGGATTCACCCATCGCTAATGCAGTACCTGATGGTGCATCAACTTTATGACGATGATGAGCTTCCACAATTTCAATATCACTGTAAGATCCCATCACTTTAGCCGCTTTTTCAAGTAATTTAAGCACTAAATTGACACCCACACTAAAGTTAGCGGCAAACACAATAGGAATAACTTGGGCGGCATTTTCAATCGCTTTTTTACCTTCATCATCAAAGCCTGTCGTACCAATAATCATGCCTTTTTTCTGTTCTACACAAAATGCAATATGAGAAAGCGTTCCTTCTGGGCGTGTAAAATCAATTAATACATCAAATTCACCCGCTTGAGCCAGCAAGTTATCCGTAATAGCAACGCCAATATGCCCGATGCCTGCTAATTCTCCGGCATCAGCGCCAATCAATGAAGAATTAGTACGCTCAAAAGCAGCACCTAAAACGGTTCCTTCTTGTTGAGAAATTGCCTGAATTAATTGGCGTCCCATACGACCACCCGCACCAACAACAGCAAGACGAAGTTCTTTTGCAGACATAACTAAATTTCTCCTTAACAATACTTATTATCTCTATTTATTGTTTACAGAGTAGCTATGTCACCCACTTGATGCCAGCATTTAACGTTAGAGATAAGAAAAACACACAAAACGGTGGTCATTATCAGTAAAAGAGATGAACAGCATGGTTATTCATTTAACTTTACTTTATCCATAAAAAAAGCAGCGTTATCCTCGCTGCTTTTTAAATTCACTATCACATTTAAGTGAGATTATTCGATAACTTTATAATCGAGGCGAAGCTCTTTAGGCACTTCAAAAACAATATTTTCTTCACGCCCTGATAATTCGACCACGTCATCAGCACCAAAGGTTTTTAAACGCTCTAATACTTGTTGAACCAAAATATCTGGTGCTGAAGCCCCAGCCGTAACGCCAACAATATTTGCATTAGCGACCCATGACTCATCAATATCTTCAAAGCTATCGATAAGATAAGAAGGCTTACCCGCACGCTGAGCAAGCTCTGCTAAGCGATTAGAGTTTGATGAGTTCTTAGAGCCAACAACAAAGACAACATCCGCTTTTTCAGCAAGCTCTCTCGCGGCTTCTTGACGATTGGTTGTTGCGTAGCAGATATCATCTTTACGAGGTCCAATAATTTTGGGGAAACGCGCATTTAAAGCGTCAATCACTTCTGATGTATCATCAACAGAAAGCGTTGTTTGGGTCATAAAGCAAAGATTGTCTTCATCTTTCACTTTTAATTTCCACACATCGGCTGGCGATTCAACTAAATACATTCCCCCTTCAGGGTTATTGTATTGCCCCATTGTGCCTTCAACTTCTGGGTGTCCTGCATGACCTATTAATATCGCTTCTTTGCCTTTACGGCTCGCTCTTGCCACTTCCATATGAACTTTAGTAACTAATGGACACGTTGCATCATAAAGCATTGTTAAATTACGTGAACGAGCTTCTTGACGAATAGCTTGAGACACCCCATGAGCAGAGAAAATTAAAATTGCGTTATCGGGTACTTCTGAAATTTCTTCAATGAAGATAGCGCCGCGTTCACGTAAGTCATTAACGACATAGCGGTTATGAACAACTTCGTGACGAACATAAATAGGTGCGCCATAGATTTCCAGAGCGCGATCAACAATGCTGATAGCTCGGTCAACACCCGCACAAAAGCCTCGTGGGTTAGCCAGCAATATTTGCATGTGTTGTTTCCTCCTCAGGATTGATGCTGACAACTTCAATATCAAATGTCACTTCTTCTGACGCTAACGGATGGTTAAAATCAACGGTGACAGAGTCTTCAGTAACATTTCTTACAATGCCTGGCATTTCGCTGCCATTCATCGCTGTAAATAGCATGATAGTACCCGCCTCAGGCACACCAGACTCTGTAAAGTCAGAAGGCATAAAGTATTGGATCAAGTCAGGATTGTATTTACCAAAAAGATGTTCACCCGCAAGCGTAAAGGTTTTTTTATCCCCTATTGATAATCCCAATAATTCAGCTTCTAAAGCTGGCGATAAACTGTCATCACCTAAACGAAAAAGGGCGGGTTTACCATGTGCTTGTGTAGATTCAGCAACAGAACCATCAGCTAACTTTAAAGTGAAATTCAGCAACACTGCGCTGTCGTTGAGTACCTGCATAACCATACTAATACCTTCTATTAAGCGTAACCCCCGCCATAAGGCAGGGGTTATTTTAGTTAACTTCTTGTCTGATTACTTTTGCTTTTTTGTATCTTGAGGACTGACATTTTTATCAGGGAAAAAACTTTCAATAATAATAAGCCCAGCACCGATACAAATCCCCATATCAGCAATATTAAAGGTAGGCCAATGCCAATCTCCAATATAAATATCAAGAAAATCGATGACAAACCCGTGGATCAGACGATCAGAGAGATTACCCAATGCTCCGCCAATAATTAGCGCATAAGCAACGTTACTTAGTTTGGCACTCGCTTTGTTTTTATACATCATTACCAATAAGGTAATACAGATTGCCAATGCAATCAGTGCAAAAAACCAACGTTGCCATCCCCCTTTATCTGCTAAAAAGCTAAAGGCAGCACCATAGTTATGCGCGTAAGTGAAATTGAAAAAAGGCATCACGGCAACAGATTCATACAGACGAAATGTCTGCATGAAATACTGTTTCGTACCTAAATCCAACACCACTACGGCGACAGCTAGCCATAGCCAGCGTAAACCTGTAGAGCAAAGTGTTTTCTTCATTAATTAAGCAAACTTACGTTCTTCACCGTTACCGGCTACGTTAGTAACACAGCGTCCGCATAATTCAGCGTGTTCCGCTACTTGACCGATATCTGTCGCATAATGCCAGCAACGAGGACATTTTTCGCCATCGGCTTTGTTAAGGACAATTTTTAAACCCGACATATCAGAAGCTAATGCCGTTTCTGGTGCTTCATTAATATCTGCCACTTTCGCTTGAGAAGTTAATAAAACAAAACGCAGTTCGTTACCTAACGCATTTAACTTATCTGCTAACGCTTTATCAGCATACAGAGTGACTGATGCTTCTAAAGATCCACGTAGCTGTTTATCTGTACGAGCCTGCTCTAATACTTTGTTGACTTCACCACGAACGGCAAGTAATTCAGCCCAATAGTCATCATTTAACGTTTCTGATGCATCTAAGCCAAATAGATCGGTATACCATTCTTCCGTTAAGACATATTTTGCACGTTCACCAGGCAACTCATTCCAGATCTCATCAGCGGTGAATGACATAACAGGTGCCATCCAACGAACTAAGGCTTCACTGATATGGAATAACGCCGTTTGGCAACTACGACGAGCCACGCTATCGCTTTTCGCGGTGTACTGTCTGTCTTTAATGATATCTAAGTAGAAAGAACCCATTTCTACTGAACAGAATTGCATTAGGCGCTGAATAACATTATGGAAATCATAATTTTCATAGTGTTTTAGGATATCCGCTTGTGCGGCTTTTGCACGACCGACTGCCCAGCGATCAAGTGTCACCATCTCTTCTGGCTTAACTTGGTGTTTTGCAGGATCAAACCCGTTTAAGTTCGCTAAGAAGAAACGCGCTGTATTACGAATACGACGATAAGTATCAGCCGCACGTTTTAAGATTTCATCAGATACGGCAATTTCGCCTGTGTAATCTGTTGATGCGACCCATAAACGTAGGATATCAGCACCCAATTTATCCATTACATCTTGTGGACTGACTGTGTTACCGATAGATTTAGACATTTTACGGCCTTGCCCATCTACGGTAAAACCGTGTGTTAATACTTCACGGTAAGGCGCTTTACCTTTGATTGCAGTCGAGATCATCAGTGAAGACATAAACCAACCACGATGTTGGTCAGAGCCTTCTAAGTACATATCTGCTGAATTACCGTGGAATTCAGGGCGTGCATCAACAACTGTTGAGTGTGTTGATCCTGAATCAAACCAAACGTCCAGTGTATCTGGCGTTTTCATATAATCATCAGCTTCATCACCCAGCACTTCACGGATATCTAAATCCCACCATGCTTGAATGCCACTCACTTCAACACGTTTAGCGACTTCTTCCATCAATTCTAATGTACGTGGATGTGGCTCTTGAGTCTCTTTGTGAACAAACAGAGACATTGGCGTACCCCAAGTGCGTTGACGAGAAATACACCAGTCAGGGCGATTTTCAACCATTGATTCAATACGTGCTTGACCCCAATCAGGGATCCATTTAACACCTTTGATCTCTTTTAATGATTGTTGACGTAATCCGTTCTTATCCATACCAATAAACCATTGTGGTGTGGCACGGAAAATAACAGGTGTTTTATGTCTCCAACAGCAAGGGTAGCTATGCTGTAAGACTTCATGATGTAACAGAGCGCCTTTTTCTTTTAGCAGTTCAACGATCACATCATTCGCTTTAAAAACAAAAATGCCATCTAATGTTGGATAAGTACCTGCTAAATAACAACCATTTGGACCCACAGGGTTAGCAACTTCTAAACCGTATTTTTGACCAATAACGAAGTCATCAGGGCCGTGACCTGGTGCAGTATGAACAGCACCTGTACCCGCATCTAAAGTAACGTGATCACCTAAAATTGCAGGTACATCAAAACCCATAAATGGATGATTAAAGCGCAGTAACTCTAAATCAGCGCCTTTACATTCACCTAAAACGCCCCAGCTCGTTACGCCAATACGCTTCATTACGCTTTCAACAAGATCAGCGGCTAAAATCACGCATTCATCACCAAAAGAGACTAATGAATAATTAAAGTCGGCATTTAATGCAATAGCGCGGTTAGCAGGTAATGTCCAAGGCGTTGTTGTCCAGATAACCAAAGAAATAGGCTTATCTGTTACTGCATGGAATTTGGCAGCAACTGCGTTTGGATCAACGGCGGTAAAACGCACATCAATCGAAGGTGAAGTTTTATCATAATATTCAACTTCTGCTTCAGCCAATGATGAACCACATGCTGTACACCAGTGAACAGGCTTAGCCCCTTTTAACAGGTGACCATTTGCGATAATGCGCGCTAATGCACGGATAGTATTCGCTTCAGTTTTATAGTCCATTGTAAGATAAGGTTTTTCCCAATCTCCTAGAACACCTAAACGAATAAAATCTTTTTTCTGTGCTTCAATTTGCTCATAAGCATATTTACGGCATTCCTCGCGGAATTGTGCTGCAGATATTTTCTCTCCTGGTTTACCTACGATTTGTTCAACTTTTAGTTCGATAGGTAATCCGTGACAATCCCATCCTGGAATGTACGGAGAATCAAAGCCTGACAGCCCTTTGGATTTAATAATAATATCTTTGAGAATTTTGTTTACTGAGTGACCAATATGAATATTGCCGTTGGCGTATGGAGGGCCATCGTGCAAAATAAATGTTTTCTTACCACTTTTAGCCTGACGAATTGCTTGATACAAACCTTCTTTGTACCAACGTGATAACATCTCTGGCTCGCGCTTTGCTAAATCCCCGCGCATAGGGAACCCTGTTTCTGGTAAGTTCAGGGTATTTTTATAGTCACTCATTCGATTCTCAGTTCCAATTTTCCGCTAGTTTATGACTCCGACCGCTGCGATAAAAAATCCCTAGCAGTAGCCACATCATCTGCGATTTGCTGCTTCAATGCATCCAATGATGCAAATCGCTGTTCATTACGTAATTTCTTTCGTAACACAACATCAATACGACGTCCATATAAATCCATATTAACGTCGATTAAATGAACTTCTAATTGTACGCCTTTCCCTTTTACAGTAGGACGACTTCCGATATTTGCCACACCGGGTAAAGGTGATTGATTATCTGATAAATAGACATCAACGGCATAAACGCCTTTAACGGGTGCAACTAAGCGTTTCATAGGAATATTGGCTGTCGGAAAACCAATGGTTCTACCCAATTCATTACCATGAATGACACGCCCACAAATACTGTAAGGGTGTCCTAGTAGTGATTCAGCAAGGACTAAATCATCATTGAGTAACGCTTCTCGTACTGCCGTGCTACTGATACGCAATCCTTTATCACAATAACTTTCGGTATTCGCGACTTCAAATCCATATCTTGCACCGGCTTGCTGTAAAAAGTGAAAATCACCTTCACGATTTTTACCAAAGCGAAAATCATCGCCAATGGCTAGAAACTTCACGCCTAATTTATTCACCAATAGTGATGAAACAAATTCTTCTGGCGTTTGCGCCGCAAATTGTTTATCAAATTTGACACACAAAAGATAATCAATACCACATTCAGCTAAATATTTAATCTTGTCTCGTAAACGAGTCAGACGTGCTGGTGCCTTTTCTGGTAAAAAGAACTCAAGTGGCTGAGGCTCAAATGTCATCACAACCGTAGGTAATCCTCGCTGTGAAGCCTCTTGTTTCAAGTGTTTCAATAATGCCTGATGGCCTCTATGGACACCATCAAAATTCCCAATTGTCAGAACGCAACCGTGGTGTCGCGCTCTAATATTTTGTATACCGCGAATTAGCTCCATAACTGGCTCAATACCGTGGAAATTATTGGATTATACCTTGTCAAAGGCTTGAGAGTAACCCAATATATCAATGTTTATTGATGAGTAATATCTCAACAAGTCGATTCACTGTTATTCTTAAATTTGATTGCTCACATCAAACAAAAAAATGGACTATCACTCACTTCTTGGTTATAAAATCGCATAAAATCAAACATAGATCCTATTAGAATCTATTATTTATTACTCATATACACGATTTTGATGATTTTTTCACTCAAAAGACTGTATTCTACCCGTCTTAACTGATAAAATCTTGCGCCATCACAACGAAACAAGTGTCGCGTACAACGACGCTAATTTTGTATAAATCCATTGACAAACTTAGGTTGAAAAGGCATATTCCTTCACCTTTGTATTTGTCCTCGCTAGAATATATTTGGGAGTTGGAACTTGGCTAATATCAAATCAGCTAAGAAACGTGCGGTTCAGTCTGAAAAGCGTCGTCAGCACAACGCAAGCCGTCGTTCTATGATGCGTACTTACATCAAAAAAGTATACGCAGCAATTGCTTCAGGTGATAAAGAAGCAGCACAAAAAGCATTTAATGACATGCAACCACTTGTTGACCGTCAGGCAACTAAAGGCTTAATTCACAAGAATAAAGCAGCACGTCATAAAGCTAATCTGCAAGCACAAATCAAAGCAATGTAATATTGTTTTATTGTGTTACAAAAAACCGGCTTATGCCGGTTTTTTGTTTTCTATTTTTTAACCACCATCTATTTATGGGGTTGTAACACCCTTTTTATCACCATTAAAGAGTGCTGAAAAATCCGTGTTACAGACACGTTGAACCGCTGGATGTTGGATCATTCGCTCTGCAAAAATCGCGTAATACTCTTCTTTTACTGTATCAAGCACCCCAATCTCTTCGATATTACTATGAGCAAAAGTTTCATCGGTATACAGTGAAGGCGCGACAAAGATAGCATTATAATTTAAGCCAAATGCTTTCATTAATGCCGCATCATCAAACTCACCCAATATTTCCACTTGCAGATTTTTATTACGTATCCATGTTAATAAGTGGCGACCTAACATATATCGACGCCCCGGAATAAGGAGTTTTCGCTCTTCTAAACATTCAGGGAACGGCTTTTCAGGAAGCGGATGGCTGCAAAAAAAACTCATATTACATTCGCCCAGTTTTACAGAGAACAGTCCTTCTTGTTGTGACGAATCCACAGGGCAATCTGATAGGATCATATCCAACTTATGCTGACTTAATTGTTCTAGTAATAGTTCATGAGTAGATTCAAAACAACGTAAATGAATTTGCTCATTATCAATAACCGCCGTTTCTAAGACTCGACTGACTAATTGTTTTGATAATGCATCCGCGACGCCGACATCAAACAGTAAATTCGATTCTTGACTGTAGTTGACAATATCCAGCATTTCTTGGCTAAGCATAAACATTTTATCGGCATAACGAAAAATAAGCTGACCCAATTCTGAAGGAACCAGCCCTCTTCCTTGACGTTTAAATAACTTGCCACCCAATCTTTCTTCTAATGCTTTAATTTGCCCTGTGATTGTCTGAGGTGTCAAATACAGCGCTTGCGCTGCACCCACAACAGAGCCTTCTTTACACACATGCCAAAAATAATAAAGATGGTTAAAATTGAGATGTGACACCCGCATAGTTATCTTCCTTTCAACTTCTGTGCTTCAACACAGACTATGTAATAACCCATTAGTTTGCGATTGGCTTTCCTTGCATCCAATCCTCATAAAAACACCTACGGCACAATACACTGTATTGCACCGTAGGTTTAAATATATAGCTCGGTATTTATTGTGTTAAGAAACTCAAATCCGTAATAAATTTCCCTATATTAACTTCGTTTTTAACTTCGGTAAAACAGAACGAAGCAATAAATATCCCACAACAGCAGCTACTGTTGAACCGACTAAAATACCAAGCTTAGCGTAGGTATTATAAGCCTCATCTGCACCATCAAATGCTAATCCAGCAATAAAGATAGACATAGTAAAACCGATACCACATAGCACAGATACAGCAAATATTTGTTTAAGGTTAATCGCATCTGGTAATTTTGCAATGCCTAGTTTTACCGAAACCCAACTAAAGAGGAAAATTCCAATCGGCTTACCTAAAAATAGACCTAACGCGATACCTAATGGTAAAGCAGATAACATGCCATCAAGCGTTACACCATTTAAAGAAACCCCTGCGTTACTAAATGCAAACAGCGGTAGAATAAAATAGGCAACCCAAGGGTGTAGCACATGCTCTAATTCTTCAGAAGGAGAATCACCTTCTTTATTTCTTAATGGGATAAGGAATCCAACAATCACACCTGCAATCGTTGCATGAATACCTGATTTTAAAATACATACCCACAAGATGAATCCAAGAATTAAATAAGCAGCCGTATTCCCCACTTTACGCCAGTTCATTATGCCCAGAGCAATCACAATCAACCCCGCCAAAGCGAGAGGCATTAGTGCAATACTCTTTGAATAAAAGAGCGCAATAATGACAATTACACCTAAATCATCGATGATAGCTAATGCTAACAAGAAGACTTTTAACTCGACAGGAACACGCTTGCCAAGTAACGCCATAACACCCAATGCAAAAGCAATGTCTGTTGCCGCTGGAATTGCCCAACCTTGCTGTCCCACGGCATCCGTATGATTAAACATCAAATAAATCAATGCGGGTGCTAACATACCGCCTACTGCGGCTATTGCTGGGAAAATAGCTCTGTCGCGCTGAGCCAAAGATCCTTCTTTTAATTCCCGTTTAACTTCCAATCCTACCACTAAGAAAAAGATCGCCATTAAGGCATCATTTACCCAAAGCAATAATGGCTTATCAAGTTCGAACGCACCGAATTTGATCATAATAGGAACGGATAAAAACTCATTATACAAAGCACTTAGAGGTGTGTTCGCCATAATCAATGCGATAATGGCAGCAATAATCAGAAGAATACCGCCTGATGCCTCTAATTTTAAAAATTGTCTAATAATTGCCGTCATAATATTAACCTCAGAATCACTAATCTTGTTAATAATATGATAATTATAAATTCGTAAAAAACAGATTATTTATTGATAACAACTCGGATTTTTCGAATTTAAAAGGAAATATCAAGAAAAATAAGATAAATAGTATCAATTCATCAACATAATTTTTCAAAAATAAAAAATAGGAATAATTAATAACAATTACAATAACACATTGAATACAAATGTTATTTTTTACAATTAAGTAAAAACAAGCCTCTTATTTGATAAATCATAGCAATTGATAAAATAGATCAGATATATCAATCTTTAATTATCAAAAAATTATTATTCTTATCTTTTTATTTATAGCCTTCCAAAATTATAAGAGAAAAAATGTTATTCATTTCACTATTTAACCATTGTGTTATTGTCTTATAGATAGTGAATACTCCCGTTATAGTAAGGTTTCTATCAATATGTCGATTACTATTTTTATTGCCGTTTTATTCGCCGCTATCTTTCATGCGTGTTGGAATGCATTGGTTAAAGTAGGTAGTGATCGATTTTTAGGGATCTCGTTACTGACTTTTTTTTCGGGTGTTGTAACGCTCCCCGCCCTGTTTTGGGTTGGGCTCCCTGATATTGGTGCATGGAAATGGCTTATTCTCTCTGTTTTATTTCATGTAGGTTACACACTCTCTTTAAGTCGCTGTTATGCATTGGCTGATTTTAATCAGGTCTACCCTATCTCTCGTGGTAGTGCACCATTAATGACCGCTTTTCTTGGTTTTTTTCTCTTCCATGAAACACTCCCAATAGCTGGCTTGCTAGGCATTTTATTTATCATTCTGGGTATTATCCTGATCTCACGTAGTAGAAAAATAGCAGAGTTTAATTTACGTAAAGATGCACTCTTTTTTGCGCTGCTTACCGCATTATTTACTGCAAGTTATACCCTATCTGATGGTAATGGCTCACGCGTAGGTGAAACGCCGTTTGCATATATTTTATGGCTCTTCTTTTTAAATGGCATCGCAATGTATTTACTTGCTTGGCTTCGTTATCGCCAACATTTAAAAACTAAGATAAAGGATTATTGGAAACCTGCATTTTTAGGTGGGATCATGCAGTTGGTAAGCTATGGTATTGTGATATGGGCGATGAGCCATGCCTCAATCGTGCTTGTGGCGGCGTTAAGAGAGACTAGCGTGTTATTTGCCATGATCTTATCTGTCTATCTGTTAAAAGAGCAATTTAACCGTAAACAGCTATTGGCGTGTTTAGTCATTTTTGCAGGTATTATTGCTATTAAGATGGGATAACATGAAACATCATTCAAATAAAAAGGCCTGATGACAGAATTTATCATCAGGCCTTTTTGAAGGTGATAAGAAAAATTATTTGGTTAAATCATCAAAGAATTTTTTCACACCATCTAAGAAGCTTTTAGAACGAGGGGTATTTTTCTCACCACTCTTACCACCAAATGATTCACCCAGTTGTTCCATTAACTCTTTTTGTTTTTCATTGAGTTTAACGGGGGTTTCAACCACAACGCGGCACATTAAATCACCAATACTGCTACTGCGTACTGATTTAACACCTTTGCCTTTCATGCGGAACATTTTTCCAGTTTGTGTTTCTGCTGGAATTTTAAGTTTCACACGGCCATCAAGTGTTGGGACTTCAATCTCACCACCTAAAGCAGCAATGGCGAAGTTAATAGGTACTTCACAGTAAAGATTATTGCCATCACGTTCAAAAATATGATGCTGACGAACATGAACCTGTACGTATAAATCGCCTGCTGGTGCGCCATTTTCACCGGCTTCACCCTCACCACTTAAGCGAATACGGTCACCGGTATCAACACCGGCTGGAATTTTAACGGACAACGTTTTAGACCGTTCAACACGACCATCACCATGACATTTAGAACAAGGCTCTTTAATCACTTTACCGCGACCATGACACGTTGGACACGCTTGCTGTACAGTGAAGAAACCTTGACGTAAATGAACCTGACCAGCACCATGACAAGTAGAACAGGTTTCTGCCGATGTACCTTCTTTAGCACCACTACCATGGCATTTGTCACATGTTTCTAGTGTAGGTATACGAATTTCTTTAGTAACACCACGAACCGCCTCTTCAAGCGTTAGATCCATGTTGTATTGTAAGTCAGAACCACGTGCTGCGCGCTGTTGACGACGACCACCACCAAAAATATCGCCAAATACATCACCAAAGATATCACCAAAGTCAGCACCACCGCCGAAGCCGCCACCTTGACCACCAAATCCGCCTTGCTCAAACGCAGCATGACCATATTGATCATAAGCAGCACGTTTTTGAGCATCACTTAAGATCTCGTAGGCTTCTTTAATTTCTTTGAATTTTGCTTCTGAATCTTTATCACCTTGATTTCGATCTGGGTGATATTTCATTGCTAAACGCTTATATGCGCGTTTAATTTCTTTTTCATCGGCAGTTTTACTTAAACCGAGGACTTCGTAAAAATCTCTTTTCGCCATTCTAGATTACCCTTGACATAAGCACACGGGCGTTGAGTTTCCTCGACGCCCGTGTTCGGTATCAGTAACTATTCACAGGTAAGTTACCGTGGCCCGTTAAGGGCATTATTTCTTGTCTTTGCCGTCAACTTCTTCAAATTCTGCATCGACAACGTCGTCATCTTTCTTCGCACTTGCATCAGCACCCGCGGCATTATCTGCTGCACCTGCTTGAGCTTGTTGTTGTGCGATTTCTAGCAGTTTTTCAGAAGCTTCAACTAACGCTTTAATTTTTGCTTCAATAGCGTCTTTATCTTCACCTTTAGACGCAATTTCCAACTCGCTTACCGCTTTTTCGATAGATTCTTTATCGTTCGCTGGTAATTTATCACCCGCTTCTTCAATTTGTTTACGTGTACCGTGAACTAATTGGTCAGCTTGGTTACGCGTTTGTACTAATTCTTCAAACTTACGGTCAGCTTCTGCGTTTGCTTCAGCATCACGAACCATTTTTTGGATTTCTTCTTCATTTAAGCCAGAAGAAGCTTTGATAGTGATGTTTTGCTCACGACCGCTGTTTTTATCTTTCGCTGATACATGCAAGATACCATCAGCATCGATATCAAAAGTCACTTCGATTTGTGGCATACCACGTGGTGCTGCTTGAATACCATCTAAGTTAAACTGACCCAGTGATTTGTTATCACTTGCACGTTTACGTTCACCTTGTAATACGTGAATAGTTACAGCAGATTGGTTATCTTCTGCGGTAGAGAACACTTGGCTATGTTTAGTTGGAATTGTGGTATTTTTTCCGATCAGGGAAGTCATTACACCCCCCATTGTTTCGATACCTAAAGACAGTGGTGTTACGTCAAGTAACAGAACGTCTTTAACATCACCCGCTAATACACCACCTTGAACAGCCGCACCCATTGCAACAGCTTCATCTGGGTTAACGTCTTTACGTGGCTCTTTACCAAAGAAATCTGCAACGGTTTTTTGAACCATTGGCATACGAGTTTGACCACCAACCAGAATAACGTCGTTAACTTCGCTAACTTTCAGACCAGCATCTTCTAATGCAACACGTACTGGTTCCATAGAACGTTTAACTAAATCTTCAACTAAAGATTCCAGTTTTGCACGAGTTACTTTGATATTTAAGTGTTTAGGGCCAGTCGCATCAGCTGTAACGTATGGCAAGTTAACATCTGTTTGTTGTGCAGAAGATAATTCGATTTTCGCTTTCTCTGCTGCTTCTTTCAGACGTTGCATTGCTAATGGATCGTTACGCAGATCAATGCCTTGTTCTTTCTTAAATTCATCAACTAAATAGTTAATTAAACGGCTATCGAAGTCTTCACCACCTAAGTGAGTATCACCATTGGTAGACAGAACTTCATAGGTTTTTTCGCCATCAACTTCATCAATTTCGATGATAGAGATATCGAATGTACCACCACCTAAGTCGTAAACTGCGATAGTACGGTTACCCACTTCACGATCTAAGCCGTAAGCCAGAGCAGCCGCTGTTGGTTCGTTAATAATACGTTTAACATCAAGACCAGCGATACGACCCGCATCTTTAGTCGCTTGACGTTGAGCATCGTTAAAGTAAGCTGGAACAGTAATAACCGCTTCAGTAACAGCTTCACCTAAATAGTCTTCCGCTGTTTTCTTCATTTTTTTCAAAACTTCAGCAGATACTTGTGGTGGAGCCATTTTTTCGTTACGCGCTTCAATCCAAGCATCACCGTTATCCGCTTTTACAATTTTGTAAGGCATGATAGCAACGTCACGCTGAACTTCTGCATCTTCAAAACGACGACCAATTAAACGTTTGATGGCAAATAAAGTATTTTGTGGATTAGTCACAGCCTGACGTTTTGCAGGTTGACCAACTAAAATTTCACCATCTTGTGCATAAGCAACGATTGAAGGAGTAGTACGATCGCCTTCTGCGTTTTCAATAACCCGGGCAGTTTTGCCATCCATTACAGCAACACAAGAGTTAGTTGTACCCAGGTCAATACCAATAATTTTACCCATTTAAACGCCTCCAAAGAGAATTCTTTATCAATTTGATTACCAATCTATATGAGGATGAATATTCATTTTTCAAGTCACAAATTAATAGACTAAACAACATCATCTCAAAGCGGATACAAAATCAACGCAACTCAATAGTGGTAATTGCAGTTGAAAAAGTAGATGGGGTCATAAATACATTCATCAAGGGGAATAATGAAAAAAAATGCAAAAAATGCGAAAAATTTGTGCTCAAGAATAAAATAGGAATTAAAACTTATTATTTTTCATAATGTTAGAGAAATTACAAATCACATTATGATTTATCTAAAATGCTTTTTTAAGACTAGACTTAGAATAAATGCATAACCATTTGAAAAACAATGTTTTTTAACTTTTATAATAACAGCATCAGATAAATATAAGGTTATTTTTGCATATTCAAACTGAATCACCACATTTCCTCGACAGAAAGGCGACGACAAAAATAACCTCTTACATCATTTATGCTGAAGTGGAACGTCGTGCTGATTTAGGTCTAAACGCAGCAACAATCGCTTCATTAGTTTCGATATAAGGGCCATCAAGCAGTTGAATACAGTACGGTACACTAGCAAAAATACCACTAACAATCACATTACCGTCGTTATCCTTTAATCCTTCCAATGTTTCTGCGATAGCTTTCGGCTGCCCAGGTAGATTTAGAATTAGCGCTTGGTTACGAATAACACCAACTTGGCGAGATAAAATAGCGGTGGGGACAAACTTCAGACTAATTTGACGCATCTGCTCGCCAAAACCGGGCATTTCTCTATCTGCAATAGCCAACGTAGCATCAGGAGTAACGTCTCGACGAGCGGGGCCTGTTCCCCCTGTTGTTAACACTAAATGACAGCCGACTTCATCAACTAGCTCACACAGTGTTTGCTCAATCATAAGTTGTTCGTCAGGAATTAAGCGTGATTCGATATGAAAAGGCGTTATTAATGCCGTTTTTAGCCAAGCTTCTAAAGCGGGTAAACCTTTATCTTCATACACCCCACTTGATGCACGATCAGAAACAGAAACTAAACCAATACGTAAGTCATTCATATCGAACCTCTATTAATCAATCACCGTCTAACTTGCGCGCAGATATTACCATGAGAACACAAGAGAATTAAAAAGAATCTCAATATATTACTGATAATTACTATTTGATTGTTGAGAATAGATAATAAGAAATGATCACAATCTATTTTTATATCGTGTTAACTCATAACGAAAAAGGGAGCATACGCCCCCTTTCTTTCATCTTAAATAAGATTAATTAATATTATTCATCAATATACTTAGTAATATAAGAAGCCGCTAATTTTTTCGCTTCCGCTAATTGTGCTGCATTTAATGCGCGAGCAGTACGTTTTAACATCGCTTCGTCACCATCACCATTTTCAACAGCCACAGAGAACCATGCATAAGCTTCTTTCAGATCGCGTTTAACGCCTTTGCCATAATAATAGTTTAAAGCGAGGTTATTTTGCGCCAAACCATTACCTTGCATCGCTGATTTTCTATACCATTCAACCGCTTTACGTGCATCTTTAGCAACACCGTCGCCTTCATCGTACATTACGCCTAAGTTATTTTGCGCATCACGATTTCCTTGGTTTGCTGCTTTGGTATACCAGAAAACGGCTTTAGTGCCGTTACGCTCTACCCCTTCACCGTCGTCATAAGAAACAGCAAGGTTATATTGTGCATCAGAGTGACCTTGTTCTGCTGCTTTTGTATACCAAACTACCGCTTTTTCATGATCTTGTGCTACACCGATACCTTCATCATAAGAGATACCAAGGTTATATTGTGCATCGCTATCGCCTTGCTCACCGGCTTTAGTATACCAATACACGGCTTTCTCATGGTCTTGCTCTACACCATCACCATCATCATAAGAAACAGCGAGATTATATTGAGCTAAAGAAACACCTTGGACAGCGGCTTTGTTATACCAATAAACTGCTTTTTCTGCATCACGGTCAATATCATTACTCATGTCATACATCAGTGCTAAATTTAACTGTGCTTCAGCGTGACCTTGTTCGGCAGCTTTGGTATACCACTCCAGCGCTTTTTGTCCATCCTGCTCAACACCTTCGCCATTCTCATATTTTACGCCCAATTGATACTGAGATGCTGCATTTCCACTTTCAGCACTTTTTTCAATTGCAGGTAAAGAGAACGCCGTTTTACTTTCTGCCATTGCAGCGCCACTAAAAAATAACGATGCAAGTACCGTTGCCAAGACAATCTTTTTCATAATTCACCAATAATAAATAGAGTTTTTTAATAATATATTTTTATAATTATTACTGGATAAATAATATATTCCAATCAATTTAATCTTAAAATTAACTTAAATGTTATTTTGAGTAGCAAAAAATGAAAATACCCATCTATATAAGATGGGTATTTAAGATTTTTATAAGAATTTAACGACGAATTATAATAAATCCGCAATCATTTTCTCTAATTTTTCCTGATCAACAGCAAATTTACGAATACCGTCAGATAATTTATCTACAGCCATTGGGTCAGCATTATGCTCCCAATAGAATTGAGCTTCAGTGATAGCGTCTGGACGTGCTTTCACTTCGCCTTTGTAGGATAATTTATGTTCAACTTCACCTTCAGCTTCTGATAATTCTTTTAACAGTGCTGGAGCAATTGTTAAACGGTCACAACCCGCTAATTCTAAAATCTCACCGATATTACGGAAACTTGCACCCATAACAACAGTGTTATAGCCGTGTTGTTTGTAATAGTTATAGATTTCAGTAACAGAAATCACACCTGGATCTTCAGCTGGAGCAAACTCTTTTTTATCTGTATTCGCTTTATACCAATCCATGATACGACCAACAAATGGAGAAATCAGGTAAACACCTGCTTCAGCACATGCACGCGCTTGAGCAAAAGAGAACAGTAAAGTCAGGTTACAGTTGATACCTTCTTTTTCTAATTGCTCTGCGGCACGGATACCCTGCCAAGTAGATGCTAATTTGATAAGAATACGGTCGTTACTGATACCCGCATCATTATAAAGTTTGATTAAATGACGTGCTTTTTCGATACATGCTTGTGTATCGTAAGAAAGACGTGCGTCAACTTCCGTTGAAATACGGCCAGGGATCAGCTTTAAAATTTCTAAACCGATATTTACTGCCAATTTGTCGCAAGCATCAACGATTTGTTGTTCACGTGAATCGCTTTGTGAACGAGCCCATTCAATCGCTTCATCAATTAATTTACGATATTCAGGAATTTGAGCTGCATTTAAAATTAAAGATGGGTTGGTAGTTGCGTCTTGTGGCTGATACAGTTTCATTGCTGCGATGTCACCAGTGTCAGCAACAACCGTTGTCAGCTTACGCAAAGAAGTCAATTTGTTGGTCATTTTGTTTATCTCATCTACTAGGTAAATCTGTTTGCAGTCACCTGCGGATATCTATTGATAATAACATGGACTGCTCACACTACAAGACGCTTAGATTCATACAAAGCAATTATTTAAATGCCAAACGTTTTCGCAAAACAAAAGCGGAAAAAAACAGAAGAAAGTCGCAAGCTGAATCGTTTAAATCGTCTAATTTTACAACAAATAAGAGAAACAATTGTTTTTTCCTATTACTATAATTTAGTCTTTAATCAAAAGAATTTGTTATATTTGGTCAATATTAAAATAACGTATCGAGGGAATTATGCTAATCACCATTTCACCAGCTAAAACACTGGATTTCGAATCGCCTTTAGCAACAACGCACTTCACTCAACCTGAATTGCTCAAATATTCCCAACAACTTATCGAAGAATGTCGGAAATTATCATCGAGCGATATTGCAAGCTTAATGAAAATAAGTGATAAGCTCGCGGGATTAAATGCCGCTCGTTTTGGTGAATGGCAACCTAATTTCACACCAGAAAATGCACGCCAAGCTATTTTGGCATTTAAAGGTGATGTTTATACTGGAATGCAAGCTGAAGGTTTTTCTGAAGATGATTTTCAATTTGCACAACAACATTTACGTATGCTTTCTGGCTTATATGGTGTACTTCGCCCACTTGATTTAATGCAACCGTATCGTCTTGAAATGGGAATAAAGCTAAAAACTAACAAAGGAAGCGATTTATACCAATTTTGGGGAAATACCATTACAGAAGCGTTAAACAAAGCACTTGAGGAACAAGGCGATAATATTTTAATTAATTTAGCATCTGATGAATATTTTAAATCAGTTAATCCGAAAAAACTCAATGCTGAAATTGTTAAGCCTATTTTTCTTGATGAAAAAAATGGAAAATATAAAGTGATCAGTTTCTACGCTAAAAAAGCCCGTGGATTAATGAGCCGCTTTGTTATTCAAGAAAAACTGACCAATAAAGCACAACTGAAAGAGTTTGATCTTGAAGGTTATCAATTTAATTCGGCAGAGTCAGAAGGTAATACCTTAGTATTCAAACGTGCTGAATCTATGGCCAAATAAATATCGTTTAAATTGAACGCTCAATGATAAAATAGCCCTTAGCAAAGGGCTATTTTTTAATCTTAAAATTCCCAATGCTTTACTACCACTGATAATGGCGACCATACTAGTGATGGAGCAAGCTCACTACCTTGCATTATCATTAATTGTTGCTCATTAAACTGTGCCATTTCTTGAATAATCGCAGCTAGCGATTGCGCTGAAAGCTCACTTTGTTTCTCAATAATAGAAACGGTTTTATCTGCTTCATTATGTTGTGTCTTTACAGTTAAAACAAATTGATTATCCTGCGTTTTATACTGCATATCCTCGCCGACTTGAGAAGCAATAATCTTATCGTGTTTTGATAATCCTGAAATAAAAAGGTGACTACTATTTCCTTCATCATAAATAGTCACTTCACCATAACGCTTTTTCACAATATAAACATTATTGCCCGTACCACCATTTAAATAGTCATCGCCAAATTCAGATATTAATAAGTCATTTCCACTTCCTGCATTGAGGCTATCATTTCCCGCTCCTGCAATTAAAATATGATGTCCGTGATTAACGACAATATGATCATCCCCTTTTCCACCATCAATCACCGAGCTATTTTTATTACGATTAACAACAATATCATTCCCTTCCATTGGTTCAATAATTGATAATAACTCAACCGCTTGATTCAGTTTTTCTTGCGAGGCAAGCAAATAAAACGGCGAGTAAGCGTGAGAAAGAGAATATTCAGATAACGTCTCTTTATTTAAAATCAAAGACTCAGGGATCATAAGTACATCGTCTTCTGCTGTTATCGCTAAATTTAAATCTGTAATAGGAACGAGCAAACGTTGCTGGCTCTCTTTGGTAGGAAGAGTGAAAACCATATTATCTTTATCAATAAAACGAAGCTTCATCCCTGCTCCCCAAATAGCGTCAATATGGGATGGCTCAAAAGCCAGCTTTAAGTGACTATCAGGATGATAACGATGTGATAAAACATTATTACTAAATATTAAATCAAAACCACTAATATCAGATAGAAAGAAATCACTTATACTGTTTGATAATATTCCATTTATATTATTAGAAAGCGAAATTTTAATTTCATCGTATTTATTATTTGCTAAATAAGTTTTAATTTGATAACTATCATGACCAGCGCTTAATTTAATAAATGAATGAGCCGTAATACCAAAGTAATGATTGTCGCTTTCATTACCATGAATACCAAATCGTAGTTTTTCACCAAAAGAAAAACCACTGTATTTTAACTGAGGTAATAACGTTATAACTTTATTATAATCAGAATATGAAATAGATAATGAATGATTATTATCGTTGATAAAAAGTGCTTGAACAATCTCTTTATTTTGATTGTATTTATCTAAATAACTCAATTTGTATAATGCATTATCTTCAATAGTTTTATTTTCATTTAAAGTGAAGAGAAAACCATCTAGTGTGGTTAAAGTATATCTATGTGCTAATGTCTCATTGGCATGATAAACATTTTTTAATGTGACAGAGTGATAAATTAATTTATTATTTTCGTTTCCATCATTTACGTAAATATCGAAAATAATATTTTTTCCATCTCGACGAATAGATTTAATTTCATCAAAATGATAATTTAGCCGTATCATACTTATTTCTGTATCGTTCACTTCATTTATAATTGTTTCATAATGGACATGATGATTTTTTTCTAAAGAAGATCTTAAAATAATATAATTATCATTTCCTTCTCCACCTTCTGCATAACCCTCTTGTAAAACTAGAGTATCATTTCCGCCTAATCCATATAATAAATCAGCTCCCCCAGCACCATCTAAATAATTATCTTCTTGATTACCATAAATAATATCATCACCAATCTCACTCGCAATAACATTTTCAATACTGTCTAAATAAGCTATCACTTGCTGATCTTGCAGTACAATATTAGGCATGGAATCAACAAATTGCTTTGAATAAAGATGACCATTTTCTTGATAGAGAAATAATTTCGAATGAAAATTTTGACTATTTGTTTGTTCTTCTGCGTGTTTGAATTTAACGTAATTATCGAATAAATTAACTTCATACCCTTGATATTTATTGGTTGTTTTTATAATACGAAGTGTATCACTTCCTCCTCTACCATAAAAACGACTTGCATAAATCGGAGACGCCGAGGTAAATAAATTAAATATATCTTCTTTACTCCCTCCGCTTAGTCTCTTCGTTCCATTATAGATATCAAAGGTATTTTTAGTATTTGAAGGTGCAGAAATAATATCATTACCATTGTGAGTATTGAAATAAAAGCATTCATTTTCACCCCAACCCGATGAATAATACTTTTTACTCTGATTTGATTTTATTAAATCCTCTATTAATTTATTTTCATCAAATAGTAACATACTATTTTCTTTCGTTGTTTTTATTTTTCTAATAAAATCACCATCAACAATATCATCAAAAAAAGGTGAATTATCATCAGAAATAATATCTAGAGTATAACGTTTTAATTCATTGACAAAAAAATCAAAATCAAAAATAAGTGTTTCATTTGTAGCGATGGCTTCTTTAGGAAAAAAGTATTTATATTCTGTTTTTTCCGCACGTAAATGATAAGAAAGTGCAGCAATTTTTTCTGCTTCCTCTTGACTCATATTTAATGACACTCTCTGAGAAACATACTCACCTAAAGGATTCAAAATTGAATCTAATGGTTTTCCCATTAGATTAGGTACAACCTTATAATAATAATATTCTTGATAGACTTGTTTTTCATTTGTATAAAAATAACGGCTTTGATGATTGTTATTTTTTATTTTCTCAAGATAATCAACTGCATTTTTATCCATCATCTCTTCTAATTGTATTTCTGTTTCTAAATAGACTATTTCATTTTTTTTATTGGGTAAGAGCTCCCCCATTAAAAAAGCATAAAAACCATTACCTAACTCCTCTAATGAAGTAAATTGTACCTTTACTTTTGCTTCTTCAATCAGTCTTGCCGCATTATATATCGACGTAGCAAGCGCAATAACTGCACCAGCAACAATGCCAATAGGACCTGCAATCGTTGAGCCTGCAATCATCGCTATCGAAATGCCTAGAGTGACAAGCCCTGAAACTACGGCAAGAGAGCCATTCACAATATAATCAATACATCGTTTTTCATTACTTTCACCTGAGATCCGACTAAAATTATCGTAAGCATTATAAATATCAAATCCGATAGAAAGAACATTAAGCCCGATCCCTACTCTCGTACTTATTTTATTAACATATTCCAATGGATTATGACGATATTTTAGTAATCCTTTCGCTAACGTAATTTCAATGACTTCAGAGAGACCATTGTAGGTCATTTCAGACCACATTATGGTTAGATTGTTAATGATATCTTTTCGTTCTTTAGGGGTTAATAACGGATTATTTAATTGTTCAGCAAGCATAAATGTGGAGTTAATTGACTGCCACATACCATAGCTAATATTAGCATAACCAATTTTACTAATTATTTTCATATGTCTAGGAATACTTAATGATACCTTTCTTAAATTATCCCAATCCTGAGCTTGATACTCTTTATGACCTAATTCATTCAATTTAACCAATCTTTCTGAGGCAGCTAAATAATCAATTCTATTTGTGTCACTAGAAAGTAAACATTTAATTTTATCTTTTTTATTATTTAATAAGTAACGAAATAAAGAAATAAGGGTTTTATCTTTTTCATCACCAGAAAGAGAGAAAAAGTAATCATTAAGGTGATAAGGATCAAAGGTAAGTCTCGACTCCCATCTATTTATTATATTAAGATCAACGGAGTCGATACTTTTTCCATTAATTTTCGCGCCCACATTAACTAATAATTGTTTATCAATAGAAAGATTATTTATTGTTACATTTTCTTTATTAAATAATGGTTTTTTATTTATTTTAAAAATATCTAACAAATTTAAATCGATGACTTTCTCTAAAGCCATAGAGGGGGATAAAGAGTCAGATATCTTCTTATGATAGATCATCGCAATAATATTTTTAAATGAGTTTATTATTTTATTATAGTTTTTGAAACTTGAAATATTGTCTAACAACACGCGATATAAGATACCTTTTTTATTTTTATCAAAAAATGAATTCAGTAAATTCTCTGAAAATAAGCTCAGGTTTTTTATCAATGACGGATTGTCATAAATTGCATGAATAAGACTAATGGCTTTATTTGTCTTTTCAATTAATGTACTATATCCTTTTGTTAATAAATCTAATGACTGCCATTCTTCAAATGATATTTCACCTACTAAAAATTGATTGAATTTATTGCTCATCAAGGGATCATATATTACTTGCGTCAGTTTATTTTCTAATTGCTTTTTATCTATCGTATTAAAAAAAACTGATAACTCATCGAGGTATTTAAAACATGCTTTTTTTATTGAAATATCATTATTGATAACTTCATTACTGATACGATTTAATTCTTTTTTATAATATTCAATGTTAATAGCATCTACTTTGTTAATAATAGAACCAATTTGATGGATATTAAGATCATGGCGATTTAATTTTATATAATCTAAAATATCAGATAATGTTATTTGCTCTGAAAAATCAGAAATAACTTTTTTAATATTCTCGTTATAACCTAATTTAAACGCTTCATTATCTCGATAATCAGGATATCGGTAAGAAACTATTTGATAGATTTCTTTTGCAATTCGATTATTTTCTAAAATTATTTTTTCTTTATGTGAAAGAACGAAATCATCATTGTAGTCTACTTTATCAATTGCCATCGTACTCGCAAGTAACGGTTTATCGATATACTCCCTCTCAATAATAGGTTTAACAATAACATACTCTTTTAAAAGAGAGACTTTATTATCAATAATCTGATAGATCGGCATATTTAATCGCTGAGCAATACCTTCAATAAAAAAATCTCCCAATTGATAACTTAATAATTTTTCTTTTTTTGCAAAAATAATAGTTCTTTCATTAAAAAATTGATTTTCAATAATAATATTTTGCAATAAATCAACATCATTCTTTTGTTTAATAAAAGAATGTTCAAAAGATGTATTATCTTCATGCCCTACCGAAGTTATTCTGATTTTATTTTTTAAACAATAATCAAGAAAATTACTTATTTCTGGATTATTATCTAAATAAATAGTTAAAGCTTCGCTTTTTACCCCATTATAAAAATATATAATAATGTCATCTTGATAACTAGCATCTATACTATCGATAATAATATTATCAATAGAATCGCCAGTAAAAAAAACGTTCTCAGAAAACAAAAAATTTAAATTTTCTTTACTACTCTCAAAGAGTAAATAACTACAATCAATCTCATTTTTATATTGATTAAATGAACTTTCAAATATAGCACTAGGTTCATTTTGATTTAGATAAAAATTATCCGGATGATATGTATAATTTATTTCACGATAATTTGTATTATAGTAACTTTCTAATTGACTAATTTCATGCATTATCATTCTATTGGTAAATTGATTATTTCTAAAAAGCTCAACATAGAGTTCACTATAATATCCAGATTTATTACCTTTATTTATATCTATTTCTGTCTCAATTAAATTCAACAGCTTGCTAACGTAATTATCACTTCTATACTCGGATAGCTTCTTATAATTTTCTTTTAAATGTAATTGATTTTTGTCTTTTATTAAAATTGTATTCTTTAATTCTGGTATATTAATCCCCTCAACTATCTCATTAACATATTGATAGCTATTGTGAATCTCTATTGTGTAATCATAACCAGCGACACCAACACTTCTCTTTTTATCTACTGACAAATAGGGACTTTCAATAATTTGATTATAAATAAAATTACTTACACCATGAGTACCATCATTTATCTCGTTTACCATTAACTGATAAAATTTTGCAGCCACTAAACTGTTTTTTTCAGCCAATTGTATGAGTTTCTCTTTACCATAATTTAACTTATCATAAAATAATTTATTTTCTAACTTACTTTTTACTTTATTTAAAATTTCAACAAGTGATATATTTTTATTATTATTATTAAATAAATTTATTTTACTGAGTAGAGAAAAACTGGCTATTAATTTATCAAAATAGATATTTCCTGTTAACGAATCGATTAAATAAACAATTTCTTTTAATTCTTTTGATTTACTTCCTTTAACTAAATAGCTGTTTATTTCAATTAAATCTCGATAGTAAATATCATTAAATTCAATGTACCCATTTTTTTTCTGGATCGCTTGAAACTTGTTGAGTTCAGCCACCACAATATCAATACCACTATCATCATTCTTATTTAAAATAATCTTACTTGCCTGATTATTTTCAAGAATATCATTAATATAGTGCTTAACGAGATAAATACCTTCATCAAAGTATGTATTTTTTACAACAATTTCTATTAATACATTCTCCTTTTTAAGTTCGAGTATAAGATCTCGTTGTTCACTGTAATGAACAATTCGTCCTGTAATATTTTCTTTAAAAGGTAGAAAAAATCCAAATTTTTTTATATGCTCAGCAATCTCTTTATCAACATAAGTATCATTACTATTCAAAATACTTTTATAATTTGTTGAGTTAGATTTTTTATATTCATCAAAAATAATATATTCATTACCTTCTATTTTATGAGCACCATACAGCTTCATTTTATTTTCCAATACTTCTTTTATAAATGAGAGTTCAGAAACTTCGAGTAATTCACTATTTGAATCAAATAATGTAAACTTATAATTATTTTCAGAATATTTTTTATATGCAATAGCAATAGCATGATCTTTAAATGCAACAATCGCATAATAATCATCATATCCTTGCACTATACGATCTATATGATAACTAATTTCTTCTTTATTAAAATCTAGATAAATAATATTTGATTTCATCAAACCTTTTTTATTTAATATTTCACTATATTCAGTCGCTTTTACTTTATCAAAAACAAAATATTGAACCTTTTCACGTAACCGTTCCATTTGGAAATGTTGCGCAAAAATAATATTCTTTACTTCTTTAATAAAATTTAATATTTGATATTCGTGTATATTTTTAAGTAAAATGGTTTCTAACTCATCTATTACTAATTCTTTTTTATTTTTATAAGATGAACTATTTTCTTTTAACCAAAATAAATATTTATTTCCTCCTTCTAAACCACTATTTCTAACCTCTAATAAATAATTTAGGCTCAAACCATAACATAATCCAGCAAGTGGATGTATACGAGTAAAATCATAATTAGTTTCTGTTGAAGCAATAAGATTAACTCGGCTCATAACGCTTTCTAAAGGCTTTAATAGAACGGTATATTGTGAAAAATCTTTTATAACTTTATGTTTTATTTTAGTAATAAACCAACCCGTACCAAGTTTATAAAGTAAATGTTCTCCACTCTCTGTTATCTGATCATATTTAGCTTTTGCAACTGTAAATGCTTCCTCTATATCATCGACATAAATATGTAAAACTTTTTCTGTATTTTCTATTTTATTTCTGATAATAAAAATATTCTTATATGAATAACTTTCATTTAATTCAATAGAAATATCTTCATTAATATTTATTTGTTTCTTGTTCTTAATATCATTAACTATTTCCCTAAGAATATCTCTATTATTTACCTTCCAATTTTCTGTATTATTAAAGTAGCGACCATACTCTTTTCTATTATAAAAATGATAATATAATAAATTTTCATTACTTTTATCATTTATAACATCATAAATTTTATTGATTAGATCACTCTTATTATAAAAAAAAACGGCATATCCATTAAAATCAATGAATATAAATTTGTTATTTTCACTATCTATTTGTATAAAGGCATTATTATCAGCAAACTTTAGATAGTAATCACCGGATAAATTATTTTTAATTAATAGTTTTAATCGTTCTTTTTGTATTTTACTCGGTTCACGGCTTGCTAATTTAGCGCTATTAAAAAACAGTGTCTCTATACTTGAGTTGATTTCTTTTCTAAGAAAATCAATGCTTTTTGTAAATTCATTTTTATGATAGAGCAAGAAATTATTGTCTATTTTTTTCAAGAATTCGTTTGCAGCATATTCATTTTTAGAAATAAGAATAGAAATATAATTCTCAGTTAATATTCTTTTTACAGATTTTACTTTAAAAAACAGTTCTGATTTATTTTCTTTTATATGATTTTCTATTTTTAACACAATACTATTAATCGTATCCTTGAACATTATTTCTTTGAGTCCATTCATATATAATTTCCTTATATTTATTTGATTTAGTTACTAGAAATAAAATATATAAATTGTTTTTTATCTTTTTTAAATACTGGTTTTCCTATTTTAAAAAAAATAGCCCAATAAAACATTGGGCTATTTAATTAAATATATATCTAATTATTTAAAACAATTGTTATTTAGGTGCTCTTTCAAGCAAAAATGCACGTAGTTGAGCAAAATCAGCAGGTAAAAAATGTGAAAGTAATTCTTTGTCTGCACGCTCAGCAAGCTCTTTAGGTAATGGTAATTCGCCACCTAAAATACGTTCAACACTTTCTTTAAACTTCGCAGGATGAGCCGTTCCTAAGAATAAACCATATTCACCCTCTTGAAGTCCATCACGCAATAAACGATAGGCAATGGCAGCATGAGGCTCTGAAATATAGCCTTTCTTCGCGAGTTCACGCACCGTTTCTTCTGTGGTTTCGTCACTCACTGACCCATGGGCAAGATCCGAAAGATCCCAGCCTTTACGACGATATAACTCTTCAATACGTGGCCAGTTATTTGGTTGGCTAACATCCATCGCATTAGAAAGTGTCGCAACAGTACGATGAGGTTCCCATTTACCATTATCTAAATAACGAGGAACAGTGTCGTTTGCGTTGGTTGCGGCAATAAAACGCTTAACCGGTAATCCCATCGATTTAGCCAATAAGCCCGCGGTTAGATCCCCAAAATTACCACTTGGTACTGAAATCACTAGCTGCTCATGTTTTTCTGCTGGGATTTGTGCAACCGCTTCAAAGTAATAACAAATTTGAGCAAGTAACCGGCTGATATTAATAGAGTTAGCTGAGTTCAAATACATGGTTTTCTTTAAGAACTCATCATCAAAAGCTTGTTTTACTAATGATTGGCAAGCATCAAAATCATCTTTAATTGCCACTGTGTGAATATTTTCACCTAATGTACAGAACAGTTTTTCCTGTAACGGACTGATTTTGCCTTCAGGATAAAGAATCACAACTTGTACATTGTCTAATTTGTAGAAAGCATGAGCCACTGCTGCACCAGTATCACCTGATGTTGCTGTTAAAATAGTGACAGGTTGGTTGCCAGCCACTTCTGACAACATTTGCGCCATAAAGCGACCACCAAAGTCTTTAAATGCCAGTGTCGGACCGTGGAAAAGCTCTAAACAACTCACATCATCTTCAACTTGAGTTACTGGCGCAGGAAATGCAAATGCGGTGCTAATACGTTTTGCTAAGACATCCGCAGGAATTTCATCACCAATAAAAGCGGTTAAAATACGGCTACTACGTGTTGCAAAATCAAGCGCTAATAATTCATCAATTTCAGCTTTAGAAAACGTAGGTAAGTCTTGTGGAAAAAAGAGCCCTTGTTGTTTACCCAAACCTTGTTTGACCGCTTGAGCAAAACTGACTTGCTCTTGATTATCTTTCAAATTATATAATTTCATGACTTATCCTATCTGTCTTGCGCCACGCGTATCTATACGGCAGATATGTACAAAACCTTCACTGTTTTGTACGTAGTTTTGTTTCAGCCATTCGGCCATCTCTTGTGCAAATTCTAATGAATCACTAATTGTAAAAATGGTAGGGCCTGAGCCTGAAATGCCACAAGCTAATGCGCCTTTCTTCTGCGAAGCCTCTCTGGCTTTTTCAAATCCAGGAAGAAGTTGAGTACGATAAGGCTCTGCAATCACATCTTGCATCAGATTAGCAGCTAACCCTGATTGCCGAGTATGACAGGCATGAATAAAACCAGATAAATAACGACCGTGGTTAATGATGTCTGCTTTAGAGTATTGTTTTGGTAAAATCGCTCTAGCTTCAGCCGTAGAAACTTTAATTCCTGGATATGCCATGACCCAATACCAATCATCAAAGGTGGGTACAGACTGACAAATAGTGCCATTTTGTTCCAAAATCAGTTGCAGCCCCCCTAAATAACAAGGTGCAACATTATCATAATGCACACTACCTGAAATACGGCCTTCAAGCTCCCCCATCATCAGTAATAATTGTCTTTCATCAAAAGGCTTTTGGGCAAATTCATTAAGCGCAACCAATGCGGCAACAACAGAACAAGCACTTGAGCCTAAGCCAGAACCAATTGGCATATTTTTCTCAAGTGTCATTGCAACAGAAAGTTTTTTGCCTAACTTTTCACAAAATAACTGCCAGCATTGATACACAATATTTTGCTTAGGATCTGAAGGCAATTTGCTAACAAAGTGCCCTCTACTTTCGAGTGTAAATGCCGAAGCCGCTTCAACGGTGACACAATCACCCAGTAATTGCCCATCAATAGGTGAAACTGCCGCGCCGAGGACATCAAATCCGACACTCACGTTGCCTATTGATGCCGGTGCATAAACTTTAACCACGCTTAAACTCCCAATTTCCATGATAAGGTACGTAATACATCTGCAAACACCCCAGCAGCAGTAACATCATTACCAGCACCATATCCACGTAATACCAATGGAATAGGTTGATAGTAGCGAGTGTAAAAGGCTAAAGCATTTTCACCATTTTTCACTTTAAACAGAGGATCATTTGCATCAACTGCCATTATTTTAACTTGGCATTTGCCTTCATTAATGATGCCGACATAACGTAATACCTTACCTGCTTTTTGTGCTTCTTCGACTTTAGCATCAAATTCAACATCAACTTGAGGTAAACGGTTTAAGAAGCTTTCTACATCACCTGAGCTATCAAATGAAACAGGCAGTACAGGCTCTACATCGATATCAGTTAGCTCTAATTTATAACCCGCTTCACGCGCTAAAATAAGCAATTTACGCGCAACATCCATACCGGAAAGATCATCACGAGGATCTGGCTCGGTAAAGCCTTTATCTTTTGCTAAAAGCGTCGCTTCAGATAAGCTTTTACCTTCATCTAATTGACCAAAAATGTAAGATAATGACCCTGAAAGAATACCATTAAATTGAACTAACTCATCGCCTGCGTTTAGCAAGTTTTGTAAGTTTTCAATCACAGGCAAACCCGCACCTACGTTAGTGTCATATAAGAACTTACGGCGTGAAGCTTCCGCAGCGTGTCGAATTTGATAGTAATAATCCATCGACAGCGTATTCGCTTTTTTGTTTGGTGTAACCACGTTAAAGCCATTTTGTAAGAAATTTGCGTATTGTTGCGCAATTTCTTCGTTTGATGTGCAATCAACGATCACGGGATTTAAGAAGTGGTACTCTTTTTCTAAACGAATAAGCTGGCTAAAGCTAAAAGGCGCTTTGGCTTCTTTTAAAGCATGTTGCCAATTATCTAAATCAATACCTTGCATATCTGTCAGCATCGCTCTTGAGTTAGCGATCCCACACACACGAAGATCGATATGCTTATTTTTCAACCATGCTTGTTGACGATGAATTTGTTCAATTAATGCGCTTCCCACACCACCCACACCCACAATAAAGACTTCAACGATTTGATTGGTGTTGAAAAGCATTTGATGGCATAAACGCACAGCATTGGTTGCCGAATCATTAGCAATAACAGCTGAAATTGAGCGTTCTGAAGAGCCTTGAGCAATCGCAACGATATTAATATTGCCACGAGTTAATGCAGAGAAAAATCGCGCTGAGATCCCTTTTAAAGTGCGCATACCATCACCTACAACAGAGATGATAGCGACGTTCTCCATGATATCTAATGGATCAAGTACACCATCTTTTAATTCTAAATAGAACTCATCTGATAATGCTTTTTGCGCTCTAATCAGTTCTTTTTGTGGTACGCAAAAGCTGATGCTGTATTCAGAAGAAGATTGTGTGATCAGAACAACAGAAATACCCGCTCTCGACATAACAGAAAACACACGAGCAGCCATCCCTACCATACCTTTCATACCTGGACCTGATACATTGATCATCGCCATATTATTAAGGTTGGTGATCCCTTTAACGGGTGTACTATCGTCTTTTTGACCATCACCAATTAATGTACCTGGCGCATCAGGGTTGCCTGTATTTTTTATTAAACAAGGAATTTGGAATTGAGCGATTGGTGCAATAGTACGAGGATGGAGTACTTTAGCGCCGAAGTAAGAGAGTTCCATCGCTTCTTGATAAGACATGCCTTTTAACAGACGCGCATCAGGAACTAAACGAGGGTCACAAGTATAAACACCGTCAACATCTGTCCAAATTTCACAACACTCCGCACGTAAGCAAGCCGCTAATACAGCAGCAGAGTAGTCTGAACCATTGCGACCTAATACTACGAGTTCATTCTTTTCATTACCCGCAGTAAAACCTGCCATTAAAATTATATCGTCTTTTGCGATATTGAGTTCTAAGATGCGGCGAGTAGACTCAGGAATATCAACTGTCGATTCTAAATAATGACCTTGGGCGAGTAAATTTTTGACAGGATCGATCACTGTAACATTATAGCCACGAGCCTGTAGAACAGATCCCATAATGGCGATAGAAAGTTTTTCACCACGGCAAATCATCGCTGCATTGATGCTATCAGGGCATTGGCCTAATAAAGCGATCCCGTGAAGAATATGTTTGATCTCTGCAAATTCACGCTCAACTTTATCTTTTAAACCCTCATAATCAAAACCAGGTTGTTTTTCTCTTAAACCTTGTAATAAGTTGGCAAAAATTTGCTCGGCTTCTCGTACTTGAGTGAGAGGATCTTCGCCTTCTGCCGTTTTTTCAATCATTGCAACCAAGTAGTTGGTTATCTTGGCTGGTGCTGATAATACAAGAGCGACTTGTCCCTGCTCTCTTTTTTTCTCAGCGATATCAGCAACATTCAGCACACGCTCTGCGTTGGCAACTGAAGTTCCTCCAAATTTTAACACTCGCATACAGCTCTCCTGATTTTTCACCCAAAAAAAAACCCGCATTTCTCAATGCGGGCTTTTTCGATTTTCGTTTTTTATATGCGACAGCCCGCCCCGCAATATAAAATTCCGGTGGTGGTGGTAATAATTGTCATTTTAGCTGGGCTGTAAATACGCATAACTATCCTGTCTGTCTCAAATTTAGTTTGACTATATACTGGTTAAAGCAAAGCGAGAGAGATGTCAAATTTTTTCTTTTTTTTCACCAAAAAACAAACTCAAATTAAGTAAAATATATTCGAACCTTACGCCTATTGTAGTATACATATTGCTATCACTACGGGTTAAATAAAGAAAATAAAGCTACCATTTTAGAGTTATTTGGGGATTTGTACTTTTATAAGGAATAAGGTATTTTATGCTACTTTAAATTGTGTAACAAAACTGGAAAAAAAAAACAAACCCACTATATTTAACATATATTTTTCTTTTACATTACATAAATCAAATTATATAGTTAACTATTGAAATCAAGGTTAAGCTGTTATCTTGATTTTGATATGTGTCAACAAAAGTTAGCTTTTTAGATGGTATTTAATACAACTGGTGTTATATTGCTGTTAATAGACTATGGGCGTTTTGCATTCTGATTTTAGCGCTCATTATCGATTAAAATTGTAAGTTTTGTAATAACGTGATGGTTATTTATCGAATTTCAATCTGGGTCTAGTTTTTACGTGCTAATAACAAAAATGAATAACCACACAAGCGCACACAGAAGTTAAACACAGATTTCCTTTTTCTATTTTTGGTAATTTTAGGTAGCAAATATGCAAACCCCGCACATTCTGATTGTTGAAGACGAAGTTGTTACTCGTAATACCCTGAAAAGCATATTCGAAGCTGAAGGGTATATCGTGCACGAAGCCACTGATGGCAACGAAATGCACAATGTTCTATCTGATCATGATATTAATCTGGTCATTATGGATATTAACCTTCCTGGTAAAAATGGGCTGTTACTTGCTCGTGAATTACGTGAACAGGCAAGTGTTGCATTAATGTTCCTAACGGGTCGTGATAATGAAGTTGATAAAATCTTAGGCCTAGAAATCGGTGCCGATGATTACATTACTAAACCATTTAATCCTCGTGAATTAACGATTCGTGCACGTAACTTACTGTCACGTACCATGAATTTAGTTAATGGCACAGAAGAACGTCGTTTAGTTGAAAGCTATAAATTCAATGGTTGGGAGCTTGATATTAACAGTCGCTCACTAATCAGCCCTGCTGGAGAACAATATAAATTACCACGCAGTGAATTTCGTGCGATGCTACATTTCTGCGAGAATCCAGGAAAAATTCAAACTCGTGCAGAATTACTGAAGAAAATGACTGGTCGTGAACTGAAACCTCATGATCGTACTGTTGACGTAACCATCCGTCGTATTCGTAAGCATTTTGAGTCTACACCAGATACACCAGAAATTATTGCAACAATTCATGGTGAAGGTTATCGCTTCTGTGGTGATTTAGACGAGTGATTTGATCCAATATCAAGCACTTAACTAATAAAAAAACCCCTGAATACTATTTAGGGGTTTTCTTTTATCTAAAGTAGGATTAATAAAATCACAAAAGGTAAAAATTGATCTCTGCGACTATTTTGAAAAAAAAGACAACTTCTTTTCTAAAAAAAATTTAAACCTTTTTCATATTAATTTTATTAACCATTAATTTCTCTAGTAAATAAAAGTTACTCTTTCCACGGCATAATGGGCACTGCACTAATCGCATTTTTTGGTGAACCATCAATGACTTTGTCTGAGTAAGTCAGGTAAACCAAAGCGTGGCGCTGTTTATCATAAAAACGCACAACTTGAAGCTTTTTAAAGACGAGTGATGTTCTTTTCTGGAAAACAACATCGCCATTGTTTTTCCCTTTAATAACCTTTTCACTTAGTTCAATAGGCCCTACTTGCTGACAAGAGATAGCAGCATCAGCAGTATCTTCCGCAAGACCTAGACTTCCTGAAATGCCCCCGGTCTTTGCTCGGCTTAAATAACATGTAACATTTTTCACTTCAGGATCATCAAATGCTTCAATCACAATTTTATGGTTAGCGCCAAAAAACTTAAATACCGTATCCACATAGCCAATTTCTTCTGCTTTTGCCATCAAAGAAAAAGGGAGTAAAATAGACACTGCTAGCATCTTTTTGAAATTTAACATATTTACCTTGTTCCATTGAAAAGATGAGAAAATAATTTCGTCTAGAATAAAACAATCTATTACTAACTGATAGAAGAATTTGTGTACATTAGTCGATGAAAAAGACTATATTTTATGATTGTCTAACAATATAACTTGTTATAGATGTTCAGGCTCTTTACCATCTACGGCAATAACAAACGAATATGACTAAGGGAGATGTATGGATCAAACCAACATCATACGTGATTTGCTCGCTTGGCTTGATAGTAACCTCGATAAGCCATTATCCCTCGATAATGTCGCAACCAAAGCAGGTTACTCCAAGTGGCATCTACAACGCATGTTTAAAGAAGTTACAGGACAAGCGATTGGTTCTTATATTCGTTCAAGGCGTCTATCCCGTGCAGCCGTTGCATTACGTTTAACGAGCCGCCCTATTTTAGACATTGCTTTGCAATATCGTTTTGATTCTCAGCAGACGTTTACCCGCGCTTTTAAAAAACAGTTTGATAGAACACCCGCACTTTATCGTCGAACCGATGAATGGTGTGCGGTAGGCATTTGCCCACCCATTACCCTAGATCCTCAGCGTTTACCTAAATGGGAATTTGTAACGCTATCTGAGAAGAAATTAATTGGTATTGAGCAAACGTGTAGCCACACACTTGAGCAATGGGCGGAAGCCTGCTCTAACATGCGCCAAACTTTTTGGCACTATTACATGAGCAAAATAAATGCTGTCCCTCATCAAGTTTATGGGCTTCACCACGCACAGCATAGCGATGAGCATGAAGATGAACAACGTGTACTTTACACAACCGCCGTTGAGCCAGATTATGCAACATTTGTCGAGGATGATGCGGCAAATGAGGTCACTCTTGCTGGCGGCGATTACATTCGCTTTGATTTTGAAGGTGAGGCAAAACGGGGGGCAATGCAGGAATTTTTATTCCTAATTTATGGTGTCTGTTTACCTAAAATGGGATTAACGCGCCGTAAAGGCTATGACGTTGAAAAATACTATCTTAAAAATGTGCGTTACAGCAATGAGATGGTGACTGAACCACAGGATCATATAGAACGGTTTGAGTATTACATTCCAATTAAACGCGAAGATGTAACCGCTTAACATCCTCCCCGGATTTACGGCACACCTGATAAGAAAAAGCTCTCTTTGTGATATGAAAAGAGAGCTTTTATTTTTTAGCGCTGAACTTCATCTAGTGCAATATCGGTCAGATGACTCACATCCCCCGCCGTTTCAATCACCCAGCCATTAGCAAGCCAAGGGCTATTTTGATAATCAACGCGTGAAATGGAACAGTTACGCAGCCTTAAACGGCGCTCAGCATAGGCAGGTAATCCCAACACGGTGCTCAGTAAACACCCTAAAGCAATACCATGACTGACTAAGAGTGGGCGGCTATTTTCGGGTAAATCAAGACATTGATTTAGCGCAGCCTGCATACGACTTGCTAATTCTGCCATTGATTCTCCTTGGGGAATTCGTCCATCAGGTGTACCATCAATCAAACTCTTGCGCCAAGCCTCTTCTTGTGTATTTAATGTTGCGATCTCTCGCTGTTCAAGAACGCCCATATTGAGTTCACGTAAACGTGGGTCAGTTATCACTTCACAGCCACAAGCTTGTGCAATGATTTCTGCCGTTTGACGAGTACGGCCAAGATCGCTTGAGATGATGTGGGTAATACCTGCTGATTTTACTTTTTCAGCAACTTGCTGTGCTTGACGCACGCCATTTGCTGTTAGAGGGCTATCAGATTGCCCTTGAATACGTCTCGCCACGTTCCATTCAGTTTCACCGTGGCGAACAAGATAGACCTGTAACATACATTTTTTCCGTTATACTGCTCTAATTTTTCAAAGGATGATTAATTCATTATGTATCATGTCATTGCAGCCACTACGAATCCAGCAAAAATCAACGCAATAAAACTCGCTTTTGAGCAAGTATTCGGTAAAGATACCTTTGATATTGAAGATATTAATGTCGATAGTCGTGTTCCACAGCAACCTATCGGAAATTCAGAAACGAGAACTGGCGCACGTCAACGTGTGATGGCTGCCCGCCAAGTTCGCCCTGAAGCTGATTTTTGGGTTGGCGTCGAAGCGGGTATTGAAGATGATATGACCTTTGCTTGGATTGTTGTCGAACATGGTCAAATTCGGGGAGAGTCACGTTCAGCAAGCCTTATGCTACCAGAACAGATCTTAAAAGGGATCCGTGAAGGTCGTGAGCTTGGCGATGAAATGGCGTTCTTAACAAAAATTGACAACATTAAACAGCGCGGCGGCGCGATTGGTTATTTTACTGATGGTCTACTTAGTCGCACTTCTGTGTATCAACAAGCATTAGTACTGGCATTAGTACCCGTGACTCATGACATCTACAAAGAACTCAATCAAAAAGAAGATTAATCATTAATCTGATACGTTTCTTTAGATAGATTAGAAACAAAAAAGCCATTTAATCAAATAATTAAATGGCTTTTTATTATTCTAGTTTAGATCATAACAGTGCGACTAGCTTTTCGTCATTAGCTCTTTTTCAAGCCATAATTTCACATCATGTGGCGCTGTTTTTAAACTATTAGAGCCTCTAGTGATGGTGGCAATACCAACGCCTAACTCTTCTTTTAACTCACGCTGACTTAAGTTTCCTCGCATTAACTCTTGCACAATGCGAACTCGTGTTGCCAATGCACTACGTTCATCAGGCGTCATTAAAAGTTGTAAAATAGGAAATTGCACATCTTGCTCAAAAGCATGTTGTAATAACTCAACAAATCTTAGCCAGTGCTCATTCTCTTCAGGTGATAATGCAGGATCTTGCATCGTGGGAACCTCTTTTTGCCACACTCATTAACTAGTACATAATATAACATACTTTGCTAATGTACAAAGAGGCCCCCATCGATAAATACGAGTGATTATCTATTAATACTGACTATTCCACTCTTTTTCAGTCAGTACAGGCTGCTGTTCACCCGCAAAATAGCTATAAAAAACAGCGAAGGAGAGTACATTTTTCACATAACCTCGCGTTTCAGCAAAAGGAATACTTTCAACAAACGCGATCGCATCTAATTGACCATTCGCATCAGATAACCAACGATCAACACGCGCAGGCCCCGCATTATACGCAGCACTTGCTAAAATGCGGTTTTGATTAAAACGTTGATAAACAGAGTCAAGATAAGCCGTACCAATCTCAATATTTTTCACTGGATTGGTTAGCTGTGCACTACTGACATATCCCGTAATACCCGCTTGTTTTACCGTAAACTCTGCTGTTTTGGGCATGATCTGCATTAAGCCTGTTGCGCCAGCTGAAGAGCGAGCCTGAGGATCCCACGCACTTTCTTGACGAGCAATAGCCATCGCATAGTTACGATCTATGGATTTATCTTTCGTGTATTGCTCAAACTCATTTTTCCAAGCAAGAGGAAAGCGTTCTTCTAGATGATCCCACATTTTCCCTGTTATCGTGGCTTGCACCGCTAAATCAGCCCATTTTTGCTCATACGCATAACGCGCTAATTCAGACTGTATTTGCGCTGGCTGTGAAGCAACATAGTTTGCCCACTCTGATCGCGCTAAGTTATCCATCTGCCAATACATTAATTCACGAACACGCTGTATTTCTGGTTGATTAGGGATGCTTGATGAAACACTTGGGGCTTTATCTATCACCATCACATAAGGCTTACCTAATTTGGCGGCTGCAACCATCGGATAAAAACCTCGATTTTGTGTTAGCGCTTCTAAAATGGCTTGTGCTTCACTCTTTTTACCTTGTGATTGCAACACTATTGCTCGCCAATAACGCCATTCTTCCTTATTTTTACTTTCAGGAGAAAGTCTTTCTAGCCACAATGCCAATTCAGCCGGTTGGTTTTGGCTTAATGCTAAGCGCACACGGCGTTCACGTAATGTATCCGATGCCGTATCTTGAATAACGCTATCACGCCATTTAACCTGCTCGGGTGTCGCATAAGGCATATATTGCCACGCCACAGTATCACGCATTAACTGGCGTTCACTCGCCGTCATTTTTTGTGCATGCGCAATATTATCAATCTGTGCTCGTGCTGCATCTGCATCTTTTCTTGCCCAACGTGAAAATGCAGATTGTATGATGGCACGAGAAAAATCTGTCGGTGACAGCGCGGTTGCATAGCGTCCTACTAAGCTTGGATAGTCTTGTAATTCAACCAAAGCATCACTGATAGTTTGATAATTTTGAGGAAGACGTCGAGCCAAATAAGCAGCCAGCCCCGTATTGCCTTTTTTTATCGCTAAATTAATTCGCTCTAATACTAATTCTGGTGTTAATTGATTCGCCTTTTGCCATTCATCAAAAAGAGGATCGCAACTTGATGGCATTGAAGTGCCATTTAGCCATGCTTCTTTAGCACCTACCCATGCGGTTTGAATATCACCGGTTGCCCATTTTGCATAATAGTAATTACATCTTGCGGCTTTAGGATTCGGCGGATTTGGACTAAACGTCAGTAAGTTTTTCCACTCTTGACGTTTTGCCAATTCATTCACAAATAATGAAGGCAGTGCTTTTGCTGGCGGTAATGTAGGATATTTAGCAACAAATTCAGTGACCACAGCAGGTGCAATCACATCAAGGTTGTCCGTAATTTGACGGTATTCCAAATAGGGATAAAGTGGGTAGCTTTGCAATGTAGGCAGTAATTTTTCTACTTCATCTGTTTTTTTAAGATCCCATGCAGCTTTAATTTCTTGATAACGAACACGTTGTTCACTTAATGAATCTGCTTGTGTCCATGTAGAAAAACACAATGTTCCTATTGCTATTGCTAATGACCATGTTTGCTTTACCACGTAATTTCTCCCACTTCAAATAGAACCACCAAAGAGTGAATACATTAGCTAATATGATAATCATTAACAATGTAAGTTCCCCTCTTTAAGCGAAATTTTCATTACTTTTAGAGGAAGTGCGAAAGGTAGATAAAAACCTCGCTTTTGACTAAGGTTTTCTTTTATAAATCGGGTATACTGGCGACTTTCATCATTTTCGGGTCTTTGGCAAATACTGACATTGACTTTGCTATTGTTCATTTTGGTGCCATAAACACGCGACTTAATCACAAAAAATTTGTTTTTAGCGCAAAAAGTGGCACCTAAGATAAAATCTCTTTTATAATCAAAGGGTAATTATAGTGGCTCAATACGTTTATAGTATGTTGCGTGTCGGGAAAATTGTCCCGCCTAAGCGACATATCCTTAAAAACATTTCACTCAGCTTCTTCCCGGGCGCGAAAATTGGTGTGCTTGGTCTTAATGGTGCCGGTAAATCGACATTACTACGCATCATGGCAGGTATTGATACTGATATCGAAGGTGAAGCACGTCCACAGCCAGGTATTAAAATTGGTTACTTACCACAAGAACCTAAATTAAACCCTGAACATACTGTACGTGAAGCCGTTGAAGAAGCCGTCAGTGAACTGAAAAATGCATTAAATCGCCTTGATGAAGTTTATGCGGCTTATGCCGATCCTGATGCTGATTTCGATAAATTAGCAAAAGAACAAGGTCAGTTAGAAGCGATTATCCAATCTCATGATGGTCATAACCTTGAAAACCAATTAGAGCGTGCAGCAGAGGCGCTGCGTTTACCAGAATGGGACGCTAAGATTGAGAAACTTTCAGGGGGTGAACGCCGCCGTGTTGCTATCTGTCGTCTTCTGTTAGAAAAACCAGATATGCTGTTATTAGATGAACCGACTAACCACTTAGACGCCGAATCAGTGGCTTGGTTAGAACGCTTCCTACACGATTATGAAGGTACCGTCGTAGCAATCACGCACGACCGTTATTTCCTTGATAACGTAGCGGGTTGGATCTTAGAACTTGACCGTGGTGAAGGTATTCCATGGGAAGGTAACTACTCTTCTTGGTTAGAGCAAAAAGATGCGCGTCTTGAACAAGAAGCAGCAACTGAAGCGGCTCGCCATAAATCTATTCAGAAAGAACTTGAGTGGATCCGCCAAAATCCTAAAGGTCGTCAAGCAAAAGGCAAGGCTCGCCTTGCTCGCTTTGAAGAACTTAACAGCGTTGATTATCAAAAACGTAATGAAACCAGTGAACTCTTTATTCCACCTGGACCACGTTTAGGGGATAAAGTATTAGAAATTAATAATCTAACAAAGTCTTATGGTGATCGTGTTCTGATTGATGATTTAAGCTTCTCGATCCCCAAAGGGGCGATTGTCGGTATTATCGGTCCCAACGGTGCCGGTAAATCAACACTATTCCGTATGATCTCAGGTCAAGAACAACCCGATTCAGGCACTTTAACACTGGGTGATACTGTTAAGCTGGCATCGGTTGATCAGTTCCGCGATAGTATGGACGACAGTAAAACGGTTTGGGAAGAAGTTTCAGGTGGCCAAGACATTATGCGCATTGGTAACTTTGAAATTCCAAGCCGTGCCTATGTTGGTCGCTTTAACTTTAAAGGTGTGGATCAAGGTAAACGTGTTGGTGAGCTTTCTGGTGGTGAACGTGGTCGTTTACACCTTGCTAAACTGCTACAAGTTGGCGGCAATATGTTACTGCTCGATGAACCAACCAATGACCTCGACGTTGAAACTTTACGTGCATTAGAAAATGCCCTGTTAGAGTTCCCAGGCTGTGCCATGGTTATTTCCCATGACCGTTGGTTCCTTGACCGTATTGCGACACATATCATCGATTACCAAGATGAAGGTAAAGTGGAGTTCTTCGAAGGTAACTTTACTGAATACGAAGAATACAAAAAACGGACATTAGGCAACGACGCTATTCAGCCTCGTCGTATGAAGTACAAGCGTATGAGTAAATAATTAATTTATTTACTCTATTCTATAATAAAAAGGCAGAGATTATTCTCTGCCTTTTTATTTAATTAGTCTGAAATGTAATAAATAACGGTAGAAGAGGTATGAATTAGCTCTCTTGCCTATAATCAAAACTTAAAGGTACGGTAAACGAAATATTTCCATTTTCTAAACGATCGCTGTCTGGGGCTGGAAATGGCGAAGCGCGTTTAATGGTATTTAACGCTTCTTTATCAAGAATACGATTACCTGACGATGTTTCCACTTTCGAATCTAATAACTCACCTTTTGCATTTAACACAATCGCAACTTGTGTCACCCCCGTTGCTTTAAAGCGCAATGCTGTTCGTGGATAACGTTTATAGGCATTAATATGGCTATGAATTAAACTTTCCCACCCAATTTGTCCGCTCACTGAAGAGGAAGATAAACTATTAAATTGAGCACGACTGCTTGAATTAGAGCCAGAAATAGGTGCGCTTGTTATATCTGATGGTGCTTCTGAAACAGGAAGATCATCAGGGACTTTCACCACAACAGGTTTTGGCTTCACCACGGGCTTTACTTTCGGTTTTTCTGGAACACGCTCATAAGTACCTTGTTCTACTACTGGCATTTTAGGTAAATCTAACACTTCTTTGATAGGTTCAGGCTCTGTCTCTGCGGGTTCAGGAACAGACATCACTTTCTCAGGCCCAACAGGGACTTCTTTTGTTTCTGCTTGCGCTAATTGATAAATACCAAGATCCATTGTCATCGCGGGTGGTAAAACGCCATAGCGTTCATCTTTAGAGGTTATCCAGCCGATCGCGACAACGGCTAAGGTCGCATGAAATAAAATACTGGCGGTTAATCCACCAATAGAAAATGATCTACGGCGTGAAAAAGTCGCCGACATACTACTCATAATTCTTGCCTCTGATTTTCTTTCTGATGAATTATAGGCATAATACAAACACAAATGATATTGCTTATTATTAATAATACAATAAAAAATTAGCTTGATAATTATCATAACTTGTTCGCTTCAGAAGCAGTAAGAGCTTATTATTTCACTCTTTTTTAGACACCAGAGAATATGGCTAGCGATAAATCATTGGCACAAAAAATTAGTTGTGCCTATCAATCAACCTACGGGCAACTTGTGCGTTTTTTCCACAAACGTACGGGGAATTACCATGATGCAGATGATTTGTCTCAAGATGTGTTTACGCTATGGCTAAACAGAAAAGAACAAACACCTGTGCAAGAACAGCGTGCTTTTCTGTTTAAAATAGCGAACCACGTGTTGATCGACCATTGGAAAAAAAATCAAAAGCAAAAAGATATCTATCAGGATGATTGTGAACTAGATGACGCCGCTCAAAATTATACTACGAAGCTTGATCCGGGATATGTCCTTGAGCATCAACAGCGTTTAGATCTACTTAGCGAAGCAATTGAAACATTACCTCCACGCCGTCGAGAAGCCTTTGTTCTTTATCGTTTTGATGGACTATCACAAAGCGAAATTGCAGAACAAATGGAAATATCAATCAGTATGGTGGAAAAACATATTGCGGCTGCCCTATTACATTGCAAAAGATATGTCGATGCAGGACAGGAGAAATGCACGAATGATGAGTAAGCCGGAAAAAAATATCCCGGAAACTAAACCTCACACAGATGAGGATATAGACTCCCTTTTTTTGGAGACTAATGATGAATTACTCAATGAATCGATTGATGAGCAAGCCGCACTTTGGTTTACCCGACAACACAGCCAAAGAATGACGCCCAAACAACGCCAAGCGTTTAAGATATGGATAGAAAATGATATAAACCGACAAGCGTATCAAGAGATTGCAGGGATCTGGCGTCAATGCGATGCATTACCACGACCGACAATAGCCACAGTTGAAAAGAAAAAACGCGCCCTTTGGCGTCCCATGCTCCACACCACGGCGACTCTTTGTTTACTCACTGTTTTATACCTTCCTTACAGTCATTTGCCTGCATTATTGATGGACAATATGACACTTGCAACCAGTGACTTACCGAAAGAAATGACCTTAGCCGATGGCTCTAAAGTCTATTTAGACAGAAATACACAGGTAAGAGTGGCTTATGTGCAAGAAGAGAGACGATTATGGCTAGATAAAGGACAAGCTTATTTCAAAGTAAAATCAAATCCGTATCGCCCTTTTTATGTTCATGCTGATAGCCGATTAATTAAAGTGGTTGGTACCGAATTTGAAGTTAGTCGCTACGATAACAATCAAATTAACGTTGCTGTTCATGAAGGGATCGTCGAAGTAAAAGCAACAGCAAAATCTTCTCCAGACTATTTGTATGCAGGCTCTCAGGCCACCAGCACATTAGCAAGTGACCATTTTGTTATCTCTTCCGTTGATATTGATTCCGTGGGAAGTTGGCGTTTTGGCCAACTGCATTTCTTTGAGCGTCCACTGAATGAGGTGATCACCAAACTCAAGCCTTATCTTGATATCAATATTCAAATTTCCTCTCCCGAAATTGCCAAAATGAAAGTCTCAGGGATCGCTAACATAAACAATGCCAAAGACTTTATTACCGCAATGCCACTTATATTACCGGTTAATGTTGTTTTTACTGATAAAAATAATGCGTTAATTATCAATAAGTAAAAAGAAATATGAAAAATATTCTTTTTTACAGGTGAGGATAATTCTCATTTCACCCTCTTCCCTAGTAACAACAATTATTAAGTTAGTGAATGGGATTGGTGAAATGAAAATGAATAATAAAAAAGGGATCCTTAAGAGGTCTCTGCTAGCGTTGCTAATAAGTACCACTATTGCCGCACCTTGCGCTTATGCATCTACCGTTTCTGTGGCGTTACCAGAACAGTCTTTAGCTGATTCATTAAGTGCCATTGCAAAACAAGGGCAAGTACAAATTTTATTTGATGCGAATTCGGTTAAAAACCTACGTGCTCCAGCACTTTCAGGTCAATTTGAAACCCAAACCGCATTACAAAAAGTGTTAATTGGGAGTGGATTAGAAATTATTCCACAAGGAAGTGGATTTGTTATTCGTCCTCTCGCAACGGCTAACAAGATTGTTATTCCTGAAGTTAGAGTCACAGGTGTCGGTAATGCTTATCATCCAGCTACCGATGTCGTTTCCGCACCGCAATACATCACCGCAGAAGAGATAAAACAGCGTAATACAGGTGATGGAAACGTTACTGACTTACTAAAAAGTAACCCTGCTGTTCAATTTTCCAATAACGACAGCACCTCAATGAATCAGGGTGAAATTAAACCTTCTCGTATTTCTATTCACGGCTCTAGTAGTTATCAAAACTCTTACAAGCTTGATGGTGTCAGTTTTAACAATGACTTTGACCCTGCAAAATCAGATTTAGGTGAAACCAACACACGCATTAGTAGTGACGAACAAGGGATGTACCTTGATAGTCGCCTAATTGATAGCGTAGCCGTTTACGATAACAATATTCCTGTGGAATTTGGCGGATTTACGGGTGGCACCGTTGAAGTACAAAGCCGTCGTTGGTCTGGTGAAACACACGCCAACGCCTATTATCGTACAACTCGTTCAAGCTGGAACAATATTTTCACCGATCCAAAACTAAATTTTGATACTGCAAATAATGATTTCAGTAATCCAGCCCGATTCCAGAAAAAATACGATAAACAAAACTTTGGTGGTTGGTTTGAAACAAGCTTAACAGACAATACTGGGCTTATTTTCTCTGCATCTCGTCGTGAATCAACGATCCCAATGATGATTAGCTCTGAAGGTGGAGTGATCCGTCATCCTGATGGTGAACTGGAACAAGTTGAGCAAACACCTCATTATAAAGATCAAACCCGTACCTCAGATAACTATTTTATTAAATATTCTTGGGATATTTCGGAAAAGCAAACTTTTGATTTATCAAGTAATATTGCTAGATATAAAAGCTATTTATTCTCCGGCTCTGTCTATAACTCAGGTTATGACAACGAGCATAATGGTTTAAGTTTTACCGCACTTTATAAACATCAGCTTGATCTTGGTTCATTAGAATTAACGGCAGGTTATCAAAATCTGGAAGATAAACGTTCTAACGATCAAGACGAATTTGTGACCATCAAGGACTACACCGATTGGAAAAATCCACAGCAGATAAGTAGTGGTGGTCAAGGTGATTTGAAGAGCAAACAAGAAACCTATAACGCCAAAAGTATTATGCGATTTAATCCTGTTGAATGGGGTGCTGTAAGCCATCAGCCAACCACAGGATTTGAGATCAGCCGTACTAAAGGCTCTTATATTCGCGACAAAACCTACTACAACTATACCTATACTGGCTCCACTTGGGATGATCAGTGGATGGGTTCATTAGAGCAAACAACACGTTTCCTTGCTGGTACACATGATGCTTCGTATACAAACTATTCGATTTATCTTGATGATAATATCCAATATAAACGTTTAACGTTACGCCCAGGTGTTCGATTAGATCGTGATGATTTTGTTCAAAAAAACAATATCGCTCCTCGTTTAAGCGGAACTTATGATATTTGGGGCACTGGTAATACTTTAATTATTGGTGGTGTAAACCGTTACTACGGTCGCTCCATGCTGACTTATGCGCTTTATGGCGCACAGAATGCGGGCTTACAGCACTGCTATTACTCTTGTGATAACGACAATCCGAATGATTGGGAAAATCGTACTGACTTTGAAGGCGTCGATTCGCTAAAAACACCTTATAACGATGAAATTACTTTAGGTTTACAACAAGAAATCGCATCCACGACATGGCGTTTACAATATGTTCATCGTGAAGGTCGTGACGAAGTGCGTAGTGATACCAAATATCCAAATGACAAAGATAAAATAAGAATTCGTCAATTTAATAACAATGGACGTAGTACTCACGATACCGTAACACTTTCTGTGAAAAATAGTCAGCCGTGGGAATTAGCGCAAGCTGACCATGTTTTTAATGCTTCTATTAGCTGGCAACAAAGCAAAACGAATACACCTAAAGATTCTGGCTATGCCAACTTCGATCCTAGTGTACAAGGGATGAACTACGACAAAGTGTGGTATGACGGAAAAATCATCAATGCAAAAGACTTACCTTCTGGCAACTTTAACTCTCCATTAAAAGTCACGGCTGAACTCACTAGTGTTTGGGATAATTTAGATCTGACTTGGTATAACCGCCTTCAATGGAATGGCGCTCGTTCACAAGCAGAAAAAGCCAATAATGGTTCCCCAAAACCAAGTGAATATGGCCCATTATTTGAATACAAAAAACGTAATTACAGTAGCCGTTTTACTTGGGATACCAAACTGGGTTGGAAACCTGAATTTGCTTATGGTGTAGGTATTTCTGTTGAAGTCAATAACGTCCTTAACACTAAAAATGTGTCTGACTACTTCACTTATCAAGACAAAGATTACAAATCGTATGAACCAGGTCGTCAGTTCTGGTTACAAGTCAGCTACGACTATTAATAAATTGACGAAGTTAATGTGAGCAACCAAGTCGATACACAATAAAAATATGACCAATAAGCAATGAAAACAATAAAACAATTTTTCTATTTAGTTTCACCTTTTTGGGGGCGGCGTGCCGCCCTTTACTGCTGGTTTCTATTGATTGTCTCTTTGACCTTAACCCTGTCTTCCGTTTGGTTTAACGTCAAAATGAATGAATGGAATGGTAGTTTTTATAACGCATTACAACAACTTGATGGACAAGCACTGTACAAGCTTCTTCAACAATTTGTCATTATTATTGCGGGATTAATTACTGTGGTAGTAATGGGCGATTTCTTACGCCAAAAAATGGTTATTCGCTGGCGAGAAGGCATGACTGAACAAGTGCTTGATCGCTGGTTATCAAAAAACAGTAAACACTATATGTTAAGACTGACTTCTCAAGAGCCTGATAACCCGGATCAGCGTATTGCAGAAGATATTCGTTTACTGATCGAATCCACCATGCGTTTAACGGTGACATTTTTACACTCGTTACTCACACTTATCTCTTTTGCCACCATTCTTTGGTCGCTGTCTGGCGCTATCTCTTTCACCTTAGGGGGGAGTGAATGGACAATTCCCGGCTATATGTTCTGGGCTTGTATTATCTATACCATTATTGGGATCACCATTACGCAGTTTATTGGTTCGCCATTGCGTAAAATTAATATGGATAAACAACGCAAAGAAGCGGATTACCGTACTGCGCTTATCACTCGCAAACAACATGGCGATGCGATTGCAGGTCAACGTGGTGAAATCAGCGATCGCAACGAATTAATGGGTCGCTTTTTAGGGGTTATTCGTAACTGGAATAACCTTATCCGCTACGAAAGAAATTTGGCTTTCTTCACTGTGGGTTATCAACAAGCGACGGCAATGGCGCCCATTATTTTTGCCCTACCTAAATTCCTTGCTGGCGAGTTAATGCTAGGGGGATTAATGCAATTAAGACAAGCATTCTCTAGTGTTGCAGGCGCATTAAGTTGGTTTATTTTCTCGTATAAAGAGATTGCCGCATGGCAAGCCACAGTGACGCGTCTTTATAATTTCGTGGTGCTTTTAGAGCACGATCATGAGCAAGAAGTCTCTGATTTAAATGATAAACAAACTAAATTAAAAGCTAATCTTTCTCTATTTATGCAAGATAACAGCCTGTTAATCCAAGATATTCACTTCACTATAAAAACAGGTGAATTAACCGTTATTGAAGGTTGTTCTGGTTTAGGTAAATCAACACTACTTAGAGCATTAAGTGGACATTGGCCTTATTTCAAAGGGGAAATTCAACGTTCACCCAATGTGTGTTGGATCCCACAGCGTATGTATCTACCTTTTGCACGTTTAGACAGCTTGCTCGCTTATCCTTGTCAGCCGAATCAATTTTCCTCTAAAGAGTATGAAGAAGTGCTTCAGTTAGTCGGTTTAGACAAAATAAAAAATCAACTTTCACTGGAAACGGATTGGACAACACGCCTATCTGGTGGTGAGCAACAACGCCTTATTTTTGCTCGTTTATTACTCAATAAACCTGATCTTATTTTATTAGATGAAACCACCTCTGCACTCGATGAACAAAATGCACTGAATATGTTGCAGTTGCTAAAACAACATCTGCCAACCGCGGGGATTGCCTTAGTCAGCCATCAGCGCTTCATCCATGTGATTGCAGATCATGTGATTTCACTCAAAGCCCCTACCGTGTCCTCCTCTCAACCTACTGGAGTTACCGAATATGTATCGTAACTTACTGATCCTTTCAGTCAGTCTTTCTCTTTTAGGGTGTGCGGCAAGCAGCTCTAATCAAAATGACAAAAATACGCTACTCCTGCGTCCTGATATTCGCCATTTTACCCTCGATAACGGTTTAGACGTCTACTTACTGCAACGCCCACAGACTGGGGTAGAAATGCGTCTTTTAGTCAAAAGCGGCTCTGTTCAAGAAGATGAAAAGCAGCTTGGTTTTTCACACTTTACTGAGCATATGGCATTTAAAGGTACAACTCATTTTCCCGGAACTACGGGCTTTAAACAACTTGAAAGTCTAGGCATGAAGTTAGGGAGTCATGTAAATGCAGCAACAAGTTTAAATGCGACGACTTATAAGCTGTCATTGCCGAATGCAAACCCAATCCAAATTAAAACGGGATTACAGATCTTATCTGACTGGGCATTTGAAATGACCTTTGACCCTATTGAGTTTGATAAAGAGCGCCCCGTTATTGTTGAAGAGTGGCGTTTGCGTCAAGGGATCGGTTTTCGCATTAACCGCCAGTTAGAAGAGTTGCGCTATTATGGTAGCCGTTATCTGGATCGTGATCCTATTGGTGATTTAGAAATCGTTAAACATGGCGATGTGAAAGATGCAAAACGCTATTACGATACTTGGTATCAACCAGAAAGAATGGCATTAGTACTCGTCGGTAACTTTAATCAAGGCGATGCTATTGCCGATATTAAGCAACTATTTAACGCCAAAAACAGCGAGAATAAAGGGATTGACGACCCATCGTGGCACCATTTTATCGATCATAAAGATCTACTGGTTAAAACGGTTTTCGATAAAGAACAAGGTTCACGTATTTTGCAGTTTACCTTACAACGAACTTTGCCAGCCCCTTTAAACAGTCGCCAAGGCCAATATGAAGACTTAATGGATTCACTATGGTTATCAATTTTAAATCAACGTTTCTCTACTATTGTTGATAATGGACTAATAGCTTCTATTAGCGCCAATACTCAAGGTGCAATGCTAGACGCTCGTCGTTCACAACAATTGATGATTGCGCATCCCAAAGGTAATGATTACCAAGGCGCATTAGATATCTTATTTACCGAAGTTCAACGCCTAGCCTCTGTTCCAGTAACGCAAGAAGAGTTAGATAATGCGCGCAACGCGATGCTAAAACGTCTAAGTCAACAAGCAGCAGGAGAAGAACGTTACGAGCACGATTATTTAGCCAACCAAATCACGACGGCTATTGAGTTGGATATGCCAATTCAAACTAAAAAACAGGCACTAAATTTAAGCTATCAATTAATCAATAAAGTGGCTCCTGAAACATTGTCAGCTTATTTTGCCCAATATCTAAAACAGTCATCGCCACGAGTTGCTGTGATTGGCCCAGATAATGATGCGAGTTTGTTTAATGCAACTAAAGCAGCACAACGCTGGCAAGAAATTAGGCGATCCAATCCCGGCGCATTTACCCTAAAAACGCAAACCGTTGTATTAGATGTTAAACCTGAACTCACAGGTTCAGTTGTTTCAACGCAATCACTGCCGATTGAAAAAACACAAGCGTGGACACTAAGCAATAACGTCAAAGTGATTGTGAAAAATGACAGTTATCTCAAAGATAATATTCAAGTTTCACTGCGCATTCCGGGTGGCTCTTCACTTGAAACACATCAAAGCTTAGGCATGGTGCAATGGGCATTAAAATTACCTGAAGTCAGTGGATATGGTCATTATAATGCGCGTGAATTGGCGTTATTTACTAAGCAACACCAAATTAGTTTACGCCCTTATAGCGAACTGTTATTCCATGGCTTTCGAGGCGAAGCACCGATTGATGAATTGGAAACCTTACTCACATTAATGCATCTAAAAGTGACATCACCGCAGTTTAATGGCGAGAAGTTAGAGCAACAAAAGCAAGCCATGGCATTAGGTATTTCAAAAACACCGGTTGAACGTACCTTCTTGGATAATATCAATAAAGAAAGCTATCAAAATGGTGAACGTCTTGTCGTTTCACCTCAAGGGGCTTGGAAGCACTTTACTGTCCAACAATTACAGCAGACAAACCAAATGATTTTAGGGCAACCGGCTGATATGACATTAGTCATCAGTGGCCCTGTCAATATTAATCAGGTAAAACCTCTGGTTGAACGCTGGGTTGCAAGTCTCCCAACACGCTCAGAAAAACGCTTATTTTGGGCAGATCCCGCAATTAATCCTAAACTGACCTCGTTTAATAAAACATACCCTATTGCAAGTAGTGATAAGAGCATGATTAGCATTCAATATGCTGCACCTGCTCAATGGTCACAGCAACACGTATTAGCATTAAATTTACTGGATACAGTGATCAGCCAGCGTTTAAGGCTCAATCTACGAGAAAAAGCAGGGGGTATTTATTCACTGGGTTTCTCTGAAATGTTAACGAAAGTGCCGACAAGTTACTATACTGGCCGTTTAAACTTTACGGCATCACCTGAACGTGCAGATGAATTAATTACTCTTGCTCGTAAAGTCGTGAATGAAGTGAAGCAGTCAGGCATTACAGATAAAGAGTTACAAGAGGCTAAAAATATCTGGCTAACTGAAAATTCACAGGTGAATGACAGTGCAAGCTATTGGACAGATGCCCTTGCACAAGTCGCCACGGATGACCAACAGTATCAGCGTTTACTTACTGATCCTTCGATTATAAAAACATTAAATGTTAACGATATAAATCAAGTCGCTCGCCAATGGTTAGGTGAAAATGAAAAGGTATTTAAGCTAACACCAGCAACTCAAAAATAAAAACAGCTTAGGCTGAAAACGAGAAACGATAAGGCTACCTAAAAGATAACACCCAGATCCAGTTTGCATAGAGTGTGAGATCTGGGTGTTTATTCATCAATATTAATCAAGTTGTAACGAAAAGATTCAAATTTATTGATAATTAAATTTATTAATCTTTTTTAACAGCAAAACGCCCACTCCCTAAAAACATGACAGCAATTGCAGCAAAGAGATAAAAGCCCGCGCTTTCTGGTGCCCATCCCCCTGTTTTAGGGTTTAATGCAAAGAGATCGCCAGAATGTACCATTAAGACGGCAACAAACATGGTACCCGCTAAAACAAGTGCTGATATACGAGTAAATAGACCGATAATCAGTAAGATAGGAGCAACCACTTCCCCAATCACTGTGCCGTAGGCAATAAAGGCGGGTAGATTAAAATTCGCTAACATCCCCTGAATACCTGCTAATCCACCCGGTTCCATTTTATGAAGTCCATGTAATAACATTAAAACGCCAAGAGAAACACGTAATACCAATTTGCCCAAGTCAGAACAGTCAACAAGTTGATTAAATTTATTAATCATAACGTCTCCAAATTCAAAATAGTGATGTGTGTTTTTAATACGTATTAATAGGTACATTACATTATATGATGAAATATTATGAATGAGTGTAATTTTTATTATCACTATTTGTTCTCATTAGCTAATCACTTAGATTATTATTGCTTTATAGCCAGCAACTCACCTTTTCCATGATTTATATCACAACTTATTAACATAATAAACTCTTAATCACTCACTTCTCGTTATGCTAATAGATATCTCATCTGACCAGTCTAAGAAGGGCATCTGATGGCACATTATTCTCATCTATTTTCACCTCTTGATTTAGGGTTTACTGTACTTAAAAACCGTATTCTTATGGGCTCTATGCATACTGGACTAGAAGAAAATCCGAATGATGCCCCAAAACTTGCACAGTTTTATGCCCACAGAGCCGCAGCAGGTGTTGCATTAATAGTGACTGGCGGGATCTCTCCCAATAAACAAGGTGTGTTATTACCGCACGCTGCAACATTGATGTGTGAAAGCCAGCTACCAACTCATCAACTCATTACTGACGCCGTTCATCAACAAGGCGGTAAAATTGCTTTACAGATCTTGCATACCGGTCGTTATAGTTACCAACCTAACTTAGTTGCCCCTTCTGCCATTCAATCCCCAATAACCCCTTTTATGCCAACAGAAATGAGTCATCAACAAATCGAACAGACTATCAATGACTATATTCACTGTGCTCAATTAGCTCAAAAGGCGGGCTATGATGGTGTTGAGATTATGGGATCTGAAGGCTATTTAATTAATCAATTTTTAGTCAGCCATACTAATCTGCGAGACGATCAATGGGGCGGAAATATTGAAAATCGTTGTCGTTTCGCTTTACGTATTCTCGAAGGCATCAAAAAAGCTGTCGGTGAGCAGTTTATTATTATTTACCGTCTTTCTATGCTGGATTTAATTAAAGATGGCTCAGATGCATCAGAGGTACTTTATCTTGCCAAAGCTGTTGAAAAAGCGGGCGCGACAATGATCAATACAGGGATCGGTTGGCATGAAGCGCGAATTCCCACGATAGCCACCATGGTGCCAAGAGGTCAATTTGCAAATGTAACGCGTGAATTAATGGGAAAGGTGAATATCCCACTTATTACATCCAACCGAATTAACACACCACAAACCGCAGAGGCTATTTTAGCGGAAGGCTGTGCTGATATGGTTTCAATGGCTCGCCCTTTTCTTGCTGATCCTGAGTTTGTGCGTAAAGCACAACAGGAACGCGAAGATGAAATCAATACTTGTATTGCGTGTAATCAAGCATGCCTTGATGAAATTTTTTCAGGTCAAACCGCCTCTTGTTTAGTGAATCCGTTTGCTTGTCGAGAAACCGAGCTTCACGTTATTCCAACTCAACAACCTAAAAGGCTGGCTGTTGTTGGAGCCGGTCCCGCAGGATTATCTTTTGCGGTAACCGCTGCGAAACGAGGCCATCATGTCACGCTGTTTGAAAAAGAAGATGTTATTGGTGGGCAACTGAATATTGCAAGCCAAATTCCCGGAAAAGAAGAGTTTAAAGAAACCTTACGCTACTTTAAACGACAACTACAACTCACAGGTGTGATTGTAAAAAATAATATTGAAGCCACCCCTGATCATCTTAAAAACTTTGACGAAGTTATTCTAGCCAGTGGAGTTACTCCTCATCGTCCTGATATTGAAGGGCAAGATAATGAGATCGTTAAAACTTACCTTGATGTTTTAAAACACCATCAACCTGTAGGTAAAAATGTCGTGATCATCGGTAGCGGAGGTATTGGCTTTGATACGGGTCTTTATCTGACACAAAAAGGACAATGCAGTAGCCTAAGCCCCTGTGCTTTTAACAAAGAATGGGGGATTGATCCGACGCTTTCATCTCGTGGTGGCATTAAACCCGCTGACCACCTTAGAGACGAGACTAAACACATTATTATGACGCAGCGTAAAGCAGGGAAAATAGGTTTAAGCTTGGGTAAAACAACAGGTTGGATACACAGACTCACATTAGAGAAAAAAGGCGTTAAATTCTTAACACATTGTCATTATCAAAAAATTACGCCAGAAGGCCTTGTGATTGAACAAGATGGAAAACAACGACTTCTTATGGCTGATAATATTATCTTATGTACAGGGCAACGCGCTTACCATCCTCTATTTGCACCTTTAGAACAAGAAAACAAAACTGTTCATCTTATTGGTGGCGCAAAAGATGCTCGCGGATTAGATGCCAAACGCGCTATTAGACAAGGAACTGAGTTAGCGCTAACCATCTAAATCATTAACTTAAAATAGCAAAAAGAAACCCCACATAAATGTGGGGTTCTGTTTTTTTATTATGATTATTTTTACAGCGCTTCCTGTCTTACGACTTACCCTTTTTACCCATTATTTTTTTCAGTTAATGGATTATCTGAAATACGATTATCTTCAGCGATACAAACTGTTGCAGTAAAGAGAACATCCGTTGATGAGTTCAGTGCCGTTTCAGCTGAATCTTGTAACACGCCAATCATCACACCTACGGCAACGACTTGCATTGCAATATCATTACTAATACCAAACATGCTACAAGCCAGTGGAATTAACAGTAAAGAACCGCCAGCAACACCAGATGCACCACAAGCACAAATTGCAGCAACAAGGCTTAATAATAATGCGGTTGGCACATCAACAGGCATACCTAATGTATTTACTGCGGCTAATGTCAAAATAGTGATAGTAATTGCTGCTCCACCCATATTGATGGTTGCACCTAATGGAATTGAAACAGAATAAGTATCTTCGTTTAAATTCATACGACGACACATTGCCATGTTCACCGGAATATTTGCTGCTGAACTACGAGTAAAGAACGCAGTGACACCACTTTCACGCAAACATGCCAATACTAATGGATATGGGTTACTGCGAATTTTCCAAAATACAATCAGTGGATTCACGACTAAAGCGACAAACAGCATACAGCCAATGAGTACCACAAGAACGTGTAAATAGCCTGCAAGCACTTCAAAGCCTGTTGTTGCGATCGTTGATGACACTAAACCAAAAATACCGATAGGCGCTAAACGAATAACAACACGTACTAGATTTGTTACTGCGTCAGCTAAATCTTGCGTTAAAGCTTTAGTGGTATCACTTGCATGACGTAATGCTAAACCTAGGCCGATAGACCACGCTAGGATGCCCATATAGTTACCATTGATCAGCGCATCAACAGGATTAGCAACCACATTAATTAATACGCCTTTAAGAACTTCAGCAATATTTTCAGGTGGTGAGAGTTGTGATTCATTAACAACTAACGTTAAAACTGATGGGAACATAAAGCTGGCAACAACTGCGGTTAACGCAGCAAAGAATGTTGCTAACAGATATAAAACTAATACAGGGCGAATATTCGATTTTTGCCCTTGACGGTGATTAGCAATCGAAGCCATAACCAGTACCCATACTAAGATAGGTGCGACAGCTTTCAATGCACTAATAAACAGGGTACCTAATAGACTCATCATCTTGGCTACTTCTGGCGCTAACCAAGCAAGTAAGATCCCTGCAACTAAACCAACGAGTATTTGTTTGACGAGGCTTCCCTTAAAGAACAGGCTGAAGACTCTGGATTGTTGTTTATCCATAGCTATTCCATTACTTAAAATAATATTTAAAAAAGGCAATTTTGAGTGTTTGCCATGCCAGTATAAGGAATTGAATCGCGCTGAAAAGCTGATTATGAAAAATATACAGCATTAACCGTATTTGTTAACAATAAAATAACATAACTGTGATCATAATAGGGTTTTGTTCTTTTTAAGATACCAACACGAAATGAAAGAAATTATTGTTATCAGTAAGTTATGCTTAACCCTCTTGTTTATTTTTTTGTTTTGTTTCTCTTATTTTACGTTTTCTTAATCAACCGATCGTCTTTTTTATTAACATTATCACTAACAATCATCCATTATAATTATTCTTATCTTGTATAAATAACGAACAGAAAAGACGAATAATATAAATAAGATACCGCTTTATTTTTCTCAATTAATATTAAAAATTTATCTTTTATGATTGTTATAAAATAGAGAATACCTCTTGGTATTATCTATCTTTTTAAGGTTTTCTTTTTAAGGTTTTCTTTTTAAGGTTTTCTTTTTAAAAATCCCCTACTCTGAATTCAAAAAGAGATTAGGTGTCTATTTTTCAAGATACAATATCCATGTGTAAGAGGTGTCGTTATCCAGTTGAAAAATTTTCTGTCTAGTTTTTTCTGATTTTGTTAGAGTGTTGCTGTTTTAAACAATGAAAAATAGACCCGATCAAGTAGAAAACGGGTAAATAGATGACAAAACCTATTGATTTTATATTTACCCCCAATGACTCAGTTTTAGGAAGCCTTTTATATGGAAATCGTAAGAGAGCTATTCTTGGCGCTATGGCATCAAGATTACGAAACCTTAGCTAATCCTTCATTAATATGGATTATCTACATTTTATTATTCACCATACTATTCCTAGAAAACGGAGTATTGCCTGCGGCTTTCTTACCAGGAGATAGCTTATTAATTTTAGTGGGCGTGTTAATTGCTAAAGATACAATGGACTTTCCATTGACCTTACTTATTTTGACCGCGGGAGCGAGCCTAGGTTGTTGGTTGGGTTATCTTCAAGGGCGATGGCTTGGAAATACTAAAATAGTACGCAGTTGGTTATCACATCTACCAGAACATTATCACCAGCGTGCTCATGGGCTTTTTCATCGTCATGGCTTAGCCGCATTATTAATTGGTCGCTTCTTAGCGTTCGTGAGGACATTGTTGCCAACGATTGCCGGCCTTGCTGGATTGAATAATACTCGTTTTCAAATTTTCAATTGGTTAAGTGGACTTTTGTGGGTTGGTATACTGACCACATTAGGTTATATGTTAGGTAATAGCCCACTATTTCGCCAATATGAACATCATTTAATGAATATTCTTATGCTATTACCTGTTTGCCTATTAGTTATGGGATTAATTGGTAGCATCTGGGTTGTTATTAAAAAGAAAAAAGCAAAAGCATAAGATCTATCAAATAATATAAAGATTTTCCGACTACCATAAAAAGTAATAAGAAAAAACGACAAAGGCCTGTTTCATCTATTTGAACAGGCCTTTGTTTTATTTCGTTATAAATTTACCTTAAGTCCCTTTCACTCTTGTAACGATGAATAACCATTAAGATTTATCTCTTTTTTTTACTATTAAGTCATTATTTAATTTCATTAAGTAGTAAAATTAGTCTATTGTTATAGATATCACATCTCTCTATTAAAGGAGTTACTTATGTCTCATCAACATTCAAATGAAGATCTGCGCGGTGAATTGAAATCTCTTGCTGATACTCTAGAAGAAGTACTCAACTCCTCTGCAGATAAATCCAAAGAAGAGCTCCAAAGCCTACGCGCCAAAGCCGAGTCTGCGATAAAAGGTTCTCGTGCAAAACTCAGTGATGCAGGCCGAGAAATTGTCGATAACACCAAAGAAATGGCAGGAAAAGCAGATAATTATGTCCGTGAAAATCCATGGACAGGTATCGGTATTGGTGCCGCAGTTGGTGTTGTTCTTGGTGTTCTACTAGCAAAACGCTAATTGATAATGAGCGATACTCAAAGACCACAGGGCCCCGCATCCGGGGTTCTGAATTCTCTCAGTAGGATTGGCGCTATTGTTATAGGCATGGTTGAAACTCGCCTAAACTTGATTGCCGTTGAACTGGAAGAAGAAAAAACTACACTTATCCAGCTTATTTTAATGGCTGGCATCACATTATTATTAACCGCCTTTGGGTTAATGAGCCTACTTATACTTCTTTTTTGGGTTATTCCACCTGAATATCGAGTCTATGCTTTAGCCATCACAACCGCGACTTTACTTTTCTGTGCACTGATTGGCGCCATCATGACATTAAGAAAAGCACGGAATTCCACCTTGCTAGGCGATACTCGTCAGCAATTGGAATTAGATAAACGTCTTTTGGAGCAATATCATGATGAACAAACAAAATAAGCAGGCTATCCTCACAAGACGTAAAAAGCTGTTGTTGAATAAAATTCAGCAACAGCGCTCTGATTTAGGGCAAAGCTCGCAAACTTGGCTTGATGTGACAGAACCTTATGATAAAGCATGGCGAATTTTAGTCTCTTTAAAACCTGCATTTTTAGTGGGAGCCAGCTTTATTTCTCTTTACAGCATTAAACATCCTAAAAAAATCATACGATTAGGGCAACGTGCTATCGGTGCAATTGGTTTAATACGTACAATCCAAAAGTCCTTCAAAAAAACCTCTGATTAATCTTCAATTTTTTTGTCTAAGAATGTTAATTCTTCTTAATATCCTCTTTGTTTAATTCGCATTATTGTATATCTCACAACGTAGCCGTGGTTATTAAATCTAAAAATAGAAAAATAGCCGACGAAAATACAATACAAATCGATATACATTGCGAATAATAGAGTTTAATTAGGAATAAACACCATGAAAAAATTTGAAGACATTGCCTTATTAGTTGCCCGTATTTTAATGCCTATTTTATTTATTAGCGCAGGCTACGGAAAAATTGGTGGTTACGAAGGAACACAGCAATATATGCAAGCAATGGGCGTTCCAGGTTTCTTATTACCACTGACTATTTTATTAGAATTAGGCGGCGGGTTAGCAATCTTATTTGGTTTCTTAACTCGCACAACAGCAATCTTTACCGCGGTCTTTACACTTCTAACCGCGCTACTGTTCCACAGTAATTTTGCTGAAGGTATGAACCAATTAATGTTTATGAAAAATATGACAATTGCAGGCGGATATTTATTGCTGGTTATCACAGGTCCTGGTAAATGGAGTTTAGATCGTATTTTCAATAAAAATTGGTAATAACGAATTTTAAAAAAAGATCCCTAAGGGGATCTTTTTTGTTTTCTTAAAATAAAAAATATTGATGATTCAAACGTGTTTTAATTATTTTTTATCATTAGCAAAGAGTTTAGGTATTTCACGTAAACACCATGATTTTGCCTCTCCCATGCTATCTCTTCGCCATGCCATAATAATATTATTTTCATGATGATATTCAGGACCAACAACACGTAAACGCCCTTCTTTAATATCATCTTCAATTAAATCAATTGGCATCGTCGCCACACCTAACCCCGCAATTAAAGCACGGCGTTTATCTTCAATAGAACTGACTGTTAAACGACGCTGTTTATCCAATAATAATACCGTTAAAACAGGGCGCTCTCTTGCGGTATCTGCAATCGCAATACCACGATACTTTAAACGTGTTTCTTCGGCTAATGGCTCAGGTTCGTTATGGATGGGGTGATCTGGGCTGGCAACGTAGACGCTAGTCGTATTGTATAGAGGGCGAAAATTGATTTCTGATGACGTGCGAAAATGCATATCAGGTGAAATCACAATATCACATTTACCACTTTCTAAGCTTTCCCATGCCCCCGCAAGTACTTCAGTGACTAACGAAAGTTGGGTATTGGATTTTTCAGCCAGTTTATCAACCAAAGGAAAAAGTCGAGATGCAGGGGTAAGTGCTTCACAAACAATAGTGATATGTGGCTCCCAACCTCTTGCTAACGCTTCAGCGTCTGATGTTAATTTATCAGCCGCCTCAAGTAATATGCGCCCTCTCTCAAGTAACATTCTACCGACATTGGTAAATTTTGTTCGATGACCTGAACGGTCAAAAAGAACAACATCTAAATCTTCTTCTAATTTTTGCATGGTATAACTGAGTGCCGATGGAACTCGATTTAGTTCATCAGCGGCTGCTGCAAAACTCCCTCTACGATCAATGGCATCCATCACTCGTAAAGATTCCAACGTAATGGCTTTGTCTTTACTCATTATACTTATCTCTATCAAATAATTTGATTATAGGCACCAGATTAACTTGCTAACAATAGACAGTCCATACCTCTATGATAAATATATTGATAATCTACTCGAAAAATACCGCTATGATAAAATACAGAACAGCACAACAATGTGGTAAAGCGGATTATGGTTGGCTACAAGCTCGCTACACATTTTCCTTTGGCCACTACTTTGACCCTCATTTTTTAGACTATGGCACCCTAAGAGTTCTCAACCAAGAAGTGCTTGCCCCAAATTCTGAATTTAAAGCAAAGACCTATCCTCATGTTGATGTGGTTAATCTTATTCTTCAAGGGGAAGCAACATACCTTGATAATATGGGGCGTACCGTAACGGCAAAAGAAAATGAGTGCTTACTAATTTCACCGCATAATACGGACACATATATAGAGAAAAACAGCAGTCCTGATACGCCTTTAACCCGCATTCAGTTATGGTTAAATGCGTGCCCACAGCAAGAAAGTTTAGCCTCACAAAAATTGGTATTAGATGAAAACTTAAAATATCAATTGTTAGCTTCACCTACCGGTGATGATGGCTCGTTAATGTTAAGGCAAACAATTTGGCTTTATCATATACATTTGCAAGCTGGCGATGAAATTACCCTGCCAATAAAAGGGCAAAAAGGCTTTTTACAATCCATAAAAGGTGGCACCTATTTGCAAACATCAACACAAGAAAATGGGCAAATTCAGTGTGGTGATGGCGCTTTTATTCAAGACAGCAATAGTATCACGTTAAAAAGCTCGGCTGAGTTTCGTGGATTGTTTATTGATATTATTTCGTGACAGTTAATTTAAATGGACTTAAAAACAGAAAACCCTCGAGACACAAGGTGAATCGAGGGTTTTTTATGAGGTGAGTTGACCGTTAAGCCGGGTTCTGTCGTGGACAACCATTCATCTAGGCCAGAACTTGCGCGCTGGCTCCAGCAACCTACCCGGGTTCAATGCGGGCCGCACCATAAGAACCCCTATTTGGTCTTGCTCCGGGTGGAGTTTACCATGCCACAAACTGTTACCAGTTGCGCGGTGCGCTCTTACCGCACCCTTTCACCCTTACCTGATCCTGTAAACAGGCCATCGGCGGTTTACTCTCTGCTGCACTTGTCGTAGGCTCGCGCCTCCCAGACGTTATCTGGCACCCTGCCCTGTGGAGCCCGGACTTTCCTCCCCTCTATCCGTCTCCCCGAAGGGACAACGATAAAGCAGCGGTTGTCTAGTCAACTCAGGGTGCGGATTATAGGGATTTTGGTATAAAATGTATAGCAAAAGAAGCTAAAAAATCACTTTACTTGTCGTGAGCTTCGCCATTTTGCTCAATAACATGTTTATAGAGTGCGTTTTTCTTCACACCATAAATTTCAGCAGTGACTGCTGCCGCTTTTTTCAGTGGTAATTCTTTTTGTAAAATCGCGAGTGTCCGTAATACTTCTGGGGAAAAATCATCATCAACGGGTTTTTCATAACCCTCAACAATTAATACCATCTCACCTTTACGGCGATTTTCATCTTCAAGAACCCATTTAAGTAATTCACCAACAGGCATACCTTGAATAGTTTCCCACGTTTTTGTGAGCTCTCTCGCTAATACTACGTAGCGATCTTCCCCCCAAACTGTCACCATATCAGCTAAACTATCTAACAGCCGATGTGTTGATTCATAAAAAATCAATGTACGAGGCTCTTCTGATAACGCCCGTAAACAGTCCTGACGGCTTTTTGTTTTGGCTGGTAAAAAACCTTCATAACAAAAACGATCTGAAGGAAGCCCTGCCGCAGACAGTGCCGTAATAGCAGCACAAGCGCCAGGTAATGGCACAACATTTATGCCATTTTTACGACATTGATTGACTAAATGATAGCCAGGATCGTTAATTAATGGTGTACCTGCATCAGAGACTAATGCGATACTTAGCCCCTGTTGTAATTTGCTAATTAATTGATCTGCTTTTTGCTGTTCATTATGATCATGTAACGCATACAAACGTGCGTTAATGGCAAAGTGCTGTAATAGAAGCCCTGTATGACGGGTATCTTCTGCAGCAATTAAATCGACATGAGACAGCACATCAAGTGCCCGCTGGGTGATATCGCCCAGATTACCAATAGGTGTGGGTACTATGTACAGTGTGGATGTCGTTACCGCTGCTCGATTAGGTTGATTCATTGTTTATTCCGAATGACCGATTTAAAATTGAGCATAATTATAAAACATCACTGGGTACAGTATGCTTTCCTCAATTTTTGTGCGTTTTAAAACAGGTTTATCCTATACTGCGATACTCTCTGCATTGATTATGTCAGGTTGTACCCTGACGGGGCAACAAGAACAACCGCTCACTCCCGCTGCAAAAGCAGAAATGGAGATGAAACAATTTCAAAAAGTGATTGATGACGCTCAAGGGCTTGCATCTTTGGATGTTATTAGAGCCTATATCGGGTTAGAAACATTAATTACTGATCCTCAACTGCATCAGAAAAATATTGATGATACATGGCTCACGCTAACCAAACTTACACCAGAACAACGCCGTGGTATTGTTATCAAGGCTAATGAAAATACACTGCAAGGTTGGTTAGATTTACTGAATACCTATGAATACAACAAAGATGATGCTGATAAGTTATCAATAGCGGTCAGAGAATGGCAAACTCGCTATCCTCGAAATCCAGCGGCATTAACACTTCCAGCATCATTATTACGTCTTTCACAACCGTCTGTCAGTGCAAGTAGCCAAATCGCATTATTATTACCTTTAACAGGACAAGCGAAAGTTTTTGGTGAAGCTATTCGTCAAGGCTTCCTTGATGCGCAAAGTGGCTTACCACAACCACAAGCAATGCCTGAACCCCAAGCCCCTAAAAACGATGATAGCCTAGCCTCAATCTTAGAAGAATTAGGCATTAGCAATACTGAAACGCCAGCAACGGATCCAGATACAGCTAAAGATACCGCTGAGAATAGTGAAACAAATCAAGTAAAAGAAGAAAAAGAAACTGAGACTTTTTCAGGTAATATGACCGTTCAACTTGATCCTATTGCACAAAACTCTCGCCAAGTGATTGTTTATGATACCAATAGCCAATCTATCGACGTTTTACTGAAAAAAGTACAGCAAGACGGTGCCAACCTAATCGTTGGTCCATTACTAAAACCTGAAGTCATGAAGACAATTGAGCTTCAAAGTGGCTTACCTGTTTTGGCATTAAATGAATTAGATAATGTCCCTTCAGCGACAACCGTCTGTTTCTTCTCTCTTTCACCAGAAGATGAAACCCGTAATGCGGCACAACATTTACGTCAGCAACAAAAATCTAATCCATTAATTATTGTTCCTGATAATAAATTTGGTCAAAGAATGGCACAAACCTTTGCTGATGAATGGCAACGCACAGGGGGTGGCACCGTTTTACAACAAACGTTTAGTTCTGTTGAAAGCTTAAAAGCCTCTATTAACCGTGGTGTGGGTATTCGTATGACAGGTACACCTATTCTACCGACGGCTAATGCACCTTTACCATTAGAGACGCAATCTATTCCCTCCACAGGTGGTGCCATTGATTCGGTTTATATCATTGCGACTAGCGATGAATTAACTTTAATTAAGCCAATGATTGATATGGCAATCAGTACCCAAAAGCGTCCACCTATTTATGTTAGTTCGCGCAGTAACCAAGGTGGAACAGGTCCTGATTTCCGTATGGAGATGGATGGTATTCAATTTAGCGATATTCCATTGATGACTGGCGCTAATTTGCCGTTGATGCAAAAAGCATCAAGCAAATTTGCGAACGATTACTCATTAATGCGCCTTTATGCTATGGGAATTGATGCTTGGTCATTAGCAAACAATTACAATGATCTGACAAAAGGTACATTACGTTTTAATGGTATTTCAGGTTCATTACGTGTTGAAAATAACTGTACGGTTTATAGAGAACTTCCTTGGATGCAATTTAAACAAGGTAAGATTGAACCCGTTGCGCAGTAATACACGTATTGCGTTATCATAAAATAAACCGCCATAAAGGCGGTTTATTTTATGAGTGAGATAAAAAAGGAAATCATGGATGATTTTTTCTAAAAACCCTTATTTTTTAGGGCGATACTATGAACAAAAAGCGCTAAAATATTTACGTCAACAAGGATTAATATTGATTGAGCGTAATGTCCGATATCCCTGTGGAGAAATTGATCTTATTATGCAGGAAAAGAGGACATGGGTATTTGTTGAGGTTCGTTTTAGACGTAACATCTTATTTGGTGATGCAATAAGCTCTGTTACTACCTCAAAACGGCGTCGCTTATGGCGTACAGCGAAATGTTGGTTAGCACAACACCAAGAAAGTATCGAGACTTCAGACTGTCGTTTTGATATTTGTGCATTTGATCAACGCCAGTTAATATGGTTAAAAAACATTCTCGATTATACGGAATTTATTCGTTAAATTAGATTATATAGGTCTTAACGTGCTTGATAGAATCAAAGTCTGCTTTACAGAGAGTATTCAAACTCAAATTGCAGCAGCAGAAGCATTACCAGATGCCATTTCCAGAGCCGCCATGATGATGGTTCAATCTTTGTTAAACGGCCATAAAATATTAAGCTGTGGAAACGGCAGCTCAGCAGCAACAGCACAACGATTTGCCGCAAGCATGATCCATCGTTTTGAAACTGAGCGTCCAAGCTTACCTGCACTATCGTTAAACACAGATAGCGTTGTGATGACTGCAATTATGGGAAATCAGCAGCATGATGAAATCTATGCAAAACAAGTGCGTGCATTAGGACAAGCTGGAGATGTGCTACTTGCTATCTCAACTCACGGTAATAGTAGAAGTATTATTAAAGCCGTTGAAGCCGCTGTTACACGAGATATGACCATTGTGGCATTAACAGGTTATGATGGCGGAGAGCTTGCGGGATTATTAGGCCCTCAAGATGTTGAAATTCGTATTCCATCTCAACGCACCGTCAGAATACAGGAAGTTCAGATGCTAACAGTCAATTGTCTTTGTGATTTAATTGATAATACATTATTCCCACATCAGGATGACTAAGGAGTTACTATGAAATTGCTTCCTATCACCGCAGTGCTGTGTTCTGCACTTTTACTTCAAGGTTGTATCGGCGCAGCGGTTGTCGGTACTGCCGCAGTTGCAGGAAAAACGGCAACCGATCCTCGCTCATTAGGGCAACAAGTTGACGATGGTACTTTGGAAGCACGTGTTTCTGGTGCTCTAAACAAAAACGAACAGATCAAGAAAAGCAATTCACGTATTGTGGCAACGGCTTATCAAGGCAATATTCTGTTAACAGGTCAAAGTCCTGATATGTCTGTTGCGAATACGGCAAAACAAGTCGCAAGTCAGGTTGAAGGGGTGAATAACGTCTACAACGAAATTCGCCAAGGTGAGCCTGTGACATTAGGTACAGCATCTTCAGACACGTGGTTAACCACCAAAGTTCGCTCTCAAATTTTAGGCAGTGATTCAGTAAAATCCTCTTCGGTAAAAGTGATCACTGAAAATGGTGAAGTGTTCTTATTTGGTATTTTAACCCGCCAAGAAGGCGCTGCTGTTGCGAAAATTGCCAGTGAAACCAAAGGGGTCGTTAAAGTCACCACCGCATTTACTTACCTTAATTAATCCCGCGTTTTGATATCGTTTTGTCTTATCCTGACAGTATCGGTCTTTGTGAATAATGACCGATACTGACAGTTTCTTGCTTGACTAAAACTCGCCCTTGCTCACAACAAGCTATTAGCGTCTTAACATTCCTTTATCAATGATAAAATCGATAATCGTTTCCAAACCCACTTTTTCTTTTAGATTTGTGAAAACATAAGGCTTCACAGGACGCATTCTTGCTGTATCTGCTTCCATCACCTCTAATGAGGCGCCAACATAAGGTGCTAGGTCGATTTTATTAATCACTAATAGATCTGAATGTGTAATACCAGGCCCCCCTTTACGTGGAATTTTTTCCCCTTCAGCCACATCAATCACGTAAATAGTTAAATCAGCCAGTTCTGGGCTAAATGTCGCGCTTAAGTTATCACCCCCGCTCTCTACGAAAACGATATCAAGATGTTTATGGCGCATTGCTAATTCTTCAACCGCCGCAAGGTTCATTGATGCATCTTCACGAATAGCAGTATGAGGACAACCTCCCGTTTCAACACCAATAATACGATCTGCATCTAATGCTTCAGCGCGTGTTAAGATTTTGGCATCTTCTTGAGTATAAATATCGTTAGTCACAACCGCGATTTCATAAGTGTCGCGCATCGCTTTACAAAGAACTTCTAACAGTGCTGTTTTTCCTGATCCAACAGGACCACCAACACCAATACGTAGTGGTTGATTATATTCTTGCATATAGATTTCTCATGAACGAAAAAGTCGAGTGTATTGTGTTTCATGGCGACTACTGGCAATAATTTGCGCGGGTGTAAAACTCCCAATATCTTCCGTTGGCCAATGTGCAGATTGCTCAACAATTGCTGGGATCTGCTCGGCTAATGTAAACAATATTTTCTGTCCCGCACTCTGCCCTAATGGGATCAGTTTTACGCCTGACATCACCGTATTTTCAAGCCAACCCCAAGCGTAAGCACAACATAACTTTTCGGAGGAAATACTCCATTTCACAGCCGCTAACGCAAATGCCATGAGTTGTGTCTGTTTTACACACGCTTGTAACGTCTCATCTAACTCAATATCTAATTGAGGAAGTAAACGAGCAAAAGCGATACCGCGTTGGCGCTCTTCTTGTCTTAACTCTTTCGTTTCACGACTTGCGACAATAAAATCACACCAATATTTCACTTCACTCATTTTGGCTTGTGCCAAACTTTCTTGTAATCGCCGTAAGATAGGAAGCTCTAACGTTGCTAACGTACCGGCCATTTGGGTGCTTAGCCACTCCGCTAATGTTTGAGGACAACAAACCCACCCCTTTTCAATCGCCCACTCTACCCCTTGAGAATAAGTAAACGATCCCACGGGTAAAGAAGGACTGACTAATTGATATAAGCGTAGATCTGCAAGCATCAATAGGCTCCCTTATTCAAATAATTAGTGATGATGATCATCATGAGAATGGTGATGATGATGATGACCACCTGACGATCCCCCATAAGCGCCCGGTTCGGGTTGGTATTTCTCTAACCCCACAACGACATTGGCACCTAAACCTCTCGCCATATCATCTAAAACATGATCATGAAAATAACGACACCAACCCGCTTCAATTTGCAATGGAACATGACGATTACCTAAGTGGTAACAAACACGAGCCAATAATAGCGGATCGTCACTATACACGGTTGAAACTTGCTCTTTTGCAGCTTCAATCGTTACTTGCGTATTATCTTCAGACAGTAAGATATCGCCCTCTTTTAGCACCGTACCACGAGGCAAAAATAACCCAGCTTCTTGCCCATCACTTAATGTCACTTTTAAACGACTTTTCGTCCTTTCATCCATCGTCAAACACAAAGTAAGAGCCTGTTTTTCGGACGTTGCTGTTGCAAGTGCTTTTTGTTTATCAATAAGTTGAGTAAATCTTTTCATGCTCTATATTCTCGGTAAACGCTTATCAAAAGAGAAAATAGCGTTGTGCCATAGGTAATTGCGTTGCAGGTTCACACACTAATGGCACACCATCTGCTTTCACAATATAGGTTTGAGGATCAAGCTCGATATGAGGCACATAACTATTGTGGATCATCGACGCTTTAGTAATAGTACGACAGCCTTTAACACGACCAATTAAGCTCTTTAAACCCAGCTTTTCAGGCACCCCTGCGTCGATCCCTGCTTTCGACATAAAGATCATCGAGGTTTGATATTTGGCTTTACCTAAACACGCATACATTGGACGATAATGCACCGGCTGAGGCGTTGGAATAGCCGCATTAATATCGCCCATTGGGGCATAAGCCACCATGCCTCCTTTCATGATCAATGCGGGTTTCACACCAAAGAAAGCCGGATCCCATAAAACCAAATCAGCTAATTTCCCTTTTTCAATAGAACCAACTTCATGTGCAATACCATGCGCTAAAGCAGGATTAATCGTATACTTCGCCACATAGCGTTTAATGCGATGGTTATCACTTTCCGCGGTATCACCTTCTAATGTGCCACGTTGTAATTTCATTTTGTGTGCACACTGCCAAGTACGAAGAATAACTTCACCTACGCGCCCCATAGCCTGTGAGTCCGATGACATAACAGAAATCGCTCCCATATCATGTAAGATATCTTCTGCAGCGATGGTTTCACGGCGAATACGAGATTCAGCAAAAGCCACATCTTCGGGAATAGAAGGATCAAGGTGATGACAAACCATCAACATATCAAGATGCTCATCTACCGTGTTAATGGTATAGGGCATTGTTGGGTTAGTGGAAGCGGGTAGAATATTAGGCTCACCGACGGATTTAATGACATCAGGTGCGTGCCCACCACCTGCGCCTTCTGTGTGGAAAACGTGGATCACGCGGCCAGCTATCGCTTTCACGGTTTCTTCATAGAAACCGCCTTCATTTAAGGTGTCAGAGTGAATAGCAACTTGCACATCCATTTCATCGGCAACATTAAGACAGTTATGAATTGCCATTGGTGTTGCGCCCCAGTCTTCATGAATTTTTAGACCAATAGCACCCGCTTCAATTTGTTCACGAACAGCTTCAGGTTGGCTCACACAACCTTTACCAAATAAACCGACGTTAATTGGAAGTTCATCAACCGCTTCTAACATGCGGTGCATGTTCCAAATACCAGGAGTTACTGTGGTTGCATTAGTTCCTGCAACGGGACCTGTGCCACCGCCAATAAACGTGGTGACACCAGAAACTAAACCTTCTTGTGCTTGTTGAGGGCAGATAAAGTGAATATGTGTATCAACACCACCTGCGGTAACGATTTTACCTTCGCCCGCAACGACTTCTGTGGCAGGTCCTACAACAATACTTACATTAGGTTGTACATCTGGATTACCCGCTTTGCCGATACCCACAATGCGACCATCTTTGATCCCGATATCCGCTTTTACAATGCCCCAATGATCTAAAATAATGGCGTTGGTAATAAGTACATCAACACATTCAGCGTTGACAACTTGGCTCTGCCCCATACCATCACGGATCACTTTACCACCACCAAACTTGACCTCTTCGCCATAAGTGGTGAAGTCTTTTTCAATTTCAAGAAAAAGCGCAGTATCGGCTAATCGCAGACGGTCACCTGTTGTTGGACCAAACATATCTGCATAAGCTTGACGTGAGATAGTTTTCATTTTTTCTCACTCTCCAATTTACCCATTACTTTGCCATGAAAGCCGTAAATCTCACGCTTTCCTGCAAAAGCCACTAATTCAACAGTACGGCTTTGACCTGGTTCAAAACGAACCGCCATACCTGCTGGAATATTTAAACGAAAACCTAATGTGCCTTCTCGTTCAAATTTCAACGCGTCATTCACTTCATAAAAATGATAATGAGAGCCGACTTGCACGGGCCGATCGCCATGATTAGCAACCTGTATTGTTTTTGTCTCTCGACCTGCATTAAGTTCAATATCACCTAATGCTTGGTTAACTCTAATTTCACCGGGTATCATGTTGTTACCTACACAATAGGATCATGAATAGAAACAAGTTTTGTACCATCTGGGAATGTACATTCCACTTGAATGTCTTTTATCATTTCGGGTACACCTTCCATAACTTGTTCTGCTGTCAAAACAGAGCGTCCTTCACTCATCAATTGGGCAACGGTTTTCCCCTCTCTCGCCCCTTCCATAATGGCGCAACTAATCAGTGCAACCGCTTCAGGATAATTAAGCTTGAGCCCTTTCGCTAAACGTCTTTCAGCAACAAGACCCGCTGTAAAAAGCAGTAATTTATCTTTTTCTCTTGGTGTTAATTCCATTTCTGCTCCTAAAATTAACGATTATGTCGCCCATATACGAGGCGGCTCAGGGCAATACCCTAACCAGTGTTGTCTGACGGTTTGCCAAACTTGGGCAAAACACGCCATCATTGGCTCTGTTTGAGAGCCTAATAACCGTAAAACTAAAATACCGTCTACATCCGTTAAACCATATTCGATAATATGATCGTAAGAAGCTGAGAAAGCCTCAATACTTTGCTGAATAAGGCTTTTTAACTTATCCGTTGCGGGATAAATATACAGTGATCCCAACATCGGAAATTCACGCATTGCCGCCGATCTTTTTTGTAAACCATCAACAAAAATCGACTCAGTTAATGTCAACTTTTCATCGATATAGAAATTTAAACGCCCTTTTACATTGCCATTATCAAACCATTCATTTAAAACGGGGCGACCAAAACATTGGATTTCCCAGCCAATAAATCTGGCCGTAGATGCAATATGAATATCCGTTTTCAAACGAACTTGCGCTTCAGGAAAAAAGATATTTTCTTGAGGTAACCACTCTAAAAAGCCATTAGGTGCCACGTTTAAGGTTTGAACTTGCTGAGCAACACCACCTGCACTGCGATAAAATTTAGTGGCTCCAGGGGTGGTGAGCAGTGCGTGCGCTTGGGGCTGCACATCAATATTAATCAATAACTTATCGCCGCCCACCACGCCACCTGGAGGATGAAGCAAATAAGTGTGTGCAATACCTTGCTCAGGGTAAAAAGGGCGCTGAACCATTAATGGGCCGATATGGCGCTTTTCTGTAAGACGTGTTATTTCGCGTTTTACTTCATAACGTAAAACGATTTCAGCAAGCCAACCCTTCCCTGAAAAGTCAGACATACTCACTCCTGCCAACTCGGCAAATTTATCAATAAATCAGGAAAATACGTGAATACATACAGCGCTATCCATAAGATTGAATCATTCAAAATCAAATAGAAAATAAGCTAATGAATGTTGGATAGGGTGTGGATAAAAGACGAACAGTGATATCCTAAGAACAGGATAATCTCCTCCGTCTGTGACGCGCGATTCTACACCTTATTACGAAAAATGCGTTTTGAATAAATAACAATTTATTTAGAAAAAATGACACTGTTTAAAATAAATGTAAAAAATGAGCAGATATCTATATTGTCATGCTTTATCAACAAGATTATATTCTGCTTCACTCTCGTTCTGCTTTGCATGACAACACGAATTTAAATTAGAATAATCTTTCTATTTATTATTCTAGTCGTGGCTTATCAGTTTATACAACAAATGCGCTCATTTTGAGTATTGTTCATTTAAGCAAGATGAATGCTTAACTTGCCTACGGTATATCGGAAATCATGGAATACAAACACATTCTGTCCTCTAACCAAATGTCTTTAAAAACGTTTTACATCGAAAACCCGATGATAGCGATGGTTAGTGGCGCAAAAGGTACGATTTGCATCAATGGACAAACCATTGATGTCTCTAGCCATTTAACGCTTATTATTCCGAAATACAGTCAAGTTTCTTGCGACATAGTCAGTCAATTTACGCATAAATCTATCGAACTACACACACTTGTATTATGTGAAACAGAGCTTCAATCTGTTTTCTCTTTACTAAAACCTTTAATTAAATCTAGCTCGCCACTGACAAGCCACCTTCCTGCTTACCATTTATCAACGCCTGAAGTGATAAAAAGTAATTTTGGCATTTTAAAACAGTGCTTACCGTTACCACATGGCTCTCCATCTCAAGAAACCATGTTTATGCAGCAATGCTTATTTTTTATTTTGATGGCGGTGTATCAAGAAGGTATCGATATTTTAAATATCTTTAGATTTAACTATGATGAGCCGAAAAATCAGGCAATTACGCATTTAATTACGCAAGATCCACAAAGAAAATGGCATTTAGAAGATGTGGCTAAAACACTTTTCACAACGCCATCAACATTACGTCGACATTTAAGTAAAGAAGGCGTCTCATTTTGCCAGCTATTACTGGATGTCAGAATGGGTATTGCGTTAAATTACCTGACCTTTTCCAATTACTCTGTTTTTCAAATAAGTCATCGCTGTGGTTTTGGCAGTAATGCTTATTTTTGCGATGCGTTTAAACGTAAATACGGTATGACCCCCTCACAATTTCGCATCCAGTCTCGTCAATCTAACGATCCCTCTGCGATAACAAAGTTATCGGAGAAGATTGCAGAGCCTAATAGAAAAATATTTCAAACCTTATAAAGTTATGACAAATTATTTTTCTTTAAAAAGGAGGTTCCCCCCATTAGTCGCATTTGATTTAAGATCCACTGCTGTCGTTTGAGGGTGTAAGCAGAAGGTTTATTTACGTGATAAATATGCGGATTAGGTAATACTGCGGCTAATAATGCCGCTTCATGACGGGTAAGTTGTTTCGCAGGCTTTCTAAAATAGTGTTGAGAAGCCTGCTCTACACCAAAGATCCCATCACCAAACTCAACAATATTCAGATACACCGTTAAAATACGTTTTTTTGACCAAACAAGCTCGACAACAGGCGTCATTCCTGCCTCAAGCCCTTTTCTTATCCAACTACGACCATCCCATAAAAAGAGATTTTTGACCGTTTGCTGAGAAATCGTTGATGCACCACGTAATGTTTTCCCGTTGTTATTATTTTTTTTGAAAACTTTCTCAATAGCATCAAAATCGAATCCCCAATGTTTAGGAAAATTTTGATCTTCAGAAGCAATAACCGCTAAATACATTACGGGAGCGATCTCTTTTTCACTTACCCATGTTGAATGTGATACATAAGAGAAATCAAATTCACTCCAAGCAGAAATTTGTCTTTGAACCATAACAGCAGAAAAAGGCACAGGTAAAAAAGAAAACAGCACAACTGTTAACAGCCATAAAGCAATTAGAATAATTAATACTTTCTTTAACTTTCTCACCAGTACCATCTGCTGTTTTCGCCTACTCTTTATGCCATTTCAAGGACTTTCTTAACCAGTTTCTCAATCCCCACCTGTGCTTGTGCAATAGATTGTGCAAGCATATACGCAGGCGTTGTGACAACACGATATTTTTCATCAACAACAATATCATCGACAGGGCAATCGATATGAACGCCGCCCATTTTTTCAATCACACAAGCGGTTTCCACGTCATTTCCAATTGTTAATTTTACTGGAGAATTTAACATTTTTGGTAACATTACAGGTGCAATACACATTAACCCTAATGGTTTGTTTTGCTGATGCATCGCTTGTACGAATCTTAAGAGATCTTTGTTAATTTCACAGCCCTCCCCTTTTGTTGCAAAATCGCACAGATTCTTCGCCGCACCAAAACCACCAGGAATAATGACAGCATCAAAGTTTTCGGCCTTTGCTTCTGATAAAGGGGAGATTTTTCCACGAGAAATACGAGAAGATTCTTCCATCATATTCCTTTTTTCTGGTTTTTCCTCACCTGTAATATGATTAATTACAGTTGGTTGTAAATCATTAGGTGAAAAATAATGAACTTCAGCATTATTTTGGCTTAAAGCAAGCATTGTGAGTACTGATTCATGAATTTCACTCCCATCGAACACACCACAGCCACTTAAAATTACCGCAATTGATTTCATATCTTTCTCCGTTTGTAGTAGATTACTAGTTACCCATTTATAGGTGTAAACACCAATCGGCATCACATATTTAAATGTTTCTTGTAACAAAAAAACTTATCTTTGCTATTTTGTTGCTTGTATGATGTATGGAATAGTTTCATCCTATTCGCCTATGTAATGAGAATCAAAAAAGCGGATAGAAAAGTTTCCCTGGTGTTGGCGCAGTATTCGCGCACCCCAACCTTCGGTTGGGGTTATTTTTTTGTAGCGTCTGATAACCAGTTTCTTAAACTTTCCACATCCTTTCTCCAATCTCTTTCTAACTCATCAACCCATTCTTGTACATTGTCCCACCAAGCAGGCAATTCTGATGATTGGATCTGTTTAGCGAGTTGCTGTAAATGTTTTAAACCAATAGAACCCGCTGCCCCTTTAATTTTATGCCCCTCTTCTGAAATACCCTTCTCATCACGAGCTGTTAGGTTAGATTCAAGGACTGACATATAACTTGGCATCATCTTTTCAAAAACCGCTAGACCATCAGTGATTAATTGAGGTCCGACGAGTTCGATGTATTGATTCAGCATGTCTATATCTAATAATTCTTCATTTTTATTCAACAATTCCGATGACTCATTACATGGCACAGAAACCGCACCATCTCCCCAAAATTTATTGATAATCGCGGTAAGTGCGTCCACAGAAAGAGGTTTACTTAACACATCATTCATTCCCGCATCCAAATACTCTTTTTTGTCTTTCAAAACATTTGCTGTTAACGCAATAAGAGGAGGGAGTTCATTACTGTCGAATTCTTGGCGTAATTTTCTTGAAATATCGAAACCTGTCATATCAGGTAATTGAATGTCTAATAGCACTAAGTCATATTCATTAGGCTTAAACATCGATAACGCTTCGGCTCCGGTCATCGCAACATCAACAGTATTACCCAGCTTTTCTAAAACAGAGCAGGCAACAATCACGTTAAGTTCAATATCTTCAACAAGCAGAATATTTAAAGCAGGTAATAAGAGCTCATCGTCATTTTCGATATCGTGATGCTCTTCAATCGCAGGAGCGACGATAGAGAGGGTAAAAGTAGATCCCTTACCTAACTCACTCTCGACACGAATATCACCGCCCATATGCTGTGCTAGACGTTTTGAGACGGCAAGTCCGATGCCCGTTCCCGTTGCAGAACGACCACCTTGGCTATCATTGACTTGATAGTACATGGCAAAGATTTTCTCAAGCTCACTTTTTGGAATACCAATTCCGCTATCTTTCACTTCAAAGAACAACTTATCTGGCGCTTCTTGCCAAATACGTACTTTGATTTCACCTTCTTGAGTAAACTTCACGGCATTACCGATGAGATTCCATAAAATCTGGCGTAGTCGAGTCCCATCAGAGGTTATCTTATGCGGTAGCGTTTCTTCTGCTTCGAGTGTGAATTTCAATCCTTTTGGCTGTACTAACAGTCCAGACAGATTTTCTAAATCAGAAATAAATTCTGTGAAGTCTATTGGCTGGTTATCCAACTGAATTTTTCTACGCTCAATTTTGTCCATTTCAATCACGTCATTAAAAATATTCCCTAACGTAATCGCACTCACATGGATCGTTTTTAAGTAATTGAGTTGTTCGGGTGAAAGCTCGGTATCCAATAAGATACGGCTTAATCCAACAATGCCATTTAGCGGTGTACGCAATTCATGGCTGATTGTTGAAATAAAGGTGGTTTTATCACGGCTCGCGTTCTCTAGCGCGTCTTGATAGCGCTTACGCTCTGTAATGTCACGTCCAAAGCCCATTAAGCCATGACGTTTACCAATACGATCATAAAATGGGACTTTACGCAGTTCAAAACACGCCTTGCGTCCATCAGGATAAACTAGCCACTGCTCATAAGTGAGTGACACATTATGACGGAAAACTTTTTCATCCGTTTCCATCACTTTTACCGCAATATCTTCGTCATACACATCAAGTGGTGTTAAACCGATAAGTTGTTTCTCACTTTTACCGGTCAGTAATTCCGTCGCACGATTACATCCTGAAAATTCATTATCTTCATTGCGGTAATAAACTAAATCAGGAGAGGCATCTAAAAATGAGCGTAACAGTGAAGATTGCTGCTCAAGTTCAATTTGCGTCAATTCACGACGCTTCATTTCGCTTTTTAATTTTTCTAATAGTTCAAGATGCGCTTTTTCAACTTTTTCACGCTCTTGTATTTCCAAGTTCAATTGCTCAATATTCTCTTTTAATTGAGAATTTAACTCTAAGTCGCGCTGTCGCATTACACCCAGCTTATCCACCATACGAGATAAACGGCGTCGTGATTCTTCAAGCTGTTCAACCACAACAGAGAGAAAATAGACAGCCCAAGGCGTAATGATCAGTCCAAAGAAAATAGAGCGAACAAGGTCAATACTGGTGACATCACCTGCAAGCAAGAATGTCACCGCCATTTGAACAACCATCGCTAAAACAACTAATGCAGAAGCTAATAACAATGAGAAGCGAATTAACCCCAGCCTCATCATTAAATCAACGTAGTATTGGGCAAGCCCTTTGAGCAATTTCATTGAAAACTCCAATATATTGAATCTATGGAATGATAACCCAAAAATGAATTGGCGCAGTGGTGAACATTCAGAAATCTTGCGAAGAGTGGTAATTTCTCATTACTTTGTTTGATTTAATTCCGCTATTTTCTCTCAACGAGCCTATCTGAGACAGATACATTAATAAAAACAATACAAAACCAAACAACATAAATGAAAGCGATATCAACAATAAATAGACCTTATTATAAAAAATGCAATTTGTCTTTTTTTATACAAAATGTACAAAAACAATAAAACTCTGAAATAAGAATAATCATTAGAATAACTCACTACCCGTTTTTATCATTAAAGGATGAGATAAAGCTAAATAGCTCAAATAAAGTGATATAGCTCACATAAAAAAACCGATCACATACTATTTTAAAATAGAATAATTTGATTATTAATCAATACATTAAAATAAAAATTTCCTTATCTATTGTATCTCAGATAACTATCCCTACACATTGACCTGATTTTTATTTATCGATAAGTTGAAAAGGCATTGCATAGCAATATAAAAAACACATCAAGCTAGGCAAACACAACATCATCCGACTGAGCACCCATAAATTTACCTACATACTTTGAGCCAAAACGTTCCTTTTGCGCTCTTTTTTGAGGTGTCCAGTAAACTAAGTAGGGATCAAAAAATGCTCTATCAAAAGACACAGGAAAAAGACAATTGTGGGTTTGGGTTGATCGCGCATATTGAAGGACAAGCCAGCCATAAGATTGTCAGAAATGCCATCCATGGTCTTGCCAGAATGCAACACCGTGGCGCTATTCTTTCCGATGGTAAAACCGGCGATGGTTGCGGACTACTCTTGCAAAAACCAACGCGTTTTTTCCAATTAGTTGCACAAGAAAAAGGCTGGCATTTAACTAAAAATTACGCCGTAGGAATGCTATTTCTAAGCCAAGATCCCAATATTGCCAAACAATGCCGTCTCATCGTTGAAGAAGAACTACAACGTGAAACACTTTCTCTTGTTGGCTGGCGTAAAGTGCCTATTAACACGGATATTTTAGGCGCTATTGCCCTTTCGTCTCTTCCTTTAATCGAACAAGTGTTTGTTAATGCACCTGCTGGCTGGCGGATAAATGACATTGAGAGACGACTCTTTGTTGCCCGCAGACGTATTGAAAAGCGCATTACTGACAATGATTTTTATATTTGTAGCCTTTCTAATTTAGTGACAGTTTATAAAGGCCTCTGTATGGCCATTGATTTACCCCGTTTTTTTACCGATCTTGCTGATCTACGTATGGAATCTTCAATTTGTTTATTCCACCAGCGTTTTTCAACTAACACCACCCCTAGATGGCCACTTGCACAACCTTTTCGTTATTTAGCACATAACGGTGAAATTAATACCATTACAGGTAATCGCCAATGGGCTAAAGCTCGTGCCTATAAATTCCATACTCCCCTTATTCCTGATCTACAAAGTGCAGCCCCTTTTGTGAATGAAAATGGCTCAGATTCAAGTTCACTCGATAATATGCTAGCGCTTTTTCTCAATGGTGGTATGGATATTGTTCGTGCCATGCGATTATTAGTGCCCCCCGCATGGCAAAATAATCCACAAATGGATGAGGATTTACGGGCATTTTTTGATTTTAACTCAATGCATATGGAGCCTTGGGATGGTCCAGCAGGTATTGTATTATCAGATGGTCGTTATGCCGCATGTACGCTAGATAGAAACGGTTTGCGCCCTGCTCGCTACGTTATCACTACAGATAACATCATCACCTGTGCTTCTGAAATAGGTATTTGGGATTATCAACCTGATGAAGTGCGAGAAAAAGGACGAGTCGGTCCCGGTGAACTGATGGTCATTGATACGCGTCATGGGCGCATTTTACACTCTGCCGAAACCGATGAAGATTTAAAAAGACGCCACCCTTATAAACTGTGGTTAGAGCGTAATGTCAAACGTTTAACGCCGTTTGAAGACTTACCAGAACAACAAGCCACAGGACAACGTGCCTTTAATGACACTTTATTAGCGACCTATCAAAAGCAATTTGCCTATAGCCAAGAAGAGCTTGAAAACATTTTGCATGTACTCGCAGAGAATGGGCAAGAAGCAACTGGCTCAATGGGTGATGACACGCCATTTGCGGTGCTTTCTCAACGCCCTCGTCTTATTTATGACTATTTCAGACAAAAATTTGCGCAAGTCACAAATCCGCCCATAGATCCATTGAGAGAAGCGCATGTTATGTCTTTAGCGACCTGCATTGGCCGCGAGATGAATGTATTTTGTGAAGCGGAAGGTCAAGCACATCGACTGAGTTTTACATCGCCTATTTTACTTTATAGCGACTTCCAACAGCTTATTAATCAAGAAAATCCTTATTACCAATCCGTTCATCTCGATATCACTTATCAACCAACAGAATGCAACCTAGAAACAGCGTTACGCCAATTATGCGTACAAGCACAACAGGAAGTTAATCGTGGTGCGGTATTATTGGTTTTATCAGATAGAAACATCACTAAAGAGCGATTACCTATCCCTGCGCCTATGGCTGTTGGTGCGGTGCAAAAAACATTGGTAAATAATAACTTACGTTGTGATGCCAATATCATTGTCGAAACAGCCAGTGCCCGTGATCCTCACCATTTTGCCGTATTGCTCGGATTTGGTGCTACGGCTATTTATCCTTATCTTGCTTATGAATCGTTAGCTCAACGTGTTGATAAAAAAATCCTGCAAGCAAGCTATGCCCAAGTCATGCTGAATTACCGCAACGGCATAAATAAAGGGTTGTATAAGATCATGTCCAAAATGGGCATTTCAACCATTGCCTCTTACCGTTGCTCTCAACTTTTTGAAGCCGTTGGATTAAATGATAGGGTTGTCGAGCTCTGTTTTACAGGCGTTGATAATCGGATTAATGGCGCTGATTTCAGCGATTTTGAACACGATTTATTTAATCTTTCTAAGCGAGCTTGGTTAATTCGTCATCCTCTCGAAGCGGGTGGCTTATTAAAATATGCCCATAAAGGGGAATACCATGCTTATAATCCAGATGTCGTTCAAGCACTACAAAAAGCCGTCAATAGCGGGGAATATACCGATTATCAGCATTATGCAAACCTTGTGCAACAGCGCCCAATAACAACCTTACGCGATATGCTAATCCTGAATAACAAAACAACGCCTATCGCGATTGAAGAAGTCGAACCTGAAACAGAATTATTTAAACGCTTTGATACAGCTGCAATGTCAATAGGGGCACTGAGCCGAGAAGCGCATGAAGCGCTTGCGCAAGCAATGAATACATTGGGGGGATTTTCAAATTCAGGTGAAGGGGGCGAAGATCCGGCTCGTTACGGCACCAATAAAGTCTCACGGATTAAACAGATTGCCTCAGGTCGCTTTGGCGTGACGCCTTCTTATCTAATGAGCGCAGATGTTTTACAAATTAAAGTCGCACAAGGGGCAAAACCAGGTGAAGGGGGGCAACTCCCTGGAGATAAAGTCACACCTTATATTGCGCAACTGCGTTATGCGGTACCGGGTGTTACCCTAATATCCCCCCCACCTCATCACGACATCTACTCTATTGAAGATTTAGCACAGCTTATTTTCGACTTAAAACAGATCAATCCAACAGCACTGATTTCTGTAAAACTCGTGTCAGAGCCCGGTGTGGGCACCATTGCTACGGGTGTTGCCAAAGCTTACGCAGATTTGATCACCATTGCTGGTTATGACGGTGGTACCGGTGCAAGCCCTTTAACCTCCGTAAAATATGCGGGTAGCCCGTGGGAACTAGGCTTAGTTGAAACTCAACAAGCATTAGTAGCAAATAATCTACGTCATAAAATTCGTTTGCAAGTCGATGGAGGATTAAAAACGGGTCTAGATATTATTAAAGCGGCGATTTTAGGCGCAGAGAGCTTTGGATTTGGTACTGGACCAATGGTGGCATTAGGCTGTAAATACCTGCGCATTTGCCATTTAAATAATTGCGCAATGGGTGTGGCAACTCAAGATGAAACGCTCCGTCGTAACCATTATCACGGATTACCAGAACGCGTTATTAACTACTTTCGTTTTATTGCGCAAGAAACCCGTGAGTTAATGGCATTACTTGGCGTAAGAAAAATCACCGATTTAATCGGTCGAACCGATCTACTTTCATGCCTAGAAGGTGTTAGCAGTAAACAACAAAAACTCTCTTTAGGGGGATTATTAGAAACAGCGACGTCACCATCAGGTAAGGCGCTTTATTGTCAGGAAAATAATAATACTTATGATAAAGGCGAATTAAATCAGCATATTGTTGCTCAAACAAGAGATGCTGTGGAGCAACAAAAAAGCCAAACATACTATTTTGATATTCGTAATACAGATCGCTCAGTAGGCGCAACGTTATCCGGTATTATTGCCAAAAAATGGGGTGAAAATGGCTTATCTGCCACACCCATTAAACTTTATTTTACGGGAACCGCAGGTCAAAGCTTTGGGGTATGGAATGCGCAAGGCGTTGAATTAACCTTAGTCGGTGATGCTAATGATTATGTTGGTAAAGGTATGGCAGGTGGTCGTATTGTCATTTCACCTCCCGTTGGTTCTGCATTTAAAAGTCATCATGCAACCATTATGGGTAATACCTGCCTTTATGGTGCAACCGGTGGAAAACTCTATGCATCAGGCTTGGCTGGGGAACGTTTTGCCGTCAGAAACTCGGGTGCCATTGCTGTTGTTGAAGGCGTTGGCGATAATGGATGTGAATATATGACTGGCGGTATTGTCTGCGTTTTGGGTAAAACAGGCATCAACTTTGGTGCAGGAATGACGGGGGGATTTGCCTACCTACTCGATGAAGATCTCACGTTATCGCAACGTATCAATACTTCATCGATTGAGTTACTTCCTGTTGCATCCTTTGCCATCCTCGCAGAACATCTACGAGGCATGATTGCTGAACATGTCAGGCTGACAGGCTCACAGCATGGAGAAAAATTACTTTCACAGTGGGAATATTGGTCACAACATTTCAAATTGGTTAAGCCAAAATCCAGTGATGTCAATGCGTTACTTGGTCATCCCCGTCGTTCATCTGCTGAATTACGCGTTCAGGCACAATAGGAGAATATGATGAGTCAGAATGTGTATCAGTTTATCGACTTAAATCGTGTTGAGCCGACTAAAAAACCGTTAGCAATTCGCAAAATTGAGTTTATTGAAATCTATGAGGCTTTTTCACCGCAGCAAGCTTCTGCACAAGCTGATCGCTGTTTAGGCTGCGGGAATCCTTATTGTGAATGGAAATGCCCTGTTCATAATTACATTCCTAATTGGTTAAAGCTGGCAAACGAAGGACGTATTATTGAGGCGGCTGAGCTTTCTCATCAAACAAACAGTTTGCCTGAAATTTGCGGTCGTGTTTGCCCTCAAGATAGGCTTTGTGAAGGTGCTTGTACGCTTAATGATGATTTTGGCGCAGTCACCATCGGCAATATTGAGCGTTACATCAATGACACCGCCTTAGCACAAGGATGGCGGCCCGATCTTTCTCACGTCACAATGACCGATAAAAAGGTCGCCATTATTGGTGCTGGCCCTGCGGGTCTTGCCTGTGCTGATGTTCTTATTCGACAAGGCGTAAAACCGATTGTTTATGATAAACATCCAGAAATTGGGGGATTACTTACGTTTGGTATCCCCTCTTTTAAACTCGAAAAATCATTGATGATCCGACGCCGCGAATTATTTAGTGAAATGGGGATCGAGTTTTGCCTTAATACAGAAATAGGTAAAGATATCTCTCTAAATACCCTAATAACACACTATGACGCTGTATTTTTAGGGTTAGGTACTTATCACAATTTACGCGGTCATTTTCCTAATGAAAATGCGAATGGTGTTTATAGCGCCCTACCTTATTTAATTGGTAATACACGTTATTTAATGGGTTATGATGAAGATCCTCAAACACCTTATATCGACCTTAAAGATAAAAATGTCGTGATATTAGGAGGTGGTGATACCGCAATGGACTGTGTGCGTACTGCAATTCGCCAAAGCGCCAATAAAGTCACTTGTGTATATCGTCGTGATGAAAGCAATATGCCGGGTTCAAAACGTGAAGTAAAAAATGCCAAAGAAGAAGGCGGCGAATTTTTATTTAATCTTCAACCTATAGATATTGAAGTCGATAATCAAAATAATGTTGTTGGTATTCACGTTATTAAAACTCAAGGCGATAAAACATTAATACCGATTGAAGGAAGTGAGCATTTATTATCTGCTGATGCAGTTATCCTCGCATTTGGCTTTAAGCCTGCACATTATCCATGGTTAGATGAAAATAATATTGAATATGCATCTTCAGGCAGAATTATTATTTCAGATAATCAAGAAATACCACATCAAACAACAAACCCTAAAGTATTTGCTGGCGGCGATATTGTACGAGGTTCTGATCTTGTAGTAACAGCAATAGCAGAAGGAAGAGAGGCAGCAGAAGGAATATTGCGATATTTATCATGTTAAATATTTTTTATATTCGTTATTTAAAATAACAATTTCTCTTATTTATTATCCCATTTAATTTAAGTGGGATAATTTTTCAATAATATCGGTAAAATTAATAAATAGTATTTAAGTATCATCAAGATATCAGACGAAATAATCATTCTCATTACCATTTAATCTCATTTATAGAATAATATTTTGATAAAAAGCAATATTCTTTTTTGTATCAAAATAACACTCATGATCTATATTAAATATAATTTATTTCCGTATTTTTTACTTTATCACTTTTTATTTAACCTTTCCGTCATCTTTTAATGATAATTGTTTTACAGCATTTGTTAATAACATCACAGTCTAAAAAAATAGATTTTATTTCGGCTATTAAATTTGATAACAATCAAATATTGTCAACCTACCAACTTCATAATGGAGTCACCTAATAACTTTACAGAAAAATATAATTTATTGATGTTAGGTTCATTTTCACAATTAATATTATTGTCATAATTAACTAGGGGATCACTATGGTGATGCAACTGATAGCAGTAGCCGTTATTATCGTAACTGTCTATTTGCTAATAAAAAAATATGAAACCCGAATGGTGCTCATTGGTGCCGGCTTATTACTCTGTATTTTAAGTCTAACCCCCTTAGATGCATTTACTGCATTTAGTGAGCGCATGGTATCTTCATCATTAATTCAAGCAATCTGTTCGAGTATGGGTTTTGCTTATGTGATGAAATACACCAAATGTGATATGCATCTGGTTCATGTTTTATCAAAAGTAATGACTCGTCTTGGCTTCTTTCTTATCCCTGCGACGGTTGTCGTAACGTATTTTATTAATATCGCAATCCCATCAGCAGCAGGTTGTGCAGCCGCAGTAGGTGCAACGCTCATTCCATTATTAATTGCAGCACGTATTCATCCAGCTATCGCGGGTGGTGCCGTGTTATGTGGTACTATCGGCTCAATGTTAAGCCCAGGTATGTCGCATAACGCCTTCGTTGCTAATATGGCAAATATGGAAGTAGTTGATTTAATTGCTCGCCATAGCCCATACAGCTTAATGGCTGGTGGTATCGCAGCCGTTTCACTGGCAGTTGTCGCGTTAGTCAAAAAAGAGTTCAAAGTGGCTTCTGCTACTGGTGATGCATCATCTTCATCAGCACAAGCAACCCCTGAAGCTGTTCGCCCTAACTACTTATATGCAACAGCACCTTTCATTCCATTAATTCTGTTAATTCTGCCGTTCTTCGAGACGTTCAGTACATTTAAACTGTCTGTACCAGCGGCAATGTTAATCGGTTCTATCTATGCTCTGTTCATCACATTAACTAACCCTGCTCAAATTACCAAAGAGTTCTTTAAAGGTATGGGTAATGCTTATGGTGATGTATTAGGTATCATCATTGCAGCCGCTGTATTCGCAGCAGGTTTGAAAGCTTCAGGTTTAATCGACGCGTTCATCAACTTCTTAACTCATTCTCCTGAATTTGCTCGCTGGGGGGGGACGTTAGGGCCATTCTTAATGGGTATTATTACAGGTTCTGGTGACGCAGCAGCATTCGCATTTAACGAAACAGTCACACCTCATGCGGCACAATTCGGTTATGAAATCCCTGATATGGGTATGGCTGCGGCATTATCTGGCGCGTTAGGTCGTACTATGTCACCACTGGCGGGTGCAGCAATTGTTTGTGCTGGCCTTGCAAATGTAAACCCTATGGAAATCGCAAAACGTACTGCACCGGGTATGATTATCGGCGTCATCGCTGTTGCGTTATTCATGTTATAAGTGGAGAAATGAATATGTCAGCAATTACACTAGAAAAATTAATAAAATGGCGTCGTGAGTTTCACCAATATCCAGAAATTGGTTGGTCTGAATTTTTAACCACAGCAAAAATCGTCAAAGAACTACGTAGCTTAGGTTTAGACGTTAAAGTTGGCCCCGATGTTATCAATCAAGAGTTTGCTTTTGGTCGCCGCCGTCAAGTTGTAGAAAAAGGCCTAGCTGTTGCAAGAGAGCATAACGTTGATGAAGCTCTACTTGATGAAATGAAAGAGCTAACTGGCTGTGTGGCTATCTTTGATAGCGGTAAAGCAGGTCCAACAGTTGCACTGCGTTTTGATATCGACTGTGTGGGTGTTAACGAAGCAACCGACACTAAACACCGTCCTCATGCCGAAAACTTTGCTTCATGTCACGCTGGTGAAATGCACGCTTGTGGTCACGACGGACACATTTCTATCGGTTTAGGCGTTGCTCACTGGTTAGTTGAAAATAAAGATAAAGTCATTGGTAAAGTTAAAATCTTATTCCAACCCGCAGAAGAAGGCGTTCGTGGCGCTCGTGCGATGGCTGAAAGCGGTATCGCCGATGATGCAGATTACTTCTTAGGTGCACACTTAGGCTTTATCGCCAATAGTGGTGAGATTGTTATTAATCCAACACATTTCTTATGTACCACTAAATATGACTTCCGTTTTAAAGGTGCCCCCTCTCACGCAGGTGCAGAGCCAGAATTAGGCCGTAATGCATTAGCCGGTGCTTGCCACGCAGCAACACAAATGCTGGGCATTTCTCGCCATGGTAAAGGCATGTCACGTATCAACATCGGTGTATTAAAAGCCGGTGAAGGTCGTAATGTCACTCCAGCGAATGCTGAAATGCAAATTGAAGTGCGTGGTGAAAACGAAGAGATCAACAGCTTTATGGCTGCAAATGCAGTGCGTATGGCTGAAGGTGCAGCACATAGCTTCCAGTTAGAAATGGAAAGCGAAATCATGGGTGAAGCCGTTGACCTGACGAATGACCAAGAACTCATTGATGTTATGACCAAAGTGGTTGGTAAACATCCTGAGCTAACTGCCGTTGCTACTCGCCCATTCGGTGGTAGTGAAGATGCAACCGTATTAGCGAAACGAGTACAACGTTGTGGTGGTAAATCACTGTATTTCGTTGTTGGTGCTGATAGAACAGCAGGTCATCACCAAGCAGGCTTTGATTTCGACGAAAAACAATTAATGACTGCGGTTAATCTTTACACGGGTTGTTTAGAAGAGCTGCTGAAATAATCTCTCTTATTTAATTGACTCATTAAAACGCTCTATATCACTATAGGGCGTTTTTTTATGCTGTTTTATCGTACAAAAAAATTTAAATTAACCTATTGACCCTTACGTTACGTGAGGTTTTAACCTGCATGGCATACAGGAGGTGAAGATATGCTATTTCAAGTAGGAGAGATCGCTAAAAAGACGGGATTAACGGTCCGTACTCTCCATCATTATGAAGAGATAGGTTTATTGCAACCGACTGCAAGAACCGATGCAGGTTATCGACTCTACGATATGAAAAGCATAGAGCGATTAACACAAATTCAAATGCTACGTCAAATTGGCGTCAAACTGAAAGACATCGGTCATATTCTTAATGGTCATAGTGCAAAGGTAGCTTGTTTAATTGAAGAGCGCATTAGCCAATTAACCACGCAAATGCAACAAATTGCCAAATTGCGTTATCAGCTAGAGCATGTTCAACAACAAATACAAACAGGCACGCCATTTACGCAACATGACTGGTTTTCTCTATTGGAGATGATGTCTATGTACGATAAATATTTTACTTATTCTGAATTAGCGCAGTTACCACTCTATACTGCGCACACATTAAAAAGCCAAGCATGGCAACAGCGTATTTCAACCGTCAATAATTTGATTAAACAGGGTAAATCTGCCGATTCAAATGAAGCCATGCAAGTTTCAAGAGAGTGGATGATAGCTTTAGAGCAAGATACTGGGGGTAATCCGGACTTTTTTGTCCGTTTAAATAAAATGCATATTTCTGATGATGAGTTTGCGACTGCTACTGGTATTACTAAACAGATGATAGATTTTGTTACTAAAGGCTTTAGCGAATATCAATTATCTGTTTTTAAATCTCATCTGACCCCAGAACAATTTGCAGTCGTACATCAGCACTATTTTGATGCTGGTAGTGTCTGGCCTGAGCTTATTTCTGGATTATATAATGCACTCACTTCAGGAGAAAAAGCGGATTCAGAGCAGGTACAAAATCTCGCTAAGATGTGGCTAAATATGTTCAATCAGTTTACACAGGGTGATAGCGATATTCAGGCAAAGATCCGTACCATTTATCAAACTGATCATGAAATCGCTAAAGGTACATGGATGACACCTGAGATTGGTCAATATTTATTTACGGCTATTAGTTTACTAGTGCAAAAATAGCGTTAATTTAAAAATCAAATAGATATAAAAAAGCCCAGCATTTGAACTGGGCTTTATGCAATGAAAATAAAAACGCTATTTACTTCACAACACGCAATGATGGGCGACCTGTTGGACGAGGTGGCTCAGGATCATCATCTGGTGAAGAGGTATCAGCTTCGACAGCTTCATCAGTGACAAGAGATAAACCTTCACTAGCTGGAGCTATATTGTTCTCTTCACTATCATCTTCAGCAAACTGTAATGATGCACCAGATTCATAAGCAGGCTCTGGCTCAAACATCATTCCCGCACCGTTTTCTCTCGCATAAATAGCCATAACAGCAGCCATAGGCACTCGCACTTTGCGAGGTATGCCACCAAAGCTTGCACTAAATAAAACCTGATACGGCGTTAACTCTAAGTCATCTACTGCACGAGATGAAATATTTAGTACAATTTGACCATCGTGCGCATATTCCATTGGGACTTGAACACCAACAATATTCACATCAACCACTAAATGTGGTGTTAAATCGTTCTCGATGATCCAGTCATAATGCGCACGTAACAAATGCGGACGACGCGGAGACATATCCATAATCTCCATACCTTTTACCCTCTTGAAGGTAAGCGCATCTCACGCTCTGCTTCGGTTAATGACGCGAGGAAAGAATCACGCTCAAAAACACGTTGCATATAAATTTGTACATCTTTAGCGCCTGCACCACTTAAATCTACACCGAGTACAGGTAGACGCCATAACAGAGGAGCAAGGTAGCAATCGACTAAGCTAAACTCTTCACTCATAAAGTAAGGATATTCTTTAAACACAGGAGATACAGCCAGTAGCTCTTCTGCTAACTGTTTACGAGCTGCATTTGCTTGCTGGTCAGTGCCTTTTTCAATGGTGTTCATCAAAGAATACCAATCATGCTCGATACGATGCATCATTAAACGGCTGCTACCACGAGCAACAGGATAAACGGGCATTAAAGGAGGATGAGGGAAGCGTTCATCAAGATATTCCATGATGATACGTGAATCATACAGAGTCAGCTCACGATCAACCAAAGTCGGTACACTTTGGTAAGGGTTTAGATCGATAAGATCCTGTGGAAGATTACCAGCTTCAACCTGTTCAATTTCAACACTGACACCTTTCTCCGCTAGGACAATTCTGACCTGATGGCTGAAAATATCAGTCGGACCGGAAAACAAAGTCATTACCGAACGTTTGTTGGCAGCGACAGCCATGAAAACCTCCAAGTTAATCAATTAAAGAAATGAATTAGCACAATGCCTTTTCCATTTCCCCATTCCTAAAAGACAAGCACACAAACGCAGTAGACCTAAATAAATATTTAAGGAGTAACTGCATTGGGTAACTACCTGTATAACAGTGTTATCGTGGGATAATCATATTTTACAGGGTTAAAAACTTACCTGTCTTTGCGGCACATATCATTATCAAGTAATACCAAAATAATCATTCAACAATCATTATTGTCATAATAATTTTGGTATGACTTTCAAACTCATCACAGGTATTACTATCAATATACCCATTGGCAACAATGATGAAGTCATAGAAAGAAAGACACCAAAGCGGGTTATTCTACCAGAATTCATGTTACTTAGGGGGGCTAATGCAAATAATTCAATACAATATGTCATAATGCCTTAAAAGTAAGATTATAATATCAAAAAATAATTTTTTTTAGAGATAACATCTAAAAAATAGACTTTTCAATACGACCGTTATCTTACATAAAGCCTGTTTTATCAATAATAGTATCATGCATTAGCAACATTCTGTTTTTATTATTAATAAACACAAATAAGTCAAAAATAAAAAACCCGCCTGTGAAGACGGGTTTTCAACATCAAATTGATATCTAAAAGATAACAAATTAACGTTTAGAGAACTGTGGACGACGACGTGCTTTACGCAGACCCACTTTCTTACGTTCAACAGAACGCGCATCACGGGTTACGAAACCAGCTTTACGCAGATCAGAACGTAGAGTCTCATCATATTCCATCAGTGCACGAGTGATACCGTGACGGATCGCGCCAGCTTGACCAGAAATACCACCACCTTTAACAGTGATGTATAAATCTAATTTACCCAGCATATCAACTAATTCCAGCGGTTGACGAACAACCATACGTGCTGTTTCGCGGCCAAAGTAAACTTCTAGGCTACGTTTGTTGATTACGATATTACCGCTACCTGGCTTAATGAAGACACGTGCGGAAGAACTTTTGCGGCGACCTGTGCCGTAGTATTGATTATCAGCCATTGCCTATTATCCCGATTAAATGTCCAGAACTTGCGGTTGTTGTGCCGCGTGGTTGTGCTCAGATCCTGCGTAAACTTTCAGTTTACGGTACATCGCACGACCCAGAGGCCCTTTTGGCAGCATGCCTTTTACCGCGATTTCGATTACACGCTCAGGACTACGGGCGATCATCTCTTCGAAAGTCGCTTGTTTGATACCACCTACGTGACCAGTATGACGGTAGTAAACTTTGTCAGTACGTTTATGACCAGTTACCGCTACTTTCTCAGCGTTTAAAACGATGATGTAATCACCAGTATCAACGTGCGGAGTGTATTCCGCTTTGTGCTTACCGCGTAAACGGCTAGCAATTTCAGTTGCTAAACGGCCTAAAGTTTTGCCGTCTGCATCAACAACATACCAGTCGCGTTTTACGGTTTCTGGTTTAGCTGTAAAAGTTTTCATTATTGAAAATTACCCAATGTTTAGTTACACGTTGGTGAACGCTCGGTTCAAATACTATTGAGGTTCACACGACTCTTGTGTCCAGCAAACCTACCCCTTCGAGTAGCACTGCTGACTCTAAAATGCGAGTTTTTTGGGAAATAAAAAACTTGCTGCAACGTGGGGTCGCAAGATTATAGAGAAGTCAGAAAAAAAAATCGAGTCATAATTGAAAAACAATTGAATTCTTTTTCAATATTTCAGCGAAAAAAACGAATCTGGCACTTTTTTCTGATTTGACTGATAAATTCTTGCTACCTGAAGAGAAGAATTGTTCCTTTCCAGAGCGCTTGCAAGCTGCCTAATGCTTTCTATTTTCATAGGAAAAAACATCAAGCAACTTAACCTGCGCCATCCTACCATAATGAAAGATGACTTGCTTCAAGAATTAAAAATTAAGCGAGATGGGGTTGTACTAAATATTCTTCACTTTGCATCTCTTGTAAGCGAGATAAGCAACGTTGATATTCAAATCGTAAAAAATCACCTTGGTAAATTTCGTTCATTTCTACATTTGCATTAATAATAAGTTTCACTTTACGCTCATAAAACTCATCAACAAGCGCGAGAAACCGACGCGCAGCATCTTCATTTAATGTCCCCATTTGTTCCATCTCATATAACAAAACAGAATGGTAATGCTTAGAAAGCTCAATATAATCAAGCTGGCTACGTGGTTCTATACACAAAGTTGAAAAATTAATAGCAAGCACCCCATTAGATGCTTTTCTTACTTTCATGGGGCGATGATTAATAGTTAAGGTACAATCAACTTGTGGCTCGTTGGTTGCCAAGTGCATAAAAATTCTATCCATCTCCTGACGATTCTCATCGTTAAGTGGAGATAAAAAAAGATGGGCTTGCGTTAATGTTCTAAGACGATAATCAATACCTGCATCAACATTTAAAATGTCACAATGCTGTTTTATCTGTTCTATTGCAGGTAAAAAACGAGAACGTTGTAATCCGTTACGATAAAGCTCGTCAGGTGGAATATTTGATGTTGCCACCAACGTAATACCTCTGGCAAATAGTGCTTCAAGCAAGGTCCCTAAAATCATTGCATCCGTAATATCAGAAACAAAAAACTCATCAAAACAGAGCACATCGGTTTGTGCTTTAAAACCGTCAGCAATAATTTCTAACGGATTTTCATGGCCTTGTAAGTTTTTCAGTTCTTCTTGAACACGTAACATAAAGCGATGAAAGTGTAAGCGAAGCTTTCGCTCTGTCGGCAAACTTTGATAAAACATATCCATCAACCATGTTTTACCTCGTCCAACACCGCCCCACATATATAAACCACGTTCTGGTACAACAATCTGTTTTTTTGTGCGAATTCGTCCGAATAATCGTTGTGTTAACGAATTTTTCTCTGGTGGAGTCTCTTTTAATAATGCATGGTATATCTGTTGAAGATGGAGAACCGTTTTTCGCTGGACATCATCAGGTTGATAATCACCTTGCTTCAATGCGGCTTCATAAAGTGATAACGGCGTACTAACAGTCATGAATGCCCTCTTCCCCTTAATTTCTGACATACTGATTTGTCTCTGTCGAATGGCTCTATTATAAGCATTAAGAATTGTTTTAACATCAACGTAACACACGAATTTTAGATTAAGCTTAAGGATATTATTCCACCCATGCCTTTTAGCGGTTATGATGTTATAAGAATCCATCGTCCTCACTATTAGATGAAAAGGAGTTGCCATGGTTTGGGTTTATGCACTGATTGGATTAGTTGTCGGTCTTATTATCGGCGCGCTTGCAATGCGTTACGGTAACAGCACCCTTCGCCAACAAGATGCGATCAAAGCAGAATTAGACACAAAAAAAGAAGAACTGGACAATTATCGCAATGAGCTTGTCAGCCACTTTGCTAGAAGTGCTGAACTCTTAGATAATATGGCGAAAGATTACCGTCAGCTTTATCAACATATGGCAAAAAGCTCTAATGAGCTCATGCCCGATATGCCTGCTCAAGAAAACCCATTTAATTACCGATTAAGTGAATCAGAAGCAGCGAATGATCAATCTCCAATAAAAATGCCACCTCGTGATTACTCCGAAGGCGCATCTGGATTGTTCAGACCCACAGAGAAAAAAGACAGTTAATGTTAAAAAACGCCACATTTTTTGTGGCGTTTTTCATTTTAATAAACATCACAAAATGACAATTATTTGCTATGGTTTTAAAGATAGCTTTTGTCTTGTAAATCCGTGTAAAAGGAAGCAAAGCACATTATGTCTTAATGAACTTTCCTTTGTCAGTACAGGTCTTAGTGACATCGAGCTCACTTTGAGCAATAACTTTTATTTTGATAACTGTATCAAGAGACTCTAATTCATGTTGACTAAAAAAAGAAAATTATTACTTAGTGCATTAGCAATGAGTGTCGGACTTTCACTCTCTACTATTCCAGCAACCAGTATGGCCGCGCTGCCTGCGGTTATGCCATCAGGCGAACAATTGCCAAGCCTTGCACCCATGTTAGAAAAAGTGTTACCTGCTGTTGTGAGTGTGCATGTTTCTGGAACACGAGTACAAAGCCAGCAGGTACCAGAAGAGTTCAAATTCTTCTTTGGTCCAAACTTCCCATCACAGCAACAAAGTATTCGTCCTTTTGAAGGCTTAGGCTCTGGTGTCATTATTGATGCACAAAAAGGCTACGTATTAACAAACAATCACGTTGTTGATGGTGCAGATAAAATTCAACTGCAAATTAATGATGGTCGTGAATTTAGTGCAAAATTAATTGGTAGCGATCCACAAACCGATATCGCATTACTGCAAATTGAAAAACCAACTAACTTAACCGCAATTAAAATGGCGGACTCTGACCAATTACGTGTTGGTGACTTTGCCGTTGCGGTAGGTAACCCATTTGGTTTAGGTCAAACAGCAACATCCGGCATTATTTCCGCATTAGGTCGTAGCGGTTTAAATCTGGAAGGTTTAGAGAACTTTATTCAGACCGATGCTTCAATTAACCGTGGTAACTCTGGTGGTGCCCTCGTTAACTTAAATGGTGAGTTAATCGGAATTAATACCGCTATTTTAGCGCCAGGCGGTGGCAACATCGGTATCGGCTTCGCAATCCCAAGTAATATGGCGCGTGATCTTAGCCAACAACTGATTTCTCATGGTGAAGTTAAACGTGGCATCTTAGGTATTCGTGGTACAGAAATGAATTCTGATCTGGCGAAATCCTTTAATATTGATGCACAACGCGGTGCTTTTGTTAGTGAAGTAATACCCGATTCATCCGCGGCAAAAGCAGGTATTAAACCAGGCGACGTTTTAATTTCAGTTGATGGTAAACGTATCAATAGCTTTGCGGAATTAAGAGCTAAAGTGGGTACAACACCGCCGGGTAAAGAGATCCTGATTGGCTTAATCCGTCAAGGCAAGCCAATGGATGTTAAAGTGACATTAGAGAAACAATCAGCAGATGCAACACGCGCAGATAATTTCTCTCCTGCACTACAAGGCGCTACATTAAGTAACTATGTGAATAAACAAGTGAAAGCCGTTGCTGTTGATTCAGTTGAGAAAGACTCCGCGGCTGCAGCATCTGGTTTACAGAAAGGCGATCTTATTATTGGTATCAATAATACGCCGATTACATCACTCGGTGATTTACGCAAAGCAATTGATGCTAAACCACCTGTTCTTGCATTGAATATTCAGCGTGGTAATGAAGAAATTTACCTGCTGTTACGCAATACACCGCGCTAAGAAGTAAGCTTTTCACCTATCTAATTTATTGATTTCTTTAGCCCTATAATTTCCATTATAGGGCTTTTTTTATTCTTATTTTTAGCAATAAACACCGTAAACCCTCGCCCAATGCGTGGGGAGCAGTCACTTAGAGTCATTGGATTAAAAGGGAATTTTATGCGCTGAGCGATGCTTTCATAAGCTAAACTGTGCTATTCTCATCGCTCCTATGCGAATAATCTTACAGTCAGACATAAATACAGGATTTTTATGTTAGCTAAGTTACTGCGATCAACCCTAATTGGTCTTCTCACAGCAGCAATTCTTTTGATTGCAGTTCCTTCAATTCGCCCTATTTTTATTGAGCGCCTACTTAATGGCGATTTTCTTAATGCGCCTTTTAGCTATAACACAGCAGTGCGACGAGCAGCCCCTGCAGTTGTTAATGTTTATAGCAGTACAATGGGGAGCTTTTCTCAAGAAGGTAGAGAGCTAACATCTTTAGGTGCTGGTGTCATTATGGATGGTCGTGGTTATATTCTGACGAATCAACATGTTATTAATAATGCTGATCAGATCCTTATCGCGCTCCAAAATGGTGATCTTTATGAAGGCTTGCTTGTTGGATCCGATCCTTTAACCGATCTTGCGGTTTTAAAAATTGATGCCAATAAACTTCCTACGATCCCAATTAATACTAAACGGATCTCTCATGTTGGTGATGTTGTACTGGCTATTGGTAACCCATTTAATATTGGACAAACTATTACACAAGGGATCATCAGTGCCACGGGGCGTGTTGGATTGAGCCCAACCCGTTACCAAAATTTCCTACAAACAGATGCCTCAATTAATGAAGGTAACTCTGGTGGTGCCCTCATTAATACTGAAGGTGAACTAGTAGGTATTAATACCATGACATTTGACTCAGGAACCTATAACGGATACCGCCCTACGGCAGAAGGGTTAGGCTTCGCCATTCCGACCGAACTTGCCGTTAAAATTATGAATAAGCTAATTCGTGATGGTCGTGTTATCCGTGGCTTTATTGGTATTACAGCAAAAGAATTACCACGAATTCGCTCATCCAATACAGATATTAAGCAAATTCAAGGATTACGTATTTTTAGGATCACACCCAATGGACCAGCAGATAAAGCAGGAATAAAAACAGGCGATATCATCCTAAGTATTAATCATGCACCAGCAACTTCCGCGATGGAAATGATGGATTACATTGCAGAAACCCCCCCAGGTACAGCATTACCTGTCACGATATTACGAGAAGGTAATGAGATCAGTGTTGATGTAACTATTTCTGAATACCAACCTGAATCATAATTAACAAAAATCCTCCCTACTCTTGCCTAGTAGGGAGCTTTCATATAAAACGTCGCACTTTGTAAGCAGCTTTCTTTAAAGCTTTCGGTATTGCGATAATCCGCTAAGGTACTGTGATTACAGCCACTATATTGTCCTTCTTTAGTACCATCATTTTGCCAACCACATACAGGACAAATCTCAAAAAATGCCTCATCTTTATCTTTGAAAACAAGATAATGACACGCAACACAACTCACTTCTAATGGAAGATGACAACTGCGTTTCTCTATCAAAATAATCTCCTATTCTATTAAGAGTTCTATTGGCATAATGCGAAAAAAAACCATAGCACAACAATGTACCATGGTTTTAAATGGCTAAAAAATGATAGCTAAAATAAATTAGTCATTAGCGTGCAAACGTTCTATTTTTGCCCCTAATCCTTGTAATTTAGCTTCAATATTCTCATATCCACGATCGATATGATAAATACGATCAACAATGGTTGTACCTTCAGCGATACACCCCGCAAGGACTAAACTTGCAGAAGCACGTAAATCCGTTGCCATCACTTGTGCACCTGAAAGTTTTTCAACACCGTGGCATAACACAGTATTACTTTCGATTTCAGCATGAGCACCCATACGAATTAGCTCAGGAATGTGCATAAAACGATTTTCAAAAATAGTTTCAGTGATCATCCCAGCACCTTCAGCCACTAGGTTTAAAAGGCTAAATTGTGCTTGCATATCCGTTGGAAAACCGGGATGTGGGGCTGTACGCAATGTGACTGCTTTAGGGCGTTTACCATGCATATCAAGGCTTATCCAATCTTCGCCTACTTCAATATCTGCGCCAGCTTCACGTAATTTTGCCAACACCGCATCTAATGTGTCTGGTTTAGCATTACGACAAACAACTCGACCACGAGAAATCGCAGCAGCAACTAAGAAAGTTCCCGTTTCAATACGATCTGGTAGGATTTGATAAGTACCGCCGCCAAGGCGCTCTACGCCTTCAATAGTAATGCTATCAGTACCTGCTCCACTGATTTTGGCGCCTAATGTATTGAGAAAGTTTGCTGTATCTTCAATTTCAGGCTCTCTTGCCGCATTTTCAATGATAGTTTTACCTTCAGCTAATACCGCAGCAGTCATAATCGTAATAGTCGCGCCCACACTCACTTTATCCATGACAATATGTGCGCCTTTTAAACGCCCATCAACGCGTGCTTTTACATAACCTTCATCCAGTGTGATCTCAGCACCTAATTGCTCTAAACCTGTAATATGAAGATCAACAGGACGAGCACCAATGGCACAACCACCCGGTAAAGAAACCTGACCTTGACCAAAACGCGCCACCAGCGGACCTAAAGCCCAGATAGAAGCACGCATGGTTTTTACTAACTCGTAAGGAGCGCAAAATTCATTAATGTTACGAGCATCAACGAAAACAGAGCCATTACGTTCAACATTAGTTCCTAAGCGATTAAGTAACTTAATCGTTGTATCGATATCTTTTAATTTAGGAACATTCGTTAATTCTACTGGCTCTTCGGCAAGGATCGCAGCGAACAGGATTGGTAATGCGGCATTTTTTGCGCCTGAAATAGAGACCTCACCTGATAAACAGGTTGGTCCTTGTACTCTAAATTTATCCATCTGTAGAACTCTCTTTTTATTTTGCTGTACGCTGTATACCTACTGACTCAAAGCCCGTTAAGTTTACGATCCCTCTTCCACTCTTCAGGTGTGTAGGCTTTAATAGACAAAGCGTGAATACGATTATCTGCGATATATTCCATCAAAGGGGCATAAATGGTTTGTTGTTGTTTTACTCTGCTCATTCCCTCAAACATTGCGCCAACAACCACAACTTGAAAATGACTACCATCACCATTAACGATAACTTCATCTAAAGACAGGCTGTCCATTAATACTTGTTTGATTTCGTTTGTATCCATAATTGCTCAATCTCAACGTTAAAATAATAATCAGTCGTCTATCCTAATGGAATCCGCTCTACTCTTAAACCATCAAAAACCCCCTTAATGATAAAAGTATCACGAAGGGGGCTTTTTAATACCTTTACTTAAAATCGGTATTAGGCAATATTCATAATTTCATCAAGATCATAGAGTGTAATTAAAGTCTGAAAACGCTCACTGGCACCTTGAATAATAAATTGACGATTTTGTGCTTCCATTTCTGCCTTTAAGTGAACAAAAAGTGCCAATCCTGTTGAATCAATATGTTCTAAGGCAGAAATGTCAATGATATTAATATCAGCTAATAAGGCTTTACGTTGTTGCCAAGCAGGCAATAACGTTTCACGATCTAGCGTTCCTTGGAAATAGAGGACATCATCCCTTTTTTCCCAATTTAACGAAGCTGACATGTTATTTTTTCTCACCCAGTGTGATTGGTGTTTTAGCACTGATCTCTAACTGTTTAGTTAAACCATCAACACCTTTAGAATTTAAAATATCTGACCACTCATTCTGTTTTGTTGTGATCATGCTGACACCTTCAGCAATCATATCATAAGCTTGCCATTCACCTGTTTTGCTATTTTTACGCCATTGGAAATCAAGACGAACAGGCGGGCGACCATTTGTATCGATAATGGTGACACGGATAGTGAGCGTTGATTTATCTGCAAACGGTTTTGCAGGCTCAATACGATACTCTTGACCTTCATACATCGCTAATGCCTGACCGTAAACTTGAGCAAGATACGCTTCGAATGCTGTAAAATAAGCCTCGCGTTGTGCTGGTGTTGCATTACGATAATGCGGCCCTAGCACTAATGCACCTGCATATTTAATGTGTACATAAGGCAGTAATTCTTGCTGAACAATTTGACGTAAAACTTCAGGGTTTTTACGAATTTCAGGCTGTTCATTTTTTAATTTACTAAAGGTCTTTTGTGCTGCATCTTCCATCAATGCATAAGGATTGGTTTTATCGACCGCCATTGCAAAAGGCGTTATCACTAATAGTGCGACCATCAATAAGCGTTTAAACATAGGTTCGCTTCTCCTCAAATAGGGTTTCAATAATACGATGCATTTATTACGCTAAATTTAGCTAAATGTATAAGTGCATCGTATAGGAATTAATGATTAAGGTAATGCAGAGTGTTCTTCTGTCGGTTTAGATTCAGATTTAGCTGAATCATCACCCTCACCTGTTTTATAAAGGAATTGACCAATTAGGTCTTCTAATACCATTGCTGAATTGGTATTTGTGATCCGTCCTCCATCTTCTAACAGAGTAGAATCTAATGCTTCATCATAAAAACCCAAATTCAATGCAAGGAACTGTTCACCTAATAAACCCGATGTACGAATAGACAGTGAGCTACTTTCTGGAATGTGGTCATAAATACTCAGAATATCGAGCGCGACTTCAGGACGATAGTTCCCTTCACTTTCTTCTTTTAAAGTGATAGAAGCAACACGACCAATCACCACACCGCCAATCTTAACTGGAGAGCGCTCTTTTAACCCACCAATATTACCGAAACTGGCATAAACACGATAAGTCGGTTGGTTACCCATTTCTTTAATATCAGCGACTTTAAGGCATAAGAAAATCACCGCGGCTAACGCAATCAGAACAAATAGACCAACCCAAACTTCAATTTTTTTACTTTGCATGACTTAGTTCCCAAACATCAGTGCTGTTAGCACAAAATCTAAACCCAATACGGCTAACGATGAATGAACAACAGTACGTGTTGTTGCTCTGCTAATCCCTTCTGATGTTGGGATTGCGTCATACCCGTTAAAGAGCGCTATCCAAGTGACAGTAATGGCAAAAACGACACTTTTAATAAAGCAGTTCACTAAATCGAGTCGCCATTCAACGGCACCCTGCATAGATGCCCAGAAAAAGCCTTCATCGATCCCTTTCCAATCCACTCCCACAATTGCACCACCCCAAATACCAATGGCAACAAAAATAAGTGAAAGCAATGGCATACTAATAAGCCCCGCCCAAAAACGAGGCGCAACGACACGTCGTAAAGGATCAACTGCCATCATTTCTAAACTAGAAATTTGTTCTGTCGCTTTCATTAAACCAATTTCGGCTGTTAAGGCTGAGCCCGCACGACCAGCAAATAATAATGCCGTGACGACGGGGCCTAATTCTCTTAATAATGAGAGTGCAACCATCATGCCAAGGCTAGCTTCAGCACTAAATGTTGTCAGTACAAGATAACCTTGTAATCCCAACACCATGCCAATAAATAAGCCAGACACCATAATAATTAATAAAGATTGAACGCCAACGTTATACAGTTGCTTCATTAAGAGAGGCCACTGTTTACGGAGTTCCGGTTTACCGACTAATGCTCGAAAGAGCATAATCCCCGCTCGACCGAATGTCGCAAAAATCGCCAACGCTCTAGCGCCAATACGAGCTAATAAATTTACCACGTACTAATTTCCTCGTCCTAATAGGTCGTCCTGATAATCTCCCGCAGGAAAACGGAAAGGCACAGGGCCATCAGCAATTCCATCTAAAAACTGTCTTACTTGCCTATTGGGATTCCCCTGTAATTCTTGTGCACTGCCTTGCGCAATCACTTTCTGCTCTGCGACAATATAGGCGTAATCAGCGATACTTAACACTTCAGGCACATCATGGGAAACCACAACACAAGTCACACCAAGCGCATGATTTAACTCATCAATTAGCTTAACAAGCACCCCCATAGTGATAGGATCTTGCCCAACAAAAGGTTCATCAAACATAATGAGCTCAGGATCAAGTGCAATAGCCCTTGCTAATGCTGCCCTTCTCGCCATGCCGCCAGATAATTCAGAAGGCATTAAATTTGCGGCACCACGTAAACCTACGGCTTCAAGTTTCATCATCACTGTTGTACGTATCAGTGCTTCAGGCAAATTTGTATGTTCTCTCAGTGGAAATGCCACATTTTCAAACACATTCATGTCTGTGAACAGTGCGCCTGATTGAAAAAGCATACTCATTTTCTTTCTTGCTTGATACAACGCAGAACGTGATAGCGCAGGAATATTGTCGCCATCGAACCAAATTTCACCACTATCGGGAAGGATTTGTCCTCCCATTAGGCGTAACAAGGTTGTTTTACCAATCCCTGAAGGGCCCATAATCGCAGTCACTTTTCCTCTCGGCACAACAAGATTGATCTCAGAGAAGATCTTTCTGCTACCGCGAGTGAAGTTCATATTGCGCACTTCAATTAGATTATCAGATTGTGCGTTCATGAATAAAACATCCTCAAGCCTGTCTGCATAAACGAATTTTTACGCTATTTTGGCAGGTCATTCGCTATGTTACAAAGAAATCACCACTATTTAGCAATTTATTGCACGGTTAATTTTACTTTTCGTGCTTGGCTAGTCAAAATATGGTTAATTAGCAAAACCTTTTGACAATATGTTTTTTTATCAGCCCTGTCTTATTGGTTTTTTCTTTATTCGCTCATTGTTGGAAAACTGATGGCATGTTGATTACTTTGTCTCTTTTAATTTTTGGGTTGATGTTACTCGTTTATGCATCAGACCGATTAGTTTATGGTGCGAGCGTTTTTGCGCAATCGTTAAAAATCCCGCCAGCCGTTATCGGTATTTTAATTGTCGGTACAGGTACTTCACTGCCTGAGCTTTTTGTTTCAGCAGATGCTGCTGTTCATAATTTTCCTGACATCGCGATCGGGACAGCCATTGGCTCGACACTCACCAACCTTCTCCTCATCGTGGGTATTGGCGCGATGATTTACCCCATGAACATTCAGTCCGCAGTACTAAAAAAAGAGCTCCCCTTGATGATTATAGTCATCATGCTCGTTGGTATTATTGTTTCTAGCGGAAATTTGGGGCTTAGAGAAGGTACACTGCTCTTTTTTATTGGCTTTGCATCTATTTTTCTCATGATAAAAACAATGCATAAAACCCTAGCACAAGAGCGTCACGTGTTACCTTTAGAAACCTTAACGCGTTTTGAATTACAGACAAATCCCCGTAATTCTGTTGCCCTGTTTTGGGTTGTCATTGCTTTACTGATCATACCCGTGGCAACCCAGATGATATTAGATAATGCCTTTATTTTAATGCAACAGTATCATCTTAGTGGATTTTTTATCGGTTTAACCTTGCTATCTATTGGAACAAGCCTTCCTGAGTTAGCAACAACCATTGTGGCAGCACTAAGACGCGAGAATGAATTAGCATTAGGGAATATTATAGGTGCTAATATATTCAATCTAACTTTTGTGTTGGGAATGCCAGCATTACTCTCACCAAGCACATTTAATATGCACGCCTTTTATTTTAGCTTTGCTGTACTTGGTGTCGCCAGTTTACTGTTTTCTCTCTTTTCATTAGGGCGTAAACAACGTCTTAATAGAGGAAAAGGGATATTCTTGTTAGTTTGCTTTATTGTTTATATTACGGTGTTGTGCGTCGCACATTCTCTCTTAACCTAAAATAAATGGTACAAAAAAATGACCGAGTTTGATTTTCAGCAAGCAGGTAAAAAAGTTCTTCATATTGAACGTGATGGATTAGCTGAACTAGAACAATACATTAACGATGATTTTACCCGTGCTTGTGAAAAAATATTTCACTGTCAAGGACGAGTCATTGTGATGGGGATGGGGAAATCAGGGCATATTGGACACAAAATTGCGGCCACATTTGCCAGCACAGGAACACCTTCTTTCTTTGTGCATCCTGGTGAAGCCAGCCACGGTGACTTAGGAATGGTGACAGAAAAAGATATCGTTCTAGCGATTTCAAACTCCGGTGAAGCCAGCGAGATCCTCGCGCTTATTCCCGTACTTAAACGTAAACAAATAACACTGATTTGTATGACACGCACTCCTCAAAGTACAATGGGGAAAGCGTCTGATATTCATCTTTGTATCAAAGTCCCTAAAGAAGCCTGTCCTTTAGGGCTTGCACCAACAACCAGTACAACAGCAACCTTGGTTATGGGGGATGCGCTAGCCATCGCTCTTTTACGTGCCCGTGGTTTTACTGCTGAAGATTTTGCGCTTTCTCACCCAGGTGGTGCATTAGGCCGAAAATTACTCCTTCATGTCAGTGATTTAATGAATAAAGACGCCGATATTCCACGTGTGACTAAAGAGGCCACTTTACGTGAAGCGCTTGTCGAGATAACCCGTAAAAAACTAGGTATGACCGTCATTTGCGATGACAATATGCTGATCAATGGTATCTTTACTGACGGTGACTTACGAAGAATATTTGATTTAGGGATAGATCTGAACAATGCCAAAATCTCAGATGTGATGACAAGAGGCGGTATTCGTATTCGCCCAGATTGTTTAGCCGTTGAAGCACTAAATTTAATGCAAGCAAAACATATCACCTCGCTCTTAGTCACAGAACAAGATAGTGATATCCTGTTAGGCGTTTTACATATGCATGATTTATTACAGGCCGGTGTTGTATAAGATAGTCATAACGTTCGAAGGATAAAAATGAATACACTGATAGAAACTTGTTATGGTGCAGTAAGCGAACAAATCATCAAAAAAGCAGAAAAAATCCAATTGCTGATTTGTGATGTTGATGGTGTGATGTCGGACGGGCTCATTTATATGGGTAATAATGGCGAAGAATTAAAAGCCTTTAATGTCCGTGATGGGTACGGCATCCGTTGTTTGCTTACATCTGGCATTGAGGTTGCTATCATTACAGGTCGTCAATCTAAACTGTTAGAAGATCGTGCTAAAACCCTTGGCATTACATATCTTTACCAAGGTCAGCATAATAAGCTTTTGGCGTATCAACAACTGTTAGATACACTAAACCTTAAACCTGAACAAACAGCCTATATTGGTGATGACCTGATTGATTTACCTGTAATGGAAAAAGTGGGACTTTCTGTCGCTGTGGCAGATGCTCATCCATTACTTATACCTCGTGCTAATTATGTCACTCGCATTGCAGGTGGTCGTGGAGCAGTACGAGAATTGTGTGATTTAATCCTTTTAGCGCAAGGTCGGCTTGAAGAAGCTAAAGGTCTTTCGATTTAACGTATAACGATACAGAATGAATAAATTAAAATCCTGGTTTACCTTAATTCTTGCCATTATCGCCCTTGGGCTGATTGGCTGGAACTACACTAATAACACTGAGTTCGGTGAGGGTGAGATTGTTGATGATGGTCAACCTACCTACCAATCCAAATCATCGATCTCTTTTGTTTACGAGCCAACGGGTATACTCGGATATAAACTGGTTGCTGATGATGTCAAAAATTATGCTCAGCAAAAGTTTACATGGTTTACTAACCCTGTCTTAACCACCTATTCACCGACAGGGGATGCAACATGGACAGTACGCGCAAATAAAGCCAAGCTAACAAACAGTAAAATGCTCTATCTTTATGGCGATGTTCAAATTGATAGCCTAACGGATGACTCTCAACTACAGAGAATAAGCACAGACAACGCTATCGCAAATTTGGACACACAGGATGTTTCCTCTGATGATGAAGTGACTATTATCGGCGTCGGACTGAAATCAGTCGGCTTAAAAATGCGAGGCAATCTGCGTGAGAAACGTGCAGAGCTGATTGAAAAGGTAAACACCTATTATGAGATCCCTAATGAATCAAAAAATCCGTAATACACTGATTATCGGTACACTTTTAGCGATAAGTGTACCTGCGATGGCGCTTAAAGATGACACACAACAACCTATTGTTGTGAACTCAGAGAAACAATCGCTTGATCTCGAAAAAAACGTCACAACCTTTACACAAAATGTTGTGATCAAACAAGGATCTATCGATATTCGTGCTGATAAAGTTATTGTCACACGCCCAGGTGGTGACTCCAAAAAGATCATTATAGAAGCATTTGGTAACCCAGTGACTTTTTATCAGTTACAAGATGATGGTAAACCTATCAAAGGTCGTGGCGAAAAAATGACCTATGAAATGGATAAAGAGTTAATGACCTTAACGGGTAAAGCCTATCTTGAACAATTAGACAGTAATATCACCGGTGATAAGATCACTTATCTCGTCCCAACTCAGCAAATGGAAGCTTTTAGCGGTAAAGGTAAACAAGTGACTACTGTTTTACTGCCTTCCCAGTTGCAAGAGAAAGGCCCTGGTGTTAACAACAAAGGTAAGTAACACTTTATGGCGCTGTTAAAAGCTGAAAATTTAGCAAAAGCATACAAAGGGCGTACCGTTGTCGGTGATGTCAGCTTGAACGTTAATTCAGGTGAGATTGTCGGCTTACTTGGACCCAATGGTGCAGGTAAAACAACCACATTCTATATGGTTGTTGGTATTGTCGCCCGTGATGCAGGTAGTATTACCATTGATGATGAAGACATTACGCTGTTACCGTTACATGAACGAGCACGTAAAGGCATTGGCTATCTTCCTCAAGAGGCGTCTATTTTTAGACGTTTAAGCGTTTATGACAACATTATGGGGATCTTAGAAATCCGCCATGATTTAACGCCTGAAGAACGAAAAGATCGAGCCGAAGAACTGCTAGAAGAGTTTAATGTCAGCCACTTACGTAACAGTTTAGGGCAATCATTATCAGGAGGGGAGCGTCGCCGTGTTGAAATCGCACGGGCATTGGCAGCAAACCCTAAATTCATTTTATTAGATGAACCTTTTGCGGGTGTTGACCCTATTTCAGTATTAGATATTAAAAAAATTATCCAGCATCTACGTGATTATGGATTAGGTGTACTGATTACTGACCATAACGTGCGTGAAACATTAGATGTGTGCGAACGTGCTTATATCGTCAGCCAAGGTCACCTTATTGCGCATGGTTCACCAGAAGAAATTCTTGAAAATGAGCAAGTTAAACGTGTTTACTTAGGTGAAGGTTTCCGCCTGTAATCTTTGATTCACTTTTTACTCTGTCATGGATGACAACAGCAAAGGACTCTTCGCATTATTATGAAACAAAGTCTGCAACTTCGTCTTAGTCAGCAACTGGCAATGACGCCACAGCTACAACAGGCTATTCGTTTGTTGCAACTTTCGACGCTTGAATTACAACAAGAAATTCAGCAAGCACTTGAATCTAATCCACTTCTAGAACAAGACGACGATCAACCCGATCCCGTTTCAGATGATACCGCTCATACAGCAGATCCGTCAGATCCGACAACAGAAACAACAACTGAAAACGACGTTGAAGAACTCGACACGCTGGATGCTTTAGAACAAAAAGAGATGCCTGATGATCTCCCTTTAGATACGCAATGGGAAGAAATCTACACGGCAGGTACACCTTCAGGCACCAGTAGTGACTATACTGATGATGAACTACCTCTGTATCAAGGTGAAACAACCGCCTCATTGCAAGATTACCTAACATGGCAGGCTGATCTCACACCATTTTCAGAAACAGACAAAGCAATTGCGATAAGTATTATCGATGCTATTGATGAAACAGGATATTTAACTGTCACAACAGATGACATCCTGGCTGGAATGGGCGATGATGAATTAGAGCTTGATGAAGTCGAAGCCGTATTAAAACGTATTCAACGCTTTGATCCTATTGGTGTTGCTGCTCGTGATTTAAAAGAGTGTCTTTTGATTCAGCTATCCGCTTTTTCAACAGAAACACCCTATCTTAAAGAAACGCAGTTAGTCATTAGCCAATATTTAGAGTTACTAGGTAACCGTGATTTTCGTCAACTGATGCGTCAAGCGAAGTTACGAGAAGAGACGCTTAAATCTGTTATTGAACTGATCCAGTCTCTTGATCCTAAACCCGGATTAAGTATTGATACAGGCGAGTCAGAGTATGTTATTCCAGATATACTGGTAAAAAAATCAGGTGAACGCTGGCAAGTTGAGTTAAATACAGATAGCATTCCTCGCCTACGAATAAATGAAACTTACGCAGCATTGGGTCAATCGACTCAAAATGAAAGCGATGGAAAATTTATTCGTGACAATTTACAAGAAGCCAAATGGCTGATAAAAAGTTTAGAAAGCCGTAATGAGACATTATTAAAAGTCGCTCATTGCATTGTTGACACACAGCAGGCATTTTTCGAATTGGGTGAAGAGCATATGAAACCCCTTGTGTTGGCAGATATTGCTGAACAGGTTGAAATGCACGAATCCACCATTTCTCGAGTAACAACGCAAAAATTTTTGCATTGCCCAAGAGGAATTTTCGAATTGAAGTATTTTTTCTCTAGCCATGTGAATACTGATAGCGGAGGCGAAGCCTCTTCAACAGCAATCAGGGCTTTAGTGAAGAAACTAATCGCAGCAGAAAATCCAGCGAAACCACTTAGTGATAGTAAACTGGCTGATATGCTCGCAGAGCTTGGAATACAAGTTGCTCGACGCACTGTTGCGAAGTATAGAGAGTCATTATCCATCCCGCCTTCAAATCAACGCAAAGAGTTGGTTTGAGCATAATTGAGAAGGAAGACACTATGGAACTTCAAATCACTGGTCATAATATTGAATTAACCGATGCTCTGCGTGATACCGTCAAAGCAAAAAGCGCGAAATTACCTCAGTTCTTTGACAAAATTAATAACGTTCAGGTCATCCTGAAAGTCGAGAAAGTGAATAAAATCGCGGAAGCGACCATTCAAGTTAATGGCGGTGAATTACATGCTTCTGCAGAAGCAGAAGATATGTACGCAGCAATTGATGGATTAATGGATAAACTGGCTCGTCAATTAACCAAACACAAAGATAAACTGAGACAACATTAATTCATTTCCCATTGTGAAATGGGAATACAATCGGCGAAGTTACTGTGTTGTTTATGACTCGGTTTAAGCCAATGCCTAATCAATATCAGTAACACAAAACCAGATGTCACTTTGTGGCATCTGGTTTGCTGGTCTAAGTGAATAAGACAATGAACAACGATACAAAGATGAATATTAGCGACGTACTTTCTCTGGCATGTACGCATAATGATGTACATTGCACGAGTAAAAAGCGCGCGTTAGAAATTATCAGTGAAAATGCAGCAAAAGCACTTAATTTACCCGAAACACTGATATTTGAAGCCTTATTAACGCGTGAAAAAGTCGGTACAACAGGGATTGGGGGTGGTTTAGCTATTCCTCATGGACGTATTGAAAGTGATGAAACAGAAAAAGTAGTTGGTGTGTTTCTTCACCTAAGCGAACCTATTGCCTTCGACGCTATTGATAATCAGCCTGTCGATTTGTTGTTCGCATTACTCGTTCCTGCGACACAATGTAAGGAACATTTACACACACTGTCTTTGATTGCAAAACAGTTGGCAGACAAAAATTTATGTCGCCGACTACGCTCCGCACAAAGTGATGAAGAGCTTTATCAGATTATCACAGAATAACCCCTACGGGTTTAGTAGGACGCGAATAGCATTACAGTGGAATGATATTCATCACTGGGAAATTATAGGGGAGCTACCTCATGGTGCTGATGATAGTCAGCGGACGCTCTGGTTCAGGTAAGTCAGTCGCTTTGCGTGCGCTTGAAGACATGGGATTTTATTGTGTTGATAACTTACCTGTTGATCTTTTACCTGAGCTCGCAAAAACACTGGCTGAACGTGATGCTTCTGCTGCCGCAGTCAGTATTGATGTCCGAAATATGCCAGAGTCGCCGGAGATCTTCGAAAAAGCGCTGGAAAGTTTACCCGCTGAATATTCTCCACAACTCTTATTTTTAGACGCAGATAGAAATACCTTAATTCGTCGTTATAGTGATACTCGACGTCTTCACCCGCTTTCAACCAAAAATCTTTCGCTAGAAATGGCCATTGATACCGAAAGTGATCTGCTTGAACCATTACGATCACGGGCTGATCTCATTATTGACACCTCTGAAATGTCAGTTCATGAGCTTGCAGAAATGCTGCGTACTCGCTTATTAGGAAAGCGTGAACGCGAGCTAACAATGGTCTTTGAATCCTTTGGTTTTAAGCATGGTATTCCTATTGATGCAGACTATGTTTTTGATGTGCGATTCTTACCGAATCCACATTGGGATCCTAAACTGCGTCCAATGACAGGTCTCGATCGCCCTGTCGCGGCATTCTTAGATAGACACACCGAAGTGCATAACTTTATTTATCAAACGAGAAGCTATCTTGAACTTTGGTTGCCGATGCTAGAAACCAATAACCGTAGTTATTTGACGGTGGCAATTGGTTGTACGGGGGGTAAACACCGTTCAGTTTATGTTGCTGAGCAACTCGCCGATTATTTCCGCTCTAGAGGGAAAAACGTACAATCACGCCACAGAACACTCGAAAAACGCAAATGACCCAATATCGACAAGTTGCGATTAAAAATCGACTCGGTATGCATGCAAGGCCTGCAATGAAGTTGTTTGATTTAGTAAAAACATTTCAATCAACCGTCATTTTGCGCAACAACGAAGGGGTTGAAGCGCAAGCGGATAGTGTGATTGCTATGCTGATGTTAGATTCAGAGCAAGGCAGTCAAATTGATATAGAAGTCAGTGGTAGTGATGAAAATGAAGCTATTGATGCTATTATCGCATTATTTGAATCAGGGTTTGATGAAGAATAATCGTAATAGAAAACAATAGATTAGCATTTCTTAACTAAATAACCCGAAAGAGACTGTGATCGTTGTCTCTTTCTTTTTTATACAGAACCGCCTATTATCTCTTATATGAGTTTAACAACACCCCCACCTCACCCGTGGGGGTGTTGTTTTGCATTGGAATAAATTGGAGTGTGGTATGACAAAGCCAACAATTATCATCAACGAACTTGATGCAGAACGTTTAGATTCATTACTTGAACAACCGGCATTTGCAGATAGCCCGATTGCTGAAGCATTGAATGAAGAATTAGATCGTGCTGACATTGTTACACCAGCTGATATCCCTGCTAATATTGTCACAATGAACAGCAAAGTCCGTTTTATGGACTTAAAAAACAATGAAGAACGTACTCGTACCTTAGTGTATCCCGCTTCATTAAAAGACAGCGCCACTGAACTTTCCGTTATGGCACCAATGGGTGCTGCGCTACTGGGTTTAGCAATTAATGATGAGATCAGTTGGAAGCTGCCAAATGGCCTTGAAACTAAGGTTAAAGTATTGGAAATTCTATATCAACCAGAAGCTGCTGGTGAATTACACCGTTAAGCATCGCTGAAGGTTCCCGTCTTACTTTTAGCGTCTCAAAATAAACGCGATATCTCAGCCCATTACGGGCTGAGATTAACGGTGATAATCAATGCCTAAAATTTACTCACCCGCAATACTCATTTCTGGTAATAACAACGATCCACACTGAACATTACTGCGCATCTCAATATCATCACCCATAGTAGCAATATTTGCCCACATCTCTTTTAAGTTACCCGCAATAGTCACTTCGCTTACAGGATATTGAATTTCACCGTTTTCAACCCAAAAACCACTCGCACCACGAGAGTAATCCCCCGTTACGGTACTGACCCCTTGTCCCATCAATTCGGTAACAACAAGGCCTGTTCCCATCTCTTTTAACAGCTCATCAAACGATAAACCTTGTCCTGGGATATACCAATTATGAATACCACCAGCATGACCATTACTTTTTAAACCCAGTTTTCTTGCTGAATACGTAGTTAGTAACCACTCTTGTAATATGCCATCTTTAATAATTTCAGCATTGGTTGTACGTACGCCTTCGCTATCAAACGGTGTTGACGCCAAACCTCTCATTAAGTGAGGGCGCTCTTGAATACTCAACCACTGAGGGAAAATTTGCTTACCTAAACTATCCAGTAAACAAGAAGATTCACGATAAATCATACTGCCACTGATTGCCGCAACTAAATGCCCAAAAATGCCTGTCGCAACATCTGCTGCAAAAATAACGGGTGCTTTCATGGTGGGGAGTTTACGAGGTGCAAGGCGAGATAACGTACGGCGTGCGCACTCTTGACCTACCCATTCAGGTGATTCGAGATCATCAAAACGACGACTTATGGTGTAAGCATAGTCACGCTCCATATCCTCACCATCACGAGCAATAACACAACTCGACATAGAATAGCGTGAAGATGAATAGCTTTTTAATAAGCCAAGGCTATTACCAAATACACGGGTTCCACTGTGGCTATTAAAGCTGCCCCCTTCGGTATTAATGATACGGCTATCGCTATCTAAAGCGGCTTTTTCTGCTCTTGATGCTAATTCAATCGCTTTATCTGCCGTGATGTCGGTAGGATGGTAAAGATCCAGGAAAGGGGCATCAAATGCTAATAACTCTTGATCCGCCGGGCCTGCATAAGGATCAACAGAAGTATAACGCGCAATATCCACAGCAGCTTGTACCGCGCGTTTGATCGCATCAGGACTTAAATCGGTTGAAGAGGCACTGCCTTTACGTTGTTGTTGATAAACTGTAATACCTAACGCGCCATCGCTGTTAAATTCCACATTTTCAACTTCACCATAACGCGTACTGACACTAATACCCGTCGATTTATTAATAGCGACTTCAGCACCATCACACTGTTTTGCTGCCAGCTCTAATGCGAGTGAGACGGCGTCTTCAAGCTGTTTTACCTGATCTGAATTATTCATTGAGAACCATTTTTCCTAAGGAGAACACCGCTTTTTACTTATTTTCAGCAAAGTAAATCAATTGACAGGTGGTCAACAAGCGATTTTCCCAGTTACAATAGAAGATATATGAATGTTATCACCCGTCGGGCTTTTGGTCATTCACCAAATCACACTCCCGGCTTACTCTGCAACAGGAATTTTTATTATGGCAAAGCAGCCTGAAGAGTGGCATTACCTCAATCCTGAATTTGACGATGCTTCGTTAGAAGAGGAAGAAGAGGACGAAATCATCTGGGTCAGCAAAAGCGAAATTAAACGTGATGCTGAAGCACTCAAAAAACTGGGCACTGAATTAGTTGAATTAAGTGCACAAGAATTAGAGCGTGTGCCATTAGATGAAAAATTATTAACCTCTATTCAATTAGCACAAAAAGTGCAGCGTGAAGCACGCCGTCGCCAAATTCAATATATTGGAAAACTACTGCGCAATGTGGACGAAGAGCCGATCCGCCAAGCGCTTGATAAACTCAAAAACCGTCACAACCAACAGATTTTAGTGTTACATAAACTTGAAGATCTGCGAATTCGCCTTATCGAAGGTGGCAATGAAGTCATTGAAGAAGTGGTTGCACTTTATCCGATGGCTGATCGCCAACAATTACGCACTCTTATCCGTAATGCGAAAAAAGAAAAAGAAGCGAATAAGCCGCCAAAATCATTCCGCTTACTCTTTCAATATCTAAAAGATTTATCAGAATCGTCATAAAACCGGATCATCCTGAAAACGCAGTGTAAACTCAACCTCACTGCGATTTTCAGGGCGTATTTTCTATTCTGCTTTACTTTGTTGTATGCTCACAATGAAAGCTTAAAACGTCTTTACCCAGTTCATTTTCTGCTTCTTGCATCAACTGCACCAAAGGTTGAAAATCACGGGAATGATGAGGAAAATGCTTGAAAACAATACTGACTGGCAGCGCTATTCCTCCCATTAACACATCCCATAATGCATCTAGGTTATCGCCAAATTTATCATCTAACTGAAATTGCAGTGCAAAATCGTGATAAAAGGCATCTCTATCGACCAGTCTTTTAAAATCGAAGATAACCTGTTTCATTAAGGGGCAACCTTTGTCATTGTACGATAGTGATCGGTAGTGAGATAAATCAGCCCATCATTTGAATAGAGCAATCTGTCACTACCACGATGGCCACAATGATAATTCACATCCGCTTCATACCACTGACGCCCTGTCTCTTCTGGTAGCTGTTTTTCACGATTCATAAAGCGATCGCCCCCAATTGCCCTTCCAGGTAAAACTTCACATAAATTGCCTTCTTTCGCATTCCAGCCTTGTGCTCTCGCTTCTTTCTTGGTGAGATAAAAATCAGGTAACCGCTGATGACGCTGTAAATAATCAGCCACTTTATTTGATTGTGTTTTTTCGTCAATGGACAGAGGTTGTTGTGCAGGTCTATTTAGATTATGACTTGATGATGTCGGAATAGGTGCTGATGAAGATGGATCGGGTACTTGGCTTTCAGGTAGAAGTCCTTTGTAAAGCACACCAAATAAAACCGCAACAACAATAAGCACGGGCAATAAACGTTTTCCCATTCGTTAGCTCCTTTAACTGTTATTCAGATAAAAAACTCCATCATAAGATGGAGTTTTTACAATACGTATAGATAACTATAACAATAATTAAGCAGTTCCGCCGACAGTAATTTTATCCAATTTTAATGTTGGTTGCCCTACACCAACAGGGAGGCTTTGCCCTTCTTTACCACAAACGCCAACCCCTTTATCTAAAGCGAGATCATTCCCCACCATCGAAACCTGTTGCATGGCTTCAATACCTGAACCAATCAGCGTTGCCCCTTTAATTGGTTTTGTTATTTTTCCATTCTCGATTAAATAAGCTTCTGAGGTTGAGAAAACAAATTTACCCGATGTGATATCAACCTGACCGCCACCAAAGTTTGGCGCATAAATACCGCGATCAACACTAGCGATAATCTCTTCTGGTGAAGATTTACCAGCTAACATATAGGTGTTTGTCATACGAGGCATAGGCAGATGCGCATAAGACTCACGACGACCATTTCCTGTTGGCGCAACCCCCATTAAACGAGCATTCATCTTATCTTGCATATAGCCTTTTAAAATGCCGTTTTCGATTAATACATTGTATTGACCCGGAATACCTTCATCATCAATAGCAACAGAGCCACGGCGACCTTCGAGAGTACCATCATCAACAATCGTACAAAGCTCAGAAGTGACTTTCTCACCAATACGGCCTGAAAATACAGAGGTTTCACGACGGTTAAAATCACCTTCTAAACCGTGCCCCACAGCTTCATGCAATAACACACCCGGCCAGCCCGCACCCAATACCACAGGCATTGTTCCAGCAGGCGCAGCAATTGCTGATAAGTTCACTAATGCCATACGTACGGCTTCACGAGCATAAGTGATTGCATGGCTTTCACCATTTACTTTTGTTAAGAAATAGTCATAACCAAAGCGACCACCACCACCACTTGCACCACGCTCACGTTTGCCATCTTCTTCCACCAGCACACTCACTGAAAGGCGAACTAAAGGACGTACATCCGCAGCTAACGTACCATCGGTAGCGGCAACAAGGACATGCTCATAAACACCCGTTAATGATGCATTAACTTGTTTAACGCGTTTATCCTCAGCACGAGCGGCTTTATCCACCTCATGCAATAGTGCAATTTTCTCTTCACGGGAGAGGCTTTGCAGTGGATCGTTTAAGCTGTATAGCGGAGAATGTTGAATAGCACCTAAAGTATGGATACGACCATTGCCTTTAGCCTGAACAATACTACGCGCAGCATGGGCACTTTGATTAAGCGCATTAAGCGTAAGTTGGTCGGCATAAGCAAAACCAGTTTTTTCACCGTAAATTGCTCTAACGCCAACACCTTGATCAATATTGTAAGAGCCATCTTTAATAATCTGATCGTCAAGGATCCAAGCCTCGTGATAACTTGACTGAAAATAAAGATCACCATAATCAATTTGACGCTGTGCAAGCTGCTCTAGTGTTGATGCTAAATCATCTAAACTAAGTTTGTTTGCTTCCAACAGACTTTCGCTGACAACAGCTAAACTCATAATTCTTCTTTATCCTTAACTTTTTTGATTAAGTGGGTCAGTTTCGGGCGAAAGCGATTATGTTTTACAACCCGTATCTGTTCACGCATACCTTGCAGACTCTCAACGCCAACATTCAGCGTTAGCGCACTAACGGCATCGGGATTCTTTTTCAAGACTTTCCCCCAACCATCAATCGCCATGGTATGACCCCAAGTTCTGCGCGTATCATGAGTACCCACTTGTGCTGGTGCTAAGATAATACACTGATTCTCAATCGCACGAGCACGTAATAAAGGCTCCCAGTGCGCTTTCCCTGTTAAACGAGTAAAAGCCGCTGGTACAGAGATAATCTCTGCTCCTTTTTCTCTTAATGCTTGGAAAATACCGGGGAAACGGAGGTCATAACAGATCGTTAAACCTAATTTCCCAACTGGAGTATCAACCACGGTTAGGCGTTCACCACGTTGATAAATAGAAGATTCATTATATTCGCCCTGTTCATCGTCAATACTCACATCAAACATATGAATTTTGTCATAACGAGCACGAATAACACCTTCATCATCGAAGACCAAGCTACTGCTGGTAATTTGATCTGGAGAGTCACGACTAATTAAAGGCATAGAACCTACTAAGATCCACACTTTGTAACGCTGAGCCATTTTAGCGATAGCATTTTGTAAAGGCCCATCGCCCTGAATTTCAGCGTGTTTATGGTAATCTTTTGAGTTTGAAAAAAGTAACGCATTTTCAGGTGTTAATACAAGCTTCACTGAATCGGGTAATTGCTTAATCTGTTGCTCGATTTGCGCCAGATTATTTTTTATGTTTTTTCCGCTACAAAGTTGCAAAAGTGCGACATTAACTTTTTTCATAACGCCTGATTCTCCTTAAGCTGACGCAGTACTTCGTCAATTTTGGGTTGTTCCATAGTTCCGGTCACGTGATAACGGATAACTGAAATCTTACTCCAAAGTGGTCCCAGAACCTTTGATGCCGCAAACACCGCGGCGCCTGCAATTGGGTTTATTGCGAAAGCCGTAGCAACACCGACTGTAGCTGAAATCTCTGGGGTGACTACAACTTGTAGATCCATTTTACGTCCAAGTAAGTCCACTTTCCCACTTATCGCAATATCGGCAATAACACCATCAATACGTACTCTCTCTGCATTCATAATACCTTGATTAATCGTAATTTCACTCTTAATCGAGTCATACTCAAAATGCTCACTAAAAGTATCTCTAAAATCAAACTGTAATTTACGTAAAAGTGCATCAAAACTCACAAGGCGAAGCAACTTACCGGCTTGTCCTACATTAACTTTCTCTATACGTCCTTTGCCCAGGGTGGATTTAATATCACCTTGCAAAGTCGCCAGTTCAAAGTTCCACGGTGTATTACGCCATTGTAACGAAAAATCTGCGTCAAGAGGGGATTGAATAATCGGGATAATGTAACCAAAATAGGCAGCCATTTCGTCAACTTCTTCGGCTTTTAATTTTCCCATTAGTTTTGTTGTATTATTGCCCGCATTATCTTGAGACCACACACCATTAACCGACAATTCCCCACTACTATTTTCTAATTTACCGTCAGTTAAAAATAAAGCATTTTGATTTTGTTTTAATGAACCTTCTATCTTCCCTAAAAGCAGGCCATTGACCCAACACTCCTGACATTCAAAATCAATAGGAGGAATACTTTTCACAGAAAATTTTACTGTATTGGGATCAGAAATATTTGCCATTTTTAATGGTTTTTCCTCTTGAGAAGATGAAAAACCATTAAAATAAAGATAATTAATATTAACTTGCCAAGGTGCGGGTGTTGCAGGAATAAACACATCGCCTCGTAATTCACTGCCTGAGAAAGCGAATTTTATTCCCTCAGTAACGTGCATAATTTCAGTTTGAGGATCATCCCATTTTTGCCCTGCAAAATTTAAATCTGGCAAACTGATATGTACATTATCAGGAAAAGTGACTTTATTTTCAGATGGCGTTAAAGACGAAAAAGCCATTAATGTCGGCAACCATTTATCACCCTCTAATCCTTTAATAGCGATAGTTAAGCGTTGTTGTGAACTCAACTCTGGTAATTGAATAGAAGAAGACACCACATTGCCTTGCAATAAGCGTAGCTGTTTTCCTAATGACCATTGGCTATTCAGTTTCCACTGTTTCTCAGCACTGGCATTTAAGGTTAAGGCTTCACTATTACCCTTTGCAGAAATAACAATCGGCGATGAATTTTTTAAATCTTGTGTTTCAGGTGCTGTAAGTTTGCTACTTAATGTGTTGATATCTCCAGTTAAATCGACTTGATAATCAACATCACCTTTTTCGGGGATCTTAACATTCACATTTCCTTTCCATGGGAATACACCACTAAATTTCTGTTGAATATCGCGAGGTAAACCTTGAATTTTTTGAATATCCCATTGGCCTTTTAAACCGACATCGACCTGATAATTATCCCTATCATTATGACTCATAAATGAGAAAGCGAGAGGCTGCCCAAACCAATTAGCCGTTAACGTATCACTCTCAAGTTTATCATTGTGATAACGAAATTGTCCGCTAACGCCCTTTAAGGTGGTATCCATAAAGTTCAATGTAACATCATTGTTTTTTAAATTAATATCACCCGAAGCAACCACATCTTCGCCGCCAAAAGGAATATCTAATTTCAATGTGCCGTTAATGTTTCCTGCGACATTAAGCTCTTCGAGTGTATGCCCAATACTCGCCATTTGAGAATCTAAGAAATACTCTTTCAGCTCATCGCCCGTAGCTTGAATATCCGCGTTAATTAAGATCCGCTCTTGTCGATAACTCTCAATCACTGCACTTAAATTCGTAGCGGTTGCTTTACCCACTTTTGCTTGTGTAGAAGACATCCATAGCCCATCATTTTTAAAATCTAGATTAATATCCAAATTGAATAATGCAGGCCATTCACTATCAAATTTAAAGGTTGCCTGTTTAACTGGGGCATAAACTTGGAACCACCCTTTGTGATTATCAAAAGGGAAATCGGCGGGGTCGCCATGGAAAATAAAGGTTCCATTATCGATATTCCCTGCAATAATCGCCTCCGAGAGATATTCTGTTAGCGCTTTCCCCACATACTCCTCAGGTAGATAACGCCATGTATCTCCTGCATTTGTGACTCTTACACCAGAAAGTATAGAAAGCAGCTGATCTTCACCTTGCTTTTCATAACGAAAATCACCCGCTACCCATGCTGATGTCGCTTGAATATCTAATCCTTCACTCCAAAGAGATAAATCATCTCCTGAGTAAGTCCAATAAATCGCGCCTTTCCCTTTTTCAATATTCAGCGGTGCTTTAAACAATTTTCCAGTATCTATTTCACTGTTTGCTAGGGTGAAATTAAGTTCTCCCTGTTGCATACTGCCTTTTAATTTCCCACTGAAATGTTGTACAGAAGGGATCTCTTGCCAACGCTTCCAACTCACATTCTCCCAAGAGAGATTTATTACGCTTTGCTCAAAGTGTTCAGGTGTGAGGTCTAATGCAAAATCATTAACCACACCAGAAAATTGGCGATATTGCCATTGACGAACAAAATCGGGTGTTAAAAAAGAGAATAATGGCAATACCGCATATAATCTATCTAACTCAATATTTTTGGCTCGAATACGCCACGCTTCATCATGTTGTTTTTCTTTTGGTTGATAAAGAACAGCTAAATAACCATCAGGCCACTCTTCCCCATCCATTGTAATTTTTCGAGTATAAGGAATATCCGCAAGCCAACCATTTTCTTGCCTTCTCATACGCAATATTAAATCTTCAACATTTAATACGTGCGAGGTTCCATTACTACTCCAGTCCATTTCACCTTGGTGAATTTGCAACTGGCTACCAGTGATACGCCCTTGAGTAATTTCAATCCAGTTAGACAAACTGGCTTTCGCTTCACCTACGCCACTATTATTTTTTACCCACTGACTCAGCCAAGGTGAGATATCAATGTCATCTGCGGTAAGAAATACGTTACCGTTATCGATTAAGCCACTCTCGGTGGTATAGAGATCAAGACGTACCTTTAAACCACCATAATGATTAGTTGGTGTATCCAGCGTGACTTCACCTTGAGCGCGATGACGGTTTTTTTGATTTAACCACATCAATTCAGGCGCATGTAATGTACTCGTGTCTCCCGAAGGAGTTAAAAAAACAAAACGGCTTTCAATGAGTTTAAAGCGATCAAACTGCTCAAGGAAAATTGAAGAGATATTATCAGGTTCAGTTAACGTTATATCCCCACTTTGCCCAGTAAAAAGAGGTCTGTGGTAATTCACATATAACTGTTCAAAGGTCATTTCACGAAAGTGAAGGCGAAAATCGAATAATGAACGCCAAACGTCAAAAGAAAAAGTGACTTTTTCTGCCATAACGTTGACATCTTTATTGGTAATATTCAGCCCTTCTACTTGAATATCAGGGCCAAAATTCCGCCACTCTCCCATGATCTTTGTCATTGAGACAGGGCTATTGAGTTGTTTCGTAAGATACGATTCTATTTCAGGGCGATAACTATCTAAGCGAGGTAGAAAATAACGAAATCCGCTTAATATCAAGGCAAAAACGATGAGGCAAAAGACTGTTATCACTAACAGGTATTTAGGCAGCCGCTTCATTTTGTCTCCTTTCTGCCATCATATTCATTAGGAAGGCGAATCCATTACATCATCACCACATCAAATTGCTCCTGACTATAGAGTAGCTCAGTTTGCACTTTCACTTGTTTACCAACAAAAATTTCAACCTCGGCTAATGCATGTGATTCATCGCCTTTTAATGCTTCTGCAACTGCTGAGGAGGCATAAACTAAAAAGCGATCTGCATCAATCGTTTTATGCACCCGCACTATTTCACGTAAAATCTCATAACAAACCGTTTCAACAGATTTTACCGTACCTCGCCCTTGGCAAGTTGGGCAGTCATCACAAAGAACATGTTCAAGGCTTTCCCGTGTTCTTTTACGTGTCATTTCCACTAAGCCGAGTTGAGAGAAACCATTAATAGTCGTTTTCACCCTATCTTTACTTAGTGCTTGTTCAAGTGATGCTAATACTCTGCGTTTATGTTCATCATTATTCATATCAATAAAGTCAATAATGATGATACCGCCTAAATTACGTAACCGTAATTGACGAGCAATGGCTTGGCTTGCTTCAATATTAGTATTAAAAATCGTTTCTTCTAAATTTCGATGACCAACAAATGCCCCAGTATTAATATCAATAGTGGTCATTGCTTCCGTTTGATCGATAATCAGATAACCGCCTGATTTTAATTCAACTTTACGCTCTAAAGCTCGCTGAATTTCACTTTCTACACCATAGAGATCAAAAATAGGCTGATTGCCTTGGTGTAATTCAAGTTTAGCGGTTAATTCAGGAATATATTCACCAATAAATTCCTGTAATTGATTGTAAGTTAATTTAGAATCAACTCGTATGCTATCTAATTCGGAACCCGCAAAATCACGTAAGATACGCTGTGCTAAAGCCAGCTCACCATAAATTTGAATACGGGTTTTATTTCTTTTCTTACGTTCAATGATTTTATTCCATAGGCGTTTAAGAAAAGCAGCATCTTGCTTAATTTCATGTTCACCAACGCCTTCGGCGGCAGTACGAATAATAAAACCACCATTTTCATCGCAATACTCTTCAACGAGTAACTTTAAGCGCTCACGCTCTTCTTCACTATCAATTCGCTGAGAAACGCCTACATGAGACGCACCTGGCATAAACACTAAATAGCGAGAAGGCAATGTAATGTCCGTGGTAAGGCGAGCACCTTTGGTTCCTAAAGGATCTTTAACCACTTGTACAATTAAATCTTGTCCTTGATGCACCAGTTGTGCAATATCACGAACATTAAATTTTTTCTGCTCTTCACCTGCAATACATTCAGTGTGAGGCATAATGTCAGAAGCATGTAGAAAAGCGGCTTTATCCAGCCCAATGTCAATAAATGCAGCTTGCATCCCGGGTAATACGCGACTTACCCGACCTTTGTAGATGTTTCCGACAATACCCCGTTTAGCTTCTCTTTCGACATGAATTTCTTGAAGTATGCCTCCGCGAATATAGGCAACACGAGTTTCAGAAGGCGTCACATTCACTAATAACTCAGCTGTCATGAAATATCCTTCTCATTAGCTAAAGACGAAAATTGAGCTATCAATGCTTCGGTTTCAACAAGAGGCAATCCGACAACAGCATGATAACTTCCCTCAATCCGTTGAACAAAACGACCTCCTTTTCCTTGAATACCGTAAGCGCCAGCTTTATCCATTGGCTCCCCTGACTCAATATACGCGCTAATCTCACTCTCTGTCATCTCTCTAAAAGTGACGTGTGTGACGACTAATTGACTCAATGTGCGTGTTCTATTAGAGAGAGCAATTGCTGTCATCACTTGATGTGTTGCGCCTGAAAGTGAACGTAGGATATGTGCAGCATGGGTTTTATCACGAGGTTTTTCAAGAATATGTCCATCATGAACCACAATAGTATCAGAACCCAAAACGGGATAATCATAAGGTGCTTGTTTTACACCTGCTTGTGATTTCTCTTTTGCTAGACGAAGAACATACTCTTCTGGCTTTTCACCTTGTTGCCAAATTTCATCAATTGCTGGCGTAATAATACTAAATTCAACATCTAATAACGCGAGAAGTTCACGTCTTCTTGGTGAACTGGAAGCCAGATAAAGCGTGGTCACAAATCATGTCCTCATGACGATAACGCAAAAGTGACCGCCATGATCCAATAACTTAGTGAACTAAAAACTGGTGACGGATTTTGCGAAGTAAAAAATAAAGCCATGGCCAAAGAATACCACTGACTGGGCTATTCCAGAATACTTGAGGGTGAAAAGTCACGGGTGAAAGTAAAAATTCTGCCCAAAATACAGTGAGATCAACAATAACAACACTTAACATCACCACTAAAGCTTGTTGCCATAATGCTAGATTGCAAAAAAGCTGATATTTAAAGGCGATAACATAACTCACTAACGTGTAGGCCAATGCATTAACACCCAAGGTCGTTCCTTGGACTAGATCCATAATCATACCTAAGACAAACGCGGTTCCGACACTTACACGATGAGGAATTGCTGTTATCCAATAAATAAGAAATAACATCGGCCAAATAGGTCGATATACTTCTAACTGTTCTGGCCACGGCATAATTTGTAAAACTAATGCGACAAGAAAAGAGAGCCAAACAACCCAACGCCCACGACTTTGATATGGATTCATTGTGTCTACCTACTTCTATTTGTATTAGCAGGTGTATTGGTTGCAGCAGGTGTTGTAACAGATGTCGCATTTCCGTTAGTGCCTTCAGCTGTATTGTCTAACGGCTCTTGAGACATAGAACGAGGAAGCGGTGGTCCTGCTTGTTCATAATTAGGTAAAACTTGAGGCATCAGTTGCATTAAACGCTCATTAGCTGCGTTATAAACCTCTGAAGGCAGAGGAGGCTCCCCCATTTTATCTGATGCATTCCATAATAAAAGCAAATAGCGTAAACGCTGTAACTCTGCTGAAGGTCGAACATTAATCACGGAATAAGCCCGTTGATTATCGACTTTAACTGAAGATACCACACCAACAGGATACCCTTCTGGGAAACGCCCCCCCAATCCTGATGTCACTAAAACATCGCCTACACGAATATCAATATTGGCAGGTAATGCTTCTAACAATAAATCATCGGCGCACCCCGCACCAGAGGCGATAACACGAATATCGTTACGTAAAACTTGTACAGGTAATGCATGAGAAGTGTCACATATTAATAGCACACGACTCGTAATCTCACTTACGGCAATAACTTGTCCTACAACACCTTTATCACTAATGACAGGTTGCCCTTCATAGACGCCATCATTGGTTCCTTTATCAATAACCACTTGATCTCGATAAGGCGTGCTATTACCAGACAGCACTTGTGTTACTGTCATCTGTTCATTTTGGCGCAAAGGTGAACCAAGTAATTCTCGTAAACGGGCATTTTCTTGCTTAAATTGCTCCAGTAATTGGCTTTCACCGCTGCGAACTAATAACTCTTTCCTTAACGCTTGATTCTCAAATTGCAAACGCTCACGCGTGGCAAAGGTTTCTGAAATTTGATCGAGGAAACGGCGAGGGCCATTTGCAAGAAAATAGAAGGGACTAACTGCAGTATCAAGATACTGGCGGACTTTAGAAAATGCGCCAATACGGTTATCAGCAATCAATAAAGAAATGGCGATAACCACGGCGATTATTAATCTTAGTTGCAGGGAAGGACCCCGACTAAAAATTGGCTTCATAAACTCTAAAATCACTCACACGGAGAAGTAAAAAAACAGGCGTTAATATTCTCACCAAGGGGGAATCCATTCTCCCTTGTTAGAATTAATCTCAATCTTCGCTAAACAGATCGCCACCGTGCATATCGATCATTTCTAATGCTTTACCACCACCACGAGCAACACAAGTCAGTGGATCTTCAGCAACAATAACAGGAATACCTGTTTCTTCCATCAATAAACGGTCAAGGTTACGTAACAACGCACCACCACCCGTTAATACCATACCGCGCTCTGAAATATCAGAGGCTAATTCTGGTGGGCATTGCTCTAATGCAACCATAACGGCGCTTACGATACCTGTTAATGGCTCCTGCAAGGCTTCAAGAATTTCATTAGAGTTTAATGTAAAGCTACGAGGTACACCTTCTGCAAGGTTACGGCCGCGAACTTCGATCTCATTAACTTCATCAGAAGGATAAGCTGAACCGATATCGTGTTTGATACGTTCAGCTGTTGCTTCACCAATCAGTGAGCCGTAGTTACGACGTACATAGTTAATGATAGCTTCATCAAAACGGTCTCCGCCGATACGAACAGAAGAAGAGTAAACAACACCGTTTAATGAAATCACGGCGACTTCTGTTGTACCGCCACCAATATCGACCACCATTGAACCTGTTGCTTCAGAAACAGGTAATCCTGCCCCGATTGCAGCAGACATAGGTTCTTCAATTAAGAACACTTCGCGAGCACCTGCACTTAATGCTGATTCACGGATTGCCCTGCGTTCTACTTGAGTAGCCCCTACTGGTACACAAACTAATACACGAGGACTTGGACGCATAAAGCTATTGTTATGAACCTGTTTTATGAAGTGCTGAAGCATTTTTTCGGTTACATAAAAATCAGCAATCACACCGTCTTTCATTGGACGGATAGCAGCGATATTCCCAGGTGTACGCCCTAACATCTGTTTGGCTTCATGCCCAACAGCTGCAACACTTTTTGATGTGCCAGCGCGATCTTGACGAATAGCGACAACGGAGGGTTCATCGAGAACAATACCCTGTCCTTTGACGTAAATAAGGGTATTGGCGGTACCCAAGTCAATAGACAAATCGTTGGAAAACATGCCACGAAATTTTTTAAACATACGAAAGGATAATCCTGCAAGCCGGGACGGAAAAATCCGTCTACTCTATCAACCACAATAAGCAGCGACAAGGCGCGATTCACTACTTAGATTAAAGTGGACACGTAAATAATCTTAAAGGCACAATATTCTACGTTACTTTTCCCAATTGGAGCAGAAAAAAACTGCATAAAAATGGGCTAATTAGAACGATTAACGCATAATTTCGATCCTACGCTGTTCATATTTAACTTATGTAACAATACAAACAACGTTCACATCAATAAAGAGAAATCTCACTTCGTTGCCACACTGTGACTCAAAAGTCTCATTGCAAGTTCAAATAAAATTTATACATTTGAATAAGTACAATCACTCTATTGATATTAAATGGTGTTTTATTAGCAAAAATTGACTGAGATCCCCCCCAAAGTACCCACCTCGAATACTCATAAGGCAACACATTATCTTTACTTCAAGCAATAAAGAGAAATGCTAATTTTTATCTAATCGTAACCCATTAACGCTGTTATCTAATTACCAAAAGATAAAACTCAGAATAATCTCTGCATCAATAAACATAGAACCCCCGTTTATACACTAAAAAAGGATTATTTGTCTCATTATTACAATAGATATTGTGCGCAATCACGACGAGATCTGAAAAATCGCCTATCATGACACAAATAGAAATCGATGAGGGGCCAAGATGAAAGCATTAATCGTAGAACAAAATGACAACAAACTCCGTGCCAGCGTACAAAGTATCGATGAAAAAACACTGCCTATTCATGAGGTTATTGTCGACATTCATTACTCAACGCTTAACTATAAAGATGGGCTGGCGATCACAGGTAAAGGGAAAATACTGCGCCAATTCCCAATGGTACCCGGAATCGATTTTTCGGGGATTGTTCATCACACCGAAGATCCTCGTTTCCATATTGGTCAACATGTCTTATTAACCGGCTGGGGAGTCGGTGAAAGTCACTGGGGGGGTCTTGCGCAAAAGGCGGGGGTAAAAGGCGATTGGTTAACCGTCGTACCAGAAGGACTCACTTTAAAAAATGCCATGACAATCGGAACTGCGGGTTTTACTGCCATGCTTTGTGTGATGGCATTAGAACAAGGCGGTATCACACCTGAAAGCGGTGATATTTTAGTCACTGGAGCCAGTGGTGGTGTCGGAAGCACCGCGATTAGTTTACTCACAGCATTAGGCTATCAAGTTACCGCATTGAGTGGTAGAGCCAGTAACCATGACTATTTACGCAAACTCGGAGCCAAAAACATTATCACTCGCGAAGAGTTTGAACCTGCTGGCAAAGCTTTAGATAAACAGCGCTGGGCGGGAGCAATTGATACCGTCGGAGGGCAAATTCTTGCCAATATTCTGTCACAGACAAATTATAACGGAACAGTAGCAGCTTGTGGATTAGCGGGGGGTTTCTCTTTGCCAACAACCGTGATGCCTTTTATTTTACGTAATGTTCGCTTACAAGGTGTCGACTCTGTTTATTTCCCAGCAGAAAAACGCGCCCAAGTTTGGCAACGTTTATTAAAATTGCTACCTGATACATTCTATCAGCAAGCAATGACAGAGATTACACTTGATGAAGTTCCACGTTATGCTCAGATGATTATGGATAATCAAGTGACAGGTCGAACTTTAGTAAAACTGTGACTGCTCCCCTCCGTAAACGGCGAGGCTTCCCACTTCTCAGACCGCAACCCTCTGTACGACGGATTTACGCGGGTCTCCATGGGCTGAAACGACGAGTCCCGCCGCGTGTAATTCCAATATGCCCTTGTGTCGGATATTGATTGCCGCATTGATATCTCGGTCATGTTCAACTCCACATTTAGGGCATTGCCAGATACGCTTATGTAGTGGCATTTCTGACATTTTATGACCGCAGCAATGACAGGTTTTCGAACTGGCAAACCATTGATCCAGTTTTACCAGATGGACGCCTTTTTCTGCGGCTTTATATTCCAGCTTTGTGATAAAACCATGCCAGCCTGCATCACCGATAGCGCGAGCCAGACAGTGGTTTTTCATCATATTCGCCGATTTCAGTGTCTCTACAATTACCGCTTGGTTTTTGTCAACAATTGCACGAGAGAGTTTGTGTTGAAAATCAGCACGAGCATTGGCTACCCGTTCGTGTACACCTGCAAGCTGTATTCGGGCTTTACGCCTTATATCCCCGTCCGCACTGGGCGAGGGTTTACGGCGTTTTTCGCTAAAGGAACAAGCTAAGAAACCATGACCCAAGAGCCAATCATGGAGAAAAGCAAAGACAAGATGACGATGTCGCTTCGCTCCGTTATAATTGGTACCACATTGGGGCATTAGGTATTATTTTATGTTTTTTTAGTTATTACATAACCCATGCTAGTTAACTTATCAACATACAATCCGTTGATGCTGAACCCTTGAATTATTGAATACCCCAATCTAACAAGCCATAAAACTAAAATTAAAAACTGCGATCCATCAGAATGGGCCCAGATGCTTAAAACAGTCCAAAAGATGCAAAAAAATAGCCAGAAAAAACCGACCTTCCACATTTTTCTAAACAAAAATGGCCAAAATCCAAAAAAAAATGCGAACCATGAAAATCCGCACTTAACAATTATATTATGATTACCACTTGATAATGTCAGTTTTTGTATCATGATACATTAATTAATTAATTGATTTACAATAAAAAAATAGGTTCTTGAATGAATTTCAAAATATTTCTGTTTCTGCTAATTACAAGTGCTATGACATTTAGTGCCTCATCATTTGCCAATTCAAAATTAGAAATCATTAATGAGCTGAAATCTACTTCTATCATATTAAACAAAAATTTACCAAAACGAATTGATGACTATACTGTGGCTGAAAAAGTAAAATCCACTGAGAACGGACTTATATTCAGCTACACCACATCAATAAAAATAACCAATGAAATCAGTGATAAACTTAAAGATAATGTATTAAGAATGGTAAGGATGAGTTGGTGTGATAAACATTGGTTTAACAATTCTACCTACCCAGTTACTGGAACTTTTATCTACAAAGGTGCAGAAAAAAGCACTGCATTTTTTATTTTTAATAGGTATGACTGTGATTAAAATAAAAAACAATTCTATTTCATTAAAATCAACAGATAGGTTCTTCTAATCCCTTTTATGTTAAACGCTACAAGTCTCTCATGTGGCGTTTTATCGCCTCTTCACTTTCAGTAAGCCATGCATCTCGTTGCTCTTGGTCTTCTTGCTCCTTTTTCCATTGCTCTATTTGCGCCTGACTAAACCGATTTTTCCTTTTTACCATTTGGTTGAGCCTTTTCCATTTACGCATTTCAGTTTCGTTTTTTAATTTTTTTTTCGTTTTCATACGTTCCCTCATAAAGAATTGCGTGCTTTTAAAGACTTTAACCGTATTTTTAGGTTTAAAAAAAGAAATGTTAAAAATGAGCCAAAACGGCACAGAAACCGTTCTAAACTTTCAGGGTGGATTTTGGGTGTTATGGGGTGTATTTGGTGCTTAAAATCGTGCTGATGCGTTCTGATGGTGATTAACGGGCGGTTTTAAGGTGTAAACTCGTCCGTTTAACATAATGGGTCTTATCCGTATTTCAATTATTACTGAATCAATATCTTTTTTATTCACTATTCTTACTTCATTAAATCTCTTTATTTTAGGAAGCGATAGATGCCTGAATACCTTATTCACGGAAAAAATAACGAGGAAGGAAGAACGACTGCGGGGGGACAAGTAACACCGGTTTCTGTCATGCCCGCTAAACTTTTTATGGAGGCACGCTCACTATCCTATGCTCCACCTAAACCCATTGAATTACCTAAACCCATTTTGAAACCGACGGCTTCTTCTCATCAACGCGTGATTAAAATTGTGAAAGCGATGAAAGATGTAGCGACGGCTTCTCGGGGAGGACTTTTAACTTTACTATTTCACTCCGAGCCGGCGGGTGACCCAAATGAAGACCAACTCTTTATTGGAAGAATTATTAATTTTCCTCTTCTGGTTGGCGGATTTTCTCGTTCACCGCAGACTATCAAAGGACAAAATTATGCGGAAGAAGCCACGCTACGACAGCTTGCGCATAAAAAAAGTACCGTCATCACAGGTGTGCGATTTCGGATTGTTGAAAATGAAAATACGGCATATGCCAATAAAGTCGCCGGCTATATCGTCAATGAGGCCAGTGGACTTAATCATGTCAGAGTCCGATTTGCTACACGTCATGAAGATGGTACTGCGTCATTTTCAGATCCCGATATTGATGGAGAATTTCATTGGGATATGGCAGGGAATACCGCAGAATATATCCCCTCAAACCCCAGTGATGCTTTTCAAACTGTTAAATTCAGTTTAAATAATGGGCGTCAAGAGACCCTTATCCATGATGGGGGGGAGGTGGGCTATACCACACCGCCACTTCCGTTACCCGAGCCCCAAGAAATTTGGCGCTTGCCTAACCCTATTCCTGAAAAGACGTTGAATGCGCCTCCCGGTTTTCCAGAAGAACGGCAGAATGGTTGGGTAGAAACCTTTCCATTGGAAGAAGACGATTTTAATGATTTTATTATTGTCGACCCTTGGGGGGAAGTGCCTGCTATTTATGTCTATTTTCAAAAAAGGATCGTGAATTTTTTAGAAGTCGATTATTACGGAAAATTGAAAAAACTCTCTAAAGGGGGGATCTATGAAGTTGACCATATTCCGTCAAAAGCCGCAGTCGAAATTTATTTAACAAATTTAGATGAAACAATGACTGAAACCCAATTAGATATAGCATTAGATAATGTAGCATCCGTTGCTATCCCTAAATCGGTACACCAAAAATGCAGTGAAACCTACGGTGGCAGAAATAATAGTTGGGTTGAATTAGACGATGATACAAAACTGCGTCGAAAAGAGTATGACGGTCAGGATTTAAAAAAAGCGGTTGAACGAAATTGGGAAATAGAGCGACGATGTTTAAAAGCGGAATATAATACTCCTGATGAAGAATTAGATAAGGTTTTAGCTGAACTACACCGATTAAATAGAGCGAAAGGATTATACCAATGAGTGTAAATATTGAAGCCTTAGTACGGCGATTAGGGGATACTTATGATGAACTTTATAACGACGGGTTAATTCCTTATAAAACTAAACCGCAAGGCAATTCGGGTGATATCACTTTAAAGTTACGGATGAGCAAAGAATATGTTTTTTTATCATTTAAAAACCCATTAAAAACGCTCTCTCAAATTACACTGACATTAATCCCAAATAATATTAAAAATGGTTGGGTATTCCCCAATAAAATCCCGTTTGGGTTAGAACAAGTCATGACTGACCAATGGCTTTATCAGCATATAGGGAATCCGATTAGGAGAGGGCCTGAAAAGGTTCTTTTAGGGACTCCCTATGGTAAGACTGAAGTGTTTACCTTAAAATATATGACCAATTCAAATCAAAAAGTCGTTTTAATAGCGAGTTTTCATCCTACCATGAAAAATTTTGTTCAAGAAATAACGTTTGAGCTATTAGAAAAGTTAGAAGCACGTTGGAAATCTACCCCCTTCAAATAATCCCTTTTATGTTAAACGGGCGAGTTAGTTCGCGAAAACCGCCCGTTCATCCCCATCAAAGCCCCTCAAAACGATTTTAAGACACGATCACCCTATAAAACACCCAAAGTTTAGAACGGTTTTGCGAGCTTCTGAGTGCGTTTTTAACATCATGCAAACTGACAAGTAAAACGATGCGAAATCGCTGAAAGTCACAAACTTGTTTTATGGCAAGAAGCGATTTGACCAACCGAGTAAAACGAGGGCGGTAGTGTTTTTAATGATGAACGGAAATCTGAAAAATCGAGGTTAATTTCATTTTTGCTTTAACAGCCAACTGCAAGTTCAGGGGAGATAGAATCAAATGTGGCTACATTTGGGATCACTATCCCTATCCTGCATGATTAGAAATAGCTCGTAGAGATTGAAAAAGGGTATTAGGGAATTTATTCCCTAAGCACGCGATTTGTATACGTCGCCGTCGTGCCTGTAAATTACCCAACATAAATTTGCCATTTAAAACTAGCACTACCGAAGCACCTAATTAGCACATGATTAGTACGACAGCGGGGAGGGCTTCCAGAATTAGCACTTATTTAGCACTAAATTAGTACACGATTAGCACTTATTAGCTTCGGGAGTATGGCGACTCAACGAGCGTTAGATGATATGACGCTTCCTCGATGGAAAATAAATTTTCATCTTGCGGCGAGCATTGCGGATTGAAATACAGAAGGATTTTTTTGTGATACTCCAGAAGGCACAGAGCCGAAATGATTGTGACATCACTTCGGCTCTGCTAATCTAAATCGGTGCATAGTTGCTAACGATTCGACCTTAACAATCCAATCTTAGCAACGGGAAGCTAGCTTGTCACTACTTCCTTAAAACCATTCAAAGACACTAACTCAAATGCACCACTTGATTGACTCGGACTTAGCCCGGTCTCCGAAAGGATAAACAGGCAAATTGTGGTAGTAAAACGTACCGGAAAACGAAATTCCGGCTCTGCCTCCGAATCACGCTGCGGTATCGAAAGATTACAGTGCGTACCTGATAAGAGCACCAATCAACGGACTAGGGATTTCTTGGATTGCACCGTCGAAAGAAGCCCAACCTAACCAGAAGAACCAAACTTAGATGACTGCTCCCCGCCGTAAACGGCGAGGCTTCCCACTTCTCAGACCGCAACCCTCTGTACGACGGATTTACGCGGGTCTCCATGGGCTGAAACGACGAGTCCCGCCGCGTGTAATTCCAATATGCCCTTGTGTCGGATATTGATTGCCGCATTGATATCTCGGTCATGTTCAACTCCACATTCAGGGCATTGCCAGATACGCTTATGTAGTGGCATTTCTGACATTTTATGACCGCAACAATGACAGGTTTTCGAACTGGCAAACCATTGATCCAGTTTTACCAGATGGACGCCTTTTTCTGCGGCTTTATATTCCAGCTTTGTGATAAAACCATGCCAGCCTGCATCACCGATAGCGCGAGCCAGACAGTGGTTTTTCATCATATTCGCCGATTTCAGTGTCTCGACAATTACCGCTTGGTTTTCGTCAACAATTGCACGAGAGAGTTTGTGTTGAAAATCAGCACGGGCATTGGCTACCCGTTCGTGTACACCTGCAAGCTGTATTCGGGCTTTACGGCGATTAGCACTCCCTTTTTGCTTGCGAGATAAGGCTTTTTGTTTTCGACGTAGGTGACGGCTGGCATTGATAAGGTGGCGCGGATTAGCAATCTTATTGCCGTCTGATTTGATGGCGTAATGACTCAGCCCCACATCAAGCCCCGTGATATTTGATATCAATGTTGGCTTTGCCGGTGCTTCTACCCCGTCATCACAGAGTAGTGACGCATAGTATTTTCCGGTTGCGCTGCGGCTCAGTGTGATACTTTTCAGCGCCCCCGTAATTTCACGATGTAAACGCGCTTCAATCGGTGCGATTTTCGGGATTTTTATCGCGCCATCAATGACTTTGATCCCGACACAATGATAGCTAGATTGTCTGCCATGCTTACTTTTAAACGTGGGAAAACGGGCTTTTAGTTTCGGATTAAAAAAGTTGGAGAAAGCCACGTCAAGGTTAATCACCGCCTGCTGCAATGCAATTGAATCATATTCTTTAAGCCACCCATATCTGCGGGATTTTTTCGCCACGGCAAGCAGCGGTTTAAGGTCTTTACGCGGGTTTAAATTTACGCCGTGCCGCTGGTAAGCGTCTTTCTTGATGTGCAGCGCTTTGTTGTACGCAAAACGAACCGCACCGAACTGAGCGTTGAGATATTCAGCCTGTTCTGGTGTTGGGTAGATGCGTACTTTTGTTGCTCTTAATATCATCAGCGCTCATTGATATAATGTTTTTATTTTAACATGTTAGGGCAATATATCAATTGAGTAATCATGATGATTTACTGGCGGGAACCCTCAGAAAGCGGCACAGTGTCAGTAAACTGGTCGTGCATCTGATCTTTACGACAAAGTATTGACGTAAGCTATTGACAAATGATCGCTCAACTGCGTGATGCATTTGACTCCGCTGCGGCAAAACTTGAATGCGAAATTATTGAGATGGACGGAGAGCCTGACCATGTGCATCTGCTGGTTGCTTACCCGCCAAAACTGGCGGTCAGTGTGATGGTCAACAATCTGAAATCAGTATCGTCGCGCCTGCTGCGCCAGCAAAACACACATTTACGGACGCAAAGTAAAACGAGGCTTTTGTGGTCAAGGTCGTACTTTGTCTGTAGCTCCGGAGGGGCAACGATTGAAACACTCAGAGCCTACGTTCAGAGCCAGTCAACGCCTGATTGATCTTTAAAGCCCTGCGGGCTTTTCGCTAATTCTTGAGTTTTATCTGCTTATTTCTGGCATTAATTCACCTTATTTAATGCCAGAGTAAGCTTTATTGTAGGTGATATAGATAGAAAATTGTGATGTAGATCACATTTGTAATATATATTGATGACTGACCTCAAAGAAGTTCAGATTTCCAATGACATCAATAAATAACGTGATGTTATGATGGTTTTTTAGTCACTTATTTATTTTGCTTTCTCGCGTTTACAATCTTGTAAACACTTTTAACTTTTCATCAAAATAAACCCTTCATTCCCTGATTAGACCAGTATTTTGCTGTTATCTTCTGTGAAATGTCTATAATGTCGGACTTTGTGATATGTATCGTCGCATTGGATACAATAAAAGATGACAAAACGAAAAGCACAGGTTATTTTGTCATTTCGTTGACGAATTGACGGAGATAGAAGCATAATGTCGGAAAATTTTCATATTTTGCTCCTGAATGGTCCGAATTTAAACCTGCTTGGAACAAGAGAGCCGGAAACCTACGGACACTTAACTCTGGATGATATCGTTCAAAGTTTGTCAGCAGATGCTCAGGCATTAAATGTGAAACTCAGTCATTTTCAGTCTAACGCTGAATTTGAGCTGATAAATAAAATTCATGCAGCTCGGGGTAATGTCGATTATATATTAATCAATCCTGCAGCTTTCACGCATACCAGTGTTGCACTGCGTGATGCATTATTAGGGGTGAATATTCCATTTATTGAAATTCACCTATCCAATGTCTACAGTCGGGAGCCTTTCCGCCACCATTCATATCTCTCCGATATCGCAACAGGCGTAATCTGTGGATTAGGTGCAGAAGGTTATCGATTTGCTTTACAGGCAGCGGTCAGCCGCTTGTCTTAATAAAAAACATCAAAAAGAGTACGGAATCAACTCATGGATATTCGTAAAATTAAAAAACTGATCGAGCTAGTCGAAGAGTCTGGCATTTCTGAACTGGAAATCTCTGAAGGTGAAGAGTCAGTACGTATTAGTCGTAACTCTGGCCTTCAGGGTCAAATGGCTCCTCAGCAATATTTTGCGGCACCAGCGGCTCCTCAACCTGCATTAGCCAATGCAGTTGCGCCCGTAGCGCCAGAAACACCAGCGGCTACACCAACGCAAGAAATCAGCGGTCATGTTGTTCGTTCACCAATGGTCGGAACGTTCTACCGCTCACCAAGCCCTGAAGCTAAGAAATTTGTTGAAGTCGGTCAGCAAGTCAATGTAGGCGATACTCTGTGCATCGTTGAAGCAATGAAAATGATGAACCAGATTGAATCTGACAAAGCGGGTGTTGTTAAATCTATCCTTTGCCAAGATGGCGACAACGTTGAGTTTGACGCTCCACTCTTTGTTATCGAATAACGAGGCAGGTCCATGCTAGAAAAAATCCTCATTGCCAACCGTGGTGAGATAGCACTGCGTATCCTAAGAGCATGTAAAGAGCTTGGGATAAAAGCAGTTGCCGTCCACTCCACGGCAGACCGTGATTTAAAGCACGTTCTGCTGGCAGACGAGACTATCTGTATTGGTCCCGCTGCTTCAGCAAAAAGTTACCTAAATATCCCTGCAATTATTGCAGCGGCTGAGATCAGTGGCGCACAAGCCATTCATCCAGGATACGGTTTCCTGTCTGAAAATGCTGATTTCGCAGAGCAAGTTGAACGCTCAGGCTTTATTTTTATCGGCCCCAAAGCTGAAACCATCCGCCTAATGGGTGATAAAGTTTCTGCTATTGAAGCGATGAAAAAAGCGGGTGTTCCTTGTGTGCCAGGATCAGACGGTCCTTTAGGTAACGATACTGCGAAAAATATTGAAATTGCTAAACGTATTGGCTACCCAGTTATCATCAAAGCCTCTGGTGGCGGTGGTGGTCGCGGTATGCGGGTTGTTCGTTCTGAAAAAGATCTAGAACAATCCATTACAATGACGCGTGCGGAAGCCAAAGCGGCATTTAGCAACGACATGGTATACATGGAAAAATACCTTGAAAACCCACGCCATGTTGAAATTCAAGTTATGGCTGATGGTCAGGGTAATGCAATCTATTTGGCTGAACGTGATTGCTCAATGCAACGTCGTCACCAAAAAGTGGTTGAAGAAGCACCGGCTCCGGGTATTACCCCTGAAATCCGTAAAAATATCGGCGAACGCTGTGCGAACGCCTGTATTGAAATCGGCTATCGTGGCGCAGGTACATTCGAATTCCTGTATGAAAATGGTGAATTCTACTTTATTGAGATGAATACCCGTATTCAGGTTGAACATCCAGTAACAGAGATGATCACAGGCATTGACTTAATCAAAGAACAGTTACGTATTGCATCTGGCTTACCTTTATCCGTAACGCAAGATCAAATTAACGTTCATGGTCATGCCATTGAATGTCGTATCAACGCAGAAGATCCAAAAACCTTCATGCCAAGCCCAGGGACTATTACTCGTTTCCACTCACCTGGTGGATTTGGCGTACGTTGGGAATCACATATTTACGCAGGTTATACTGTTCCACCTCACTATGATTCAATGATTGGTAAATTGATCACTTACGGTGAAACACGCGAAATTGCGATCTCTCGAATGAAAAATGCGTTGGCAGAACTTATCATTGATGGCATTAAAACCAATATTGAACTGCACCAGTTCATTATGAATGATGAAAGTTTCCAAAAAGGTGGTACAAACATTCACTACCTTGAAAAACGTCTAGGTTTAGCTGAGAAATAATCTTTCTCACTTAACAAGAAAAGGCATAGTTTATTTACTATGCCTTTTTTATTGCTGATTTTCTAATGGGTATTTATTTAATAGGAAATCCTTTAAAAGGTTTTATTTCTCGAATACTAAAACTGGTGTTCATCTCTTTGATATTGCCAATTGCGCGTATTTTCATCATTGAAACATTATGAAAATCTTCCATATCTTTAACGACCAGCTGCAACATATAGTCATATCGCCCTGAAATATTATGGCAAGAAATGACATTATCAATTTTCATAATTTCTTGCTCAAAATGCGCCATATTATCTTCAGAATGCAAATCTAACGTGATGTTCATAAATGCATAAAAATTAAACCCTAGATGCTTAGGTTCAATTATCGCTCGATAATGCTTTATCACCCCATTTTCTAACGCCTTAAGTCGCTTCCAACAAGCGGGTGGGGATAAAAAAACACGTTTAGCAATTTCTGCATTATTTAACCGCCCTTCTTCTTGTAACAGCTTAAGGATCCCCATATCTGTTTTGTCAAGATCCATCCTATTTACACCTCTGTGACGTTAATCAAAATAACGTTTTTATCAAAGATAATTAATCAATAATCCAATTTTATCGAACTTTATTAATAAATAAGTCCGTGTTGCTTCCAATATGGAGAAATAATTAATTACCCTAATTGCTAAAATTATTCTCGAAGTATTGTTATTCAACTAATACAAAATGATTAAAAATCATGCTCCAAAAATAAATTTAACAAAACAAATACTATAAATATTACTTTCACATGGGATTACATGTATGACCTTATTAAAACAAAAAGTTGATAGGGCCTCTCTCTCAAAAGAAGAATGAAAAAATTATGCACTGGCGATTGCCACAGAAAACATTAATCAGAAAGCCCTATTTTCGGAATTGTGGGTTGTCTTATTCCTGCTTATTTAGTTTACAAAGTACCTTCATTACACCGTTATAAAGGTGGATCACTGCATTTAATTATCTTTACAGGCATCCTACTTTGTATTTCTCCTTTCTTAAAATTTATGTAATTAAATTAGATATATTAAAGGCTTAACCATGAAATATAACTTTGACGAAATTATAGATAGAAAAAATACCGATGCTTTAAATTATGATGGTTGGCGCCAATATATTTTTAAAGCAGATAAAGACACGCAATTTACCTTTGCTGATAATGAGTTTATTAGAATGTGGGTCGCGGATATGGACTTCTCTACTCCGCCTGAAATTCTTGATGCCATTAAGGCACGCCTTGATAGAAAAATATTGGGTTATACCAAAGTGTATGATGGAGAGTATTACCAAATATTTAAAGATTGGTGCCAAAGACATTATGATTGGGAAATTGATCCGCATGAAATCGTATTATCACCAGGTATTATTCCTGCATTAAATCGCCTAGTGCCTTTATTAATAAAAGAAGATGAAAGTATCCTTATTCAAACACCTTCTTATACGCCCTTTAAACAAGCAGGTGATTATAACTCTCGCCAAGTGCTCTACTCTGATTTATTAGAAAAAAACGGTGAGTACGCTGTCGATTTTGCCGATATGGAACGCAAAATTAAAGATAACTCGCTCAATATTAAGCTTTTTATTTTATGTAATCCTCAAAACCCAACCGGTAAAGTGTGGACAAAAGAAGAGCTAATTAAGATGGGAAAACTCTGTGTTGAAAATGATATTTGGATAATATCAGATGAAATACATTGTGATTTATTACGTAACGGTGTGACACACATACCTATTGCTAAACTCTTCCCTCATTATGAGAAAATGGTTACCTGTATGGCACCAAGTAAGACATTTAATCTTGCCGGTAATTTAACGTCTCATATTTTTATTAAAAATGAAGAAGTCAAAAAAGAGTGGCTTCGCCTTTATGATGACTTTATTTCACCATTAAGTTTAGTTGCCACAAAAGCAGCTTATTCTCAATGTGATGAATGGCTAAAAGCACTAAGAAGCTATCTTGATGATAATTTTAAATTGGTACAAGAATTTACTCAAACTCATTTTCCAAAAGCAAACTTTAAAATACCTGATTCGACCTATTTAGCATGGATTAATTTGGCAGATTATTTACCTAAAGATATCGATAACCAACAACTTTCACTCTATTTTGCCAATAAGACAGGCATTTTATTAGAAGGTGGAAATATGTTTGTAAGTAATGGAGATAACTATATCCGTATTAACCTTGCTTGCCCTCGTGCCATTCTCAAAGAAGGTTTAGAAAGAATAAAAAATGCCCTTTAATTTTTAATTTATGAGATGAGTAAAAGCCAAGAAGAGCACTACATTTGATCAATTGATTTCCGTGTTTGCTCTTCTTTTTTCCTATTTCAATTGTCTCAAACATTTTATTTAGGATGATTATTTCAACATTTTATCTCTTGATTAATAGACAAGCCCATCACTAATCCTTTTAAAACAACAAGATAATTCATTTTTAGTACTCCATCATGACTTTGTGATTAATTTTCACTGAATCAATACTCACTTTCCCGTACAATCCTCCCATCATTTTTAACCCTATTAAAATTGGGAGAACAGATGGACAAACGTTTTGTTCAGGCCCACAAAGAAGCCCTTTGGGCCCTAATTTTAACTTTTATATATTTGTTGGGTTGGTTAATTACCGCCTATTTACCTGATAACACACTCGGCATTACGGGTTTACCCATTTGGTTTGAGCTCTCATGCTTATTTCTACCTGTTTTGTTTTTTCTGTTGTGCTATCTGATGGTGCGCTACTTTTTCAAAGATATGCCGTTAGGAGATAAGCATGACGATGCAAACTGAGGTCATAGTGCCACTGATTGGCTACCTTCTGCTGGTCTTTCTGCTGTCAGCTTATGCTTACCGTAAGCGCGAAAAAGGTGAGTTTCTTAACGAATATTTTCTTGGTAACCGCTCCATGGGTGGCTTCGTACTAGCCATGACTATCACTGCAACTTATGTCAGTGCAAGCTCCTTTATTGGCGGACCGGGGGCTGCCTATAAATATGGCATTGGTTGGGTATTACTTTCAATGATCCAACTTCCCGCTATCTGGCTCTCATTGGGTGTTTTAGGGAAAAAATTTGCCATTTTAGCGCGCCGTTATAATGCAGTGACCTTAAATGACATGCTCTATGCTCGCTACAAAAGCCGTTTCCTCGTCTGGTTCGCCAGTTTAAGCCTGTTAGTCGCTTTTGTCGGTGCTATGACAGTGCAATTTATTGGCGGAGCACGCTTATTAGAAACTGCAGCAGGCATTCCTTATGAATTCGGCTTGCTGATCTTTGGGATCTCTATTGCGCTATATACGGCAATTGGCGGATTTAGAGCCAGCGTATTAAACGATGCCTTACAAGGTCTTGTGATGCTGCTTGGTACCTTTATTCTTTTGTTTGCCATTATCTATAAAGCAGGTGGATTAGATGTCGCGATACAAAAGCTTAATACCCTCGATCCTGCATTAATCTCTCCCCAAGGTGCTGATGGAATTTTAAGTGGTCCGTTTATGGCATCATTCTGGGTACTTGTCTGTTTTGGTGTTATTGGCTTGCCACATACAGCGGTACGTTGTATTTCTTACAAAGACAGTAAAGCCATGCATAAAGGGATCATAATCGGCACAATCGTCATGTCATTATTAATGTTTGGTATGCACTTTGCTGGCGCATTGGGTCGGGCTATCATTCCTGATCTGACTGTGCCTGATCAAGTTATTCCAACATTAATGGTTGAAGTATTGCCACCTATTGCGGCGGGTATTTTCCTTGCTGCACCTATGGCTGCCATTATGTCGACGATAAATGCACAACTGTTACAATCATCAGCAACCTTGGTCAAAGATCTCTATCTCAATATCGCTCCGCATGCAATCACGAATGAGAAGCGTATCTCTCGTTTATCAAGCCTTTCAACCTTGATTTTAGGTATCTTACTGCTGTTTGCGGCATGGAACCCACCCTCAATGATCATTTGGCTTAACTTACTTGCTTTTGGTGGCCTACAAGCTGTTTTCTTATGGCCTTTAGTTCTTGGGCTTTATTGGGAAAAAGCGAATCGTTATGGTGCTATTGCGGGCATGATCACCGGCGCCATACTCTATGCCACCCTCGCAACTTTTAATATTCAGATAGCTGGATTCCACCCTATTATTCCATCCCTGTTATTGAGCTTAGTCGCATTTCTTGTGGCTAATCGATTTGGAGAGCATACTCTGCCCCAATCAGCATCATTACAGTGAATACGTTTTTAAAGAGACTAATTATGCCTTGGATACAATTAAGACTTAATGCAACCGCCGCTAATGCAGAAGCTATTGGTGATGAATTGGTTGAAAGCGGTGCCGTTTCAGTGACTTTCCAAGATAGTCACGATACCCCTATTTTTGAACCTTTACCGGGTGAAACTCGTCTTTGGGGTGATACTGATGTTATCGGTTTATATGATGCAGAAACTGACATGAAAATCGTTGTGGCGATGTTAGAGAATACGCCATTACTCGGTCAAGGCTTCCTGCACAAAGTTGAGCAACTGGAAGATAAAGATTGGGAACGTGAATGGATGGACAACTTCCACCCGATGCGTTTCGGCGAGCGTTTATGGATTTGCCCAAGCTGGCGTGAAGTGCCAGATCCTAACGCCGTAAACGTCATGCTAGACCCTGGTCTTGCGTTTGGTACTGGTACCCACCCTACTACCTCATTGTGCCTTCAGTGGCTTGATGGTTTGGATTTAGCAGGTAAAACGGTTATCGACTTCGGTTGTGGTTCTGGCATTTTAGCGATTGCGGCATTAAAACTGGGTGCAGCAAGAGCGATTGGTATTGATATCGATCCTCAGGCTATTCAAGCGAGTCGTGATAATGCACAGCGTAATGGCGTTTCTGACGCACTCACACTCTATCTTGCAAAAGACCAGCCAGATAACCTCAGTGCTGATGTCGTCGTCGCGAATATTTTAGCAGGTCCATTACGTGAGCTTGCGCCAGTGATCAGTACACTGCCGCGTCAAGGTGGACACCTAGGTCTTTCTGGGGTGTTAGCGACACAAGCAGAAGGGGTAGCGGCAGCCTATGAAGGACTATTTAGCTTAGATCCTGTTGCTGAAAAAGAAGAGTGGTGTCGTATTACCGGTGTGAAAAAATAACAGTGAACAAATATTAACCAAAATGAGATAATCTTATTACGTTAAAATTTCACTTAATTATTGTTTATCAGGCATTAATCACATTTTTGCCTGATAAACTTTACTGAGTTCCGCTTGTTTATCAATTCAATAGCGTCAATTTTTAATTTTTTAGAAAAACATAACATTATGTTTTTATTGGTTAAATAATCAATTTATAAAAAATCAAGTGTAAACAAGTAACTTTTTTTCGCAATTTGGTTAAACTTTGTCCTTTCATATCTGGCAAAAAATGCGTAATATACGCGCCCTTGCAGTCACAGTTTGGCCCTCTTTTCATCTATGCGAATCGGACAGTATCAGTTAAAAAATTGCCTTATCGCGGCTCCCATGGCTGGCGTTACAGACCGACCTTTTCGGTCACTTTGCTATGATATGGGTGCGGGTATGACAGTTTCTGAAATGCTTTCTTCCAATCCTCAGGTTTGGCAGACAGACAAGTCACGATTACGAATGGTACACAGTGATGAATTAGGGATCCGCTCCGTACAAATTGCAGGAAGTGATCCCGTTGATATGGCGGCTGCTGCGAAAATAAACGCAGATAGTGGCGCTCAAATTATCGACATTAACATGGGTTGCCCTGCAAAAAAGGTGAATAAAAAGCTAGCGGGTTCAGCATTACTTCGTCATCCCGACCTTGTCGCAGAGATCCTCTCTGCTGTGGTTAACGCGGTAGATGTTCCTGTTACTCTCAAGATCCGTACTGGCTGGTCACCTGATGAACGTAACTGTGTAGAGATTGCCAAATTGGCTGAACGTTGTGGTATTCAGGCTCTCACTATTCATGGGCGTACACGCGAGTGTTTGTTCAAAGGGGAAGCCGAATACGACAGCATTCGGACAGTTAAGCAGAGTGTTTCTATTCCCATTATTGCGAATGGAGACATAACAGACCCGCTAAAAGCCAGAGCAGTATTAGACTACACTGGAGCCGATGCTTTGATGATCGGTCGCGCTGCTCAGGGAAGACCCTGGATCTTTCGGGAAATCCAGCACTATCTGGACACAGGTGAGTTGTTGCCCCCTCTGCCGATTGCAGAGGTACAACAAATAATGCAAAAGCATGTGCGTGAGTTGCACGACTTTTACGGTCAAGGCAAAGGAACTCGCATTGCACGCAAGCATGTCTCTTGGTATCTCAAGGAACATGCCCCTGATGACCAGTTTCGGCGCTCCTTCAACGCCATAGAGGATGCCAGCGAACAGCTGGAGGCGTTGGAAGCATATTTCGAAAATTTTTTGCGTAAATAAATAAAAGAGCTGACAGAACTATGTTCGAACAACGCGTAAATTCAGACGTACTAACAGTTGCCACCGTAAATTCACAAGATCAGGTGACCCAAAAACCTTTACGTGACTCAGTTAAACAAGCACTGAAGAACTATTTTGCTCAATTAAACGGTCAAGATGTTAATGACTTATATGAGCTAGTATTGGCTGAAGTTGAACAGCCATTGTTGGACATGGTAATGCAGTACACCCGTGGCAACCAAACGCGTGCAGCGCAAATGATGGGCATTAACCGCGGCACACTGCGTAAGAAACTGAAAAAATACGGCATGAACTGATCCTAGTCAGTTAGGTCTATTTTTATAAAAAGCCTTTTCTGGGTATTTCAGAAAAGGCTTTTTTGTTTTTTTCACACGCTTTCTATAACACTAAAGTAAATATATTATGTTGAGTAGGTTTATTCGCTTTAGTATGTCCAACCCTATTGGGCTTACCACGACATAACGAGTCACTCAATGACCCATAGGCAATTAACCTATCAACAGTTTGAAATAAACGTTATATTTTCTGATGGAAACCCCGTCGGAAATGACTGACAACGTATTCGTTTTGATAATACACCGTCTAAAAATCCTGTTAGATTTTCTGCAATAAATTCTACCTCAGAGGATCTAGATGGAATAATTGCCATGGTCCATAAATTACTATCATTAGATGAAACAACCCAAAAAAGAGTATCGCCATTATCAGTAATACCAATAGGTAAAAGCCCATTACCTTTTGGATACAGAACAAAAGTATAGTAGTCAGGATCGTCATTGATTAATGAATTAAAATCTTCAAGGATCCACACTTTTTGTTGAAAAAAATCAATATACTCATTTTTACTAAAGGGATTAAATAACGTTATAAAATCGGCTATCACGCCTGAACCATATTGTGTAATTAACGCAATATAGTCTTGTGGAAAAGCGTATTTGCCATCAATTAATGGCCATCTCTCTCCTTTTCCATTTTCATAGGGGATAGAAGGAATAGGTAGTTGCTGATTTAATGCCATTAACATTACTTTCTCACTTGTTTGCAGTCTATTACATCATGTAATTTATGGTATTTTAGAATAAAAATACTCACATTAAAAAGAACATAAACCATGACCACAGCATTACGTACCATTACTTTTATTGATAGCGCTTACCCTAAACCTCATACAATCAAAGAATTTGTTTGGTCTGGTCGATTAGATAAAAATGGACAACTTTGGTTTGATCTTCACCTTAGAAGCGCCGATTACTATTTAAGCGAGGGTAAAGATTATTGTGCTGATAGTGATGATGAAGGATCAGATGATCAGCAAGAATATACCAGCCTTGCACACTGGCAAGATCAAATTGTCTGGGATAATTATCACTGCTGTACACTCTCCTCAACTTATTGGTCTGACGACCAAGGTATTTTACTCAACACAGGAAATGCGCCTTTCGATTTTGATAACTTTGTGACTCATCAATTTAATGTTGATATCGCCCCTCAAATCCATAGTGATGAAGATGAGGATGAAGAATACGCAGAAATCCCTGCTTTTAGTCTTTATTTATTAGGGCATGATGAGTGTACAAAGCATCAAATTACTTTCCAACGTCAATCCAATAATACTTTCCATATTGATTGGACAGGCAAAATCGCACTGACTTACGCGGGTTTTGATGAATTTATCCATCAATTTATTGCCAGATTAGAAAATATTTCTTTTGATGGTTTTTATTTCCCTAAATCATGGGATTTAGATAAAGCGACAGTTGAATTTAAAAAAGTACTTTCTCATTTTGAACACTATGAATTCACATTAATTAACCCTAAAAGCCAAATTAAACAGTGGAAGCTAAGTTATAGAGGTAAAACTTATCCATAAAATTATCTATTCTTAGTATCAAGATCGATTTAGATAAACATTTCTTTAATAAGAGATAATGTTTATCTTTATAAATAAACTAAAATTAACATTATCTTTTTATAAGATAGAAAAACATTAGTAATACCAATCTCTTTTCACATCACTATCTCTTACGCTGTCTAAGCGATTTATTAGTTTTATTTTTAAAATAATGAAACACTCGCCTCTCCATCCCAATAATGCAGATACCTAGCCCCCCTTTACTGTAAATAACACTTAAATATTCAATATAGCCATTTGTTTATACAGATATTGTCTATACAATAGACAATATTTATGTTTATCAGAGAATTATAATGACTGCCTTACCAAGAAAAAAAACATGGCAGATTATCCTCACTATTATTCTAGTTGGGATAAATTTACGCCCTTTCTTAACCAGCCCCGGCCCTGTTATTGACAATATTATTATTTCAACAGGAATGAGTTATAGCCAAGTCTCGTTACTCACGCTATTACCCATGCTTTTAATGGGCGTAGGTGCACTAATCGTTCCGTTCTTACAGCCTTATATTCAAGTACGTAAAGGACTTTTAGTCGCAATGTTGATGCTTCTTATAGGCTCATTTTCTCGGGCTTATGTTTCTGATGGTAATCAACTATTGCTGACAGCCCTCTTTTGCGGTTTAAGCGTTGCCTATATTCAAGCGGTATTTCCCGGCATTATTAAAGGATGGTTTGGAAATCGAACACCTATTATGATGGGGCTATATTCCGCCATGTTAATGGGAGGTGGTGCACTCGGAGCGCAATTATCCCCTCTTCTTACGGCAAATTATGGCCAGTGGCAAAATGCTTTAGCTTGGTTTGCGCTTCCCGCAGGTTTTGCCTTTATCGCTATTCTTTTTTCAATTCAAAACAGTGTCACCTCTACTAATAAAATATCACTCAATACCTTAATTTGGCGCCCTAGAACAGGATTGCTTATTTTAGGTTTTGGTTGTGTTAATGCAGGTTACGCCTCTGTTGTGGCATGGTTGGCACCTTTCTACCAATCACTAGGAATGCCAAGCGCACAAAGTGGCTCACTTGTCGCCATCCTTTCCCTTTTCCAAGCCTCCGCCGCGTTAATTATTCCTTTCTTAGCAGCTAAAAATCACGATAGACGTTTTTGGCTTACGGTAACATTAATAAGCCAATTTATCGGTTTTGCCGCAATCATGATTATTCCAATGAGTGCTCCTTATCTTTGGAGTATTTTCTTAGGTTGTGGCTTAGGTGGATGTTTTTCCATGATGATGATTGTCGCGCTGGATCATATTCCTGATCCAGCGCAAGCGGGAGCTCTATCAGCCTTAATGCAAGGCGGGGGGTTTATTATTGCCGCGTTTGGCCCATTAGTTGCTGTGCTATTACGCCAGTCGGATGGAAGCTTTACTTATGCATGGGCATTCCATGCTATTTTAGTGATTGTGACTATAGGATTATTTTCAAGATTAAATCCTCGTCATTATGCAAAAGCCTATCCTGCTAATCATCCTACTTAATAGTTCCCTATCTTTAAGACTCCCATAAAATAAGCGCCTTACTTTTTACAAATAAGGCGCTTATCAATGAAATAATCGTACACTACTGATAAAGATAATTAAGCAACAATATGTGTTCCAGTTTCACCTTTTAAGGCAGAAGCTAACTTTTCTGGCGTTGTGATAATAACTCTTTTTCCACCCGCAGCTAAAAATGAGAGGCTAGCTTCAATTTTAGGAAGCATACTCCCTGGAGGAAAATGCCCTTCATGCATATATTGTGTCATTTCTGCAACCGTCGTTTCACCCAACGCTTTTTGTTCTGGTTTGCCGAAATGAATACAGACTTTTTCAACACCTGTGGTGATGATAAGAATATCTGCATGTAATTCTTTGGCGAGCAATGTTGATGACAGATCTTTATCAATAACAGCATCAACACTTTGGTAATTACCATGTTCATTTTTAATAACTGGAATACCACCGCCCCCCACAGCAATCACGATATAACCACACTCTGATAGTGACTTAATTGCCTTAGATTCAATAACATGTTGGGGAATGGGCGAGGCAACTACACGACGATAACCACGACCAGAATCTTCAACAAAGTGCCATTGCGGATTTTCTTGCTTTAATTGCACCATCTCTTGTTCAGAGAAAAATGCACCAATAGGCTTAGTTGGAGAAATAAAATTGGGATCGTTTTTATCAACTTCAACTTGTGTGATAAGGGTAATTGCTTGTGTATTTTGTTCAACACTAAGCTTATTCGTTAACGCTTGTTGTATTAAATAACCAATACCACCTTGTGTATCAGCAACACAGTTGGCTAATGGTGTTAATGGTAAACCTTCTTGCACATGTGCCACTTCGGCGCGACGTAAATCAAGCCCAACTTGTGGCCCGTTACCATGAGTTAATACAATATTGTACCCTTCAGCCACCATATCACTAATATGGGCGGCAACCTCTTGTACTGCTTGTTCTTGATGAGCGATAGACTGGCTAGCATTGTCTTTAATAATACTGTTGCCTCCAATAGCAACCACAACGAGTTCTTTCATATTTCACTCTCAATAATATTATTGGCAATTAAAGTAGAAATAACGCACCTCTACCCTTAGAGGCTGGATTGATAAGGTCACTATATTCGCTAACCATTTTCCCCATTTTTATTTTTAATGAGATAAACATTACCGTATTGAACAATATCTATTCATTAATTGCGCAGGATAATAGCAGAGAATGTAAAGAAAACATCTATTACTCAACGTTTCTCTTATTTAATTTCTGTAAATAGTATTTGAAAGGAAAAGGATAAAAAGCGTTATCAAATATATCGATAACGCCTTATTCAGTAAAAGTACGAGGAAGAGTTAGCGCTTTTTCATTTTGCTATTTGATAAACATCAGGCATATCAGTGATCAGCATATCAACACCCCATTGCTCAAAATCTTTCACTTCTTCAGGATTATTAGGGGTATAACAATAAATTTCATAGCCTGCTTGTTTTAACAATTGGGCTTGTTCTTGCGTAAGATATTTGTAATTACAATGCACACTAAAACCATCAATTGCGTTTAGTGTTTCTAACGCATTATCAGGGATCTCGTCCCATAATTGGCCTCTGCGAATATAAGGCAGGTATCGTTTCATAACGATAAGTGCATGCGTATCAAAAGAAGAAAATAAAATTTGCTCATTCGGAATATCTGCACTTTTTATCATGTCAGAAACGGCTAAGCATAAACGCTCAACATCATCATCAGGCCATGTTTTCAGCTCTATATTAAGCTTTGTTCCTGAACGTTTAATTAGCTGCAATCCTTGTCTTAAAGAAGGAATTTTCTCACCTTGATAGAGTGAACTAAACCAACTTCCCGCATCAAGGCGATGTAAATCATCTAAGGTATGAAAACGCACAGCACCTTGCCCATTCGTGCAACGATTCACTGTTTTATCATGAATAAGCACTGGAACATAATCCGCCGTTAATTGCACATCCGTTTCAATCCATTCGCACCCGAAATCAATCGCCATTTTAAACGCAGCCAATGTATTTTCAGGGGCTTTTCCAGAAAAACCTCGGTGAGCAGCTATCTTCATTTCTCTCTCCTTTTCATTTGTGCCGACATCATGACAACCATTTATGACAGCAATTTGACAGTCATACCATCAATATATCTTCATTTAATTGTCACCCCTTTGTCATAAATAACATTTAGGGTAATTCGAAGATTAGATTGCACCTTTAACTTTCGATTAAAAAGGAAATTCTGCATGTCGATAAAATCAATAACAGGTCTTGCTGTTGCGATGGCGTTATTTACCTCTCCTACACACGCAAAAACACAAATTGAATGGTGGCATGCAATGGGGGGTGCGCTCGGTCAGAAAGTCAATCAAATCGCCTCTGATTTTAATGCCAGTCAATCTGAATATGAGATAAAGCCTGTTTATAAAGGCACTTACGCTGAAACAATGACGAGTGCTGTGGCTTCATTTCGCGCTAAAAACCAACCTGCTATTGTGCAAGTATTCGAAGTGGGTACAGCCAGTATGATGGGAGCTAAAAAAGCTGTTTTTCCTGTTTATCAATTAATGGAAAAAACCAACGAACCTTTTGATCCTAATCGCTATCTTTCTACTGTTACAGGCTATTACACCACTCCTGATGGCAAAATGATGTCACTGCCATTTAATAGTTCCACGCCTGTACTTTATTACAATAAAGCCCTCTTTAAAAAAGCAGGAATAGAACAGCCACCAAAGACATGGAAAGAGATGGAAGCCGTATCTCAAAAACTGCTCGATTCTGGTGTTAAATGTGGATTTACCACCACATGGCAATCATGGACACAAATCGAAAACTTTGGTGCGCGCAATAATTTACCTATTGCGACAAAAAATAACGGCTTCGATGGTTTTGATACCACGTTTCTATTTAATAAAGCACCTTTTGTAGCGCATATTCAACAAATGGCAGATTGGTCTAAATCAGGTATTTTCAAATATGGCGGACGCCAATCGGATGCAATGCCTCTCTTTTATACCCAAGAGTGTGCCATGGTGATGGAATCATCCGCAGGTTTTGCGGGTATTAAAGAGAATATGAAAGGTCTTGATATTGGTGTTAGTCAATTGCCTTACGACGATACTCTCGTACAAGAACCAGCAAATACGCTTATTGGCGGGGCATCGTTATGGGTTATGTCAGGGCGCCCAGATGCCGAATATAACGGCGTTGCCAAATTCTTCACCTATCTTTCAAGCCCTGAAGTGCAAGCCGATTGGCACCAAGCAACAGGTTATTTACCAATCACTAAAGCAGCTTATGCATTAACACAGCAGCAAGGTTTTTATCAGAAAAACCCTGGGGCTGATACCGCAATATTACAAATGACAACGTCAGAGCCTACCGCAAATTCAAAAGGATTACGTTTTGGTAATTTTCTGCAAACACGAGAAATTGTTGATGAAGAGTTAGAGAAAGTCTGGTCAGGGAAACAGAGTGCTCAAGTTGCGTTAGATAATGCAGTTACACGTGGAAATGAGCAATTACGCCGTTTTGAACGTACTCAGCAATAGTCACTTAGATTAGGCGAGCAAAATAGCTCGCCTTCTGTTTTTATCGATTTACTGGATATAGTATGGCATCTCAATCCATTTATTTTAAACAAAAAGGGTTACCACTAGCGCTGATTTTCCCCCAATTAGCTATCACGCTTATCTTTTTTATTTGGCCTGCTGGACAAGCTTTCTTTCAGTCATTTCAATTAGAAGATGCATTTGGGCTTAGTCGAGAATTTGTTGGTTTTGAAAATTTCCAGCGACTTTTTAGCAATCGTTATTACTTTGATAGCTTGGTCACGACACTTCTTTTCAGTATCAGTGTCGTATTTTTATCAATGTTATTAGCACTTGTTTTGGCAGGCATTGCTGAGCAAATTTTGCGAGGTAAACTTTTTTATCGCACTATATTAATTTCACCCTATGCTATTGCGCCGGTTATTGCGGGTTTTCTTTGGTTATTTATGCTTGATCCCACGATTGGTGTATTAAGCCAACAATTAAAAAAAATAGGCATTAATTGGGATCCTGTACTTAATACACATCACGCTATGTGGATGGTGATCTTAACAGCGACATGGAAACAAGTGAGTTATAACTTTCTATTTTTCCTCGCCGCATTGCAATCTGTCCCTAAATCTCTTTTAGAAGCCGCAGCTATCGATGGTAGTGGCCCTATTAAGCGCTTTATGACTATCAGTCTCCCTTTAATTTCTCCCACTACATTTTTCTTACTTGTGGTTAATTTTGCTTATGCCTTTTTTGATACGTTTGCCATTATCCATGCGATGACACAAGGTGGTCCAGGGAGTAGTACATCAACGCTCGTTTATAAAGTCTATAACGATGGTTTCGTCGGATTAGATTTAGGCTCTTCCGCCGCACAATCCGTTATTTTGATGTTTATTGTCGCGATATTAACCATTATTCAATTTCGTTATGTTGAGAAAAAGGTGGCTTACTGATGGTTGAACGTAGACCTTTATTTCATGCTTTCTGCCATTTTATTCTTATTATCGGCATACTTTCTGTTGCGTTCCCTATCTGGATTGCACTTGTGGCAACAACACATCAAAACACCGAATTTGCCACTGGTTCTCCCCTTTGGTTTGGTACTGAAGGCATGACAATTTTTAAATCGGTATTTTTACAGGCAGGCACCACACAAAATAGCGCCATTTCAATTAATAGTATGTTATTGAATTCATTGATTATGGCAGTGGTGATCACCATAGGGAAATTAACAATCTCGATTTTATCCGCCTACGCCGTCGTTTTCTTTCGATTTCCGGGAAGAATGCTCGCCTTTTGGACTATCTTTTTTACGTTGATGTTGCCTGTTGAAGTCCGCATTATGCCGACATTTGAGGTAGTTACGGATCTCAATGTGTTGAATTCTTACGCAGGTTTAACCATTCCATTAATTGCCAGCGCCACAGCCACTTTTTTATTTCGCCAATTTTTTCTTACTATTACTCCTGAATTAATTGAAGCTGCTAAAATTGATGGCGCTGGTCCTATTAAGTTCTTTTTTACTATTTTACTTCCTCTTTCTCGCACCAATATCGCCGCCCTATTTGTTATCACTTTTATTTATGGCTGGAACCAATATCTTTGGCCAATGTTGATCACAACAGATACTCACTACTACACCATTGTAATGGGCATTAAACAGATGGTTGCGGTTTCTGATGGTGTTGTTGAATGGAATAAGATCATGGCGACCACGTTAATTGCAATGTTGCCTCCCGTCCTGATTGTCATTTTGATGCAAAGCGCCTTTGTTAAAGGTTTTATTGATACGGAGAAATAGCATGACAACCGTCACTCTCACAAATTTAGAAAAGTGTTACCCAAATGGCCATCAAGCCATTTCAAAAATAAATCTTTCTATTGAGCAAGGTGAAATGGTGGTATTAGTTGGTCCAAGTGGTTGTGGTAAATCAACTTTACTACGAATGATTGCAGGATTAGAAACCATTACACAAGGTGATTTATTTATTGATAATTTACGGGTTAATGAGTATGAGCCTAGTGAACGTGATATTGCCATGGTGTTTCAAAACTATGCCCTTTATCCTCATATGTCAGTTTATAACAATATGGCATATGGTTTACGTAATCGAAAAACACCCAAAACCAAGATTGAAGAGCTCGTTACAAATGCGGCTAAAATGCTTGAAATCAGCCATTTACTTGATAGAAAACCTAAAGAACTGTCAGGTGGGCAACGTCAACGTGTCGCGATGGGCAGAGCCATTGTTCGTGATCCTAAAGTCTTTTTATTTGATGAGCCCCTTTCTAATCTTGATGCTAAATTACGGGTTCAAATGCGTTTGGAGATCAAAAAATTACAGCGAAAACTTTCCACAACATCGATTTATGTAACGCACGATCAGGTAGAAGCGATGACATTAGCCGATAAACTGGTGGTTTTAAATCAAGGAAATATAGAGCAAGTAGGCACGCCGTTAGATATTTATGAAAGCCCAGCCTCTGTGTTTGTGGCGACATTTATGGGTTCTCCAGCAATGAATATCTTAGATGTCACGATTAATTATAATGTGATTGAAATCGCGGATGGGCATATTGCCGTTTCACCTCAGCATTTTTCTTCTCAAACCATTAAATTAGGTTTACGTCCTGAACATTTAATGATTAGCCATCAACATCCTCTTTTTCATGTTGATGTTGAATTTATTGAAGCTCTCGGTGCAGATGTTTTAATTTATGCCACAACGTGCGATAAACAAAAACAACCTCTTGTTATTCGTGCGCCAAACGACCACGGCGTGAAAATTGGCAATAAAATAGGCCTTACGATTCATCCTGAAAATCTCCATTTTTTCAATCAACAATCAGGGAAACGTATGAATCGCCCTTTGATGCTTATCAGTGAATTAATGGTTTCATAAGACTTTGATATCACTTTATTCACTTTCAGTTTAATCTGAATAGCGGTGTTTTAAACATCGCTGTTTATTTACCAATAAGCAATAAATATCAAGAATATAAATTTTGTCAGCATTAAACAAATAAAAAACACATCTAAATACAACCTTCCTTTGATATTATTCTAAATAAATACAAAATCGCCTCACTCACACTTAAGGTAAGTATAATTAAATGATTTATATAATATTTATCTCTGTAAAAATCATTTCATCAAAATTAAGCTATCAAGTAATTCTCTTAAATTTAAAGAAGTTAAATCTATTTTTCTATTTTTATTACGCTCGATTAAGATAAGAGAAAATAATACATTCGTACTGAAAAAAGAGAAAAATATATATTCAGATAATATCTCTCATATAAAATGCTTATATTGCACCAATAGATAAGCACTGCTATTCTTCTGCTCGAATTTAATTCGCAATTATATAAACTGCCAAGCAGAAAAGGACTTAATTAAAAAATGAAAATAAAATTACTTGCTACGGTGATGGTATCAGCGGCACTACTTTCTGGTTGTAAAAACCTTAATACCGATATGCTGACAAAATCAGGAACCCAACTTTTCCAAGCAGCGACATTAAGCGATGACGATATCAAAGCGCTAACAAATGATGCTTGTAAAGAGATGGATGCGCAAAATAAAGTTGCGCCTGCAAATAGTACCTACACTAAACGTTTAAATAATATTGCTAAAGCGTTAGGTAATGAAGTGAATGGCACACCAGTAAACTATAAAGTTTACATGACCAAAGATGTAAATGCATGGGCAATGGCTAACGGCTGTGTGCGTGTTTACAGTGGCTTAATGGATCTGATGACCGATAACGAAGTTGAAGGCGTGTTAGGTCATGAAATGGGTCACGTTGCCTTAGGTCATACGCGTAAAGCAATCCAAGTTGCTCACGCAACAGTTGCTGCACGTACAGCGGCAGCATCAGCTGGTGGTGTAGCGGCACAATTAAGCAGCTCTCAATTAGCAGAAATGGGTCAAAAATTAATTAACGCCCAGTTCTCTCAACACCAAGAATCAGAAGCGGATAATTTCTCTTATGATTTGCTAACAAAACGTGGTGTTAATACTGCGGGCTTAGTCACTGGTTTTGAAAAACTTGCAAAATTAGGTGGCGGTGATTCAAGTATGTTTGATTCTCACCCACCATCAAAAGAGCGTGCTGATAATATCCGTAATCGCATCGCTGAAGATAAGAAATAATTATTTCCCCCCTGTATCTCATGGTATGGGGGTTTTCTTTTCAAATTTATCTATCACGAATGACGAAAACAATCCGCAACATCAGTAAAAAAACGTTTAATCACCTGCTTTTCCTGTTGGTCATATTGCTCAAATAATGCAGACCATTTTGCTTTGGATTGTTGATGCAGCACCTCATGTGCATGAAAAAGACGTTCTCCCTCTTCTGTTAAGATAAAAAATATTTCTTTTTGATTATCTACTAACTTTATTTTTTCAATCGCCCCTTTCTTTTGTAATCGGCTACAAATTTTTGAGACTGCACCTCGGGTCATGGACATATATTCACTGATGGTGGTGAGATTTCTCATACTCTCTTCACCAATACAATGGATCACATGCAGTTCTGTTAGTGAATAGTTATCTAACCCGTTCTCTTCTAATATTTTTTTATAATCACTATCCGTTCTATCATCTTTAAGATGCAAAAAATCACTTAATCCTTTTAACAAGTCTTGTGTTGTCACCGTCTCTTTTGTCATTTTGTTTCCTTGGAAAAATTATTTAATAAAATAGTATCAAAAGTATTTACAACATTCAAAATATTGCTATTATATTTTTGTTTCCATGGAAACAAAAAAAAGGAAAAGAGGCAATATCATGAAATTATCAATCCGCAGTCTGTTTTATCTCATTTGTTTTAGTGCACTACTAGGCTCTTTAGCCCAAAATATCTATACCCCTGTGCTCCCTTTGATCCAGCAACAATTTAATACCTCGTTATCATTGGTTAATTTAACGGTATCTGCATTTACTTTTGCTATGGCTGTTATGCAACTCTTTTACGGCTCATTGATTGATAAATGGGGAAGAAAACCTATTTTTCTCAGTGGATTAGCAATTTCTATTGTAGGTGCATTAGGGTGTGTCTGGTCTGATTCTATTCGTTTATTAATTTTTTGGCGTGTGATCCAAGCTATCGGTATTGCGGCTATTCCTGTGGTTGCAGCCACTATTCTTGGCGATCTTTACCAAGGAAACGAGCGTGCTAAAGCGATGGGATCGTATCAAATGCTATTAGCACTAGCCCCAGCTTGTGGCCCTTTATTAGGTGGATATTTAGCACAACATTATCAATATCAAGGCATTTTCATTTTCTTGGCCGTTGTCGGTGTTATTTTGCTTATTACCCATCTCTTTTATTTACCAGAAACACGCCCTGAGCAGAAAGAAGCCTTTAAAAGCGTGTCTGCAATGCAACAAGTTCTTACGGCATCTGCGGGTAAATCTGTATTTGTCATGAGTTTTATGGTGTTTTATAACTATTTTTGTCTACTGGTTTTTTTACCCTTAATTGCTTTTCATCTCTATCAGCTTAATAGCACTGAAATAGGTGGATTATATCTACCTATGTCGATTGCACTTATCTTAGGTAGCTATCTTTACCGCAGAATTTGCCATCTATTTAGCGCAGAATATGGCGTGATTATTACGTCTTGTATCAACTTAATGATGTTGACGCTGTTTGCACTCTTTTGGCAAACCTCATTACCTGTAATGCTTGGTTTAACTGTGTTATATGGGCTTTCTTTAGGGTTAACAATGCCAACTCATACCACATTATTAACGAGTCATTTTAGTACGATGAGAGCAACGGCAATGGGGATTTATAATTTTATTCGTTATTGTGGAATGGCGGCAGGCCCTATGATTTCGGTCTATTTTGTGACTGGCAATAACTATGAGTATGTCTTTTACTCTTGTGTGATCTTAACGAGTTTGGCATTGTGTTTCACCATTAAAACCTTAATGCCTTCATTAAAAGAAAAAAAACACACTGCAAACTAACAGGATATTAAATGAAACTAACCATAGAAAAACTCACACAGCGCTCTGAACAAGACCGTATTGATTTAGACAAAATTTGGCAAGATAGACGTTATCAATCAGCGCTAAAAAATGAGATCAACGACCAGAATGGACTCTTTGTAGCAAGATTTAATGAACGATTATTAGCTGCTTGCTGGGTTAGACTATCAGATAATAACGCCTTGATTACCGATTTTATGGTCAGAGAAGTGACTCGCCGTCGTGGTGTTGGACATTATTTACTGACAGAATGCTTAGCTGCATATCCTAATATTACTCATTGGCAAGCAACCAGCTTATCTGCAGAAGAAAAAGGATATGATATTGCACATGCTTTTTTAACACACCATCAATTTAATCCATCACAACAATCTGATCTCTATGTTTTAAATAATCCTACAACTTGATTTATATGCAAACATATACTCTAAATAATTCAAGGTGTCGCTAGGAGCATACAATAATATCTGACTAGTCAACAACGCTACACCTTGAAGTCTAAAGCATAAAGCCTCGCCACATTATAAGCCGTCTCACTAAGATTATATTGTGCATTACTAAGCGCATCGTCCAATGTAGAAACACCCGGAACAATAGAGAAAACGGCATCAATTCCCTGCTGATGAACCACATCATAATCAGGTAAATAACCACCGACCAACGCAATAACAGGAAGGTGGTATTTTTTTGCCAGCAAAGCGACCCCTGTTGGAGTTTTACCTTGTGCCGATTGACTATCCATTCGACCTTCGCCAGTGATGACTAAATCTGCATCGATTAACTGTTTTTCTAATTCAACAGCATGAGCAACTAATTCAACACCTCGCGAAAGTGTTGCTTGCGTAAATGCAAGCAAAGGCAGAGCCAATCCTCCTGCCGCGCCACTTCCAGCTATATTGATAAGACTGCGTTGCGTTATTTTCTCAAGATAAGTACCAAAATGGTGTAGTGCGTTATCCAACTGCGCAATATCATCCTTAGTGGCTCCTTTTTGAGGGCCAAAAATAGCCGATGCCCCTTTTTCTCCACACAATGGATTCGTGACATCACAGGCAATTTCGATTTCAATATGTTTTAATTTAGGATTAAGCTTCGTGATATCAATAGAATAAAGCTGGGCTAATGAGCGTCCACCAAAAGGCAAAGATGTGCCAAACTTATCTTTAAGACCAAGACCCAGTGCTTGCATCATACCTGCACCTGCGTCATTTGTAGCACTTCCTCCTAATCCTAAAATGATTTTTTTAACGCCCATTTCAAGTGCCGCATTAATTAACTCCCCCGTACCGTAACTGGTCGTTAAATTGGGATTGCGTTGAGATAAAGGGATAAGATGAAGACCCGAAGCTTGTGCCATTTCAATCACGGCAGTACTGTTATCACCTAAGAGCCCCCACGTTGCGGTTACTTGTTTACCTAAAGGCGAGCACACTTGAGTAGAGATAAAACGGCCTTGCGTTGCATCCACCAGCGATGTCACCGTTCCTTCACCGCCATCCGCCATGGGAATACAACAATATTGCGCATTGGGGAAAGAACGTGAAAAACCCTGTTTTATTGCCATTGCAACGTCTTTCGCACTTAAACTTTCTTTAAATGAATCAGGGGCGATAACGATTTTCACGTTCTTTTCTCCATGCAACAAAAAAAGCGATATTTTCATATCGCTTTTATAACATACTCTACTTTATGAACGCGTATGCGTGATCTGAAATGTGATTAATCTTCAATCGCTAAACGCAATTTCTTCATCGCATTTTTTTCTAATTGACGAACACGCTCAGCAGAAACACCGTATTTTGTCGCTAAGTCTTGCAGCGTCGATTTGTTATCATCATCTAACCAACGAGCACGAATAATATCTTGGCTACGTTCATCAAGAGTTTCAATTGCTGACGTCAGTTTATCCGTTGCATGATTATCCCAGTTATCTTCTTCAATGCCATCAGCAAAGTCAGAAGACTTATCTTCTAAGAAGAGTACAGGAGCAATAGGATGTGAGTCATCACTATCATCAGCGGTCATATCAAATGCCATATCTTGCGCTGACATTCGTGATTCCATTTCTCGGACATCACTTTCTGATACGCCCAATTCTCTTGCCACAAGCTCCACTTCATCTTGATTAAACCAACCTAAACGCTTTTTATTTTTCCGCAGATTAAAAAAGAGTTTACGTTGTGACTTTGTCGTTGCGACTTTCACGATACGCCAATTACGTAGTACATATTCGTGAATTTCAGCTTTGATCCAATGCACAGCAAAAGAGACTAATCGGACACCCACTTCTGGGTTAAAACGACGAACCGCTTTCATCAGACCGATGTTACCCTCTTGGATAAGATCAGCTTGTGGTAAGCCATAACCTGAATAGCTGCGAGCAACATGAATAACGAAGCGCAGATGTGAAAGGATAAGCGTTCTTGCTGCATCCAAGTCACCATCGTAATGCAGCCGTTCAGCGAGTTCCTTTTCTTCCTCTGCGGTTAACATCGGATAGGAATTGGCTGCACGTATATACGCTTCGATGCTGCCTTGCGGAACCAATGCTAAGGATTGCATTTCTTTTGTCATTCAAATCCTCATGAAAATCAAATGAATAATTAAAATTATCGCGATAAGGAAAAGTAGATGAGCCTTTTAAATATAGCTTAAATGGGAAGCCTGTTAAGGTTTTTACGATGTATTTTTATCATAACGGCTATTTGACCAGCATAAAGACTAAAGGTTCATCTCGCATCTATGTTTACATATCTTTGTACTTTTCTATCACAGAAGCAAATATGACTGTTGCCTTATTGTAGAAAAGAGTGCGTTCATTATTATGCCAGAGACAAGCCGTCGATAAAATGGCTGGGTGACGATATTAACGTAACCCAGCCTGATAAAAAATATCTTCTCAGATGCAGAAAATAAGATAAAAACGCGCTAATTCATTATTCTGGTGTGAATTGACGCAAATGCTGCATTGTCGTCAACCATGCGGCAAGCCAGCCAATTGTCATAGCAACAAGAATAAGAATGATAGATTCATCAAAACTTAGCCCAGAAATGGAAAATGACGTTCCAAACACGGTCGCGGCTTGAGTCACTACATCAGAAAGTTTCCACACCAGTAGCGCTGAAAAGATCAAGGCAAATACGGCACCAATAAAACCGAGGATCAATCCCCAATTAAGGAAAGGACGCATAATAAAGCCGTCAGTGGCACCAATTAGTTTCATCACATTAATGGTGTCACGGCGACTGAAAATATTGAGGCGCACACTGTTACCAATCACCAATAACAAAGCAACAACCATCAATGTACCAATCACCAAAGCAATTTGCCCAACTAATGAAGTTAACGTTGAAAGCCGAGTAAACCAGCTATCATCCATTCTTACTTCGTCAACACCGGGTATTTTCGCGACTGTATCACGCAAATTCACCATTAATTGTTGATCGCTAGGCTCCATAACGGGCGTCACAATCGCAACGGCTGGTAATGGATTCTCTTCTAACATATCTAATGCACTACTAAAACCAGACCAAGAACGGAATTCCACTAGTGAATCTTGTCGTGAAAGATAGTTAACATTCTCAACTTTTTCTAACGCTTCTATTTTCTTGATTGTGGCTTCAGCCAATGAATCGTCAAGAGATTTATCAAGATAAACTGTTAATTGTGGTGTTGGATACCATTGTTCTGCCGCAGTAGAAACATTTTTCCACACAATATAAAAGATGCTAGGCAAGGTGAGAGAGATAGCGACAACCATTACCGTTAAAAAAGAGGAGAGCGGCTGGCGTAAAAAATCAGCCATTGTATTACGCCATGCATAGCGCCACTGTTCGCGTCTTCCCCCTTTTAGTGCCTTGGTTTTTGCGCCTGGCGTTGGCATTGATTTACGGGAACTTTTTGCTTTAGCCATTTTGCCCTCCCACCATTCTGCCTTGCCCTAATGTAAGAATGCGATAATTTCTGCGTTCTATCAGCGACATATCGTGTGTCGCCATTAACACCGTTACGCCAACACGGTTAAACTCTTCAAAAAGGCGCATGATACCTTCTGAAAGCTCACCATCAAGGTTACCTGTTGGCTCATCTGCGAGTAAAACCGTCGGTTTATTCACAACTGCGCGCGCAATACCAACACGTTGTTGTTCACCGCCAGAGAGTTGAATAGGATAATTTTTCGCTTTATCCAATAGTCCTACTTTATCTAAAGCAGCTGAAACTCTTCGTCGAATATCCTCTTCACTTGCGCCAGCAATAATCAAGGGAAGAGAAACATTGTCATAAACCGTTCTGTCCATCAATAAGTGGTGATCTTGGAAGATCATCCCAATTTGGCGGCGCAAAAAAGGGATCTCACTGTTTTTTAGTCTACTGATATCATGACCAGCAAACCAAATAGCACCATCACTTGGGCGTTCTATTCCACAAATTAACTTAAGCAATGTACTTTTACCGGCGCCAGAGTGACCCGTTAAAAAAGCCATTTCACCAGGGCGAAGATGAAAATCAACCCCTTGTAATGCTTGTCTTCCACCTAAATAAGCCTTGCTGACGTGTTCGAAGCGGATCATTAAAACTACTCCTCGCGGGCAAACAGAGCCTCAATAAAATCGTCGGCCTTAAACGGACGTAGATCTTCAATACCTTCACCTACCCCGATATAACGAATAGGAATACCAAACTGATCAGCAATGGAGAAGATAACGCCTCCTTTTGCTGTACCATCAAGTTTAGTCAATGTTAATCCAGTTAGCCCAACGGTTTCATTAAAGAGTTTTGCCTGACTAACTGCATTTTGTCCGGTACTTGCATCTAACGTCAACATCACTTCATGTGGTGCTTCTTCGTCTAATTTTTTCATAACACGAACGATTTTTTTCAGCTCTTCCATTAAATGGGATTTATTCTGCAATCGTCCTGCGGTATCAGCAATAAGAACATCGACACCTTTTGCTTGGGCTGATTGAATTGCATCAAAAATAACCGATGCAGGATCAGCGCCAGTATGTTGTGCCACAACAGGGATATGATTACGCTCGCCCCAAACTTGTAACTGTTCAACAGCGGCTGCTCGGAATGTATCCCCCGCCGCTAACATGACAGATTTACCTTCAGCTTGGTATTGTCGCGCTAATTTTCCGATTGTGGTTGTTTTACCCACTCCGTTAACGCCAACCATTAAAATAACAAAAGGTTTTTTACCTTCAATATTTAATGGTTTATCAACTTTACTTAAAATATCGCCCATCTCTTCACGCAGTTTTCCGTAAAGCGCTTCGGCATCTTTAAGATCTTTATGAGTGGCATGTTTGGTCAGGCTAGTGATGATTTTAGTTGTGGTTTCCATGCCCACATCCGCAATTAAGAGTTGTTCTTCTAACTCTTCAAAAAGCTCATCATCAATCTTCTTACCACGAAATAGACCAAGGAATCCTGAACCTAAGTTCTGACGAGTTTTCAGTAAACCTTTTTTCAGTCGGCTAAAAAAGCCTTCTTTCTTTGGTTTCTCTTGCTCAACAACTTTATCTGCAAGCACTTCTTCGCGTAAAGATCCAATATCCTCAGCTTCTACTTGTGCAATAGCGAGACGTTTATTTTCCTCTTCTTGTGCAAGGCGTTGCGCTTCCGCTTCTTGAGCTAGACGCGCTTCTTCTAAACGCGCCGCTTCTTGACGTGCTTGTTCTGCTTGGCGCTGGGCTTCTTCTTGCGCAAGGCGTTGTACCTCCGCTTCTTGAGCCAGACGCGCTTCTTCTAAACGTGCGGCTTCTTGACGCGCTTGCTCTGCTTCCAGTTCCGCTTGGCGCTGGGCTTCTTCTTGCGCAAGGCGTTGTACTTCCGCTTCTTGAGCCAAACGCGCTTCTTCTAAACGCGCCGCTTCTTGACGTGCTTGTTCTGCTTCCAGTTCTGCTTGGCTCTGGGCTTCTTCTTGCGCAAGGCGTTGTACTTCCGCTTCTTGAGCCAAACGCGCTTCTTCTAAACGTGCGGCTTCTTGACGCGCTTGTTCTGCTTCCAGTTCCGCTTGACGCTGGGCTTCTTCTTGCACAAGGCGTTGTGCTTCTGCTTCTTGAGCCAGACGCGCTTCTTCTAAACGTGCGGCTTCTTGACGCGCTTGTTCTGCTTCCAGTTCCGCTTGGCGCTGGGCTTCTTCTTGCGCAAGGCGTTGTGCTTCCGCTTCTTGAGCCAGACGCGCTTCTTCTAAACGCGCAGCTTCTTGACGCGCTTGCTCTGCTTCCAGTTCCGCTTGGCGCTGAGCTTCTTCTTGCGCAAGGCGTTGCGCCTCCGCTTCTTGAGCCAGACGCGCTTGCTCTGCTTCCAGTTCCGCTTGGCGCTGGGCTTCTTCTTGCGCAAGGCGTTGCGCTTCCGCTTCTTGAGCCAGACGCGCTTCTTCTAAACGTTGCTGTTCTTTCTCTTGCTCAATATTTTCTTCTTTGTTACGCCCAAAACCGAGCCACGAGAAAAAACCTTTTTTTTCTTTTGCCATTAGCTACTAAACTCCTCGCACTAAATCATGGCGCGATTACATTGACGATATTGAAAATAATAATGAAGTCTATCATTTGATCATGGATAAACGCATCTTTTATACGAATTTTATGGTAAATTATTGCTGATTAAATCAAGGGAAGTCATCGATATAACGACAGACACGGTTCCCTTATTCTAAAAGACACTCCAGAACTCACGTTTAAACGATATAAATCAAAATAATATGGCCAAAAAACCACAAAAAGCCTCAATGGGACAAATCAGAATAATTGGGGGAAAATGGCGTGGTCGTAAACTTCCTGTTCTTGATAGCCAAGGATTACGACCGACAACGGATAGAGTGAAAGAAACACTCTTTAATTGGCTAATGCCTGTTATCCAAGATGCCCGCTGCCTAGACTGTTTTGCAGGAAGCGGTGGTTTAGGTATTGAAGCCCTCTCTCGCTATGCGCGTGAAACCACGTTTATCGAATATGAACGCGCAGTCGCCCAACAAATTACCACAAACTTAACCTTACTTAATGCAGAGAATGGACATGTCATTCAAGACAGTGCACTGTCATATCTCGCCAAACAAGGTTCACCTTATAATGTCATTTTTTTAGATCCTCCTTTTCATAAAGGCATGTTGTCAGACACTATCCAATTATTAGAAAATAACAATTGGTTAGCACAAGATTGCTATATTTATATTGAGGAAGAAGTTAAAGCGCAGACTTATACAATTCCGACTCATTGGACATTGCATAGAGAGAAGATCGCAGGACAAGTCGCGTACCGTCTTTATATTCGCAGTTTATCTGCTTAATTTTTTATGGAGCTGCTATGTTAATCTTTTTTGGCCGATTTTTAATGATCGGTGTTTGGGGCTTTCTACTTTTAAATATTATGTCTCCATTTCCTAAGCCTCTAAAATATTTTATGGATATCGCATTGATTTTTATGGTAATCATGCATGGATTACAAATCGTTATGTATAAAGCAGGACAACCTAAAGATCAAAAACCGTCAACAGCATTACAATTTCGTGTTTTCTTCTTTGGGATCTTTGAACTCTTAAAAATACAAAAAGAATTACGTAAAGAATACGAAGAAAAACAGAAAAACAAAACCAAACAGCAGCCATAAATAGTGTTATACCCTCGCAATTATCTGGGGTCGACAATTAGCCCCAGAGATTGCCAATATCATGAATATATTATCTTATTTATTGTCTTGATCATTACTTGGCATATCTGTTTCAAACTTAATAAAACGACTTCCCTGCATAAATAGACGTCCTTTCATTCCAGGTTCGATATCTTGATAAGATGATTTATCAATTTTTAACACTAAATCTTTACGCTCATCAGTAGTTAAACGAAAAGTAACTTGATAATAATATGTTGTTTCTGGACCATTAACGTCATTTTCTCTTGAGCGCCGTTCATTTGCTGCAATTTCTTTTTTATCAATTATTTCAACCATATAAAGTTTAATAGGCGAATTATCGTCACTTATCCGCTGTTTTTTTTGTTCAAAAAAACGATAAGTTGCCGACGCTATAATTATGATTAGTATCGCAATTCCTAAAATAGCCGCTTTATTCATTACATTAGTTCCTATCGTTATATGGACAAAAAAATAGTGTGCTTTATATTATTTTAATAAGTCCATCAATTTCGTCATTAACCGCTATTCTTAAATTAATCTTTCTGTTATGAATAATAAAACAGTTCTGAATATAAGGAAGATATTATGAGTTGGCCTTTTCTCGCCGTATTATTCTCCGGATGGCTTTATATCGATGCCGCATATCGAGGCCCTAATTGGCAACAATGGTTATTCCGTCCTATCACGTTACTCCTTTTATTACTTTGGGCATGGCAAGTTCCCGAACACAATATTAATAGCTACCTTATTGTAGGTGCATTATTAGCGACACTACTTTCTGATATCTTAAGAATTTTTGATAGTAAGTATTTACTACCTTCTTTTGCTTTGGTTTTTCTGAGCTATATACTTTATATGGTAAGCTTTTTACTACCGCTCCAACTCTCTTTCTATCTTCCTTTACTTGGATTCGTTATTCTTGCTTTCATTATCATTTTAGCGATTGTCTGGACTAAGCTCGATAAATTAGCAATTCCAGCCTCGTTAACTTTATTAGCGGCATTTGCTATGTTTTGGATTGCAGGTGAAAAATTCTTCTACTTAAGCAATGATTACAACTTGTCAGTCATGGTGGGTTCATTCCTGTTAGTAATTGCTTACTCCATATGGCTAATTAATCGCTTCCGCTTCTCATTTTCAGCATCCAAAGGGCTTGTCAGCGCCTGTTATTTTATTGGGCATTTCTTCATTGTTAGAGCTTTATTTCTTTAGTATCGATTAACCCCTTGTCTTTACAAAATAGAATGAGGGGTTAATTTTTTGACCTAGTTAGCACTTTTTGCCAATGAATATACCGTTGATATCTTGACTCTGGACTCTACTCCAAGCTGTAAAGTACTTATCAGAAATGAATTTAGACTTTACTTTGTTGAACAAGGAGAGCCAGTTATGACTAAACATGCTCATCAACACGATAATCATAAACATACCGATGCTTGCTGCTCAAGCTCTCAATGCTGTTCAGGTCACTCTGAGAATAGTACGCACTCACATACAGAAAGCGGACATTCTCATACTAAGATAGATAAAAGTGATCCTGAATGCGAGGATGAGCATCATCACGAGCATTCTCACGAACATAATCACGATGGGCACAATCATGCTCATGCAAGCTGTGATATCAACGCCCCTGTTTCTAACATTGAGCCAGAAAAGATTGCACAGCAACGCTTTAGTTGGAAAGTGCAAGGAATGGATTGTCCGAGTTGCGCTCAAAAAATTGAAACAGCCGCACTTAAAGTCGCGGGTGTAAAACAAGCAAAAGTCCTTTTTGCCACTGAAAAATTGGTCGTTGATGCAGATAGCGATCTACGCGCTGACGTGATCGCGGCAATTAACAGTGCAGGTTTTGAACTTTTTGATCTCTCATCACCTCAATCCCAAAAAGTCGCTAAGCAGAGCTTATTAAAAGAGAGCGCATTTGTTATTGTCTTGGCGCTTTTAATGGTCATTAGCTGGGGTGCAGAGTTTATTGACCCTCAAGCCGGCCGTGCTGCCTTTATTGCAACCACCTTAATTGGTTTATTCCCCATTGTGAAAAAGTCCTTACAACTTATTCGCAGTGGTACACCATTCGCTATCGAAACATTAATGAGCGTTGCCGCAATTGGGGCACTCTTTATTAATGCTACCGAAGAAGCCGCAATGGTTATTTTGCTGTTTATGATTGGCGAGATGTTAGAGTCTTACGCCGCAGGGCGTGCTCGTCGTGGTGTAAGTGCATTAATGGCATTGGTGCCAGAAGAAGCGACATTAATCAAAGATGGCAAAAAACAAACAGTTCCTGTTGCGCAACTGCGCCCTGGCGATATTATCGAAATTGCCCCAGGTTCTCGTTTACCAACAGATGCAGAATTAGTCAGCGCATTTGCAAGCTTTGATGAAAGTGCATTAACCGGTGAATCCGTACCAGTAGAACGCCTACAAGGTGAAAAAGTGGCTGCGGGTTGTTTATCTGTGGATAGATCGGTACAGATGAAGGTGGTATCTGAGCAGGGGCAAAATGCTATCGACCGTATTTTGCAATTGATTGAAGAAGCTGAAGAGCGTAGAGCCCCTATTGAACGCTTTATTGACCGCTTTAGCCGTTACTATACCCCTGCGATAATGCTGTTCTCCGCACTGGTTATCATTGTTCCCCCCCTGTTGTTTTCACAACCGTGGGAAACATGGATTTATCGCGGTTTAACGCTATTACTCATTGGTTGTCCTTGTGCTTTGGTTATCTCAACACCAGCGGCAATCACTTCAGCATTAGCGGCAGCAACTAAACGCGGAGCGTTGATCAAAGGCGGTGCAGCGTTAGAGCAATTAGGCACAGTTAATACTATCGCATTAGATAAAACGGGTACATTAACAGAAGGGAAACCTCAAGTTACTGATATTGTAGCTGAATCTGGATTTAATGAAAAAGAAGTGCTGACTTTTGCTTCATCCGTCGAAATTGGCTCTCATCATCCATTAGCAAAAGCAATTATCAATAAAGCACAAGATGAAGGAGTGCTTGTTGTTGAAGCACAAGAGCGTAAAGCGCTAGCGGGTAAAGGCATTGAAGGTTATTTAAATAGTCAACACATCCTAGTGAGCGCCCCTTCTCAATTATCAGAAGCGACATCGCTCTCTTCTCAATGGCAACAAGAAGTTGCACGTCTTGAAGATGAAGGTAAAACCGTTGTTGTTGTCTTAAAAGAGAGCCAACTTATCGGTGTTATTGCGATGCAAGATACTTTACGCAGTGATGCTGTTGAATCAATGAAATTATTGAAAGAGATGAACATCAATGCCGTTATGCTAACGGGTGATAATCCAAGAGCAGCAGCTGCTATTGCGAAAAAACTAGGTATGGATTTCCGAGCTGGATTACTGCCCGAAGATAAAGTGACTTCAGTAATGGAAATTAGCAAAACGCATAACACAATGATGGTGGGCGATGGTATCAATGATGCGCCAGCAATGAAAGCGGCCACCATTGGTGTCGCGATGGGAAGCGGTACTGATGTTGCACTTGAAACAGCGGATGCTGCATTAACACATAACCGTTTAACGGGCTTACCTGAAATTATTAAATTATCTCGTGCGACACGTAAAATTATCCGTGAAAACATCGCCATAGCACTGGGCTTAAAAGCGATATTCTTAGTAACAAGCTTATTAGGTATCACTGGACTTTGGGTTGCCGTTCTTGCTGATTCCGGTGCAACCGCACTAGTTACAGCCAATGCGGTAAGGCTACTAAGAGTAAAAGTTAACACCTCAAATAAAAAGTAAGTACACTAAAATCACAAAGCCCAAACTTCAGCTAAGTTGGAGTTTGGGCTATTTTTTAGCGCGCAGGTAAGCAATATTTACAATGTAAATTACAGATTGCTCTCTTTTTTACGAATAAGATAGCGATAAGGGGCAGATTCAGTCTCTTGATTTAATAAATCATGCTCCATAAAGCGACAAAAACCAGGAATATCACGTACTGTTGCAGGATCATCCGCAATGACTAAAAGCGTCTCGCCTAATGCCATATTTCTTATCGTTTTACGAACTAACATTACTGGCTCAGGACAACGTAATCCTAGAGTATCTAATGTCTTAGTTGCATCATCAAATTGAGCATTCATTCTATTAACCATTCTTCTTATACTGACAGATTGTGTCATTATATCGCGCTTTCGTGTTCACATCACGGCACATTAAGCACAAAGGTATTCCTCGTGACTGCTCCCCGCCGTAAACGGCGAGGCTTCCCACTTCTCAGACCGCAACCCTCTGTACGACGGATTTACGCGGGTCTCCATGGGCTGAAACGACGAGTCCCGCCGCGTGTAATTCCAATATGCCCTTGTGTCGGATATTGATTGCCGCATTGATATCTCGGTCATGTTCAACTCCACATTCAGGGCATTGCCAGATACGCTTATGTAGTGGCATTTCTGACATTTTATGACCGCAGCAATGACAGGTTTTCGAACTGGCAAACCATTGATCCAGTTTTACCAGATGGACGCCTTTTTCTGCGGCTTTATATTCCAGCTTTGTGATAAAACCATGCCAGCCTGCATCACCGATAGCGCGAGCCAGACAGTGGTTTTTCATCATATTCGCCGATTTCAGTGTCTCTACAATTACCGCTTGGTTTTCGTCAACAATTGCACGAGAGAGTTTGTGTTGAAAATCAGCACGGGCATTGGCTACCCGTTCGTGTACACCTGCAAGCTGTATTCGGGCTTTACGGCGATTAGCACTCCCTTTTTGCTTGCGAGATAAGGCTTTTTGTTTTCGACGTAGGTGACGGCTGGCATTGATAAGGTGGCGCGGATTAGCAATCTTATTGCCGTCTGATTTGATGGCGTAATGACTCAGCCCCACATCAAGCCCCGTGATATTTGATATCAATGTTGGCTTTGCCGGTGCTTCTACCCCGTCATCACAGAGTAGTGACGCATAGTATTTTCCGGTTGCGCTGCGGCTCAGTGTGATACTTTTCAGCGCCCCCGTAATTTCACGATGTAAACGCGCTTCAATCGGTGCGATTTTCGGGATTTTTATCGCGCCATCAATGACTTTGATCCCGACACAATGATAGCTAGATTGTCTGCCATGCTTACTTTTAAACGTGGGAAAACGGGCTTTTAGTTTCGGATTAAAAAAGTTGGAGAAAGCCACGTCAAGGTTAATCACCGCCTGCTGCAATGCAATTGAATCATATTCTTTAAGCCACCCATATCTGCGGGATTTTTTCGCCACGGCAAGCAGCGGTTTAAGGTCTTTACGCGGGTTTAAATTTACGCCGTGCCGCTGGTAAGCGTCTTTCTTGATGTGCAGCGCTTTGTTGTACGCAAAACGAACCGCACCGAACTGAGCGTTGAGATATTCAGCCTGTTCTGGTGTTGGGTAGATGCGTACTTTTGTTGCTCTTAACATCATCAGCGCTCATTGATATAATGTTTTTATTTTAACATGTTAGGGCAATATATCAATTGAGTAATCATAATGATTTACTGGCGGAACCCCTCAGAAAGCGGCACCGTGTCAGTAAACTGGTCGTGCCTCTGATCTTTACGACAAAGTATCGACGTAAGCTATTTGACGGACTGATGCTCGCTCAACTGCGTGATGCATTTGACTCCGCTGCGGCAAAACTTGAATGCGAAATTATTGAGATGGACGGAGAGCCTGACCATGTGCATCTGCTGGTTGCTTACCCGCCAAAACTGGCGGTCAGTGTGATGGTCAACAATCTGAAATCAGTATCGTCGCGCCTGCTGCGCCAGCAAAACACACATTTACGGACGCAAAGTAAAACGGGACTTTTGTGGTCAAGGTCGTACTTTGTCTGTAGCACCGGAGGGGCAACGATTGAAACACTCAGAGCCTACGTTCAGAGCCAGTCAACGCTTGATTGATCTTTAAAGCCCTGCGGGCTTTTCGCCTTATATCCCCGCCCGCACTGGGCGAGGGTTTACGGCGTTTTTCGCTAACCTTTGCTTTTGTTGCGCAACAGGCGTATTATGCGCATCCTCTCATCTAAGAGAGAAATCACTGTTTTATTGGGTTCCCTCACCCCAATCACTAAAAAGGTACAATTTATGTATACGTTTACTCCCCGCCAAAAAGCGGTGGCACTGTTATGGCTTTCTCTGTTCCATATCCTGATAATTACTTCTAGTAACTATCTTGTACAATTACCCATCTCCATTTTTGGTTTCCATACCACTTGGGGTGCCTTTACCTTTCCGTTTATTTTTCTGGCAACAGATTTAACGGTACGTATTTACGGTGCACCACTTGCCAGACGCATTATTACCGCCGTTATGCTACCTGCATTAACGATTTCTTACCTGATCTCAACGCTCTTTTTCCAAGGCAGTTGGCAGGGATTTGCCTCATTAGCTGACTTTAATATTATGGTGGCAAGAATTGCGACAGCTAGCTTTATGGCTTATGTGTTAGGTCAAATTATGGATGTGTCTGTTTTTAATCGTTTAAGACAACAACAGAAATGGTGGGTAGCACCAAGTGCAGCAATGTTCTTTGGTAATTTACTTGATACGCTTGCCTTCTTCTTTATTGCCTTTTATCGCAGTACAGATGAATTTATGGCGGCGAATTGGGTTGAAATTGCCTTAGTCGACTATGCATTCAAATTAACCATTTGTATGCTGTTTTTCTTGCCGGCTTATGGAATTTTATTGAATTTTATTTTGCGCTATTTTTTCGCACAAGAAAATCAAAAACAAGATTATGCTGAAATTCACTCATAATCTGTCTCTCCTCGCAAAAAAATAATGATATTAATGTCATAATTCAAATAATAAAGCTTCATAAGCCAATTTTATGAAGCTTTATTCCGACTGAGAAAATTTATTATTTTACGTAAATATTTCATATAGCAATTAATTAGCATGATTAGTTAAACAATTCACAAAATATGACTTAAATATCAGTATTAGGATATTTTTCACATGCTAATATAAAAAGCCTTAATTATTTACAATAAATTATTTTGTTCATCCATTAAACTGTTAATGTATTCTTGAAACATCTCCATATTGTTATATGTCAGTTGGATGACGAGTTTCACCATAAGGATTTTTTACTCTCTTTTGCGAATAGTAGGAGTCTATTATGTTAAAAGTTATTCAATCCCCCGCTAAATATATTCAAGGACCAGACGCGCTATATCACATTGGTAAGTACGCAAAGCCTTTTGGTGATAGAGCACTGATTATTGCTGACAAATTTGTTATGGATCTCGTCGGTAGTACCGTTAAAGATAGTATGTCTCAGTATGAAGTTAATGGACACTTTGAGCTTTTTAATGGTGAATGTACACACAACGAAATCAATCGACTATCTGAACTAGCAAAAGCACAAGCCTCTCTTGTGATCATCGGCGTTGGGGGCGGTAAAACACTTGATACAGCTAAAGCTGTTGCTTATAAATGCCAACTTCCTGTTGTTATCTCCCCAACCATTGCTTCTACTGACGCCCCCACAAGTGCTCTTTCTGTTATTTATACTGAATTAGGCGCATTCGATAGTTACCTTTTCTATCCAACAAATCCCGACGTGGTTGTAATGGATACGAATATCATCGCTTCTGCACCCGCGCGTTTATTGGTGGCAGGAATGGGAGATGCTTTAGCAACCTACTTTGAAGCAAGAGCCTGCAGTCATGCCCAAAAACAGACTATGGCTGGGGGGCGTTCAACGCTCGCGGCGCTTGCCCTTGCAGAACTTTGCTATAACACGTTATTAGAAGATGGATACAAAGCTAAACTCGCTGTCAGCCGAGGTGTTTGTACAAGTGCGGTAGAAAATATTATTGAAGCTAATACCTTTTTAAGTGGTATTGGATTTGAAAGTGCAGGTCTTGCCGCTGCTCATGCTATCCACAATGGGTTTACGGCATTAGAAGAGTGTCACAACATGTATCACGGTGAAAAAGTCGCTTTTGGTACATTAGTCCAGTTAGTGTTAGAAAATAGTCCATTAGAAGAGTTAGAAGAGTTCCTTGATTTCTGTGTTTTAGTCGGTCTACCCGTCACGTTAGAAGAGCTAGGTATTAATGCCACTGGCGATGAATTAAATGAAAAAATCATGGCGGTTGCTGAGTTAAGTTGTGCTGAAGGTGAGACAATTTACAACATGCCATTTGACGTCGATTCCGATAAAGTTTATGCCGCGATTTTAACTGCCGACCAATTAGGGCGGGAATGGCTTTATTAAAGCCTGAGTAAACAGGGAGTGTTTATCTCCCTGTTTGTATTTACAAAAAAGGTGCTTTATGGTCAGTATCGTATTAGTTTCAAAGAGTCTTACACTCGCCAATGGGATTAAAGAACTCGTTAATCAGACTGTAAATCACCAAGTAAAAATAGCCATTGCGACCAACTATCAAACCCCCTCTGATCTTTCTCATGAAGTGTTACCCGAAACGATACTTACAACAATTAAAAAATGTTATAGCAAACAAGGTGTACTCGTTTTACTCGATAGTTATCATTCCGCACAAAATGCAGCACTCGCTATCGCTAATCTTGAGCATAACGTTGCCACTAACGTCACATTAAGTTCGGCACCGATTGTAGAAGGCACCTTGGCTGCCGCCAATAGCATTGCATTAGGAGCTTCGCTTGAAGAAGCCGAAAAAGCAGCGCATAAAACCGTGATAATTAAAAAACGGCGATTAAGCGAAAATTTTTCTCATTTTAATATTCACCCTAAAAATACACATTACGAACCTGTCAGAGTGATCACCGCGCCTGTTTGGCTATATCCTTATCATCGTTTTGTGATCCCTCGTAAAAAGATATCCTCTCATTTATTACTTGAAGAGCAAAAACGTTTTGTGAAAGCGATCGAGCGCTCCAAAAAGGATATCGACTGGTTAACTGAAGCTGCAGAGCGCAAAATTGGAGAACAAAATGCCCATATTTTTTCTAGTCACCGTTTCTTATTAGAAAATGCCGAATTACAACTGACTGTCTGTAGCATGATAAGCAAACATCACTGTAATGCTGAATTTGCCTTACAGCAGACCTTCATTGATTTAATAGATACTTATGCGCAAATGGATGATGATAATATGCGTGCTCGTGAAAGTGATTTAGATGATATTTTATCTCGATTACTACGCTATTTAACTTCAGCGCCTACGCCTGTCACACACTCCCCATATACAAACGCAATTCTCGTCACAAAACAGCTTCATCCCTCTACATTAATGGCTCTTGATACCAACAAAATCAAAGGTATTTTATTAAGTCATGGGAATCCACTGTCTAATACAACCGTATTAGCTCATGCATTAGATATTCCAATTATTAACGAGGCGGGAAAACAAGCGCTTTCGCTGGTTGATGGGCAAAATATTACACTTAAAAAGATCCAAAATATTTGGCTTTATCAAAACACCTATATCTCTCATTAAAAATAAGAGTATTTACATAATCAGTGCGTCACAATATTAGGGATAGGTCATTTCCTTATTATCTTATATTTCACATCTTTTTTATTGAATATAAAAAAAGGGAATAAAAGATCCTCTTTTACTCCCTATCTGCTTGTTATCTTAGTAATCAATTACTTTTTTATTATCTTATAGGTAATACTTATAATGCTCTTGCCAATAAACTAATGGGGTGTTCACATTTTTTCGTCGTTGACATCTCAATTTGCCATTTACAGGTTTCACAGTCTGTGATCACCAAATCACAGCCACTCTCTTCAATTTGACGGAATAAACCTGCGCCAATACCTTGAGCAACATCGTAGTTTTCAGATTTAAAACCATAAGTTCCTGCAATACCACAACATTGAGAATCTAAAACAATGACCTCAACACCAGGGATACGTTTAATTAAATCAATAGAATATGCAGCCCATCCCATTTTTTCCATATGACAAGGTGTGTGATACACCACTTTTAGTGGAGTATGTTTCAGTGGTAATTCACGACCTTCTTCTAATAAGCGATAAATATAACGTGTCGCTAATTCAATATTTTCACGTACTTTTGATGTATCAATATCGAGAATATGTTCATATTCATCACGAATAGTGAAAGTACAGGTTGATGATGTGGCAACAACAGGAATATTGTTTTCAACAATTTTTTCTGTCAAAGATTCAAGGTTTACAGCGGCTTGTTTTTTAGCTTGTTTAACAAAACCATTCGCAATTAATGCAACACCACAGCATTTTTCGCGTTTCAATAACTGAACACCAATCTCCATTTTGTTGAATACTTTAACTAAATCTTTCCCTAATTGTGGGTGGTTATAATTCGCATAACAACCATGAAAGAAGGCAACTTGATCTTTAAAACGTGCCTGTTCTTCAACCTGTTTTTTCATCCATGTTCTAAATGTACCAAAAGAGTATTTTGGTAATTCACGTCGATGGTCGATTTTAAGTGCTTTATCCAAGATCTGACGAACAGGTTTTAATCCTGTAATAGTATTTACTATCGGCGCCATTGGCGTTGATAATGTTCCCATTAAATCAGTATGACTTAAAATAGCATCACGAAGTTTTGGTGTTTTTGTATTGTAGTTCAGTTTCGCACGCGAAATGATGTCACCAATCTTCACATCTGACGGACAAGCAACTTCACAACGCTTACAGTTAGTGCAATATTTCAATGCTTCATCATAGAGCATTGGATCTTTTAAACGTAAACGCTCACCATCAGGGCCCGCTTGTTTAGGACCAGGATAAAGAGGATTTACTTTTGCAACTGGGCAGTAAGTCGTACAAACCGTACACTTAATACACGCTTCAAAACTGTTATCATGTAAACTCATTGTGCTGCCTCCACAACCGCAGATGTGGTCTGTTCTGATTTATTGTGCTGTAAAATTTGTTGTGCAGCATAAAGTGCACTGATCATTGAAACACCTGCGCCACAACCTTCATTTAAGGGATCAAACCCACCTAATACAGCACCTATGGCGTAAACATTCTCTAAGACTTCGCCATATTTCATCGGTCTTAATTGGCTATCTGTATCGACACCAAATCGCATATAAGGCTGTTTTGCAAAGACATTGACTTGTGTCCACTCATTGCGTGGTAATGTCTCTAGCAAATCAAGTTCCATCAAAGGTTCATAAACACGATCAAACTCTGCAATTAATCCATTATTGAAGAAACTACCTGTTGCCAATACAACATGCTCACTACGAATAGGAATATCAGTGTGGTTTCGAGTATGAATACCTGTAACTTTATTACCAATTAAATCAACTTGTTCTGCACGATCGCCAGGCATAATTAAACCGCCAGCTTTTTGGAAACGCTGCTTTAACGCTTGATGTAAGCGAATACCTAATAGTGATGGCGGCAATGTTGGTAATAAACAGATAGGCTTGCCCACAAGCTCTTGAAGTAGCGTCACCGGCTCTTCGGCATCCAGTCCGATACACGCAGGTAAAATAACGGCTTCAACACTATCATCGATATGCTTTTTCAGCTCTTCCGCTAATGCTTTCGTATTTTCAGGCTTATCTAAATAGCGCGCAATATTGACAGCTCTAAATTCACTTGGGTTATCACGTAATCTGTCTAATAGCGGTAAGTGAATATGATAAGGAATAGACTCTACACCTTGCTCATTCAGCGTATTACTTGCAAATTGTGGCTGAAAATCCAAAAAGCCTTCAATGCCAACAACAGCCAGCTTTTTCCATGGCAATGCTTGATCAATACCATGAGTTGGTACACGTTTTGGACTCATCCAGCTCATACGTGAACGCCCAACAGGTGTAATACGATAATGGTTTTCATCACCATTACCTTGATATTCAAGACCTTTTGTACTGGATAATAATGCTTGGGCTTGTTCAATTAAGGCTGAAACCTGAATATCCCCCATTCGGCTATAAGGATGCTTAGGAGCAAGCTCCGCCAATGCTGTCAACGCTTTTTTAGGTTGAGTCACTAACGAACCATCAGGAAGATGAGTTAACAAATCTAACGAACCTGATGAAAAATGTAGTGCACTTTGACCATTACTGATAATTGCGCAAGACTTGCCGGCTTCAGCAAGACGAATACCTGCGGTTAAACCTGCTAGCCCGCTACCTATAATGATGACGTCAAATTTCATTATCTGCCTCCGCTGGAGCTGCGTTTTCTATCATATCAGCATCTAAACCACATAAACCTTGATAAACCCAACTGGTGAATTCACTTTCACGTAACGCATTACCCCAAGCGATGGGGCGAATACCTTTCCAGCGCTCATTTAAGAAATGAGCAAGCTGTTGTTCTGACTCGTGAGGCGTCGTGACTTGTAAACGATTTAATAAACCCGCTGCACGACAAGCGCAAAGCTCACCTTGGCATGTTCCCATCCCCACACGAGTACGGCGTCGTAAATCAAGTAAGTTATTGACGGTTAAAGAGTTAACAGCATAGCGAACTTCCCCAGCGGTAACGGCTTCACATTCACAAACTAAACTCTTATCGCTACGTTCATTGCTCAATAATTTATTCGCCAAATCACCGTGGCGATAAACCGCAGAACCACGAATTGGCGCAGGTAATGAAACAACGCTACGTAATGCTTGCTCTGCTGATTGGCGGGAGCCAGGTAAGGCTTCTTCTGCGGTTGTACATTTAGCAGAGACATTTAATTTTTCGCAGATTTTATCTGTTGCCCATTCAGCCATTAAACGGTAAGTCATTAATTTACCGCCAGTAATAGTAATAAAACCTTCTAATCCATCACGTTGTGCATGGTCGAGTAAAACAATCCCACGGCTAACATTACGACCAGAAGGATCATCATCACTTGCAACTAAAGGACGCACACCAGCATAGGCACGTAAAATTCGAGTTTGAGCCAGTTTTGGCGCTAACATTGAACCTTCACGGATAAGAATATCGACTTCTTCAGGGGTAACATACATATTGTCGATTTCATCATAAGGTACGCGAGTTGATGTTGTACCAATCAATGAAATAGTATCGCCAGGTACTAAAATATCAGCATCAGCTGGTTTACGACAGCGGTTGATCACCATATTGTTAATACGATGACCCAAAATCAACAACGCCCCTTTGGCTGGGAACATACGCACTTTTAACTCGCCATACTCAGCGATTTTTTGTCCCCAAATCCCCCCCGCATTTGCAACTATTTGTGCGCGAATTTCATACAAATTTTTCGTTTGATGGTCGTAAACTTTCACGCCTTTAACACGATCGCCTTCACGAATAAGCCCAACGACTTCATGATAAGTCAGTACTTGAGCGCCATGTTCACGGGCATCTAACATATTTGCAGCAGTTAAGCGGAAAGGATCGACAGTACCATCTGGTACTTTAACTGCGCCGATCAAATTCGGATTAACAGATGGCTCTAAGCGAATAGCTTCTTCGGGTGAAATCGCTTGAGCATCAATACCTGCAGCTTGGCAAGATTGAATAAAGGTCTGTTGAAACTCTAAAGAATCTTCAGGAAGAGTAATAAAAAGGCCATCCGTTTTTTCGACACAATGACGAGCGACCCGTTTTAAAATCATGTTTTCTTCAATACATTCACGCGCTGACTCTGGATCTGTTACTGCATAACGCGCACCACTGTGTAACAATCCATGATTTCGACCGGTTGCACCGGTTGCAATATCATGTCTTTCTAGCAGGACACAACGTAATCCACGGCGTGCACAGTCTCTTGCCATGCCTGCACCGGTTGCTCCCCCGCCAATAATAATGACATCAGTTTCTGTCACTGGTGAACCGCTCATCATAGAGATGCCCTCTCACATTACATTCAGCAAACGCTTAATTATTCTTTAGCGTTAATTATAGTGTATAAGATACACAAAAAATGTGGTTAATGTTTGATAATGAGCAAAAACGAAAGAGAAACGCTCACGAGTGAAAAATTAAAACCACATATGTGATACCAATCACAAATTATTTAACAAAAAGTATTTGATAAAGTTAACATATCACTCAAAATTGCACATCTTGAAAAATTATTCGACAACTGAGTAATACCTCACAGTAAATTTGATTGTATAAGTTTACTATTAAGTTCGTTAAAGAAAGTTTTTTGATAACTTCATTGTTCGTTTTGTCATTATTTAATATCAACATATTAAAATAAAGCCATCGGAGGCTAATATGTTAAGTCTGTTTAGACCTGCGCCACATAAAGCGCGTTTGCCAAAAGAGCAGATAGATCCTGTCTATCGTCGTCTGCGTTGGCAGATCTTTATGGGGATTTTCTTCGGTTACGCTGCTTATTATTTAGTAAGAAAAAACTTTGCGTTAGCAATGCCTTATCTTGTAGAAGAAGGGTTTTCTAAAGGTGACCTCGGTTTCGCTTTATCAGGGATCTCGATTGCTTATGGTTTCTCTAAGTTTATCATGGGCTCATTCTCTGACCGTGCTAACCCTCGTTATTTCTTACCAGCAGGTCTTATTTTAGCGTCCTTAGTGATGCTATTTATGGGCTTTGTGCCATGGGCAACTTCGAGCATTATGATAATGTTCGTTCTGTTGTTCCTTTGTGGTTGGTTCCAAGGCATGGGTTGGCCTCCTTGTGGACGTACCATGGTGCACTGGTGGTCACAGAAAGAACGTGGCGGTATCGTTTCTATCTGGAACTGTGCGCATAACGTCGGTGGTGGTTTACCTCCATTACTATTCTTATTAGGTATGGCATGGTTTAACGACTGGAAAGCAGCGTTATATATGCCAGCATTTGCAGCAATTTTAGTTGCAATGATTGCATTCGCATTAATGCGCGATACCCCGCAATCTTGTGGTCTTCCACCGATTGAAGAGTACAAAAACGACTACCCACCTGATTATAAAGAAACAGACGAGCAAGAACTGACTGCAAAAGAAATCTTTATGAAGTATGTGTTCCCTAACAAACTTCTGTGGATGATTGCAATCGCGAACGTGTTCGTTTACTTACTGCGCTACGGCGTGCTGGACTGGTCACCAACTTATCTGCGTGAAGTAAAAGACTTCGCGATGGATAAATCATCATGGGCTTACTTCTTATACGAATACGCGGGTATTCCAGGCACACTGTTATGTGGTTGGATGTCAGATAAAGTGTTTAAAGGTAACCGTGGTGCGACTGGCGTGTTCTTCATGACCTTGGTAACAATCGCAACTATCGTATTCTGGATGAACCCAGCGGGTAACCCGAATATTGATATGGCGTGTATGTTAATTATCGGTTTCTTAATCTACGGTCCTGTTATGTTGATTGGTCTGCATGCGCTTGAGCTTGCACCGAAAAAAGCAGCAGGTACAGCGGCAGGCTTTACGGGTCTATTCGGCTACTTAGGGGGCTCTGTTGCAGCAAGTGCTATCGTAGGTTACACAGTTGACTACTTCGGCTGGGATGGTGGCTTTATGGTCATGATCGGCGGTAGTGCGCTGTCTGTTGTATTATTACTTATCGTGATGGTTTCAGAAACCAAACACAAACGTGAAATGCTTCAGAAATATGAATAATCGCTAACTGATTATTTATGAAATTGATTAAATCTCATCTCTAAAAACGAAGCCACATCATTTCTTTTGATGTGGCTTTTTTATTGCCAACTGTACATAACTTTATTGTACGTAGAATTAAAATGGAGCAGCTTTATGAGTACATCTTTTAAAATAAAACCGTTAGTTGCAGGCGTTCTTTTAACTCTATCTTTAAGTGCAATCGCACAAGCGGCAAGTGATAAGGTCGTTATCGCTCACCGTGGTGCAAGTGGTTATTTGCCTGAACATACACTTCCTGCCAAAGCGTTAGCGTATGCCCAAGGTGCAGATTATCTTGAACAAGACTTAGTGATGACCAAAGACAACGAACTCGTTGTTTTACATGATCACTATCTTGATCGTGTAACAGATGTGGCTGAGCGTTATCCTAATAGAGCAAGAAAAGATGGTCGTTATTACGCTATCGACTTTACGCTTGAAGAAATTAAAGGGCTGAAATTTACTGAAGGCTTTGACATTGTTGACGGTAAAAAAGTCCAAAGTTATCCAAACCGTTTCCCTATGGGCAAATCGGATTTCCGTGTACATACTTTCCAAGAAGAAATTGAATTTATCCAAGGTCTAAACAAATCAACAGGCCAAGATATTGGTATTTACCCTGAAATTAAAGCACCTTGGTTCCATGAGCAAGAAGGTAAAGACATTACTACCAAAGTGCTAGAAGTACTTAAACAATATGGTTATACAAAAAAAACTGACAATGTTTATCTGCAATCCTTCGATGCTAACGACCTAAAACGCATCAAAACAGAATTGATGCCCAAAATGGGTATGGATCTAAAACTTGTTCAGTTAATAGCTTATACCGACTGGAATGAGACTTATGAGAAACAACCTGATGGTACATGGACAAACTACAGCTATGAGTGGATGTTTAAGCCAGGTGCAATGAAAGAAATTGCGACTTATGCTGATGCTATCGGCCCTGATTATCATATGTTAGTTGAGACAGATTCAACGCCAGAAAAAATCACCTTAACCGGTATGGCTGCCGATGCTCATGCGAATAAACTGGCCATTCATCCGTTTACTGTCCGTATTGATAAACTGCCTAAATACGCAAAAGATGGTGATCAGCTTTATGACATCATTTATAACCAAGCGGGTGCTGAAGGTGTCTTTACAGACTTCCCTGATTTAGGCGTTAAATTCTTACAAAAACAAGCTAAATAACTCATCGTTTTTTATTTACGCTTAAATAATTCAAGGTGCAGCTAGGCGACAAATGAATGAGATGCTAGGAGCATACAGAAGTATGTGACTAGTACGAATGAATGTAGTCAACAACGCTGCAACTTGCAGTCTAACAAGTAGATATTCTAGATAATTCAATGTGTAGCTATTAGAGTATAGTCAGTAGATACTCTAAATAATTCAAGGTGCAGCTAGGCGACAAATGAATGAGATGCTAGGAGCATACAGAAGTATGTGACTAGTACGAATGAATGTAGTCAACAACGCTGCAACTTGCAGTCTAACAAGTAGATATTCTAGATAATTCAATGTGTAGCTATTAGAGTATAGCCAGTAGATACTCTAAATAATTCAAGATGCAGCTAGGCGACAAATGAATGAGATGCTAGGAGCATACAGAAGTATGTGACTAGTACGAATGAATGTAGTCAACAACGCTGCAACTTGAAGTATGACGAGTATCCTCGATAATTGCGCCCTTTCTGATTGTATATTCCTTCATCTTCCTCTAATTTACTCTAATAATTTAATTAAAAATTATAATTACTTTTTAATTTAGCTATCACTATTTATAAAATATTTAGAGGAAGGGATTACTATGGCAATAATAGCTATTATTTTACTTGTTAGTATTGTTATTTTTATCGGTTGGGGGATCTCAATTTACAACCTTCTTATTACGACTCGTAATCAAGTCAATAATCAGTTTGCGAATATTGATGTTATTTTGAAACAAAGAGCTGACCAAATTCCTCAATTAATGGCAGTCGTTGAAAAAGCCATGGAACACGAAAAAAGTGTATTTATTGCATTAAGTGACGCAAGACAACGCTATTTTAAAGCACAAAGTATTAATGAAAAAATCAGTGCAGCAAATGAGATGAATACAGCACTACGAGGCATGATTGCCCTTGCTGAAAATTATCCGACATTAATTTCAGGTGAACAATTAGCGCTACTTCAAACAGGTATTAGTGATGTAGAAAATAAAATAGCTCAACGTCGTGAAGGGTTTAATGATGCAACGACTAACTACAACACCGCAATAGAGATGTTTCCTGATAGCTTAATTGCAAGCCTTTTCCGCTTTGAACATATGCAATTACTAGAAATACCCAAAGAAGAAATGAAGTTTGAAGGAATTCATTTTAAATAACCGCATTAAGGATAAATTGCAGTGTTAATTTATTTTTCTATCGGCTGTGCTGTAGGTGCATTAATCTATTTTTTACGCAGTAAACGCGCTCAAAAAAAGAAGAACAACTTAGGTATTGTTCCCTTTTTAGGGATCGTTTTTGCTGCTGGAAATTACCTATTTTTTTCACGAGAAAATAACCTTTATCTTAGCGGTGAAGATTCTGTTGTTAATCTTATCTCTTGTATTGCATTTGCTGTCATTTTGCTCTTCTCCTATGGCATTTCAAATCATATTGGAAATATTGGTGAAAAAGCGATAAAAAATTATCAGCAATTACAAATGGAAGGTGAGTCTAAGTTTTCGGCATTGATAAACACGGTATTTATTAGCCTTTTATTATTGAGTTTAAGCTTCAGCTTGTTTATTGACCAAAGATTATTCTTTTTAAGTTTCGTTTTAATGTTCGTTTACCAAATCGTCAAAAGAACACCTGAAAAACGTTTTTTACGTTTTCAAAAAATTCTAGCGACATCTAAAATTCGCTCTTTAGCCATTGGGCTTGTTGAAATTGAAGGTAAGATAACTGCGGGCAAGAAATTAATGAGTCGCTTGGGTCAAAAAGAGTGTTATGGCTACATCTATTATGAATATGACATATCTACAAATAAAGAAGGTAAAAAAAGCTATCACCAAACACTCTGTGAAAAGAAGATTAATAATTTCACAATGGCAGATGATACGGGATCAATTCAAATTCTTGCCCTTGATAAACCTTTAGTTCATCTTGGTATCAATCCTCATCAAGATCTGGAATATAATAATAAACGTTTTAAGGAATATATCTTAGAAGCAGATACGACTTATTTATTGATAGGGAGTGCAGAATCTATCAATGATGAAGTTGTTATCACACACAGTGCTCCTCATTATCTATTAGGTTTATCACCACAAGATTATGTTGTGCGTTGGAACAAAGCGCGTCCTTTTCGTCGTAACGCAACCATCATCGTTATCATTGCCCTTTTTGTTATCTTTTCCATTCTAGTGATACCTATGGATTATCAAAACGGCATACTAACGCTTTATTTTAGTAACACTTCTCTTCCTCGGTAATTGATATATGGAATGGCTTATATTTATCATTTTTATTCTTATCTTGATGTATTTTTTAATACGTCAGTTAGTCATGATTTATAATAATATGGTGATATTAAAAAATAATTGCTATAAAGCCTTCGCTAATATTGATGTTTTATTAAAAAAACAAGCCGATTTGATCCCCATGCTGATAGTGATTACACAAAAAGCAATGGTTCATGAGAAAGCCTTATTTGAAAAATTAGCTGAAAATAGAGAGCACTATTTACATGTAGATGCATTAGAACAAAAAATTAATTTAGCTAATCAGTTATTACCACAAATAAAAAAATCACTCATAATTGCTGAAAAATACCCTGATCTTATCAGTGGGAAAAATTTACACTTATTACAAATGCAAGCGAAAGAATTAGAAGAGTGTATTGCCGATAGACGTGAATTTTTTAATCAATCCGTCACACTCTATAATACTGAAATACATATTTTTCCCAATATCTTGTTTAAACTGATTTTTAATTTTAAAGATATTCCTCTTTTCTATCCTAGTAGGGAGGCAGCTTTATGATAGAAATTCCCTTTTCTTTTTTGGGTATAACGGATTGGTTTCTAAGCTTTGATGAACCTATCTCAATTATTATGTTTGCCACATTTGGCGTACTGTTCTCTATGGCCATTATTTTGCCATTAATCAGTATCACCCCTTTAAAAAAATATATGCCGCAAATTACAGGAGGATTATTTAGCTCGATATTTGTTAGCTTAATGGTCTTAATTAGTTTTCATTTAATGCTGGGTGTTAATTCTACATTAAAGCTACTTTTAATTTGGTGGGTTATTTTATTTTCGTGTATTACGTTCTGGTTTCTTAATTATCGCTATATGAAAGAGGCAACAGGAAACAAGTTTGCAAAGTTTCAAGAAAAAGCGCTTGAAGCAGAAGAAAAACGAAGACAAAACCGAAAATCTAAAAAATAAAAGAGAGCCAAGGCTCTCTTTTTAATACTATCGATATCGCACTTATGCCCTGTAAACAGGAAATGCAATAACATCACTAAGGCGTTCAACACCCAACGCTAGCATAATAAGGCGATCAACCCCTAAAGCCACACCTGAACACGCAGGTAACCCTGCTTCAAGAGCGGCTAAAAAGCGCTCATCAATAGGTTGCTCTGGTAATCCCATTGCCACACGTTGACGATTATCACGTTCAAAGCGATGGCGTTGTTCTTGCGCATCCGTTAATTCACGAAATCCGTTCGCTAACTCAACACCTTTAAAATAGACTTCAAAACGCTCTGCTACACGATGATCTTCAGAGCTGATTTCAGCTAATGAGGCTTGTGATGCAGGGAAATGGTAGATAAAGGTTGGCTTTTCTAAACCGATATGAGGTTCAACCCCAGAAACAAATAGCAACTGAAGTAACGTATCTTTATCTTCTTCAGTATCGGCAATATTTGATAGATCCAGTTTTGCGGCCACTTCACGCAACTTCTCTTTATCTACTGATAAAGGGTCGATATCAAGATAACGCAAGAATGCTTGTTGATAAGAGAGTGACTCTGAAGCCTCACAATCTAACACTTCTTGCAATAAATCATCGACTTCATTCATCAACCGGTACATATCAAAACAAGGGCGATACCATTCTAGCATCGTAAATTCCGGATTATGATATCTACCGGCTTCCTCATTACGGAAGCAACGTCCCATTTGATAAATCGGCCCACTGTTTGCAGCTAATAAACGCTTCATGTGGTATTCAGGGCTTGTCATCAAATAAAGTTTTAGCCCTTGAGAAGCACCAGGCCCCACAAATTGAGTTTCAAATGGGTAAAGATGAACATCGGTAACGGTAGCCTGACTCATCATCGGTGTTTCAACCTCTAACACACCACGATCAGTGAAAAAACGCCTAATATTACTGACTATTTTCGCCTTTTTTAGTAAGTTGGCGATTGAGGCGCTTGGCTGCCAATCCGCGATTTCACTCATGAACGAAAAACTCCAACAGAAAACAAAGCGTGCAGTTTACTCGCATCCTCTTCAACAGACAAATTTCTCCTAATAAAGAGGGGGTTCATTTTATATTTTTCACTGATTTTTGTTTTTTTTTAAGTAAAAACACATAAGATAAATAAATGTAACTCTACAAAATATCTACTTTTTGGCATCTTTTACCGTTTAAATAAACAGCAGTTTAGGGTAAAAAACTCAGTGATTTTTTATTATTTGATAATAAGCGTTAATTAGAATAATTCTTTTTCTCAATTACGAATAACAATAAACTAACACTATGCTTATATTTAAATAGCTAAACTCATCTAAACTTCAAAGTTAACTTTCTATTTAAATTTACGTATTTTGATGAGTATTAAAAACCTTTAGAAATATTATTAATATTTTATTAACAATTAACAAGACAAACCGATTTGTTTTAGATAAATAGTAAAAAATTTATTTTAGTTTTTAGAATAGACTTTTATTAATTTAAATTAGGTTTAAGAAAGATAAAAAAATTTACCTTTTAAAATCAATATGTAATAAAAAATCATTGTCATTTTTAATTAAAATTATCTATACTTTAAAAATAGATTATTCATTACTATTTATAATTTTCAATTTAGACAAATATATTCTATTTAATCTTCAAGTTTCTCTGGTGGCTTATTATCAAAACCCAGAATTCTTGGTGTAGATCACACTTTTTTTGCGAAATACGGGAAAACCATCATTCATATCAAATTTCGGTGCCCTACATTTCGTTATACTAAAATTACAGTCAATGATAATAAAGATGTTATCAAGCGCAGTCACAAGGCAGTGAAACAATTTCGTTACGGATAGCTTAAAAAAATAGCATTACAAATTAATAATGTCAGTGAATTGAATTCTAGACAATTATTCCAATTTTCACTTGAACAATGGAGAAGCGCAGTGCAAACCTTTAATGCCGATATAGCGATAATCGGAGCCGGGGGCGCAGGCTTACGAGCAGCAATTGCTGCTGCGGAAGCGAATCCTCAACTGAAAATTGCTCTGATCTCAAAAGTTTACCCAATGCGTAGCCACACTGTGGCAGCAGAAGGCGGATCAGCAGCAGTGACTCAGGCTCACGACTCCTATGATTTCCACTTCAATGATACCGTTTCAGGCGGTGACTGGTTGTGTGAACAGGATGTCGTAGATTACTTCGTTGAGCATTGTCCAACAGAGATGACTCAACTAGAACTCTGGGGCTGTCCTTGGAGCCGTAAAGAAGACGGGTCAGTCAACGTCCGACGTTTTGGTGGGATGAAGATCGAACGGACCTGGTTCGCAGCCGATAAAACCGGCTTCCATATGCTACATACCCTGTTCCAAACATCCTTAAAATACCCACAAATTCAACGTTTCGACGAACACTTTGTTCTGGATATTCTTGTTGATGAAGGTCACGCTCGTGGTCTTGTTGCGATTAATATGATGGAAGGGACGAAAGTTCAAATTCGTGCTAATGCAGTCATTATGGCAACGGGTGGTGCTGGACGTGTTTATCGTTTCAATACCAATGGCGGTATTGTTACGGGTGATGGTATGGGTATCGCTTTACGTCATGGCGTTCCACTGCGTGATATGGAATTTGTTCAATATCACCCAACAGGTCTGCCCGGTTCAGGTATCCTGATGACCGAAGGTTGTCGTGGTGAAGGTGGTATTCTGGTCAATAAAGATGGCTATCGTTATCTACAAGATTACGGTCTAGGACCAGAAACACCATTAGGTAAACCAGAAAATAAATACATGGAATTAGGTCCTCGCGATAAAGTTTCTCAAGCTTTCTGGCATGAGTGGCGCGCAGGTCGTACCATTAAAACTCACCGTGGTGACGTTGTTCATCTTGACTTACGTCATCTGGGTGCGAAAAAACTTCATGAACGTCTGCCATTTATTTGTGAACTGGCAAAAGCGTATGTGGGTGTTGACCCTGTAAATGAACCTATCCCTGTTCGTCCTACTGCTCACTACACTATGGGTGGTATCGAAACTAACCAACAAACTGAGACGCGTATTAAAGGTCTGTTTGCTGTGGGTGAATGTTCATCTGTTGGCTTACACGGTGCTAACCGTTTAGGTTCTAACTCACTGGCAGAGCTGGTTGTATTCGGTCGTCTTGCCGGTGAAGAAGCCGTTCGTTGTGCACAAGAAGCAGCACCAGCTAACGCATCAGCATTAGATGCTCGTACTCGTGATATTGAAGATGACCTGAAAAATTTAATGAACCAAAAAGGTTCTGAAAGCTGGTCACAAATTCGCGATGAAATGGGTGAATCAATGGAAGAAGGTTGCGGTATCTATCGTACACCTGAATTAATGCAAAAAACTGTTGATAAACTGGCTGAATTAAAAGAACGTTTCAAACGCGTTGAAATTAAAGACACCAGTAGCGTCTTTAATACAGATTTACTGTACAAAATTGAGCTTGGTTTTGGTTTAGATGTCGCTGAATGTATGGCTCATTCCGCAATCAATCGTAAAGAATCCCGTGGTGCACACCAACGTCTTGACGAAGGTTGTACTGAGCGTGATGACGTGAATTTCCTAAAACATACTCTGGCGTTCTATAACCCAGAAGGTGCTCCTCGTTTAGAATATAGCGATGTGAAGATCACGAAATCGGCTCCTGCTAAACGTGTCTATGGTGGTGAAGCGACGGCACAAGACAAGCAGAATAAGGAGAAAGCGAATGGCTGATGACATGAAGCACGTTAAAATAGAAGTCATGCGCTATAACCCAGAAACGGACGAAGCGCCTCATTTCGTCACTTATGATGTTCCTTATGATGAGCAAACCTCATTACTGGACGCATTGGGTTATATTAAAGACAATTTAGCGCCTGATCTTTCTTATCGTTGGTCTTGCCGTATGGCGATTTGTGGCTCTTGCGGCATGATGGTCAACAAAGTGCCTAAATTGGCTTGTAAAACATTTATCCGTGAATACCCAGACGGTGTAAGAGTTGAAGCACTGGGTAATTTCCCCGTTGAGCGTGACCTTGTTGTCGATATGACTCACTTTATTGAAAGCTTAGAAGCGATTAAACCTTATATCATCGGTAACGATCGCAAGGCTTCAGAAGGGACAAATAAACAGACTCCTGCTCAAATGGCGAAATACCATCAATTTTCTGGTTGTATCAACTGTGGTCTTTGCTATGCAGCATGTCCGCAGTTTGGTCTAAACCCAGAATTTATTGGTCCAGCAGCGATTACATTAGCTCAACGTTACAACACAGATAGTCGCGACCATGGGGCAAAAGAACGTATGCCTCAGTTAAATGGTGAGAACGGTGTCTGGTCTTGTACCTTTGTTGGCTACTGTTCTGAAGTCTGTCCAAAACATGTGGATCCTGCTGCCGCTATTCAGCAAGGTAAAGCAGCCAGTGCGCAAGACTTTGTCATTGCGATGCTGAAACCACGTTAAGGAGGAAACAAGACATGACAACAAAACGTAAGCCTTATGTTCGTGGCATGCAACCAAACTGGTGGACGAAACTTGGATTCTATCGTTTCTATATCACCCGTGAAGGAACTTGTCTTCCACAACTTTGGTTCAGTCTGGTTGTACTGTTTGGTGTATTCGCACTGAAAAATGGACCCGAAAGTTGGGCAGGTTTCGTTGGATTCCTGAGTAACCCAATCGTAATGCTGATTAACATTGTGACCCTTATTGCAACAATCTTCCACGCTGCGACTTGGTTCAAACTTGCACCCAAAGCAGTGGTTATCGTTGTTAAAGATGAAAAAATGCCACAAGAACCTATCATTCGTGGTTTTTGGGCTGTCACTATCGTTGTTACTGCCGTTATTCTGGCAGTGGCGTTGATGTAACCCAGGAGGAAATAATGAATCAGAATCAACTTCCTAAGCGCTCTGATGAACCTATTTTCTGGGGATTATTTGGTGCAGGTGGTATGTGGAGTGCGATTGTTTCTCCAGCAATCATCATCCTGCTCGGTATCCTAATCCCTATGGGTATTGCGCCAGAAGCATTTACTTATGACCGTATTATGGCATTTAGCCAAAGTATCATTGGTCGTCTGTTCTTACTGCTAATGATTATTCTGCCAGTTTGGTGTGCATTACACCGTATTCACCATACGTTGCACGATTTTAAAGTGCATGTACCTGCAAGCAAATGGGTATTCTATGGTGGTGCAGCAATTATCAGCGTTATCGCGATCATTGGTGTATTTACACTGTAATTGATTAATACGTAACGATAAAAAACCACTCAATTGAGTGGTTTTTTTATTAAAAAATTTTTTAATTACGTTTAGCTGATTAAAATACGCTTTAATAAAACAGAATTCAGAATCACTTATCCTGAACATAGAATGAATATTAACAGGCTCCATTCTCAAAATAGGTCATTGCATTTATACTAATAAGCTCACAGTCAAATAATGAAATAATAATTATTGATTATCAATATATTACAGTGAATCATATTATTTTTATGCCAAATATTTGGGGATTAACTTGCTAATTTCAGCCCGATAATACCAAAAATAATCATCGCTAAACTGAGTAAACGATAGATATTCGCAGACTCACCAAAGACCAAAATACCAAAGATGGCAGTACCCACTGCGCCAATACCCGTCCAAATCGCGTAAGCCGTACCTGCTGGTAAGCCTTTCATGGCGTAAGACAACATGCCCATGCTCACAACCATCGCACTAATGGTAATAATACTGGGTGTTAAACGCGTAAAACCATGTGTGTACTTAAGGCCGACAGCCCAAACGATCTCTAATAAACCCGCGATAAAAAGAATAATCCAAGACATCACTTGCCCCACTCGATAAGTTGGGGTCGTCCCCTGAATACAAAGACAAAAAGCTGGGTCGTCCCAGCTTTTAAAAGATAGAGTTCAAGTATAAAAAAAAGAAATGGATCATGCAATAGTACAAAACTAACTCAGTTTTTCTTAGGTGCGCCCTCTTCACCATAAAGAAAAGCAGAGACATCGTCTTCCACTTCTCCCATCGCCATCAAAGCATCTAGCGTCTCTTTTGCTTCTTCTTCGTTGACAATACTCATAGCAAAACCGACATGCACTAGCACCCATTTTCCAATCATCGTATGAGGCTCACCTTCACAGACTAGCGCAATATTGACTTCTCGTTTAACACCACAAACATCGACCATTGCACTTTCAGTGATTGTTTTTCCAACTTCAACAACCTGGCCTGGAATACCAAGACACATAACAGCCCCTATTCGATCTCTATTTGCTTTATTCGCATTGCATCGTCATTTTCAACGCGCAAATTCTGGCTACCACAAGATGGGCAGCCGGCATTAAAGGTTGAAACAGTGACAACTTGATGGCAGTCCCAACACCATGCTTTCGCAGGGATAACCTCAATATGCAATTCACAGCCTTGAGCAAGGGTGTCTCTGCAAACAATATCAAAGCAAAATTCAAGTGCACTGACTTCAACACAAGATAATGCGCCAATTTCCATCCATACGCTTTTTACTTTTTTTGCATTATTTAATTTAGCTTGAGAATCTATGATCTCAAATGCGCTCTGGCAAAGCGTAATTTCATGCATATCGATACCTTATTGAAGCAAGATAAATAATAACAACTATAGTATCAGCACATAGTTGCTCTATTATTGATCTTAGAACAACAATTCAGCACCCGTTTCAAAAGCGGCTTTACGACGACGCTCTTTAACCATCTCTTCAAGTGCATCTCTATCAATACACACTAAAGCATGAGTTGGACAGACTTCAATACATGCTGGGCCTGCTTCACGGTGGTGGCATAAGTCACATTTGTTTGCTTCCGCTTTAAATGCCTCAATCGCATTAAGTGCAGTTGATTTGCGCATAATTGGGCGAGAAACCACTTCCATAGTGCCATAAGGGCAAGCTAATACGCAGGTTTTACAACCGATACATTTTTCCTGATCGACATAGTAATAATCTTTGTTATGAATGATAGCGCCATTCGGACACACATTAGCACAAGGGGCATCTTCACATTGATGACAAACAACTGCCGTACTGATTGAAAATCCTTTGATCACATGAATGCGGGGTTGGAAATTCTGCTCACTAATTTGATCAATGGCTAAATTATCTTGGTCTGCTTGCTGATGTGACACGACACAAGCCACTTCACAAGTATGGCAACCAATACATTTTTTAGGGTCTGCAATGATGAAACGGTTCATCATATTCTCCTGATCTTTGTTATATAGCCATTATATATGGCGATAAATGCAACGAGTCATTCTAATTAAGAGTAATAATTAGAGTATTAATAGAAGGGATCTAGCACGGTTCATGCCAATATATTTCTGATATAACTATTCCTTATTTTTCAATAGAATAATTTTCAAATAAAAATGATTATTAATTAACAAATCAGTCATTTCGTCAAATTATTCGACAGATTTGACGATAAGCCAAAGCGATATATATATAATTATATAATGATTTGATACATTTATTTTTTTAAGTTTCATTACATATATAAAAATAGCGGGTTGGATCAAAAATGATTCAGTCATTGATATAAATTTATTATAAACCTACTACAATATAGCTAATTTTTTAAGGCAATCGGTGGTGTCATGAAATTAAGCAGTAACAATGCTGAAACTATGGAGAGCCTTCGTAATGAGCGTAACCAATATCGAATATTGGTCGATGTCACAAACTCCGTATTAGCTCATCTAGACATGGATGGTCTTATTTCTGAAGTCTCTAAAGAAATACATCGTTTTTTTGGACTGAACCATATTAGTCTTATGTTATGTCGTACCTCATCACAAAATAGTAGTGAAGGTATTCTTTATTCTAGTCGTTATCAGACTGGAAAATCTGTCATTCGTCAACAACGTAAATTTAGTAGCGCGAATAACAAAGCCGAAGAAATTATTAATCAGAATAAACCTGTCTTAATTGATATTAATAAAGAAGATCAGGAAGATGTTTTGATTAAGCGTCTAGTTAAGCAAAATATGCAGACGGCTTTGTTATTGCCACTAGCTTTTAATCATAAACCTCTCGGTTTATTAATTTTAGCGCATGAAATAGGAAGTGTTTTTACTAACGATACTTGCCAATTACTTCAACAAATTGCGGCGCGTATTGGTATTGCCATTGAAAATGCAGCCGCGTATGAAGAGATAACACATTTAAAGGATAGCTTAAAGAATGAGAACATTTGGCTTAATGAACAGATAGATAATAATGCATGTTTTAGTGAGATTATTTATCAAAGCGATGCGATGCATAATGTGCTCGAACAAATTGAATTAGTGGCACAAAGTGATAGCACTGTTCTTATATTAGGTGAAACAGGAACAGGTAAAGAATTAATTGCACGCGCTATTCATAGTCTAAGTCAGCGAAAAAGTAAGACTATGATAAAAATGAACTGCGCAGCAGTGCCTTCTGGTCTTTTAGAAAGCGACCTCTTTGGTCACGATAAAGGTGCATTTACAGGTGCAACCAATACACATATTGGTCGATTTGAAATGGCGGATAAAAGTACGCTATTTCTAGATGAAATTGGTGATATGCCCATTGAATTACAACCTAAACTGTTGCGAGTTCTTCAAGAGCGAGAAATAGAAAGATTAGGCGGTAATAAAGTTATTCCTGTGGATGTCAGACTGATTGCGGCAACCAATAAAGATCTCCATGATTTAACAGATGAAGGTGAGTTTAGAGAAGATCTTTATTATCGTCTTAATGTTTTTCCTATTATTATTCCACCGCTAAGAGAGCGACCTGAAGATATTCCGCTTTTAGCAAAATATTTTACACAAAAAATTGCACGAAGAATGGATAGAAAAATAGATTGTATTCCAGCTAACGCATTGGAACAATTAACACTTTATCCATGGCCGGGTAATGTTCGTGAACTGGAAAATATTATTGAGCGTGCGGTTATTTTAACCCGAGGTTCAACATTAAACCTTCAGTTAAAAGAGTTGCATATTAATAAACCCTCTCGTTTAAAACAGGTACTGACTCAACCTTCATCCATTGAAAAGCGCATGCAAACAAATGCGCCAGAAAGTGATGATGAAGAACGAGAGAGGATCATTCAAGCATTAAGAGAAACGAATGGCGTTGTTGCGGGGGCTAGAGGGGCTGCATTAAAATTAGGATTAAAAAGAACCACGTTATTATCACGGATGCAACGTTTAGGTATTTCAATTCCAGAAATACTTTAATCTTGAAATAATTTTTTTATTTATATAAGAGAGTGTAATAGTTTTATTACATTCTCTTTTTTTAATTAATTTGAAATTTATTAATCCCTATCTATAATAAAAATGATTATATTTTAACTATTATTCCTCTAATTAACTATTAATAATATTAACCATCAATGGAGCATATTATATATGAACAACCTGCTTATAAATAAAATTAGTGAAATAAAAAATGAATATAAAAATAATAAATATGTTTTTATTCCTCAAAATGTAGTTATCGATTTAATAAAACACTTAGGTGCTGAAGAAAAAGATATTAATACACTAATGGAATATGGTGATTACTTAGCACAAGATCCTACCCTTTCATTTCGTCACTCACGAACAGGACGCTATCTTTTTGATCATGATATAAAAACAATTTCTCGATTAGAGTATCAGCCCTTTGTTCTTACTGAAGAAGATGGTTTTATTCGTGAAGACAGTGGTGCACAAAGACACTTTAGGGCCATTGATGATCGCTGGCAGAGTAATACAGCCTATCAAGCTTTATTAAAATTAAAGATGCTATTAATTCAAGGTAATACATTTACGCCTCGTCACTTAACAGATCAAAACTCCCCTAAATCAATATCCACTGTGTTTCATTTAAGATTAATTGCCCAACCCGATTCTTTAAGTGAGCTTTCTATTGAAGGTGTTCATAAAGATGGCGTTGATCACACCATGATTGTGATGATGAATAAGAATAACGTTAAGGATAAAACGGGAACTTTACGTGTTCATTCACCGAACGAACCCATAGGAACACCTTGGCAAAAAATCGCCCCAGAAAATGTACTTTATGAACACGATAATGCGCAATATCTTGATATTTTATTAATTGCAGATAATGAATTAAATCATAGTGGTACACCTATTTTTACGCATGATAATAAAAATCAGGCTTACCAAGATTTTATCGTTTTACTCTCTCGCTATCCAACGGTTGATTCTCATCCATCACATAAATTTGATTCGATGAACTCACACCCTGACTTGCCTTTAACGCTTTATTTAAATCAGTCCGTCGCTTAGTCATATCGCGTTATTGCATAAATTAAAATCGTTGAGCTCGGCTGAGTAATAAATCAATAATCAAGACAAGATTTGATTCAAAAGATGAACTCTCGATAGTGTCGCTATGATAATTCACTGCATCGTCATAAATGGGGAAATGAATATCAGCAAGTTCAGCCAACGGATTGGCACTTGCTCGAGTAAATGCGACAATCTTCATACCAATACTTTTTGCTATTCTCGCCTTTTCAACCACTTGCTCTGTCTCTCCACTACGAGATATCGCAATAAAAACGGTATAGCGTGAAGCATTATTAATAAAGATATTTTTACTGTCACTGAGTCCAGAAAGAAAAGCATCTTTACCAATCAATTGTAACCGCTTACTGATATATTCTGAGAATATATGGGAAAACCCAGCACCATAAATAAAAAATGAATTCTTGCTGTTAATTAAATCCACAAAAGCGTGTCTTTTCTCCTCTGAAATTAACGTGAAGGTTTTTAAATAATTCGCCAAAAACTGATCAAAAAGAGGCTCTGTTATCTCATTTTCATCACTTTTCAATTGGTGGGATTTTTCAGTCGTGGATAACAACTGTTTACAGTAATAAACTAACTCACTATAACCAGAGAAACCTAATTTCTGGCAAAGCCGCATAATGGTCGTTGTCGAAACAAAATTAGCTTGTGCTAGCGCTCTAATCGTCTGTTTTCCAACCCGTGTTGGGTTGTCAATTAAATAAGAGAGAATACGATATTCTGCGCGTGTTAAGTCTGTTGCTCTTGAGAGTAAAGATGATAATCGTGCCGACATACCGGTTACCTTAATTGATACATCGTCCTTACCAACATAAAGGAAAATGCTGTTCTGGTGATAGAACAGCATTTTTATTCAATTATTCATTAACAGCAAGTGTTGAGATCAAACACGCTTACCATTTACATAAGCTTTGCGTAATTCAGGCCAATATTCACGATTTGCTTCGATCATATCATCGAGGATCTGCTTCGCATGGATCACACTTGGCACGGTTTTATTCAAAGTGAACGCCTCAAGTGCTTTTTCATAGCTACCTTCAAGCGTTGCTTCCACCAATAATTGTTCTGATGCCAATTGTTGTTCCAACAAAGTACGATGGAAACGAGGAATATCGCCGACTCGAATAGGTTCAGGGCCATGAGACGTGATATAAGCAGGCACTTCAACCATCGCATCATAAGGTAAGTCAGCAATTGCCCCTTTATTTTCAACAATCACCAGGTGGCGCTGGCGTAAATCAAAAGCTAAAGAGCATGCCACGTCAACAATAAAGGCACCATGAACACCAACATGGAATGCATCAGGTAAAATACCCGTTTCTTTGTATTCACGCGCCGCTTCAAATAGACGTTTTTCACGACCATCCATCACTTCGTTTGCACGAGTGTAATCAGGATCTTGATGTTCCACGATATAATTTGGCATCAAGTAGTACTGTAAATATGGGTTTGGAATATATTCAGGGAATGCTTCCATTAATGGCTGAATATGACGCCACGTTTTTACCCACGATGGATCAGAATGTTGTGGGTCAGTTTGTGCCGCATCTTCGGTTAAAAGACCAAACTTAGCAATATGTTCGCGTAATTCAGGCAGTTTTTCTTCACCTTTTACGCGTACTGAAGTAAACCAACCAAAGTGATTTAGACCAAAATAGTCTACATCTAAATCATGGCGATCAACATTCAATACGGCAGCCATATTACGCATCGCCGCAACAGGCATATCACAGATATTCAATACACGAGCATGAGGGCGTAAACGACGCACACCTTCAGCCACAATCGCCGCAGGGTTTGAATAGTTTACAATCCATGCATTAGAAGAGGCATATTTCTCAACTAAATCAATTAATTCAACCATCGGTAAAATAGTGCGTAAACCATAAGCAAGCCCGCCTGGTCCACAAGTTTCTTGCCCAACGACCCCATGACGCAATGGAATTTTTTCATCCTGTTCACGCATTTTGTATTGACCCACACGCATTTGAGCAAATACAAAGTGAGCACCATCAAATGCAGTTTCTGGATCTGTTGTCACCGTAAACTTAATAGTATCGCTATGATCACGGATCACTTTTTCAACCACAGGTGCAATAGTGTCTTGACGCTCTTGATCAATGTCGTATAAGCGAATTTCACTCAGTGGGAAATCCTCTAAACGCACCATTAAGCTTTTTACAATTCCTGGTGTATAGGTGCTTCCGCCGCCTGCAATACTTAAGATAAAGGGTGATTTAGTCATCTTTCTTTCTCCTATTAAAGTGCGGCTTCGACCGCTTCACGCATTTTTTTTACATGTAATCCATAAACAACTTGCACGTTATTACCATGGCGCACAACGCCTTTAGCACCCGTTTTTTTCAAGATATCTTCATGAATGACATCAACATTTTTAACAATGACTCTTAAGCGGGTATAACAATTATCAACCACTTCGATATTGTCACGTCCACCGAGCCCTTCAATAATCGTTTCACCTAACTCATTGATAACTTCAGCCGTTTCTTCAGAAGTAGCGATTTTTTCTGCTTTTTTCTTGTAATCTTCCTTGCTGTATAAACGCGTCTCTTCATCATCATCTTCACGCCCCGGTGTTTTAAGATTGAGTTTTAAAATCAGGATTCTAAAGATAACGAAATAGAGAACGGACATAATCAAACCCACCACGATATACATAGGCCAATTTGATTTTTCAGTACCTAATGGCAAGTTATATAAAATGAAATCAATAACACCGTTCGCACCAATTGCATGAACACCTAATAGATAGAACAACATCATGCCAATGCCGGTTAATACGGCGTGAACTAAAAACAGAACAGGCGCAACAAATAGGAAAGAAAATTCAAGAGGCTCTGTCACACCGAGTAAAAAGGAAGTCGCAGCAGCCGGAATTAAAATCGCCTTCGCCATCTGTTTTTTCTCTTTTTTAGCCACAGAGATCATGGCTGCCGCTGCCGCCGTTAAACCAAACATTTTAGCGATACCGCGTGCATCCCAAATCACAGTGCGACTAAGTTGTTTAACTTCAGGGCATGCCATTTCAGCAAAATAGATATTTCTTGCACCTTGATAAGTTGTGCCGCAAACATCTGCAACACCGCCTAATTCTGTATACAAGAATGGGGTATAAACTAAATGATGTAATCCAGTTGGGATCAGAATACGTTCTAAGAATCCATAAATCAGCGCACCAAAAGCACCAGAATCATGAATAACGAGCGCCATCTTAGTGATCCCCGCCTGAGCAAAAGGCCAAACTTCACACATTAAAACAGCCAACGCAATGGTGAATGGGATAGCAATAATGGCGACAAAGCAGTGACCAGAGTAAATAGCCATAATGCCGTTAAATTGACGACCTGAATAACGGTTATAAAGCCATCCTGATATTGCTCCAGTTAAAATACCTGCAAATACCCCCATCTCTAGAACCTGGACACCTAATACCATGCCTTGACCAGCAGCTCGCATCTCATCTGCACTAACCAACTTACCTTGTAGTGTTAGCGTTATATTCATGGCATTCGTGAAAATGACAAACACCACTAAGCCAATTAAACCGGCATAGCCTTTGTCTTTTTTCGCTAAACCAACGGGAATACCCACAGCAAAAATCAGTGCCAGATTAACTAAAATAGCCACTGATGATTTCGCAAGTAATTGTCCAATACTTTGAATAACGGGGTGATTTAAAAACGGAATATATTCCGCAAGATTGCCATTGCCAAAGACATTACCTAAAGCGATATATAAACCGACAATAGGTAATATCAAGACGGGGCCATATAAGGATTTACCAAACGCTTGTAGGGCATTAATGAGTTTTTTCATACGGTATCTCGTTGTTGTTTTCATACACTCATTTCCATGACAACATCCTGCGCTGGCATTAAATAAAAAGCAATTTATCCATTTGATTTAGAAACAGATTACGTTAAAAGTAACATGTTACTTTTTTTATTGTGAGCCAACGCATGGTGAATATTTAGACAAAAGTTAAGTGATTTTTCGACGATAAACAGAAGAGAAAAAGCCCTACAACAATAAAAAACCATAAAAAAACCGAGTTTACTAACACAAGGTCAATAAACTCGGTCTTAAGGCAGAAAAACAAGATTAATTAGGTCAGATTAGCCCTCGGCGGCTTCTCTTAAACGACGTTTAATATTGCTATATTCCGTTTTCACATAGTGTTCTGCCTGAGCCTGTTCCTTGATTGGCTCAACACATACTGCACAATATTTATACTCAGGTGTTTTAGTGATTGGGCTTAAGTTTTCTGCAACGAGTTCGTTACAAGCCCCAATCCACCACTGGTAAGTCATATATACAGCGCCTTTATTCGGTCTATCACTGACCGCAGCACGCGTAATCACTTTACCTTGACGAGAACGTATCCAGACTAATTCCTGATCTTTGATACCCAACTGTTTGGCATCTTCCGTGTTTAATTGAACATAACCCGGTTCATCAGCCAACGCCGCCAATGCTTTACAGTTACCTGTCATTGAACGGCAAGAGTAGTGTCCAACTTCACGAACGGTTGCTAGTACCATTGGGAATTCATCGGATAGCTTGTCAATAGGTGGCGCCCATTCACAAGTAAAGAATTGACCTTTACCATTAGGGGTATCAAATTTACCCCCTTCGTACAGATATTGTGTACCAGGGCTATCTTCTGTTGGGCAAGGCCATTGAATATAAGCCAAGTCCGCCATTTTTTCGTAAGTCGCACCATAATAAATCGGGCATAACTCACGCAACTCATCCCAAATTTCTTTGGTATTGTTGTAATGCATTGGATAACCCATTGCGGTTGCCATCAGACTGATAATTTGCCAGTCTGTTTTTACATCACCAACAGGTTCAACGGCTTTATAGAAGCGTTGGAAACCACGGTCTGCCGCCGTATAAACACCTTCATGCTCACCCCATGATGTTGCAGGGAAAATAACGTCAGCAATAGACGCTGTTTTGGTCATAAAGATATCTTGTACTATCAGTAGCTCCAGTTTTTCAAACGTTCTACGGATTGTGGCGAGATCAGGCTCAGTTTGCAGTGGATCTTCACCCATTATGTAGTGCGCTTTTAATAAGCCATGATCGATATTATGAGGGACTTCACTTAACGCATAGCCCACTTCATCAGGCATGGATTCAATGCCCCAGAATTTAGCAAATTTCTCACGCGCTTTTTCGTCAGTAACGTATTGATAACCAGGCAGTGTGTTAGGTAATGCTCCCATATCACACGCACCTTGTACGTTATTTTGACCACGAACTGGGCCAACACCGACGTATTTTTTACCTAAATTACCCGTTAATAAGGCTAAACTCGTCAATGCACGAACCGTTTCAACACCTTGATAGAATTGCGTTACACCCATTCCCCAAAGAATTGTTGCTGTTTCTGCTTTCGCGTACATACGTGCAGCTTCGCGAATAATTTGAGCACTTAAACCGGTTGTTTCTTCAACGGATTCAGGTGTATAGCTTTCAACTAATTTACAATATTCTTCAAATTGCTCGGTGTGATTTTCGATAAAGGATTTATCATGTAATCCTTCTTCAATAATCACATGCGCAATCGCATTTAATAACGCAATGTTAGAGCCATTTTTTAAGCCTAAGTGTAAATCGGCTAAACGTGCTGTTTCGATGTAACGAGGGTCACATACAATAATTTTAGCACCCTTTTCTTTCGCCTTAACAATACGGCGAGCAACAATAGGATGCGAGTCTGCTGCATTATAGCCGAAGACAAATAGACATTTGGTATCTTCAATCTCAACGATTGAGTTGCTCATAGCACCATTACCGACCGAACGCTGCAGACCTGCAACCGAAGGGCCGTGTCAGACACGAGCACAGCAATCTATATTATTATTTCCGATAACTGCACGAGCAAACTTCTGCATAACGAAGTTAGCTTCGTTACCAGGCCCTCGCGAAGAGCCCGTTGTCATAATAGATTTAGCACCGTATTTCTCTTTGATAGCAAGAAGCTTACTACTTGCAAACTCAATTGCTTCTTCCCAAGAAACCGATTCTAATTTTCCGCCTCTTTCACGACGGATCATAGGTGTTTTAAGACGTGGAGTCAGTATCTTAGTATCATGGATAAAATCCCATCCATAATACCCTTTCAGACACAGCTCACCTTGGTTTGTTAAACCATTAGCGCCTTCAGCACCAATGATTTTACCGTTTTCCACCTTCAGGTAGATTTTGCATCCTGAGGCGCAATACGGACAGACCGTGATGACTTTTTTCATCAACATTGCTCCTGTGTTCATCAACTTTCAGGTTATTACCTGATTCTCTCCTCTATCTATGCAGAGAGTGTGCCAAATAAGCACTCTTTTTTATTTTTCTTCAACACGATGAAAAATAAAGAAAAACAAAATTCGCTGAATGAGTAAAAAACAATGAAAACTAAAATAGCAGGGAATGCTCGACACTAATGACGATATTTATGTCGACTGGCGTTTCTATCAAAACTCGTTATACATTAATACTTATAACGTAATAATACTTATTATTTGTAAAATCAAAATAATAAATATGCATTCTTATCTGCCTTTATTGGCGTCTCGCCATATATAATGATGACAACTTTCTTATATCTCTATCAATATTCCTATCTATTTGAACTATTTAAAATTAATAATTTTGACATTAATGTAATTCAAATAAAAAATTTTTAAATTTCAAGCAAAAAAAGAACATAATACTGAACCTGAAAACAACTTCGCGGTCTTAAAGACCTCTACATACGATAAATTGATAATAACTGAATATGCAAAAATTAAAGTTTTTACGGTTTTCTAAAGAAAGTATTGCCCTTTTTTTAGCTGTCTACCTTGGTTTCTTTCTTAATCTTTCCGTTTACATTGGCCGATACGGCACACAGAATACAAACAACCCCCTCATTGATGCATTATATATTTTAGGTGAAATTGCCGTTAATATTGCCTTTACCTTCTTTTTATTACGACTACTCTCTTTCTTCGGCTCTCTTTTCTTTAAAATAGTTGCCTCTTTTATTCTCGTCGTGAGTGTTTGTGCAAGTTACTATATTTCTTTTTATGACGTCGTCATTGGATACGGCATTATTATTTCAACACTCACTACGGATACAGATTTATCTAAAGAGCTAGTTAGCCCCAATGTGATTATTTGGATTATTGGATTATCTATTTTACCCTTGACGCTTATTTGGCTATGTAAAAAACCAGAGGAAAATCTAACAAAGCAACAAAAGAAAAAAATCTGGCTAAAAAACACGGTCAAAATGCTAGTGATTGCACTGGCCGTTTTTACCTATTTAAAAACGCTTGATTCAAAACAAAAAGCCTATGAAATAAAAAATAATCTGGATTTGCCAAGCTATAGTGGTGGCTTAAGTTATGCCTATTTACCTACAAATTGGATTATTCCTTTATTCCAATACGCGATAACGCAGTATGACGATACGTTTAATAGTCAAAATATTTTTGATCCTGCCGATCACTTCACATACCAACCATCAAAGGCTAACGAGGATGTGTATGTTGTCTTTATTATTGGTGAAACAGCAAGATGGGATCATATGGGATTATTAGGATATGAACGCCAAACCAATCCGCTATTAAGCCAAGAGAAAAATCTGGTTGCCTTTCAAGGTGTTTCTTGTGATACCGCAACAAAACTCTCTTTAAAATGTATGTTTGTACGAGAAAATGGAACTGAAAGTAACGATCAGCGGACATTAAAAGAGAATAATATTTTCTCAGTATTAAGCCAACTAGGTATGTCATCAGAGCTGTTCTCAATGCAAAGCGAGTTGTGGTTTTACAATAAACTTGATTTAAATAACTACGCAATGAAAGAGATGATGACCGCCAAAAATAGCAACTTTGGTAAAGAGCTTGATGACACCTTATTAATTGCTGAAACGGCAAATGCGATTTCTCAGCATCCTAAAGGAAATCATTTAGTGATTTTACATACTAAAGGATCTCACTTTATGTATTCACAGCGTTACCCTGAATCATTCAAAAAATATCAACCTGAATGTTTAAATGTGGATGACGAGTGTACAAAAGAGCAGTTAGTGAATGCTTATGATAACTCGATTCTTTATACCGACTATTTTATTGATGGCATACTCGACACATTACGCGATAAAAAAGCCATTGTATTTTATACTTCCGATCACGGTGAATCTATTTCAGAGAAAGGTGGCTTACACGGCACACCAAAAGAAATTGCCCCACCTGAACAATTTAAAGTGCCTTTCTTAGTTTGGATGTCGGATAGTTATTTAGCTGAACCTGAAAATAAACAGTTATTTGATAATCTAAAACGTAATCAAGATGCGGAGCGCACGTTCTATCATCACAATATCTTTGATTCGATGTTAGGTTGCTTAGGTTATACCTCACCAGATGGAGGGATTAATAATCAAAATAACCTCTGTTTTGGTGAAGTACCATCAACCCAAAAATAAATTCTTAAACTAACAATATTTTTTAAGTTGATAGAAAAACCCGCGCTCAATATTGAACGCGGGTTTTATTATTTTTAAATTTATAAGCTAATTATTGATTAAAACTTGCATCAGTATAAAGTTGAGTGGCTTGAATATCTTTCACTGTTTTTGCGCCACCTAACATCATATTAATTTTTAATTCTTTATTTAAATGTTGGATAACTGAATTAACACCTTCAGCCCCCCCTAAATTTAATCCATAAAGAATTGGGCGACCTACCGCGACAACATCTGCCCCACTAGCTAATGCTTTAAAGACATGTGAGCCACGACGCACACCACTATCAAAGACGATAGGAACACGTTTATTCACCACTTTTGCAATCGCAGGTAATACATCAATTGTTGCGGGTGCGCTATCTAATTGACGACCACCGTGATTAGAAACCCAAATTGCATCTGCGCCCGCTTTGATGGCAGTATCGGCATCTTCAGGTGATTCAATACCTTTTACAATCACAGGTAAACCAGACATTTTTTTCACATACTGAATATCTGCGGGTGTAAAGGCTTGTTTAGCTTGTGCATAAATCTCGCTAATACCCGCCCCTTTACCTGTTTTAGATTTATCATCACTGATTTTTGCAAACGCTTCTAAGTTGGCGAAACCTAATGGGAATTGGAAATTATTTTTCACATCATCTTCACGATAACCACCAACAGAAGAGTCAATCGTCATAATAATGCCTTTAGCACCATACTGTTTTGCTTGAGATAAAATATACTCGTTAAAGGCATCATTTTTACTCATATACAACTGGAAGAAGAAAGGATAACCCGGTTGAGCATCCGCCACTTCTTTAATGGTTTTATTACCATAAGTACTTAATGAAAAAATAGAACCTGCTTTTGCCATACCTTTTGCTGTGGCGACTTCGCCTTGTTGATGAGCAAGCCCTTGAGCTGCCATCGGTGCCTGAATAATAGGCGTATCTAATTTAATACCCAAAAATTCTGTTGTTAAATCTAAGTCAGAAAATTCGATGCCTTGTAATGAACGCGGCATAATATATTTTTTATCAAATGCAGACGTATTTGAACGTAAATTATTTTCGTCTTCTGCACCACCACGAATATAACCAAAAGCACCTTTTTCCATATTCGCTTGAACTTGTGCTTCCATGGCTTTTAAGTTGACTATTTTTATTGGGCCTTCAGCAGTACTTGCTTTATATTCAGCTGCCTGTGCAACACCTACACTTAATGCCATCGCGAGAGCGGTGGTTTTTAATATTTGACGTTTCATTTCTATTCCGTTTTTAATTAAGGACTTATATCTATAATTTAATATATTTAAAATTCAATTAAATTATATTTGTCGAAAAATAATATAAGCCCTATTTTTAGATAAAACTTAAATTAACCGATTACTTTTTTGTTAAAGTATTATAGCTAGTCATAAGATTACGGTAGTCTGGAATATGATTAGCAAACAGAGTACCTAATCCTTCAACATCATTACGCCAATCACGGTGTAATTCACAAGCTAAACCAAACCAGTTAATTAATTGAGCCCCCGCTTTTGACATTCTATCCCACGCAGAGTCACGAGAAATAGCATTGAAAGTGCCTGAAGCATCAGTGACAACAAAGACTTCAAAACCCTCTTCAAGTGCTGATAATGCTGGAAATGCAACACAAACCTCAGTCACGACACCGGCAATAATCAGTTGTTTTTTACCTGTTGCTTTCACTGCTTTGACGAAGTCTTCATTATCCCATGCATTGATTTGACCTGGGCGAGCGATATAAGGGGCATCAGGGAACATCTCAACAAGTTGAGGCATGAGAGGACCATTAGGACCATCTTCAAAAGAAGTCGTTAAAATGGTAGGTAGATTAAAGTATTTAGCGGCATTAGCTAATGCTAATACATTATTATTGAATTTATCAGGCTCGATATCTCTAACTAAAGAGAGTAATCCTGCTTGATGGTCAACCAACAGAACAGCGGCATTATTTTTATCAATACGATGATATTTAAAGCTCATAATAATCTCCAATAGTTTTATAGAGGTAAGACTCAATTAAATCATAGCACCAAATTTACATGGCAATACTCAGATTAATTTAAATTTACAAGTAAGTTTATTTATTATTAATAAATAATCGATTTTGAATCTTTAAATTTAATTAAATATCACTATATTTAATTAACTGTTTATTGTCTGATATAAATTCATTTCGTTGAAAAGAATTATAAGTGCAACCATTCTTAAATGAATCTAAAGATTATTGCTTTAACCATTCAAAAATTTTGTTGATGTTTTAAGGCAAGCAAAAGAGATAAAAAAACCCCCGCGGGCGGGGGTGAGATAAGCGCAATAAAAAGATCTCTAATTTACTATCAGGAGAAGGGTATTCATTAATGACGATTACGCACAATTTGATAGCGACGAGTTAAATACTCAATTGGCACGCTCCAGATATGCACTAATCGACAGAATGGAAATAATAAGAAAATCGTCATTCCTAAGAAGATATGCAATTTAAATACCCATGCAACACCTTCAAGGTTTGCTGAAGCACCGCCGTGGAAAGTCACGATAGATTGTGCCCAAGCCACCAGCTTCATCATTTCGCTACCATCCATATGTTGAGCAGAGAAGGGAATAGTCAGCAAACCTAACGCAACTTGAACAACCAGCAGCGTTAAAATCATAATGTCACCAAATGAAGATGTCGCTCTTACCCGTGGATTGGTTAAACGGCGTTTTAATAACATTACCCCACCAACCAGCATTAACACACCACACGTACCACCACCTACCATCGCCATAATTTGCTTATATTCAATTGGTAAGAAAGATCCATACACCCAGTGTGGCGTTAACATCCCTAGAAAGTGACCAGCAAAAATACCGAGGATCCCCACATGAAATAAGTTAGAAGCTAAGCGCATGTTTTTCTTGTCTAACATCTGACTAGATCCAGCACGCCATGTATATTGACCATAGTCATAACGTAACCAGCTACCGATAATAAAAACAGCACCCGCAATATAGGGATAGATATCAAAAAATAACATATTGATGTAATTCATTTTTGTGCTCCCGTACCCAACGAATTCCCCACATTGAGATATTGAACTGCCGTCTCTTGTGCAAAACGACGCTGATGTTGGACAATATTGCTACTGCCACATTGCGTACCCTCGCCAAGAAACGTCACTTGTTCTTCTTCCCACACTGCATCTAACGCCGCGGGTGTATCATCTAACGGCTCTTTTTCGACTTGAGCCGAGAGTTGTGACGCTTCTAACCCACTTTGTGAAAGACAAAGCAATACATCAAAGAGAGCGTGATAATCACTGCCTCGTTGTTTTAAACGCTCACCTAACAGAGCCAAAATAGGCGCAATATTGTTTACCCCTTCAATACACTCTGTTGCAGGTAAAAGTGTTAAATACTCAAGGTAAGTAGGTAAATAGTCGGGAAGTTCACGGCTACTTAATGTGATCCCCGCTTGTTGATACTGATTGAGCAGATCAACCATTGCCTGACCACGATCGCGAGACTCACCATGAACATGCTCAAATAACAACAGTGATCGTGCTCGACCCCTATCAAAAAGCTCACTGTATTGAGATTGCGCATCTAATAACTCTTGTTGCGTTAACGCGTGAATAAACGCCATCAATTTTGCAACTTGTGTTACTGGAAGCTCATCGGCTTCCTGTAACGCATCAATAAGCTCGCCACGGTTATCCCATAATTCTTGTGTGGGATAATCTAAAAGATGAGAAATAACTTTCAGAGAGATCATCATATTTTCTCCTCTGAACGACGTTCATCCTGAGGTGTTCTTGAAGTGATATCAATCGCATCAATGCGATGACTGTTAAACAAATTAAATTTGCTATCACTCCCATGGCAGCCATCACCAAAACTAAAACCACAACCATTACGTTCTGGGAAAGCTTCTCTTGCAAGTTCTCGATGGCTTGATGGAATAACAAAGCGATCTTCATAATTGGCAATAGCCAGATAGCGATACATCTCTTGTGCTTGCGCTTCAGTCAACCCCACTTGCTCTAACGCACTTAAGTCAGTTTTTCCTTCTACCGTTTCAGCACGTTTGTAATGACGCATCGCTAACATGCGTTTTAATGCTAATAACACAGGTGCCGTATCCCCAGCGGTCAGTAAATTTGCTAAATATTGAACAGGAATACGCAAGCTTTCTACATCAGGCAAAACGCCTGTATGTGGTAACACACCCGCATCAGCAACAGATTGGATCGGTGACAGCGGTGGTACATACCACACCATGGGTAAAGTACGATATTCAGGGTGCAGTGGTAATGCCAGCTTCCAATCCACAGCCATTTTGTACACAGGTGAACGTTGTGCTGCATCAATCACACTTAATGGAATACCTTGCTCTTCTGCGGCTTTAATAACTTCAGGATCGAAGGGATCTAAGAAGATATCTAATTGGCTTTGATATAAATCTTTTTCGTTATCTGCACTGGCGGCTTGTGAGATCTTATCTGCGTCATACAGCATCACCCCCAAATAACGAATACGTCCAACACAGGTTTCTGAGCACAATGTTGGCTGACCCGCTTCAATACGTGGATAACAGAAAATACATTTTTCTGACTTACCACTTTTCCAGTTGAAATAGATTTTTTTGTACGGGCATCCAGTTAGACACATGCGCCATCCACGGCATTTATCTTGATCGATAAGCACAATACCATCTTCCGCACGCTTATAAATCGCACCACTAGGGCATGTCGCGACACAAGCAGGATTTAAGCAGTGTTCACATAAGCGAGGTAAATACATCATGAATGTATTTTCAAACTGCCCGTACATCTCTTTTTGCATATTGGCGAAGTTTTTATCCGCAGCACGTTTGCTAAATTCCCCCCCTAAATCATCTTCCCAGTTGGGGCCTTTTTCGATCTTGGTCATACGCTGACCCGTGATCAACGAACGAGGACGTGCTGTCGGTAATGCGCCTTCTGGTGCATTTTTTAAATGCTCATAGTCATAATCAAATGGCTCATAGTAGTCGTCTAATGCGGGAACATCGGGATTGGCAAAAATGTTAGATAATAGACCAACACGGTTACCCATTCTTGGTACTAACTTACCTTTAATATTTTTGATCCAACCGCCTTTCCACTTCTCTTGATCTTCCCAATTTTGGGGATACCCTGTACCTGGCTTAGTTTCGACGTTATTGAACCATGCATATTCAACGCCTTCACGGCTGGTCCAAACATTTTTACAGGTTACTGAACAGGTATGGCAACCGATACATTTGTCGAGGTTCAGTACCATACCGACTTGTGAACGAATTTTCATTATGCCTTCTCCTGTCCATTCAGGGTCTGTTGATAAGCATCACCTTCACCATCAAGCCAATCAATCTGTTTCATTTTACGCACCACAACGAACTCATCACGGTTAGAACCCACAGTGCCGTAATAGTTAAAGCTATAAGCCAACTGAGCATATCCACCAATCATATGGGTTGGTTTAGGGCAAACGCGTGTCACAGAGTTGTGAATACCCCCACGCATTCCAGTCATTTCAGAGCCTGGCAGGTTTATTTGACGCTCTTGTGCGTGATACATGTAAATCATGCCATCAGGAATACGTTGACTGACAATCGCTCTTGCCGTTAGCGCACCATTGCTGTTGTATGCTTCAACCCAATCGTTATCACTAATTCCCATCTCTTTGGCATCATCTTCACTCAGCCAAACCACAGGGCCACCACGACCCAGTGTTAACATCAGTAAGTTATCGCTATATGTTGAGTGAATACCCCATTTTTGATGAGGCGTCAGAAAGTTCAGCGCTTTTTCAGGGAAACCATTGGGTTTTTTACCTTTAACTGCATCAATCGCCTTAGTATCAATAGGGGGGCGATAGACCACTAAACTTTCACCATAAGCACGCATCCACTCGTGATCTTGATACAACTGCTGACGACCACTTAACGTACGCCAAGGGATCATTTCGTGAACGTTGGTATAACAGGCGTTATAAGAGACGTGCTCATCTTCAAGACCAGACCATGTAGGGCTTGAAATAATCTTACGAGGTTGGGCAACGATATCGCGGAAACGAATTTTTTCGTCTTCCTTTACTTTAGCTAAATGCGTGTGATCACGACCTGTCACTTGACTGAGTGCATCCCACGCTTTTACCGCCACTTGACCATTAGTTTCAGGGGCTAAAGAGAGAATAACTTCAGCGGCATCAATCGCCGTTTCAATCGCAGGACGTCCTTTTGCCACACCATCATGACGAACGCGATTAAGTTTTTTCAGAAAATCAACTTCTGCTTGTGTATTCCAACTAATTCCTTTACCACCATTACCCAATTTGTCCATTAAAGGACCCAGTGAGGTAAAACGAGCATAGGTATTTGGATAATCACGCTCAACAGGAATAAGGTGTGGTGCTGTTTTGCCTGGAATAAGATTGCATTCGCCTTTTTTCCAATCTTTCACATCGAAAGGCTGTGCCATTTCAGCGGCGGAGTCATGTTGTATTGGCTGTGTCACTAAATCGGTTTCAACCCCTAAATGACCGACACACAATTTAGAAAAGGTTTTAGCAATACCTTTATAAATTTCCCAATCGGTTTTGGACTCCCAAGCGGGATCTACCGCGGCGGTTAATGGATGAATAAATGGATGCATATCCGACGTATTCATATCATCTTTTTCATACCATGTGGCAGTGGGTAAAACGATATCGGAAAATAGGCAAGTACTTGACATACGGAAGTCTAACGTCACCACTAAATCAACTTTCCCTTCCCCTCCTTTATCTTGCCATTCCACTTCTTGTGGCTTAACTTGCCCTTGCTCGCCTAAATCTTTACCTTGCAATCCGTTTTCGGTTCCCAGCAAGTATTTCAGTAAATACTCGTGTCCTTTACCTGCTGAACCTAACAAATTAGAACGCCAAATAAATAAATTTCGTGGAAAATTTTGTGGGTTATCTGGTTGCTCTGAAGCAAAACGGATCTCACCTGATTTCAATGCATTAACGGTATAATCCGTTGCACTGACGCCAGCTTGTTGAGCTTTCTTGGCAATAGATAATGGGTTAACGTTTAATTGTGGTGCCGACGGTAACCACCCCATACGCTCTGAACGTACGTTCATATCGACCAAGCTGCCACTAAAGCGAGATTTATCTGCTAATGGTGATAACAACGCTGTTGGTGATACGGTTTCATAACGCCACTGACTTGAGTGGTTATAGAAAAATGACGTACTGTTCATATGGCGAGGCGGGCGCTGCCAGTCAAGACCGAAGGCTAATGGTAACCAACCCGTTTGTGGACGCAGTTTTTCTTGTCCAACATAGTGTGCCCATCCCCCACCACTTTGACCGACACAGCCACAGAAAATCAGCATATTGATAATGCCACGATAGGTCATGTCCATGTGATACCAGTGGTTAATACCCGCCCCCACAATCACCATAGAACGACCATGTGTTTTTTCTGCATTATCTGCAAATTCACGCGCAATACGAGTGATATCTTGACGACTTACCCCTGTGACTTTTTCTGCCCATGCGGGTGAATAGGCTTTGATTTCATCGTAGTTTGATGCACAGTTTTCATCATTTAAACCACGATCAATACCGTAGTTGGCTAATAGCAAGTCATAGACGGTTGTAACGTATTTTTCTTCGCCATTGGCAAGTGTAATACGTTTAGCCGGGAGTTTATGAACGAGAACATCATCCAGAGCAACACCTTCAAAGTATTCACTCTTGATACCCCCAAAATAAGGGAATGCCACATCAACAACATCATCGTGGTTTTCTAAAAGACCTAATTGTAAAGTGACTTCTTCACCACTTTTACCGTCTTTAGGTTCAAGATTCCATTTAGCCGCACCTTCCCAACGAAAGCCCATCGAACCTTGAGGAGCCACTAATTGCTGTGTTTTCTCATCAATAGCAATGGTTTTCCACTCTGGGTTTTTCTCCTGATCCAGATTGTTCACTAAATCAGAAGCACGTAACATACGACCCGCAACTAACTTGCCAGAGTCATGTTCATCTAACATCACTAACATTGGCATATCAGTGTAAGTGCGCACGTAGTTACTAAAGTATTCCGTTTGGCGTTTAACGTGGAATTCGTTAAGAATAACGTGTCCCATCGCCATTGCCATTGCACTGTCAGTACCTTGTTTGGGATTTAACCATTGGTCACACAGTTTCGCGATTTCAGCGTAATCCGGTGTCACTGCAACGGTTTTTGTTCCTTTGTAGCGAACTTCTGTAAAGAAATGAGCATCTGGCGTACGTGTTTGCGGTACGTTAGAGCCCCATGCAATCAAGTAAGAAGCGTTATACCAGTCCGCTGATTCAGGAACGTCTGTTTGTTCACCCCAAGTCATAGGTGATGCAGGAGGTAAATCGCAATACCAATCATAGAAACTTAAGCATGCACCCCCTATTAGAGATAAATAGCGCGCACCCGCAGCATATGACACCATCGACATAGCAGGTATTGGCGAAAAACCGATAATACGATCAGGACCAAACGCTTTTGCTGTAAACACGTTCGACGCTGCGATAATTTCATTCACTTCTGACCATGAAGAGCGAACAAATCCTCCCCGCCCACGAGCTTGTTTATAGCTTTTCGTTTTTTCTGGCGAGTTCACAATGGATGCCCATGCATCAACGGGATCGCTATGTTGTGCTTTTGCTTCACGCCACAATTTAATTAGACGTTTACGTACCATTGGGTATTTAACGCGGTTCGCGCTATATAAATACCATGAATAGCTCGCACCACGAGGACAGCCACGAGGCTCATGATCGGGTAAATCAGGACGTGTACGTGGATAGTCAGTTTGTTGGGTTTCCCATGTAACCAACCCATTTTTGACGTAAATTTTCCAGCTACAAGAGCCAGTACAGTTTACACCGTGAGTAGAACGAACAATTTTGTCGTGTTGCCAGCGACTACGATAACTATTTTCCCAGTCACGATTAACATTTAATTCTTGCCCGTGATCTTGTGAAAACGTATCACCAAGTTGCTTAAAATAGCGGAATCTATCGAGAAACTTACTCATCAGATACTCTCCCAATGCGCGCGAGCGCGCTCACATTGCGTATAATTCGTCATTATTGTTTATTGTGTTTACGTCCATAGACCAACCAAGTGATCAAGACGCAGGCGATATAAAATAGAACAAAGATTTTCATGGCACCGGCAGGAGAGCCAGTCATAGCCAGTGATGTACCAAAAGCTTTAGGAATAAAGAAACCACCAATTGCACCAATTGCAGAGATAAAACCCAATGCAGCTGCACTTTCTGTTACGGCTTCTTTTTGAGCAGCTTCATCTGAAACACCTTGTGCTTTCATGCGGTCAACTGTGATTTTTCTAAATACCACTGCAATCATTTGGAATGTAGAACCACTCCCTAAACCCGCGGTTAAAAACAACACCATAAAGACGCCATAGAATGCGATAAACGAGCCACCAGCACCGTTTTCAGGTAGTGTTAAGAAGAGTAGCGCGGAGAAAATTGCCATGATAATAAAGTTAATCAGTGTGACTCTAATCCCCCCAAATCTATCCGATAAAGCCCCGCCAACAGGGCGAGCTAAAGCGCCTAATAAAGGTCCAAAAAAGGCATAATGCAAAATGACAATATCGGGGAATTGGGTTTTAGAAAGCATGGCAAAACCCGCAGAAAAACCAATAAATGAACCAAAAGAGCACAGGTATAAAATACTTAATAGCCAGAGATGTCCCCGTTTTAATACAGGCAATTGCTGGCTTAAAGACGCTTTGTTAGCCGCAAGGTCGTTCATACCAAACCAAGCCGCAAATGTCAGAATAAGTAAGAAAGGAACCCAAATCCATGCAGCATTTTCTAGCCATAAACGTGAACCATCAGGCTGAACAATACCGGGACCACTAAACATCGCAAACATGCCAACACCAATCACTAATGGTGCAACTAACTGCATGACGCTGACACCCAGATTGCCTAATCCGCCATTTAATCCTAATGCCCCACCTTGACGTGCTTTAGGAAAGAAAAAGCTGATGTTTGCCATACTTGAGGCAAAGTTTGCACCGGCAAAGCCACATAAAAGTGAAATCACAATAAAGGTTGAATAAGATGTTGTGGTGTCTTGCACTGCAAAACCAAGCCAAATACAAGGAATGATGAGAAATACGGTACTGATCGCTGTCCAACGACGACCACCAAAAATAGGAATAACAAAGGAATAAGGAACACGTAAAATAGCACCTGATACTGAAGGCAGTGCAGTCAGCATAAATAGCTGATCTGTGGTAAAGTTAAAACCAACTTTGTTCAAATTTACTGCAACGGCACTAAAAAGCATCCATACGCAGAATGATAAAAGTAAACAAGGAACAGAAATCCATAAATTGCGTGAAGCGATCTTTTGACCAGTCTTTTCCCAAAAAGCTTTATCTTCAGGATGCCAATCTTCGATCACCCCTTTTCTCATTTTTTCTGGGTGTTGAGTGAGTGCCATAACAACCTCGGTTAACGGTTAGATTGGCACCTTTTTACGATTAGAATTGTTAATTAGTCATGATCTGCATCAAGCAAATATTTGTTTAATTTTTAAGCTGAAATGACTTTTCACACCTAAGTATTAATAGGGTTACTCTTAATTTTTTATTTTAAATTAATAAGTTAAACAAATACCACTGTAATTTATCAGTGAAATTATCTCTATCAGATATTTAGGGGTAACACTTTAGTAGTATATGACATTTGATGTCTTTTTAAGGCAATATAGCGCCAGAATAAATTTGGAAAATAACGATGAGTACACATAAAATCCAATGGCACTACCGTTTTTCAATTATTAACCAGATAGCGATTTTGATGTTACTTTTCACGCTATTGGGTGTGGTGGGAATGGCGATTTCTAACCATATTATTTTGAGTGTGCAAGGTAATGCTCATGCCATTAATAAATCAGGATCGCTGCGAATGCAAAGCTATCGCTTGCTATCAGCGTTACCTCTAGATGAACAGCATCGTTATTATCTTCATGAATTAGAAACTGACTTAGACAGTGTGGAGTTACTTCAAGTCCTAAGTAATCAATCGCTACAATCACAATATGCTCAATTAAATACTTACTGGAAAGATATCTTAAAACCGACCTTGCTCTATGCACAACAACGAGATGATGCAAAACAAGAGGTTGTCTTATTTGTTGCACAGCTAGATAAACTCGTATTAAGTATTGACCAACTCACAGAGCAAAAAATTAGGCTGGTGGCTTATACTCAGCTTATTTTCACTGCACTTACACTGTTATTGCTGTTTGGCTCTGTTTGGCATTTCCGTCACCGGTTATTACATCCTTGGCAACAACTTATGACAATGGCTAATTCGATTGGTCATGGTGATTTTTCAGCACGTTTCCACCAACGAACACACCATGATGAAATTGCCACATTGGGTATTGCACTCAATACTATGTCAGAAGAACTTTCTACGCTGTATAGCGAATTAGAACAAAGAGTGGTTGAAAAAACTTACGACTTACAACAGAAAAATAAAGTGCTCTCTTATCTCTATCATTCAAGCCAACAATTACACTCTCCTGCACCACTTTGTGCCCGATTAAAACAGATATTATTTGAGCTTCAACAAATCATTCCCGATACTTATTTTCAGATACGTTTATATGAAGATAATCATCACACACTGTTTAATGAAATTAGTTTAGAGCCTCAACCACGCGCCGAACATTGCCCTGCTCCACAATGTGAACGTTGTGAAGATAATACGTCAATAACGCCTTCATTAAATAGTGAGTTATTACATTGGGAATTAGCGGATCAAATCCATCGTTATGGATTATTTGTTATGCAGTTACCTGAACATACTGTGTTAACTGACGAACAAAATAATTTGATGCTCTTACTGACAAAACAGATCTCAGCAATGCTGGCAATGGAACAACAAAACGAGCAACAACAGCAGCTTTTGTTAATGGATGAACGTTCGGCAATTGCTCGTGAATTACATGACTCTATTGCTCAATCGCTTTCTTGTTTAAAAATGCAAGTTAGCTATTTACAAATGCAGTCAGAAACCTTACCGGAAAATTGCCAAAAACTCCTTAAAGAGATGCGAGAAGAGCTGAATGTGGCTTATCGTCAATTAAGAGAACTGTTAACGACATTTCGCTTAAAACTCACTGAGCCAGGATTACTTGCAGCGCTAGAAAATACACTGACTGAATTTAATCAGCGCCTTGGTTTCTCCATTCAATTTGACTATCAATTACCTGCAAAATGTGTGAATTCACATCAAAGTATTCATGTTGTACAAATCGTCCGTGAAGCATTAAATAATATTTTACAACATGCCAATGCTAATTGGGCTGAAGTCTCTTTATCTCTAAATCATGGCATGGTTGAACTAAAAATTAATGATAATGGTGAGGGAATTAGCCCAGAACCTGAAAAATTAAATCACTATGGCCTTATTATTATGCGTGAACGCGCGAATAGCTTAAATGGTTCTTATACAATAAAAGTACGTGAACAGGGCGGTACTCAAGTATTTGTTAAATTTCCATTAATAACTACTCATAAAGACCCTGTCTAAATTGGAGCAAGTCGTAATGAATAATATGGGATCCCCCACAGAAAAAGCGACAATTTTACTCATTGATGATCACCCGATGCTACGCAATGGTGTAAAACAACTTTTAAGTCTTGATACAACACTCACTGTCGTTGGGGAAGCAGGAGATGGTATTCAAGGTGTGAAACTCGCTGAAGAGTTAGATCCTGATTTAATCTTACTCGATCTGAATATGCCTGGAATGAATGGTTTTGAAACACTTGATCAACTGCGATTAAAGTCGTTATCAGGTCGGATCGTGGTTTTCAGCGTATCAAATTATAGTGATGATTTAGTCACAGCATTAAGACGTGGTGCTGATGGGTATCTTTTAAAAGATATGGAGCCTGAAGAATTACTTGCCGCTCTAAAACAAGCAGCCGCTGGAAAAATGGTTGTCAGCCCTGCATTAACCCCTATTTTAGCTGAATCATTACGTGAAGATCGTTCTGAAGGTGAGCGTGATATTGAACAACTCACCCCGCGTGAACGTGATATTTTAAAGCTGATTGCACAAGGCTTATCAAATAAAATGATCGCACGTAAGCTTGATATCACAGAAAGTACGGTCAAAGTGCATGTAAAACATCTATTGAAAAAGATGAAGCTAAAATCTCGTGTTGAAGTCGCTGTTTGGGTTCATCAACAACGCGTTGATTAATTAAAGTTAGGCACAATGGGCTGGTGAGTACTCATCAGCTCAACTAGCTCTTTTGCTCCTTTTTGTAACGACTCCCCTTTTAGCCACATAGCATGAATAGGTAATCGCAACTCATTCTTCGTATTCTTAAACTGAAGCTGTTTTAATTTACCTTTTTGCAATTGAGTATAAATTAGCGAATACGGTAAATTCCCCCATCCCATTCCCGCTTCAACCATACCCAAAGCCATTTGAAAACTATCAGTTTGCCAATAATTTGTTGCCACTAATGAGCGTTCATCTCTTAACTCTTTGGTATGACTGGCGATCATAATTTGCCTCACATTTACAAGATCTTCAATAAATACACTTGCAGGATGTGCTAATGCAATATGACTTGCTGATATTGTTGCCACCAATGACTCAGAGCCAAGGTACTGAAATTGCTCATCACCATTCACATATAAGCCCCCATAAACGAGGCTTAATTGAATTTTATGTGAATGTAACATCTCAATAATGTCATCTTGTGCCGCGGTTATCACATTCACATTAAGTAAGGGATAACGTTGCGTTAATTCAGATAACGCAGGTAATAAATAATCAGGATTAATATCAGCCGCAACACCAATATTTAAAACACTTTCAAGATCCATAGAAAGCTCTTGTGCATGCACTTGTAATAATTTTAATTGCTCTGCGATCATTCTGGCATGAGGCTCAAGTGCTTTGGCTTTTTCAGTTGGCTGAGGCTCTCGTGATGAACGCTCAAAAAGCGCGTAACCTAATTCAGCTTCCATATTAGCAATTGCCATACTGACTGCTGATGGAACCCGTTTTAATGAACGTGCAGCCGCAGAGAAGGATCCTTTATCCATCACAGCTAAAAATATCGCAATATGTTCACTTGAGAACTGCATGTTCACTCCTGATGTTTCAGTCAAATTGATATTAGCTAACTTTTTCTATCATTCTTACTGATTTATCTTACGATGCTTAATGGCACAGATCCACAGAAAAAGAGAGTACAATGCAAGGTATCAAACGAAAAATTGTCTACGTGACAGCTTATGAAATTTTTGGCTGGGTTATTTCTTCAGTTGGGCTTGCACTTTTGGCTGATAGTTCAACCGCAGTAACGGGACCATTAGCGCTTGTGATCACAACCATCGCGGTGAGTTGGAATTTTATTTATAACTGCCTATTTGAATTTTGGGAAAGTCGGCAAGTTTCAAGGATCCGAACTTTTAGACGCCGTCTAGCACATGCGATTGGATTTCAGCTCACGCTGGTGCTCTATTTGATTCCATTAATTGCATGGTGGTTAAATGTTTCGTTATGGCAAGCATTCGTTATGGACTTTGCGCTGATCATCATCATCCCTTGTTATACCTTCGTTTATAACTGGGTATTTGATAAAGTGTTTGGCTTACCAAAATCTGCATTACCTGAGAATGCGCCCGTGGCCTAAGCGACAAATTAAATCAGGAGCGTGATCCCAATCACGGATCACGCTTTAACAGGGTAAATATCTTCTAACGCAAATTGCTCAATACCACCTTCTAACTCGCAACGACCTAACCCCATATTTTTGTCATCAGCCGTCGTTCTTCTTAGTAATTTACCGGTCACTTGAGAAAGCGCTGGATCAATTTCAATCACACGGTAATACTCTTTCATATAGCTCTCTTCACCCAGCGCCATATAAACTAAAAACTCATCACCTATTTTAATATTCATCTCGTTTTTACTTACTCTTAATAGTTAATCTAATGATGATAGAATAAATTTAGTCTAACGAAAGAAAATAAGATAAAGATTGACTCACTCGATATTACATTAAGTTAATTTATTAACTTCCAACTCATCATAATGATGCTGATCAGAATAAAAGACAGTGTTAAATACTGGAAGAAACGCTCTGATAAATGCACAAGTAAATAACGTGCTAATGGAATAGAAAATAAGGAGCCTAAGCAAAGAATAATTGCCGTGTGAATATCAGTATAACCCCCAGCACTATAAGCGATAGCAGAGCCACCAGAGAGGATTGTAGTAATAAAAATAGAAGTGCCGACCGCCTCTTTAATACCCATTTGTGCAAAACGCATTAATACAGGCAGAACCACTAATCCTCCTCCTACACCGGTTGCACCAAGTACAAACCCTGCGCTGACTCCTGGCACAAATAAAGAAGAAAAAGTCACTGAAGAAGGTGGTGGTAAAACAATCAAAGGATCTGAAATGGCTGTTCTTCTTATCATTCTCTGTAAAAACAAGATCAATGAAAATACGATAGCAACGATCATTAAAATATTAATGGCAAATTCAACACGATCATAATATTGAGGTTGTGATCCCAACCATGTCACACCATAACTCGCTAAAAATGTTACTGGAAACATTATACCTAAGATCAATAGGGCGGGTTTTAATGGAATATTGCCTAACCGAAAATGAATATAAGAAGATGAGAGCTTCATTAGCATTGAGAGTAAATTAGCGGTTGCAACCGCAGCTAATGCATTCATACCAAAAAGATAGATAAGAACAGGTAATAAAATAACACCGCCACCTACACCGGTCGTTGTAATAACTAACCCTATTGCAGCACCAATAAGCAGTTGTGTTACAAGCAACATCCCATTTCCTTTTTGGTTAAAATTTAACAAGCTTCGATTATAGGCAAAATAACTTATAACCAAAAGGAATTAGATATAACAAATAGGAATATAAATAAAGTTATTATAAAAAACCCCTTAATATGAAACAGTTTCATATTAAGGGGTTTAAATTAATGATAAAAATTATTCTTATTAATCAATATATTATTTTTAATACTCTTAGTTTATTTCCGCTAATACCGTTTCTGCTGAAAAGTAATCACCCGTTTTAGCTTTTTGAACCAGTACCCCATCACAAGAAGCCACTACCTGAACTTCCATTTTCATGGCTTCCATAATGGCAATAACATCACCTTCTTTGACCTTGTCACCATCAGATAAGATCCAGCTATGTAACACACCAGAAATTGGTGCAGTGACGGCTTTTTCATTCTCTTCTTTCTCATGACTGGCATGAATTGCTGTTGGTATTACCGCAGAGAGTGACAATAATTGAGCAGGCAAAGCGAGTTCGTGCCGACGACCATCAATTTCAATAAAAGTACGCACGAGTTCTTCATTTTTTGCAGATGTGCTACGAGGGAAATGGGCATTTCTTGCCTGAAAATCAGTTTCAATCCAACGGGTATGCACTTTGAAATTTTCAGTGAAATCAGTATGCGCCATCATTTCGCAATGGAAAGGAAGTACGCTTGCCACACCTTCAATTTTAAATTCAGATAGCGCTCGGCGAGCACGGGCAATTGCTTGTTTACGTGTTGCACCTGTCACGATCAGTTTTGCCATCATTGAATCGAATTGACGTGAAACCTGATTATTTTCGGCAACCCCACTATCTACACGCACACCGGGGCCAGAAGGCTGAGAAAAATGCGTGATTAAACCCGGTGTAGGTAAAAAGCCTTTGGCGGGATCTTCCGCATTGATCCTAAATTCAAAAGAGTGACCTCGCGGAACGGGAGTTTTATCAATACTGAGTGGCAATCCTTCAGCAATACGTAACTGCTCTATGACTAAATCGATACCCGCTGTTTCTTCTGTAACAGGGTGCTCAACTTGTAAGCGTGTATTCACTTCTAGAAATGAGATAGTACCATTTGCACTTAATAAAAACTCAACGGTGCCTGCACCCACATAACCTGCTTTAGCACAAATATCTTTAGCTGATTGATGAATACGCTCACGTTGTTCGTCTGTTAAATAAGGTGCTGGCGCTTCTTCAATCAGCTTTTGATTGCGGCGTTGTAACGAACAATCTCGTGTTCCAACAACAACAACATGACCTAATTTATCTGCGATAATTTGTGCTTCGATATGGCGAGGTTTATCTAAGAATTGTTCGACATAACATTCACCACGACCAAACGCCGTTACGGCTTCTCGTACAGCAGAATGATAGAGCTCTTCAATCTCTTCCATTTTATAAGCGATCTTTAGACCTCTTCCACCGCCACCAAAAGCCGCTTTAATGGCAACGGGTAGACCATACTGTTTGGCAAAATCTAGAACCTCTTTGGCATCATTTACCGGATCTGCCGTACCATTTACAAGCGGGGCACCAACAGATTGTGCAATTTTGCGTGCTTGCACTTTGTCGCCAAGCACTTCAATCGTTTCTGGATTAGGACCGATCCAAATAAATCCCGCATCTTGTACTGCTTTTGCAAAATCTGCTCGCTCAGAAAGAAAACCGTAGCCAGGATGGATCATGGTCGCTTTAGCTTTATGAGCAATTTCAATAATTTTATTAATATCTAGATAGCTTTCTTTCGGCAAATTACCCTTAAGTCCATAAGCTTCATCAGCAAGACGAACGTGCAGTGCATCAATATCATCATTTGCATAAATAGCAATTGAAGTGGCACCATGATCCTGACAAGCACGAATGATACGAACGGCGATTTCGCCTCGGTTTGCAATCAGTACTCTATGCTTCACTCGTTGTTTTTGGTTAGTTGTTGTCATGAGTGGCATTCTCCTATCAATATTCTTGAAATTCGGTAATTGGATTAAAACGAATTTTAGCGTTAACAGGGATCTGCCCTGCGAGTGGTAAGTGATATTCAGCAACCGCACCAATAACAGGGTATCCTCCTGTTAAAGGGTGATCGTTAAGAAACAAAACAGGTTGCCCATTAATTGGCACTTGAATGGCACCAATGCAGGTACCTTCACTTGATAGCTCTTGTTGTTGCTCTCGTACAAGAGGTGTATCACCCAATAAACGTAATCCAATACGATTAGACTGCGGGGTCACTTGCCATAATTGAGAAGTTAGTGTCTTTACAGCTTCAGGTGTAAACCAGTCAGTACGAGGGCCTAAAACGATATCAAGTGTGACGATATCCCCTTGTTTGGGTAGTACAGATGTTGGCTGTTCATCGGCAAGAATACCGTTTGAGACGCATTCATTATTCAAATGAAGAACATCCCCTTCTTGTAAAGCATTAGGGCCAATTTGAGCCAAAGTATCAAACGCATAGCTACCTAACACTTTTTGTAATTTAAACCCACCTCTCACGGCAAGATAGCTACGAACCCCCATTTTGGGTATACCTAAAATAATTTCATCACCACAGCGAACATCGATAGGTTGGTAACTAGATAGGAATTCATTCTCACCCGACTCATGTTTTAGCGTAATAGAACAATCTGCCCCAGTTAAGGCAATCACACAATCTTGCCGTGCTTTTAGCGTCAATCCACCTTGGGTTATCTCAAGTGCAACAAAAGTTGCAGGATTACCCACTAAACGATTAGCCGCATGTAAAGCAGGTTTATCAAGTGCACCTGAAGCAGATACCCCCATTGATGCAGCACCAATACGCCCTTCATCTTGAAATAACGTTTGTAACCCTGCTGAAATAACATATAACCCTTTATCATTTAACGAGAGTGAGGAAGTTACTGCTGATTTCTTCTCAGGTAGTGAAACCGTTATTGATGTCTTTTGTGCATCGACAAAATGCACTTCATTACCCGGTAATAGAAAGGCGGGTTGTTCGCGAGAGAGGTCCCACATTTTTATTTCTGTGGTGCCAATAAGTTGCCAACCACCAGGACTTTGTTGTGGATAAACACCACTAAATTCACCCGCTAATCCAACAGAACCTGCTGGGATCCGTGTTCGAGGTGTTTTACGACGAGGCACATAGAGCCTAGTTTCATCAGCAATCAAATAGGCAAAACCAGGAGCAAAACCCGTAAATGCCACTTGATAGGTTTGTTCTGTGTGTCTGCGGATCACCTCACTGGCAGTGATCCCTAATAATTCAGCAACCTCATTAAGATCTTCACCTTGATAATGAACAGGGATCGTTAATGACTGTGTTTGACGTGCTGATACCGCTTTGACTTCTAATTGTCGAAGCTGAAACACAAGTTCTTCAGCTGTGATTAGCCACGGCGTATAGTGAATTAAGAGTGTTTTTGCAGCAGGCACAATATCTTGAATAGCAGCAATATCCGCTTGTTTAACGGATTCATATAATGCGAGCGTCTCTTTTAAAGAGGAAAGCTCAACAAGTAAATGAGATAAGTTAACGGGTAAAAAGCGCAAAATATCTTCCTCCCTTATACGTGATAAGCTGCATCAGGCACATCAGTGATAAACATATGTCCCGGAGCATGGCTGAGTGCGAAAGGAACACCTGAACGCATCACTGCCGCTTGTGGAGTCACACCACAAGCCCAAAATACGGGGATCTCACCTTCTTCAATTCTCACTGGTGAGCCAAAATCTGGCGACATAATATCTTTAATACCCAGAGCATCAGGCGAGCCAATATGCACAGGAGCACCATGTACAGAAGGAAAACGACCACTGATCATCACGGCATCAGCGATCCTATCAGCAGGAATAGGACGCATCGAAACGACTAATTCACCTTCTAATCGCCCAGCAGGGCGACACAAACGATTCGTTTTATACATCGGAACATTACTGTTATCTGTAATATGGCGAATTTCAATGCCCGCTTCTAACATTGGCGTTTCAAATGTAAAACTGCAACCAATAAGAAAAGTGACTAAATCAGGATGTTGCTTCCAAATTTTAGTCGCATCCGTAATTTCATCGGCCAATTTTCCATTTTCCCAAACTCGATACAAAGGGATATCAGTACGTAAATCAGCACCTTCTGCCAAAACTGTACGATAGCTGCCAGCCTCGCAAACATCTAAAATCGGACAACTTTTAGGATTACGTTGAGCATAAAGCAAAAAATCAAATGCCCAATCACGAGGCAAACTAATCATATTCGCTTGCGTCATTCCTTTAGCCATCCCTGCCGTAGGTATGGCTAAACCATTACGAATCGCTAATCGGGCTTCTTGTGCTTTGGCTATTGCCGCCGCAGTTGCTTGCATTAAATGAGTCATTTTTGCACCTCATTTTTAAGTGATAGTGGTGCAAAAGGTTTAATGCTAACACCATGATGGATAAGAATATCCTTTACACTTTGAGCAAGCGCCACAGCATCTGGGCTATCACCATGAACACAAATAGAATCAGCTTGTATCGCAGTAAAAACACCTTCTATAGACTCAACGCCACCTTCTTGCACAAGCCGTAACATACGCTGTGCAACAACTTTAGGATCATGTAAAACGGCGCCCTCTTTTTTACGAAAAACCAACGTACCATCCGCGTGATAAGCTCTATCTGCAAAAGCTTCGGCAATAACACGAAGACCTTTTTCTTTTGCAAGCATGATCAAAGGTGATCCCGCTAGAGCAACTAATGTTAATTGAGGATCAACGGCAAGGATCGCCTCAATAACGGCAAGTGCTTGACGTTTATTATGAGCAATTGTGTTGTACAGCGCACCATGAGGCTTAACATAAGTCACGCTCAACCCCACCGCTTTAGCCAATCCTTGCAAAGCACCTATTTGATAAATCACATCTGCGGTTAATTCATCACTAGCGATATCCATATTACGGCGACCAAAGCCCACTAAATCAGGATAAGCAACATGTGCCCCTATCGCGACATTGTGTTGTTTCGCTGCTTTTAATGTGCTTAAAATTCCATCTGGTGAACCCGCATGAAAGCCACAAGCAATATTGGCACTGCTGACAATTTCAAGCACGGCTTCATCATTCCCCATTGTCCATTGGCCAAAGCTTTCACCTAAATCACTGTTTAAATCGACTGTTTTTATCATCGTTATTATTCTCTTAAGCAATGTTGAGATAGTTGAAAATAGCCCCTACGGACATAATGCCCATATACCAAGTCAGCGCACAGACTAAAATACCAGACCACAGTAACCATGCAGGGTATTTATAACCATTCATGAGATCTTGACGACGCCATGCAACAAAAATGAATAGTGTCATGCCAATAGGTAGAATTAGGCCATTGAAACCGCCGGCAAAAACTAATAATGCGGCTGGTGCGGTTCCCATAACCATATAAATGGCGAGTGAAATAGTAATGAAAATAATGGTTGCGATATTACGTTGACGCTCAGTAACACCTTTTTTAAAGACAGTAATAAATGACATTGAGGTATAAGCAGCACCAATCACACTCGTTAATGCAGCAGCCCATAAAATAAGACCAAAGATGCGTAATCCAGTTAAACCCGCCGCATGTTGAAATGCTTGAGAAGCCGGATTCGCTGCATGACTAGAAATATCTAATGTTACGCCACTGGCAACCACGCCTAAAATGGCAAGGAACAGGATATAGCGCATTAATCCAACCACTAAAATTCCCTTAGTTGCAGCACTTGATACCGCATCAATATTCTCAATACCTGTTGTTCCTTTATCAAGAAGTCGGTGAGCTCCCGCATAACAGATATACCCGCCCACTGTACCACCAACAATTGTAGTGATCGTCGCGAAGTTAATCGCATCAGGCAGAACAGTTTGCCTTAATGCTTCCCCCACAGGAGGATTAGAAGCAAACATTACAAAAACAGTCAGTAAGATCATGACGATACCAAGAACGATAATCATACGATCAATAAAATTACTGGCTTTGCGTGATGAGAAAATATAGATAGCAAGTAAAGCACTTAAGATCCCTCCCCATTTAGGATCAAGACCAACCATCGCATTAAGCCCTAAACCAGCACCTGCAATGTTACCTACGTTAAACACTAGACCGCCAAAAATAACTAATACAGCAAGTAAGTAACCACTACCAGGTATTGCTTTGTTAGCAATATCTGAAGCGCGCATATTGGTAACCGTGATCACTCGCCAAATACTTTGCTGAACAACATAATCGATGATAATTGATGCCAAAATACCAAATGCAAATGAGGCTCCCATTGTGGCAGTAAAGGTTGCAGTTTGAGTAATAAAACCTGGACCGATCGCTGACGTTGCCATTAAAAAAATGGCGGCTATTAGTGAAGAGCGTCTATTTTTTATAAACGAACTTGATGTTGTATTTGCAGAATCTTGTGTAGCCATGAGCTACCCCCTTTATCATCATTATTTTAATTATTATTACTAAGGCAATTAACGTGCCATTGTTGAGCATGAGCAGATTATTGTTAATCACTTGATATTAGATTGTTGAACAATTAATAATAATAGATGAATAAATAAGCAAATAGATTTAAATATGGGATGATAAAAGTGCAAAGAAGATCGCATTTTTAACATTTTATTGACAATTATATCCTGTTAATTAGCCATCAATATGCACCTAAATGAGGCATAAAAAGATCAGGTGCACAAAAATAGTGCACTAAATTAAAGGAAAAATAAGTTTAATTACTAAAATATCGTGAGGAAATTTAAGATTTTTTGATAGAAATAAATAAAAAGTCATACTCGATACAGTGAGAAATACAACAGAGTGACATAATAGAGGTTATATATTACAAAACACACTGATAGAATAGGCACTCCTATTAAGCTAATAACAGAAGATAATGCAGAAAAAAACATCTCCACAAATTCTTTCTCAGAAAGTCGCAAATGTTATTCGACAAAAAATCACTATTGGAGAATTAACGCCTGGTGAAAGACTGTCAGAAACTGCATTAAGTGAAACGCTAGAAATATCACGTAATACTTTAAGAGAGGTTTTTCGCGTTCTTACTCAAGAAGGGCTTTTAACTTATAAACCGAATCGTGGTGTTTTTGTTTCTGTACCAGATATGGCAAGTATCATGGATATTTATCGTGTAAGACGATTAATTGAATGTGATGCTCTACGACATTCTTATCCTATGCATCCAGCGATTGTCAGAATGCAAGATAGTGTCAATCAAGCAAAAATTTTTCAAGAACAACAAGATTGGAGCGGAGTAGGAACCTGTAATATGCATTTTCATACCGCCATTGTTGAGCTTTCAGATAGCCCCAGATTATTTAAACAATATCAACTTATTCTGGCTGAATTACGTTTAGCCTTTGGTTTATTAAATGATCCTCAACTGCTACATGCACCGTATATTGAGAAAAATGAGCAAATTTTAACGCTGTTAATGGATGGAAAAGCCCAAGAAGCCGCAACAGTAATGGAAGCGTATTTAGAAATTTCAGAAAGAACTGTACTCGCAGCGTTTTCTCGTCATAATTTTTGCTAAAAGATCATAAAAAATGCCCTAAATTAGGGCATTTTTATATTCAGAATTTAGAATCATATTTAAAAATCACAAATAATAAACGCAAAAAAGCCAACCCATTGGGTTGGCTTTCTCGTCTTATTTAATGCCTGGCAGTTCCCTACTCTCACATGGGGAGACCCCACACTACCATCGGCGCTACAACGTTTCACTTCTGAGTTCGGCATGGGATCAGGTGGGACCGTTGCGCTATGGCCGCCAAGCAAATTCTGTTTTATTACCCGTCACTCACCTTTTTAGCGGCTCGTCACCAGTAATTATCAATCTTAAACAAGCTTACTTCATCGTTTCGTCTCTCTGACAAAACACCTTCGGTGTTGTCAGGTTAAGCCTCACGGTTCATTAGTACTGGTTAGCTCAACGTATCGCTACGCTTACACACCCAGCCTATCAACGTCTTAGTCTTAAACGTTCCTTTAGGTCACTCTAGGTGACAGGGAAGACTCATCTCGAGGCAAGTTTCCCGCTTAGATGCTTTCAGCGGTTATCTCTTCCGCACTTAGCTACCGGGCAATGCCATTGGCATGACAACCCGAACACCAGTGGTGCGTTCACTCCGGTCCTCTCGTACTAGGAGCAACCCCTCTCAATCTTCCAACGCCCACGGCAGATAGGGACCGAACTGTCTCACGACGTTCTAAACCCAGCTCGCGTACCACTTTAAATGGCGAACAGCCATACCCTTGGGACCTACTTCAGCCCCAGGATGTGATGAGCCGACATCGAGGTGCCAAACACCGCCGTCGATATGAACTCTTGGGCGGTATCAGCCTGTTATCCCCGGAGTACCTTTTATCCGTTGAGCGATGGCCCTTCCATTCAGAACCACCGGATCACTAAGACCTACTTTCGTACCTGCTCGAGCCGTCACTCTCACAGTCAAGCTGGCTTATGCCTTTGCACTAACCGCATGATGTCCGACCATGCTTAGCCAACCTTCGTGCTCCTCCGTTACTCTTTAGGAGGAGACCGCCCCAGTCAAACTACCCACCAGACACGGTCCCCGATCCAGATTATGGACCTAGGTTAGAACATCAAACGTTAAAGGGTGGTATTTCAAGGTTGACTCCATGCAGACTGGCGTCCACACTTCATAGTCTCCCACCTATCCTACACATCAAGGCTCAATGTTCAGTGTCAAGCTATAGTAAAGGTTCACGGGGTCTTTCCGTCTTGCCGCGGGTACACTGCATCTTCACAGCGAGTTCAATTTCACTGAGTCTCGGGTGGAGACAGCCTGGCCATCATTACGCCATTCGTGCAGGTCGGAACTTACCCGACAAGGAATTTCGCTACCTTAGGACCGTTATAGTTACGGCCGCCGTTTACTGGGGCTTCGATCAAGAGCTTCTCCCTAAGGATAACCCCATCAATTAACCTTCCAGCACCGGGCAGGCGTCACACCGTATACGTCCACTTTCGTGTTTGCACAGTGCTGTGTTTTTAATAAACAGTTGCAGCCAGCTGGTATCTTCGACTGGCTTCGGCTCCGTCCGCAAGGGACTTCACTTACCGCCAGCGTGCCTTCTCCCGAAGTTACGGCACCATTTTGCCTAGTTCCTTCACCCGAGTTCTCTCAAGCGCCTGAGTATTCTCTACCTGACCACCTGTGTCGGTTTGGGGTACGATTGTTGGTAACCTGAAGCTTAGAGGCTTTTCCTGGAAGCAGGGCATCAATTGCTTCACCACCTTAGTGGTTCGTCATCACACCTCAGCATTAAGTGACCGGATTTGCCTAATCACTCTGCCTACATGCTTGAACCGGGACGACCGTCGCCCGGACAACCTAGCCTTCTCCGTTCCCCCATCGCAGTTACCACCAGTACGGGAATATTAACCCGTTTCCCATCGACTACGCTTTTCAGCCTCGCCTTAGGGGTCGACTCACCCTGCCCCGATTAACGTTGGACAGGAACCCTTGGTCTTCCGGCGTGCGGGTTTTTCACCCGCATTATCGTTACTTATGTCAGCATTCGCACTTCTGATACCTCCAGCATACCTCACAGTACACCTTCGCAGGCTTACAGAACGCTCCCCTACCCAACAACACATAGTGTCGCTGCCGCAGCTTCGGTGCATGGTTTAGCCCCGTTACATCTTCCGCGCGGGCCGACTCGACCAGTGAGCTATTACGCTTTCTTTAAATGATGGCTGCTTCTAAGCCAACATCCTGGCTGTCTGAGCCTTCCCACTTCGTTTCCCACTTAACCATGACTTTGGGACCTTAGCTGGCGGTCTGGGTTGTTTCCCTCTTCACGACGGACGTTAGCACCCGCCGTGTGTCTCCCGTGATAACATTCTTCGGTATTCGCAGTTTGCATCGAGTTGGTAAGTCGGGATGACCCCCTAGTCGAAACAGTGCTCTACCCCCGAAGATGAGTTCACGAGGCGCTACCTAAATAGCTTTCGGGGAGAACCAGCTATCTCCCGGTTTGATTGGCCTTTCACCCCCATCCACAAGTCATCCGCTAATTTTTCAACATTAGTCGGTTCGGTCCTCCAGTTAGTGTTACCCAACCTTCAACCTGCCCATGGATAGATCACCGGGTTTCGGGTCTATACCCTGCAACTCATTCGCCCAGTTAAGACTCGGTTTCCCTACGGCTCCCCTATACGGTTAACCTTGCTACAGAATATAAGTCGCTGACCCATTATACAAAAGGTACGCAGTCACCCCATAAAGAGGCTCCTACTGCTTGTACGTACACGGTTTCAGGTTCTTTTTCACTCCCCTCGCCGGGGTTCTTTTCGCCTTTCCCTCACGGTACTGGTTCACTATCGGTCAATCAGGAGTATTTAGCCTTGGAGGATGGTCCCCCCATATTCAGACAGGATAACACGTGTCCCGCCCTACTCGTCGAGTTCACAATAACAGCATCTTCGGATACGGGGCTATCACCCTTTACTGCCGGACTTTCCAGACCGTTCTCCTGATGCTGCTATTGATTAAGACTCTGGGCTGCTCCCCGTTCGCTCGCCGCTACTAGGGGAATCTCGGTTGATTTCTTTTCCTCGGGGTACTGAGATGTTTCAGTTCTCCCGGTTCGCCTCATTAACCTATGTATTCAGTTAATGATAATATCCATGGGATATTGGGTTTCCCCATTCGGAAATCGTCGGGTATAACGGTTCATATCACCTTACCGACGCTTATCGCAGATTAGCACGTCCTTCATCGCCTCTGATTGCCTAGGCATCCACCGTGTACGCTTATTCGCTTAACCTCACAACCCGAAGATGTTTCTCTCGAAGACGACTTTAAAGGTCATGGCTACACAAGCATCAATTCGTTGTTGGGCAGTGCTCGTAATGCTCACATACTTAAGTATGCTGCGCTTACTGCGCGCTGTCCGCCTAGAATTGCTGTTGTTCGCTCATGACACTCGCCTTGGAGTATCACAAATTCAAGGTCTGAGATTTTGAGAGACTCATCAATATACCTCGGTGATATATTGATTTGTTTTCAATTTTTCAGCTTGTTCCAGATTGTTAAAGAGCATAATAGGTAAAATAACTCGCTTGAATTATCTTAACTATTCCCTGATTTTCATCAGATATAGTGTGGTACGCCTTTCACTCATACCGCGCATTGGCGTCCCCTAGGGGATTCGAACCCCTGTTACCGCCGTGAAAGGGCGGTGTCCTAGGCCTCTAGACGAAGGGGACTTCAGTCAGCTTCGCAGACGCGCTTTTGCTCGTTCTTCATCAGACAATCTGTGTGAGCACTGCACATAACACGTATCTCTTAGGTAAGGAGGTGATCCAACCGCAGGTTCCCCTACGGTTACCTTGTTACGACTTCACCCCAGTCATGAATCACAAAGTGGTAAGCGCCCTCCCGAAGGTTAAGCTACCTACTTCTTTTGCAACCCACTCCCATGGTGTGACGGGCGGTGTGTACAAGGCCCGGGAACGTATTCACCGTAGCATTCTGATCTACGATTACTAGCGATTCCGACTTCATGGAGTCGAGTTGCAGACTCCAATCCGGACTACGACAGACTTTATGAGTTCCGCTTGCTCTCGCGAGGTCGCTTCTCTTTGTATCTGCCATTGTAGCACGTGTGTAGCCCTACTCGTAAGGGCCATGATGACTTGACGTCATCCCCACCTTCCTCCGGTTTATCACCGGCAGTCTCCTTTGAGTTCCCACCATAACGCGCTGGCAACAAAGGATAAGGGTTGCGCTCGTTGCGGGACTTAACCCAACATTTCACAACACGAGCTGACGACAGCCATGCAGCACCTGTCTCAGCGTTCCCGAAGGCACTCCTCTATCTCTAAAGGATTCGCTGGATGTCAAGAGTAGGTAAGGTTCTTCGCGTTGCATCGAATTAAACCACATGCTCCACCGCTTGTGCGGGCCCCCGTCAATTCATTTGAGTTTTAACCTTGCGGCCGTACTCCCCAGGCGGTCGATTTAACGCGTTAGCTCCAGAAGCCACGGTTCAAGACCACAACCTCTAAATCGACATCGTTTACAGCGTGGACTACCAGGGTATCTAATCCTGTTTGCTCCCCACGCTTTCGCACCTGAGCGTCAGTCTTTGTCCAGGGGGCCGCCTTCGCCACCGGTATTCCTCCACATCTCTACGCATTTCACCGCTACACGTGGAATTCTACCCCCCTCTACAAGACTCTAGCCAACCAGTTTCAGATGCAATTCCCAAGTTAAGCTCGGGGCTTTCACATCTGACTTAATTGACCGCCTGCGTGCGCTTTACGCCCAGTAATTCCGATTAACGCTTGCACCCTCCGTATTACCGCGGCTGCTGGCACGGAGTTAGCCGGTGCTTCTTCTGCGGGTAACGTCAATTGATAAGGGTATTAACCTTATCACCTTCCTCCCCGCTGAAAGTACTTTACAACCCTAAGGCCTTCTTCATACACGCGGCATGGCTGCATCAGGCTTGCGCCCATTGTGCAATATTCCCCACTGCTGCCTCCCGTAGGAGTCTGGGCCGTGTCTCAGTCCCAGTGTGGCTGATCATCCTCTCAGACCAGCTAGAGATCGTCGCCTAGGTGAGCCATTACCCCACCTACTAGCTAATCCCATATGGGTTCATCCGATAGCGCAAGGTCCGAAGAGCCCCTGCTTTGGTCCGTAGACGTCATGCGGTATTAGCCACCGTTTCCAGTAGTTATCCCCCTCTATCGGGCAGATCCCCATACATTACTCACCCGTCCGCCGCTCGTCAGCAAGAAAGCAAGCTTTCTCCTGTTACCGCCCGACTTGCATGTGTTAGGCCTGCCGCCAGCGTTCAATCTGAGCCATGATCAAACTCTTCAATTAAAAGTGTTTGATGCTCAAAGAAATCGAAAACTTAGCTATTCATAAATGAATTTACTTTTGTTGTTCACTCTTCAAGACTTGATACATCTAATATTTTAGAAGATATCGTCTCTGCGAGTGCCCACACAGATTGTCTGATAATTTGTTAAAGAGCAGTGCAACATTCGCTGCCGTTTCCGGTCTTCTACGTTGTTGCGAGGAGGCGTATATTACGTTATTCCTCTGAAGAGTCAAGAGTTTTTTCAAACTTTTTTCTTTTCTCTTCGCTGTCCTTCGTGGCTGTTGTCAGCTCATCGTCGGTCAGTGGATGCGCATTATAGGGAGATCTCGGATTAGCGCAAGTGTTTTTTTTAAATAATTTTCCGTTCGTTCAAAACTCAAACAAGACGTATAAAAACCCCACAACAAAGATTAAATATCACCCAATTTTGGCAAAGTGCGTCGCAAATTCACTGACTTTATTCCAATCTGTATATTCGATTTCTTTTGTTGGATCCGTTTCGCCTTTAGTCATCTTCATAATTAGCTGGATCATGACTCTATCAATCCATTTATAACGAGGATAAAAAAGTGCGCCAGCAAAGACACCCGTTAACGTTGGCTTCCATGGCGTCTTATCTAAAAACTTACGCATATAAGCATTCGTCTCGGGGGTATTCTTTTCTGCTTTTCTTGCCGTAAGATTAACGCCAAAGAATGCGGACGGCATACTATTCAATTGTGCAAGATGACGAGTGATAAATTTATCGAGTGCTTTATTAAAGTAACCATAACGAATTGAAGCGCCCACTAAGACTTTATTATAAGCAGATAAATTTAAACTCTGCTGGACAGAGGTTAAATCTCTGACATCACAATCATGACCATGTTGTCTTAATTCATTCGCAATTTGCGTCATTATTTTTTTAGTTTGACCATCAGTACTACAATACAACAATAGCGCACTCATACATGACTCCTTGTATTAGATTAATCACGCCAAAACGTTGGGGTAAATAAAACCAATAGTGTGAAAACTTCTAGTCGCCCAAATAACATCGTCACGACCAATATCCATTTTGCAGCTGGATTCATTGTCGTGAAGTTATCAGCGACAATACCTAATCCAGGACCAAGGTTATTTAATGTCGTGGCAATAGCTGAAAATGCAGAAAATTCATCAACGCCTGTCGCTATCAATAACATTAAGCTAATAATAAATACCAACGCATAAGCGGAGAAGAATCCCCATACGGCCTCAATAATACGTTCGGGTAATGCGCGGTGACCAAGTTTGATGGTATATACGGCATTAGGGTGAACAAGACGTTTTAATTCACGATTCCCTTGTAGGAATAAAAGCAAGATACGAATAACTTTCAATCCCCCACCCGTTGATCCGGCACAACCACCAATAAATGCCGAGCATAATAATAGAAGAGGTAAAAATGCAGGCCACTGTGCAAAGCTATCCGTAGCAAAGCCTGCCGTTGTCGCCATAGAAACAACTTGGAAAAAAGCCTGGTTTATAGTTATCCATCCTGTGTCGTATACAGAATAAAGCCATAGAATACCGCTACAGATAATGACTAATCCCAATTGAATTGAGATAAACATCCGGAATTCAGGATCACGCCAATAGATATTTAAACTTCTTCCTGTTAGTACGGCAAAGTGCAAACCAAAGTTACAACCTGAGATCAGAAGAAATATACCAATAATGATGTTGATGGTTGGGCTATTAAAATAACCAATACTGGCATCATGAGTAGAAAACCCACCAATCGCAATCGTTGAAAAGCTATGAGAAATAGCATCGAACACATCCATACCTGCAATCCATAATGCTAAGGCACAAATGATCGTTAACAAGACATAGATAAGCCAAAGTGCTTTCGCTGTTTCTGCAATTCGAGGTCGCATTTTGTTATCTTTCAATGGACCCGGCATTTCTGCTCGATATAACTGCATTCCCCCAACACCTAAAAGTGGAAGAATAGCGACCGCTAATACGATGATCCCCATCCCTCCTAACCATTGGAGCATTTGGCGATAAAACAAAATAGCTTTAGGTAATGAATCTAACCCGACAAGCGTCGTAGCACCCGTTGTCGTCAGTCCTGAGAAAGATTCAAAAAAGGCATCAGTAATAGAAAGATGAGGTTGTTCAGAAAAGATAAATGGCAATGCCCCTACACTACCCAGTACCGTCCAGAATAAGACAACAATAAGAAAGCCTTCTTTAGGTTTAAGCTCACTTTTTTTATGGCGATTGGGGATCCACAGCATTAATCCGATGATTAATGCGACAATAAATGTTTGGCTAAATGCACGTCCTGCACCATCTCGATATATTAATGCGACAATACCAGGAATGATCATCGTGACAGAAAACAAGATAACAAGCAGTCCGACAATACGGGTTATTGAACGAAAATGCATTTAGCGATTTCCTTGGTAGCAAAGATTATTCATTTTTATCTAACGGGATTAATTGCATACTGCCACGACTTATATCTCGTAGTTTAACTTCTACTTCACCACTATGCACAGCAGGCAATGATAGTATAAAAGTGACTTTATCAGTATATTCACTTGAAAGTACTTGCCCATGATATTGTTCAATGACTTGTTCAAGTAATGAAACAAGTGAATATTCACACGCTACACTAAAACGTAACTGAGGCACTTTCGTTTTGGTTGGCAAAAGCTTTAAAGCTTGTTGAACGCCACTGCCATAAGCTCTCACTAACCCACCAGTTCCTAATTTGATCCCCCCGAAATACCGAACAACTACGGCGGTAACTTCTCCCATTCCACTTCCTAAAAGAGGTGCAAGAATAGGTTTTCCCGCGGTACCTGTTGGCTCACCATCATCAGAAAAACCTAATTGTTGTGAGTCATCGGGCCTTCCTGCAACAAAAGCCCAACAGTGGTGTCGGGCATCAGGAAATTGCGCTTTGATAGACTGGATATAATCTTTTGCTGCATCAATACCTTCAGTGTGAGCAATAAATGTAATAAAACGACTTTTCTTTATTTCTTCACTGAATTCTACGGTTTCAGCGGGGATCAAATACGCTTTCATCAGGCTAAGTGTAAGTCTCTGGTCATATTTTCAATTTTGTTATCGTGGATAATAATATTATCTTCAATACGAATACCACCAAATGGTTTGAAATGCTCAATAAGCTTCCAATTGAAATGAGTACTGTATTTCCCTTCTTTCCAAGGCGCTAACAAAGAGTCGATAAAGTAAAATCCCGGTTCAATAGTTAATACCATACCCGGCTCAACAATACGTGTACAACGTAAGAATGGGTACATTGCAGGAGCTGCTAAATGGGTTCCTTTATCATCTTGCATAAATCCAGCTGCATCATGAACTTGTAGACCTAAAGCATGCCCTAAGCCATGAGGTAAAAATGGTGTCGTTAACCCAGCGTTCACCATTTCTTCTTCACTCACACCTTTAACGAGCTCGTACTTATTAAGTAACCCAGCAATACGTTGATGCATTTGAACATGGTATTCAGTATAACGCACGCCAGCTTTCATTGTTGCAATCAGCGCTTGTTGTGCATCATTCATATCTTTAACTAACGAAGTAAATTCATGATTTTCTTTGGCACTATAAGTACGAGTAATATCTGCTGCATAGCCATTATACTCTGCGCCCGCATCAATAAGGAAACTACGATATTCATCCGGTGATTCATGATCTAATTTTGTGTAATGCAACACAGAAGCATGTTCATTTAAGGCAACAATATTACCGTAAGGAACATCGATATCTCGATGACCCGTAGCCATTAAATACGCCATATTAATATCAAACTCACTTAATTCGGCTTGGAAAGCTTCACGAGCAGCAATATGTCCGTTGACAGCCATTTTTTGTGCTTCACGCATACAAGCTAATTCATAGCCTGTTTTATAGGCACGATAGTAATGATAATAATTAAGAAGAGATTGATTGTTGATATTATCAATATTCACACCTAATGATTCGGCTCGCTGTGTATTTGGACCAATATAAGCGGTATTTTTATTAATATAAGGTGCTAGTTCTTTTTGAATATCATCAATATTCTTGAGATGAATTAACTCAATTTCATGAGTCCAATAGCTACTTGGTAAAGCTTCAACACTGTGCCAATAATCAACTGGGGAATAGAACCATAATTTAGGTTTATTAACGCCATCCGCTAATAACCAACAATGTGGTACATCTGTTACAGGTACCCATGCTTTAAAATGCGCATTCACTTTAAAAGGGTAATCACTATCATCAAGGAAAATACGGATAGGTTCACCTGAATGGATTAATACAGAATCAAGATGGTGTCTGGATAAAGCATCACGCGTACGATTTTGTAAAGTTTTGATATGTTCTTGGTACAGAGAGAGCAATTTTTCCATTATTAATTACCTTATCTTATTCATTATTGATGATTCAGCTTAACACGCCAACTCTTTTAGTGGCTAACCCCATAACAAAATAGATTATTGCCGATTTATCTCCTCTCTTTTTATCAAACTGAGCAACAATATAGAATTCAATAAGTTGAATAATTTCACTGTGATCACCCTTGCAGTTTCTTAATCAAATATTTGCATTTATTTAACATAGTATTCACACTCTTATTATCTGGTCATACCAGTCTATACATTTAGGGAGAATACAAATGCTCTATCAAAGCGAAAATATTCAAGCCGATTGGGTGAAACAAGGTATTGTTGAACTCATTTTTAACGCCAAAGGTTCTATTAATAAATTAGATACCAAAACGGTTGCAATGCTAAGTGAAGCTTTAACCGTATTAGAAGCAACACCAGACCTAAAAGGTGTTATCTTGCGTTCCGAAAAACCAGCTTTTATTGTCGGTGCTGATATTACCGAGTTTTTATCCCTTTTTGATGCCCCTGAAGAAGAATTAACTCAGTGGCTACATTTCTCTAATCAGATTTTTAGCCGACTTGAAGATTTGCCTGTTCCTACCGTTTCGGCTATCAATGGCTATGCGCTAGGCGGTGGTTGTGAGTGCGTACTTGCTACCGATTTTCGTATTGCTTCTCCTGATTTACGTATCGGTTTACCAGAAACAAAACTTGGGATCATGCCAGGCTTTGGCGGTTCAGTGCGTCTTCCTCGTTTGATAGGTGTTGATAACGCATTAGAAATTATTACTGCGGGCAAAGATGTTAATGCTCAAACAGCTCTTCAAAATGGATTAATCCAAGCAATTGTTCCTCTAGAAAATTTAAAAGAGAGTGCTATTTCATTAATCGAACAAGCAATTGAAGGTAAAATTGATTGGAAAGCGGCACGTCGTCCCAAATTAGCACCATTAAGACTGACAGAGCTTGAGCATAAAATGTCTTTCAATGTGGCTAAAGGTATGGTGATGAAAGTAGCAGGTCCTCACTATCCAGCACCTATCACTGCCGTAAAAACGATTGAAAAATCAGCCTTCCTAAATAGAGATGAAGCACTGGCTCTCGAAACTGAAAATTTTGTTAAACTGACACGCACTGATGTTGCAAAAGCCTTAGTCGGTATTTTCCTTAATGATCAGTACGTCAAAAATATCACAAAAAAACGTCATGCCGAATTGCCTAAACAGGCGGCTGTATTGGGTGCAGGGATCATGGGAGGTGGCATATCCTACCAGTCTGCCTTAAAAGGTATTCCTGTTGTCATGAAGGATATTAACCAGAAAGCCCTTGAGCTGGGTATGAATGAAGCGTTAAGCCTACTGCAAAAACGCCAAGAAAAAGGCCGAATGAGTGCCGTAGATATGGCGAAAACACTCGCCTCTATTCAACCAACCTTGAATTACGCTTCTGTCAGTGGGACGGATGTTGTTGTCGAAGCGGTTGTTGAAAATCCAAAAGTCAAAGCAACTGTACTAGCAGAAACAGAATCACAATTAACAGATAACGCAATCCTTGCTTCCAATACATCAACCATCCCTATTTCATTACTTGCGAAATCCTTAAAACGTCCTGAAAATTTCTGTGGGATGCACTTCTTTAATCCTGTTCATCGAATGCCGTTAGTTGAAATCATTAAAGGCGAAAAAACGAGTGAAGAAACGATTAATCGTATAGTCAGTTACGCCAGCAAAATGGGAAAAACACCGATTATTGTTAATGATTGTCCCGGCTTCTTTGTAAACCGCGTTCTCTTTCCTTATTTTGCAGGATTTTCTCTATTACTAAGAGATGGAGCTGATTTTATTACTGTTGATAAAGTGATGGAAAAGGTATTTGGCTGGCCGATGGGACCTGCGTACCTACTTGATGTTGTTGGTATTGATACGGCAAATCACGCTCAAGCCGTAATGGCTCAAGGTTTTCCTGACAGAATGGGGGCGATTGAGCGAGATGCTATTGCGCTTTTATATGAACAACAGCGATATGGTCAGAAAAATAATCATGGTTTCTATAATTACTCTGTTGATAAACGGGGTAAAAAACAGAAGTCTGTGGATGATCAAATTCAAATGCTTATTCAACAGAATGCAGGTAAAACACAAGAGTTTAGCCAAGACGCAATTATTGCTCGCATGATGATCCCAATGATCAATGAAGTTATTCGTTGTTTAGATGAAGGTATTATTGCTTCACCTGCTGAAGCCGATATTGCGTTAGTTTATGGTTTAGGATTCCCTCCTTTCCGCGGTGGTGTATTCCGTTACCTTGATACCATCGGATTAGCGCAATTTGTGGCAGATGCGCAACAATACGCATCATTAGGACCTCTTTATCAAATTCCTGAAAGCTTAAAACAGAAAGCACAACGCAACGAAACCTATTATCCAAAGCCCGCAAAAGTAGATGTTAACATCAGAGAACTCGCTTAAGGAGATATGAAATGGAAAAGGTGGTCATAATTGATGGTATTCGTACTCCGATGGGACGCTCAAAAGGTGGTGCATTTCGCCATGTCAGAGCGGAAAATCTCTCTGCACAATTGATGCAAGCACTACTCACACGTAATCCGAATATTAATCCCAATGATATTGGTGATGTCATTTGGGGTTGTGTGCAACAAACTTTAGAGCAAGGTTTTAATATTGCTCGTAATGCGGCTTTATTGGCTGAACTTCCACACAAGGTTCCAGCCGTGACTGTTAATCGGCTATGTGGTTCATCAATGCAAGCATTACACGATGGTGCACGCCAAATTATGCTAGGTGATAGCCAAGTAGCATTAATCGGTGGTGTTGAACATATGGGTCACGTACCGATGACTTATAATGCAGATTTTAATCCATCACTTAATCTTTCTGTTGCTAAAGCCTCATTTTCAATGGGATTAACAGCAGAAATGCTCGCAAAATCATTCCAAATTTCACGTGAAGAGCAAGATAAATTTGCTTATCGCTCACATCATTTAGCCGCAATTGCGACACAACAAGGCTATTTTGATAATGAGATAGTGGCTATTAATGGTCATGATGCAATAGGTAATTTTATCAATGTCAAAAATGATGAAGTTATTCGTTATAACCCTAGCCTTGAAGAGTTAGCACAGCTTAAACCGGTGTTTGATCCTGCGACAGGCTCCGTAACGGCAGGCAATTCATCTGCAGTTTCTGATGGTGCATCCGCCATGTTTATCACCAGCGAACGTTACGCTAAAGAGCACAATTTAACGCCTCGCGCCGTTATTCGGGCGATGTCTGTGACCGGATGTGATCCCGCTATTATGGGTTATGGTCCTGTTCCCGCAACAGAAATTGCGTTGAAAAAAGCAGGATTAACATTAGGTGATATTGATGTTTTTGAGCTAAATGAAGCTTTTGCTGCGCAGTCATTAGCCTGCATGAAAAAAATGAATTTACTCGATAGTATTGATGACAAAATCAACCTTAATGGGGGTGCTATTGCACTTGGGCATCCATTAGGTTGTTCTGGTGCCAGAATAACCACTACGCTATTGAATATTATGGAGCGTAAAGATGCACAATTTGGCTTAGCCACAATGTGTATTGGATTAGGGCAAGGTATTGCAACGATTATAGAACGTGTTTAATACGTATTCTATGTATCCACGTTCTATTATTAGAAAAGCATTCTTTTCGATTGCATGGTTAGAAACCATTTTCCCGCCGTCAGGGGCGGGTTTTTTTTATGGTTTAAAAAGAAATAATTAGCAAATAGCAGAGTACTCTCGTTTTATCAGATAAATTCAAAAGCATCGCTAAATAGGCGTGTTTTATCTGCATTGCGTTCATTACAAAAACGATCTCTAGCGATTTTAGCCATCTCAAAACGTCCTGCGATGTAAATATCATATTCTGATAAATCACCAAAATCTTCGCTTATTGCCGTTAATACCGTCCCTTTTCGGCCTCGCCAAGTCTCATCGGGTTGCTCGACCACAGGAACAACCGTTAAAGATGGATGTAATTCTGACAATTCTTGTAATTCATTAAGATCATAGAGGTGAACGCGCTCTCTTCCCCCCCAATAAATCGTAATTGGTCGCTGTGGATTTTCAGCTAATGCGGCCAATAAAATTGAGTGGGTATAAGAAAATCCTGTACCGCCAGCAATTAATAATAGAGGACGTTGACTCTCTTTTTTAAACCACGCATTCCCATGAGGAATATCAATGGTAAGCTGCTGTTTTTCTAAGATCACATCAAGCACTGCCATCGCATAAAGATTGAGTTCAGACGCACCAATATGAAGTTCAATAAAGTCTTTGTTTTCAGGTATAGATGCAATAGAAAAAGGACGCTTATCACGTTCATCCATAACGGCTAAAAGATATTGCCCAGCCTGAAAATCAAATTCGCCATCAGGTAATAATCTCACCCGATAAACCGTATCTGTCATCGGCTCAACAAGTGAGACTTTACAATTCAGTATTGCCATGTTGTTCCTCTGTTATTATTTAAGAATATCGAGCTGTTCCCAAATAGTATCGACTCGTTGCTTAACGTCATCAGACATCACAATAGGTCTACCCCATTCTCTATCTGTCTCACCTGGCCATTTGTTAGTCGCATCAAGACCCATTTTTGATCCTAATCCTGAAACAGGTGAAGCGAAGTCGAGATAATCAATAGGCGTATTTTCCATCATAATGGTATCTCTCGCAGGATCCATTCTGGTCGTGATTGCCCAAATGACATCTTTCCAATCTCTTGCATTGACATCATCATCGCAAACAATCACAAATTTGGTGTACATAAATTGCCGTAGATAAGACCAAACCCCCATCATGACGCGTTTTGCATGACCCGCATACTGTTTCTTCATTGTCACAACAGCTAAACGGTAAGAACACCCTTCAGGAGGTAGATAAAAATCAACAATTTCAGGAAACTGTTTTTGTAATATCGGGACAAGGACTTCATTCAACGCAACACCTAATACTGCGGGCTCATCAGGTGGGCGACCTGTATATGTTGAATGATAAATGGCATCTTTACGGCGCGTTAAATGCGTAATGGTAAACACAGGGAAAGCGTCAATCTCATTATAATATCCTGTGTGATCACCATATGGCCCTTCTGGGGCTAATTCGCCGGGTTCAATGTAACCTTCAAGGATAATCTCAGCGCTTGCAGGCACTTCAAGATCATTTGAAAGACATTTTACAACTTCTGATTTATTACCTCGTAATAAGCCAGCGAATGCATATTCAGATAAGGTATCTGGTACAGGTGTTACAGCGCCTAAGATAGTGGCTGGATCGGCTCCTAATGCTACGGAAACAGGGAATCGTTCACCGGGATGTTTTTGGCACCACTCTTGAAAATCTAACGCTCCACCACGATGCGATAACCAGCGCATAATCACTTTGTTTTTACCTAGCACTTGCTGGCGGTAAATACCCAGATTTTGGCGCTCTTTCAATGGGCCTCGGGTCACTGTTAACCCCCAAGTAATCAGCGGTGCTGCATCTTCAGGCCAACAATGCATAACAGGGATCTTCGTTAAATCAACATCATCACCTGTTAAAACCACCTCCTGACAAGGGGCTTTACTCAAGCGTTTTGTTGGCATATTTAACACTTGCTTAAACTTAGGTAACTTATCAAAAAGATCACGAAAGCCTTTCGGAGGGTCAGGCTCTTTTAGAAAAGCTAATAACTTTCCAACTTCGTGTAAAGCTTTAACATCATCTTGCCCCATTCCCATCGCCACACGTTCTGGTGTACCAAATAAGTTACAAAGCACGGGCATATCATACCCTTTAGGGTTTTCAAACAACAGCGCTGGCCCACCGGCACGTAAAGTTCGGTCCGCTATTTCGGTCATTTCAAGGTAGGGATCTATTTCATAGGTGATACGTTTTAATTCACCTTTTTCTTCTAATAATGAAAGAAAATCTCTTAAATCGCGGTATTTCATCATAATCTTACGAGCCAGTGAGTGAAAGAAAAGAGGGCTAATGCCCTCTTTGAGACGCTATAAGCTAAACGCATAACTCACTAAAATGCAATGCTTTTTATTTAGTTGCGTTCACTATACTTATAAACAGCGGAATGGAACCCACTCTGAAAGCAATTTAGTATCAAACTGTTCAGGGAATGTTTTTCCATGTTGGAAGATTTTAAAACCTTCATTTTTAGCACTGTAATAATGTAATTCTTCACCTTGAATATATAAGTAGCTCCCTTCACGGATAGCTACAACAATCTCTTCAGGGTTAATTGCACAAAACTCTGCAATACGTTCATCGCGAGTTTCACCCATATGACCACTGATAGAAGCATCAATGTAATGTGGGTTGATTTGAACAGGAAATAGGCCTAATGAAGGCATAATAACCGAGGAACGTACTGGCATATCATTAGTGGTACGAATTGTTGGTGTTGCGACGTTACAACCAGCACTCCAACCAATATATGGAATATTACGCTCACGTACTGCGCGTTGAATTGGAACAACTAATCCTTTCTCGTGTAGCATTTGGTTTAATAACCAAGTATTACCACCGCTGACTAAAATACATTCTGCATTATTGATTGCATCAACTTCTGAATCAAAATGTTCAATACAAGTCACTTCAATACCTAATACGTCTGATAAATCACGAGCACGTTGATCATGATCGGAGCGAATAACAGCATAAGCAATTAATACAGCAGAACGAATACCGCGCTTTTTAATCATGCTATCGATATTATCTTTTGCATAGCTTAACCAACGTGGATCCCCGGCAATTTTTCCGTTACTTAATAAAAAAACTTCCATTACAGAACCTCTTTATAATTATGAGCAAAATTCTAAGATAATTATCTTGAGAGCTTTTTCTTGTTTTTACCATTACTTTTTTGTCAACTTGTTACCTCTATCCGAGATCCAATTAAAAGTAACAAAAACAAGCTCTTTTATTGCGTATAAGCACAGCTTTTCTGTTCTTTTTTCAGTATAAAACTACGTTACTCTATTTTTTATTTAATCCCTGATAGATAGCTGTTACCTTAATGATAAATTTGCTATCATCGCTTAAATTAAATTTAACTAACCTATTGTCTCTATTATGAAAAATTGGTACTTGCTGTATTGCAAACGAGGTCAAATTTCTCGAGCTATCGAACACTTAGAACGTCAGCAAGTGGGCTGTTTTACACCAATGGTTACCCTAGAAAAAGTATTAAGAGGAAAGCGCACTACCGTAACAGAACCGCTTTTTCCTAATTACCTTTTTATCGAATTTGATCCTGAAGTGATCCATACCACGACCATTAACTCAACGCGTGGAGTAAACTCGTTTGTACGGTTTGGGCAATATCCTGTCACTGTTCCTCAAGATGTGATTGATACACTACAAATACCTCAGCTTTCTTCTCTCACTTATAGTGAAGAGAATGTACCTCATAGTGGTGATAGCGTGTTAATTACAGAAGGTATTTTCCAAGGAATACAAGCCATCTATCAAGAGCCAGATGGCGATGCTCGCTCAATTTTGCTTTTAAATATCTTAAACAGCGAAGTGAAAAAATCGGTAAGTAATAGAGAATTTAAAAAAGAGCCACGTTAGAAAAAGTTAACCCAGCTATCGCTGGGTTAATATCATATTATTTCAGGAGTGTGTCCCTAAAATTATTTTTGCTGTTCTGCTTCTGTTTCTGCATCCTCAGCTTCTTCATCCTCTGTTCTTCTTCCCTTACCTACATAGAAGCGCGATACCATGACACCGATTTCAAACAGTAAGTACATAGGTATTGCTAATAAGGTTTGAGAAAAAACATCTGGTGGTGTCAATACCATACCAACGACAAAGGCACCCACAAGAATATAAGGACGTTTTTTCTTTAACGCATCAGGTGTTGTTACACCACTCCAGCACAGTAAAATAATCGCAATTGGTACTTCAAAAGCGGCACCAAACGCCATAAATAGCGTCATGACGAAACTTAAATATTTACTGATATCTGGAATGAAATTAACCCCTTCAGGGGTTGTATTAACAAAGAAACCAAACGCGAGAGGAAACACAACAAAATAAGCAAACGCCATACCGAGATAGAATAATACTGTACTTGAAACAAGTAATGGCAGCATTAAGCGGCGTTCGTGTTTATACAATGCTGGTGCGATGAAAGCCCATACCTGATAAAGAATGACAGGTACAGAAGCAAAAACGGATACCATGATTGTCAATTTAATCGGAGTCAAAAATGTAGAGGCAACATCCGTCGCACTCATATTTGACCCTTGTGGCAACTTTTCAAGTAATGGAGCCGAGACTAATTGATAGATATCGTTAGAAAAATAAACCAGCGCTAAAAAAACCACAAGAACTGACACCAAGCTATACATCAAACGCTTGCGTAATTCTATTAAATGGCTGATCAGCGGTTGGGTATCATTTACTGCCATGTTTTAATGCTCACCATTGACCTGATCAGTTGTTTTTTTCTCTATTGTTACTGGCTGAGTAACAGGAACTTCTGTCTTTGTAACACTGTCTGCCACAGGTTTATGGCGATTAGCATCATCATTAACTTCATCAGCTTCAGCAAGTGCGGCTAAATCAGAGGGTGAAGGTTCCGTAGAGTCGGTTTTTACAGACTGCTCTTTCGTGGAGTCTGGCGTTGTAGGTGCTTGATAAGTTTGTTTTAAAGACTGTGCAGCCTCTTTTAACTCATCCATAGACGCTTTCAGCTCTGGCGATAATGTTTGCAAATTCGCTTTCTCTTCAACTTTTTTCAAGCTCTCTTGAAGTTCTTGAAGTTTTAGTTCTTGAGTCAGTTCATTTTGTACATTCGCAGCCAAAGAGCGTAGCGCCCTTACCCAGCCAGCAATTGTTTTTACTGCTACGGGCAAACGTTCTGGCCCCAGAAAAACAAGACCAATCACCATGACCAGTAGCAGCTGACTAAAACCAATGTCAAACACGGTTTACACCTGCTCTTTGTTTTTGCTCTCAGTTGTAGACTTCTCTTCTGTTGAAGTCTTCTGCGCTAAATTTTTAGTATCAAAATCTGCGTCGTTATTTGTTTTTTCAGCGTTGTTGGTGTCTTTATCTGCGGCTTCATCACCAATCGCTTTTTTAAAGCCTTTTACTGATGCACCTAAATCTGAGCCCAATGAGCGCAGTTTATTTGTACCAAATAATAAGACAACGATGACAGCGATGATGAGTAATTGCCAAATGCTAATACCGCCCATTTTATGTTCCTCAACTATTTTCGGGGTTATACTTAATAACAGTGCCCATTATATACAACGAATTCAATTTTCGGGAATCTCGAATTCATCTTTTAACTTGCTCAAAGACAAACTTTGATGTGTTTTTATTGTGCATTACCAGATCTAAACCAACCCAAAATCCATGCAAGAAGACCTAAACTGATAAAAACACTAAATAATGTTTTAAAACCAGAAACAAAAAACAGGCTACCGCATAAAAACAGTGTTGTACCTATACCCAATAAAAATAGAGACTGTCTCTGTTTGACTCTTTGTGAACCTATTTGTTCCGTCAATTTATCTAGCGTTAACTTCATATTTTTATGTTGCTTCAGACTATCATAAACCAACTCTGGTATCTCTGGCATTTTTTCAATCCAGTAAGGCGCTTTGCTCTTTATGCCATTCACTAATGCCGTAATACCAATTTGACTATGCAACCAATCTTCTAAGAAAGGTTTTGCCGTTTTCCATAAATCCAATTGTGGATATAACTGGCGTCCAAGCCCTTCAACATAAAGCAATGTTTTTTGAAGTAAAACTAACTGTGGTTGTACTTCCATATTGAAGCGACGCGCTGTATTGAAAAGATTAAGTAGCACATGCCCAAATGAGATCTCAGAAAGTGGTTTTTCAAAAATCGGTTCACATACAGTGCGGATTGCAAATTCAAAATCTTCCACATTGGTATCGGCTGGCACCCAGCCTGAATCAACATGTAATTCTGCAACTTTTCGATAATCACGGTTAAAGAAAGCTAAGAAGTTTTCAGCCAAATAGCGTTTATCTTCTTTATTTAATGAGCCAACGATACCGCAATCAATACCGATATAATAGGGATTCTCAGGGTGATCATAGCTAATAAACACATTACCAGGATGCATATCAGCATGGAAAAAGCTGTCTCTAAATACCTGAGTGAAAAAAACTTTTACGCCACGCTCAGCAAGAAGCTTCATATTCGTCTTTTGTGCATTCAACGCTTCAATATCAGAAACCGGGATACCATAAATACGCTCCATGACCATCACGTTTTCATGACAATAATCTGAATACACTTCTGGAATATACAACATAGAGCTATTTTCAAAATTACGGCGTAGTTGAATCGCATTTGCAGCTTCACGCAGTAAATTTAGCTCATCAAGTAATGTTTTTTCGTATTCGCGGATCACCTCTTTGGGTCGTAAACGGCGGCCATCAGGTAAAAACGGTAATAGATTTGCCAAACGATACATCAAACGGATATCCGCTTTGATCACCGGTTGAATATCGGGGCGAATAACCTTGAGTACTACTTCTTTGCCGTTTTCTTTTAATTTTGCAGTGTGAACCTGTGCAATAGAAGCGGAAGCGAGAGGCGTTTCATCAAAGTCATCAAACCATTGATCGATAGGGCCACCGAATGAAGTTTCAATATATTGTCGTGCTTTCTTACCATCAAAAGGAGCAACTTTATCTTGCAATAAAGCGAGCTGATCAGCGATTTGAGGAGGGAAAAGATCACGTCGAGTTGATAACATTTGGCCTAATTTAATCCAAACAGGACCTAATGTTTGCAATGCGAGTCGTAAGCGTTCACCTAATGGTTTTTCTGGATGTTTATTTTTGATCCAAAACAGTGCTCGGCATCCTAATCTTGCAGGTAAAGTAATCCGATGTTTAGGAATTAACTCATCAAGCCCATAAGATAAAAATACCTGAATAATATGATAGAGGCGCTTTAACTCACTAAGGAGCATTATTTTTTCTCCAATGTGCCTAACCGTTTTTCTAGTTCGGCGGTTTGCTGTGCAAGTTCTTCTATTTCATCATAAAAATGGACTGTTTCTAATGCACTAGGCGCAGTTTTCCACTCTTCAATTAATGTGTCACGTAAATACTCTTTTTGGTGACTTAAAAGGGAAGAAAACAACTGAACACCCTTTCCTGCAACAACAGTCAAGCTTTGCGCCGCTATATCACCAATATAAGGTGCTAAATATTGTGCGGGATCCCATTGCGCCATATCTAATAATGCAGACCAATTTTGAATAACCTGCATATCACCATCAATTATGATATCACCACGATTGATGAGTTCTGACATTTTTTGACGGTCACGAAGCTTAATCAGCGTTAATAGTTTTGTTTTTATCAAACAATCAGTTTCATCATCCCACTGGCTTAATACATCAACTTGTTGCTCGCTAAAGACTAAGTAGATGGAACGAGGAAACTCATTGATAGAAAGCGCCAACACTTTGCCCGCAAGGCGATTGCGGGCAGGTTTAAGCACATTTTCCTGATATAAAACGTGATTAAGTGCTGTCTCCATTGATGCTGTTAGCAACGGATACAGAACTTGAGAAGCAATATCATGAGAAAAAGTGGCTTTTTCCATCTCAGAATTTAAATCCTTTGTGTAATGCAACTATACCTCCAGTCATATTGGTATAGGTAACTTGATCAAATCCAGCTTCTTCCATCATACCTTTTAATGTTTCTTGGTCTGGATGCATACGAATTGACTCCGTTAAATAACGGTAACTATCAGCATCATTCACAATCACTTGACCAATTCTCGGTAGAATATGGAAAGAGTAAGCATCATAAATCTTGCTTAAAGGCTCAAGAACAGGTTTAGAGAATTCCAGCACCAGCAGACGTCCACCTGGCTTTAATACACGAAACATTGAACGTAGCGCTTTTGCTTTATCGGTCACATTGCGTAAGCCAAAAGAGATAGTGATACAATCAAAATGGTTATCAGGGAAAGGTAACTCTTCAGCATTCGCCTGTACATAGTTAACATTACCCACAATACCGTGATCGCGTAGCTTTTCACGCCCCATTTTTAACATTGAGTCATTGATATCCGCTAAAACAACTTCCCCATTTTCGCCCACGAGACGAGAGAATTTAGCGGTTAAATCACCTGTTCCCCCCGCAAGATCAAGAACACGTTGGTTACGTCTTACACCGCTTGCTTCAATGGTATAACGTTTCCAAATACGATGAACACCGAAAGACATTAAGTCATTCATTAAATCATACTTAGACGCGACAGAGTGAAAAACCCTTGCAACCATGGTTTGTTTATCATCTTTGTCAACGGTTTGGAAACCAAAATCTGTTGTTTCCTTAGTTTGTTGAGTCATATTATTTGCCCGCTAATTAATCAAAATTTAGTAAATTCAGTACTGGTCGTTTTTAGAGGTTTGTATCTCTTTATTTTATCAAATCAATCAGATGCTGATTTTTCGATGAGATCATTATCAATCGTTTTTTTTATCTCAACCCCTAAGGATTTAAAGCTTTCCGCTTGACTGATAAGGTTTCCACGACCTTCAGAGAGTTTTTTCATCGCTAATAGATAGCCAGACTGCGCTTTTTGAATACTATGTCCAAGTCCTTGCATATCATCAACGAAAAGTCTTAATTTGTCATACATTTTAGCCGCTCTGTCTGCAATTTCTTGCGCATTTTGGCTTTGATATTCATAACGCCACAATGCGGCTATTGTACGCAAAGCAACAAGTAAAGTAGATGGCCCAACTAACATAATATTGTTTTTTAATGCTTCTTCTAGCAAGTCTGGAGAATGCCCAATTGCAACAAGATAAGCGGGCTCAATAGGTATAAACATTAAAACATAGTCTAATGACGTTACACCTGGTAGTTTATGATAATCTTTTACACTCAATCCTTTAATATGCGTTTTAATTGAGTTCACATGCGCATAAAGCGCTTGTTTACGTTCATTATCATTATCACTACTAAAATACTTTTCATATGCCACCAGCGACATTTTAGCGTCGATAATAACATCTCTACCATGAGGTAGATGCACAATCACATCAGGCTGATAACGACTACCATTTTCATGACGAATACTTACCTGTGTTTCAAACTCATGGCCTTCACGTAATCCTGAAGACTCTAATATACGCGCAAGTACCGTTTCGCCCCAGTTACCTTGAACTTTATTATCCCCTTTTAGGGCATTGGTTAAATTAACGGCTTCTTGTGCCATTTTTACATTCAATTGTTGGAGCTGACGAATTTCATGAACCAAGGTATGTCGCTCTCTGGCTTCTTGCCCAAAACCATCTTGAACTTGTCGCCGAAAGCTTTCGAGTTGTTCACGAAATGGTGAAAGTAAATGTGTTAATCCTTGGCGATTTAATTCTTCGGCTTTACGCCCACTCTGTTCGAAAATACGATTAGCTAAATTCTCAAACTGTGTTGCAAGTCGTTGCTCACTATTAATTAATAATCGCTGTTTTTCTTCTGCAGATAACCGACTTTCTTCCCAACGTGTTGTCACTTCTCTTAATTCAGCTTCCTGAGAAGTTATAATTTCTCTTTGAGAACGTAGTTCTTGCTCAAGCTGTTCTATATGTTGTTGTAGAGAGGGAATAATCGCCGCTTTTTCTTGTGCAATAGCAAGCTGTGTATGATTTTCACGTAGCATCGCTTCTTTATCAGATAAACGTTGTTGGATAGACCACCAAACCAGCGCGCCACCAACAAGTACGCCACCTAATAAACCAATGATCCCATATAACAACTGAATATCCACTAAAGTGACCTTTTTACTTTCCAGCGGGCTACGTTAAAACGCATAGGCAATATTGTCTAGTAACAATTTACATCATGACTTGATTTGCGATAAAGGACGCAGTTATCCCATCCATTTCGCAAGCCATTGCAAACCAAAAGCACCGGGCGCCAAAATACCAAATGCCCAAATCATGGCTGATGTTAAATTAGCAATTTGAAAATAACGTTGTGGCATCGCACAAATACCGGCCACTAACGGGACAATTGCACGGAAAGGACCAAAAAATCGTCCAATAAACACGCCCCAAATTCCCCAACGATTAAAGAATTGATGACCTCTAACTAATGTTTGTGGCGAACGTGAAATTGGCCACAAATTTTTCACACCCTCTTTATAGTGAAACCCTATCCAGTACGAGATCCAATCACCAAAGAAAGCGCCTAACGCAGCAGCAAGCCAAATCGGCCAGAAAAACAGACCACTCTCACCAATTAAGGCACCTAATCCCAATAAAATAACCGTGGCTGGGATCAGCAAAGAGATAAACGCGAGTGATTCACCAAAAGCAAGAAAGAACACGATCGGAATAGCCCAGATTTCGTGCTCTTTTACAAAGAGAGTGATGGTATGAATAATGTCTTGTACTGTCAAAATAGAGACCTTAAATTCGGTTAACCTAAGTAAAATAAAAGACTTTGATTAACCGAATATAAATCACTTTATTATTCAAGAAAATAATTTTGTAAGGCATCTCGGCTAGAAGCATCTAAACCGATATCTTTTTCTAGCCACGTATCCACATTACCGTAATGCTGATTAATACTCGCCAATGCTGTTTGCAGAAACTCTTCTTGTACTGAATAAACATAGGCAAATTTATCAACAATGGTATCACTCATTGTTTTGGCATGTTCTTCTAAAAGATAAGCGCGATAAGGGGCTAATGTTTCATTGGTAAGCAGATAATCTTCCATCACCATATCTAAAGATGCACCAAGCGCAAATAGCACTAAAGCAGAACCAACACCTGTTCTGTCTTTACCTACCGCACAGTGTTGCACAATCCCCCCTTTATCTGGTTGCTTTAATAACATAGCTAATTGTTTATAGGCAGGATTATTAATAGGTAATAATCTATATAACTGAAACATAAAGGCTTTTGCATCAAATTGCTCAAGTATTTCAGGTGTCAGTTTTTCAAGGTTTGCAGAAACTTCTTTAGATAGTGGGTTTGCAGGGGCATGATAATATTGCGCACCGTCCCAGACACGGTCTGGTTTATCAACGATTTCGCCAGTATCACGATAATCAATGATTTGAAAAAGATTTTTATCAATGAGCAGAGATTGGTCTGTATTGGTTAATCGATCAAGTGAACCAGAGCGAAAGAGCATTCCAGGTTTAATAATACCACCGTTACTCAATTTTTTACCGCCTAAATCACGAAAGTTAATTCCGCCGACTAAAGGCAACACAGAAGGATGTGCTTGTAAGATATCAGTCATAATGCCTCTTCTCATTGTTGTATTGTTAAGACTTCAAAGACCTTAACAGAAATCAGCGACTGTTAACACATTGACTTGATGAATTACCATACAAAAAAGCCCTTAATACCAAGGTATTAAAGGCTTTTATATTTGATTAAAAAAAACTTATTTCATTAAAATACGCGCGGCTTCAATAACGATACCTAACGCATTATTTTCAGTTTTCTTCAGTAATTCTGCATCTGGGATCTCTTGCTGAGTACGGTTTACGATAACACCTGCAACCATACCCGCACGTAAACCTTGGCTTGCACACATTGTCAATAATGTGGCTGACTCCATTTCATAGTTCATTACGCCCATTTCTTGCCACTCTTTCATCGAGCCTTTGAAACGGCGAACAACGCGACCAGTATAGGTGTCGTAACGTTCTTGCCCTGGGTAGAATGTATCGGAAGATGCAGTAACCCCTACGTGTACAGTTGAGCCATTGTCTTTAGCGGCTTTGTACAGTGCGTTCATACATTCAAAATCAGAAACCGCAGGGAATTCCATTGGTGCGAAATGTAAACTTGCGCCATCTAAACGAACCGCAGCAGTCGTCACAAGAATATCACCTACATTGATATGCTCTTGAATTGCACCCGTTGTACCAATACGCAAGAAAGTGCGAATACCTAACTGTGCTAATTCTTCAACCGCGATAGAGGTAGATGGGCCACCAATACCTGTTGAGCAAACAATGACAGCTTTGCCATCAATTTCACCACGCCATGACGTGTATTCACGTAAAGAAGCCAGATGAACTGGGTTATCCATTAATTTTGCAATTTTTTCAACACGCTTAGGATCACCTGGAACAATTGCTAAAGTGGCACCCTGTAGGTCATTTTTGGTTAAACCTAAGTGAAATACATCAGACATATCGGACTCCTCAATGGGACAAAACCAATGATCATTAAATTAAAAGTTACTGTATCAGTTTTCCAGACCTTTTTAGTGATCATAATCACTCACAAGGCACCAAAAAAAGTAACAATTTCATAAAAATGTGACAGTTATCACAAACAGGAATATCGAATAGCTACACTGTGGCAACATTCTCGGTATCGTGACTGGAGTAATAAAATCCTTCTTTCTCTTCTTACTTAGTCGGATAAATATCACTTGAGTATAGATGAAAATAATGACTTCACGTACACTACTCGCCTTTAAAATTAACATCTCAGTATAACGTAATACTACGTTAATAGTTATCGGAGCAAGCATGAGCTTATTTAACCAAATCGCAAGCCTGTTGGGTGGTGAGAAAATTAATCAATTCAAAACAGTACTCGAATGGGTAGAAACCCAAGGGGGAATTGAAGGCTTGGTTAAACAGTTTAACAGTGCGGGATTAAGCGATTTGATCCAATCTTGGATTGGCACAGGCAGTAATTTACCCATTAATGCAGAGCAGATCGTACAGGTTTTTTCATCCCCAGTGATTAATGAATTGGCTGCAAAGATAAATATGAATACCGCCGAAGCCTCTGATATGGCAGCACATTATTTGCCAAAATTGGTTGATAAACTCACCCCTGAAGGTGTTATTCCCAAAGAGTTAGATTTAATGAGTGCCGGTATGGATATGCTTAAAGCAAAAATCTTTGGTGGCTAATCAATAGATTGATCGATGGCTAGGGCTCTATTGTATCTTATTCAATCAAGCGCAATAGCCATCTTTATCGCTATAATCAATGACCTAATCACCGCATTAAAGCGTAATTAGAGAATACCTTCCTCAATCAATGCCTCATGAAAACGTTGTTTTTCTTCTTCTGTTGCTTGAATTCGCGCTAAAGGAACATCTAATACATAAGGAATACTTTGTTGGGGCTCATACACCGCCAAAACATAAGTTTTACCTTCCATTTCTAATGTAATTGGTGGCGTTTTCTTATTACCTGAATAAGTAATTGAAGTCTCTTTTCCGGCAACATTCGTTTTATAGGTAGCAATAAATTGTTTATTACTGACAACAACTTTAGCGGGAATTGCCGTTAATTTTAAAGGCTTGGTTCCTACCGAAAGCAATGCTTTTTTAACTTTATTGCTGATCATTTGACGATAAATAAAAAAGAACACACAAAAAGCAAATAATGCAGTAAAAACGAATGCACTAATCAGGCGTAACCAAATATTATCAATTGCCACATCAACGGTCATTTTAGTCAGATCGTTTCCATCCGCGACGGGTTCAACCAATATATCTTTATTGCCAAAATCAAGAAAAGTAAAATTACGTGAAACCTCGTTACCCTCATACCGTAAGTCAACACTACAATTAGTTAAAATAAAGAGTTTTGAACGACAAGAGCCATCAACATCGGCATTAATAAACACTGGATTTTTACTAATTTGATAATCATAAACAACATTAGGAATTTGATAAGCACTAAATACTGTCATCCCTAACATGACAATCACTAAAAATAATGTACGGAATAAACCACCATCCCCTTTTAATGGAGATAATGTTAAGGCTCGAGTAGGAAATGCATTTAATATTTTTTCTGACAGGTGAATACCATTTTGCACAATATCTATATCCATAAAATTAAGTTTTGTGCAGTATAACAATATTAAAAAATATCAATAATAAGATTATCTCTTATTTTTATTTACCTATTAATAATCATTTTTGATTAATAAGAAAAAAATAGCCTATTATATTGATAACATCAAAATAACAGGCTACTAAAATATATTATTTAAATATTATTATACGTTTTGACGTAAATATTTAGCTGCTTCAACCATATTCGCTAATGCAGCACGTGTTTCAGTCCAACCTCGTGTTTTTAATCCACAATCTGGATTCACCCATAAACGCGCCGCAGGAATTCGAGATTGTGCTTTTCTTAATAAACCGACGATCCATTCCACATTGGGTACATTAGGTGAGTGAATATCATAAACACCAGGTCCAATTTCATTAGGATAATCAAAGTGTTCGAAAGCCTCTAAAAGCTCCATATCTGAACGCGAAGTTTCAATAGTAATAACATCTGCATCCAATGCTGCAATAGAATCCATAATGTCATTAAACTCGCAATAACACATATGCGTGTGGATTTGTGTTTCATCATCGGCAATAGCAGCACTTAATTTAAAGGCATCGACTGCCCAATCAAGGTAAGCCTGCCATTCATTACGACGCAGTGGTAATCCTTCACGTAATGCGGGTTCGTCAATTTGAATAATACCAATACCTGCTTTTTGTAAATCATCCACTTCATCACGCAGTGCTAACGCAATCTGTTTTGCAATCGTCTCACGCGTGACATCTTCACGAGGGAACGACCAACATAAAATTGTCACAGGTCCTGTTAACATACCTTTGACTGGCTTATCTGTTAACGACTGCGCGTAAGTTGCCCAATCCACGGTAATAGGGGCTGGGCGACTAATGTCACCGATAATTACTGGTGGTTTTACACAACGTGAGCCATAACTTTGTACCCAGCCATTTTGTGTAAACACATACCCATCAAAATGCTCACCAAAATACTCCACCATGTCATTACGTTCTGCTTCGCCATGGACTAATACATCAAGACCTAGGTTTTCTTGCTCCAATATTGCTTGCTTAATATGTTCACTGATATTTGTGCGATAGGCAGCGGTATCGATACGCCCTTTCTTAAAATCTAAACGGACAGTACGAATTTCTGTTGTTTGTGGGAATGAGCCGATCGTAGTCGTTGGCCATAATGGCAGATTAAACCGAGTACGTTGTACTTCTGCGCGTTGAGTATAAGGTGAATTTCTTTCACAGTCTTGCGCTTCAATTGCCTGTAAACGAGCTTCAACTGCGGCATTATGTACACGAGTAGAGTGCTGACGTTGACGAATTGGCGCACTGTACTGTGTTAATTGTTCATCATACTCACCGTCTTGGGCATTCAATGCCTTAGCTAACAAAGCCACTTCTTCACATTTTTGCACTGCAAAAGCAAACCAGCTTTTGACTTCCTCATCAAGTTTCGTCTCTGCATTTAAATCAATTGGGCTATGCAGTAATGAACAGGAAGTTCCGATCCACAAAGGACGTTTATCTTTTAACGTGAGCACTTGCTGATAACGTGCACTTAAATCTGCTTTCCAAACATTTCGACCATTAATGGCACCTAATGACAGCACCCAATCTTTGGGTAATGTTTGGTGTAAGTGCTGCAAATCATCTTGACCAGCAGAAATATCAACATGAAGCCCGTTAACAGGTAAGCATTTAATAATATCGAGATGATGAGAAATCCCATCAAAATAGGTCGTCAGCAGTAATTTAACTTGTCCCGTTAATGCTTGATAAGCTGTTTGATACGCATTTTGCCATTCAACAGGTAAATCCAGAACCAATGCAGGCTCATCGATTTGCACCCATTCAATACCTCTTTCTTTTAATGCTGCAATAACTTGTTGATAGATAGGTAAAATATCTTTTAGAAGCGTTAATCTATCAAACTCAGGACCTTTTACTTTACCTAGCCACAAGTAAGTTACTGGACCCAGTAAAACCGGTTTTATTTTATGACCTAGCGCTAATGCTTCATCAACTTCTTCTAGTAGCGCTTTCCATGCAAAGGTAAATGACTGTCCTTGTTGAAATTCAGGCACGATATAGTGATAGTTCGTATTAAACCATTTCGTCATTTCAGATGCGGCGACTGATTTACCTGACGGCGCTCTACCACGCGCAACTCTGAATAGAGTATCAAGATCAAGTGAACCCTCTTCATTACGGTGACGAGGCGGTACGTTACCTAACAGTAAGCTTGTTCCTAACACTTGGTCATACCAAGCAAAATCACCGACGGGTAATAATTCAACACCCGCATCTGCTTGTTGTTGCCAATGGCGAGCACGAAGTGTTTTACCCACAGCCACTAATTCTTCCTGTGAAATCTTACCTGCCCAATAGTTTTCTTGCGCCTTTTTTAGCTCTCTATCTAAGCCAATACGAGGGAAACCGAGTGTGTGATTGCGAATTGTCATCATTAAAATCCTATTTTTAGCCGTCTAGATGTTTACACATCCATAATCTACAGGTAGTGTATAAATCACAAGCGCAAATTTTTCATCAACAACGTGAAGGTTTCTCATGATAGAAATAAAACATTTAAAAACGATCTTAGCTTTGAAGCACACAGGCTCGCTTGCTAACGCCGCAAATCAATTACATCAGACGCAATCTGCTCTTTCACATCAATTTAGTGAATTAGAACATCGCCTTGGTTATCGAATTTTTGTGCGTAAAAGTCAGCCCCTGCGCTTTACTTCACAAGGAGAAATCCTTGTAAAATTAGCAGAGGAAGTATTGCCTATCGTTCGTAGAGCCATTGAAGCGTGTAATGAGCCGGGTAATTCAAATTTAAATATCGCTATTGAGTGCCATAGTTGTATTCAATGGTTAACCCCTGCCTTACAGCTATATCGTCAAACATGGCCTGAAGTGACTGTTGATTTTCATTCGGGTGTTACGTTCGATCCACAACCTGCATTATTACAACGTGAATTAGATGTCGTACTCACCTCAGATATCTTAGATGACGCGCGTTTGCACTACACCCCGTTATTTGACTATGAAGTGAAATTAGTTTTATCGCCAGAGCATCCTCTTGCCAATCGCTTACATATTCAGCCACAGGATTTAATTGCAGAAACCTTATTTATTTATCCCGTACAAAGAGAGCGCTTTGATGTATGGCGTCATTTCTTACAACCTGCGGGGATCACTCCTCATTTTAAACATGTCGATAACACATTGTTGCTAATTCAAATGGTTGCTGCTGGTATGGGGATTGCTGCATTACCTCATTGGGCGGTTGAGAATTTTGAAAAACAAGGATTAGTTGTGACAAAAACATTAGGTGAGGGATTATGGAGCCGGTTATATGCAGCTAACCGCAGTGGAGAGCAACATCAACCAGCAATTCGAGAGTTTATTCGTTTATCAGGCCAACATGCTGTTAACAATCTTCCTTTTGTAAAGCAGGTCGGCGTATCCAGCGTCGGTGGATCCAAAGTGATGCAACAATCAGGCTTGCGCCTATGATGAAACTTGGCCAATTTGGATGTTGCTGCCAAATAGAAAAATTCACTAATAACCCCGCTGGAACCATCATGTTATTCATAATCGCTAAGGTTCCAGCATCAACTTGTGTGGCACCATAGTTCCACATGAAATACCCTATTCCAGAAGCGCCAATTCCTAACCAGAATAAAACACCCCATTGTAGCGATGTCGTTGGTATTTTCTGCCAATCGGCAAAACACAATGCGCCAATCAGCGAAACGGCAACAGCACCAAGATAAAACCAAGAGAATGCATGATGTTGTGGGATAGGATGCACTTCCATTAATCGTTTATAACCCACCTGCCCCATAGCAAAGAACATATTAGCCAATTGTACTAATAATAATCCATACCAAAAATCATCACTTAAATGGTCATAACGAATAATCGCAGCCCCTAACACGGCTAATAATGAACTAAAGGCATAACCCCAACGTAACCTTTGACGTTCTAATAAATCATAAATTAACGTGACGTAAAGTGGTGTTAATACCGTAAATAATAAAAACTCTGCGACGGTTAAATAGTTATAAGCATGGAAGACAAACAGATACATAATACCGAGTTGGCAAGCCCCCACCAGCATATAAAGCACAATGACCCTAAAGCGAATGCCTTTCCAACGTAAAAAGGGTAAAAAAACCAACGCGGCCAAAGAAACGCGGATCAAAACAGAAAGCCAGCTATCAACCTGACCCGCGAGATACTCGCCAATCAGGCTAAAAGAGGCTGCCCATAACAGTGTTGTAATAACGAGCAGCCACATAATTAACTATCTTTCTCTACTAATAACGCTTCCATTAAATCCAATTCATGTAGCAATAATTGGAGCGTTTCATTACTGATTTTTCGCGTCGCTCTTAGATGGTAAAGTTCACCACGCTCAGCGCGTAGTGCTGTTAAACGAAAACGCCTTTCGAGATCTTCTTCTAACGCGTTATGGATCATTTCATCTTGATCTGCGGTACGGCGTCTTAAATACCCCGTGACACGCGAAGCAACTTCATTAATTTCTTCCGCATCTAACTGCTCTTCAGTACTTGCAGCTAAGCGCTCTTCCATTTTATTCAGACTCACAATTGCCACTTCTGCCATCACTTTACGTGCATAGCGAACTTCATTTTTATCGGCTTCTTTGTCAGTTGCCTTCACACCTTTTAATAGGAAAGGAAGTGAAATAATCCCCACTAAAATCGACAATAAAATAACACCAGCTGCAATAAAGATAATTTGATAACGCCCTGGGAAAGTACTGCCATCAGTTAAAAAGAGTGGAATAGAAAGCGCACCGGCAAGCGTGATAGCACCACGAACACCAGCGAATGACGATAACCACAATTCACGCGTTGTATAATTAGCGAAATCAAGAGGATGCTTTTTCATAAAGATCCGACTCATTTTCTTCATTAGCCATAACCACGTAAATCGCAAGAGCAACAGTGCAAAGTAGATAACGAAAACTGCCGCAAACAACATCCAGACTTCAACTTCAGGGTCGAGATCGGCTTGAATAACAGAGCTTGTCCAAATAATAGGAAGTTGCAAGCCAAGCATAATAAAGACAAGACCATTAAAGACAAACTCAAGCATTGACCACACGCTATCAGCACGTAAACGCATCGCAAGAGGTGCATTTCTGATAACACCTGATTTACTGATAGTCATACCCGCAGCAACCGCCGCTAAAATGCCTGAAAAGCCAATATGTTCTGCAATAAGATAAGAAGCAAAAGGCAGCAGCAACATAAAGACGATTTGTGTCGCTGGATCGTCTCCGCTCCAACGACTCATCAACCGTAAAGATTTACTGTAAACTAAGGTGACACCGATACCTGCCAGTAATCCTCCAACAGCGACTTTGAAGAATTCAAGGGTTGCACCACCAACAGTAAACACCATCGTTCCCATTGCCACAGCAACCGCAAATTTCAAGGCAACTAGACCCGATGCATCATTCATTAAGGCTTCACCCTCTAAGATACCCATTATTCGCTTAGGTATTCGCCCTTTACCAACAATAGATGAGAGCGCAACCGCATCTGTTGGCGAAAGTACGGCTGCCAATGCGAATGCTGAAATAAGAGGGATACTTGGCATCATCCAATAAATTAGATAACCGATGCCAACAACTGTCACCATAACTAAAACAAGCACAAGAATAAAAATCTCACGCCCATTTTGGATAAATTCTCGTGTCGGTGTTTTCCAACCATCAACAAAAAGTAAAGGCGGGATCAATAGAACGAGGAACAATTCAGGATCAAAAGTGACATGTAAACCAAACTGAGGCCATGCCAATAAAGCCCCTATCACGATCTGTATTAATGGTAACGGAACACGAAAGGGAATTAACTTTGTGATAACTCCCGAAACTGAAACCACCAGTATTAAAATTAAAATAGTAAAGAAAATTTCCATGTTACCCTTACATGCCTATTTTTATCCTGAAAACCTGCCATCTTTCCCTTATAAAAGGAAAATCTACCCAATGATAAAGAAATTTATTATGTTAAATTCGCGCATCATACCTTTCTTTATCTATGCATCTATGCTTATTTTAAACAGATCCCACACAGACTCTGTGAGAATATTTAAAAATTAAGATTAATCGTATCTAACATCGCACATTGTACGCAATTTATTACTCTTTATTTATTAACGGCATTAATTATAGAAAGCATACGTTTTTATTTCTCTTTTTCAGCCTAAGCAATCTAATAGACTGTATAAAAATGCAAAACGTTAAGTAACTAAATAAAAATAATAGATAAATAACAATAGAAATTAAATTTGAAGACTCACTCGCCATGCTAATGATTATTCAATTGTTCTTAACATCGACATCATAACAACATCACAATATTTACCCTCTCTAAAAGCGGCTTTACGGCGTACCCCTTCGACTTCAAAACCTAATTTCTTATACAGATGCAAGCCTCTTTCATTGTCTGAATACACTTCTAATTCTAATCGTGTGGCGGCTAACCAATTGAAAGCATAATCAATTGCTGTATTGATAAGTAATTTTCCGACACCTTTTCCGGAATATTCAGCACCAACACCAATACCAAAACTCACAATATGACGACGACGAGGATGATTATCGATGATTAGTGCTAAATGTCCCGCAACTTGATCATCAATGGTAGCAACAAAATGAGGGATATTTTGTTCTGAAAATTCAAGTAATCTTTTTTTCCACATCGTGACTGAAGGATAAGGAAATTGGCAAGTACAAATATATAAATCAGGATGTGTATATAGCTGTTGAATGGCTGATGCGTCGTCAGGTTCACCATGACGTATTTTTATTTCTTGCATATATGCTACCAAAAAATTAATCACTAGACTTAATTTCGACAATAGCGAATAAAAGTAGATAAATAAATAGCAAAAAGGCGGAATAAAAATATATTCCGCCTTTTGTGTTTAAAACCGATTATTTAAATTAAATTGCCCACTCACCCGCATAAAATGCCACTAGCGCAAGTGTAATTAATACTGTACCCATATTGAGTTTACGCCATTCACCAGCAAAGACACGGCCAATGACCAAACAGCCGAAACCTAGCATAATCCCAGTGACGATATTACACGTTAAAACAATAAATACAGCACACACCATACCTGACATAGCATCCACAAAATCACTAAAATCTAACTTAGTGACATTACCTAGCATCAATAAACCCACATACATTAACGCGGGTGCTGTTGCATAAGCTGGAACTAAATAAGAGAGAGGCGATAAGAACAAGATCAGTAAAAATAAAATACCAACCACTGTTGCGGTTAATCCTGTTTTACCACCAGCGGCTGTTCCTGCGGCTGATTCAACATAAACCGCAGCAGGTGCAGCACCTATAACACCCGCAAAAATACTACTGACAGAGTCAGACGTCAGCGCTTTTCCGCCATTAATAATTTGCCCGCGTTTATCTAATAAGTTTGCTTGACCCGCAACAGCACGGATAGTCCCTGTGGCATCAAAAATAGCCGTCATCACTAACGCAAGAACACTTGGTAACACTAAAGGTTGTAAGGCACCTTTAATATCCATTGCAAGCAGTAAAGAAAGCCCATCTTCACCTAATTGAGGCATTTTAAAGATGCCTTGATATTTCACATTAGGATCAAAAATAAGACCAATAATTGAAATAGCGACAATGACTAATAGCACACCACCCGGTACTTTACGCTTTTCTAATCCGAAAATAGCCGCTAATCCAGCAAGTGACATCAGAACAGAGAATGATGTAAATTTCCCCATTGCAACAGGTAAACCATCAAATGGGTTTTTAATCACTAATCCAACACTGTTTGCTGCGATTAAAAGTAGAAAAAGCCCTATCCCTATTCCCGCACCATGTGCGATACCAATTGGAATATTTTTTAAGATCCAAGTACGAATGCCCGTTAATGAGAAAACGGTGAATAAACATCCCATTAAAAATACGGCACCTAATGCAACGGGTACAGAGATGTTTTGTCCCAAAACTAAGCTAAAAGCAGTAAATGCGGTTAATGAAATCGCACAACCAATTGCCATAGGAAGATTTGCCCACAATCCCATTAGAAGAGAGCCTAATCCCGCGACTAAACAGGTTGCGATAAAAACCGCGGTATGTGGAAAACCGGCTTGTCCTAACATGCTAGGAACAACAATCACGGAATACACCATCGCCAAAAATGTCGTCAAACCGGCGATCATTTCTTTGCGAACAGTTGTACCGCGAGCTGTAAGTTTAAAATAGCTATCCAGTTTACCGGTGGTTGCTGATTGATTAGCAGACATTACATTCCTCTGACATAAAAACGGTTCACTCTCCAAAAAAACGAAAACGATTACGTATCAATTAAAATGACCTCTTGTTAATAAGAAATCTTAAGAGGGAGTCAAAAGCAAACGTTTGGTTTTTCGTGTGGATTGAGTGAGAGAATTTGACGCAAACGATTATCTGGTGCTTTTAGGGTAAGAATCAAGCGAAAAAATACATTTTTAATAAAAATGTCATAAAAAGATAATGTAAAGTCATAAAAAAAGAAAAAGAGGAAAAGAAGGAAACTGGTGCCACTTTTTTTGTTCGCTAATTTAGCTACGTTAGGTCAAGTTAAGCCTCTTTCAACAATTTTAATTCGATGTTTTAGTCACTCTGGATGAGCAAACCTTAAATCGTTTTGAACGACGTGAGTATGGATAAACGGACAACTTTAACTAACTCGTCCGTTTAACATAAAAGGGATTATTTGAAGTGATTAGGTTTCCAACGTGTTTCTAAATCCTCTAATAATTCAAAGGTAATTTTTTTAGCAAAGCCTTTCATTTCGGGGTGATAGTTAACCAAAATAGAAATTTTTTGGTTTGAGTTGGTCATTTTGTTTAATGTAAATACTTCTGATTTACCTATAAAGTTACCTAAAACTGTTCTTTCAGGAGCCTGCCTAATCGGATTACCAATATGTTTATAGAACCATTGGTCAGTCATGACTTGCTCTAATCCAAAGGGGATCTTATTGGGGAATACCCAGCCATTTTTCATATTTTCAGGGATCAGTGTTAGTGTAATTTGTTCTAACTCTTTTGATGGGTTTTTAAAAGATAAAAAAATAGACTCTTTGGTCATCCTTAGGGTGACTTCATCATCCCCAGAATTCCCTTGTGGTTTGGTTTTATACGGAATGAGTCCATCGTCATAAAGTTCATCATAAGTATCCCCTAATCGCAGCACTAAGGCTTCAATATTTACACTCATTGGTATAATCCTTTCGCTCTATTTAATCGGTGTAATTCTGCTAAAACCTTATCCAACTGTTCATCTGATACGTTATATTCTGCTTTTAAACATCGTCGATCTGCTTCCCAATTTCGCTCAACCGCTTCTTTAAGATCCTGACTGTCATACTCTTTTCGACGTAGCTTAGTATCATCCTCTAATTCTATCTTTAAATCTTTTTCCGATATTTTTGGATTTAACTTTTTTAAATAAAGTCTAACTGCGGCTTGTGACGGAATATGATCAACTTCATAAATTTTCTAATGAAAAGTTGGTCTTTATTCGGATCCCCAGCAGGCTCAGAGTGAAAAAGTAGGCCTAAAACTCCCCATCGAGAGGCAATCGCAACATCTTTAACGGCATTGAGGACACGTTGATAAGGCACGGGGGTAGGTTTAAAGATAGGTTTAGGTAATATGATGGATTTAGGCGACGCATAGGATAGTGAACGCGCTTCCATGAAAAGTTTAGCTGACGCTATGGAAACAGAAACAGGAGTTACCTGACCTCCTGCTGTCGTTTTTCCTTTATCTTCTTCTCTTCGTCTATGAATAAAATATTCCGGCATTCATTAATTCCTAAAACAATAGTATTAAGTGAAATGAAAATATCTTAATTAATTGAATTTATTTCAAATCAAATAATAACTAGGTATATCTATCTACTATTAGCAATTTTAATAAGTTGCCTAGATAAATTATACCTCTCATTCCCAATGTGTGGCGATTAATGGTTTGCAGTATTCGTTATTTTTATCTGAAGATAATGTCATCTTCTACTTCTAACGTTAGATGAGTTAGCACTGTTTTAGCAAATAATTTTCCGTTTTATATAAGCATTTCTAGATTATTCTTAATAAGTTTTAAATTAAGTATAATAACGGGATATAATTATAATCATTTATAAAAAAAACAATAAGGTAAGATCTTAATATTTAGAAATCGAGAACAGAGACGCTTCTCTATCGCATTCCTATCACCCTAAATGAAATACGATAGAAAATACTAAGATGAGTGACTATTGAGTGTTTCAATACCTAGATTCCAACGTTCCATCGTTGAAACTAAAAATAACCCCGTCATAGCAACCAATAAGAATGGTAGTGAAGATGAAGAAATTTCTGACATCGCACCAGCCAGCAAAGGCCCTGCTAAATTACCGATCCCCCATAACATCGCAGCTGACGCATTAGCGACCATAAGATCATTACCTGAAAAATATTGCCCTATTTGTACCAACGCAATGGTATATATCGCCCCCGCTGTTGCACCCAGTAGCAGTAATAAAGGCCAAATCAAAAATGTATGAGACATTGTGATAGGTAATAATAAGCTGGCAAGTAAAGTCACTACCCCACAAATTCGATATAGCCGTGTTCTGTTCATATGATCAGCAAGCCAGCCAAATGGCATTTGCATAATAGCGTCACCTGCTAAAATAGCACTTATCATCATTGCAGCAATCGCTTCAGTGTGTCCCATGCTTAGACCATAAATAGGAAACATAGAAAGTACGGTGCCATCAAAAAAAGCAAAGAAAATAATGCCACCACAGATCGCAGGAGCAACTTTGACAAAACGAATAATAGAAAAATTAGGCTCTTGCGTATCTTTCGGCAATTTATCTCCTGTTTTCTGATCCATCATTAAAAACAGAACAATAGAGATAATATGAATAAAAACACTCATTAAAATAGGTGTCTTATCTGCGACGCCATAAAGCGCAATTATCGAAGGACCTAATAACTGGCTGATCGTAAATACCGTGGTATATACCGCTAAAATCCGCCCACGTTTATTATCGGGCGAAAGTTCATTAATCCACGTTTCACCTAAACAAATCATCACACCACTGGCAATACCCGTGATTAATCGTAACGGAAATAGCAACTCTAGAGGTAGGCTTCCCATTAAGGGTAATAAGCTGATTGCTGAAACAAGGGTTGCTAATAGCATGGCAAAGCGTTTACCAATCCATTGCACAATACGTCGAGCAAAAGGTGAAATAATTAACATCCCAATAGCGGGTGCGGCAGAAATAAGTCCAATGATAGATTCACTAATACCCGCTAAATTAAGGCGTAGTGCAACCATAGGAATAGTTAATCCGATAACAATCCCGATAACGCCAATACTTACCGTGATAGTTGTTATCGCAAAAACTTCAGATTGACGATAATTTTGATATGACATGTTATTTTGTTTCTGCGAATAACAGAAACCTCTGTAATAAAAGGAAGGTGGTTAAATAAAATATTGTTGTATTATAGGAGATAAGAAATAGATAAACATGCTTAAAAAGTAACGTTAATCAGAGAAAGATCTCCGTTTGGCTCACAAAGATCTTTACCTTTCATAATATTCTCACTTCATCAGCCGTTGTCCTACAACGCTTAAGAAAAATAACGATAGATAAGCACAGCACCTGATGCCAATACAATGGTATAAATCACACTCATAAATCGCGCTTTTGACATCCGTAATGTCAAATTTCGCCCTAACCATACACCAGCAAGCATAGCAGGCAAGAAAATAACAGCTAACTGAAGAATATCCCATTGCCAATAAATACCGGCAAATAAGAAAATCACCACTCGTGTTAGTGTGCTAAAACCAATCAATGTGGTTTGTGTAATGCGAAATTTGTTTTTATCTGCAATTCGACCTGATAAATAGATCGCATATAAAAAGCCCCCACTGCCAAACAACGCACTAAACACACCACCAATTAACCCAAAAGGATAAACCAAGCGTTGGGAAAATTGATTTTCTTGTTTTTTCCAAAACAGGGCGTAAATTGCATAGCAAGTGGCAAAGATACCTAAAAGAAGAGAAAGTAAATCTGGTCGTGTCGTTAATAAAATCGTTGCGCCAACAAGACTACCAATAATAATCAGCGGAATAAGATAGCGTATCTCTTTAAAATCAGCTTGTTTTCCATCTCTTAAGACATTCACTATGGCAGCACTTAAATCAATTAATGCCAATAAAGGCACTATCATTGAAAGAGGCAAATAAAGTGCTAATACAGGACCCGCAATTAACGCAGAGCCAAATCCCGCCATACCGAAAATGACATAAGCAAAAAATAAGGTAAGTAGGCAAATAAAAAGATCAGACCAACTGAGCAAGTCCAGCATAATAATCCTTGAATAATTATCATTTAATGAAGGATATTAGCGTAATTATTAAAAATCGAATAGTGATCGTAAGACTATTCACAAAATACAGCAGAAACAGGATCTCATTTTTCCGAATACGGTTAATTAGTGCTATTATCTAGTCGAAATGACACTTTTAAACTAACGATATTTTGAATTGGCAATGAACCCACAACCTCCTAAAAAAACGAATGAATACCTTGGTAATAAAGTCAAACAATTAAGGCAATCTCGAAACTTGTCACTCAATGAGTTATCAAGAAAATCGGGAATATCCAAGGCTGCATTGTCAAAATTAGAATCCGGTGATTCTAATCCCAGAATCGATACCTTAGAGGCTATTGCGATAGCACTTGGCTTTCCTTTGGGAGATTTATTTAGTTTTACGCGTGAAGAGTACCCTCGTTTAGAACGACATAAACCTATCGTTGGTGATTATGCTCAGGAATTTAAATTTCGTATTGGCATCGGCAATATTACTGAAATTTGGCATATCGAAATGAAGCATGGTGCCATTATTAACAGTCCCGCTCACGCAGATGGAACGCAAGAACATATCATGGTTTATTCTGGTAAATTAATGATGCGTTTTGATAACGACGAAACGGTTTTATTAGAAACGGGTGATTTTTACGCTTTTCATGGTAATGCGCCCCACTCTTATATTTGTGTGGAAGGGCATTTACGAGCCTCTGTGATCATGTCTAGCCCAAATCAACAGCATTACCATCATCGCCCTTAATCAATTTACCGCCCTAGCTTTATCACTCGCACGATAATTAGTAAATCATTTAACTGGTTTTAATTATCGTGTGAACTTAATTATCAATACCCTTCATTTAATGTCTTCATATTCGCTTTAAGTTGTCTAGAAATCCTCTCTTTATCTAATTTATTTTTCTTTATTTTCAGCTATGTTTTTATTAATGCTATTCGGATAATAAGGAACTTCAATGAGTGGAAATCATGAACATGCGGACGTAAAAACACTACCTGAATCGCGATTATTAATTGCATTCGGCTTAACATCATCATTTATGTTAGTCGAATTTATTGGTGGTTATTTAACGGGTAGCTTGGCATTAATTTCCGATGCCATGCATATGATGACGGATGCTTTCGCGCTTTTACTTGCACTGATCGCTATTCATGCAGGTAGAAAAGCCGCTGATGTTTTTAGAACTTATGGTTATGCACGCTTTGAAATATTAGCGGCAACCATGAATGCACTTATTTTAATGGCAGTCGCTTTCTATATTTTATATGAAGCCTATAAACGCTTATCTTCTCCTCCAGATATTCAATCTGTTGGTATGCTTATCATCGCGTTAATAGGTCTTGTGGTTAATTGGATTTCAATGAAATTACTCACCAGCACAAAGGATGAAAGCCTTAATGTAAAAGGAGCTTACTTAGAAGTTTGGGCTGATATGCTGGGCTCAATTGGCGTAATTATTGGTGCGATCATTATTTGGTTTACAGGTTGGGAGCTTGTTGACTCTATTATTGCCGTGTTAATCGGTTTTATGGTTTTCCCACGAACTTGGGTATTACTTAAAGAATGTCTGAATATTTTACTTGAAGGCGTGCCTCGCGGTATCGATCTTATTCAGGTTACTGAAACAATTAATAATAACCCTGATGTTGTAGGCTCTCATGATTTGCATTTATGGGCACTCACACAAAGTAAACTTATTTTAAGTGGGCACATCGTTTATCAACCTAATGCCAATCATGAAGAACTTAGAATTCACCTTGAGCAACAACTTCGTGAGCAATTCCATATCAACCATATTACGTTACAGATGGAATGTGAGGACAGACAACATCTTGAAGAAAATCACCGCTAAAACAGAATAAATTTATACACTCATAAAATTCTGGCTCTCTCTTAATGATTAAAGAGAGAGCCAATCTGTATTAATTTAAATAACTTTCCATTTGTTCAAAAACACGTAAATCATCGCTGAATCGCACTTCTTTTACGTCTTCAAGCTTTTCTACCTGGCTCACCATCTGCATTAGGCGATCATCTTTTTGCACTAATAGCCAGATACGGCTTTTATCGCTATTTTTCATCGGTAAACATAAAATACCATCGACGTTAAATGCACGGCGAGCAAAGAGTCCACAAATATGGGTCATAACACCGGGATGGTTGCGAACAATCAATTCCAGCGCGATAGGTTGTGATTGTTGTGACATAAATTAAGCTCCTATCATCTCAATATTTGCCGCCCCTGGCGGTACCATTGGAAATACTTTTTCATGAATATCAATCATTACATGAATTAAACACGGACCTGGTTTTTCAATTGCTGCTTTTAATGCACTCGCAGGATCCGCTTCCTGATTTAAGTCACAGGTATCTAAACCAAAACCTTGTGCGATACGAATAAAATCTGTTTGATAAGGGTAAGCTGCAGCATAAATACGCTCTTCAAAAAACAGCGTTTGTTGCTGGTGAACCAATCCCAATGCCTGATTATTTATCAAAATAATTTTGATATCTAATTGATGCTCAGCCGCCGTAGCAAGTTCTTGAATATTCATCATAATGCTACCATCCCCAGAGAAGCAGAGGATTTTCTTACTGGGCTCAGCTAATGCAGCACCAATCGCAGCGGGTAAACCAAAGCCCATCGTACCTAAACCGCCTGATGTTAACCACTGTCGAGGTCGATTTAACGGGTATGCTTGTGCGACCCACATCTGATGTTGTCCTACGTCTGTTGTAATAATCGCTTCATCATCAACACAGTTTGCCGCCGCTAATACAATGCCATAACCACTTAGGATATTTTCAGCATTTTTCATCTCTAACGGGTACTCTTGTTTCAGTGTCGTAACACGTTCTATCCATTCATTACGTTTGTTTGTATTAATCAATGGCAATAACAGTGATAACACTGATTTCGCATCAGCGTGGATCGCGATATCTGGGCGTTTGATCTTACTAATTTCAGCGCGATCAATATCAACATGAATAATTTTGGCATTAGGGCAAAATTTCTCCGCTTTGCCGATGGCACGATCGTCAAATCGAGCCCCTAATACAATCAAGAGATCCGCTTCTTCTAAAATAAAGTTGGTACTACGAGTCGCATGCATACCCAACATCCCTAAGTACAATGGATGCGAAGGTGGCATTAATCCTAAACCCATTAAAGTCATTGTTGTGGGTAGATTATTTTTCTCTGCTAATTCAATTGCTTCCTTACAGGCTTCAGAGCTAATGATCCCCCCACCTAAATATAAAACAGGTGTTTTAGCCTGATTAATCATTTGCGCCGCTTGTATCACTAAATCCGTATTAAATGCGGGAACGGGATCTTTTTGTGGAATAGGCGGTAACGCTTCTAATGTAATTGTGGCTTGCTGAATATCTTTTGGTACGTCAACCCAAACAGGCCCCGGTCTTCCTGACATCGCTAAACGGAATGCATCACAAATAATTTCAGGTAACTCAGCAATATCACGAACTAAATAGTTATGTTTTGTAATTGGAATAGACATGCCATAGGTATCAACTTCTTGGAAAGCATCCGTTCCAATCATCGCTGAAGATACCTGACCTGTAATACAAACTAAAGGAATTGAATCAAGCTTAGCATCAGCAATGGCTGTTACTAAGTTTGTTGCACCAGGCCCACTCGAAGCGATACAAACCGCAGGTTTACCATTAGCACGAGCAATACCTTGTGCAATAAAACCCGCACCTTGTTCATGGCGAGTTAAGATATGTCGAATAGATTGGCTTTGGCTTAAAGCATCATATAACGGAAGCGCTGCACCACCAGGGATCCCTGCAACTGTCGTGATGCCTTGCCGTTCCAATAAATAAACGATTAATTGCGCACCAGTAAACGTTCTACTTGTTGTGGCGTTTTCTTGTTGATCACCCATTTTTATCTGTCCTTTGTGCTAAGCCGGACTTGATGGGCAGGTAGAAAAGAAAAACCCCGCCCGGTTAATGCGCCGGCGGGGTTTCGAAACTGTGTTGATTCGGACCCGTTACGGCGCTTTGCCGACGACCACCACCACACGCACGACAACCACAGCCGCGATGTGCGCTGTTAGTCGTAGGCTTTGTAGTAGAGTAGTGATGATCATGGGTTACCTATCAATTAATTTAATGATGTGTTTACGTGTTATCTGTATTTAAAAAAACATAACTTCTACAAATTAACAACCTTTTTTTTCGGTTTATTTTTTATCACCACTAAAAACGAGAGCTAGATCACTTCTCATGAAAATCAAAAAATATCCCCGATCGCAGCATAAAAATCTAGATTAATTTTAAATTACAGAATAACCAAAACTCGTATTTCAACATAAACACATCAACTCAATTTTATAAAAAAGCCACTTGAACCAATAATAGTGTTGCCGAAAGTACAAACATAAATATCACCATCGGCATAATAAATTTAAGCCATTTGTTATAAGCGATATCTAACATTTGTAATGTCGCTAACACCAGTCCAGTAGGCGCTAAGAACAACATGATATATTGCCCCCAGTTATATGCTGATACCACCATATAACGAGGAACACCGACCGCATCAGCTAATGGCGCCATAATTGGCATTGCTAACACAGCAAGGCCTGAAGAGGAAGGCACAATGAAACCTAAACAAATAAAGACAACGAGTTGTGCTAATAAGAATAGGCTTGGTGGCATTCCTGCTACCATATGAGACATAAATTCAAGGATAGTGTCAGCAATTTTGCCTTGTTCCATCACAAGGTTGACACCTCGTGCTAAACCAATAATTAGTGAAACACCAACTAATTCAGATGCCCCGTGAATAAATCCGTCAATGGCTGTTTTTTCTTTTAATCCTGAGAGGAAAATGATAATGATTGCGATACCAAGGAAAAGAGCGGCCATTTGTGGAAACCACCAGCCCATGTCCATAACACCCCAAACCATAATAGGAAAAGCAGCAACAAATAAGCAGAGGATCACTTTACGACGCCACGAAAATTCCAATATTTCATTAGGATCGTAATCATTTAAAAAGCGCTGTTTAAAACTTTCCGCATTTTCATAGTTGTAAGAGAAAGTTGGATCTTTTTTGATCTTCTTGCAATACCAATATAAATAAACCAAAACACCTATCGTACCAATCACCAACCCAATAGTACGAAAACCAATCCCTTCAATAAAACTGATCCCCGAAGCATTTGATGCAATAACAACTGAAAAAGGGTTTACCGTTGAAAACCCAGCCCCCATTGAAGAGGCAAGGAAAATAGCACCGACACACACAATAGCGTCATAACCCAAAATTAAGAATATAGGCACTAATATGGGATAGAAGGCAACGGCTTCTTCTTCAATCCCGCAGCTTGTCCCGCCAATGGATAATATAATCGTAACACCAAATACCACTAAAAATTCTTTACCTTTTGTTCGATTCGCTAGCGCTGTTAAACCCGCATTGAATGCACCTGTTTTATTAACAACACCAATAAGTCCTCCCAAAACAAGAATAAAAACAATAACGTCAGCCCCTTCTATCGTTCCTTTCACCATACTCTCGGTTATATCCATTATCCCTTTAGGTTGCTGTGCTACTCGTTCATATGTTCCGGGTATCGCTATCGGTTTTTTAATTGTCCCATCGGTAAATTTATTAATCTCAATAGAGACATTTAAATCATTTAATGTCGCTTGAGTTGCAGGTAACACGTCATGAGAACCATCTATTTTCGCAACCACTAATGATGGATCCGCGGAGTTATAACTTAATCGTTGATATTCTCCTGCTGGAATAATCCACGTTAAGCCAACCACAATTACTGTAATTGCAAATAAAATAGTAAATGCGGTCGGAAACGCAAACTTTTTAAGTTTCATAAGCGTCCTCGACTTAAATAAGAGGTTACTCTGCCAGTAAAAATAATATTTATCTGGCAGAGTCTATTATTAGAATTAAATTTAGAATAATAAATATGATATTAATCAGAAATAATTGTTGTACCTGTTTTTCCTTCTAAAGCAGATAATGCATTCTCTAAAGAAGTAATAACAGCTTGTACACCTTTATCACTCTCTTTTAGAAAATTAAGGCAAGCTTCAACTTTAGGTAACATACTTCCTTTAGCAAATTGCCCTTGAGAAATATATTCCTGAGCTTGAGAAAGCGTTAAGTTATCTAAATTCATTTGCTCTGGCTTATTAAAATTAATAGCAACTTTATCAACCGCTGTTAATATTAATAAAATATCTGCTTTTAATTCTACGGCTAATTTTGAGCTAGAGTTGTCTTTATCAATAACGGCATCAATACCTTCTAATACATCCCCTTTTCGAATAACGGGAATACCACCGCCACCAACAGTAATAACCACAATATTACGTTCAACTAACTGTTTAATAATCGGTGATTCTACAATTTCTAACGGTTGAGGTGATGGGATCACTCGGCGATATCCACGCCCTGCATCTTCCATAAACTGAAAACCGTGCTCTTTTTGAATAGCCTCCGCTTGCTGTTGGGTATAAAAAGCGCCAATCGGTTTTGTCGGTGATAAAAAAGCAGGATCGTTTTTATCAACAACCACTTGGGTCACAATGGTTGCACAACCATGATTTTTATTCAGATTTCTCGCCCATAACTCGTCATTAATAGCTTGTTGTAGATGATAGCCAATATAACCTTGGCTCATGGCACCACATTCAGCAAAAGGCATATAAGGCGTGCCGATGTTCTGTTGAGATGCATAATCCATAGCTAAATTGATCATCCCAACTTGTGGACCATTTCCATGACCAATAATGACTTGATAACCTTTCTCAACCAGATCCACAATAGGCTTTGCGGTTTTTCGTACTATCTGCTTCTGCTCTAGTGGCGTACTGCCCAGTGCATTTCCCCCTAAAGCAATAAATACCTTCTTTGGCATTGTTAACTCCTTGCTTTAGCTTAAAGTCGCAAACATAACAGCTTTAATGGTGTGCATACGATTTTCAGCCTGATCGAAAACTTTTGATTGGCGAGACTCGAAAACACCGTCTGCCACTTCCATTTCACTCAAGCCAAATTTTTGATAAATATCTTCACCAATCGTGGTTAAGCGGTCATGGAATGAAGGTAAACAGTGTAAGAAAATAGCGTGAGGATTTGCCATTTTCATCATAGATTCATTGACTTGATAAGCTTTTAGTAAACGAATGCGTTCATCCCAAACACTATCAGGCTCACCCATTGAAACCCAAATATCGGTATAGAGAACATCAGCGTCCTTTGCCCCTTTCTCAATATCTTCTGTTAATGTGATAGAACCTTCGTTTTCAGCCGCGATGATACGACACGCCTTTACAAGTTGTTCTTCTGGCATTAAAGAGGCGGGACCACATGCCGTAAAATGTAGGCCTAATTTGGCACAAACGACCATTAAAGAGTTAGCAACGTTATTACGGGCATCACCAAAGAAAGTCAGCTTAAGCCCTTTTAAATGACCAAAATTTTCTTCAACGGTAAGCATATCCGCCAACATCTGAGTGGGATGAAATTTATCGGTAAGACCATTCCATACTGGTACTCCTGATTTCTCCGCCAATTCTTCAACTAATGACTGATCAAAACCACGATATTCAATACCATCATAGAAACGCCCTAACACGCGCGCAGTATCTTCAATAGACTCTTTTTTCCCCATTTGTGATGAGCCCGGATCAAGATAAGTCACCCCCATCCCTAAATCATAACCCGCAACTTCAAAGGCACAACGTGTGCGTGTTGAGGTTTTTTCAAATAATAAAACGATATTTTTGCCTTCCAAAGAGCGGTGCGGAATACCTGCCATTTTTAATGATTTAAAATGTTTAGACAGCTTTAATAAATATTGAATTTCAGCAGATGAAAAATCGAGTAATTTTAAAAAACTTCTACCTTTAATATTAATAGACATAATAATCCTATCTCCTAATTATTTTGATAATAATAGAGTTGAAAAATAGTTTGTTATTAAAAATAATAGAGAGCCATCCTCAATAACCTAGGTTATTAAGAAACATGCTTTATATTTCTAAAAAATAGAAAAAGTGATTATCCGTTAAAAACGGAGAAATGGAAGCATTGACGTTGTTTATACATCATAATGTGGGCAATACGTCTAATATGAGGTGTTTTTCTATTATTATTTTCCATAATACTAGTACCTTCACTTATAGGTATTAAATGAGGGTTACAGTGAAACATATAGAAATTGACATTAATGTGACTATCATCTCAATTATCTATTTACAATAAAAACCATGCATCAGTAAAAATAAATCACCAACAATACATTCCATTAACAAAATATAAAAAATAGACACTTATTTTTATATTAATAATGATATCGATTAAATTAAGAAGGTAATTGAAAAATAGCCAATATAATTTATTTTTATTGAGTTATTATTTAAATAATATTTTTACAATTAACATTCATGATACATTTTAATACTAGAATAATTTAATCAGCATCATTACAGCACTACAAATAATTAAAATCAAAGTGGCATACTGAAACATCCTGTCAGGCATTCTAGTCAACAGCCACTTAGATAGCGGAATAGAGATGAGCGAGCCTAAGAATAACAACAGTGCTAAATGAATGTCTGTATGTCCATCTTGCATATAGGCCAGTGCTGAAGATCCTGATAACAATGTTGTGGTAAATATAGAAGTACCAATGGCTTGCTTAATAGAAAGGTTCGCATAACGTAGCAATAACGGTAATACCACGACACCACCGCCCACCCCCGTCGCCCCTAAAACAACACCTGCTGCAATCGCAGGAAGTAATAGTGCTTTTATATTTAAAGGCGCTAACGCTGTATTTTCAATCACAACGGGAGGTAATGAGAAAAACATTCTCTGTACAAAGAGAAACAAAGAAAAAACAATAGCGCCGACAACAAGCGCATTAATGCCCCATTCGACTTGCTGCTGATACTGCGCTAACGAACCTAAATAGTTAACCAAAACACTGGCTAAAAAAGTACTTGGTAGCATTATTCCTAATACAATCATCGCCCTTTTAAAAGGAATGTTTCCAAGGCGAAAATGCATATAAGAGGAAGTGACTTTCATCAACATCGATAATAAATTGGCAGTAGCCACTGCCATTAACGCATTCATACCAAAGAAATAGGTCAATACAGGTAAAACAATAACACCGCCGCCTACTCCTGTCGTACTTATAATTAAACCAATAGCCGCTCCCACCGCTAATGTGGTGATAAGTAACATTATTGATTTCCTTGCATAACAGCTTCTCGCCCTTTTAATAATGCTTTTTCTGCTGACTCACTCGCTAATGTCATGTATTTAAAAAACAGCACATCAAAAGCCACCATCTGTAAAACTTGTGGTGTAATCACCCCTAACTGAGAATGTTGTTCGTCATAGAAATAAGGCAATATATAATCTGATAATCGAGTGGCTTCATCTTGTCCGAAACGCGTTAATGCGACGGTTAAACAACCTTCATTTTTTGCGGACTTCAACATTCGATTAATATCCGTCGTATTCCCTCTAGCAGTAACAGCAATGGCAATATCATCAACAGATAAATTGGCGGAATAAGCTAATTGAGCATGAAGATCTGGACTAAATAATGTGTTTTTATTTACACGAATTAATTTATGAAAGATATCACTCGCCACAATAGATGATGCGCCAATACCAAACAATACAATGCGTTTTGCTGATACCATTTTTTCAGCTAATACATCAATGGTATTGGGATCTAACAACGCTAATGAATCCAAAATAGCACTAGTAAACAGATGCCCTGTTTTGGAAATAATTAATTCTGTCGAGTCTATTTTCGCGAGATTACCATAGAGAATATCGCCACTGCTTTTTTGTTGTTTTTCTTCTGAAAGGTAATCAATTTTAAATTCTGGATAGCCTCGATATCCCATTTGGCGAGAGAAACGAATAACAGAAGCACTACTGACACCCGCTTTAAGTGCCAGATCAGCCGCATTCATACTGGCAATGTTCTCACTATTCTCTAATAGATAATGAGCAATACGTTGTTCTGTGCCTTTACCCTGTATTAGCAAACTTTCAAGCTTTTTGGTCAGTGTCGACATTCTGTTATCCTTTTTATTTCTGACTTATTTCTCTGGATCCGTAAATCCCATTAGCATGCTGGCAATAAAACCGACAATCCATGCACCTAATACTGCGATCAGGAACTTAATAATTTGCCCATCACCGACTAACGGAATTAATGATAACCCAGCTGTACCAAATGGAATAATGATCCCTACTTGGAAATATGCCATTAATGCACCACCCGCTGCCCCACCAATACATCCCGCAACAAAAGGTTTTCCTAATGGAAGGGACACACCAAATAATAAAGGCTCACCAACACCGAAAATACCCACAGGCAATGCGCCCATTAATGTTTTCTTTAAACGTTGATTTTTAGTACGTAGATAAACCCAAAAACAAGAGCCTACTTGCCCCATCCCGCCCATGGCTAAAATAGGGAACAAATAATTTAAGCCAAATGTATTTAAGATTTCAGTATGAATAGGAATTAATCCTTGATGCAGTCCCGTTAAGAGTAAAAATAAGAAACTTCCCCCTAACGCCGCACCGGTTACAACTGCGCCACTACCTTGATTTAAAAGTGATAATGATACGCCTTGTGCTAATAACTGATTAAGATAATGACCGATCGGTTGGAATATCATAATCGCCACAAGAGAAGAGACTAAAATCGTCACAAATGGCGTTAAGATAAGATCGAGACTCTCTTTAACAATACTACGAAACCATAATTCTAATTTTGACGAAAACACAACCACCATTAATACGGCAAAGATCCCACCACTGTTTGGCTGTAATTTCTCACCAAATAAAGTGATATCAGCAAGTCCAGGCATGGCTAATAATCCCGCCATTACCGCACCAATCGATGTTGACGCGCCCAATTCTTTAGCGGTATTTATCCCAATCATAATAGAGAGATACGCAAATACCGTACTGCCTATTAATTTGAATAATTTAAATAGCTCAGGGAATTGTTCAACTAAACCCGGTGCGACTAAGCGGATAATATTAATTAACCCCATAATCAAACCGCAACCAATTAAAGCAGGAATTGTCGGCACAAAAATAGCGGCTAATGTATTTAGCATACGACGAATGGAGAAGCCTTTTTTCACGGGGGTTGACGTAGGCTCTTCTTCACGACTTGCTGAACTGTTTTGCATACGCTTATTCATGATGGAATACACTTTTGCCGCCGTTCCCATTCCTACAATAACTTGATGCTGTTCGCCATTAAATACAACACCTTTAACACCTTCGACTTGTTTTAAAGCATCTGCATTAAATAACGAACTGTCTTTTAAAATCAGTCGAATACGAGTCATACAATGTGTTAGGGTTGCCACATTTTGAAATCCACCAGCGTGTTTTTCTATTTCTATTGCTAACGTGTCGAGATGTTCTATTTTATTAGCCATATGTGTGCCTGCTAAAGTTTGAAGTGTTTACTCATATTGTTATTCGTTAAATAGGGCAAGTTGCTGTTGTAGCGAACAATAAGGATATTGCTGTGTAATTTGATTCACTTTCTCCACACTCAGATGGAGTTCATACATTAAAATGGCTTTTCTAGGATGGTAATTGACCATTTGTAATAGCGTTCTGGCTTTTTCATGTGAAACGCCACACACTTCGCTGACAATTCCTTCAGCACGACGTTGCAATTTCTCATTACTTGCAATGACATCGACCATCAGGTTTTTATGCACTTTTCCTAGTTTAGTCATGACACTCGTGCTTAACATACCCAAAATCATTTTTTGAGCCGTACCGCTTTTCATTCTTGTGGAGCCTGTTAACACCTCTGCCCCCACATCTGGCGCAATAGATAAGTCAGCAATTTCACTCATCATACTTTTGCCACGTGTAGTAATAGATACTGTCAATGCTTTTAACTTTTTGCCATATTGCAAAGCGGCAACAGTGAAAGGCGTACGACCGCTTGCCGCAATGCCAATAACCACATCGTTATCACTAACGTCACGACGTTGAAGCTCTTCAATTGCCGCGTCTTGGCTATCTTCAATATTTTCAACCGCTTTTAGCATTGCATCATGACCGCCTGCAATAATCGCCTGCACTAATGTAGGAGAGACACCAAAAGTAGGAGGGCATTCGGCACTATCGAGTACCGCTAATCGCCCACTTGTTCCGGCACCAACATAAAAAATACGTCCCCCTTTTTGCAAACGCTCAGTAATTTTTTCTACCGCTTTAGCAATAGCAGGTAATTCTTTTTTCACTGCATTGGCAACCGTCATATCTGCACTATTGATGAACGTAACCAACTCTAAAGCGCTTGATTCAGAAAACTGTGTCGTTTCTTGATTGCTTTCATTCTTAAGACATTCGCTTAATGCATCTTCTTTCATCACAACAACCTTATGAAACTAAATTTCAATTAAAAATACATCCAGTGAAATTACATTTCAATTGTATTTGTCACTACTTTGTGAAATCAATCACATTAAGTTAAGCCTTTTTTCTTTGTCAGACATTCAATAGTGATTATAAAAATAGAGTAATCTATTGATTTAAAATGAATTCCACTGGTCACCTAAATAAGATAACAAGTGGAATATAAAGAGAGGATAGTGCAGAAGTGTACTACTTCGCTTGCGCTAAAAACTGCCCAAACTCTTCAATACTAGGGTAAGAAGATTGTGTGCCTTTTCCGGCAACACTTAAACCAGAAAACATCACGGCTTTATTTAACGCCTCTTCAATATTATTGGTATGAACATAATAATGGGAGAAACAACCAATAAAGGCATCGCCTGCACCACTGGTATCTATGGCATCAACGTCGATGGCAGGAATGTATTTTTCAATCTCACCATTCATCCATAATGCCCCTTTTTCACCTAATGTAACGATGACATTCTTAAAGCCTTTTTGTAATAAAGAACATGCGGCTTCGCGAATTTCATCCATTGTAGTGATTGGCATCCCCGTCAAAATTTCAAGTTCTGTTTCATTCGGAACAAAAAAGTCACAACGAGCCGCAATCTTAAGATCTAATGCTTTTGACGCTGGTGCTGGATTAAATAACACAGGAATATGGTGTTTGTTACCGAACGCAATAGCGTGATAGACCGTTTCAAGCGGGATCTCTAATTGCAGGACGATTATTTTGCATTTTTTTAGACTATCTGCTGCTCTATCAATATCTTCGGGTGACAAATGCTGATTCGCACCTTTAACAATTAAAATGCTATTTGATGATTGAGAAGTCACAAAAATAGGTGCAACGCCACTTGTTGTACCGGGTACTTTTTCAACATAGCGTGTATTAATGCCATAAGATCCTAAATTCATGATGGTGTTATCCGCGAAAATATCATCGCCAACCTTTGTTAACATCATCACTTTTGAATTTAATTTAGCAGCAGCAACCGCTTGATTCGCTCCTTTACCGCCACAACCCATTTTAAATGCTGGCGCCTCAAGGGTTTCCCCCTCTTTTGGCATCCTATCTATATAGGTGATCAAATCCACCATATTTGAACCAATCACTGCGATATCCATAGCGCCTCTTACTCTTATGTAAAATTTATAAATGTTAAAATAGTGACATTATGATAGATGTATAACAATATCATGTTATTTAAATATCATTTGTGATTGTTATCATGTTAAAACAGCACTAATATGTTGCCAAACTAACATGAGTGATAAATAACAATCTTCTTATCAAGGAATATACTATGCGTCCATTAGCTAATTATATCGATCATACCCTTCTTGCAGCAGATACAACTGAAGCACAAATCAAGAAATTGTGTGCTGAAGCCGTTGAACACGGTTTCTTCTCTGTTTGTATTAACACTTCTTACATCCCTTTAGCAAGAACTTGCCTTGAAGGAAGTGATGTCAAAGTATGTTGTGTTATCGATTTCCCATTTGGTGCAGGTTTAACTGCAACAAAAGCATTTGAAGCGGCTGAAGCTATTCGTCAAGGGGCACAAGAAGTCGATATGGTTATCAATATCGGCATGTTAAAAAGTGGTCGTTTAGACTTCGTAAAACAAGATATTGAAGCAGTAAAAGCAGCTTGCGGTAATACAACTCTGAAAGTTATTTTAGAAACTTGCTTATTAACTGACGACGAAGTACGTTTAGTTTGTGAAATGTGTCGTGAGATCCGCGTTGATTTTGTGAAAACATCAACAGGATACAGTACAATGGGCGCAACGGAACATCATGTCGCTTTAATGCGCAAAACCGTTGGTGATGAAGTCGGCGTGAAAGCATCAGGTGGTGTTCGCGATCGCCAAACCGCATTAAACATGATCAAAGCAGGTGCAACACGTATTGGCGCTAGTGCAAGTGTCGCTATCGCAACAGATTCAGATGCACCTGAATCAACTTACTAATTATTTAGCGTCTATTTTCTTGGAGTACGCTACTCGATAATACAAGGATCCTTCGGTGATAGAGACCAAACAGCACGAACGTTTGCGCCGCCTCAGTGAATGTATAAAACGCTCAGGTCGCATTCATCTTAAAGACGCCGCGAGGATCCTTGAAGTTTCTGAAATGACAATTCGGCGCGACTTAAGTTCTGACGCTGAAAACCCTTTTCCAATGTCATTACTAGGTGGCTACATTGTTGCATTAGCCCAGCCTCATTCAGGGTTAATCTCAACATCCTCTGATATTATTACGCCAGATCAAACGGCAGAACTTCATATTCCTAATCTTGCTGCAGGTATGGTATCTGACGGCGATGTTCTTTTTTTCGATAATGGGCAGCTTATTCCCGCGCTGATTGAACTTATCCCCGATAATCTGCATTTCACAGGGATCTGTTATTCTCATCGCGTATTTTTAGCATTAAGCCAGAAAAAAAATGCCACTGTATTACTCTGCGGAGGAGAATATCGCCCTAAAAGTGACTCATTCTACAATCCGACTCAACCTTCTTATCTGGATAGCATCAATCCCAAAAAAGCCTTTATTTCAGCCGAAGGGGTTCATCTCGATTTTGGCGTTACCTGTTATAACATCGACGATCTTTATATGAAGAAAAAAGCGATGGATAAATCTATTCGTAAGATCTTACTCACCAAATATCACTTTTTTGATGAAACAGCGACAGGCAATATGGGCGATTTAGCTCAGTTTGACGTTATCATTACAGATAGAAAATTAACGGATGATTATGAAGATTATTGCAGAAAAAGCTCAGTAAAAATAATTTATTAAATTAAATAATAGAAAGCTAACTAAAATAAATAATAAAAGAAAACCAGTTTTAAATTAAATAAAATCTATTTATTCTTTTTTTAAAATAAAGAAAACCACACCACTTTTTCATTGCTAAAACAAAAAAAAGTGGTTACTATGCCCGCGATTTAATATTTCTCACCCATTTTACATCGCTGCAAGGAGGTATCCCATGACAACAACAAATATGAATACCCTTTGCGGACAATCTCAGAAGTAATCCTTTTTTCCTTCTTTTTGCTGTCCGCCAATCAATTTATTTTTTTATCCTTTACATTATATGGATTGGTATATGGACAAGTGTGTTCATTATTTATCTGATCGCGTTTGTTATATCGCATCGGATAATACTTGGATTGAAAGCAAAGCAATCCAACAACTAGAAACAACGGCTCAACTTCCTGATATGGCTTATGTCGCAGGTATGCCAGACCTACATCCAGGTCGTGGTTATCCTATTGGTGCAGCCTTTTTTTCTGTTAATCGTTTTTACCCTGCCTTAGTCGGAAATGATATTGGCTGTGGCATGACACTCTTTCAAACTGAATTTAAAAACAGCAAACTCAACTTAGATAAAGCCGAAAAACAGCTGAGTGAAATGCGTGATATCGCACCTTCAGAATGGCTAGAAGCGCATCTATCCACTGAAATGCAAAACCACCCATTCGCTGGCTCTTTAGGCTCTATTGGTGGGGGGAATCACTTTGCTGAATTCCAACAAATTGACCAAGTGCTTAATGAAACACTTTTCGTTGAAAGTGGTATCAATAAAAAACAGTTATTGCTATTAGTTCACAGCGGATCGAGAGGTTTTGGGCAATCTATCTTACGTGCCCATACCGAACAATTTGGTCATAAAGGACTTGTGGCTAACACCGAAGATGCAAATAAATATTTGCAAGCTCACAATAATGCACTGGATTATGCAAAAATTAATCGTCGCCTTATTGGTGAAAGAATGATGCGCCAAATTCGCACTCAAGGTGAAGTTATTTCTGATGTAAATCATAATCTTGTAGAGCCTTGTGAATTACATGGTCAACAAGGTTGGTTACATCGCAAAGGTGCAACACCCGCGCATCACGATATCGTGGTGATCCCAGGTTCTCGCGGTGATTATAGCTATATTGTTAAGCCCATTGTGTCTGAATTAAGCCTCCATTCACTCCCTCATGGTGCAGGTAGAAAATGGATGCGTACAGAGTGCAAAGGTCGATTGTCACACCGTTTTACCCCTTTACAACTTTCACGAACGGCATTAGGTAGCCGTATTATTTGTGCCAATAAACAACTGATTTATGAAGAAGCCCCGCAATCTTATAAATCGATTGAGACAGTGATTGAAAGTATGGTGAGTATTGGATTAATCGAAGTTATCGCTCGTTTAAAACCCGTGATCACCTATAAAACAAGTGGAGAGATGGCGTAATGTTATTACAATTCACCTCTGCACAAGGCCCTGAAGAGTGCTGTTTGGCGGTTGAAAAAGCGTTAAATTACTTTTTGAAATCCACTACTAAACGACAAGTGAACGTCACCGTGCTTGAAAAAGAACCTTCACGCCATGGTTTAAAATCAGCGTTAGTGTCTCTTGAAGGTGCGGATGCACAGGCTATCGCACAACAATGGGCAGGATCTATACAATGGCAATGTGCAAGCACGTTACGACCACGACATAAGCGTAAAAACTGGTTTATTGGTGTTGCTTGTTTTGAACAACCTGATGAAATTAATGACAAAGAAATTGTCTTTGAAACCATGCGTTCAAATGGCCCTGGAGGTCAGCATGTTAACAAAACCGAATCAGCTGTCAGAGCAACGCATATTGCCACAGGCATTAGTGTAAAAGTGCAATCTGAACGTAGCCAGCACGCGAATAAAAAACTCGCTAAGCAACTTATTGCATGGCATTTAGAGGCTTATATGATGAAACAACATGCTTCATTAAATAGCCAACGCCATATTGCCCATCACCGAGTTATTCGTGGTGATGCCACACTCTGTTTTAGTGGTAGCGACTTTGTGCTTATAAACAAATAATGTAATTAATCTAATAAAAGCAAAGCCACGATCTTTCATCGTGGCTTTTTTAGGACAAAAGCACCCTACAATAAGATTTTTTAAATTAAAAAATCCATAAGCGTATAATGAGTTTTAATAAATAAATCTTACAGTTAATACCGTTATTTTATTTAATTAATCTTATTTGTTTTAATAAGATCACACTTATTTAAATATAAACGTTATTGATACTGATTAATTAAGCTTGTGCGGGTGTGTTTTTCATTTTAACCGTAAACGTCACAACAGCAGAGGCGACTAATGCAATTATCATAAACATAAATGCACTGTCATAACTACCGCCACTGGCTTTGATTAAGAACCCCATAACCGGTGCGGAAACAACACCCGCCATTTGACCGCCGAAATTAACAATCCCTGAAGCACGTCCCATAATTTTATTTGGGATAGTATCCATTAAAATACCCCAAAACATTGCCATAGCGAAAAACATAAATAGTGCGGAAATACACTGATATACAACAGCCATATCAGCACTTTCAACGGTATATGTCATATATAAGAAGCCTGCTGCAATCACTGCGGTGATCATATATAACCATTTACGCTGTGATTTACATTTATCAGAAACATAGCCCCCTAATAATGTACCACCCGCACCAAATAAGAATGGAATAGCCGCCATTACACCTGTTTTCGCCAAAGAGAATTCACGAACAGTAATTAAATAACTGGGTAACCATGTTGAGAATCCCCAAAAGGTAATATCAAACAGAAACCAAATTGCTGCCATTTGCCACAATACGGGCATTTTTAAAACATCTTTAAAAGGCACTGCTTCAGCGGGTTTATCCGATAATGTGCCATCTGCGGCTAACTCATCGAGATCTTGTTGAGTAATACTTGGGTGATCTTTAGGATTATCACGCGTGAAGAAATAAATACCGGCTGCAATTAATAGACCAGGAATACCTAAAACAATAAACACCATATGCCAGCCAAAAGCACCGATAATACTCGCCGCAACAATAACCGCTAATGCTGGTCCTAAGGTATTTACGGTTGATTGAATTGCTGTTGCACGACCACGCTCTTTCGATGGGAAATACGTTGAGATCATTTTCCAAGAAGCGGATGGGAAACAGCCTTCACCAATACCAAATAAGAAGCGCACCGCTAACATTAACGGTAATGTAAATACCATCCCCGTTAAGCTGGTGAAAACTGACCACCATGCAATCCCGATAGCCATAATTTTACGAGCACCAAAGCGGTCAGCTAAAAACCCCCCCGGTATTTGGAATGCGGCATAACCGACAAAGAACGCACTGATTATTAAGCCTTGTTGTGTGGTATCAAGATTAAGATCACGCCCAATAAAAGGTAATGAAACACTCATTACCATTCTATCTAAGAATGAAAGTAACCAAGCTAACCAAATTAAGGATAAAACGGTGTAACGAGCTTTCCATGTTTTTTTCTGTTGAAGGTCTGGAATAATATTTGAACTCATTTTCCTGTTCCTCAGGTAAGGGAAAACCATCACGGTTGAAGAACAACCGTGATAAACAGAGATAAGATTTAACGTTTAAGAGCGTTATTGTGTGGTTATGCTCTTAAAACATGGCCACTACAGGCGTAACTTTCGATCCCATTAACTAATGCGATACGGCCATTAACCATCACTAAATCGATCCCTTCGGGATATTGGTTTGGTTCAACAAACGTGCCTTTATCAATAATGGTTTCAGGGTCAAACATCACAATATCTGCGGCATATCCCTCTTTAATTAATCCTCTGTCCGTTAATCGAAGAACTTCAGCAGGTTTACCTGTCATTTTGCGGATAGCTTGTTCCCATGTAAGGCATTTTTCTTCTCTGACGTATTTCCCTAAAACACGAGGGAATGCACCAAATACACGGGGATGAGGCTTACCGGCTCCCATTAATCCATCAGTACATACGTTTTGTTCGGGGCGACATAAGAATTTGATAACGTGTTCTTCTGTGCCATAAAAATCCACCATTCCTACTGCATTTTCTTCTTCATATAGCAGGTCGAAGGTTGCGTTATACGGATCTTTACCTCTTAATTTGCCTAGCTCTACAAGACTAAGACCAACGGCATCTTGGTTTTTTTCTGTTTTAGAGCTCGTCACATAAATATTTTCTAACCCCGCAAAATCAATAAAGTTATCCCAACCTGGAATGCCTTTTTCGATATCTTCAATCATCTTTTTACGCAGCTCAGGAGAAGCTAAGCGTTCTAATAATTTCTCTGTACCTCCTGCGTGAACCCAAGGCGGTAAAATCACCCCAAGCATGGTGCTGCCTGCGACATACGGATATTGGTCAAAAGAGATACGAATGCCCTCTTTCTGTGCTTGCTCTAACATACCTAGCATTTCATCGATTAATCCCCAGTTTTTCTTACCGCAAACCTTCATATGGGAAATATGCAACCAAACACCCGATGCTTTAGCAATATCAATAAGTTCTTGAGTTGATTCAATAATATCGTCGGCTTCACTACGCTGGTGAACAACAAAAATACCATTATGTTTTGCAGTGACCTTACAAAGTTCGATCATTTCAGCGGTATCACCAAAGGCACAAGGCATATAAATCAGTCCTGTTGATAAGCCAAATGCCCCTGCTTTTAACTCACGCTCTAAGATCTCACACATCTTGGCGACATCTTCACGAGTAGACGGATTACCTTCTAATCCCATCGCTTCCATCCGAATGTTGCCATGAGGAACAAGGTAAGCAAGATTCGTTGCAGAGCCTCTCGCTTCTAACATACCTAAGTAACCTTCGGTATTTTTAAAATGCCAATCAATGCGGTCAGAATCACCATCTAACCCCGCAATATTTTTACGCCATGCTGAGATATATTGTTCTGGTAATGGCGCTAACGCGACACCATCTTGCCCTAACAATTCAGTGGTGATCCCTTGACGGATTTTGGCGGATAAAGCGGGATTTAACAGAGCAGAAAGATCAGAGTGAGTGTGAGTATCAATAAAACCGGGACAAACTATTTTTCCTGTGGCATCAATAATCTGATCATTCACTTTCGCCTCAAACTGACCGATTTTTATTATTTTACCTTCATTAACCACAACATCAGCTTGAAATGCACTTGCCCCTGTTCCATCAATAACAGTGGCGTTTTTAAATATTGTTTTCATTCTGTTATTTCTCCAAAGAGCATCTGACAGTTTCACCAGATACTCTTCTAGTAAGGATTTATTTCGTAAGACTTAAAGGTGATAAAGGCTGTTCATAATGCTGTAATAACCACTCGCAGCACCTTTTAACTGTTCAATTTCAATATATTCATCAATGGTGTGTGCTAAGTTTTCGCGAGATGGGCCAAAACCAATGGTTTTAATACCCGCTTCACCGGCATAGTGGCTACCGTTAGTACAGAAAGAGTATTGTGTGACCGTCGGTTTAAAGCCGGACTCATGCAGCCCTTTTAAAACGCTTTGTACATAAGGATCACTCTCTTCTAATACCCACCCAGGGAAGAAGCGCTCACCTTCAATAGTGGCGCCGGTGTAACATTTTTCAGTGCCGTAGGCATAAGAAACTTTAGCTTTAAAATCAGCATCTTGAGAGGCGAGTTCATCAATAGCTTTTTGTAATGGTGCGAGCACGGCTTCTTTCGTTTCACCCACTAATAAACGGCGATCATAAGTAGCACGACAATATTCAGGCACAACCGAAGCGCCCGGATAAGGTGATGATTTAATATCTGTGAGTTCTAAGATCCCTTTTCCTAAGACGGGATGAACTGAGGGGGTTAAGGTTCTGATCTTCTCGATCAGTTTTGCCATTTTATAAACAGAGTTGATCCCGGCATCTGGATTGGCGGAGTGAGCAGGTTTACCAAAGGTTTCAACAACAATTTCAGCACGACCACGTTGTCCAATTTTGAGGTTTAATTCGGAAGCTTCCCCAATCACGACATAGTCTGGTTTATAGCGCTCAGAAACGAGTCTTGCGGCAACACCTTCAAAACACTCTTCATGCACAATACAAGAGACATAAATACGACCAGCAAAGTTACGCTGATTATCTTGACCATAAAAACCGATCGCTGAAATCATCGCAGCAACGGCGCCTTTCATATCACTGGTGCCACGACCATAAATCTTGCCGTCTTTTATTTCTCCGCCATAAGGCTTTTCTTTCCAGTCACGCTCACTAACCGGCACAGTGTCGATATGACCATCAAAAATAAGGGTTTTCCCTGGATGTTGACCTATAATTCCACCAATAATATTGCCGTATTTATCAATATGAATATCGTCAAAATCATAGTTTTTCATCATCTCTTCTATGACTTTAACAACATTACCTTCTTCACCTGAATAGCTTTTTTGTTGGATTAATAATTGGCAATTCTTAATAACTTGATCAAATCGGTTTGCTGATAACATACTGTTCACTCCAAAAGACTTATTTGTTTTTTAAAATTGTTTGAAGCTAGGTAACTCGCCATCCCACACGATATCGCGATAACGTTCAGGATCGGTGTCACCTTCAGTGCTTATCACAAGCACTCTTGCATTTTCATCTAATCCCAGTTCTTCCTTCGCACTGTGATAAACAGGTGATTGCATCAAAATAGAGAGCAAGCCTGTTGTCACGGCACCAGATTCACCAGAAATGATGTGCGGATCACCGGGTAAAGGATTCCCTAAAATCCGCATTCCCCTCGTTGCGACGGCATCAGGGCAAGAGAAAAATGCCGCTGAATAATCACGTAATAAATTCCACCCAATACTATTGGCTTCACCACAAGCCAGCCCTGCCATAACGGTTTGTAAATCCCCACCAACAGGCGTTGCATCCGCTTTTCCTGATACCGCAGATTGATATAAACAGTCGGCAATACGCGCTTCAGCCACAATCACTTTGGGTGCTTGTTTGCCATAAGCGGCGGTAACCATGCCTTGTACCATACCCGCAAAAGAGCCCACTCCGGCTTGCACAAAAATATGCGTTGGGGGGACTTCATGTAATTGCGCAAGAGATTCCAGCATTAACGTGCCATAGCCCTGCATGATCCAAAGAGGGATCTCTTCATAGCCATCCCATGCCGTGTCTTGAACCACAATCCAGCCATATTTTTCAGCCATTTCAGCCGTCATTCTCACGGCATCGTCATAGTTCATATCAACGATTTCAGCGACTGCACCTTCACGCAAGATGGCATCTAAACGTTCTTGTGACGATCCTTTTGGCATATAGACCACGGCTTTTTGCTTCAACTGTCTTGCCATCCAAGCAACACCACGTCCATGATTCCCGTCAGTGGTTGTCGCAAAAGTGACACCATTTAACTTTTTTCTGATCTCATCACTGATCATGACCTCATAAGGTAATTCACTGATGTCCATTTCGAGGAAATCAGCAATATGGCGTGCCATCGCATAAGCACCACCTAACGCTTTAAATGCTTTCAAACCAAAACGAAAAGATTCATCTTTGAGATATAACTCACCCACTCCTAATGTTTTGGCTAGATGGGGTAAATGAAATAACGGTGTAGGTGCGTATCCTGGAATAGTTCGGTGAAAATCTAACGCTTTAGCTAACTCTTCATAACGAAAAGGGGCAAGCTCAGCGGTTGGTTTTCGCGTAAATGAACTTTGGTTAATCAGGTACTGCAATTGCTCCTGCATGGAATTACCTCTTAATCACACTTTAAAATTCGCGATAACCCAATATCGCGATTAATCGGAATACATAGGGTTATCCCCTGTATCGCAATATGTATGCCAACTCACTCAAAAAGCATTTAATAAAGATATAATTAACTGATTTAAAACATTTTTATTATTTAAACGATTAAAATATGGGATTAATCATGCAGAAAAGCTGTGATCTAGGCGGTTTTATTTAGATGATAAATTATCAATAATAAGAAACTGTGTGAGCTTTACACAAAAAACGTATAACTAACTAATAAATAATAATTTAATTAAACCCATTAAATGAATAATGATAATTTATTATCAATTATGATAATTTTAAGGTGAGAATGTGATGCACTCATTACTCAGTACCCTGCAAGATGAAATCAGCAAGTACACCGATGCCATTGCGGGTATCACCGGTACCGATGTTGAAATTATTGATAACAATTTAATTCGTATTGCAGGTACGGGACGTTATCGCTATATGCTCAATCAAGATGTCTCTAGCAATGGGTATATTTATCGCCATGTACTGCAAGTCCAAAAAACAATTCTCATTGAAGATCCAAAAGAAAACGATCTCTGTCAGCTATGTCAAAATCGCTTAACTTGTACCGAAGAGCTTGATCTCAATGCGCCAATTTTTCTCAATAACCAAGTTATTGGTGTCATTGGTATTATCTGTTCTAACCGAGAACAGAAAATGTTTTTGATGAAACAAAAACAAGCCTTTATCACCTTTATCGAACAGTTTTCGGAGATGATTTCAAGTCGTGTTTTTGAATGCCTTGAAAGGCTGAGAGAGCAAGAGCGATTTGGTACTTTTCGAAACTTGATTGATGTCATGGATAGAGGGGTAATTGCCATCGATAGCCAAAGTAAAATTTGGCATGCCAACCTATCTGCTCTACGTTTCTTTGATTGTGAATTAATTGGGCAATCTCTTGATATCGATATGACTGGCGATATTCTTTATGGCGATGAAGAGGCTTGGCTGATTTTAAATAAACAGCGTTATCATGTGCTCTGTAAAAAAATCACCTTCTCTTCTGTCGATAATGACCAACTCACCATGGTCATTTTCCATGATGCTCGTGATTATATGACACAGGTAAATACCTTATCTGTTGATGAAAATCCGCACTCCCCTTTAATTGGCAACTCACACAATATGCTCCAATTAAAAAGCATGTTAAGCAAAGTTGCGGTTAGCCACGCCAGCGTACTTATCACTGGAGAAAGTGGATCAGGTAAAGAAGTCGTCGCCTATACCATTCACCAACAGAGTTTACGGACAAAGCAGCCATTTATTACTATTAACTGTGCTGCTATTCCAGAACAGCTGTTAGAAAGTGAGCTTTTTGGTTATGTGCGAGGCGCGTTTAGTGGTGCAGATCCTAAAGGACGCATTGGTAAATTTGAATTAGCCCACGGTGGAAGCCTATTTCTTGATGAAATCGGCGATATGCCGTTACATTTACAAGCCAAACTTTTGCGTGTACTTCAAGAAAAAAGCATTACGCGTGTTGGCTCTAACAATATGATTAATATCGATGTACGTATTATTGCAGCCACAAATAAAGATCTGCGCGACATGGTCAATAAAGGGCAATTCCGTGAAGATCTGTTTTATCGTCTTAACGTTGTCCCTATTCACACGCCCGCCCTACGTGATCATCGAGAAGATATCGCAGAGCTCGCTCAGTTTTTTGCTGATGATTTAGCTTTAACCTATAAACGTCCTACGACGAAGATCCCTAACTCTATTATTAACTATTTATATTCTTATGAGTGGCCGGGTAATATCAGAGAGCTACGTAATGTGATTGAATATATGTATGTTATGCAAGGTGATACCGCTGATTTTAATCTTAGTCATCTTCCTCCTTACCTAGTAGAAACAACACATACTGATACATCAGAAAAAGAAAAACGCAGTGAGGTTTATACAAAAGCTAAAACGCAATCGTTAAACACACACGAATGTCTCAAAACGCAGAACCTGACCTCAGAGTATCAAACCATTATGAATATATTAGAAAAAACAGGAACCACATTGGAAGGAAAGAAAAAAGCGGCAAAAATCTTAGGTATCAGTATTGCGACTTTATATAGGAAAATAAAAAATCACTAGGGATCAAAACAAAACTAGGAAGAGAGCCGGAGCTGAAAGGATAAGATAATTATAATTATTTGAATTTGAAGTAAGCGCCTAATTATAGACAGTTATAATACACTCCATCTCTAACTTAACATCCGTGAAGTTCAGTGCCATAGTATAGAAATTCATGTTAACCATCTACTGAAAACGATGAAGAACATGAAGTCACACTATCCATAGATGAACAAACCTATTTAAGCCTCGTCCTTCGTTATAAAGAGTTAGTCAGTAAAGAGGATGGAAGTGGTTCTGATGGTGGAGATGTTCCTTTTGATATCAGCGGTTACTTAACTGAAATAGATACTGGGAAAATCGACGCTGACTATATGAATAGTCGCTTTGATAAATATTTAAAAGAACTTAATGATCCTCAAGACGTTGCAAGTATTGAAAACACATTAAACGAGCTGCATAAGTCGTTTGCCTCACTGACACAAAACGAACAGAAATACGCGAAACTTTTCTTACATGACTTACAACGTGGCGATGCGCAATTAATTGAAGGTCATACTTTTAGGGACTATATCAATACCTATAAAGATAACGCCGAGAATGCACAAATAAGTGCCGTTGTTAATGCACTTGGTTTAAATAAAGAATTACTGATGGCATTAATGGCTGATAGTGTTACTGAGAAAAACCTTAACAATTTTGGTCGCTTCGATGCATTAAAAGCGACCGTAGATAAAGCAAAAGCTAAAATCTACCTTGAAAAACAAGATGGTGTCACTTTACCTCCATTTAAATTAAATATTCGCATTGATCAGTTTTTAAAGCAGTTTATTTTTGCAAAAACAGATGATCTCTTAAGTGATATGGTTGACATAGCAGACAACGAATGTCGCCCTTTATCATCATGAGCACTTTAATTAAGAAACAAAAAACCGCTAGCCATAAAGGGAAGTGAGGGCTTTGTCAGCTGTCTGAACGCCATTAAATCAAATTTAATGGCGTTTTTTTATTAGCAACACAGGAAATAAGTTATTAATTAGGTATCATTTTCTAACTGATGCTGATAGTTATAAAAATACATTTTATCTTGAAGCCATAAATTTCTCATTTAACCGAGTTAAATTCTTAAATTATTTTATTGATATAAATCAACTTATTAAATTTAAAAACCATAAGATTAAACTTTGTTTTATATAAAAACACCAATCATTTATGTACATTGGTTGTTATTTATACTTACCTATATAATAAACATATAAGTAATTAACTTAACTTTTTAAAATAAACGTCTATTCTTTTCATCACATGAATTAGGTATGAAAATAATCGTTATTCATAGCATTAATTTAAATAACACTGATTTTAAGATTTATCTTATAAAATAAACTACTTTCCACTGACACCATTTGTCATTCTATTTGGTATATTAATTTCAAATAAAATTAAACGTTATATTATTTCTGAGTCAAAAATGGATGATGATAAAAAGAATCAAGGAATAAGATTAGCAACTATTATTCTAGATACATACTTACATGGAGAAGTCGATAAATATGAACTTGCAAATCGCTTTAATGTAAGCGAACGCACAATTTATCGAGATTTAGGTTCATTGAGTTTAATTTTAGAACACAAAGGAAACTCGAAATATGGGTTTTCCACTGTTGTAGAATATTACAAAATGATTTCATTTTTTGGTATCGATAAATATTTGCCTGACTTTAATCAAGCATTTTTAAAAAGTATTCCGAGCACAATAAAAAATGAAAGTGTATCTATTGAGTTCAATGGTGTTGAACATAAGATCAAAAGCTATCTTAAAAAACACTATGATTCAATCAAATATGCCATTGAAAATAAAAGAAAATGTAAGATTTTATACAAGGGTAAAAATCGAATCATCAACCCATACAAGCTTATTTGTCACAATACTATTTGGTATTTAAAGGCCACTGAAGAAGATAAACTAAAATCATTTTCACTCAATAGAATCGAATGGCTTGATATTGATAAAGAAACTTTTTTACCTGATAAAAAGATAAAAAACATACTCATTGAGAGTAAAGATCCATGGACGACTAATGAACATTTTGATGTTTTAATATCAGTATCATCTTCTATTGCTCATTATTTTAAAAGAAGGGATATCTTACCAAGTCAATTAATAGTGAATGAAGATAACAAATTTTTAACTATATCTTGCTCCGCAGTGAGTGAAAAACAGATTTTACCTCTTATTCAATATTGGCTTCCTAATATTAAGATATTAGAACCGCAGTGGTTGAAGTTGAAATTTGAAGAGAGTTTACGAGAATATATTAATCAATTATAGATAATTGGAGAATAGGTTATGGCAATACCATTTATTATTGCAGGTGCTGCGATCGCTGCTGCTGCATTTGGCGGAAAGAAAGCTTATGATGGATATCAAACAAAATCAGAAGCTGATGATATTTTATCAACTGCTAAAGATAAATATGATAGTAAAAAAGAAGAACTTGATCGTGTAAACAATAATACCTCTATTCATTTAGAAAAATTGGGTGCTCTTGAATTACAAATAGGTAAAGATTTCAATAAATTTAATACAATAGCCCAAGAGATTTTGAAAAAAATTAATAAGTCTGGAAATGACATTTCCATCACCATACCACGTCATGAAATCAATAAAATTGAAAATTTAGCTATTTCTGCAACAGAATATTTAGGTACTGTTGTAGGTGCTGGTGCGTCAAGTGCCGCAGCTGGTTTCGCTGTATATGGTGGTGTGATGGCATTTGCGGCGGCTTCAACAGGAACGCCTATTGCAGCTTTATCAGGAGCGGCAGCCTATAATGCAACAATGGCTGCAATTGGTGGTGGCTCATTAGCAGCAGGCGGTTGGGGCATGGCAGGTGGCGCAATGGTGCTTGGTGGTGCAGTTGTCGCGCCTATTCTTGCAATCGCTGGCTGGGCTTATGCAAATCACGCTGAAAAAGCATTAGATAATGCACAAAAAATTCGTTCAGAAGTCTCTTCAGCTGTCAAAAAAATGGAATTAGCACAAAAACATTTAATCAAAACAAAAGAATATGTAGTTTCAATCTATGATGTTCTGACTGCCCAATTTAAAATTTTTGAGCCTTATCTGTTGGATTTAATCGATACCGATAAAAAAATGCAACAAAACAAAGCGATGGGAAGAGCTAATTTAGAAGGTGTTAGTGAAAACATTATTAAAACAATTGAAAATGGCTATAAATTAGCTGCAATCATGACACACTTAATCACTACCCCACTTTTTAAACCGCAGTTAAATGATAAGCAAGAAGCAGTTATTACTGATGGAGTTATTCAAATTCAAACTGATAGTAACGGCTTGCAAGTACTGAATCAAGATGCTTTAGAAAAGCAATTGAATATAGCAAAAAACGCGACATTATCTTAAGAGCTTAATTCAAAATAAATAGCAGTAATTATGCTGCTATTTATAGGTACAAAATCATGGAACGTACAGATTATAATTGGCAACAAGAAATTAATAATACGATTGTTCAAAGCCTTGTAACATCTTTTGGTTTAGATTTTTTATTATTAAAAGACAAAAAAGGTGGTGATGTTGATACAACACATAATGTGAGAGAAAATATTTGGGCTACGGATACTGAAAAATCCAATTATGAAAATCGTGAAAAATATGACAAAGATGCTTATCATAAACATCAGAACTATATAAATACAAACAGAGAAGGAAAGCAGCATAAATTAAATGGGGAATTAAAAGATTCTTATACTGGCGAGACTTTTAACCAAAACGATAAAATTAACCTAGACCATATTATCGCTGCCCACGAGATACATAATGATCCTGCACGTCTTCTTGCTGAGCTTGATGGTAAAGATTTAGCGAATAGAGATTATAATCTTACTTTTACAAATGAGACATTAAATAAATCCAAAAAAGCAGATTCGATGTCTGATTTTATCCTAAGGTTACAAACCCAACAGACTGAAATAAATTCTGAAATTAATACCTTAGAAAAAAAAGCACAACTAACAGATAATGAAAGAAAAAGATTAACCTCTCTTAAAAATAAAGAAAAAGCCAATTTTGAAGAAATGGTTGCTATAGATGCCAAAGCAAGAAAAAAATATGATGCTGAAATTGATAGTAAGTATTATACCAGTAGCAAATTTTTTTCTAGCACAGCCTCTTCAGCAATAAATATTGGTTTTCGAATGGGTACAAGGCAAATGCTGGGAATTATATTTGCTGAACTATGGTTTGAATTAAAAGATTCCATTCCTAAACTTATCACTAATCATAAATCAAACTTTAAATTTGATTTTTTCTTAAAGGATCTTGGTGACGTTGTTGCCAATATTTGGGAAAGATTAAAAATTAGATTTAAAGATTTTTTCACTGAGTTTAAAAATGGTTTTTTTGGTGGCTTATTAGCTAGCGTAACGACAACATTGCTTAATATTTTTCTGACCTCAACAAAATTGATAGGAAAATTAATTAGAGAGTCTTGGAGTAGTTTAGTTTCCGCTTTAAAACTTATATTTTTTAACCCAGATAATTTACCACTTGGTGAGTTATTAAAAGCAACAACTAAAATTATTTCTACTAGTATTTCTGTTATTTTAGGTTCGATAATAACATCTTGGCTTAATGGTATTCTTACATTCCCATTTGGTAATGATGTTGCCTTATTTATTGGTGCATTGTCTTCAGGGTTATTAACATTAACAATGTGTTATTTTTTAGAGCATAGCGCATTGATGCAACGAGTATGGAATTTTTTAAATAAATTTCGTGATAAATATGAATTAACATTAGAATATTATCAGAATGTTAATCGAGAACTTGATAGATATTTAGAGGAATTAACTAAGCTTGAATTTAATTTCAATATTATAGAGATGCAGCAATTTGTCACTTCTCTACAAAACACAAATTCAGAATTTGAAAGAAAATTAATTCTTAATAATGAAATTAAACGCAATAACATAGAGTTACCATTCGATGCTAATGATGATAATGCATTTGGTGGCTGGTTAAATTCATTATGATATTAACTACTACACATTCATTTCCATGTGAAAAATGTGGAGCATGTTGTCGTCATGTCAATCAAGCTGAAGAAACACAGTTTCTTGATAGAGGTGATGGAATTTGCATGAATTATGATGAAAAAACCATGCTATGCTCAATTTATCATGAACGCCCTGATATATGCCGAGTCGATCGGCAATATCTATTGCATTATCATAAACAATACACATGGAATGAATTCATTGAGCTCAATAGGATATCATGTAAATTGATTTTAGAAAGTGAAGGATCTGACTAAAATATAATTTACTCAATTTAAATGTATTTTTATATAAACATTTAAATAGTGATGATTATTTACTTTCCCCATATTAAAAATTAGTTATTTGATATGGGGATTTTTTAATAAGAATGCGGTGAATAAGATTAGAGTATTGTCCAAAAAATAGTCAATCAGACCGTTTCCTGTTGATCATTTTTACCTCCCATAATGTTATTCGAAAATATCAGCCTACATAAAAAAATTAAAAATCAAATAGATACTTAAAAATAACTTGTTAATTATCTTTATCTAGCCAACAATGTAATTTCACTTAAGTCAAAAGGGAATTTATATGGCTAATGGATATTTTTTACGAGTAGGTAATAAAACAACCTGTGGTGGTCAAATAATAACAGGTGATGATACTTTTAAGTTTTATGGCTCCTCCGCAGCACGCGAAGGCGATCTTGTTACCTGTGGTAAACACTCTGGAACTTACCAAATACTGGGTGGTATTAGTTATGTTTTGGGAAATAACCGCGTATCGCAGGAACCTTAGACAGCTTTAGCGCCTGCCCTTGCAAAGCAAAACTCATTAATTCTATTCAAGATTGTTATGTAACCGAACCATCAATAAAATCTAGCACTCGTACAGAAAGCAGTCTGACCAAGCTTGTTATTTCGAATCAAGTGGGCAAACAAAGCCAGCTAATGAAGGTGATAACACCATTAAATTGCAACTTACTGTGCCTGAAAGACAATTTATTGCAAAAGAATACCCCAAGGAAGTGCTAAAGATCCGTTTGAAAAGAGCCTATTTAAGTTTGAATTACCTCAGCGAATGGAGCATTTTGATTATCCCAATCAAGGAGGAACAAGCTTGTGTGGATCTGCTGCATTTTTTTATTGTCTGCTAAGAGATAGACCTGATATCTATGAACAAGCTGCAAAAGAACTATGGCAATATGGTACAACTAAGATTGGCAACTTAAGAATAATACCAAGTAAAGGTTGCCGTAATCCTAATGGACATTTCAATGATGCTTATGGCTCAGTTATTTCAGGACTTGATTGGGTAACATTAGCAAGCCTTAGAGACACAGAAAGCACAATACTTAGCTTTGATACTATAGATTCCCCCCTTTCTGGCGCGACCACATGGTGGGTATTAGCAAAATGGTTTGAAAAAGCAGGTTATGAAAAAGTATTTAGCGAAAAACGCCGTAAACCCTCGCCCAGTGCGGGCGGAGATATAAGGCGAAAGGCCTGCAGGGCTTTAAAGATCAATCAAGCGTTGACTGGCTCTGAACGTAGGCTCTGAGTGTTTCAATCGTTGCCCCTCCGGTGCTACAGACAAAGTACGACCTTGACCACAAAAGTCCCGTTTTACTTTGTGTCCGTAAATGTGTGTTTTGCTGGCGCAGCAGGCGCGACGATACTGATTTCAGATTGTTGACCATCACACTGACCGCCAGTTTTGGCGGGTAAGCAACCAGCAGATGCACATGGTCAGGCTCTCCGTCCATCTCAATAATTTCGCATTCAAGTTTTGCCGCAGCGGAGTCAAATGCATCACGCAGTTGAGCGATCATCTGTCCGTCAAATAGCTTACGTCGATACTTTGTCGTAAAGATCAGAGGCACGACCAGTTTACTGACACTGTGCCGCTTTCTGAGGGTTCCCGCCAGTAAATCATCATGATTACTCAATTGATATATTGCCCTAACATGTTAAAATAAAAATATTATATCAATGAGCGCTGATGATATTAAGAGCAACAAAAGTACGCATCTACCCAACACCAGAACAGGCTGAATATCTCAACGCTCAGTTCGGTGCGGTTCGTTTTGCGTACAACAAAGCGCTGCACATCAAGAAAGACGCTTACCAGCGGCACGGCGTAAATTTAAACCCGCGTAAAGACCTTAAACCGCTGCTTGCCGTGGCGAAAAAATCCCGCAGATATGGGTGGCTTAAAGAATATGATTCAATTGCATTGCAGCAGGCGGTGATTAACCTTGACGTGGCTTTCTCCAACTTTTTTAATCCGAAACTAAAAGCCCGTTTTCCCACGTTTAAAAGTAAGCATGGCAGACAATCTAGCTATCATTGTGTCGGGATCAAAGTCATTGATGGCGCGATAAAAATCCCGAAAATCGCACCGATTGAAGCGCGTTTACATCGTGAAATTACGGGGGCGCTGAAAAGTATCACACTGAGCCGCAGCGCAACCGGAAAATACTATGCGTCACTACTCTGTGATGACGGGGTAGAAGCACCGGCAAAGCCAACATTGATATCAAATATCACGGGGCTTGATGTGGGGCTGAGTCATTACGCCATCAAATCAGACGGCAATAAGATTGCTAATCCGCGCCACCTTATCAATGCCAGCCGTCACCTACGTCGAAAACAAAAAGCCTTATCTCGCAAGCAAAAAGGGAGTGCTAATCGCCGTAAAGCCCGAATACAGCTTGCAGGTGTACACGAACGGGTAGCCAATGCCCGTGCTGATTTTCAACACAAACTCTCTCGTGCAATTGTTGACGAAAACCAAGCGGTAATTGTCGAGACACTGAAATCGGCGAATATGATGAAAAACCACTGTCTGGCTCGCGCTATCGGTGATGCAGGCTGGCATGGTTTTATCACAAAGCTGGAATATAAAGCCGCAGAAAAAGGCGTCCATCTGGTAAAACTGGATCAATGGTTTGCCAGTTCGAAAACCTGTCATTGTTGCGGTCATAAAATGTCAGAAATGCCACTACATAAGCGTATCTGGCAATGCCCTGAATGTGGAGTTGAACATGACCGAGATATCAATGCGGCAATCAATATCCGACACAAGGGCATATTGGAATTACACGCGGCGGGACTCGTCGTTTCAGCCCATGGAGACCCGCGTAAATCCGTCGTACAGAGGGTTGCGGTCTGAGAAGTGGGAAGCCTCGCCGTTTACGGCGGGGAGCAGTCACTAAAGATTATATTGTTAATGTGGGGTTAGTTGAGACACACCAACATAGAGTTTTCTAACTGTTTACCATAGGCCTCCGATGGGGGCTGATTGAAACTTTCGTAAGTTCGATTTTGGTTATATCCTTGCAGCCCAAACCACGCTAATTTTCGAACTTGGCTTTACGATCCAAATAAATACCACATTAAAAATTCACGAAGGAATAAACCATTAAAACACTCGATAACCCCATTTTGTTGCGATTTTCCCGGTTGAATACGACACAGCGAAATTTGGTTATCTTCACAATAATTCAATAAGTTAACAGAAATGAGTTCAAGACCATTATCGACTCAAATCTGTTTCGGCAACCCTCTCTCACTTCTTTACGTTTTTCGCAGGGATCAAAACCATTAGCAATTAACTTTCTGGCTGTATCTCTTTTCTCTCTGGGCTTCTGCAAGTGAAATATCAGGGGGAGTGGACAGAAGGAAAACACACCATAAGCCCTAAATTTCAGGCATAAAAAAAGACGCTCTTAGCGTCTGATTTTTGGTGCGAAGGCCGGACTCGCTTTTATTAGGCAATGCATTGTTTTTATTTGATATAAATTTATATGAAATTTTTTGTATACTTAAATATATACTCAATAGTATAGAGTTTGAAAAATGGGTTAATCGACTTTTATTTCTTAAGTTTATTAAACTCTTTTCCTAGACATATGGTTTCATAGGTAAAGCCTGATATCTTAATTTGGATACCCTCCTTCTTTAATGGGATCTCTGATATAGTAATTGTATGGAAATCTATATCTTTTTGAACTTTACCCAGAGAGTGGTATGCAATCATTGGGCTCCATGATAATTCAGAATTGCTGGGGGTGATATGAAAAGAAATTGTTTGCATCGGTGAGAAGACTGTTCAAACAATCCAATGATTTTTTATAAGATATCAATCTATAACATAACATCTGTAGATGTTAGTGAAGCTACAGTGCAACTCATTAATCTATTTTATCCTAATGGAATAAGTTTTGTCGAATTCACCGCCGGTAGCTATGTTAGTGCCAAATAATCCACCATATACCCGTACAGTAACTATTCCTGACTTTACGGGTATACCTTGAATCTTTATACAATTATGGGCTGGAGAATCGTTGCAATACTTTAAACTTAATCCTACATCTGATGGGATTATCTCGCCGACAAATCTTTCTCTTCCATTCGAGTCCAAAGTTGATACAGCGCCCCCAGTTATATTTATTTCACTGGTGTAAAATATTCCAATCCTTGCATCTGGAAGAGAATTACCATAGGGAGTAATATCAGCATTTAAAGTACACGCTGTAAATAACAATGAAATGCAGATAATAAAAATCTTTTTCATACTTATCTTAATGGCTTAAAAGCCATACCTCCAAAAATCGATTAATAATGTTTTATCCATTGTAGGATAGATATTTAAAAATTGTGGTTAAAAATGGCTACTGATAAAATCAATTTATTGTGATCATAAAAGGATTTAGCATTATGAAAAAAATATTATTTTTTATACTGATAAGTATATCATTAGGTTCTTTTGCAAATGATAAAGAATATTCAGATAAAATGGCTTCATACGCTGCTATATTTGAATTCTCACCCATAAAAGGAAATATTGAAAGTGCAGTACAAGTATTCAATTATGATACTGAATCCTTACCATTTCAAGGCATTAGGTTAAGTCTATCTCCAAATGGGTGTATTGACGCTATAGAGATGATAAAGAAAACAAATGAGAATAATGAGGATAGAGTTAAATTATATAGAATAAATAACAACTTGGTATTTAACAAAGATATAAAAGGAAAGTTTAAAGAAGAAATGTATTTGTTAGATTCAAGTTGCAATATAATTAAAGATCTAAAAAATAACATAAATTACACTTACGAAAACAACCTAATAAATACAGTTACAAAAAATGGTGAAATTATAAAACGTTTTAAATTTAATAATAAAAATCAATTAACGGATATAATATTTAATAAATTGATTCAACCTAAGAATGACATGATGAAATTATTAACAAATACAGACGTAGAGTGTACTGATTTTGATATAAATAAAAATCCATTAACTTGTTCTACTTTAAGTGAAAGATCTAATAGTAGTAGAAAACTAATAATGACTTCTATCTATAATTATTATGAATAATCATCCTGCCGTAGTAAACGGTGATAATAAACAGTTGTTTCCATTGTGAAGGAAACAACTAGAGTTAATTATCGTCAATATTCCCCAAAAGGTGATGCCAGAAACTACGCTGTCGTCCACTTCACTGTAACTCATCATAGAGTTATCAGAATCTCGTAAACTAGCTAAAGTAATCCAGTCTAAACCTGATATTCGTGGATCTCCGTCCTCTGTATAAAAAGTTCCTGAAGGGTGAAGACAAGCCTTACTTGGTAATATTGTAATATTTCCAACTTTTACTTGACCATACAGCCATAGCGATACGTGAGTGCCGCTTGCGCTAAAGCTTGTTGTGGTGGTGGTAACATAAGAGATTGTATTTGTTCTCGCTTTTCAGCAACAATATCAAAGATATCTTCACGCACTAAAAACCATTGGCATCCTAACCGCCCTTAAAGGACAGAGGGTTACAAAGTCTTAGATAAACTGAGATTTCAGGCATAAAAAAAGACGCTCTTAGCGTCTGATTTTTGGTGCCGAAGGCCGGACTCGAACCGGCACACCCGAAGGCGGTTGATTTTGAATCAACTGCGTCTACCAATTTCGCCACTCCGGCACTGAAGTGTATTTGGAAAACCTGCCCATTATACTTGCGTGAAGAACCCTCGCAACAATTATTGTTAGTTTTCAGTTTGATTGGCGAAAAAAAGTGCATTTAGCGAAAAAAATACCGTAAATCCTCACCTAGAGCGAGAAGCCGTCAGGGTTTATAACTATCATAAAACACGAGTTATTAGTTACATCAGGTATCTGCCATTAATACTTTAATCATGCTGTATCAATAGATCAATTATCTTGCTGTTATTTTATCTAAATTTATTCATTACCTTATTTCTATTTATTCATTACCTTATTTCTATTTTTTCTTATCTTTTTTTAATATAACATCATCATTATATAAATGAGTTAAAACTAATTGACTTAATCGATATATTTTAAAATACATAACGGTAAATAAAAAAAGGATCAAAACTCGGGTTAGTTGTTTTGATCCAATAGTACTACTAATTGAGGGCTTAGTTTTATTTTAATGACTATAAGTTGTTTTTATAATGTCACTGCCCTTTTCTTCCCTGGTGTGAGGAAGAGGGTAATTATATTTTATTAATATAATGTACTTCTTTATTTATACTGTATCTTATTAATATAATGGGCTTACTACTTTAACAAAGGTACTACTCTCTAATATAAAGGAACTTATTTAACAATTTAATAATGCTACGACTATCTAATATAAAAGGACTGTTCGACTACTATAAAGAAGGTTTTACTCTTTAATAAAATGGTGTTGAAATATTACGACTAATATATAACTTATTTATTATTGAAGAGGCTATTTAATAATATGTCTTCTTATTACTTCTCTCTATTATTGCTGCGCTATCTTTGCTCTTTAACGTTTATATTCTTAGTCTCTCGACTTGATGAATCTATAATAAATTTAATTTCACAATCCCACAATCAGTAAATTATTACAAAATATGACATACACTGATATTATCTTTATAAAGCTTCAATATAAATCACTTCAAAAACAAACAACAGCATAATAGTTTATAAAATCAATGTAACTCAAACTATAACACTGTTAATTAACATTTTCTTGATATACACATTTTAACTTAATAATAAAGAAAAACTAATAATAGGATTGAAAACGGGTATAAACAGAGGAAGATTGTAACTTAGCTGTAATATTTACCTCATTTTTAGAGGAAAAATATAAGAAAAATATCTTTTTATGATGCAGTTTTTCTTCACTATCTTTTTCTTAGAGACAATTTGACACATTTAATGCCAACTTTTTGATAACTGACTCTCGCACTGATAGACATTCTTATTTCTGATAATATAATCAAAATTTGGTTTAAATCTGATTAGAAGGCGGTGTTATGGGCATTGTTGGCTGGATTATAACAGGCATATTTGTTGGTATTATCTTAGGTGCCGTATTAAAAATGATAAAGAAAAAATAGCGCGATAAAACAGGCACCAAATTAAAACATAAATAAGTTTATGTTGATCGCATTCCTTTCACCTCACTGACTTCTGTTGAAAGTAAAAATGAAAAAACATTTTCTAAAATATCTTATGATCCCTGTCGCTTTGCTGACATTGAATGCGTGTAGCCAACGTTCGTCATTACCACCAGCGACACCGCCTTCCATGTTAAACCAACAGAACAGTGTGCCTGAATTAACACAATGGCCTACGGCATTAAGTCCTAATGTCAATAATGCAAGAACACTGTTTGATAAATACGCTTCACAGATTTATCAAAAAAGTAATCCTCAAGGTATGGTTATTGTCATGATCAATAACTCTCAAACCTTGAATCGTTCTTTTGGGACAACAACACCTAAAAGTCGCAACGCCCCCTCCATGAACTCATTGATCCGCATCGCTTCTATCACAAAGCTAATGACAAGCGAAGTGATGTTAAAACTACAAGAGGATGGAAAATTATTAGTCACTGATCCACTGCAAAAATACAGCTACTATGGTGTCGACATTCCATTAGTCAGCGCTCAATCCCCTATCCGTCTTTATCATTTAGCAAGCCACACGAGTGGTTTTCCGCGAGAACAACCTGGTGGAAAATGGGGAAGACCTGTTTTTATATGGCCAACGCATGGCGACCGCTGGAACTGGCTGAAAAAAGCGACACTGACAGCTACCGCAGGAGAGCAAGCGGCTTATTCAAACCTAGCTTACGATCTATTAGCGGATGCCTTGGTAAAAGCATCAGGTAAAAGTTACCCTCAACTTTTACAGCAATATGTCACTCAGCCCGCCGGTATGACTAATACCACATTGACGCCGACACCAGCACAATGTCAACGGCTATTAGTGGGATATAAGCCCAGTCCATGCTCTGATACTATTGCCGCCGCTGGGAGTGGTGGTGTGTACTCAACACCTGCTGATATGCAACGTTGGATGCAAGGCTTTTTGACTTCTCATCATGCCATGAGAAAAACAACTGCAAGTAAAGAGCAGGCAGTCTACTTCCCACGTAATCGGCTCTCTTCAATAGAAGGGATGGATGTTGCAGGTCGTGCTGATGGCGTGGGTTTAGGATGGGTTTATATGGCTCCCGCCAATGGTATTCCCGCGATTTACCAAAAAACAGGCGGTGGCGGTGGGTTTAATACTTATATGGCAACCATTCCTGAATTAAATATCGGTGTATTTGTGGTGATCACCCGTAAACCTAACGGCACTAAGTTTAGTGAAGTGACTCAAGGTACGAATGCGCTTGTTCGTGCTCTGGCAAAAGATTTTTATCAGTAGTCAGATACTCGATAGTGATAATAAAAGCGCCTTAATAAGGCGCTTTTATTTTTCTGGCTGATATTGACTTAGCGATTACGCTTCATCAATAACCATAGACTCAGAGTTAGAAAGAGTATTCCCGGGACTAATGCTGCAATCACTGCGGGTATGCCATAAACCAAACTTAATCGTCCTGAAACTTCATTGACGATATAGAATAAGAAACCAAAAGAGATACCGGTTAAAACTCTTAATCCCATTGGTACAGTACGTAATGGACCAAAAATAAATGACAATGCCATTAACATCATTACTGCAACAGAGATTGGGGCAAAGATTTTTTTCCAAAAATTCAGCTCATAGTTTGCTGACTCTTGCCCACTTTGTTTTAGATATTTAACGTACTGATAAAGCCCGCTGATCGATAAAGCATCCGGATCTAACGCCACAACGCTTAATTTTTCTGGCGTGAGTCGTGTTTGCCATTCAAGTGATACCTGTTTTTTACCGGTGATTTTTTGTAGATCCGTTAAATCTGACTCTTCAACCTGTTTCAACATCCACGTTTTTTTATTCGTATCGTAGGTTGCGCTTGATGCATAACGTACCGTTTCTAGTTTTCTATCATGATTAAAATCATAGAGCGTGATGCCTTGCATCTCATTTTGGCTCTTTATTCGGTTGATATGAATAAATTGGTTGCCATCTTTAGCCCACATACCGCGGTTAGTAGAAACTAAAGAGTTACCCATGATTTTTTCAGCACGATAGTTACGAGCATATTGTTCACCCTGTGGAGCCCCCCATTCACCAATCAGTACTGTTAACAGAACTAACGGAATAGCGGTTTTCATCACCGAGCCTGCAATTTGCAAGCGGGTAAATCCTGATGCTTGCATTACTACCAACTCACTACGCGTTGCTAATGCACCTAATCCTAATAATGCCCCCAATAAGGCAGCCATAGGAAAGAAAATTTGCACATCTTTAAGGATATTTAAAATGGCGTAAACACCTGCATCCAGCGTGGTGAAATCACCTTGCCCTACTTTACGAAGTTGATCGACAAATTTGATAATGCCGGATAATGAAACCAGCAAAAATAGTGTCATCAAAATTGACTGTAAAATAGTACGCCCGATATATCTATCTAATACACCAAACATCAGGCAACTCCTTTCTTAAAGCGAGCACGGAATTTACGCATAGGCAAGGTATCCCAAACATTTAATAAGAGAGCTAAGGCGAGATAAACGCCATTAACACTCCACATCGCAATGAGAGGATCAACTTTTCCTTTTTCACCATTAGAGTGCAATGAACTTTGTAGCAAGAAGAACACCAGATAAAGCAGCATAGCTGGTAACATACTTAATACGCGGCCTTGACGTGGATTAACCTCACTTAAGGGTACGACCATCACAGCCATAATGACAACAGAGAAAATCAAGGTTAAGCGCCAATGGAATTCAGCAATAGACTCTGTTTCATTCGAATGCCAAAGTTCAGTCATCGTCTTTTGTTCTACACGATTACTGCTGATGGTCGATTCACGGTGCCCAATAACCGCTTGGTAATCATTAAAATCGGTAATACGAAAATCACGTAGTACCGCCGTACCTTCATAGCGAGTTCCCTCGCTTAATACGACTATCTGATTCCCGTTAGGTAATTCTTTGGTATAGCCTTTATCTGCCACCACAACAGAAGGACGCTGATCTTGCGTTGGACGCAGTTGTGCAAGGAAGACATCTTGGAATTGATTTCCTTTTACACTACCAAGATAGAGCACCATATTACGGTCGCTGGACATTTTAAATTGCCCTTCCATCAATGCCGCTAAACTTGGGTTGGCTTTAGCATCCTCAAGTACTTGCTCTTGATGCGCTGAAGACCAAGGAATAAGCCAAATGACATTTCCTGCTGCTAATGCGCTGGTCAGTAATGAGAGCAACAGTGCAGCTTGCACTAATGCTTTCTTACCTATTCCGCACGCATTCATGACGGTTATCTCACTTTCAACATAAAGTTTGCTGTAAGTCATCAGAAGCCCAAGAAAAAGGCTTAATGGAAGAATAAGCTGTGCCATCTCAGGAATTCCCAGCCACAGCAGAGAAACCACGAGGTTTGTAGGAATGTTACCTTCAACAGCAGCCCCTAAAATTTCAACCAGTTTCTGGCTAAAAAAGATAAGCATCAGAATAAATAAGATGGCTATCTGACTTTTAAGGGTTTCCCGAGCTAAATATCGAATTATAATCACGCTAGTTATGCCTGTGAAAACTTGTCTTTTTGCAGGAAAATCGCTAACTTCGTTGTAAATCTATCATTTGTGCATCTCAGTTAGACATTCTTGCAGCCCAAATGATATCAAAACATGCTATAAACAGGTTCCCAATAAGAACAAGCTTATAAGTTAGCTAAATTAGTTGTGTTCAATTAATGCATTTAGCTTAACATAAAAAGTAAACTTTCTATGGGGTAGATTAATGCGGATCACTATTCTAAACGATACTTTCCGTTTTTGTCTTTAATATTCAGGAGAACGCATGGAGTTTAATGTAAAAAGCGGCAGCCCAGAGAAACAACGCAGCGCTTGTATTATCGTGGGGGTGTTTGAGCCTCGTCGTTTATCTCCGATCGCGGAGCAACTTGATAAAATCAGTGATGGCTATATCAGCGCCTTGTTACGCAGAGGTGAACTGGAAGGCAAAGTCGGACAATCATTGCTGTTACATCATGTACCTAATGTTCTCTCTGAGCGCGTTTTACTGATTGGTTGCGGTAAAGAGCGTGAATTGGATGAACGCCAGTATAAACAGATCATTCAGAAAACCATTAATACACTCAATGAAACTGGCTCTATGGAAGCCGTATGCTTTCTGACTGAGTTACACGTTAAAGGTCGTAATAATTACTGGAAAGTGCGTCAAGCGGTTGAGACTGCAAAAGACTGCCTCTATACCTTTGATCAACTAAAAAGCAATAAGACAGAATTACGTCGTCCATTACGTAAGATGGTCTTTAATGTACCTACTCGTCGTGAATTGCCAAGTGGTGAACGCGCAATTGCACACGGTTTAGCCATCGCATCAGGTATTAAAGCATGTAAAGATTTAGCTAACATGCCTCCCAATATCTGTAATGCTGCTTATTTAGCCTCTCAAGCTCGCCAACTAGCCGATTCATCTACCAATGTTTCTACGCGTGTTATTGGCGAAGAACAAATGAAAGAGCTAAATATGAATGCTTACCTTGCGGTAGGGCAAGGCTCTCAAAATGAATCTTTAATGTCGATTATCGAATATAAAGGCAATAAAGATCCTGAAGCTCGCCCAATTGTGTTAGTGGGTAAAGGGCTGACATTTGACTCGGGTGGTATTTCTATTAAACCTGCTGATGGCATGGATGAGATGAAATACGACATGTGTGGTGCCGCAACGGTTTATGGTGTGATGCGCGTCGTTGCTGAACTCCAGTTACCAATCAATGTCATTGGTGTGCTTGCGGGTTGTGAAAATATGCCGGGTGGAAAAGCGTATCGTCCTGGTGATATTTTAACAACTATGTCAGGTCAAACCGTCGAAGTATTAAACACCGATGCTGAAGGTCGTTTAGTGCTGTGCGATACATTAACCTATGTTGAACGCTTTGAACCTGAGTTAGTTGTTGATATCGCAACCTTAACCGGTGCATGTATGGTGGCTTTAGGCCATCACTACAGCGGATTAATGTCTAATCATAATCCATTAGCGCATGAATTAATGAATGCATCAGAGCAGGCAGGTGACCGCGCTTGGCGTTTACCATTAGGCGATGAGTTCTATGAACAAATCGAATCTAATTTTGCTGATTTAGCCAATACAGGTGGGCGTTTAGGGGGGGCAATTACTGCGGGTTGTTTCTTAGCGCGTTTTGCAACTAAATATAACTGGGCTCACTTAGATATTGCCGGTACAGCATGGCGTTCAGGTAAAGCAAAAGGGGCAACAGGCCGTCCTGTTTCTTTATTGTCTCAGTTCTTACTTAATCGCGCAGGTTTGAATAGCGACGAGTAATACCGCATAATTATCAAGGTTAAGGTATTACCCTATTATTAGGGTAAATAGAGCAGACTCCAAGAAGGGTATTGCAACGCAATACCCTTCTGTTATCGGGATATCATGAAAAACGCCACGTTTTATTTAATGGAACACCCATCAATACATGATGATTTACAGGCTCATGAGTGGCTTGCCTGTCAACTTACCGCTGAACATTGGCGATTAGGCAAACGTATTTTGTTGGTTTGTGAGTCTCAAGCTCAAGCTGAATTGCTTGATGAGGCATTATGGGCAAGAGAACCTCATCAGTTTGTTCCTCATAATCTTGCAGGTGAAGGACCTCGTTATGGCTCTCCTGTTGAATTATGTTGGCCTGGAAAACGTGGTAATGCACCTCGTGATCTCTTGATTAATTTGCAATCGCAATTCGTAGACTTTGCCACAGCTTTCCATGAAGTGATAGACTTTGTACCTATTGATGAACAATTGAAACAGTTGGCGCGTGAACGATATAAAATTTATCGTAGCGTCGGCTTTACTTTGACAATGGCTACGCCGCCAACCTATTGAATACGTAAAGAATATGGAAAATAAATCCGCACCGAAAGAGCCATCGCTCGACACAACATATAATCCAGCAGAGATTGAACAACCTCTGTATCAGCATTGGGAAAAAAATGGCTATTTCAAAGCCAATGGCGATACAACAAAAGAAAGCTTCTGTATCGTGATCCCACCGCCAAACGTCACAGGTAGTCTACATATGGGTCATGCTTTCCAGCAGACCATTATGGATACCATGATCCGTTATCAGCGCATGCAAGGTAAAAATACCTTATGGCAGTCAGGTACTGACCATGCAGGTATCGCAACTCAAATGGTTGTTGAGCGTAAAATTGCTGCTGAAGAAGGTAAAAATCGTCATGACTATGGTCGTGATGCATTTATCGACAAAATTTGGGAATGGAAGGCAGAATCAGGTGGTAACATTTCTAACCAAATGCGTCGTTTAGGTAATTCTGTTGATTGGGAACGTGAACGTTTCACCATGGATGAAGGATTATCTAAAGCGGTAAAAGAAGCTTTTGTTCGTTTACATAAAGAAGATCTTATCTACCGCGGCAAACGCCTTGTAAACTGGGATCCTAAATTACACACCGCGATTTCTGATCTTGAAGTCGAAAACCGTGAAGTTAAAGGATCTATGTGGCACCTGCGCTATCCTTTAGCTGATGGAGCAAAAACAGCGGAAGGCAAAGATTACCTCATTGTTGCAACAACACGGCCTGAAACCATGTTAGGTGATACCGGTGTTGCAGTTAACCCAGAAGATCCTCGCTATAAAGATTTAATTGGTAAAGAAATTATTTTACCCATCGTTAACCGTCGTATCCCGATTTTAGCGGACGAACACGCTGATATGGAAAAAGGGACCGGTTGCGTAAAAATCACCCCTGCTCACGACTTTAACGACTACGAAGTTGGACGCCGCCATCAATTACCCATGATTAATATCATGGATTTTGACGGCAATATCCGTGTTAGCGCAGAAGTATTAGACACCAATGGTGTTGAATCTGATGTTTACAGCACTGAAATTCCAGAAGCCTACCAAGGTATGGAACGCTTTGCTGCACGTAAAGCTATGGTTGCTGAATTTGAACGCCTAGGTTTATTAGAAGAGATCAAACCTCACGATTTAACGGTACCTTACGGCGACCGTGGTGGCGTAGTTATCGAGCCTCTATTAACAGACCAATGGTATGTTCGCGCAGCGCCTTTAGCAAAACCTGCTGTTGAAGCGGTTAAAAATGGCGATATCCAATTTGTACCAAAACAGTACGAAAATATGTACTTCTCATGGATGAACGATATCCAAGATTGGTGTATTTCTCGTCAACTGTGGTGGGGTCACCGTATTCCTGCTTGGTATGATAATGAAGGTAATGTCTACGTCGGTCGTGACGAGGAAGAAGTTCGTCGTGAAAACAATATCGCAGCAGATGTGGCATTACGCCAAGATGATGACGTACTGGATACGTGGTTCTCATCTGCACTGTGGACATTTTCAACATTAGGCTGGCCTGAAAACACCGAAGCACTGAAAACATTCCATCCAACGAATGTCTTAGTCAGTGGATTCGATATCATTTTCTTCTGGATCGCCCGCATGATCATGATGACCATGCACTTTATCAAAGATGAAGACGGTAAACCGCAAATTCCATTTAATACGGTTTACATGACAGGTCTTATTCGTGATGAAGAAGGTCAGAAGATGTCAAAATCCAAAGGTAACGTACTCGACCCTCTGGATATGATCGACGGTATTTCATTAGAAAACCTGTTAGAAAAACGTACAGGTAATATGATGCAGCCTCAGATGGCTGAAAAAATTGCTAAACGTACTCGCAAAGAGTTCCCAGAAGGTATTGAAGCACACGGTACAGATGCCTTGCGCTTTACCTTAGCTGCGTTGGCTTCAACCGGTCGCGATATTAACTGGGATATGAAACGTTTATCGGGTTACCGTAACTTCTGTAATAAGCTGTGGAACGCAAGTCGCTTTGTTCTGATGAATACAGAAGAGCAAGATTGTGGCTACCAAGGTGGTGAGATGACATACTCACTCGCTGACCGTTGGATCTTAGCAGAATTCAACAATACCGTTAAAGCTTATCGTGAAGCGTTAGACAACTATCGTTTCGATATCGCTGCGGGTATTTTATATGAATTTACTTGGAACCAATTCTGTGACTGGTATCTTGAGCTATCAAAACCTGCAGTACACAAAGGTAATGATGCACAAAAACGCGCAGCACGTCATACGCTGATTGAAGTATTAGAAGGCTTATTACGTCTTGCTCATCCAATCATTCCATTTATCACAGAAACCATCTGGCAACGAGTGAAGGAAGTGAAAGGCATTGAAGGTGAAACCATCATGCTACAAGCTTTCCCTGAGTTCGATGCATCGCTGGTGGATGAACATGCACTTAACGATCTTGAGTGGATCAAAGAAGTGATTGTTGCGGTTCGTAATATCCGTGCTGAAATGAATATCGCTCCAGGCAAACCACTTGAGGTTATTTTACGTGGTGCAGATGACAATGCTAAGCGCCGTGTCAGCGACAATATTGGTTTCTTAAAAGCTATGGGGCGTTTAGCGGATATTCGTCCATTAGCAGAAGGTGAAGAAGCGCCATTATCAGTGACCAAACTGGTTAGCGGCGCAGAATTGCTGATCCCAATGGCAGGCTTTATCGATAAAGATGCAGAGCTTGTTCGTTTAGATAAAGAGCTTGAAAAAGTAGAGAAAGATATCACCACTTTAGACAGTAAATTATCTAACGATGGTTTTGTTAGCCGAGCACCAGAAGCGGTTGTTGCTAAAGAGCGTGAACGCTTAGCGACATGCTTAAATGCAAAAGAGAAGCTAATCGCACAGAAAATCTCTATCGCCTCTTTATAAGCACTATCGCTTTAAAGGTACTGAGATTGATAATGAAAACCCGCGTTTATCGCGGGTTTTTACTTAATATTATTCAGCTAAAAAATAAAACCATTTTTCACTTCATTTTTTATTATTCCCAGTTCTATTCTCGCCAATGTGCCTTTTCATTCCTTATTTTCGCTTAAATTTGCTCACTCACTAAAATATAACGCTAAAAATAAACAGAATAAGTAAGCAAAGAAAAAGGGTTAACGGTTTACAAACCCACTTAATCAATTAAGATAGTTTTTGTAGCTATCCGTGCTACTTTCAATGAAGAAGTTCCTTTCCGGTGCTCTCTCAATAAATAATCAAAAAATATTCTACTAATAAGTGAAACGATGAGTGCAACTATGACTGCAATCCAAACTATAACCCCAAATATTGTTATCCGAGCTATTGAAGAAAAAGACAACGCAGGTATTGCACGCGTTATTCGTGAAGTCTCTGCTGAGCATGGCTTAACCGCCGATAAAGGCTTTGCGGTTGCCGATCCCATTTTAGATACCCTCTATGAAGTTTATCATCAGCCACGCAGTGCTTACTGGGTTGTTGAAATGGAGGGGGAAGTTGTTGGTGGTGGTGGTGTCGCGCCACTTGCTGGAGGTGATGGCAATACTTGTGAATTACAAAAGATGTACCTTTCATCCAAACTACGTGGCAAAGGTATTGCGAAAAAAATTGTTCTACAATCTCTTGAATTTGGTAAAGAGCAAGGCTTTAGCCGTTGCTATTTAGAAACCACAGACATCTTAAAAGCAGCTGTCGGTTTATATGAAAAACTCGGATTCGAATTTATTGATGAAGCATTAGGTAACACGGGACATAGTGACTGTGAGATCCGTATGGTGAAATCACTTTAAGCATTCTTGCTGTTCCCTACGTAATACAATAAATAAAATAAGCACTGTTTTACCCGCATTTTTATGCGGGTTTTTATTAGCAAAAATAGTACCTATTAGCACAAATCCTATTTATCAAAATGATATAAATACGGTATATTTCCATGCTTATTTTCACAATTAATTTCTTAATTAATTATTACCAAAATATTATTAATGAAATTTTTATCTTTAATTTCATTAAAATTCACAAGTTTAATTTTTTTTCCATTTCACTCTAGATAATGATATTTCTCTTCTTAAATAAAATATTATTTATCTTATTTTATATTTAAAAAAAAAGATTTTTTTATATTGCTATTTATATCTAATTTAATATCTTTATGCAGATAAAGTCATGCATTGACTTTTATAACTCTAAAATCTAAAAGGAATTTCTTCATGAAAAACTTTGTTAAAATTGCACTTATTGCTTCTGTAATTACCGTAATGACGGGTTGTACTGGTAGCGTATACAATAAAGAAAAAGACTGTAACTACGACTACTTACTGCACCCTGCTGTTTCTATTTCTAAAATTATTGGCGGTTGTGGCGACACAAGCAAATAAGATTTAAGAAATAAACGTATTCATAAACTACATTCTGACTCATTGTTGCTAAGAAAGAATGTAGTTTTTATTTTCCTTTTTAAGGATCAAATTAAATTCTATTAAACCAATCACTGTTTTATTAATTATTTAAATATAACCACTTTATTATTTATATTCTCTTTATTACATTCTTTTTCTTTCATTCCCACTGATTAAAGTCATTCATTTTTTTTGAATACCATCAACAAATTCCCCCTATTTTGTTCATCTCGCGAACACTTTATGATCAACCTCATTAAGAAATCGCAATAATCTGTATTACCTCCTTCTGTGTCTTGGTTATTGCGGTTTCTTTCCTTAACTCGGAGAACAATCATGACTATCAGACAGATTAATCATATTTATTCGGCGCCAAATTCACACTGGGTAGGTAATGGCTTTCCAGTCAGCACCTTATTTTCCTATCAGGAAAATGGTGAGAAACATAGCCCGTTTCTGCTGATGGATTATGCCGAGCCAACACTGTTTAAACCTGTTACCAATGCCCGTGGTGTAGGGGCTCATCCTCATCGTGGATTTGAAACCGTGACAATCGCTTATCAAGGCGAAGTCTCTCACCATGACTCTAAAGGTCATGCAGGTACTATTACCGCAGGTGATGTGCAATGGATGACTGCCGCTTCGGGTATTTTGCATAAAGAGTATCACTCTGAAAAAATGACCAAAGCAGGCGGTGTTTTGGAAATGGTACAACTTTGGGTGAATCTGCCAGCAGCGTACAAAATGACACAGCCTCGTTATCAGGCGCTGAAAGCAGAGGATATCCCTCATGTTGAATTACCGAATAACCAAGGTTATGTCAGAGTGATTGCGGGTGATTACGCCAATACACAAGGTGTCGCAATGACCTACTCACCGCTAAATGTGTGGGATCTGCGTTTAAATCGCGCAGGTGTTTCACATTACCGTATTCCAGAAGGTCACAATGCAATGCTGTTTGTGGTGAAAGGTGCGGTACATATCAATGACAGTGAAATTGCACGCCAACACGATATGGTAGTGTTAGATAATCATGGCGATACACTGACATTAGAATCAATGGGTGACACCATTGTTTTAATTCTAACGGGTAAGCCGATTAATGAACCTATTGCAGGCCAAGGGCCTTTTGTGATGAACACTCAAGAAGAGTTACAACAAGCTTTTGATGATTATGACAATGGCATATTTGGTGTAATGAATTAATGACCTTCCCCTAAAACCAATAACACCAGTCACAAAGCAATACTTTTGTGGCTGGTGCTATTATTTTGCACTGATAACTCAGGTACAAGGGACAACATTTAGCAAAAATTAATGTAAGCGAGATGACTTATCAGACTCTTCTTCTTCGCCGTCTTCGTCTTCACCGTCTTCATCATCATACTCTGCGTCAGGATCTTCAAAATAAGTCCCCCAACCATCGTAATAGACACCCATTTTTTCAGCTAAATTCATTAATTGCTCAACTTGGGCATCAATAAGTTCAGCATTCAAACCACTTTCACTCACTGCATCAAAACAAACTAAGATCTCACCTGATTCGACTTCGATTTCCTCAGGCTCAGTGACTTCGTAACCTAATTTAAAGACTTCAACTGCTGCTTTTTCTAGGGTTTCAAAATTTTCACAAGAAATATGGTGCTCAATGGCATACAGTGCATCAGGATCACTGCCATCTTCCAGTAATTCTTCAATAATAAGACGTGTTTCTTCACGTTGTTCTGCTAATTCTTTGCTGTCCGCCATAATCATGCTCCGCAATAGTCTGAAAGGTATCTTCTTCATTCTCCCACAGGGCGAATCAACACTCCATACTTAATATGCCACCCTTATCGCAGACTGTTTAAATTAAAAGTTTTCCTTTAGGGGTTGATGATGAATATTTATTGATATAAATTGAATATAAATTCAATAATAGGATATTACGCTATGAACCCTTTTTATCAAAAATCATTCTTACGTTTACTTGATTTTTCACCTGCAGAAATTCAGCAACTACTTACATTGTCAGCACAATTGAAAAAAGCTAAAAAATCAGGTCAGGAAACGCAATATCTTACTGGAAAAAATATCGCACTGATTTTTGAAAAAGACTCAACACGTACCCGTTGTGCATTTGAAGTTGCTGCCTTTGATCAAGGCGCAAGAGTGACTTATTTAGGAGGCGGAAGCCAAATTGGGCATAAAGAATCGATAAAAGATACCGCTCGAGTACTAGGCCGTATGTATGATGGTATTCAGTATCGGGGTTACGGTCAAAAAACGGTAGATGCCCTTGCTCAATATTCAGGTGTACCTGTTTGGAATGGTTTAACTAATGAATTTCACCCAACACAGTTATTAGCTGATTTACTCACTATCACTGAACATCAAGCTAAGCCGTTATCAGAAACGATCTTTGCTTACCTTGGTGATGCTCGTAATAACATGGGAAATACCCTACTGGAAGCGGCGGCATTAACGGGTATGGATTTACGCCTCGTTGCCCCTAAAGCATGTTGGCCAGAAGCAAATTTAGTGGCGCAATGCCAAGAGATTGCCAAGAAGAATGGTGGAAATATCACACTCACTGAAAATGTTGCTGAAGGCGTTAAAAATGCGGATTTTCTTTACACTGATGTGTGGGTTTCTATGGGTGAACCGAAAGAAGTTTGGCAAGAGCGTATTGCTTTACTCAAGCCTTATCAGGTCAATATGGATGTGATTAAATTAACAGGCAATCCAGACGTTAAATTCCTTCACTGTTTACCCGCTTTTCATGATGAAGAAACAACCATGGGTAAAGCATTAGCTGAAGAATTTAACCTATATGGGGGTTTTGAAGTTACGGATGAGGTTTTTGAATCAAAACACAGCATTGTATTTGATGAAGCTGAAAATCGTCTTCACACGATCAAAGCGGTGATGGTCGCTACCCTTGCCAATCCTTTCTAAAATACATAATCATGCAAAACACCTATTTTTTTATTGATAAAAAATAGGTGTTTTCTTCGTTCAAACTCAAGCTTATTGATTTTTAAATTAAAAAATTTTTTTTTGTAAAAAATAAAAGCAAACGCTTGCGTGCAACATTAAGATGCGTATAATGCGCCACAATTTGTCAGGAGGAAAGATGAAACAGCGCCTATTCCAATTTGTAACAAAAACAAGCACCTTAGCGGGTCGCAAGCGCATTCTCTTTTTTCCAATAGCCCAATTTTTTAAAACCCCTCTTATTGAGGGGTTTTTTTTGGCCTATAAAAAACCCTCTATCGCACAATTCATCGCTAAAGGAGAACTCTAATGACTAATCCGCTCTACCAAAAGCATATTATCTCCATCAATGATCTGGACCGAGAAGATTTGGAGTCTGTTCTTCACGTTGCTAATAAACTAAAACAGCAACCTAACAACGAATTGTTGAAAGACAAAGTGATTGCGAGTTGCTTTTTTGAAGCATCAACACGTACTCGCTTATCATTTGAGACAGCGATCCACCGTCTAGGCGCATCAGTTGTCGGTTTTTCTGATGGAAGCAACACTTCACTGGGTAAAAAAGGTGAAACATTAGCGGATACCATTTCGGTTCTTCGTACTTATGCTGACGCCATTGTTATTCGCCATCCTCAAGAAGGCGCAGCACGTTTAGCCTCTGAATTTGCGGGCGATATTCCAGTACTGAATGCTGGAGATGGTGCTAACCAACATCCAACACAAACTTTACTGGATTTGTTTACCATTCAAGAAACACAAGGTCGCTTAGATAATCTCAATATCGCAATGGTTGGTGATTTAAAATATGGTCGAACAGTGCACTCACTAGCACAAGCATTAGCGAAATTTACAGGCAATCATCTCTATTTTATTGCCCCTAAAGTACTCGCCATGCCAGAACATATTCTTCACTTACTGGACGAAAAAGGTGTTGAATATAGCCAGCATGAAACCGTAGATGAAGTCATGTCAGAGCTGGATATCCTCTATATGACACGCGTGCAGAAAGAGCGTTTAGACCCATCTGAATACGCAAATGTTAAAGCACAATTTATCTTGACCAGTGCAGACCTTGTGAATGTGAAAGAAAATCTCAAGATCCTACACCCACTACCACGTATTGATGAAATCACAACAGATGTCGATAAAACGCCTTACGCTTATTATTTCCAACAAGCAGGCAACGGTATCTATGCACGTCAGGCATTACTTGCCTTAGTTCTGAATAAAAACTTAGTTCTTTAATAAGGAGCACACCATGACACATGATCACAAACTAAAAGTTGAAGCTATCAAACGTGGGACTGTTATTGATCATATTCCAGCGCAGGTGGGCTTTAAAATTCTCTCCCTGTTTCGTTTAACTGAAACGGACGAAAGAATTACAGTCGGCTTTAATTTACCATCTGAAAACTTAGGCAAGAAAGACTTAATAAAAATTGAAAATGTCTTTTTAACCTCAGAACAAGCAAACCGTTTAGCAATGTATGCGCCTCAAGCAACTGTAAATATTATCGATGATTATCAAGTCGTTAATAAGATGGCATTAAGCTTACCAGAGCTACTTGAAGATGTAGTACCTTGTCCTAATAGCAACTGTATTAGTCATAACGAGCCAGTACAAAGTAGTTTCCGAGTAAAAAAACTGGCCTCAGATGTTGTATTAACCTGCAAGTATTGTGAAAAAGAGTTCGAACGCCACGCCGTCATTCGTTAATTCTTTTCACTCTCTGCCCGCAAGGGCAGATCATTTTTTATAAAAATAGAATAATTATCTCTTAAAAGTCCCAAGACTATTTTTAGTAAAAATAAAAATAGTCTATTTTTTCTTTTTTATAAAAAATATTACTATCACTTGCCCATTTTTATGGTTTAAAACCAGTGTTAACCCCCCCTCTAGCTCTACGTTTATTTTCTTTTTAGACTTGTAGACTTTATGATAAAGCCTGACATCTGTCATATTGCTAACCTAAAGCACTGGCTATAATAGCGCCACACTAATCGAATGTTAGCGTTAATCTTATAAAAACAGGAGTTTTACATGTCTTACGAAATTAATACCGATAAAGCCCCAGCAGCGATCGGCCCTTATGTACAAGGGGTTGATTTAGGTAATTTAGTGATCACTTCAGGTCAATTACCTGTTGATCCTGCAACTGGTGAATTTGTTTCTGATAATGCAGCGGAACAAGCTCGTCAATCTTTAGAAAACGTAAAAGCAATCATTGAAAAAGCAGGTTTAACTGTTGCTAATATCATCAAAACAACTGTTTTCGTAAAAGATTTAAATGATTTTGGTACAATCAATGCTGCTTATGAAGCATTTTTCAAAGAGCATAACGCGGCATTTCCTGCTCGCTCTTGTGTTGAAGTTGCACGCTTACCAAAAGATGCAAAAGTAGAAATCGAAGTTATCGCTATCCGTTAATTTCGTCTCGATAGCAAGCCATAAAAAAGCAAAGGTCTCTTTATGAGCACTTTGCTTTTTTTATGTTCTCACTTTTTGATGAATAATTTATCACTTCTGTGTTTGGCACATATTTACAATTCAGCCAATCCCTCTTGATGCCTGATGTAGCAAAAATACCTTGATGTAGATCAGTTTTAATGAAGATTATTTCCCTTTCAATTACTACATATTGTGCTTTAATACACACCAACCTACAATATATAGTAATTATGCACATCTTATCCACAATAAGCCTGAATGCTGTGCCATCACCTGTTTTTATGGGATTTGAGCCTGTGGATAAATAATTAAGGAGCAAGATTGTGAAAACCATAGTGATAAAACGAGACGGATGTAAAGTCTCTTTTGACCAAACCCGCATCAGCGATGCTATCAAAAGAGCCGCCGTAGCTTGTGAGATCACTGATGATGATTATTGCGAATCCATCGCTCAATCTGTTTCACAATCTCTCGCAGGACGTTCGAATGTCGATATCCGTGAGATCCAAGACGCCGTAGAAAATCAGCTGATGGCTGGCGCACATAAAGATGTCGCCAGAGCCTATATTGAATACCGTCATGACCGAGATGTTGCTCGTGAGCAACGAGGAAGACTCACTCAGGAAATCCGAGGTCTTATCGAACAAAGTGATGTCTCTATTCTTCATGAAAATGCAAATAAAGACAGTAAGGTTATCCCGACCCAGCGCGATTTACTCGCAGGCATTGTGGCTAAACATTACGCAAAATTACATATCCTGCCAAGAGATGTGGTACTGGCTCATGAGCGTGGTGAAATTCATTATCATGATCTCGATTATTCACCGTTTTTCCCTATGTTTAACTGTATGCTAATTGACCTTAACGGCATGTTAAACAACGGCTTTAAAATGGGAAATGCAGAAATAGAACCCCCTAAATCTATTTCAACAGCAACAGCAGTAACTGCACAAATTATTGCACAAGTGGCAAGCCATATTTATGGCGGTACAACGATAAATCGTATTGATGAAGTATTAGCCCCATTTGTAAAATCAAGTTATGACAAACACTATAAAGTCGCGCAAGAATGGCAAATAGCTGATAAAGAAGCTTATGCTAATGCACGCACTGAAAAAGAGTGTTACGACGCATTCCAATCTTTAGAGTATGAAGTTAATACACTACATACTGCGAATGGACAAACACCATTTGTTACTTTTGGATTTGGTCTCGGTACCTCAAAAGAAGCCCGTCTAATTCAACGCGCTATTCTTGAAAATCGTATGGCTGGTTTAGGAAAAAACCGTAAAACGGCAGTGTTCCCTAAACTCGTTTTTGCCATCAAAGATGGCTTAAATCATAAATTTGGTGATCCTAATTACGATATCAAGCAGCTTGCTCTTGAATGCGCAAGTAAACGTATGTATCCCGATATCTTAAATTACGATCAAGTTGTTAAAGTAACAGGTTCATTTAAAACGCCAATGGGTTGCCGTAGCTTCTTAGGTGTTTACGAAGAAAATGGTGAGATGATCCATGAAGGTCGTAATAACCTTGGGGTCATCAGCCTAAACTTACCGCGTATTGCTATTGAAGCTAAAGGTGATGAAGCCACTTTCTGGTCACTACTTGATGATCGCCTCGAATTAGCGAAAAAAGCACTGATGACACGTATTGCGCGTTTAGAAAATGTCAAAGCCCGTGTAGCCCCAATCCTTTATATGGAAGGAGCGTGCGGTGTTCGCTTAAAAGCAGATGATAATGTAGCTGAAATCTTTAAAAATGGCAGAGCCTCAATCTCATTAGGTTATATCGGTGTCCATGAAACCATTAATGCACTGTTTGGCACTCAAACACACGTTTTTGATGATGAAACCTTAAGAGAAAAAGCGGTCGCCATTATTCATCGTCTACGTGAAGCAACCGATCAATGGAAAGCTGAGACAGGTTATGGATTTAGCCTTTACAGCACACCAAGTGAAAACCTCTGTGATCGCTTCTGTCGTTTAGATACGGCTGAATTTGGCATTATTCCTGGTGTTACAGATAAAGGTTATTACACCAATAGCTTCCACTTAGATGTTGAAAAGAAAGTAAACCCATACGATAAATTAGACTTTGAAGCGCCTTATCCTCCTTTAGCTAATGGCGGTTTTATCTGTTATGGCGAATACCCTAACCTACAACATAACCTTAAAGCGTTAGAGGATGTGTGGGATTACAGCTATACCCGAGTTCCTTACTACGGTACAAACACGCCAATTGATGAATGTTACGATTGTGGTTATACCGGTGAATTCTCTTGTACCAGTAAAGGGTTTACTTGCCCGCGTTGTGGTAATCATAATCCAGCAAGAGTCTCAGTTATTCGTCGTGTCTGTGGATATTTAGGCAGTCCAGACTCACGTCCATTTAATGCAGGTAAACAAGAAGAAGTTAAGCGTCGTGTAAAACATCTGGCAAATGGCCAGTTAGGTTAATAGTGTGAATTACCATCAATATTACCCTGTTGATGTAGTCAATGGCCCTGGTACTCGTTGCACCCTGTTCGTTGCAGGGTGCATTCATCAATGCCGAGGCTGTTATAACAAATCAACGTGGTCATTAACGTCCGGCAAACCTTTTACCCAAGAAATGGAAGATCAGATCATTGCTGATCTCCAAGACACTCGTATAAAACGGCAAGGATTATCACTTTCAGGTGGCGATCCCCTACACCCTCAAAATCTTTCTGCTATATTAAAATTAGTACTACGTATTAAAACGGAATGCCCTGATAAAGATATTTGGGTTTGGACTGGCTACTTACTGGCTGACTTAACCCCAGAGCAGCAAGAAGTTGTTAACCATATTAACGTACTGATTGATGGGAAGTTCGTACAAGAACTTTATGATCCCGCATTACTGTGGCGTGGTAGTAGTAATCAGGTGATCCATAAATTGAAGTAATACACATTGAATTAGCTGGAGGATGTATGCCTTTAAGTGATAATAAATATGTAAGCTTTTCTGAAGATCATGAACTGAACTACCATTTAAAAAAATGGGGTAAGAAGCAGTCTAAAGCGAATCGAGAACAACTCGTGAAACTAGGCACCGAATTGAAAAAGAAACTCGGTGCTAAACATCTCCAACATACTGAAATAGATGCTGAGATAGAAAAAAATCTTTCCTCATTTGAGTAATCCTTAAAAGCCCATTTATATAATGGGCTTTTTTCTCTTACCACTCTGACTTAATCACGCCAGTTATCAAATGCGAATCATTTTCAAAAAAGATAGTCAAAGAGATTAGTTTTGTTTTATTATTAACTCTCTTAACTATTCTTTTTATGATTGTATTTGATATGAAATTAGCAATTTTTTCTTTATTCTCAATAACTTTACTTTCAGGTTGTAGTAGTACTTGGGAACCTAAAGGTGCATCAGATTACACATTACAGGAAGCTAAAATGCTTTGTGAGTTTGATGCGAATACTCGCTACCCTATCCGCAAAGAAGTGCTACAACGTACCGTTTATCGTGATGTGCAAAAGACGTGTCGCAAAGATGATAAAGACCACTGTGGTGATAAAAAAACCTATACTGAACGTGTCCCTATGACAGAAAGCTATGTTGAAGACATAAACCAAGAAGACAGAAAAACCTTTTACACTTCTTGTATGTCTTTAAAAGGATGGGAACAGAAAAACCACTATTTTTGGGAATAGTCGAAAATTAAAAAAGAAATTTAATCACGCTGCCAATAGAGCTTAGTACCAAAACCTAGCTGATTATTGACCATCTTAATTTCTTGCAATTGCAGTTCCCATAAAGGCACATGGATGGCGGCTAATGCGACAGGAAAGCGTAAACAATAATGTTTTCTTGCGTTGATGTCGTCCTTACCTGTCAATAAAGAAACAGTCCCAGTAAATTGAATACCTTGCAATTCGGATACAACCATTTCTTGTGTGCTAATACTGCCTGCAACTAATAAATTTTTCTGCATCATTTGAGCATGCCGTGTTTTCTTTTCAGAAAGAAAAACAAGCCTCATCTGATTTTCATCAAACCAATAAAAACAATTCGCACACCAAATATCATCTACCGAGCACGTTGTGCATACGGTAAACACATGGTTGCCACTTATATATTGTTTAATTATTTTGATCGAGTCTAAGGAAGACATAATATACCTGTATAGATACAAAAAGAGACGCTGTTTAGTTGATAATTATATCACCAAAACGAGCGTCTTACCGCGTGTCTCTTATTACAGGCTATTTATCGTCAGCAGTGAAAATTAACGATAAATTTCAGCATTTACAGTGAGGTAATCATCACCTGTTGCACCAACAACTTTAAAACCTTTTGCGCCTTCATCTTTTGCGATTTGAGCAATTTTAGTTGTTAAACCATCTAGAGTATCACTACCTGTGATTGTGATATACTCACCATTAACTGAAGGACTTTTTGATACACTATCAGATGCCAGTGAACCGAATGAAATAGCACTTAAAGCTAATGTTGCAGCGATTAATGTAGATTTTTTCATAATAAACTCCAAATAAATTCTAATTTTGTTAGGTATCGCGGAGTGTCTCTCTGTGATGTGGATCATATTATGCGCTTTAATTTAACTTTAAAATTAGCAATAATTGCTGTTCAATTTCAAAAAAATTGAATGTCTTTTTTTTAATAATAGTGTCTATTGTCACAAAATTTTCACAACATATTGATATATCTAATAGATTTTATTTTGATAAACCGATAAATGACTCACTTAAAAAATTAAGAAGTATTATTTATCAAAAGAAAAAATAGCACAAAAAGGAAAAAATGATGACAGAGACAATATGGTCACTCTATATTGTTAGAAATCGTCTCGGTTCTCTTTATACAGGGATCACAACAAATGTTGAGAGACGTTTTCAACAACATCAGAATGGAACTGGCGCTAAAGCTCTGAAAGGCAAAGGTCCTTTATTACTGGCGTTTTATTGTCAAGTAGGAGATCGGCAACGTGCTTCTCAGCTTGAATACCAATTAAAGCAGTTGAAAAAGACACAAAAAGAAAAGCTGATCATTGACCAGCCTTCAGACATTGCACTGTATTTAATACAACTAAATAAATTTAGCTAAATTGGTCAAATAATGGTGAATAATTGACTAAACCATGGATATCATCAACATTGCCATTTTCTAACGTATAAAGCTGAAAAGCATCTTCTGTATCAGGCCATTTACAATGTAAACCCTGTGAGTTAGCTGGAATAAAACCTGATTTTTGATAGTACTCAGGATCCCCTAACACCACAACGGCACCGTAACCAAATTCATTTAGGCTATCTAACCCTTCATTAATCAGTTGACGTCCAATACCTTGTTTCTGGAAATCAGGTGCAACAGCCAGAGGTGCAAGCCCAACCCACTGGCAATCTTTTCCATCAATATCAACAGGTGTAAAACCGATATAGCCAACCAATTGGCCTTCATCGCTAATTGCCACCATACCTAATGTTAATAACCCTTCTTCACGTAAATGCCCGACTAAATCTGCTTCAGCGCCTGTCGGAAACGCTTGACGTAAAAGGTTATCAATTGCAGGAATATCAACGGGAATTTCAACACGTATTAGCATGAAGTTGAGCTCAGTTCATGGCTGCGCAAAGTGTCTTCATTTTCTTCTTGAAGCCCACTTTTTACAAACTCAGCCAGTTGTAATAAACCAAAACGCAACACAGACGGCATTGAGTCTAATTCAATTGCATCCATCAGGTTCTTAACATATAACCCAAGTTCTGTATCACCCTCAATTTGTAGACGACGTTGGAAAAATAAGGTGTCAGGATCTTCTTTGCGAGCAGCAATTAAAATCAGATCATTCGCATTTCCGCTAAAGCTGACATCTTCTTTTTCTAAGCGACTGACCACTAATTTATCATCACGAACACTGATAAACCACTGTAAATGTAAGTCTCTTATCTCAACTTTTAGCCATTTATCTTCTAAAAAATGTAAATCACCCTCAGCTAATGATTCACGAAACTGCCAACTTAAAAACTGTTCTAAGATATCGCGTTGCAAAGCAAATGGCGTAACTTGTAAAGGGTAACGTAAAAAACGAGGTCCCTCTTTAACCAAATGGGTACGAATTTTGTTAAACACGTTCGGACTCCTATAAATAAAATTATGGGCTATTGTGCCAGATATAGACAGATATTCTGCGATCCTATATCAATATTCAGTTAATCCGTTGTTCACATTTTGAGTTCTTTGATTTTACTTAAGCAAAAAACAGCGTTCTCTGCCCTAAATCAAAACCTTTTTTTATCTTGCTCATTACAATTTCTGATCATTCTTAATTTCTAAAGGGAAGTGAAGATGGAATTGCTGTGCCCTGCGGGTAACTTACCTGCCTTAAAAGCGGCCATAGATAATGGTGCGGATGCCGTTTATATCGGCTTAAAAGATGATACTAATGCAAGACATTTTGCAGGTCTAAATTTCACAGAAAAGAAGTTACAAGAAGCGGTTAATTATGTTCATCGCCACCAGCGAAAATTGCATATCGCAATAAATACCTTTGCTCACCCCGATGGGTTTGAACGCTGGCAAAAAGCCGTTGATATGGCGGCATCTTTAGGTGCTGATGCGCTGATCTTGGCGGATATCGCCATGTTAGAGTATGCTGCCGAGCGTTATCCTCATATTGAACGTCATGTTTCGGTACAAGCTTCTGCAACCAATACACAAGCGATTGCGTTTTATCAACGTAACTTCGATGTGGCGCGCATTGTTCTTCCCCGTGTTCTATCTATTCATCAGGTCAAACAATTAGCACAAACTAGCCCAGTACCTTTAGAAGTTTTTGCCTTTGGTAGCTTATGTATTATGGCTGAAGGTCGATGCTATCTTTCTTCTTATTTAACAGGTGAATCTCCAAATACCGTAGGTGCTTGCTCTCCTGCCCGTTTTGTACGCTGGCAACAGACACCACAAGGAATGGAATCTCGCCTTAATGAGGTGCTTATCGACCGCTATTCACCCAATGAAAATGCAGGTTACCCAACATTATGTAAAGGACGCTATTTTGTTGATGATCACTGTTATCACGCATTAGAAGAGCCAACAAGCCTCAATACGCTTTCTCTATTACCTGAGCTGATAGCGATGAATATTGCATCCGTTAAAATTGAAGGTCGTCAACGTAGTCCCGCTTATGTCACAGAGGTCGCAAGAGTTTGGCGCGCGGCAATTGATCAATGTAAGAAGGATCCTCAAGGCTTTAACACGGATCCACGTTGGATGAACGCATTAGGAAAAATGTCAGAAGGGACACAAACAACATTGGGTGCTTATCACCGTAAATGGCAATAATAAGGATAAGAAAATGAAATATGCATTAGGATCTGTACTTTATTATTGGCAAAAAGAAACACTTGAAGCGTTCTATGAAAAAGCAAAACAGAGTGATGCTGATATCATTTATTTAGGTGAAACGGTTTGTAGTAAACGTCGGGAGACCAAGCCACAAGATTGGATAAATCTCGCCAAAGAAGTCGCTAAAAGCGGTAAGCAAGTGGTTCTTTCGACCTTAGCATTATTACAAGCCCCCTCTGAATTAAAAGAAATTGCTAAATTAGTTGATAACGGTGAGTTTTTAGTTGAAGCACATGATTTTGGTGTGATCAATATGCTTTATGAACGGCATCTTCCTTTTGTCGCAGGCCACGGGCTTAACTGCTACAACGCTTATGCACTACGTTTATTATATAAACAAGGCATGATGCGCTGGTGTATGCCCGTTGAGCTTTCGCGCGAATGGTTAAATAATCTTTTAAATCAATGTGAAGAATTAGGTATTCGCAATAAGTTTGACGTTGAAGTACTGGCTTATGGGCATCTTCCTTTAGCTTATTCAGCGCGCTGTTTTACGGCTCGTTCTGAAAATCGCGCTAAAGATGATTGTGAAACCTGCTGTCAAAATTATCCTCAAGGCCGTGAAGTACGCTCACAAGAAAATCAGCAAGTATTTGTTCTTAATGGTATTCAGACACAAAGTGGCTATTGTTATAACTTGGGTAACGATCAAACATCAATGGCAGGACTAGTCGATATTATCCGCTTATCTCCTGAATCTGACGCTATTTTTGATACCTTGAAACAATTTCGCCAAAATGAACAGGGTCAACAACCACTGACAACTGTTCATCACCATGATTGTAATGGTTATTGGCGTAAGTTAGCAGGATTGGAATTGGTAGAATAAAAATATTTTAGTAAATCATAACATGATGAAATAAAAAGCCCTTAAGGGCTTTTTATTTTGATTCGCCACGATGATGTAACCAATGTTTAAATTGGTGCGTAATATGTCTTAATTCCCCATTACGTAACATGCCCACTAGTACGCCTAATACAGTGTAAATCACACCTAAAACCAGCATCATCACGATATCACCCAATATGCTTTGGAATGATAGTCCCATTTGATTAATCCCTGCCATGGCATTGACTGCCCATGTAGACGGTAATGCAGATGAAATGGCAAATACCCAGTCAGGCATCGCTTGTAAAGGCCAAATCGTGCCGGAAATATAGAATACGGGGGTTGTGACAAATGCCAGTGTCAGATAAATCATCTCGACACTGCGTAAGCATTCTGTAATTAACTTGCCGAGACCTAATACTGCCAATAGGAATGGGAAAGTGAGCATCCATACTTGGTAAAGCGGAGCCTCTTGCCGATAACCTAATACCCAAGGCCATAATGCAAAGAATACCGCAGATAAAAATAACCAAATAGGGATAAGTGCCGATAATGCCCCTAAATAAACCGCTAAAGGTGGCTTTCCTTTTGGCGTACTCCTGACGGCAATACTGACACGCACACAGGCAATTAAAAGGGAGTGTTGCAATAACATCACTAATAATCCTGGGAAAATAATCGCAGCAAAACTTACTCCAGGGTTATACATCGCAATGGTTTCACCCTGAATGGGCTTTAATAGAATTTTTGATTGTTCAACACTAAAGCCTGCATTTTGTAAAATGCGCCCATTGTAAGAATCTAATAACCGTTGATAAGCCAACATCAATTCCTGCTGAATTTGCCCGCTGGCAAGGCGGTTTGTGGCGTCACCGAAGACTGGCACAGTGACATTTTTACCATTAAGTAGTTTTTTCTCGAAATCAGTTGGAATAATAATGATGGCAAAAAGCTCACGCATAATCATATCATGGCACGCTTCATCTAAATTATCGTAGTTCTTAATGCTTAATTTTGGTGTCGAGTTTAATGCTCGAATAAGTGAATAACTTGCTGGGCTATGATCTTGATTAATCACCGCCACAGGCAAATCCCATAAAACAGGTTTGGCATACACCAAACTCATAATGCATAGGGAAACGATAAGTAGCATCCACATGGGTTTTTCTAACATCCCCAATAGAACACGCTTAAAAGTTTGAAAGTACATCTGCATCATGCAACACCTACCTGTAATTCCAATCGTTTAAAAATACGTTTGCGAACCAAGAAGGCGATAGCAAAAGGATAAATCAGCAAAAGTGAACAAACATATAAAATACCTTGTAATGATACTTCTCTTAAGAAGATATCAAACATCGCATTTAAGGCGTGCGTTAATGGTTCTAAATTAGAAATAATCTGTGCAGGTAAAATCATGGAAAGTTCAGGTACAGCCATGCCTGAAAATGCCAATGCAATACTCACCAACATACCAATCATACTGTATGCCGTTATCGCACTATTAGTAAACGCAAAGAGTAGCAATCCCACACTTTGAGCGGCAATAATATAGAAAAATCCCACTAACACCATATATAGCGGATTACCGTTCACTTTCGCTCCCGAAAAATGCACTAATGCGGCTAATTCAACAATTAATAACGTTAAGAAAAACAGGGTGTAAGGTGCAAGCTTACCAATCAGTGCAAAGGTGAAGGGTTTAATATTCAATAGCATATTACCGCGCGACAATGAATAAATCGTGCAGGTCACGACAAATAGCTGGAGCATATGGATCGTAGCCGCAAATTGCTGATAATAAATATAGCTACCACTCGCATTAAATAAACTGTCATAAGAGAGAGTGACTTGTGCTAATGGTGGAACAGGTTTATTCATTTCTTGAGCTAAAACAGTGCGATACTGCGCATTCAGCTCTGCTATTAGTCCACTAAAATCCTGTATTGCATAGCTCCCAGCAGCGTAATACAAGCCGTTGTAATACATGCGTGTGGTGGGTTGTTTTCCAGCTAAGACCTTACTTTCAAAGTGTCTAGGAATGGTCAGTATTGCATAATCCTTCGCACTACCAAGCCGCTCCATTGCTGTCCGAGGGTTTCCATCTAGCGTATTTAATTGTGCATGAGAGCCTGCATTTAAGTCTCTGATCAATGTTCTCGATAATGGGCTATTGTCATTATTGATCACTGAAACTGGCAAATTCAGCAATGTACCTTCAGAAAAATTAGCACTGATTAACGTGAATAACATCAATGGAAATAGCCAGCTTAGCCAGTGAAAAACAGGGCTACGAACCGCCATATGCGTTTCTCGTGAAAATGCGCTACTAAAGCCACGCCAAGCTGCCTTTACTCTCATTGTTTGTCCTTATTTATCCCAACGCCATAATGCACTCATACCAGGGCGAAGCCCTTCAATTGGCGTCACTGGATACAGTCGGATCTCAAACGTTTTTAGATCGAAATCACCCGTTGCTCTTGTCGCTCTTTTTGTTGCGTAGTCTCCCATTGGAGCGATATAGCGAATTTCAGCTTCTATCTCTTTGTTACCTAATGCAGGAACCATAATCGTAATGCGATCACCTTTGCGAATATCCGCTAAGATATCTTCACGAAGGTTATAAACAAAATAGGCATCAGGAATACGAATAAGGGTTGCAAGTGGGCTATTGGCATTAAAAAGCTCACCAATTTCCGCCGGAATAGGTCCCACTTCACCATCAACAGGTGCTTTAACTTGTAAATCCTCTTGCTGGATCTTCAATTCGATAAGCTGTTGTTCTGCTTGTTGTACTGCTGCTGTATATTTATGGCGTAATTCAATACGATCGCCATTTTTAGCTTCATCCAATTCTGCTTGTGCACCTTTGACTCGTTGTGATGCAACATCACGACTACGGCGCGCATTATCCAGCTCTGTCGCGGATACATAACCTTGGTTAGCCACTGCGCTGATACGCTGATAATCTCTTGCCGCATTAGCTGCTTCTACTTTGGCTTGAGATAACATTGCTTCTAGGTTACGAATGCTCTCTTCTCTTGTGCCGTGTAATGACAAATCTAATTGAGCTTGAGCTTGTGCTTTAGCCGCCTCAAGTGCAGCAACTTGAGCATTGAGTTCAGGGCTTTCTAATGTGATCATTAATTGCCCTTTTTTGACATCATCACCTCGCTCTATATGGCGTTCAATAACACGACCTTTCGCTTTAGAGGCAACAATCACTTCTGGTGCATCAACTTCTCCTTGCAATAATAAATATTGATTATGCGCACGGAAAAGTACGGCTAATGCAATGAGTATTAGCATTAATAAAATAAGATAAATGGCTCTTTTTTTCATATAACGATTAGACCTTAATAGTGAAGTAGAACACTCACTGACAGAGTTATATTACACAATAACTCAGAATTTCTTTAAGAATTTTGTGCGCCAGATCACTGACGTAAAGGAATATTTTCTTTGATAGTGCGATTAAGTTATTCTTATATCAAACTTTATCGCCTAATTAATATCCCCGTTTTATCTGAACTTTTTATATTTATCCAGATAGAAAAGAGAACGGTACTCATATTTATGTATGAATTTGATCTTATTTTGCTGTTATTACAGCAAATGTGTGTTTATTTAATTATTGCTTGGTTTTTAAGCAAAACACCTCTATTCACGCCACTTTTGCAGGTCACAATAAAACTACCACATAAATTGATGTGTTACGTCATATTCTCTATTTTCTGCATTATGGGTACCTATTTTGGGCTACATATTAATGATTCTATTGCTAATACACGTGCTATTGGCTCTGTCTTAGGTGGGTTGCTAGGTGGTCCTTACGTCGGCTTTCTCGTCGGTTTTACGGGAGGGTTACACCGCTATTCACTCGGAGGTATGACTGCGTTTAGCTGTATGGTATCGACCATTGTCGAGGGATTAATTGGCGGATTAGTTCACCGTTATTACGTAAAACACGGGCAGATGCATCGAATATTTAACCCATGGACAGCGGCAGTCGTTACCTTCTTTGCTGAAATAATACAGATGAGCATCATCCTATTATTGGCTCGTCCGTTTAATGAAGCACTTGCTTTAGTGAAAGATATTGCCGCCCCGATGATCGTAGCAAATACGGTGGGTGCAGCGATGTTTATTCGAATATTACAAGATAGACGCGCGATATTTGAAAAATATACCAGCGCATTCTCAGCTCAAGCATTAAAAATCGCTGTTTGCACTGAAGGTATTTTACGTAAAGGATTTAACCAAGATAATAGCACCCGTGTGGCAAAAGTGATTTATCAGGAGTTGAGGGTCAGTGCGGTTGCCATTACAGATAGAGAAAAACTGCTCGCTTTTATTGGCATCGGTGCTGATCACCATTTACCAGGTACACCTATTTCCTCAGTTCAATCCAAGCAAGCCATCAATAATAATGAAGTTGTCTATGCTGATGGCAATGAAACCCCTTATCGTTGTACGCTTTCCCCTCATTGCAAGTTAGGCTCAACCTTAGTTATTCCCCTAAGAGGGGAAAATAATCAAGTCATTGGCACAATAAAGCTTTATGAGGCTAAAAATCGCCTATTTAGTTCTATTAATCGTACCTTAGGTGAAGGCATCGCCAGTCTATTATCTGCACAAATTCTAGCGGGACAATATGAGCGAAATAAGCAATCTCTTTTAGAATCAGAGATTAAACTCTTACATGCTCAAGTGAATCCTCACTTTCTTTTTAATGCACTAAATACATTACAAGCGGTTATTCGCCGTGATAGCGAACAAGCAAATCAGCTTGTGCAATTTCTCTCTGCGTTTTTTCGTAAGAATTTAAAAAGACCAGAAGCCGTGGTGACATTAAGTGACGAAATTGAGCATGTAAATGCCTATTTGCAAATCGAGAAAGCGCGTTTTCAGGAACGTTTACAGATTGATATTCAGATTCCGGAAAGCTTAGCGAATGCTCGTTTACCTGCTTTTTCACTTCAACCTATGGTCGAAAATGCAATTAAACATGGAACGTCACAGTTATTAGACACAGGAAAGATTACAATTAGAGCACATCAAGAGCATCATTTAATCATTATCGAAATTTGTGATAATGCCGGACTTTACCGTCTTCAATGCCCATCGCATCAATTAGGCTTAGGCATGAGACTAGTGGATAAGCGATTAAAATTACGCTATGGCGAGCTTTATGGTGTTTTAGTGGAATGCCAAGCCGATGAATATACAAAGGTGAAAATTTGCTTACCTCTCGAAAAAAGCATGGATGACGTTACATTATAATGAATATATTAATCGTTGATGATGAGCCGTTGGCTCGTGAAAACTTACGTTGTTTACTTGAAGTTGAAAAAGATATTCATATAGTTGGTGAATGCAGTAATGCGATTGAAGCCATAGGAGAAATACATCGCAAAAAGCCCGATGTGGTTTTTCTTGATATTCAAATGCCTCGTATTACGGGTCTTGAAATGGTCACCATGCTTGATCCTGAACATCGCCCTTATATCGTCTTTCTCACCGCATTTGAAGAGTATGCCATTCAGGCTTTTGAAGAGCACGCCTTTGATTATCTACTCAAACCATTAGAGCAAGAGCGCCTAACAAAAACATTAAATCGTCTACGCCAAGGTAATAAGCAGAATATTGATCTCCTCACACCGCCTGAAGAGCGGTTAAAATGTATACCATGTACAGGTCATAGCCGTATTTGGTTAATGCCAATTGATGAAGCGGTATTTGCAACATCAAGACTCAGCGGTGTTTATGTCACCAATAATCAAGGCCAAGAAGGTTTTACAGAATTAACATTACGCACGTTAGAAACACGGACACCATTAGTCCGTTGCCATCGCCAATATTTAGTCAATATGGATTATGTTAATGAGATTGTTTTTGGCGATAATGGGCAGGCCGAATTGATATTAAATAATAACAGCCAAATTCCTGTTAGTCGTCGATATCTAAAACCGTTAAAAGAAGCGATTGGTTTGAGTTAATAACTGATAAGGAGAGAAATAGGATGGAACCGATTTATATTAGAGTTTATACCAACCGTATTGAAGTACGAGATCTTCACACGAAAAAAGAAGCGATAGCACAACGTAATTTTTCTCATCGCCGAATGTTAATTGGCGATTTTTATCCTGCTATTGAAGCGATTCATATTGCGCTAAATAATCTTAGTATTAATCCATCCGCATTTTTTTTCAAAAAAAGAGATGTGGTTATTCATCCTTTAGAATGTACTGAAGACGGATTATCAAAAGTAGAAATCCGATTATTTAATGAAGTTGTCGCTGCGGGGTTTAATAATAAGTACAAAAAATTTATTATTAGTGCAAAACTCACGCCTCTTATAGATACAGAGGTAATTGAATTAATTAATAAATCGTTACACGACATAAAATGAGTATTTAGTCATTTACAAATAGGCCTCTAAATACTGATTAAACACTTGCTGATACTGCTTACGATCAAAAATAAGCTGTTCAATAGGTGTAATACCATGTTCATCAAGCTCTAGTGCGTCTTCTTTATCTAACCCATCTTCATAAGCAATATTATTCCATTTCACGTAATGGTCTGTAATATCTAAATCACAAGAAATCACAGAGCAATAATCACTACCACAATGGCAACGGTAGAGCACTAATCGATTATTATCTAATTGAGTATAAATAGGTTTAATACCTAAATATTGTTCGATTGTACTTCGAATTATTTTATGACGGTCGTAATTCGGAAAACGCGTTTTATCAACAACAAAAATATCAAAATCAAAATTTAAAAACCGCCAATCCGTTTGCCGATCAAAACCTAACCATTCGTCTAATGCCTTACCATCAACATAAAAATTAAAGTCAGCGCGTTGAATATTATTGTTTTGTTGAATACAGCGTAATTCTAGCCAATTATTTTTCATAAAGATGTCTATTTTTAGATTGATAACAACTTGATGTAATATATTTTATATCATTAAATAAGCATAAAAAAACCAGCCAATATACATTGACTGGTTTTATTTTTGTCATCAACTCAATTTAAAATTAAGTTAATTACCCACTCTTATTGGTTATGAGTGCTGCTACGACGACGTGGTGTACCTTCGTTGTTACGACCACGGAAGTTACCGCGTTCACCACCACGATCATTATTACCACGACGTTGATCACCGTTGTTAAAACGACGACCACCTTGTGGCTGACCATCACGACGGCTGTTATTACGACGCTCACGGAAAGGCTGAGATTGAGCATCACCCACTAATTGCATATTGAGGGGTTTATTCATAATACGTGTACGTGTGAAATGGCTTAATAAATCTGTTGGCATACCTTTTGGTAACTCGATGGTTGAGTGAGAACCATACAGTTTGATATTACCAATGTAACGGCTGCTGATATCGCCTTCGTTAGCAATCGCACCAACGATATGACGAACTTCCACACCATCATCACGACCCACTTCAATACGGTATAAATCCATTTCGCCTGCATCACGACGCTCACGACGAGGAGAACGCTCACGATCGTTATCACCGCGACGGCGATCATCACGATCGTTAAATTCACGACGAGGACGACGAACAGGATCGGGTGGTAAAATAAGCGCACGCTCACCTTGAGCCATCTTCAGTAATACCGCAGCCAGTGTTTCCATATCCAGCGCTTCTTCACCTTGTGGCGCTAATTTAGGTAACAGAGCGCGATATTGATCAAGGTTGCTTGTTTCTAATTGCTGAGCGATTTGCTGTGCAAATTTTTCCTGACGACGTTGGCTGATAAGTTCTGCATTTGGCAGCTCTACTTCAGGAATAGTCATCTTCATTGTACGTTCGATATTACGCAGTAAACGGCGTTCACGGTTATCAACGAATAAAATTGCACGACCAGCACGGCCAGCACGACCCGTACGACCAATACGGTGAACGTAAGATTCTGAATCCATAGGGATATCATAGTTCACAACTAGGCTGATACGGTCAACGTCGAGACCACGAGCAGCAACGTCAGTCGCGATTAAAATATCTAAACGACCATTTTTTAGACGCTCTAATGTTTGCTCACGCAGTGATTGGTTCATATCACCGTTTAACGCTGCGCTGTTATACCCATTGCGCTCTAAAGCTTCAGCAACTTCTAATGTTGCGTTTTTAGTACGAACGAAAATAATTGCCGCATCAAAATCTTCCGCTTCTAAGAAACGAATTAATGCTTCATTTTTACGTGCGCCGAATGTCATCCAATAGCTTTGGCTAATGTCTGGACGTGTCGTTACGCTACTTTGGATGCGCACTTCTTTCGGATCGTTCATAAAACGACGAGTAATACGACGAATAGCTTCTGGCATTGTTGCAGAGAACAGCGCTGTTTGGTGTTCCGCTGGGATCTTACTTAAAATATTTTCAACATCTTCAATAAAGCCCATACGTAACATTTCATCAGCTTCATCTAATACTAAACCTTTTAGTTTCGATAAATCTAATGTGCCACGATTTAAATGGTCTAATAAACGACCCGGTGTACCTACAACAACTTGTGGACCTTGGCGTAACGCGCGTAATTGAACGTCGTAACGCTGACCACCATACAGAGCAACAACATTTACTTTTGGTAAATGCTTAGAAAAATCTTCAATTGCTTCAGCAACCTGAACCGCAAGTTCACGAGTCGGTGCTAAAACTAAAATTTGTGGTGCTTTTAATGATTCATCAAGATTGTGTAATAATGGCAGGCTAAATGCAGCAGTTTTACCACTACCTGTCTGTGCCATGCCCAAAACATCATTACCGTTTAAAAGGAAAGGAATACATTGTTGCTGAATTGGAGAAGGCTTCTCGTAGCCTAAGTCATTCAGTGCAGTCAAAATAGGTGCTGATAAACCTAGATCAGCAAAAGTCATATCGGTTTCAGTAGTCATGTCACTGTGCCTCATTCATTATGGCAGCCAGTTGACATAACATACCGCATGGTTTGTCGGTCTTTATCATCTAAAATGTGAACTGGCTCAAATTATATTATTAAACGAACAAACAAGCCCTCATCCTATGCAGATGATGGCTTTCAAACTGATCAGAGAAATGTTCGTCAGCTATTGCTGGTCCGATTCCGCTAGGTCTTCTTGTTGGCCTAACAGTGCTAATTCCAACAATGCGTAGCGGTGCTCAACAAAGTTATGTGCGTTGTTGGCAACCGTCAGCTTGAATAACGCTTCTGCGCTATCCGTATCCCCCAGACTTAGGTAATACTTACCTAAATAGAAGTTAGTTTCACTAAGATGCTCAGCGAGCGAAGTGTTATCGGTTGAAGCCTCATTTAGTTTCAACATTAATGTTTTCTCATTAATATCACCTAAATAAAACTCAACTATATTCCATCCCCATTGCCCCGTTTTATCCGCCTGTTGGTATCGCTGTTTTAGCTGTTGTTTAGCCAAATCAGTGTTTATCTCTTTTTCTACAAGATATAACCAAAGCGAACGAATAGGATCATTTGGAGCGACCTGATAAAACGCCTGCAGATCATCCTGCGCCAATTTCAATCGGCCACCGTAGTACGAAGCGATACCACGATTAAAACGCGCATTATTGTAAGTTGGATCAAGCTCTAAAACAGAATCAAACGCTTCATAAGCAGCATCGTAATTTGCTGCTTGCGTAAAATAGATACCTAGAAAATTAAAAATTTCTAGCATATCTGGTCGTATTGATAGCGCCATTGAAAAATCATTACGCGCTAAAGCTCGTAAACCGAGGCTATCATACAGCACACCACGCTCATATAAAAGCTGTGCGTACTCATCTTCGGTTAATGAGCGGCTCGCTAAGATTTGTTCTATACGAGCCAATATCACTTCTTGTTGTAAAGAAGGCTGCAATGGTGTGGCAAAAATCGCATTCTGACGCCACTCTGGACTAGTGCTGCATCCGGAAATAAAGATGAAAACAGCAATAGAACAACTGCGCAGAAATGTTTTCATTTCTCACTCCCAAAGTCAGACCTTTCAACAAAAAGCGTTCTAGACGTCCTACTTGTCAATCATAATAAGTCTCTACCGATACCTATGTCTAGATATCGGTAGTAGAATATCATTAATTCGCAGAATCTTCAGAAGAAGTTTCTGTTGCTTCCTGCTGATTAGCTTGAGCTTCTTTCATGCTTAAGCGAATACGGCCTTGACGGTCAATTTCCAGTACTTTAACTGGCACTTCTTGACCCATTTCTAAGTAGTCACTCACTTTCTCAACACGTTTGTCTGCGATTTGAGAAATATGAACCAGACCTTCTTTACCGCCACCGATAGCAACGAATGCACCGAAATCTACGATACGTGTTACTTTACCGTTGTAGATACGACCCACTTCAACTTCAGCAGTAATTTCTTCGATACGAGCGATAGCTTGTTTTGCTTGATCGCCACTTGTCGCAGCAATCTTCACTGTACCATCATCTTCGATTTCGATAGTTGTGCCAGTTTCTTCCGTTAATGCACGGATAACAGAGCCGCCTTTACCGATAACGTCTTTGATCTTGTCTGGATTAATTTTGATAGTATGAATGCGTGGTGCGAATTCAGAAATATCAGCACGAGGTTGGCTAATTGCATCTTCCATTACGCCTAAAATGTGTAGACGTGCGCTTTTCGCTTGGTTTAACGCAACTTGCATGATTTCGCGAGTGATACCTTCGATTTTGATATCCATCTGTAATGCGCTGACACCGTTACGGCTACCCGCAACTTTAAAGTCCATATCGCCTAAATGGTCTTCATCACCCAGAATATCGGAAAGAACAACAAAGTTGTCACCTTCTTTCACTAGACCCATTGCAATACCTGCAACAGATTCTTTAATTGGTACACCTGCGTCCATTAGTGCTAAAGAAGCACCGCAAACTGATGCCATTGAAGATGAACCATTTGATTCAGTGATTTCAGAAACCACACGAACGGTATATGGGAATTCTTCAATAGTTGGCATTACGGCTAATACGCCACGTTTGGCTAAACGGCCATGACCGATTTCGCGACGTTTTGGTGAACCCATCATGCCTGTTTCGCCAACAGAGTATGGAGGGAAGTTATAGTGCAGTAAGAATGTATCAGTGTGCTCACCCATGATGTCATCGATAGTTTGAGCATCACGAGCAGTACCTAATGTTGCCGTTACCAGCGCCTGAGTTTCACCACGAGTAAACAGTGCTGAACCGTGAGTACGTGGTAATAAACCCGTGCGAATATCCAATGCACGTACCATATCTTTTTCACGGCCATCAATACGTGGTTCGCCAGCTAATACACGAGCACGAACGATATTTTTCTCAAGACCTGAGAAGATTTCGCTGATTTCAGCTTCATCTAAAGTTTCATCTTCAGCGACTAACGTCGCGATAACTTCATCACGGATCGCTTCGATTTGTTCATAACGCTCTTGTTTTTCAGTAATACGGTAAGCATCACCAATACGAGTTTGAGCTAATTGCGCAATGCGGTCATGTAAAGTTTGGTTGATAGCTTCTGGCGCCCAATCCCATTTTTCTTTACCCACTTCTGCAACTAATGCATTGATGTTTTCGATCACAACTTGTTGTTGATCATGACCAAAGACTACCGCACCTAACATTTCTTCTTCTGATAATAAATCAGCTTCTGATTCTACCATCAGTACCGCACCTGCAGTACCTGCAACCACTAAGTCTAATTTACTAACTTTCAGCTCATCAACAGTTGGGTTTAGAACATACTGTCCATCGATAAAACCAACACGAGCGCCACCGATAGGACCATTGAATGGAACACCTGACAGCGCTAATACCGCAGAAGCACCAATCATTGCAACGATATCTGGGTTAACTTGTGGGTTAACTGAAACAACAGTAGCAACGATTTGAATTTCGTTTAAAAAACCTTCTGGAAATAATGGACGTAAAGGACGGTCAATTAAACGCGCAATTAACGTTTCGCCTTCACCAGGGCGGCCTTCACGACGGAAGAAGCTACCTGGAATACGACCAGCAGCGTATGAACGCTCTTGGTAGTTAACAGTTAATGGGAAGAAGTCTTGTCCAGCTTTAACTTTTTTCTTGGCTACAACAGTAACGAAAACAGCGGTGCCGTCCATATCGACCATAACAGCTGCTGTTGCTTGACGAGCCATCATACCTGTTTCTAATGAAACAGTATGTTGACCGTATTGAAATTTACGAACTGTAGGATTCAGCAAAATAATATCCTTTATCTTATTGTCGCCAGATGTTTAGCGACGATGAATGATCTTTTCTCCGCTACGTCCCCTCGCGACTAATGAAAATATTGACCACTTAATGATAAACACTTTCATTAGCCGCGCGAATTGTCGTAACTAGAGAGACTAAATAACAATCACCACATTAAAACATAACGACTAATATTAAAAATAGCACTTTCTAGTAGAAAAGGGGCCAACAGGCCCCTTTCCACTGAAACTCACTTAATTAGCGACGCAGACCTAAACGTTCAATCAGTGCAGCGTAACGAGCAACATCTTTACGTTTCAGGTAGTCCAGCAGATTACGACGGCTGGAAACTTTACGCAGCAGACCACGACGGCTGTGGTGATCTTTTTTGTGCTCTGAAAAGTGACCTTGCAGGTGGTTGATTTCTGCAGTCAGCAGTGCAATCTGAACTTCGCTTGAGCCAGTATCGTTAGCATCACGACCAAATTCAGCAACGATTTGTGCTTTCGCTTCAGTACTTAGAGACATAATAAACTCCAAATTAAGTAAAATTTTCAGATAGCCAATCTCTAATTCAGCTATCCAACTCAGCCACCTAAACAGATAGCCGCATTATTCTACGCTTCAAACACTTTTAGCGCAAGATTGCTATTAAGTGTTATCTTGTGCGCTATAGTCTACAACCACTCTTTTCGGAGCAACGAGACCCTCTTTAATGATAGCAAGACCAATGAATTTTTTTTCATCACCCTCTGTCACTCTTACCCATTCGCCTTCATTGATATCATGATTAACACGAACAGGCTGCCCCAGTTTGAGATAACCCGCAATAATTGTGCTCAAATTCACAACAGGAAAATGAGCAACAGCGGTATCCATAGGCAATAGTAGTGCATCAAGCGCCAAGAAAGGATCTTCTTGCACAGTTTGTGCATCCTCTATCATCGTTCTTAATTGCTCTAACGTTACCATTCGCTCTTTAGGATAATCTGCGACTTCTAATCGACGTAAGAAAATAACGTGAGCACCACATTGTAATTTCTCACCAAGATCATCAATAATTGTTCGAATGTAAGTCCCTTTAGAACAATGAATTTCCAGCTCTAGCTCATCACCTTCCCAGCGAATAAACTGGAGTTCATAGACCGTGATGGGTCTTGCTTCTCGCTCAACTTCAATACCTTGTCGAGCGTATTCGTAAAGCGGTTTACCTTGATGCTTTAAAGCAGAATACATTGAAGGAACTTGCAATGTTTCTCCACGAAAACTATCCAAGGCATCATCTAAGGCTTGCTGTGTAAATTGTATAGGACGCTCTTGAATCACCTCGCCATGTGCATCAGAGGTATCTGTTCGTTGCCCTAAACGTGCAATAACGCGATAACGCTTATCAGAATCCAATAGAAACTGTGAAAATTTCGTTGCTTCACCTAAACAAATAGGGAGCATACCTGTTGCTAAGGGATCCAATGCTCCCGTATGCCCAGCCTTACTGGCATTAAACATACGGCGAACTTTTTGGAGTGCATCGTTAGAGGAAATATCTTGGGGTTTATCGAGTAGCAATACGCCGTTAATCTCACGCCCCTTACGACGACGCCCCATTACTTGTCCTCTTTATGACGACGCTCTTCATCGTTTTTAACGACATTAGAAACTAAGTTAGACATACGCATACCTTCAACTAATGAGTTGTCATAAGCAAATGTCAGTTCAGGTACAATACGTAAACGCATTGCTTTGCCTAACAAAGAACGAATAAAGCCAGCCGCTTCATTAAGTGCAGTTAAACCATCATCAACCATCTCTTCTTCGCTTTTTTCACCACCTGACAAGTTTAAAAAGGTGACGAACACTTTGGCATAAGCCAAATCACGAGAAATTTCAACACCAGAAACTGTTGCCATTCCAATACGTGGATCTTTGACTTCGCGTTGTAAAATGATGGCGATTTCTTTTTGCATTTCCTGAGAAACACGCTGACTACGGCTAAAATCTCTTGCCATTTTATTTCTCCCTGACAATAGGCTATCGTCCTAGTTGTCATTGTTAATTCAAATCTAAAATCAATGATATCTAAAGAGTATACATGAAGTGATATTTAACAACCGCTTTCTCTGATTTCTTTCTTTAGAAATAAAATGTTTCTTTGGTGCTATTTTACCCTGTTATTTCACTTTCATAAATTACTGAAGGGCAATCTATTTCGGTTATGTTGAAAAATGAAGAGAAAATAAAAGGAGAATACAGCAAAGAAAGGAATTAAGAAGGGAGCCCTTGAGCTCCCTTTTAAAACAAAACGGACTAAATTAATCAATAGAACGTTTGATTTCGATAACTTGGAAGACTTCAATCATGTCGCCAACACGGACATCGTTGTAGTTTTTCACACCGATACCACATTCCATGCCATTACGTACTTCGTTGACGTCATCTTTAAAGCGACGCAGTGACTCAAGTTCGCCTTCATAGATAACCACGTTATCACGTAGAACACGAATTGGGTTATTACGTTTAATGTTACCTTCAACCACCATACAGCCCGCGATCGCGCCAAATTTAGGTGATTTAAACACATCACGAACTTCTGCAAGTCCCATGATTTCTTGTTTATATTCAGGTTCCAACATACCGCTCATTGCCAGTTTAATTTCATCAATCAGGCTATAGATAACGGAGTAGTAACGTAAATCAACGCTTTCTTGTTCAATGATACGACGAGCAGATGCATCAGCACGAACATTGAAGCCAAGAATGATTGCGTTAGATGCGGCTGCTAATGTTGCGTCAGTTTCGGTAATACCACCGACACCTGAACCGATGATTTTTAGTTTAACTTCATTAGTAGACAGTTTAGCTAATGCATCAGTAATCGCTTCACAAGTACCTTGAACGTCAGTTTTCAGAACGATGTTCAGTTCAGACGTTTTACCTTCTTCCATGTTAGCAAACATGTTTTCCAGTTTAGATTTCTGCTGACGAGCCAGTTTAACATCACGGAATTTACCTTGTCGGTATAAGGCGACTTCACGCGCTTTCTTCTCGTCACGAACAACCGTTGCTTCATCACCCGCAGAAGGAACGTTAGACAGACCTAAAATCTCAACTGGCATTGATGGACCAGCAGATTGAACGTCTTGACCTAATTCGTTACGCATTGCACGAATACGACCGTATTCGAAACCACACAGAACGATGTCACCTTTATTCAGTGTACCTTCACGGACAAGAATAGTAGCAACTGGACCACGACCTTTATCAAGGTAAGATTCGATAACAACACCGCTTGCCATACCTTCTTTAACTGCTTTCAGTTCAAGAACTTCAGCTTGTAAAAGAATAGCATCCAGCAATTCGTCAATACCTAAACCTTGTTTTGCAGATACGTGTATAAACTGAGTTTCGCCACCCCAATCTTCTGGCAGAATACCATATTGAGACAGTTCAGTTTTAACGCGATCAGGATCAGCTTCGTGTTTATCAATTTTGTTCACGGCAACCACAACAGGTACGTTTGCTGCTTTTGCGTGTTGGATTGCTTCGATAGTTTGTGGCATGACACCATCATCTGCCGCAACAACCAGAACAACGATATCCGTTACCTGAGCACCACGAGCACGCATTGAAGTAAATGCGGCGTGACCTGGGGTATCTAGGAAGGTGATTTCACCTTTGTCAGTTTTAACGTGGTAAGCACCGATATGCTGGGTGATACCACCCGCTTCGCCTGAAGCGACTTTCGTTGAACGAATGTAATCCAGTAATGATGTTTTACCGTGGTCAACGTGACCCATGATAGTTACAACAGGTGCACGAGATACTGCGCTTTCTTCACCAGTATCACGATCGCTCATGACTTGTTCTTCTAACTCGTTTTCACGACGTAAGATAACTTTGTGACCCATTTCTTCAGCAACAAGCTGTGCCGTTTCTTGGTCTAAAACCTGATTAATGGTCGCCATAGCGCCCATTTTCATCATAGTTTTAATAACTTCAGACCCTTTTACTGCCATTTTGTTAGCAAGTTCGGCAACAGAAATAGTCTCACCGATAATAACATCACGGTTTACAACAGCTGCTGGCTTATTGAAGCCTTGCTGTAATGAGCTACCTTTGCGTTTACCTTTCTTGTTAGTACGACCCGCAGCGCGCGCTTCTTCACGATCTGCTTTTTCAGAATGGCGGTTGTTTTTCTTAGGACGAGGAGCCTTAGCGTTGCGACCACGACCGCGGCCACCTTCAACTTCAGCATCACTCTCATCTTCTGCATCACGAGCATAACGTGATGTTGTTACATGATAGTCTGAGCCTTCAGTTTCTGGCGCTTTAGGTTCAGCAGTCCATTTATCAGCATTTTCTTCAGCTAAACGACGTGCTTTTTCTGCTGCAATTCGTGCTTCTTCTTCCGCTTTACGGCGCTGTGCTTCTTCCGTTTTACGCTTCAGTTCAGCTTGTTCAGCATTGCGACGCGCTTTTTCCTGATCTGCTGCTTTATCAGCTTTTGGTTTATCGTTTTGTTTCACTTTATCTTTTTCCGCTGCTTCGCGCTTAGCTAATTCCGCTGCTTCACGTTTTGCTTCTTCAGCTTCACGTTTCGCTTTTTCTTCGGCGTCTTTCTTTGCCTTTTCAGCTTCACGTTTTGCTTTTTCTTCAGCTTCGCGCTGTGCTTTCTCTTGTGCTTCGCGCTGGGCTTTTTCTTCTGCTTCGCGATGCGCCTTTTCTTCCGCTTCACGCTGAGCTTGCTCATCCGCTTGCGCTTTTTCAACGGCGTCACGGTTCACATAAGTGCGTTTTTTGCGGACTTCGATGGCTACTGATTTACTTTTGCCACCTGTACCAGGAACACTTAACGTACTGCGCACTTTGCGCTGTAACGTTAATTTTTCTGGTTGGCTGGTTGATACGTCTTTATCACGATTCAACCAAGCCAGTAAGGTTTCTTTCTCTTTTTGGGAGACAGAATCAGAGACGGTCTTCTTAATACCGGCATCAGCAAACTGCTGTACCAAACGTTCAACCGGTGTCTGAATCTCTTCTGCCAGTGATTTTACTGTTTCATCTGTCATTCTGTTCCTTCCTGCTCAGTTGTTACGCATCATTCCCAAACCAGCAGATATTACGTGCGGCCATAATGAGTTCGCCTGCGCGCTCACTATTTAAACCTTCAATATCAGTTAGGTCGTCGATACCCTGTTCGGCAAGATCTTCCAGTGTGCAGATACCACGGGCAGCTAGATCAAATGCTAAAGAGCGCTCCAAGCCTTCGAGAGCTAATAAGTCCTCAGCTGGCTGGTTATCGCCTAGGCTTTCTTTTTGAGCCAACTCAATCGTTGTGAGTGCAGCTTTTGCTCTTTCACGTAGAGCTTCAACGGTATCTTCATCTAATCCGTCAATAGCCAGCAGTTCACTGATTGGCACATAAACTAACTCTTCAAGGGTAGAGAAACCTTCTTCAACTAAAACAGTTGCGAAGTCTTCATCAATGTCGAGATGCTTAGTAAATATTTCAATGGCTGCGTTTGCTTCTGCCTGATGTTTTGCATTTAATTCATCAGCAGTCATGACGTTTAATTCCCACTTGTCATCACCACGATGTTTTTTCAGTAACTGTGCTGCTAGACGAACATTTTGACCATTACGGCCGATTGCCTGCGCAAGGTTACTGCTTTCAACTGCAACATCCATTGTACATTTGTCTTCATCGACAACAATAGAAGCAACATCTGCCGGAGCCATTGCATTAATGACGAATTGTGCAGGATTATCATCCCACAGAACAATATCAATTCGTTCGCCGCCCAATTCGCTGGAAACGGCTTGTACACGTGCACCACGCATACCAACACAAGCACCCACAGGGTCAATACGCTTGTCGTTAGTTTTTACTGCGATTTTGGCACGAGAACCTGGATCACGCGCTGCAGCTTTAATTTCAATGATTTCTTCGCCAATTTCTGGTACTTCAATACGGAAAAGTTCAACCAGCATTTCAGGGCGAGAGCGTGTCACGAAAAGTTGTGCACCACGAGTTTCTGTACGTACGTCGTATAAAACACCGCGTAAACGGTCACCTGGACGGAAATTTTCACGCGGTAACATATCTTCGCGTAAAATAACCGCTTCAGCGTTATTGCCTAAGTCTAACGTGATATTTTCACGATTCACTTTCTTCACAACACCCGTGATAATTTCGCCTAATTGTTCGCGGAATTGATCAACAACCATTGCTCTTTCAGCTTCACGTACTTTTTGTACGATAACTTGTTTCGCAGTTTGTGTTGTAATACGGTCGAAAGTGACAGATTCAATCTGATCTTCAATATAACCACCCAGTTCAATACTAGGATCTTCATATTGCGCTGCTTCAAGTGTGATTTCACGAGTTGGTTGAGTCACTTCCTCAACGGCAACCCAACGACGGAATGTATCAAAATCACCCGTTTTACGGTCGATACATACGCGAACGTCAATTTCTTGCTCGTACTTTTTCTTAGTTGCTGTCGCTAGTGCGGTTTCCAGTGCTTCAAAAATCTTTTCACGAGGAAGAGATTTTTCGTTAGAGACCGCTTCCACAACAGCCAGAATCTCTTTGTTCATCCTAGTTGCCTCTTCAAAACTTAAAAGTGGGGTACCAGGTTAGCTTTCTGGATGTTGCTCAGTGCGAACACTTCGTCTTTACCATCCACAGTAACCGTGATCATTTCGCCAGCGACAGACTTAATAATGCCCTGCCATTTACGGCGGTTTTGCATTGCAATTCGTAATACGATAGCGGCTTCTTCGCCGATAAATTGCTCATAATGCGTTGCAGTGAATAAAGGTCGTTCTAAACCAGGAGAAGAAATCTCAAGGTTATAAACTGTTTGAATTGGATCTTCGACATCCAGCACAGCACTGACCTGGTGGCTAACATCAGCACAATCATCAACAGTGATACCGTCTTCACTATCAATATAGATGCGCAATGTTGATTCTCGGCCACGAATAAATTCAAGACCGACAAATTCAAAGCCTAATGCTTCTACTGGTGCTGAAACCATCGCTGTTAATTTTTGCTCTAATGTGGACAAACCCACCCCCAAGGCATAAAAAAAGGGCCTATAGCCCAGTATTCTATTCTCTGATAACAAAAAACCCCGAAATTCGGGGCTTTATGCAACTGGACCCTGTAACTTGCCATTCGAGAATAACCTCTTCTTACGGCACATTCCACTCAGGATCATAATCGGTTCAACTAGATGATTAATGAGAAAAGTGCTGTATTGTTAGAAGTGGTTGCGGGGGCCGGATTTGAACCGACGACCTTCGGGTTATGAGCCCGACGAGCTACCAAGCTGCTCCACCCCGCGTTCGAAAAACGTGGCAAATTTTACGCTGATAACAAGCAAAACGCAAGCTATCTGGAATAATGGTGCCGAGAACGGGACTTGAACCCGTACGCCCGTTTTATAGGCACTACCACCTCAAGGTAGCGTGTATACCAATTTCACCACCTCGGCACTTAATGAGACTGTTACTGCGTAACAATTAACAATCCCATTTAAATCTTTACTTAGTTTACTGCGGAATATCTGTATTTGCTGGCGCTACAGGCGCTGCTAACTGCTCAGCTTTTTTAGCTTCTTCTGTAGTCTGCTCGATAGACATCCATTTGCTGTCTTCACGCACAGTTTTATTGGCACTTAGATTACCTAAAATAAGGGCAAGTACAATAAAAGCTGTCGCTAAAACAGCGGTCATACGGGTCATAAAGTTAGCTGAACCGCTTGAACCAAATACTGTACCGGAAGCACCTGCACCAAAAGAAGCGCCCATATCAGCACCTTTACCCTGCTGTAACAGGATCAGACCAACTAGCCCTGTTGCTACAATGATAAGAATAACAATGAGTGCCGTATACATTTGCGTTACCTTTTCTATGGAACTTATCGACTTAACGATAACCTTCGATTGCTTCACCCGCTTTAGTTCAAGACCTTACTAAGCGGGTGTGAATACTAACCAAAGCTGAACTGACAAGCAAGGTTATTTTTCTACAAAGTGATTGATTGAAGAAAAAATCATCAATTAACCGACGTGCTTCACCGCGTCAGCAATACGATTTGCCATCGCCGTGACTTGCTCTTCATTTTCACCTTCAACCATGACACGAATTAAAGGTTCTGTTCCTGATTTACGCAGCAATACACGACCTTTGCCAGCCAGTTCTTCTTCAACTGCTTTAGCGACATTCTGAACTTCAGATGTTTGTAGCGGATCGTGACTACCCGTAAAGCGAACATTCACTAAAATTTGTGGTAATAGTTTCATTCCACTACATAGGTCATGCAGACTCATATGGTTACGCACCATTGCACTTAAAACTTGTAAACCGGCAACAATACCGTCACCCGTAGTCGTTTTATCTAATAAAATAATGTGACCTGAGTTTTCAGCACCTAAACGCCAACCTTTCTCTTGTAATTTTTCAAGCACATAACGGTCGCCTACTTTTGCTCTTGCAAAAGGAATACCTAGTTGTTTAAGTGCAATTTCTAATCCCATATTGCTCATTAGAGTACCCACTGCACCACCACGTAATTGACCTTGGCGTAATGCTTCTCGCGCAATAATATAGAGAATTTGGTCACCATCAACTTTTAGACCTTGATGGTCAACCATGATGATACGGTCGCCGTCGCCGTCAAAAGCTAAACCAACATCCGCGCCTTCTTCTAATACGCGTTTTTGCAACATACGAACATCTGTTGCACCACACTCTTCGTTGATATTGATACCCGTTGGATCACAACCAATAGTGATCACTTCAGCACCTAATTCACGAAATACGTTTGGTGCAATATGGTATGTGGCACCATGAGCACAATCGACAACCACTTTTAGACCATTAAGATTGTTTTCATTCGGGAAAGTCCCTTTACAAAATTCAATATAACGACCTGCCGCATCCACGATACGATTTGCACGTCCCAATTCTGCTGATTCAACACAGGTAATTGGCTTTTCCATTTCAGCTTCGATCGCTTCTTCTACTTCATCAGGTAATTTTGTACCATCAATAGAGAAAAATTTGATCCCATTATCATAATAAGGGTTATGAGAAGCTGAAATCACAATCCCTGCTTCAGCGCGGAATGTACGCGTTAAATAAGCAACAGCAGGTGTTGGCATTGGCCCTGTAAATGAAGCCGATAAGCCTGCTGCGGCTAAACCCGCTTCTAATGCTGATTCCAACATATAGCCAGAGATACGTGTATCTTTACCAATAATGATTTTGCGAGAGCCATGACGTGCTAATACCTTGCCCGCAGCCCAACCTAGTTTTAATACAAAATCAGGTGTAATTGGACTATCACCTACTTTTCCACGGATACCATCTGTTCCAAAGTATTTACGTTCGCTCATTCATTATTTTCCTTTGCAGAAAGAGTCGCCTGTACAACTTTCATCGCATCAACCGTCTCTTTAACATCGTGTACACGAATAATTTGTGCGCCTTGCATTGCTGCAATGACTGCGCATGCCACGCTACCAGCAACACGCTCTTTTGGTGGCACATTCAATAGTTGTCCAACCATTGATTTGCGTGACATTCCGGCAAGTATGGGTAGACCAAAGTGATGAAGTTCACTTAAGTGTGCTAATAATTGGTAATTATGCGCTAAATTTTTACCAAAGCCGAATCCTGGATCAAGAATAATTTGATTTTTTTCGATCCCTGCATCAACACAACGTTGAATATTTTCTTGTAAAAAACGATCAACATCCATCATCACATTCTCATAATGTGGCGATTGTTGCATGGTTTTAGGATCACCCTGCATATGCATAATACACACTGGCAGACCCGTTTTAGCCGCTGCTTCAAGTGCTCCTGGCTCTTGTAACGAACGAATATCATTGATAATTGAAGCACCTACATTTGCTGATTCAGTAATGACTTGAGCTTTGGATGTATCAACAGAGATCCAAACATCAAAACGCTGACGAATAGCCTCAACAACAGGAACAACACGCTGCAACTCTTCATCAATAGAGACATCACTTGCGCCAGGTCTGGTAGATTCACCACCAATATCGATGATAGAAGCTCCTTCAGCAATTAATTTTGCAGCATGGTCAACGGCATCATTAAGTGAATTATGAGTGCCACCATCAGAAAAAGAGTCTGGAGTGACATTCAAAATCCCCATAACTTGAGGTGTTGATAAGTTAAATTCTGTTCCTCTGACCATTAATTTCATTTCATTGATACCTTCATAAAAAAACCCCAGAAGCCTGGGGTTTGTATTTATAGCTTACTCAATATGTATAACCCGATAAGGATTAATGAGTATTTTTATCAGAAGGCGTATCACTTTCTGACTCAGATTTATCTTTTGGCTCACTCGCTACATGCGTTTGTGCTGGCTGGGCAGTAGTCGTTGTACCACTATTACCATTATTGCCTTCCCAACCCGCAGGTGGACGAACATCACGACGATTCATTAAATCATCAATTTGAGGTGCATCGATAGTTTCATAAGTCATCAGTGCATCTTTCATTGAGTGCAGAATATCAAGGTTATCCATTAATATCTGACGAGCACGAACATAGTTACGATCAATGATAGCTTTAATTTCTTCGTCAATTGTACGAGCTGTTTCATCAGACATATGTTGTGCTTTAGCAACAGAACGACCTAAGAACACTTCACCTTCTTCATCTGCGTACAACAATGGCCCTAATTTTTCAGAGAAGCCCCACTGTGTCACCATGTTACGTGCGATATTGGTTGCAACTTTGATATCATTAGAAGCGCCCGTAGAAACATGCTCTACACCATAGATAATTTCTTCAGCTAAACGGCCACCGTAAAGTGTTGAAATTTGGCTCTCTAATTTCTGACGGCTTGCACTAATTTGGTCGCCTTCAGGTAAGAAGAAAGTCACACCTAATGCACGTCCACGAGGAATAATCGTCACTTTATGCACAGGATCATGCTCCGGTACTAAACGGCCAATGATTGCGTGACCCGCTTCATGATAAGCGGTTGATGCTTTTTGTTCTTCAGTCATCACCATTGAACGGCGCTCAGCGCCCATCATGATCTTATCTTTCGCTTTCTCAAACTCAACCATTGAGACAACGCGTTTATTACCACGCGCAGCAAATAAAGCGGCTTCGTTAACTAAGTTAGCTAAGTCAGCACCCGAGAAACCAGGGGTACCACGCGCTAAAATTGCTGGATCAACATCTGGTGATAAAGGAACACGACGCATATGGACTTTAAGGATTTGCTCACGTCCACGCACATCAGGTAAACCAACAACCACTTGGCGGTCAAAACGACCTGGACGAAGTAATGCTGGGTCTAACACGTCTGGACGGTTAGTTGCCGCGATAACGATAATACCTTCATTACCTTCGAAACCATCCATTTCAACTAGCATTTGGTTCAAGGTTTGCTCACGCTCATCATGACCACCACCTAAACCTGCACCACGTTGACGACCGACTGCATCGATTTCATCAATAAAGATGATACAAGGTGCTGCTTTTTTAGCTTGTTCAAACATATCCCGAACACGAGAAGCCCCCACCCCGACGAACATTTCAACGAAATCAGAACCTGAAATAGTAAAGAATGGGACTTTAGCTTCACCTGCGATGGCTTTTGCTAATAATGTTTTACCTGTACCTGGAGGCCCGACCATCAGAATACCTTTAGGGATTTTACCCCCTAATTTCTGGAAACGACCTGGATCACGTAAATACTCAACTAATTCACTTACTTCTTCTTTCGCTTCATCACAACCCGCTACATCAGCAAAAGTTGTTTTGATTTGGTCTTCTGTCAACATGCGCGCCTTACTTTTACCGAAAGACATCGCACCTTTACCGCCACCACCTTGCATTTGGCGCATAAAGAAAATCCAAAGACCAATCAGTAATAGCATTGGGAACCAAGACACAAAAATTTGAGTCAGAAGACTTTGGCCTTCAAGTGGTTCACCCGTTACTTTTACATTACGGTTCATTAAAGTGGTCAGCAGGTTATCATCACGCATAGGCATATACGTGCTGTACTTTGAGTTATCTGTTTTAGTTACATTAATATCATAACCACTTATGCTGACCTCGCGTAACTGGTTATTAGTTAACTCATTGATAAAGGTAGAGTAATCCACCTTACGACTATTCGAATCGCTGGGTCCGAAGCTCTGGAATAATGACATCAAAACGACTGCAATAACTAGCCAGAGGATCAGGTTTTTCGCCATGTCACTCAAGGGATTAACCTCATATTACAACTGTGTTAACAAATAGCTTTAGGGTACTAAAGTTTACGCCCTGTGGCTACAATATATACCTCACGAGAACGAGACCGCGAAGCGTCTGGTTTACGAACTTTTACTTTCGTAAACAGGGAGCGTATTTGCCCCAGGTATTCATCAAAGCCTTCTCCCTGAAACACTTTGACAATGAAACTTCCCCCGGGAGCCAGTACATCACGACACATATCAAGCGCTAATTCTACTAAATACATGGATCGAGGAATATCGACCGCGGGTGTACCGCTCATGTTTGGAGCCATGTCAGACATGACAACCTGGACTTTGTTTTCACCTACTCTATCAAGCAATGCCTTCAACACAAGTTCATCACGGAAATCGCCTTGAAGGAAATCGACTCCAACTATAGGATCCATAGGTAAAAGGTCACATGCAATGATTCGACCTTTACTTCCTAACTGCTGTACAACGTATTGAGACCACCCTCCAGGAGCAGCCCCTAAATCGACAACGGTCATACCTGGTTTAAAAATATTGTCACTTTTCTGAATTTCTTCCAGTTTAAACCAAGCACGAGAGCGAAACCCTTTTTTCTGTGCTTGCTGAACATATTTATCACTAAAATGTTCTTGTAACCAGCGGCTAGAGCTTGCCGAACGTTTCTTATTGGCCATTGCGTTTTCCAACTATCATACACTTAGCTATCAATATTTTTACTCTTTCACTCATTTAACCCCGTATAACGACATTTTATGGTGATAATTGAGAGATGGCGTTAGAATAGATCGTTTTCAATCCCAACAAAGCAAAAATTAATGATGACTCTTAACAAAAAACAAATTCAACACCTGAAAGGGCTCGCTCATCACCTGAATCCAGTCGTTATGATTGGTAACAACGGGTTGACTGAAGGCGTTCTTGCAGAAATTGAACTCGCTCTGGCACACCATGAGCTTATCAAAGTCAAAATCGCAGGCGAAGATCGAGATGTTAAAAACTTGATCGTGGCAGCGATTGTACGCGAAAGCGGTGCACAGAATGTACAAGTTATCGGAAAAATTCTTGTTCTTTATCGTCCTTCAGAAGCACGTAAGATTATTTTACCGAAATAAAACTTGTACCTTTATATAAAAATGCCATAACTAACTCTATGGCAAAAAAGGCCTTTTAAGGCCTTTTTTATATTACCACAGGATGGCAGTCTAGTTTTCTATAGAAACGTAAAATTATAAATTAAATATATTCTACGTTTAAAACTTCGTATTCGACTTGTCCGCCCGGTGTAGTGATAACAACGACATCATCTAACTCTTTACCAATCAACCCACGTGCAATCGGTGAATTAACAGAAATTAAATTTTCTTTAATATTCGCTTCATCATCACCCACGATACGGTAAGTTTGCTCTTCTTCAGTTTCAACATTTAACAGTGTAACTGTTGAACCAAAAATAATGCGGCCATTGTTATTCATCTTTGTAACATCAATGACTTGAGCATTTGATAATTTGGCTTCAATTTCTTGTATACGACCTTCACAGAAACCTTGTTGCTCTCTTGCAGCATGATATTCCGCGTTTTCTTTTAAGTCTCCATGTTCACGAGCTTCAGCGATAGCAGCAATAATCTCGGGACGACGAACACCTTTTAAATATTCCAGCTCTTCGCGTAATTTTTCTGCACCTAGAACTGTCATAGGGATCTGATTCATGTGTTAATACCTCAATACTATTCCTAATAAAAAATAGGTATCATCCTGATTTTTTATACTAACAACACAGAGAAAAGGATCTATTTACTCTTCTCAAGACAAAAAAAGACACAGGCAACCTTAAATTGGGCCTGTCTCTACATATATTCGGTGAATGAGGGGACGCTATGATATTCCCAATTCATGCTATTGGGACATAAACTACCCCCTCCCATACTTAAAACTAAATCTAACACAACAGACGCATCGCTTCACGCCTTATCTCTCTTTATAAAGAGATAAACAGACTTTTTCCGATAATGCGTTAATCCTGTTTGTTGCCGTTTACTTTTGCCCTCATTGCCCTTTAGTATTAGCCTCTGGCAATCAATACTGTAACGTTACACGCTATAGTCACGGATAGAGAAATTATGCACTTACTATCAACATTTCGACGGATACTTTACACATTAAGTATCATTAGTTTTTCAACCCAAGCAATTCCTGTTGAAAACTACACATCCCTTCTTCCTGAAGGAACACAAGTAGGTTTAATAACTCAACCCGTTGGCGCTGCTTCTCCTACTCTTAATTATCATGCCGATCAATTAGCACTTCCAGCAAGTACACAGAAAGTCGTGACTGCACTTGCTGCATTACTTCAATTAGGTGGAAATTATCAATTCATCACAACAATGGAAACAGAAGGCAAGATAAAAAACAATCAGCTTAATGGTGATTTAATCTTTCGTTTTACGGGTGATCCTACATTAACTCGCCAGCAATTAAGAGCAATGGTTGCCATATTAAAGCAAACTGGTGTTACAAAAGTGCAGGGTGATTTACTTATTGATACTTCTGCTTTTTCAAGCCATGACAAAGCACCTGGTTGGGTTTGGAATGATCTGACTCAATGTTTTAGTGCGCCCCCTAGTGCAGCCATTGTTGATAAGAACTGTTTTTCCGTCTTACTACAAAGTGGCAACAAAGAGGGTGATATTGCCACAATACGTAAAGCATCTTTCTATCCTGTCACCGTTTTAAGTGAAGTTGAAACTTATGAGAAAGGCTCAACTCGTACCCGCTTTTGTGAATTAGATGTCACTGTTCGTGACTTAAATACCTATGTAATCACTGGTTGTATTCCTAAACGCGACGATGCAGTACCTTTAATGTTTTCTATTCAAGATGGTGCTCATTGGGCTGGTACAATTTTAAAAGAAGAGTTGCAACGCGCTAATATTGAACTTGATGGATATATTAAACGTCGATCTCAACTAAAAGCACCTGTGACTGTACTGGCACAGACACAATCAAAACCGCTACATACCTTACTGACCACCATGCTAAAAGAGTCTGATAATATGATTGCAGACACTGTGTTTAGAACCATTGGTCGTGAGTATTATGGCGTTGCAGGTACTTGGCGTTCTGGCGCAGAAGCAACTCGCGCTATTTTAAAACAAAAAGCGGGAATCGATTTAGAAAATACCGTTATGGTTGATGGGTCAGGTCTTTCTCGCCATAACCTCATTTCACCTGCAACCATGATGCAAGTCCTTCAATATATTGGACAACATGAAAGTGAATTAAACTTTATGACTATGCTTCCCCTTGCAGGGCATGACGGTACATTGCAATATCGAGGTGGTTTTCATGAAGCGGGTGTTGATGGCAAAGTTTCTGCCAAAACGGGATCATTAAAAGGTGTCTACAATCTTGCGGGCTTTATGACTACGGCAAATGGGCAGAAAGTTGCGTTTGTACAATACGTTTCAGCGTATTCACCACCGACAAAGAATCGTAATGCTGGACGTGCTTATTTAGTGCGTTTTGAAACTAATCTGTATAAAGATATGTACAATAACCGCTAGATTTATACTCAATAAGTATAAACGATATATAAAAAACGCCTGATTAATCAGGCGTTTTCTATTTTAATCAGCCTGAGAGTTAACGTTGGTAGATAAATTCAATACCTTCATCATCATCTTCATCCCAATCGTCGTCGTCATCTTCTTCAAAATCAGGGTTTTCTAGCTGTTCTTTGTGGTAATCATCCCACATAAAGTCAACTTTTCCTGGCTCTGCTTTTGTTGCAACGATATCTTGCTCACGCGGAGTAACATTTAAGAATTCCATGATATTCCAGCAAAGCTTTTTGACACCTTCTTGGTTGATGGCCGCTATCATGTAATAGTTTTCATCCCAACCTAGCGCATCAACAATAGCTTTTGCCTTCTCTTTTGCTTCTTCAGCATCAAGAAGATCGACTTTATTGAACACTAACCAACGTGGTTTTTGTGCTAATTTTTCGCTGTATTTCTCGAGTTCAGCAATAATAATTTTTGCATTTTCCACTGGATCTGATCCATCAATAGGATCAATATCGATCAAGTGTAATAGTACTCGGCAACGTTCTAAGTGTTTTAAGAATTGGATTCCAAGACCTGCACCATCAGCGGCGCCTTCGATTAATCCGGGAATATCGGCAACAACAAAGCTTTGGTGATTATCCATACGAACCACACCTAAGCTTGGTACTAACGTCGTAAATGGATAATCTGCAACTTTAGGTTTTGCTGCTGATACCGCACGAATAAATGTAGATTTACCCGCATTTGGCATACCAAGCATGCCCACATCAGCTAATAACATTAGCTCTAATAGTACTTCTCGAGATTCACCCGGCGTACCCATTGTACGTTGACGTGGAGCACGGTTAACCGACGATTTAAAACGCGTATTACCTAAACCGTGGAAGCCGCCTTTAGCAACCATTTGTTTTTGACCGTGAGCAGTCAAGTCAGCAATGATTTCATTTGTTGCTAAATCACGGACACGCGTTCCCACAGGAACACTAATAGTAATATCTTGACCACGCTTACCGGTGCAATCACGACTGTGACCATTTTCACCTCGTTCTGCGCGATAAGATTTTGTAAAACGGTAATCAATTAAGGTGTTAAGGTTTTCGTCTGCAATCATGTAGACATCACCACCATCACCACCATCACCACCGTCTGGTCCCCCGTTAGGGATATATTTTTCGCGACGAAAGCTTACACAGCCGTTACCACCATCGCCCGCGACGATTAGGATCTTGGCCTCATCAACAAATTTCATGATTTTACTCCGTATAGTAGCCATTAACGTGCTGGATGGCCGAAATTACCCAGAGATGGCCTTTTTTAAATATAAAAAGCCCCGCAACAGATTTGCAGGGCTTTTGACTCGGTGCTTAAAGGACCAGTAATTATTCAGCTTCGATGCTGATAAATTTACGGTTGTTTGGACCTTTAACTTCGAACTTAATTTTTCCGTCAGCTAATGCAAACAGGGTATGGTCACGACCACAACCAACGTTAGTACCTGCATGGAACTTAGTACCACGTTGACGAACGATGATGCTACCTGCTAATACAGCTTCACCACCGAAACGTTTAACACCCAGACGTTTTGCTTCGGAATCACGACCGTTACGAGTCGAGCCGCCAGCCTTTTTATGTGCCATTGAACTACTCTCCTAAACCTTAAGCGATACCAGTGATTTTAACATCAGTAAACCACTGACGGTGGCCCTGTTGTTTACGGCTGTGTTTACGACGACGGAACTTAACAATCTTAACTTTATCGCCGCGACCGTGAGCAACCACTTCCGCTTTAACTTTAACGCCCGCAAGGATTGGAGCGCCAATTTGAATGTCATCGCCATTAGCGACCATCATTACAGTATCAAACTCGATTGTTTCGCCAGTAGCTACTTCCAGCTTCTCTAAACGAATAGTTTGACCTTCGCTGACTCGGTGTTGTTTACCACCACTTTGGAAAACCGCGTACATATAAACTCCGCTTTCCGCACACTCCCAATATGTATAATTTGAGTGCACAATTAAAATATTCACATAGGGCGCGAATTCTACGCAAATTTAGTGCCGATGACAAGTACAGATCGCAAACTAGCGTTAAAAAAAAGAGTTTTTTACACGATATTTATTTCAGCCATTTTTAAAGTACAATCTAAATTATAAGAGAGTAAAATCTATGGCATGATCATTTTTTATTAATAATAACGCGCTCATTGGCGAGCCAAAGTCGAAAAAACATGAATTTAGAATCTATTATAAAACTAACATCCGCTGATATGACTGCGGTAAATGAGGCAATCCTTTACCAGCTTAATTCAGATGTTTCTTTGATAAATCAACTTGGTTACTACATCATTAGTGGTGGTGGTAAAAGGATCCGACCAATGATCGCAGTGCTCACTGGACGAGCATTGGACTATCAAGGCGACAAACATATCTCGGTCGCAGCGCTTATCGAATTTATTCATACAGCAACGTTGTTACATGATGATGTTGTGGATGAATCTGATATGCGTAGGGGAAAACAAACGGCAAATGCTGTTTTTGGAAATGCTGCCAGTGTACTTGTTGGCGACTTTATTTATACACGATCCTTTCAGATGATGACGGATCTTGATTCGATGCGTGTATTAAAATTAATGTCTAGCGCCACCAATGTGATCGCTGAAGGTGAAGTTTTGCAACTAATGAATTGTAACGATCCGGACATTTCCGAAGATGACTACATGCAAGTTATCTACAGCAAAACAGCTCGTCTCTTTGAAGCCGCTTCTCATGCATCAGCGATCCTTTCGGAAGCAACGCCTGAGCAAGAAAAAGCATTCCAAGATTATGGTCGTTATCTTGGGACTGCTTTCCAGCTCATTGACGATTTACTTGATTATGATGCAGATAACAACCAGTTAGGTAAAAATACTGGTGATGATCTTGATGAAGGTAAACCAACGTTGCCATTACTTCATGCTATGCATAATGGCAATGAAGAAGACTCCCAATTAATTCGCCAAGCCATTGAACAAGGTAATGGTCGCCATTTATTAGATACTGTTTTAAATACAATGAAACAGTGTGGCTCTTTGGAATATACCCGTCAAAAAGCGGAAGAAGAAGCAGACAAAGCGATTGAAGCTTTATCAATTATACCTGACTCACCGTATAAAGATGCGCTTATTGGGCTTGCTCACGTCGCAGTACAACGTCAATCATAACTTTGGCTTTATATACGCCCCATTAATTAAAGAAGCCCACTAGAGCGACTACGTCGATTCTGGTGGGCTTTTCAATTTATTGAGGACTTCTTCGTTTTCTCGCTCGATAGCATCTTGATTATCTGCATCAATATAACTAATGAGCTTTGCCAGCCCTTCGCGCAGTACGAATTTCACAATCTTTTCTCGTTCTGATTTAGTCAATTGATAATAAGCTTCAACCCAAATCAAAAAGGCATCCTGACGTTTTGATAAATATTCAGCTGGAGGTTCATGTGCAGCGAGTACACTAATCACCTCATCAGGCAGACTTTTTACGGAATACTCGACAGCTTTTCCCTGCACTCCACGTTTACGACGATTTTCCCATCCTTCACGACGCGCCATCAAGTTAACGCCTTGCGGTGAGTTAGGTAACCCCGCAAGCCCCACTAATTCTTTCGCTGTATACCATTCTTTTTTCATGATCTCATCTCACATTCAACTAAGAGGTTAGTCAGATATCTGTTGCGGATAACGCAATAATAGATTCTTTAAAATCGCTTAATCATTGACGACTTTTTCTAAAAAACTTCTAATACCATCCCGCAATATCAGCTCTGTTAATGTTTTTTGTTCACCATTATTTAGTTGTTGGAATGCTTTCACCCAGATAACGAGTGGCTCCTCTTTTTTATTTAGTTTGTAATGTGCTAATGGCTCATAAAGTTCTAGAGCAATTAAAGTTTCTTCTGGTAAGCAAGAATAATGATATTCAACACCATTACCTTGCTTATTTTTTACATTTTGTTTTTGCCAAGACTCTCGTCTCGCTTTTGAATTTACACCTTGTGGTGATTTAGGTAATCCACCTATACCCGTCAATTCCTTTGCCGTATACCACTCTTTTTTCATTATGTTTCTCTAAAATTGTTATCAACTTCAAAAAAGAAATTATTAAGAAAAAAATCAGAAATCTTTTTAGAAAAATAATGTTATTTTATTTTCTAAATAATCAGTTTAAATGCTTTAGGACATTTCTAATAAACTGTTATTTATACCACTAACACAGCAATCAATTTTATAGAAAAAGGATTAAAAATGATTTCAAGGAAATCTGATTGGCATCCTGCCGATATTATTGCCGCACTTAGAAAACGAGGAACAACACTTGCTGCCATCTCTCGCCAAGCAGGGTTAAGCTCTTCAACACTTGCTAATGCGTTGTCACGCCCTTGGCCTAAAGGAGAGAAAATCATTGCTGATTATCTTGGTATCGCTCCTAGTGAAATTTGGCCTAGCCGTTATTTTCATCCTGAGACAGGAGAATTACTTGAACGAAAGATTCGTACCAAAACTAATAATTAACTAATAATTACATACATTATAATTAATAAAAAAAACCGCTGATATAGTATCAGCGGTTTTTATTTAAATTTGCATTATTTTTATAGCAAAAAAAGAATTTCTTTATTTATTAATAAATTCTTCACCAAGAATTATATCTTTTTTCAATACATCTAACATGCCATTAAGAGATTGCATTTCAAAATCACTTAATTTACCAATAGATAAATATTCCTCTACACCATTTTTACCTAAAAGAATAGGTTGTGCGAAGAAACGAGCATATTCTCCGTCGCCTTCTGTGTAGGTACATTCAATAACATTTTTCTCGCCATTTAGGGCGCGAATTAATGAAAGACCAAAACGAGCAGCGGCTTGACCCATAGATAGTGTTGCTGATCCACCACCCGCTTTTGCTTCAACAACCTCAGTACCTGCGTTTTGAATACGTTTAGTTAATGCCGCGACCTCATCATCGGTAAATGAAACGCCATCAACTTGAGATAATAGAGGGAGAATAGTCACACCAGAGTGTCCACCAATCACCGGAACATTGGTTTTTTGTGGATCTTTACCTTTTAGTTCTGCAACAAAGGTATTGGCGCGAATAATATCAAGAGTGGTGATCCCGAAAAGACGTTTCTTATCATAAACGCCTGCTTTCTTAAGCACTTCTGCTGCGATAGCAACGGTTGTATTCACAGGATTAGTAATGATTCCGATAAGTGCTTTCGGGCAATTTTGTGCAACCTTTTCAATCAAGTTACGCACAATACCTGCGTTAACATTGAAAAGATCTGAACGATCCATGCCTGGTTTACGAGCAACGCCCGCAGAAATCAGGACAACATCAGCGCCTTTTAGCGCAGGAGAAGGATCTTCACCCGCAAAACCTTTTACAGTCACTTGAGTCGGGATATGGCTTAAGTCAGCTGCGACACCCGGTGTAACGGGAGCGATATCATATAAAGAGAGTTCACTACCAGCTGGAAGCTGATTTTTAAGAAGAAGTGCCAGTGCCTGACCAATACCACCTGCTGCACCGAGAACTGCTACTTTCATTCTGATACTCCTTAGTTTACGAGATAGTGGAACGCCTTCGAGATACTCACTCTTACGCAACTCACCTTTAAAAAAACAATTATTTAACAGTAACATTGCATAATAAGGCATTTACAGTGAAAAATAACACTTCGGTTATTCTAAACAAATTGCTTATCTGTTAATGAGATAGTGGACACTCTTTTGATAAATAATTTCAATAAATATGACAAAATGTTAAGTGCACCATCATCCTCGTGATAATCATTTAAGCTTATCATTTATTTAACAAATGCTTTACTTTCTTTAAATTATCACATTCACGCACTGTAAATAAAATTTTTTGTAGTACATTCTACTTTACAATTTTAAGGAGGCTATCACTCATCTTTCTTCGTCTTATGTTGCATAAAAATTCACTTCTCTGCATAATACGCAGGTTATTGATAACTCACTAAAGGTGAACTATGCGCATTCCTTCTAAGCAAGAAGACTTGGTTAAAGCGTTTAAAGCCCTGCTGAAAGAAGAAAAATTCAGTTCACAAGGCGAGATTGTGACTGCATTACAAGAGGCTGGATTTGATAATATTAATCAGTCAAAAATCTCTCGTATGCTAACAAAATTTGGTGCAGTAAGAACCCGTAACGCCAAAATGGAAATGGTGTATTGCCTTCCTACTGAGCTTGGCGTACCAACAGCAAGCAGCCCACTAAAAAATCTGGTACTCGATATCGATCATAATCATTCTGTTGTGGTGATAAGAACGAGTCCAGGTGCGGCACAACTTATTGCACGTTTATTAGACTCATTAGGCAAAGCAGAAGGGATCCTTGGCAGTATTGCAGGTGATGATACTATTTTCTCAACACCGGCACCGGGATTTTCCACAGAAGAATTACGAGATGCGATTCTAAATCTTTTTGATCAAGAATTATAATTAGCCTTTCGACAACTTCAAAAAGCAAGCCACTGAATTTTCAGTGGCTTGCTTATTTTTAATACTGTCTATCCGACTCTTTAGGCTGTGCTAATTTTGTAAGCAATTTTTCGTGAATACCGCCAAAACCGCCATTACTCATAATCAAAATATGATCGCCCGCTTGCGCTTCTTTCGCAATCATATCAACTAGCGTATCCAGATCTGAACTCCAACGAGCTGGCTGTACACAATGCTCAGCAATATCACTCACTAACCATTGAATATTAGGTGGCTGGAATAAAAAGACTTCATCAGCACGCCCTAATGCCGGGGCGATATCATCCTTGCTAATTCCCATTTTCATAGTGTTTGAACGAGGTTCTAATACGGCAATAATACGAGCGGTTCCACCAACTTTACTGCGTAACGCTTCAAGCGTTGCCAAAATCGCAGTGGGATGATGCGCAAAGTCATCATAAACACTGACTTGGTTGACCTCACCACGTAGCTCTAAGCGACGACGTGCATTAATAAACTTATCTAATGCTTCACAAGCATCAGCGGGTAAAACACCAACATGGTGCGCTGCAACAATCGCCATTAGACCATTTTGCATGTTGTGTTCACCTGAAAGTCCCCAAGACACTTCGCCGACTCGCTCACCTTTGTGGAATACCTCAAAATGACTACTGTCATTATTGAGTTTTTTGGCTTGCCAATCTCCTGTTTCACCTGTGAACTCTTGCTCACTCCAACATCCCATTCCAATGGTCTGTTTTAAATTCATATCGCTATCAGGCATGATAATTTTTCCTGTGCCCGGGACAATACGAACTAAATGATGGAATTGTTTTTGAATTGCCGCTAAATCATCAAAAATATCAGCGTGATCGAATTCAAGGTTATTTAAAATCAATGTGCGTGGAGAATAATGAACAAATTTAGAACGCTTATCAAAAAAAGCGCTGTCATATTCATCAGCTTCAATCACAAAGAAAGGACTTTCACCTAACTGTGCAGATACTTGGAAATTACCCGGTACACCGCCAATTAAAAAGCCAGGTTTATAACCGCAATCTTCTAAAACCCAAGCCAGCATACCTGCTGTTGTAGTTTTACCATGAGTTCCAGCGACGGCTAACACCCAACGTTCAGGTAAAATATAGTCATGTAGCCACTGAGGGCCTGAGGTATAAGGCAAACCTTTTTCAAGTACAGCTTCAACACAAGGGTTTCCTCGTGTCATTGCATTACCAATAATCACCATGTCAGGGGCAGGTTCTAATTGTTTTGGGTCATATCCCTCAATCAGTTCGATTCCCTGATTTTCTAGTAAAGTACTCATGGGTGGATAGACATTAGCGTCTGAGCCTGTAACTTTATGTCCCTTCGCTCTAGCGAGAATGGCAAGACTTCCCATAAAGGTGCCACAAATACCAAGAATATGAATGTGCATGAATTTCTGTCCAATAGCATGAAGTTGGTCACTATTCTAACGATCAAAAAGCAGATAAGAAACGGATTAACCTTTGAATCATCCGATTCTTTGGCTAAACTTGCCACCACCAAGGAGATTTTCTCTCCTTTTTTACTTTACCCACTCACATTCAGGACCTGCGTCATGAAAACATTAGGCGAATTTATCGTCGAGAAACAACAAGATTTTCCCCATGCAACGGGTGAACTTACTGCATTACTTTCAGCAATTAAGCTTGGGGCTAAAATTATCCACCGTGATATTAACAAAGCAGGGTTAGTCGATATTCTTGGTACTAACGGTGTTTCTAATGTTCAAGGTGAAGCCCAGATGAAACTGGATCTTTACGCGAATGAGAAACTGAAAGCTGCATTAAAAGCACGCGGTGAAGTTGCGGGTATCGGATCAGAAGAAGAAGATGATATTGTTATCTTTGAAGGTGATCGTGCTGAAAATGCCAAGTATGTTGTACTAATGGATCCTTTAGACGGTTCGTCAAATATTGATGTAAACGTTTCCGTCGGAACAATTTTCTCTATTTACCACCGTATTACACCGATTGGACAACCTGTCACTTTAGATGACTTCTTACAACCAGGTCATCGCCAAGTCGCCGCTGGCTATGTCGTTTATGGTTCATCAACCATGCTCGTTTATACAACAGGTTGTGGTGTTCATGCCTTTACTTACGACCCTTCTTTAGGTGTATTCTGTTTATCTCATGAAAGTGTACATTTCCCACCAACAGGAAATATGTACTCAATCAACGAAGGTAACTACATCAAATTCCCATTAGGGGTAAAAAAATACATTAAGTATTGCCAAGAACAAGATGCAGCAACAAACCGCCCTTATACCACCCGTTATATTGGTTCTTTAGTTGCTGATTTTCACCGCAATTTACTGAAGGGGGGGATTTATATTTACCCAAGTACTGCAAGCCACCCTACTGGTAAATTACGTTTACTCTATGAATGCAATCCAATGGCGTTCTTAGCCGAACAAGCTGGCGGTAAAGCAAGCAACGGTAAAGAGCGTATTCTTGATATCGAACCAAAAGAGCTTCACCAACGTATGCCTTTCTTTGTAGGGACTAAATCGATGGTTGAACAAGCTGAAAGCTTTATGGCGCAATATCCAGACGAAGAATAATCCATTCGTTTCACATTCACATAGATAAACCGGGCTTCTTATTCGTCCGGTTTTTTCATCTTTGAAAATATCCCTTTCTTTTATTTGTTGCTTATTTTTACGTCAGAACGCAACATGTTTGGCAAAAAACGGGTATTGTTAAAAACTTTTCGCTATACTAACGGCCACGTAAAATTAATTTTTTTATAGGAAATTTTTTATGAGCCTGAATCATGTTCCTGCTGGTAAAGAACTACCAGAAGATATCTATGTTGTTATTGAAATCCCAGCAAATGCGGATCCTATCAAATACGAAGTTGATAAAGAAAGTGGCGCACTATTCGTTGACCGTTTTATGTCAACTGCAATGTTCTACCCATGCAACTACGGTTACATCAATAACACGTTATCTTTAGATGGTGACCCAGTAGACGTTCTGGTTCCAACACCATATCCATTACAACCAGGTTCAGTTATTCGTTGCCGTCCTGTTGGCGTACTGAAAATGACTGACGAATCAGGTGAAGATGCGAAACTCGTTGCAGTTCCACACACTAAACTGAGCAAAGAATACGACCACATTAAAGATGTGAACGATCTGCCTGAACTGTTAAAAGCACAAATCAAACACTTCTTCGAACATTACAAAGATTTAGAATCTGGTAAATGGGTAAAAGTTGATGGTTGGGAAGGCGTAGAGGCAGCTAAAGCTGAAATTCTGTCTTCTTTCGAACGCGCTAAAAAATAATTCTGACCCACTCAGAATAACTTACTGATAAATAAGCTCTTCATTTTATTGAAGGGCTTTTTTTATGATGAAACGTCACAAGCAATACACCACTTATCAATGTTATCCCTATCGCAATCGCCATCAGTGTATAAATAAAGGCGACTTCACCAGTAGAGAAAAACAAAAGCCCACCCACAATGGGTAAGATCAGTTGATTAAATAAAATAATCAGTGAGGAAGTACTGGCTAATTGCGTCACAGGAATGATTTCTATTCTGAACATTCGCAAGATATTCCCTGAAAAAACCTTACCAATAATGGATAGGGCATAAAAGATAATAAAAATAGTGATATCTTGTTGAAAAATAATCAGTAAAGAAGAACTTATTGTGATGATGAAAATTGACAGAGACAGTAATAATTTTCGATTTAAATAATGAGTTAAATAGCCATATAAATAAGTACCTATTACACCACAGATCCCCGCAGAAATATCAATAAAGCCATAGTATTTAATCGGTAAGTTCATCGATTGATCAATTAATGCCATACCACTCGATTCAATTAATCCATCAAACATATTATTCCCAATAGCAATTAAAATAGAAAAAATCAAAATAGGAGATGTAAAAATCATTACCATCCTTTTAGTGACTCGTAACGTCTCTGCTTGGCTATGTAATTGAGTGGCAGCGTGACTCTCTTTTGGCTCTAGATAAAAGAACAAAAAGAATACTGCGTTAATAAAATAGAATAAACAGGGAATAATAAGTAAATAACGGTATCCATGCTCAATAAATAACATCCCAATGAATGGACCGGTGATCATGCCCAAAAAATCTATTCGTGACATTATATTAATATGATGTTCTTTATGGTGACTCATCAATGCAATAATTTTTTCATATGAAATCAGCGTCTGTGAATTACCAATAGAAATTAAACTTCCCACTAATCCAAAACTAATTGCAATCACTAAATCAGAGGAAAAATCTGAAGTTAATAAAAATAAACAGCCAATAATTTTACTACTATCAGAAAGAATAGAAACAGGGCGCACACCTAGAGTATCAATATATTGACCAATAAGCGGTATTAAAAAAATGCGTGGTAACCACCATAAGGCGTATGTCAATCCCGCATACTCAATACTTGTTGTTAATTGATAAACAATAACAGGTGTTAAAAAAACCATTAAGCCATCAGCACTTAACACCAAAAAAAGCATATAGAAAAAGACAATACGCATAATCGAAGTTATACCTTTTCTTTAATTAATACTTTAATAGGCTGGTTATTTTCATCATAAATAACAATCGATTTTGGAGTATGATGGGTGGGCTTGTGTTTCATTAACTCCTGTTGTTTAGAAACGAGGAATTGATAATAGCTTAAGTCTGCTGCTATTTTATTAACGTGATAAGATTGATAATTTTTATTAGCAATTTTCCAATCAATGACATCATAGCCTGGAATATATTCTTTTTCTTTGTCTAAATAGATAACTGGTCGATTAACAGTAATGATATTCGCCATATTAAATAAGGCATGGGCAACACCACAAGGGATCACTAACTCAATATTGGGTGCAGGATTAAAAATAATTTCATCTTCATAAAATAGCGTGGGGGAATTTTCACGCATATCCACCAGCTTAACGGTGATTTCATGAGATATATCACCTAGAAAAGTTAAATGATCTTCTTGCCCTAAATGTAATCCATAAGAGTCAAAATCATAATCCTCATGACCATGTTCAACTAGATACATAGGGGATTGTCGCGTTAATGGGACAATACCACTCTCTTTACCAGTATGTAAGGTCGCCATTTCATGAAATTCAACACCTAAAATAGTCGATGTAGGTAATTGTTGTTTTTGAGTATCTGCTATTTTCTCTCGAAATCTTAAATTAATCTCATCGCCATTATCTAAACGGATTTTACGGGTTTCAGAGTGTAGAAATCGATGTTGACTTAACCATTGCTGTTGTATCTCTGCGATCCGATGATAGACCAGTGCAGAGGCTTCTTCTGTCATTGGCTCATAGCCTTCAATCTCATTAATATCGATATTCTCAGGAAGATTTATCACATCATTATTAGGTGACCAATTAAACGTTTCACTTGCTAATTGCTCGATTGTAGGTAAAAAAAGAGAATAGTTATTTAAGGTAAAAACATTCTCTAGATGAGAAAAAGTATGGGCGACCCCTGGGGGAATAATTAGTGTTCTTGCGGATGATGGTGTTATCTCAAAACTTAATTCTGATTTAAATGTTGGTGAATTTTTACGACAATCAATAAATTTAGCCAGTATCTTTTGTTTTTCATCACCTAAAAAAGTTAATGTATCTTGTTGACCAAGATGAATACCGTACTGCCCATATTTAAATTCACTTTTACCATGGTAAACAATATTAATAGGATAAGTTGTTGCGAAGGGAATAACATAAGACTGTTGTTTTCCGTTATTCACTCGCCAGCGAGTAATCCAATGTAATCCTACAATATTAATATTTTTATTAAGTTCATTAATATCCTTATTCACGACTGCCTCCTATACATTTAAAAAAGCAGCCTTATGGCTGCTTTGGAATTAAATACTGACAACTTCGATATCATAACCCAGTGACTTTGCACTTTTTAGCAATGCATCTAAATTAGTTGTATTTAATTTTAAATACTTATCATCGGCAGGTGCATTTTTAATACCTGCAAGATAAGCGAGTTTATCTAATGTATCTGTTGCTACGTTTTTTGTTTGTAATATCATGTCAGTAAAACCATGATTTACTCTATTATGTTTTACGTCTTTGGGAGGATTATTATAAAGTTGAGTAATGTCATTTAATTTATCCATAAATTACCTTATTTCACTATTTAATAATAAGATAGTTATCTCTTTCCTTCTTAAGCAAAGCTGTTTTAACATTAAATTTATTTTGCTGTCAATCAGGTCTACCATTAATAATTTTCATATCGATACAGATAAAAATTAAATTAATAATTACTTATTTAAATTTTAAAAAATATAAATATTTAAATTTATTAAAAATAGACTAATTTTATTATAAATAATTAAATGGCAGTTAAAAATTAAACCCATAATTAAATTTATAGAAAATAATATTTTTATAAAAAAAACTCGATATTTATATCGAGTTTTTTTGTTATTATTAAGTTATCTATCGTAATAGCTAAATTTACCTATTACTCTTCCTCATGACGTTTTAACCAATCTCCGCTTTTGATTTCTCTCAAGCCATCAACGGGTTTTTGATAAAGATAGATCCAAGCACTACCATAAGGTGTTGAAATCAGTTGGCGCTTGTAATCTTGATCGTTCTTTTTCAATTCATCAAGCTCTGTCAAGATAGAAGGCGTGATCCGATAGACTTCGCACTCTATTTCACCCTCACCTTCAATAACCGCAGGGTAAAAACCTAAATCATAAAGTTTATATCCCACTAATTTATGTTCACCCAAAAGCTGTGCATAAGTCATCCAGTGATGGTTACCTTGGTTTTGCCGTAAACTACCATAAACAATAATTCGCATATAATTTAAAACTCAAATTGATAAAGCAGATCTATTGCCTGATTCATACCAGACACTGCTTGTAAATACAACCTGGGCATCAAGCGATAACGTAAAGTTAACGTCGCTAGCGAATCAAATATACCCACACCATACTTCACTTGTAGATCGTTTGTGATCTTACCGCTAACCACAACTTGTGAGCTATCCCCCACACCTTGTGTATCAAGCGCTAAGTCCGAAACCCCAAAGGTTTCACCAATACGCCCTACAAGCTGACCACTTTGTCCAACGCCTAATCCTATCAGCATTGCTGTCATTTGTGATGAATCCGCGTCACCACTTTTATCGAGTCCTTCACCTCTTAGCAAGTAGGATAATGCTTCTTGCTGTGTAAAAGCAGGTTCAGAGAAAATCTCAACTTTAGGTTTATCTGCAAGCCCTGTCACCCTGACGCCAGCAATCACATTATTTGCCGTATTTTCAGGATTACGAATAGCTTCAATATTTAAGTAAGGTTGATCAACAGGTCCTGAGAACAAGATTTGTCCTTTACGGACTTGTAAATCTTGTCCGTAGGCTTTGAATTCACCTTTTGGAATATCGATTTGACCATTTAAACCGAGTCCTTGTTTATTCTGATTGACTTTAAGTGCCCCCGTCAATCTAGCTTTAAGCCCAAATGCGTTCAGTGTCACATCATCGCCAATATTAATCGCTAAATTACTTTGAATTGGAATCGATGTCTCTTTTGGTGCAATTGGCTGCAAGTTTTTATCCAGCATAACTTCATCAGAAGAAACGGATACGGCAGACTCAGGTAAATCCTGAACAACAATACGTGCCCAAGGAATATCAATGCGCCCATCAAGTTTCAGTAAATTTGGACTAGCCTCAAACACTAAATCAGGATTAACATCAATACGTACCATCGGAGGTAATGCAACACGTAATTTGTTACCATTTGCAGCCACGACTGCATGCCATTCATCTAACTTACGCCAGTCGGCATTACCAGTAAGATTTAAATAACCTTCTGGGGTTTCGATTCTGCCACTTAAATCAGACGTCGCACCATTGAATTGAACATCAACGTTCCCTTTCGTAATATCAAACGGGATCCAATGCCCAACCACTTTTAATTGATTAATACCAAATTGACCCAATAACAGTGGAGATTGAGCATTACCGCCTAAACGCAATTGCGCACCAATACGACCTTGAGCAATTTCGCCTTTACCTAAGAATGGTTTGATTAAATCTAATGTCAGATTATCGATATCCACCGTACCTGATAGCTGGCGTTTTTTCTCAAGATCCGCAACGTGTACATTACCTTTAATATCACCATTGCCCGCAATGCTAATCAGCCATTGTAATGATGCTTTGCCATTGTTAACGCCTGCATTTAAGGTGATAGCATCAAAATCGATCGGTAAAATAGTACCTTCAATATTCTGTTTTACTGCAACACCTTGCCCTTTCAGGTTTACTGATGCTTTCGGTAACCCACCTTTTGAGTTCCAGGTTGCCGTCGCATCACCAGTAAATACACCTCGAACAGAAGTCTCTGGTGGTAAGAAAGGTTTGATCATCGCGAGATCAAAACGCGTCAATGTAATGGCCGCAGATCCGCTTTCACCCACTGTTATCGCTTTAGGAACACAAACTTGTGCATTTGGATTTACCCAACAATGGGAACCAATGGTGACTTCCTGCTTTTCTGCCAACAAATTCAATGCGATCGCTTTATTTAAACGCCACTCACCCACAGGAGTATCAAATGCCGTATTATTTAATGTTCCTTTCCATTGCTGTTTTTCTTTATCGAATGAACCCGCTAATGTCAGCCCTCCTGAAACAGGCTCCCCTTCCATTTTTAGCGTCAGTTTATGCTGTTTTTCTGTACCAGCAGCATCCAGGGTTAAATTACGGATAATTAAATCAGCTTGTTTTAACTGATGTGCAGTAATCGCTAATTTGCCACCAATTTCTTTGTCCGATTGAACATCACCTTTAATAGCGATGGATTCAACACTGACTTGATCTTGCCATTTAATACCATGAGCATTGATATCTGCGATAATCTTAGGCGTATTAATATCACCACGAATATTAACCTTACCTTTAATGACTCCAGCCAATCCAGGCACTAAACCATTTAAGCCAGGTGCATTAATATTGGCATCTAATGCCCATTTATCACCTAAATGCCCTTCAATATCTAGGTTATTTTTACCAAGAATAAGTTTTAACTGAGGGATATTCCATTGACCAGAATCATTACCATAAGCATTACCTCTCGCTTTGATAATATTGTTTTTGATATTGCCATCTAAGGTAATTTCAGGAACACGTAATTGCCAACTTCCGCCATAGAGGCTACCTGTTGTTGCAATACGTCCCTCTAGTTTCGCCGGCATATCTGGGTACTGTTTTACCGTATTAATTCCCGAAATAGTCAGCAATGCATTCCAGCTAATTGCCTTACTCCAATCAGCAACACCCGTAATATCGGCATGACCTTGCAAAGCGGCTAAGCGTAAACGCGTTAGCTCTATTTTCTCTTCATTCCCTTTCGCATCCAGCGTTAATTTTGCTGGCGGGATCTCCTGACCTTTAATATCGGAGCGTAATGAAAGATCATAGTTATCTGTCTGACCATTTAAACGTAATCGAGTATCGTTAAGTTGATACTGAACATCTCCCGTTAATGGCCAACGCACTTTCTGGCTTTCAAGCGTCAATTTTAATGGAAGGTGTGGTTTTGCCAGTTCAGCTTGAGCATCTAAAGTTGCTGTAACCGTTCCTGTTAAAGAAAGTGCTAATTTAAGCTCTTCAAGTAATGCGCCTTGCAAAGAAAGCGTTGCTTTTTGATCTTTAAAATCTTCAAGCCCAGCAACATCACGAATAGTCGCATTCACGGCTAAATTAACAGGCCACTCTTTATCTAGAGTAATTTCCCCATTTAAACTCACTTCACCTTCAGGTGCATCAACATTTAATTTAGTGAGATTAACTCGCTTACCTTGGGTCTTTGCTTCAAATGATAATTGGTTAATTGTAACGGGGGCATCACTGCTAATCTGTAATTGCTTACCTTCAATTCCTTCAATATTGATATCAACAGGAATAATAATCTCAGGTAATTCGGCTAATATTGGTTTTGCGAAAATCGCCTTAATTGTCTCAGCTAATGCCTGTTCTTTTTCTTCTGATGTTGCCGGCTTCACTGGCGGCTTTTCCGTTGCAACCTCTTTTACATCTTGGGCAACCGCCTCAATACTGCCTTCTTCTGGCGTTTTGGGTAACGCCACCAGCAAATCATTAATGAGTGTTGGATTTAATGTAACTTGACGACCTTCCCACTGTGCGCCAGTTTTAAATTCACCGAGTGAGATTGCCATATCGTCAATCTTCACATGCGTATTTTCTAATGAAAGTAAATTTAAATAGATAGGTAATGGTGCATTCAGCTCTGTTAAAGGCTCTGAAGGCGGTGTTTCTTCAGAAGGAGGAAAAGCGCTGGTATCGACATTGACGATAACATCGCGTGTTCCTACCGTATCTATGCACACTTGTTTATCAGTCAAACACGCTAAACGTAATCCCAATGATAATTCACCGACATTAACATCAACACCGGGCATTTGATACTCAACACCCGTTAAACGCAGATCTTGCCAACCACCATTAACGTCTTTAATGGCTAAACCAGGAACCCACCGTGCTGCGCTATTAATAGCGAAATGCAAACCTGATTGTGTTCCCAAAATCCAAGCGACAGCACCAAAAGTAAGCAAAATAATGATAAGGAGGGTAAGTGCAATCCATTTCAACCACTTCTTCATAACTCTGCTCCTAACCCGATATAAAACTGGAGTCTACGCTTATCAACATCACTGACGGGTAATGCTAAATCAAATTTGATAGGACCAACCGGTGATGCCCAACGCACACCAGCACCGGCACCTGTTTTAAAATCACTGCGCGTAAAATCATTAACGGCTTCACCGCTATCAATAAAGACAGCGCCCCACCAATTACCAGTGACGTTATATTGATATTCGAGCGAACCTACCAGCATTCTTGATGCCCCTGTTAAATTTCCTTTTCCATCTTCTGGTGAGATGCTTTGGTATTTAAAACCACGGACACTTCTATCACCACCGGCAAAGAAACGTAATTCAGGCGGCACTCGCTCAAACGCGTTAGTTTCAATCCAACCGAAATTGCCTCTTACCACAAAACGATGTCCGTCCCATGGTGTACGTATCCAAACATGTTGTGCTTGGAATGCAGCAAATTCGACATCAGAGCCCCATATTTTATTGGAGTAATCTAATGTATAACGTTGGCTATCCCCCCAAGAAGGCATCATACCGCCCCGTTGGCGTACACGGCTCGCCGTTACCCCTGGATAAAGCAGCATGGTTGTATTAGTGACTTCACCTTGAGTAAAGTGGCTGAGGCTCCAACGTGTATTCACACTGTATTGCCAGCCTGTTGACATATCCCAGTTACGGGACACATTAAGTGTTGTAGTATCAGAACGAGTGTCATTTAAATCGGTACGTTTAAACCCGCCCTGAACACCATAGTACTGCTCTAATGGATTGACTTTCAGTGGAATTTTATAATTAGCACCAATAGATTGTTCTGGCTGAGAAACACTGATATTAGACGTTAAGCTATGACCTCGTGAGTTCATCCAAGGTTTATCCCACTGCATATTAAGGCGAGGACCAACATCAGTAGCATAACCCCCACCAAGCTCAACATAGTTACGAGAGCGAGGAGTAACAACTGCATCCATAGGTAGCAAATAAGAATGTTCACTGCGTGCTTTAGCAATATCAGGCGTCACAACCGCAGAATTAAACCACCCTGTTGCCGCTAAACGGCGATTAAATTCAGCCAAATCTTCTGAGGTGTAATATTGTCCTTCTTTAAAAGGAACGATATTTTGTAAGTAATCTTCACGGATTTGTGATCCCGTATAATTCACTTTACCAAAACGATAGCGCTCTCCACTATCGAAAATAAAATCCCAATATGAAGCATGATTATCTAAAGAAACGCCCAACTGACTTTTTTGCATTTCCGCATCAAAATAACCACGACGAATTGCAAGCCCTGTTAATGAACCTTTGAGTTTCTCATAGTCTGCATGGTTTAAAACACTATCAAGAGGAGGTGTATTTTCTTTAATGACTTTCGCATATTGGCTATCTGTTTTCGCGCCACCTTCGAGAACTACATCGACTCCTTTCAGTAAAATAGGAATACCCGGTTCTACTTTAGCGGTTAATACAGATCGAGCAGGTGGTGTATTTTCTTGATAAGAGAATGTCACCGTAGGCTGATAATAGCCTAAAGGGCGAAGCCCTTCTTGAATTGCCTTTTCAACACGCGCACGAAAACGCCCGTCAGGTGCAACTTCTTCTGTTGTAATGTTTGATAGCTGAACTCGCGCATTTTTTTCGAGTTGCCCTTCTAAACCTTCTACTTTTAAACGCAAATTTGCCCCATAGGCAACAGGTGCGATAAAAGACAGACAGAGAACGTAGATAACGGAGTATCTCGGCACGTTTTCTCCTCAATATGATTTAATCCATGTGATGAATTGACGACAAACTATTTTAAGCTTTATTGTAGATTTAGTTTATAACAATATTAAGCCTTTACCATAGTAAAGCGTTTACAAATATAAAAACTGGAGTCTACCTTGCAACATAAAGCTTACCAACCAGAGAATGCCTTAAGGGGTACATCAACACCATTAGAAATATCTGCTAATCATGCAGTAAATGGGCATTCTATTAATGAGATCCCTAAAAAAATGAGTATCGCTTATTTTGCGATGGGGTGTTTTTGGGGAGTTGAACGTCTTTTTTGGCAGCAAAAAGGTGTTTATTCAACAAGTGCAGGTTATAGCGGTGGTGTAACAGAAAATCCAACCTATCAACAAGTTTGCCAAGGTTTAACAGGCCATAGTGAAGTGGTGAGAATTGTTTTTGATCCCTCGGTGATTAGCTATTCACAACTTTTGGCTCTTTTTTGGGAAAACCACAACCCATCACAAGGTATGCGTCAAGGTAACGATATTGGTAGCCAATATCGTTCTGCCATTTACACTGTTGATGCAGAGCAATATGAACAAGCTATTGAGTCCAAAAAACGTTATCAACAAGCAATGAATATTCAAGGTGTGACTGAAGCAATCACCACAGAAATTCAGCCAGCGGGTCCTTTTTATTTTGCTGAAGATTACCACCAGCAATATTTATACAAAAATCCACAAGGTTATTGTGGTTTAGGTGGGATAGGCATCTGTTATCCTCCCGAAAAGTAAAACTAGCAGAAAATAGTAGGGCGATGATATAATTACGCCCTCTTATCTCTCTTTGTGACTAATTTCATCACAATATATTGATTTATCTTCTATTTTTAACACTCCAGTATTACCCTTTGGATTAAATACTTGGGGTGGTGTGAGCCTTATATGCTTAATAGTTTACTCATTGTGCTTTTGCTTTGTGCTATCAGCGCCTTTTTTTCGCTGTCTGAAATCTCTCTTGCTGCTTCTCGTCGAATTAAGCTCAAACAACTTGTTGATGAGGGCAATATTAACGCCGCACGCGTATTAAAGATGCAAGAAATGCCGGGCATGTTTTTTACCGTCGTGCAAATTGGATTAAATGCCGTCGCTATCTTAGCGGGTATTGTTGGCGAATCAGCATTCTCTCCTTCATTGAAAAACTTTTACCTCCAGTTTTTTGAAGAACCATTAGCGCAACAACTGGGATCTATTTGTTCCTTTATTATTGTCACATCGATGTTCATTTTATTGGCTGACTTAACCCCCAAACGCATTGGTATGATAAAACCAGAAGCGATTGCATTAAGAATTGTGAACCCCATGCGTTTCTGTCTTGCCTTTTTCCGCCCTTTGGTGTGGTTATTTAATGGTATGGCAGATCTTATTTTCAAATTATTTAAAATCCCAATGGTCAGAAATGAAGACATTACTTCTGATGATATTTTTGCCATTGTCGAAGCCGGTGCGGTTGCGGGGGTTTTACGCAAACAAGAGCATGAGTTGATTGAGAATGTCTTTGAATTAGAATCTCGTACAGTCCCCTCCGCAATGACACCACGAGAAGATGTTGTCTATTTTGATCGCGAAGAAACAGAAAGCGATATCAAAGAGAAAATTGCGACCCAGCCTCACTCTAAATTTTTAGTTTGTGAAGGTGATATCGACCATATTATTGGTTATGTAGATTCTAAAGAGCTTCTTAATCGCGTTATTAACGGACAAAGCCTAAATCTCAATGAAGGTGTTCATATCCGTAAGGCACTGATTATTCCTGATACCTTAACGCTTTCAGATATGCTGGAAAGTTTTAAAACATCTGGTGAAGACTTCGCGATCATTCTTAATGAGTACGCGATGGTGATGGGGGTCATTACGTTAAATGATGTAATGACAACCTTAATGGGCGATTTAATTGGGCCAGGGCAAGAAGAGCAAATTGTGAGTCGTGATGAACACTCATGGTTAGTTGAAGGCGGTACGCCAATTGATGATGTCATGCGTGTACTTGATATCGACGATTTCCCAGATTCAAGTAACTACGAAACCATCGCAGGTTTTATGATGTATCGCTTACGTAAAATTCCGAAACGCACGGATTATGTGAAGTTTTCAGGATATAAATTTGAAGTTGTTGATATTGATAATTACAAAATAGATCAACTGCTTGTCACCAAAATTGATGATATTCCACCTGTTAAGCCTGTTTTACAAGAACATGTCCCTGTTATGCAGACAACAACCGAAGTCGATACAAAGGCAGATGAGAATAAAACGGCGAGCTAAAAAGTAACGAGTTGAAATTAATAACTGAGTCTTATCGAAGGCACTCACGAGAAAGACTCAGTTATCTATTAGATAAAAGTTAGCCCATTTCTGCTTTCAGTAAAATGACCTGCTGGTTCACTTCACTCATGACATTAAAATGTAGCTTATCTCTTATTTTAGGTAATAAAATTTTACCGTAATCGAATTCAAATGCACCCATTCCTTTGATGTAAAACCGTCCACGAAATAATGTCTTAACGTAGAGAGCAATTTTTTCAGGGTTATAGCGATTGAAGATTTTCATCTTTCAGTTAGTCTCCCATGCTCGTTGTTGAGTTTAATAAGTCATAAAGACTTATCTTTATATATCAAATTTAAAGACCTAATTATAAGTACTAGGTTCAACTTATTTGATTTCCTTATCTGTTTTTACATTTATTGACAGTAAAGAATATAAATAAAGATAGTGTGTACGCTATTTTACCCACTCAATGTTAAATAATTGTATCAATGATGAGGTATTATTCCTCACTAGCTTCTATGCTTAGATAGAAACTAACGTCGATTTCAATAATAGGACAATGGCTATGCACAAAATAACCTTAGCTGCTCTTTTATTCAGTACATCTACATGGGCATTTGCACATAACATCACTGAAAATACACTACTTCCCGCGGTCACAATTAATGACAAAGGTGAGCTACTTTATGACACAACCAAGGATAAGTTTAGCTATCAAAACTGGAACAGTGGTCTGCTCAGTGGAAAAGTACGTACTGTTCAGCATATAGCAGGACGTAGCAAAGCTAAGGAGATGAATGCGCCGTTTATTGAAGCCGTAAAACTGGCTAAATTCCCACATGACAATTATCAAACGACAACAATTATTAATACTGATGATGCAGTATTTGGTACCGGCCCATTTGTTCGTGGTAGTGTTGAAGACAGTAAAAAAGAATTTCCTTGGTCACAGTTTATTGTTGATGCCAATGGTGCTGCATTAAAAGGCTGGGGATTAGAAAAAGAGAGTTCAGCTATTGTTGTTTTAGATAAACAAGGTAAAGTCCGTTTCGTCAAAGAAGGTGTATTAAGTGGTGCCGAAATTACAACCGCAATCAACCTTATCAACGATTTAATTAAAGAATAATTCCTGTGTCAGAGCCCTTGTTAAACAAAGGGCTCCGATTTCTTAAATTGGTACTAAAAGATAGACACTCTAAATCCTGGATTTATCAGTGACTCTTTTGGGGAATAATCTAACGTTACTCCTTTCCAATCCGTAACATGTGCGCCTGCTGCAATCGCAACAGCATGACCTGCTGCGGTATCCCATGTATGCGTAGGTCCAAAGCGGGGATAAAGCTGTGCTTTGCCTTCAGCAACAAGACAAAATTTTAGCGATGAGCCGACCGCGACCGTTTGATGTTCACCTAGCTGTGATAAATATTCTTTTAACTCGTCATCTTGATGAGAACGGCTGATCACTATCACAGGGGGTTCAGCCTGACTTGCATGAATAGGTAATCGCTGGCCGCACACTTCTTTCCATGCCTGCTTATTTGCTGCTGCATATAACACATTTTGCACAGGTGTATAGACAACCCCTAAAACAGGAATACCTTTTTCAATTAAGGCAATATTTACCGTAAACTCACCATTTTTACTGATAAATTCTTTAGTGCCATCTAGAGGATCAATCAACCAATAGCGCTCCCAATGACGGCGAACTTCCCATTCAGGTGGATCTTCTTCAGATAATTGAGGTATATCAGGAGCAATAGAAGCAAGTCCTTGTTTAATAATTTGGTGAGCGGCCAAATCAGCCTCTGTGACAGGTGAATTATCACTTTTTTCCTGTACTTGGATAGGCTCTGATTGCTGGTAGATTTGCATTATCGCCATACCGGCTTGGCGGGCTATTTTGCTGACTTGTTCTAACATCATGCACCTCTCTTATTTCTATAAGCAGATAACTTCTCTTATAAAAATTAATTACTCTACAGTCTCTTTATTTTAGCCCAAAGACAACAATAGCCGGCAAAAACCGGCTATTCTTTACTCTAATCCACTGCAGAATAAGAAATTATAAAATTTCTAATAATTCTACTTCAAATACTAATGTTGCGAATGGAGGGATAGCCGCACCTGCTCCACGTTCGCCATAAGCTAATTGGTAAGGAATATATAATTCCCATTTTGAACCGACTGGCATTAATGTTAATGCTTCAATCCAGCCTGCGATAACGCCATTTACAGGGAATTCAGCCGGCTGTCCACGTTGAACTGAGCTATCAAACACAGTTCCATCAATTAAACGACCCGTGTAGTGAACACGAACATGATCAGTACGTGCAGGAATTGCACCTTCACCCGCTGTCAGTACTTTGTACTGTAAACCTGATTCTGTAACTTGAACACCTTCGTTTTTCACATTTTCTTCTAAGAAAACTTTACCAGCATCAGCCAACTCTGCTTGGCGTTCTTGACGAACAGCTTCAGCACGCTCGTGCATAGTACGTAAAGCGTTGTGTAATGTTTCAACAGGTACAGAAGGCGCATTACCTTCTAATGCATCGGTCAAGCCAGCTAACAGTGCTGCGGGCTCTAATCCTTGAAGACCTGATTCAGTCAGTTGTTGACCGACTTGCAGACCAATACCGTAACTTGCCTGTGATTCAATAGAATCAAATGATGGTTTTGACATGAAAAATACCTGTTTTTTATGAAAGTTAGATCCAAGAATAACAGTGGTAAGGTACAGCGTAAACCTTCAGTCTTGAGTAATGGGAATTATTCATTAAAAACGTAAGCCATTACCCCTATTCTCCGCTTTTTGACATTTTTTTATTAGCATTTGTCATACTTATTTTCACAACATAGCAACACAGGCATATAATTATAAATAGGCACAGAGCTGCCTAGCCTTATAAATATCAATATATAATGTGTTCAGAGAGGTATTAAGTGAAGATAACGACAAACCCCTATTTCCGCGAACAAGGCTATATTGATGGTCTTTGGTGTAATGCTAAAAACAATGAAACTGTTGAGGTTATCGATCCTGCCACGGGTACTTTACTTGGTACTATACCCAATATGGCAACAGAAGAAGCAATAATGGCTGTTGATGCTGCACAAAAAGCCTTACCCAAATGGCGCGCACTTACCGCACATCAGCGCGGAGCATTATTGCAAAATTGGTTTAGATTAATCACTGAAAATAAAAGAAAACTGGCTGAATTAATGACTTTTGAGCAAGGTAAACCTGTCGCTGAAGCGGAAGGTGAAATTGCTTATGCAGCTTCTTTTATCGAGTGGTTTGCAGAACAAGGTAAAAGAACAAACGGTGAAATTATTCCTTCACCTTCTGCTGATAAACGTTTGATGGTAATTAAACAAGGTATTGGTGTTTGTGCGGCTATCACGCCTTGGAACTTTCCAGCCGCTATGATCACCCGCAAAGCCGCTCCTGCATTAGCTGCGGGTTGCACTATGGTAATTAAGCCTGCCAATGAAACACCTTATACCGCATTGGCGTTAGTGGCGTTAGCGGCTCAAGCAGGTATTCCCGCTGGTGTGATTAATATTGTGACTGGAGATGCGATTAAAATTGGCGAAGTCTTTACCTCTGATAACCGTGTTCGCAAATTAAGTTTTACAGGTTCTACGGGGGTAGGACGTTTATTAATGCGCCAATGCTCAGATAGTGTAAAAAAAGTCTCTTTAGAATTAGGCGGTAATGCCCCCTTTATCGTGTTTAATGATGCTGATATTGATAAAGCTGTTGAAGGAGCAATGGGCGCTAAATTCCGTAATGCAGGGCAAACCTGTGTTTGTGCTAACCGTTTTTATATTCACAAAGATGTTTACCAACAATTTAGTGAACGCTTTGTTGCCGCTGTTAAAAAGCTTAAAGTGGGAAATGGTTTTGAAGAAGGTGTCACTATTGGACCTCTTATTAATCGCAAAGCGGTTGAGAAATCACAATCTTTACTCACTGACACGTTAAAACGCGGTGCAACACTGCTTTGTGGCGGAGAAAGTGATAAAGCGGGTGAAAATTTTTTCCAGCCTACGGTTGTTGGTAATGTCCCCGCCGATAGTCATATTCTTGAAGAAGAGATCTTTGGTCCTGTAGCGCCTTTAGTGGTGTTTGAAAATGAAGATGATGTGGTGCACTTAGCCAATAATACTATTTATGGCTTAGCAGCCTATTTTTATAGTGAAAATCCACAACGCATTTGGCGTGTTGCTGAAAATTTAGAATACGGCATGGTCGGAATTAATACGGGTTTAATCTCCAACGAAGTTGCCCCATTTGGTGGTATTAAACAATCAGGTTTAGGCCGTGAAGGTTCTGAACACGGTATTGAAGACTATATGGAAATGAAGTATCTCTGCCAGGGGTTATAATCATTTTTAACGCTATTTAACTGATAAAAGTAAGTCAGCAAGGATGCTACTGCTTTTTCTTTTTTATCATTATTTTTAAGGAAGAATACCCTCGATAATAACCAAGGGTATAAGGTGTCAGCGAAATGTTCTTATCAATTAGTGATCAGTGGTAAAGCATCTCGTGAACAATATCATCTGCTTTCATTGAATAAGGATAATATGTTGGCCAGTTATTGAGTTCTTTAAGCAATTCATCTTGCGATGTGTTCCCCATATATAAATGAAAATGCCCTGCTTTTTCTGGTGCAATAATATGATCACTAAATTGAATAAATTTTGGCGCTTGGCTTTTAGGATCATCACATCTAAACAAGTAACGAACCCCTTTTTTACCCGATTCATAATGTAAAATACGATAACCATCATAGTGATATTCGCAACTATCAACTTTTTCGCTACGATGAAACTCAATAATATTGTTTTCAATACCAATCATATCTACATCAGTTTTATAGCCCTGTGTATAGTAAGCGCGATATTCTGCCATCGTTTTGTCTTTTTTCGTTTCTGCTTTCTTTTGTAAAACCTCATCGAGTTCGCCACTGAGAAGGTAAGGCTCCACAGATTGCCATACGCCATCCCAATCACTGAGTTGGCGATCGAGAACATCCTTATCTTCAAAAATTCCATTCGCAGCATTTCGTTGGGCTTGTGTTTGGACTTTTTCATGATGGTGGCTATGTGCTAAAACAGACATAGCACTCCCCAATATTCCCATAATTAAAACACAAGAAAAAATAGGCTTTGGCATAATCTTACCCCTGAACGGCCTTAAAACGTGGATTTGACTTACAAATGACATAAAGGCGGCCACGACGACGCACTACTTTACAATCTGGGTGACGTTGTTTTGCACTTTTTAATGAACTTAATACTTGCATTGTTTCTTCCTTACTTAATAAATTGACCAAAACGTTTATTAAAGCGTGCCACATTACCTTCTTGAGAATGCGTCTTTTGCTTACCGGTATAAAATGGATGTGATTGAGAAGAGACATCTAATGTCACATAAGGGTATGTTTTCCCTTCATACTCTACTGTCTTTTCTGTTTGGATGGTTGAACCCACTTTAAAATAAGCATCTGCACTCGTGTCATGGAAAATCACTGTCCGATATTGAGGGTGAATACCGAGTTTCATAATAAACCTCGCTTTATTGTAATGTTATAATATTACATTTAAGAGTGTTGCTAATGTACCGCGTTTTAATTTTATTGACCAGTTTTTTTTGATTTGATCTTTTATATCAAGAAGAGAAACATATTTTTGATGGGAATTTTTTAAGTGATATAAGTGGATTTTCTGTCTTTTTTTGTCCCACTATCCTATTTTCCGCTAAAGTTATACTAAGACGGCAAAACAAATAGGGCGTATTATGACTAATTGGCGCGATAAGCTTTTCAGTAAGTCACCTCTGTCTATCGACCTCACAATAGACTTTCCTAACGTTTATCCTTCTTCTATTCCTTCAATTCTTTCACAATTAGCACCTTATGAAATAGGTGATACACCTTTACCCGATGAATTAAATCTATTGTCATGCGCGCACCTAAAAATAAAACCTGATGATAATTCAGTACCTTTTAGTTGGTCAGCAGGCGCTCGTGAAGGCATTATTTTGCACCAACGAATAGGTAAAGCAATTGAACAACAGCCTTCTCAAAAAGCATGTGAGGAATTTGCATTGTCACTCTATCATGCAATCAAACATGTCGTTCTTTTGCCAGATAAAGAGCATGTCGAGTCTTTTTATTTAATATCCTGCCAAGATAAACTGGCACCGATTACCTATATTGCATATCTGATAGATAAAATAGAACAAGATGAAACACTGATTAATAATGAAATCTATTTTCAATTCATCTTATGGCTCTTGAAGTTAAGTCCTGATAAAAACCCGATCAAAATCGCTTTAGGACTATTAGGATCGTTCAACGACAGTACTTCTCAACGTTTGCTTTTATTGTTTTCCCTTCATCCTGAATTTACACTTTATGCTATTCGTTCGCTAAAACAGCGCCTTTCTTGTGAAGAATTTGAGCCTTTTCTATATTCCCTTGGTCAACGAACTAAAGGCTGGGGACGTATTCAATTTATCGAACATCTACCTTCAACGCTGTCTGTTAATAATCGCTATTGGTTGCTGACTGAAGGATATAAAAATAATGTAATGACAGAATATGTCGCCTATGATTGTGTCACAAAAGGGGCATTATTAGAGATGTTGCACACGCATCCTTTAGATAATGACTTACTGCTTGGTTGTAGCGATCTTGTACGCGCATTGATTAATGGAGGCCCAGCAAAAGACATCTATGATTATGTAGAAGGCGCTCAAGCGTGTAATACTTTTATTTCACAAGTCGATACTTTGCCACCTAAAGAATTAAAACACTTATATTGCGTCTGCGAAATCGCCGATTTTGTGCAAAGTCGTGGTGAAGATTGGCTATTGCTCGAGTCTCTTGGCTGGGACGATCATTGCCAACAACAAATTATCTCCGTTTCACAAAGAATTATTCAAAAACCAGAATGGTCGACGTTCATTATCGAAGCATTACAAAGTCCTTCACGTTCAAAAAATTACCAAGCAAGCCTTGTTGCTAAATCTCTGCATCTTGATATTTGGGAATTGCTCTTCTCACTACAAAAAGAGGATCCCAATGCAGATTGGTGGCACCAATTAATGCAAACAGATACTTCTCACAAAATAGAAAGAGTAGTGAAACTTGCAGAACAACAAATTGAATTAATGGCATTTGATAGCACAGATGATCCATTAACAGCTACCGACACTGAATATCGGTCTCATCATGCCGTTGAATATATTATGCAGGATCTTGGTGGTTTTCCTGGTATCGGCTGGTCACTTATCAAAAGGCAATTACGCAGCCCGACATTGCGTGATAGAAATATGGCGCTGAATGTTCTTTCAACATGGTCTGACACATTATTGCCTCATGATCTTTATGGTGAATTAACCCAAGCTTTAACCATAGAAACGGATAAAAATGTGTATCAACGTATGAAACTATTTTTAGTTAACCATCAAGGAAATAAAAACATTAACAATTAGAGCGGATAGATAATTCTGAAAAGAATTCAGGGAGCAGGTAAGGATCATGGTTCGTGCTAGTATGGCTACAAGGAATAAAAAAGATGTTACAGCAATTCATAATACTGATTCACAGAGCAATAATGAGGTGAATATGGGCAAATTCCCTGGCTTACATCGTCGAGCAATACTGGTTGTTGCAATTGCTTTATTAGTCGTGTTTTTTTGGCCGACCAGTGAAAACACGAGTGAGCCACCTCAACCCGCATCGTCAACGCATGATCTCCCTGTGCCAATCGCATCTACAAATGATCCCGTGTATCAAACACCGATCCCTCAAACACAAGATAGTTTAAATGCCGAGCCGGACGTTTCGCCATCAATAGAGGATCCAACGACAAAAGATCCGGAGGAAAACATTGCTCAAACAACGCCATTACAAAACACGCAATCAATACCCGCGCAAACATGGCAAACTTATACCATTAAAGAGGGGCAAACTTTAGCGCAACTTTTTAGAGATAATCAACTACCTGTTAATGATGCATTCTCTATGGCGAAGTCAGAAGACCAACAAAAATCATTAAGCCAATTACGCTCAGGGCAATCTATTCGTTTACAGCGTAATCCACAAGGTGATGTCAGTATGCTAGAAGTGACAAATAGTGCGGGTACTGTGATCACTTACACACGTTTGAGTGATGGAAGTTATTACCGTACACCATAGTAAGAAGGGTATTTTATTTACCAAAAAAAACGCCAGCTAAGCTGGCGTTTTTCTTTATCAACATTAACTGTTTAATCAGAGATTATTCAGCAACGATGATAACATTCAGTTCAGCGAATACGTCACTGTGAACTTGGAAGTGAACTTCGTGGTCACCAGTAGTACGCAGAACGCCATTTGGTAGGCGAACTTCGCTCTTACACATTTCAACGCCAGCAGCAGTTACTGCATCAGCGATGTCACGAGTACCGATTGAACCAAACAGTTTACCTTCGTCACCCGCTTTAGAGCTGATAGTGACAGAACCCAGTGCATTGATCTTCGCTGCACGAGCTTCAGCTGCTGCTAAAGTTTCAGCTAATTTAGCTTCTAACTCAGCACGACGCGCTTCGAAAAACTCGATGTTTTTCTTAGTCGCAGAAACAGCTTTACCCTGTGGGATTAAATAGTTACGAGCATAGCCCGATTTTACGTTAACCTGATCACCCAGGCTACCCAGATTCGCTACTTTATCAAGCAGAATAATTTGCATTACCTTATCCTCTACAAGTCATTAATGGACTATATACCTATTACTGATGACGATCAGTATAAGGTAATAAAGACAGGTAGCGTGCGCGCTTGATAGCACGAGCCAGCTGACGCTGGTATTTTGCACGAGTACCGGTGATACGACTTGGTACAATTTTACCACTTTCAGTGATATAGTTTTTCAGCGTAGCGATATCTTTATAATCGATCTCTTGTACGCCTTCTGCTGTGAAACGGCAGAACTTACGACGACGGAAATAACGTGCCATATGGCTAGTCTCCAGAATCTATCAATTCAATCTGCTCGGCATGAAGCACCAATTTAAACAATCCATTTCGCGCCTGATGGCTACTAATGAATCCAGAAACGGTGATTTGACTGCCGACCGTTATACTGTGAGTAACTGCTTGTAACGCTTTCCCGCTAACAACAATGGGCATTCGGCACCATGATTGTCTTTTCAATCCCGCCTCTTCTTGAATTGAACGATGTTCAATAACAAATTGACAGTGCGGGATCCCAGCGGGGCTAACTTTTCGAATTAATGCTTTGCACACTGTGCCAGTTAGCACCAAATGATTATTAGCCGTCACAGCACTAATTACTCTTCAGAATCCTCTGCTACATCATCAACTTCATCTTCATCATCGAGGTCATCAGCGATATCACGACGGCGTTCGTCTTTTGCTTTAACCATTGGAGAAGCTTCAGTTACTGCGTGTTTAGTACGCATAATCATGTTGCGGAGAACGGCATCGTTGAAACGGAAAGTAGTTTCCAGTTCATCAATCACTTCCTGCGGCGCTTCAACGTTCATTAGAACGTAGTGTGCTTTATGCAGTTTGTTGATTGGATAAGCTAATTGACGACGACCCCAGTCTTCTAGACGGTGGATCTGACCATTTGCATTAGTGATAGCGGTTTTATAACGCTCGATCATGCCCGGAACTTGTTCGCTCTGGTCAGGATGAACCATAAAAACGATTTCGTAATGACGCATTTGATATTGCTCCTTACGGATTTATCAGCCTCCTGTCAGGGTCAGTCACCACCCATGGAGGCAAGGAACTTGTTTAAGTTGTGACTGAAAAAATTGACGCGTCACTATACCCCCGCGGTCAATAAAACTCAAGGGAGTATAGAGAATAAAATAGACTAAGCGATTATTTTACACTAATACGCTGACGCATCGCTTCAAATAAACAGACACCCGTTGCCACAGAAACATTAAGTGAAGACACGGTACCCGCCATAGGGATACTAATTAGCTCATCACAATGCTCACGTGTTAAACGGCGCATACCTTCACCTTCAGCGCCCATCACTAATGCCATTGGGCCTGTAAGTTTGCTTTGATATAAAGTATGGTCTGCCTCGCCAGCTGTGCCGACAATCCAAATGTTTTCTTCTTGCAGAAAACGCAATGTACGAGCAAGGTTAGTCACTTTAATTAAAGGGACACTTTCTGCCGCACCACAAGCCACTTTTTTGGCCGTTGCATTTAATTGTGCAGAACGATCTTTCGGGACAATAACAGCATGCACACCAGCGGCATCTGCACTACGTAAACAAGCCCCTAAATTATGGGGATCAGTGACACCATCCAGCACTAATAAGAAAGGCGTACCAACACTAGCTAATAAGTCTGGTAAATCTTGTTCTTGATACTGACGACCTGGTTTTACTTTAGCAATAATACCTTGGTGAACAGCACCCTCTGTTTGGCTATCCAACCATTGGCGATTCGCCACTTGAACCAGAATACCTTGTGCTTCTAATTCATGAATAACAGGTGTTAAACGGCGATCTTCACGCCCTTTTAATACATAAACTTCTTTAAAACGTGCAGGATCACGCTCAAGTAATGCGGTTACTGCGTGAATACCATAAATAATTTCTTCGCTCATAGCGGTATTTACTCATTAAAAAATAAAAAGGCACAAAACAGATAAAAGGCGGGGTCTCCGCCTTTTAAAAAGAGAACCAGAAGAACGAAACTTTATGCGTTATCGCGTTTGGCAGCGCGTTTAGCTTTAAGTTTTGCCTCTATCTTTTTGGTTTGTGATGATGCTTTCTTACGTTTGCTACTGGCTTTGTCTTTCGCGACTTGGTCTTTTACCGCTTTGTCTTTGCTCGCATTACCTCGACCTGATGATTTGCCTTTTTTGAAGGCACTATCTGGCTCAAAGTTTTTATCCTTGCTTGCATCACGACGACGAGATTTGCTAGAACTGGCATTTTTCTTGTCTTTTTCACCTTTTAGACCACGAACACGGGCTGTTTTACCCGGATTACGCGCAGTACGTGTTGTTGAAATTAAAGAGAAGTCGATAGTACGTTCATCCATACTGACAGCTTCAACTTTCACTTCCACTTCATCGCCAAGGCGATAAACTTGTCCTGAAGACTCGCCAATTAAGCGTTGCCCTACATTATCATACTGATAGTAATCATTATTTAATGTAGAAACATGCACCAGACCATCAATAAACAGATCATTTAAGCGAACAAAGAAACCAAAGCCCGTTACGCTGGTAATAATACCGGTAAACTGTTGACCAATTTGATCCAGCATAAAGTCACATTTCAGCCAATCAGCCACATCTCGTGTAGCTTCATCAGCACGGCGCTCGGTTAAAGAGCAGTGCTCACCTAATTGCAACATGGTATCCATATCACTGTGGTAGCCACCTGTTGGGGTCCAACGTTGCGAACCGTGACCTTTTTCTTTCGCAATCTGATATTTAATTGCACGATGCAGAGCTAAATCAGGATAGCGACGAATTGGTGAGGTAAAGTGCGCATAAGATTTTAATGCTAAACCAAAGTGCCCACGATTTTCAGGATCGTAAATTGCCTGTTTCATTGAGCGCAAAATCATGGTTTGTAGCATTTCGCGATCAGGTCTATCTTCAACCTCTTTCATGACTCGCGCATAATCTGCTGGCTCTGGCGTTAAGCCGCCAGGCAACGTTAAACCGAGTTCATTAAAGACAGAGCGTAAATTCAGGACGCTGTCTTCTTTGGGTTTATCATGAATACGATAAAGTGCAGGTTCTTCATTTTTTTCAACAAAGCGAGCGGCTGCGATATTAGCAAGGATCATGCACTCTTCAATCAATTTATGTGCATCATTACGAACAACAGGCTCAATACGTTCAATTCGACGCTCTGCATTAAAGATAAACTTCGCTTCTTCTGATTCAAAACCAATCGCCCCACGTTGTTCACGTGCTTTATCTAATGCTTGGTATAACTCATACAGATGTTCAATATCTTTAACGATGGGCTTATAGTGTTCACGCAGTTCCTCATCACCTTGAATAATTTTCCACACTTTCGTGTAGGTCATTCGTGCATGAGAACTCATCACCGCTTCATAGAATCTATAAGAAGAAAGACGCCCTTGCTCAGAAACGGTCATCTCACAGACCATACACAAGCGGTCAACCTGTGGGTTTAATGAACACAATCCATTAGATAGAACTTCTGGCAACATCGGTACGACTTGAGAAGGGAAATAAACAGAGTTTCCTCGACTACGTGCTTCTGTATCTAATGCTGTTTGTGGGCGGACATAATAGCTAACATCAGCAATCGCAACCCATAAACGCCAGCCTCCCCCTTTTTTGCGCTGACAATAAACGGCATCATCAAAGTCTCGCGCATCTTCACCGTCAATAGTAATTAAAGGCAAATTACGTAAATCAACACGTCCTTCTTTAGCAGATTCAGGCACCTCTTCTTTTAAATCTGCCACTTCTTTTGTCACTTTTGCAGGCCATGTATACGGAATTTCATGAGTACGTAATGCGATTTCTACCGCAATACCCGTTCCCATAGTTTCACCTAAAATTTCGACGATACGGCCTACGGCTTGAGTGCGGCGAGTTGGCCTTGTTGTGATTTCAACAACCACCACATTTCCCATTCGTGCACCCATGATATCTTCTTTAGGAATAAGGATATCAAAGCTTAAACGGCTATCATCAGGGACGACAAATCCCATCCCTGACTCAATAAAATAGCGACCTACAATTTGGTTATTTCGTGGTTCAATAACACGAACAACACGACCTTCACGGCGACCTTTTCTATCCATACCTAAAGGTTGAGCAAGGATAACATCGCCATGCATTGTTTTTTTCATTTCATCTTGTGAAAGATAGAGGTCATCTTTTTGACCTTCTGCACGTAAAAAACCATAACCATCGCGGTGACCAATGACCTTGCCTTTCCATAAATCAAGGCGCTCAGGTAATGCGTAGCACTGGCGACGAGTAAAAACTAACTGACCATCACGCTCCATTGCTCTTAAACGGCGACGCAACGCTTCTAAGTCTTCTTCACCTGAAATTTTTAACGCTTGTGCTAAATCTTCACGGCTCATTGGTGCCGTGCGTTTTTTCATTTCTTCTAAAATATATTCGCGACTAGCAATTGGAGAGGCGTATTTTTCTGCTTCTCTATCCTGAAAAGGATCTTTTGACATTATGACCTCCAAGCTATCAGATTTGATGAAATAGTCGACTTAAACATCTTCTAATAACAATTTATATAAGGAGCTATTATTTTCAACTAGCTCTGCGAGTGTGTGACGGTCTAACTCTTTCAAAAACTGCTCAATCGCCTGATTCAACACTAATTTTAGTCGACACGCTGGGGTAATGTGACAAAACTCAGCACTACAGTTTACTAATGAAAGTGGCTCTAAAGCACGAACAACCTCACCCACAATGATGTCTGTTGCAGGCTTGCCTAAACGGATCCCTCCATTTTTACCACGAATAGCCTCAACAAAACCTAAATGGCTAAGTTGATTAATAATTTTCACCATATGGTTACGCGAGACACCATAGACTTGTGTCACTTCAGTGATACTCGTCATTTTGCCTTCTGGCAGTGAAGCCATATATATCAATGCCCGCAATCCATAATCTGTAAAACTGGTTAATTGCACAATGACCTCTGAAAAGTGTTTTTCCCTCTTAAAGTCATTAAGGGATAAGTAATTATTAATGAGAATATCATTTTATTAAGCAATATTATGTTTAATTTTTGGACATTTAGCAAAGATATGCTCAAAAGTGAGTGATTTCCCTCTCTCACTTGACTATTAACAAAATAATAGCGATATCACAGGCAAAGAAAAAGCGATACTGTCGATTTTCAACAGATCGCTTTTCTATTTCTGACATTACAGCAATAACATTGTCTTATTATTTCTACTCGTTACTGATAAAACAGAAGCAAAACCGAGTGTAACACTATCTTATCTTATGTGTGTAACGCGTATTTTTATCTCAATTTAACCAACAAACAGATACGAAAAAATCGCCCCTGTCATTTTCAGGGACGATTTTCACATCAAACCAATTTAATACAGATTATGCATCAAAGGGATGACGGAGAATGATCGTTTCTGAACGATCTGGACCAGTAGAAACGATATCAACAGGAACGCCCGTTAACTCTTCTACACGCTTGATATAGTTCAGAGCGGCTTGTGGCAGTTGAGCATGATCTTTCACACCAAACGTCGTTTCATTCCAGCCTGGCATTGATTCATAGATAGGTTCGATACCTTCCCAATCATCAGCGGCTAAAGGTGTGGTATCAATCACTTTACCGTTTGGTAAGCGATAACCTACACACAGTTTCACTTCTTTCAGACCATCTAACACATCCAGTTTAGTCATGCAGAAACCAGACAGTGAGTTGATTTGAACAGCGCGACGAATAGCAACGATATCTAACCAACCTGTACGACGGCTACGACCTGTGGTTGCACCAAATTCTTGGCCTTTCTCACGTAAGAAGTCACCCACTTCATCAAACAATTCAGTTGGGAATGGACCTGCACCTACACGAGTAGAGTAAGCTTTGATAATACCTAATACGTAACCAACATAACGAGGACCTAAGCCTGAGCCTGTTGCCACACCACCAGCGGTTGTGTTTGAAGAGGTGACATACGGATAAGTACCGTGGTCGATGTCTAATAAAGTACCTTGTGCACCTTCAAACATCACTAACTCACCGTTTTGTGTTGCTTTGTACAGTAAGTCCGAAACATCAACAACCATACCTGTCAGAATATCAGCGATTGCCATGATATCGTCTAAGGTTTTTTGGTAATCAACAGGTTCAACTTTGTAGTAGTTGACCAGTTGGAAATTATGATACTCGATGATTTCTTTAAGTTTTTGTGCAAACGTTTCTTTATCAAATAGATCGCCAACACGTAAACCACGACGAGCCACTTTATCTTCGTAAGCAGGTCCAATACCACGGCCTGTTGTACCAATAGCTTTTTCGCCACGCGCTTTCTCACGCGCATTATCTAATGCAATATGATAAGGAAGGATTAATGGGCAAGCTTCAGACAGAAGTAAACGAGAGCGAACAGGAATACCACGATCTTCAAGTTGGGTCATTTCCTTCATCAGTGCTTCTGGCGATAAAACGACACCGTTTGCTATGATGCTAACAACATTTTCACGGAGAATGCCTGATGGGATTAAATGAAGAACGGTTTTTTCACCGTCGATGACTAGAGTGTGACCTGCGTTATGGCCACCTTGGTAGCGAACAACATATTTAGCGCGTTCTGTCAGCAAATCGACTATCTTGCCTTTGCCTTCGTCACCCCACTGGGTGCCCAATACGACAACGTTATTACTCATTTCAAAATACACTCGGTTGCTTAAAAAAGGATTCTACCATCTCAATTCAAGAGTTACAGTAGATTTTATCTAATTATGCCATCCCCGCTTTTAAGCAATAGATTATCTTGCCATTGTCAATATTTTTGCCCGAAAAATCCGCACCACAGACGTATTGTGAATTTTATCAACAGTTTTGATCGCAAAAACAGGAAGCAGAGTGACATAAAAGTGAAAATGGCGAAGAAGACGCTTCGGTATTGCCGAAGGTTTATCTTGAAATGCAATTTTCACTTTATACTATCCCAGCTAAAACCATTTTGGAAACCATTAAGCGTAAATTTTCATCTTTTTATGCACAATTATTTATTTCTTAGCCTAGTTACTAGATTTATCTTATTGATATCAAAAAAAATCCCCCACTTTTAAAGGTGGAGGATTTTATTATTTACTTAAACGGTTTAATACGTTCAGAAATTATTCTTCAATTGCTCGTGCTTTTGTTGGTGCTTTCATATAGCGTAAGAAATCACTATCTGGGCTTAACACCATGACGTCATTACCATCTTGGTTAAAGCTCTTTTCATAGGCACGTAAGCTACGAATGAAGGCATAGAAGTCTGGGTCTTGGTTGAACGCATCAGCAAATAGTTTAGTCGCTTGGGCATCACCTTCACCACGAAGACGTAATGATTCACGCTCAGACTCAGCAAGTGTCTCTGTTACCGTCTTATCCGCAGCAGCACGAATTTTCACAGCTTGCTCTTGACCTTGTGAACGATGACGACGAGCAACGGCTTCACGCTCTGCACGCATACGCTGATAAATCGCTTCCGAAACTTCCATAGGTAAGTTGATTTGCTTGATTCGAACGTCAATCACTTCAATACCTAATGCCGCCATACTGTTCATGTTGATAGCAGGAGCTTGACCTTTAGTTTCTTCAGCCACTTTTTTAGCAGCAATAGCGATTGCATCATCAGCAGCACTTGTATCACGAGAAGGTGTACCTTCATTCAGTGCATTACGAACATCAATGGTTAAACGACCACGAGAATCCGTAATAATTTGGTTCACGCTCATACGACCAATTTCAGAACGTAAACGGTCACTGAATTTACGACGCAATAATGTTTCTGCTTGCGTTGTATTACCACCACCTGTTGCCAAATAGTAAGTACTGAAATCACTGATACGCCATTTCAGATAAGAATCGACCAATAAGTCTTTATTCTCACCTGATAAGAAACGGTCTTGCTGGATGTTCATAGTTTGAATACGTGCATCCAGTTTTTTCACATTCTCAATAAATGGAATTTTAAAGTGAAGACCAGGTTCATAAACAACAGGTTTATTTTCAGCATCACGTACAACTTTCGCAAAGCGTAAAATAATACCACGCTCATACTGTTGAACGACAAACACAGAAGAGTACAACAACGCTAAAATAATAACTGCAACAACAGCGATAACTTTACGCATGATTATTGTCCTCCTTGATTATTGCCGTAAGGCTGACCATAACCGCCATTATGACTACCATATCCACCATTACCATAAGTCGTTGTTGCGGGTTTTTGTGCCGGTGCTGGATTTACAGTTGGAGCAGGTGTGCTAATACGCGCAGGCGCCTCAACTGTATTTGATGATGCGGATTGAGATTGCTGACGTAACATTTGCTCTAAAGGCAACACTAACATGCTGTTACCTTTATCATTAGCGATGACTTTACGTGTTTTTGATAGCACTTTTTCCATCGTTTCAATGTAAAGACGCTCGCGAGTAATTTCAGGTGCAGCACGATATTCAGGTAAGATTTTAGCAAAGCTTGCTACCTCACCTTCTGCTTTCATCACCACACTGGTTTTATAAGCCGTCGCTTCTTCAATCATACGTTGTGCGTTACCTTTTGCTAACGGTAACACTTCGTTTTTATAAGCCTCAGCTTGGCGAATAGTTTTTTGTTCTTCTTCTCGTGCCGCGATTACGTCATCAAATGCCGCTTTTACCGCTTCTGGTGGGCGAGCAACTTGGAAGTTGACGTCCACAATCGAGATACCCATGTTATAAGGACGAATAGTCTCTTCTAATTCTTGACGTGTTTGGTCACGAATTTCTGAACGATTAGAAGTCAGAATTTTTTCCATTTCTGAACGACCAATAACGCCACGGACTGCACTGTCAGTTGCCTGACCTAAGCTGTTAATTGGTGTTGTCAGGTTAAACAGGAATGTTTCTGGATCAGAGACAACATACTGCACGTTTATCTCAACTTGAACCATGTTTTCATCTGACGTTAACATCATGCCACCCGTGGTTAAATCACGGATAGTTTTTACGTTAACAGGCTGAACTTCATCAATGAAAGTCGGTTTCCAGTTCAGACCAGGTTCAACGATTTGGTAAAATTTACCAAAACGAGTCACTACGCCTTGTTCTGCCTCTTTGATAGTATAAAAACCACTTGCAGCCCAAACCACGACAACCGCACCTAATGCAAGAGAAATCAAAAGATTTCCAGCATTGCCACGGGGACCGCCATTTTGGCCAGAAGAGGAGTTTCCACCTTTTTTGCCGCCGAAACCACCAAGTTTTTCACTCAGTTTACGGAACATATCATCGAGATCTGATGCTCCGCGATTCCGACCTCCTTGATTGCCGTTGGAGTTACCGTTGCCATCGCCATTATTATTGCCGCTGTTTCGGTTACCCCACGGGTCGCGGTCTTGTCCGTTGTTACCGGGCTGATTCCACGCCATGTTCTAGCTCCATTATTATGATTAGATTTATCAGGCTTAAGAGCCGATTTCGTCGCCAGCTCTCAGTTAATGTTCATTATTATGGCCGAATATCAGACCACGTAATCCAATAAATTTGGTTCCTGCTTGCAAAGGCGGCGCCAGTCTACCATAGGCATACGTATGATTAGCCCAACTTTACCGTCTTTTTCAATCCATTCACGTTCTATTGACTGTAATTGATAAAAACGACTACGTAAGCGCCCTGTATTTTCTGGCGGTAAACGTAATTCAAAGTGTGCGATCTCACCTGAAAGACGTTCTGTCAACGCCTGATATAACAGCGGAATACCTTCGCCTGTTTGTGCCGAAACCCAAACCCTAACGGGTAAGTTTTCTTCATTTCGATCTATTCTTGGAGTAAAATCTTCAAGAAGATCAATTTTGTTCATAACATGCAGTGTTGGTATTTCTTGAGCATCAATCTCTTCTAATACACTTTCAACTGCATGAATATTTTCCTCAAAACGGCTATCTGCTGCATCAATAACATGAAGAAGCAAAGTTGCTTCTCGCGTTTCTTGCAAAGTAGCTTTAAAAGCAGCAACAAGATCATGAGGTAAATGTCGAATAAATCCAACAGTATCGGCTAATACAACAGTTCCCACATCATCAACTTGAATACGTCTGAGTGTTGGATCTAATGTTGCAAAGAGCTGATCTGCTGCATACACATCTGAACAGGTAATATGGTTAAATAAACTCGATTTTCCTGCATTTGTGTAACCAACAAGGGATAATGTCGGAATATCAGCTTTACTTCGCGCTTGTCGTCCTTGTTCACGCTGACGCTCAACCCTACCCAATCGCATTAAAATTTGACTAATTTTACCTCGGAGTAAGCGGCGGTCTGTTTCTAGCTGAGTTTCGCCTGGTCCTCGTAACCCAATCCCCCCTTTTTGTCTTTCAAGGTGAGTCCACCCTCTGACTAAACGGGTTGATAAGTGACGTAACTGGGCAAGTTCTACCTGTAGCTTTCCTTCATGGGTTCTTGCTCTTTGAGCAAAGATATCAAGGATAACTCCCGTGCGATCAACCACTCGGCATTCACAAAGTCTTTCCAGATTTCGTTCTTGTGCAGGTGTCAGTGCATGATTAAATAAAACAACATCTGCACCACTTGCTTTTACAGCTTCGGCAATTTCTTCTGCTTTACCTTCACCCACATAATATTTAGGATGAGGTGCTTTTCGATTGCCAGTAATAATCTGAACTGGTTTAACACCCGCAGATGTCACCAAAGATTCAAATTCTTGCAAATCATCAACGTCCTTTTCTTGAGAAAAGAAGACGTGCACTAAAACGGCTAATTCGCCACCTTCATAACGATCAAACAAAGGCGAAACCTCTTGGACTTTATAAAAACAGGAAAAAACATAGGTAAAGTCTCCCTACCTATGTTTTTCTTATATCAAGAATAATATTGGATTATTATTCTGCAACATCATCCTGCTGAGCAGTGCCACCATTGTAACCTGTACCCGTTTGGTTCGTGCCTGTGTTGCTATGATGAGAAACAGGACGCGAAGGTACCACGGTAGAGATAGCATGTTTGTATACCATCTGACTTACTGTGTTTTTCAGCAAAATAACAAATTGGTCAAAAGATTCGATCTGACCCTGCAATTTAATGCCGTTTACCAAATAGATAGAAACGGGAACCCTTTCACGACGTAATGCGTTCAGGAAAGGATCTTGCAAAGATTGCCCCTTAGCCATTCTATGTTTTCCTTATTTTGTTGTTTTATATTAGAACCCAATGGGTTCGAAAAATGAACTACTCAAAAATTGCGCTTTGGCAACTATCAATTTTACACAAACCTACCATCTATGCACTAACTACCTGCAAAACAGTGTCAAGAGATTGTTTTGGATCTTCACTATCAAGCCAGTGAATATCATTCCAACCTCTTAACCAAGTGATTTGTCGCTTCGCTAATTGCCGGGTAGCGCAGATCCCTCGATAAACCATCTCATCATAATCTATTTCGCCAGATAAATATGACCACATCTGGCGATAACCGACACAACGTACAGAAGGTAGATCTTCATGCAAATCGCCCCGTTCATATAATGATTTTACTTCATCTTCGAATCCACACGTTAACATCTGTTTAAAACGGGCTTCAATGCGTTGGTGAAGAACATTTCTATCTTTCGGAGCAATCGCAAATTGATAAACATCATAAGGCAAAGACTCGCCTGATATTTTGGTCAATTCCGTCATTGTCTTACCTGAAATCAAGTAAACTTCTAGCGCACGTGAAAGTCGTTGAGGATCATTAGGATGGATCCGTTGTGCTGCAACGGGATCAACTAATGCTAACTCTTTATGTATTGCCTCCCACCCCTGCTCTGCTGCTTTTTTTTCTATTTCAGCACGAACATCTGAATTAGCGCTAGGTAAAGGCGATAGACCTTCAAGTAACGCTTTAAAATATAGCATAGTCCCACCCACTAATAGTGGAATTCGTCCAGCTGCGGTAATTTCTTCCATTGCATTGAGTGCATCACGTCGAAAATCCGCAGCAGAATAGGGAAATGCAGGGTCTAGAATATCAATTAATCGATGTGGAGCAAGCGATTGCTCATTCGCATCTGGCTTTGCTGTACCGATATCCATACCACGATAGATAAGAGCTGAATCCACGCTAATAATATCTACAGGCAGTTTCTGTCTCAGTGCAATTGCTAATGCTGTTTTACCTGACGCTGTAGGTCCCATTAGAAAAATTGCTTTAGGTTTTATTTGCGTGTTCACATCGCTCATTATTTAATGCCACTACCACCGGTTGTAAATCAATTAATTGTAATAAGTTTTTTGCTGGCTGTCTGACATATTGAGGACAAAGTCTTTCAATATCAGCCAATAATCCTACGGCCTGAGCTTGCGACCATTGCACCTGCTCTGCCCCTAATTGTTTTGCTAGCCACTGCCCAAGCTGTTGCTCGGTACAAGATTGCTCTTCTGACAAATAGGCTAATAATGCCGTCAGTAACACAGGTAAATTTTGCTGACGCAAAGGTAACGACACCGCATGTATCGTTGCTTTACCGTGAGAAATTTCGATAATGATCCCAAAATGGCTGATTAGCGATTGAAACTGATTAAATACACTAATCTCCTCTTTACTCAATGCCAACTTTAAAGGCACGAGCAAAGGTTGTGGTTTCAATGTTTCATCTTTAGGCAGTAATTGCGCACATTTTAACAGAAAATCAGCTTCTTCCAATGATAACAACCCAAGACCTTGTGAAGATTCTATTAACGCATATTTGTGCTGATAAATTGCCAATACTCGCCCAAAAGTATAATCAGTTTGTCCATCTTTCGCATTGACGGAACGAGGCATCACCGAAATAGCATCTTCTTTGATATTATTAGTTGTATGAACGAGTTCGCCTAAATTCAATGGGGCACGCTCAGGAAATAGTGGTATTTTTTCTCTATCTTCTGATGTTGATACACTTTCTTGCATCATTTTTTGATAAAGCGCACCCTGTGTCCTTTGATAGCTTTCACCAAATTGACGGCGATCTCCAAATTGAGAGGCTTGTTTTTGATGTGAGTTATTGTTGTGCTCTCGTTCACTGTATTGATGTGATGGTGTATTTGGCTGAGTTTGAGTTACTGGTGCTTGATAAGGCTGAGAAAATACATTTTCACCTGCAACTTGACGATTTTCAGGGAAATTTAAAGCTATTTCGTGCTCTTCTTCATCATCCGAATCCAGAGATAAAGGCTCTTGCGTTGCTTGTCGTAAAACACTCAACACACCTTGATAGATAAAATCATGAACCAAACGAGATTCATGGAAGCGAACTTCATGTTTAGCTGGGTGGACATTAACATCAACTTGGTGAGGATCAACGCTTAAATATAAGATGTAAGAAGGTTGCTGCTCTCCTTGTAAATAACCTTCATAAGCTTGGCGAATAGCATGATTAATTAATCTATCACGCATCATTCGTCCATTCACATAGCAATACTGAATTTCACTACTTTGCACCGGTGATAAAGGGTGTTCTACCCAACCTTTTATTGCTAAATCACCATGTTCCCACGATAACAACATCGATTGATTAACAAAATTATTACCGCAAATTGCACTCAATCGGCGATTTTGCTGATTTTCATCTTTTACTGCACGGTATTGCCGAACGCGTTTACCGTTATGAGTCAGATTGATAGAAACATCAAAACGCGATAACGCAATGCGACGAACCACTTCATCAATATGTGCAAACTCTGTTTTTTCAGTACGCAAAAATTTACGTCTTGCTGGCGTGTTATAAAAGAGATCAAGCACTTCAACCGTACTTCCGACAGGATGAGCCGCAGGCTTAACAGCGACAGCCATATCTCTGCCTTCAGCATAAGCTTGCCATGCTTCTTCTTGATCTTGAGTACGTGATGTCAACGTTAAACGAGAAACTGAGCTAATGCTCGCTAACGCTTCACCACGAAAGCCCATACTCATTATGGCTTCGAGATCGTCCAGACTTGATATTTTGCTAGTTGCATGGCGAGCAAGTGCTAACTTCAAATCATCGCGATTGATACCACACCCATTATCACGAATACGAATAAGCTTCGCGCCGCCTTTATCGATATCAATATCAATCGAGGTCGCACCTGCGTCTAAACTATTTTCCAGCAACTCTTTAACAACAGAGGCCGGTCTTTCAACAACTTCCCCTGCGGCAATTTGGTTTGCAAGCTGAGGAGGTAATAAATTTATCGCCATGACCTTTATTCCATTTTACTCAATCAATTAGGCGCATTTTGTAAAGGGTGAGCCAGAAAATAATTTTTTAAACCTGCATGAATAGATGCCGCAAGTTTCTCTTGATAAGCGTCGGAAATGAGTAACTGCTCTTCTGACGCGTGACTGATAAAACCTGTTTCAACTAAAATGGAAGGAATATCAGGTGAACGTAAAACACCTAAACTCGCATGCTCTGGTGTTTTCTTATGTAATGAACCCACTTTCCTTAATTCAGACAATACAGCAACAGCAACGTCATAACCTACTCGCTGTGAATTACCGAACTGCAAATCGAGTACTGCTTGGCTTAAATAGGGATCTGCACCATCTAATGCATCACCTGCACCACCGAGTAATTCAGATTGTTTCTCACTTTGTTCGAGCCACTTACCTAATTCACTGTTTGCGCGACGATTAGAAAGCACCCAGACAGAAGCACCTCTTGCACTACGATTGGGGGCTGAGTCTGCATGAATAGACACTAACATATTCGCGCTCTGCTTACGGGCAACTTCAGAGCGCCCTGCAACTGAAATAAAATAATCACCACTGCGTGTTAGAACGGGTTTAAACATAGGATCGTTACGTAAGCGAGCTTCCAACTTCCTTGCCACACTTAGCGTTACGTCTTTTTCACGATTACCTTTCTGACCAATCGCTCCCGGATCTTGCCCACCATGCCCCGCATCTATCGCAATAATAATTTGGCGTGAACCGGCTTGTGGTTTTGACGATGTGGTTCGTGGTTTTACAATAGGCGCAACAGGGGTAACCTCGGGTGTTGATTGGGTAATTAAAGGGGCCATTTCCCGATTAGTATTTAAACTTGAATTTGATGTAGTGACGGTCGCACTTGGTGATAACGCAACAATACTGACGGTGGATTGGGTATTGCTATTTTGTCGACCATTCAGAGCCTTAATAGTAAGCACTAACTTATAGCCACCACTTGCATTCATCAAACGTTCAGTAACCACCACAGGCTGAGCAAGCTCAACAACCAAACTTTGGTATTGACTATCTTTTGATTGCGTTGAGCGAATTTTATGGGCTAACTGCCCATTACCTAATGCTGCCGGTAATCCCGTGATTTTTGTACTTTGTTTAAAATCCATCACTAAACGGTCAGGGTTTTTTAATGAGTAATATCGATAACTCGGCTTCCCATCACTAAACGTGAATGTGAGGGTTGTTGCTGAAATACCGTTTTCTGCTTTTACTTCTGTCACAGTAGCGGCTTGTGCTGCTTGCACAAAAAATAAAGACAAAACAACCAACAGAAAGGCAACAACATAACGCTGACTTTGACTCACAATGGTGATGAGACTCGACATAATCAATATTCCTTTATGCAGACTGAATACGGGATAAAACAGTATTCCCTCTTTGTGAAAGGGCAACAAAACGCGCTTTTCGACCTTCGTCTTCGTAGCTTAAATGAAGCTCTAAATCCGCGTTAGGTAAAAAGCCTTCGCCTTGCGATGGCCATTCAATAAGGCATAACGCGTCTTGCTCAAAATAGTCGCGTATTCCCATAAACTCTAGCTCTTCAGCAGAAGCTAAACGATAAAGATCAAAATGATAAACAGGATTTGGTGAAAGCATATAGGGTTCAACTAATGTATACGTTGGACTTTTTACATGCCCTTGATGACCAAGCGCTTGTAAAAAGCCTCGGCTAAAGGTTGTTTTTCCAGCGCCCAGATCGCCATATAAATAAATGATCAATCCGCTATGATTAGTCGCCATTGCAACAGTACGCCCGAGTTCAACTGTTGCCGCTTCATCTTCTAATGTAACAACCCATTCTTTCATATTTATATAATCTATTGTTAAGTTATAACGGCTTAATAAAGAGAGATCGTTGGAGAACATCAAATACTAAGCTTTATATGTTTTCTTAAGGCAAATAGTTATCGAAATCACTATCAAATAACCATACCATAAATCTATTTATTGTGAGGATTTTTCCTACAGCCTCACTATGATACACTGCGCGCTCTTAGGACTCACCTCTTACCTATTGATTCGGTTTATTCATGTCATCACTCGATCTTAATCTTCTCGCTCAAAACATTAAATTATGGGGTTCTGAGCTAGGTTTTCAACAAACAGGGATATGTGATACTGACTTATCACTTGAAGAACCTCGCCTACAAGCCTGGTTAGATAAACAATATCATGGTGAAATGGCATGGATGGAAAAGTATGGAATGACTCGAGCCAGGCCTCATGAATTGGTGCCTGGGACATTACGTGTTATCAGTGTCAGAATGAATTATCTCCCTACGGATGCCGCATTTGCACGAACCTTAAATAATCCAGAACAAGGCTATATCAGCCGTTATGCGCTGGGTCGGGATTATCACAAAGTATTAAGGCAGCGTCTTAAAAAACTTGGCGAAAGAATTTCACAATATTGTCAGCAGTTTGAATATCAAGGAGTCGTCAATTTTCGTCCTTTTGTTGATTCAGCACCTATCATGGAACGTCCATTAGCCGTTAAAGCTGGGCTTGGCTGGGTTGGTAAACACTCACTTGTTATTAACAATCAAGCAGGCTCTTGGTTTTTCCTTGGTGAACTACTGATTGATTTACCATTACCGATAGATAGCCCTGTTGAAGAGCAATGCGGTAAATGTGTCGCCTGTATGACAACCTGCCCGACAGGTGCCATTGTTGAACCTTATACTATTGATGCTCGTCGCTGTATTTCTTATCTTACTATCGAACTTGAGGGAGCCATTCCTGAAGCGTTTCGCCCTCTGATGGGTAATCGTATTTATGGTTGTGATGATTGCCAGCTTATCTGTCCTTGGAATCGTTTTTCATCACTGACTGACGAAGAAGATTTCTCCCCAAGAAGTGCACTTCATACCCCAGAATTACTCAATCTCTTTCAATGGAGTGAAGATAAATTTTTGCGTATCACTGAAGGTTCGCCAATCCGTCGTATTGGCTATTTACGCTGGCTGAGAAATATTAGCGTGGCGCTAGGAAATGCACCTTACCAAGATAAAATTATACTTGCCTTGCAAAAACGTTTTGGATTGAGTGATGTTTTAGATGAACATTTAAACTGGGCGATTGCACAACAGACAGCAAAGAGAAATGAAAAAGAAGTAAAAATACAGACTTCACAACAAAAACGTTTAGTAAGGGCGATAACTAAAGGCTTGCCTCGCGACGCTTAATTTTTAACAGAATAAACGCATTACGAGTAATCATTAATTTCCTCTGTGAATAAAATAAAAATCCCTTGCCTATCAACATGAAAAAAAAATTCAAGCGAACTAAGACTCAAAATTAAAAAAATTAAAATAAACTTAGTTATCAATTAGATATAAAAACCAATCAATTTATTAAAGAGAATAATATTCTTAGCACCTAAGAATACGAACTTGTGGATAACTCTGTGCAGTAAAAAAATAAATAGTGTTTAGATGCGGTGATTATTAGCATCTTGCTGTGGATAAATCGATTTGGGAAGATTTTAAGAATAGTAGAATATATATCACTTTTTTTTACAGAAAAGTCAGAGAAACTCTTTTCTTTTTCTAAAATACTATTCAATGCATGTTTAACAGAATAAAGGCCTAAATCCTAAAAAATGATCTTACCTCAAGTTTCCCCTCTAAATGAGGAAAGGCGCACATTCTAGTGCCGTCAAAATAGAAATGCAAGCAAAGATCAAAGATAGATCACAAAAAAATAGCTTGATCTTACATGTAGTAATAATATTTTCTTTTTTGAACAATAATCCCGAACACGCTTTTTGTGCGCATTAAGTAAAATTACTTAATCTGCACCCTAAAACAGTGTAGTTGATATTAAAAAAAGTGAGAGAAAAAACTTAAAATTTCTTTATGGGGATTAAAAGTATGGGGATTAAAAGTGAGATTTGGTAAAACAGAGGAAAAAAACTTGGAGCGGGAAACGAGACTCGAACTCGCGACCCCAACCTTGGCAAGGTTGTGCTCTACCAACTGAGCTATTCCCGCATTTGGTAAGTTTTGACAATGACTAGTAAAAGATTTGGAGCGGGAAACGAGACTCGAACTCGCGACCCCAACCTTGGCAAGGTTGTGCTCTACCAACTGAGCTATTCCCGCATCGCATAACACGACTAATAATTGTCTAAGAAAGATTGGAGCGGGAAACGAGACTCGAACTCGCGACCCCAACCTTGGCAAGGTTGTGCTCTACCAACTGAGCTATTCCCGCGTCTTTCTTACACCCGTACAAACAAAATTCTTCATCGGTACGGGAAGCGCATTATACGAGAAAAATGCTTAACCGCAAGCCTTTATCAACAAAAAAATACGTTTTTTTGATTACATGCTGATAAAACCATCACAATGATGCAATATGAATCATTAATGCACGTTTTTTACTCTTTAATAAAAGTTTTACGATAATAAGCAAGCTCTGCAATCGATTCACGAATATCATCCAATGCCTGATGCGTATTCTTTTTCTTAAAGCCTTCTAAAATTTCAGGTTTCCAACGACGTGCTAATTCTTTTAATGTGCTTACATCAAGATAACGATAGTGAAAATATTGCTCTAACTCTGGCATATAACGGTATAGAAAACGTCGATCTTGCCCCACACTATTACCACAAATAGGTGATACACCTTTTGGTACCCATTTTTCTAGGAATTCAAGTGTCGCTTTTTGTGCTGAATTATCATCATATGAACTGACTTTTACGCGCTCAACTAAGCCACTAGCGGTATGGGTACGTGTATTCCATTCATCCATTAAACTTAATTGTTCATCAGATTGATGGACGGCAATTACTGGGCCTTCGGCTAAAATATTAAGTTGAGGATCTGTCACAATAGTGGCAATTTCGATGATACGGTCACATTCAGGATCTAGACCTGTCATTTCCAGATCTATCCAGATCAGATTGTTCTCGCTTTTTGACATAATATATCCTAGCTGTTTCTAAGTGTGAGACATGATATTTTAGCGTTTATCATAGCGCGTTTACTCAATAAGCACGACAGAAGAACATCTAACCGAAGAATACAAGTGAGGATCGGTGACAAAACGTAAATTATCTAAAGGCCAGCAACGCCGAGTACAAGAAAATCATAAAAAGCGTTTGCAGAGCAAAGAGAAAAAAAACCACGTTGAATTAGACGATACGCAATTAGGCGAGGCAACCGAAGGCTTAGTCATCAGCCGTTTTGGTCAACATGCAGATATCGAAGCTGCTGACGGCACAATTACACGATGCAATATTCGACGCACAATTTCATCACTGGTAACAGGTGATAAAGTTGTTTGGCGCCCTGCGCTACAAACACAAGAAAATGTCCGCGTAAATGGTATTGTTGAAGCCGTACACGAACGAACTTCAGTGCTTACTCGACCTGACTATTATGATGGTATTAAACCAATTGCCGCTAATATTGATCAAATTATTATCGTTTCGGCTATTTTGCCTGAACTTTCTTTAAATATTATCGACCGTTACCTTGTCGCATGTGAGACTTTAAACGTTGAACCTCTCATTGTGCTCAATAAAATCGATATGTTAGATGAAGAAAGCCGTAAGACGGTAAGTGAATGGATGCAAACGTATAAAGATATTGGGTATCGTGTCCTTGAAGTCTCTAGCTATACTAAAGAAGGGTTAGAAGCGCTGACTCAAGAACTTATTGGACGCATCTCTATTTTTGCTGGGCAATCCGGTGTCGGTAAATCAAGTTTACTTAATACGCTGTTACCCCCAATGGAAGAAAGCATTGTTGTTAATCAAGTCTCTGATAACTCGGGTTTAGGCCAACATACGACAACCGCATCACGCCTTTACCATTTCCCACAAGGCGGAGATGTGATTGACTCTCCGGGAGTACGTGAATTTGGTTTATGGCACTTAACGCCAGAGCAAGTAACAAAAGGTTTTATTGAATTCAGGCCGTATCTTGGTGGCTGCAAATTCCGTGATTGTAAGCACTTAGACGATCCGGGATGTTTAATCAGTGAAGCAGTAAGAAACAACGAAATCGCAGAAACACGATTTGAAAACTACCATCGAATTTTAGAAAGTATGAGTCAGGTGAAAGTTCGTAAGAATATTAATTTAGACTCTTAATAATTGATTCACTGACAACCCTATTAAGGGTGGGTACAATAGACCCCTTTTGTCTATTTTTATCGTTTAATCCCAGAGGTTGCCATTTTGGACAAGCTAAAAATTAAACTACAGTATTTATTGCCTAAATTATGGCTAACACAATTAGCAGGTTGGTTCGCAAATAAAAAAGCGGGCGCCATCACCCAGTTTGTTATCAAGACGTTTGCGAAAGCTTATAAAGTCGATATGAATGAAGCGAAAGACAGCCAATTCCAAGCTTATTCTACATTCAATGACTTTTTTATTCGTGCGTTAAAAGACGGTGCACGCCCTATCGTTGAAGGGAATGACAAACTTGCACTACCAGCTGATGGTGCAGTCAGTCAACTTGGTCTAATTCAAGATGATCAAATCTTGCAAGCCAAGGGACATCACTACACTCTTGAAGCATTACTTGCTGGTAATTTTATGTTGGCAGATAAGTTCCGTAATGGTCAGTTTATTACGACATATCTTTCACCTCGTGATTACCACCGTGTTCACATGCCTTGTGATGGCTTATTAAAAGAGATGATTTATGTTCCCGGCGATCTTTTCTCTGTTAATCCATTAACGGCAGCTAATGTTCCTAATTTATTTGCACGCAATGAACGTATTATCTGTCTCTTTGAAACTCAATTTGGCCCAATGATACAAATTCTGGTGGGTGCAACTATTGTGGGTAGTATTGAAACGGTTTGGTGTGGCATGGTAACACCACCTCGTGAAGGTATTATTAAACGTTGGACATATCCTCAAGCGGATAAAGCAGGAGCGATATTCTTGAAGAAAGGTGAAGAAATGGGCCGATTTAAGTTAGGCTCAACTGTCATCAACCTTTTCCCAGAAAATACCGTTCAATTGAATAAAGATCTTATGAATGGCTCCGTTACATTAATGGGGGAACAACTGGGTTCCATCATCAATGTCGCTGGTAATGACAATAATGCCATCAGTGAATAACTCGTAATTCGGAGTAACTTTGTGCGCCTGATAATCAGTCTTTTCCTCTCGCTCTTTTTGACACTTTCATTAAGTACATCCGCAATATCAGCAGATGTAGAGAAATTACGTCAAGATATTAAACAACTTGAAGGAAGCACCAATCCTCAAGATATTGAGACAGTTCAGGCGCTACAAGGCACGATCAATTGGATTAATGACGGTGAAAAAGCGCAAACAAACGCAGATAGCTATCAAAAAACCATTGATGATTACCCTCAAATTACGCAAGAGCTAAGAACGAAACTTCTTGAGGAAAGCCACGCTGTTCCTACTATCCCTGAAAAAATTAGCATCCCTGATTTAGAACAGAAAATTATTCAAGTCAGTAGCCAATTAATGGAACAAGCAAGGCTTCAACAACAAGAGCAAGATAAAAGCCGTGAAATTAGCGAATCTTTAAACTTATTGCCTCAACAACTTTCTGAAGCGCGCCGTTTACTTAGTGATGCAACAGCAAGACTCGCGACGGTCAGTGCATCAACAACACCGTTAACAGAAGCACAAAATAAGCTCACACAAGCAGAAGTCACCGCGCGTAAAGCCATGGTTAATGAGCTAGAAATGGCTCAACTTTCAGCGAATAACCGCCAAGAAATCGCTCGCCTTCGCTTAGAATTGTTTAAAAAACGCTATCAACGTCTTGATGTACAACTACAACAGTTACGCAGCTTATTAAATATAAAACGCCAAGAAGTAGCGGATCTCGCATTAGAAAAAACAGAGATGCTAGCAGAGAAAGGAGGCGAGCTTCCTGAGTTTCTGACAAAGCAGATCCAAACTAACCGTGAACTCTCTCAGATCCTGAATAAACAGACACAGGAAATGAGTCAGTTGTCAGAAAAGCAACGCATTACGACACAGCAAACACAACAAGTTCGTCAAACGCTCACCACGATTCGAGAACAAGCACAATGGTTAAGTGGCTCTACAGCATTAGGTGAAGCATTAAGAACACAACTAGCCCGCTTACCCGAAATGCCTCGCTCACAAGAACTTGATAGAGATATCATTCAGTTACGTGTCGAACGTTTAGGCTATGAGGATATGCTGGAAAACTTAAGTAAGATCCAGCCTCCAGAAACTGCCGATGGCTCTAAATTGCCTGAAGCTCAGCAATATATTTTTGATTCTCTTATCCAAGCACGACATGAATTACTGAATTCGCTACTATCTGGTTATGACTCTCAAATTCTTGAGTTAACAAAACTAAAAGTTGCGACAACGCAATTAGCGGATGCATTAAAAGAGACAAAAGACGCAACAAACCGTTATATGTTCTGGGTTGCCGATATTAGTCCTATCAAACTTAATTATCCGGTTTTATTAGTCAAAGATATCACTCGACTTCTTTCGCTAGATACCTTTTCACAATTAGGTCATGCAGCTGTCAGTATGCTTAAAAATCAGGATACATTCCTATTCCTGTTTATCACTTTATCGATTGTCGGTTTTAGCCTACGCACGCGAAAACATTACAACGCATTTCTTGAAAGAGTCAGCAATCGTATTGGTAAAGTCACACAAGATCACTTTTCTCTGACAATACGCACGGTCTTTTGGTCTATTTTAATTGCATTACCATTACCTCTGTTATGGTCTGCGGTGGGTTATGGTTTACAAAGTGTTGAATGGCGTTATCCAATGGCTGGCGCTATTGGATATGGGGTAACAGCCGCAGCACCTGTACTGTGGTTATTTATGATCAGCGCAACGTTTGCACGTCCTAACGGTCTCTTTATTGCTCAATTTAAATGGAAAGAGAGCCGTGTTAAAAAAGCAATGCGCTTTTACCAACTTTCTATTTTTGTCATCGTTCCACTGATGATGTCATTAATTACCTTTGAATATTATAGTGATAGAGAATTTGCGCCAACAGTCGGGCGCTTCTGTTTCTTACTACTCTGTATCGCCTTAAGTTTTATTACGTCTAGCCTTAAAAAAGCGCATGTCCCGCTTTATCTTGATAAACATGGATCTGGCGATAACCTCATCAACACCATTTTATGGTGGTTCTTACTTGTTGCTCCTGTTATTGCTGGTTTAGCCGCTGTCTTAGGTTATCTTTCTACATCGATTGTCTTACTCGGTCGTTTAGAAATGTCTGTCGCCATTTGGTTTGCGCTACTGATTATCTACCATATTATTCAGCGATGGATGCTTATTCAGCGCCGGAAATTAGCCTTTGAACGTGCTAAACAAAAGCGTGCAGAAATTCTCGCTCAACGTGCAAAAGGGGAAGATGAAAACACAATTATCGGAAGCAGTGGTGAGAGCACAGTCGGACTTGAAATTGAAGCTCAAGAAATAGACCTTGATGCGATTAGCGCGCAATCTATTGGTTTAGTTCGCTCTATTCTGACTATGATTGCATTAGTCTCGATGATCTTACTATGGTCTGAATTAAACACAGCGTTCTCTTTCGTCGACAATATCCGACTTTGGGACGTCACGTCATCGGTGAATGGCGTTAACACGGTGCAACCTATCACGATGGGCTCTATTTTAGTGGCGATCCTCGTCATCATTATTACAACCCAATTAGTTCGAAACCTTCCAGCTTTACTTGAGTTGGCTATTTTACAGCATCTTGATTTAACGCCAGGTACGGGTTACGCCATTACCACTATGACCAAATACACCATCACCTTAATTGGTAGTATTGTGGGCTTCTCTTTATTAGGGATCGAGTGGTCAAAATTACAATGGCTAGTCGCCGCAATGGGGGTCGGGTTAGGTTTTGGTTTACAAGAAATTTTTGCCAACATTATTTCAGGTTTGATGATCTTATTTGAAAAGCCAATCCGTATTGGCGATACCGTCACCATTCGTAATTTGACCGGAAACATTTCTAAGATCAACACACGGGCAACGACGTTAACCGACTGGGATAGAAAAGAAATTATCGTACCGAACAAGGCCTTTATTACAGAGCAATTTATTAACTGGTCTCTATCAGATTCCGTTACGCGTATCGTCATGACAATCCCCGCTCCCGCAGACTGCAATAGTGAGCAAGTGACCAATGTGTTATTAGAAGCCTCAAAACGCTCTACAATGATTTTAGAAAATCCCGCACCTGAAGTTTATCTCGTCGATTTACAGCAAGGAATTCAGATTTTTGAATTACGCGTTTATGCTGCAGAGATGGGACATAGAATGCCGGCAAGACACGAGATCCACCAAAATATTCTCTTAGCCTTTGCAGAGCACGGTATTCCATTACCATTCCCCCCCTTCCAAGCAAGAGTGGACATGATGGGCAATACAATTCGTAGCTCAATGCGAGCAACACCAAGAGAAGTGGGTGGATTATAAGTCCTACATCAATTAATTTGATAAAAAGCCATTATTTTCTCAAAAAAAACGAAAGATAATGGCTTTATTCTTTTTGCCTCATTCTTTTCATCCTTTTCTATGATGCTTTTTTCGCCTTATCCTATTTGTCTATTTCTCTCATAGCTCATTGATTGCACCAAATTAATTCATATTTTCGTCCTAACCCCTTATTTCTAGAAAAAAAAGAAGATTATTTTTTAATTTTTTGTTTAATAAAATTGATAAGTAATAACGAAAAGAAACTATCTATCACTTGATAGCAATATGAAGATAATAAAGTGAGCATCATAAAGAGAATGTTACTTTTTCAGATGAGTATTTTTAATGTCGTATATTTTTCTAACAGAATACTCATTTAATCAGAGAGAAACATGCCATTTTGGATAAGGCATTTAATTTACCTTAAGATGAAATATGTTTTGTTTCGCTTTTATTATTTCACCACGCTATTAACGAAATCGAGCGCTTAACTAAAATTCTCACCTCAATTATTGATCTAAATCATATTTTCACATTTTTATACTTAATTTAACTCATAGAATGAGTAGAAATTGCGTTTTTTGGATTCTAGCTTTTAAATTATTGCCTCTATCTGATCGTTTCGTTTCCCTAAGTTAAATAGATTAAGTCATTTATAGCGTACAATACTTAACATCCGATTCTAAAACACCCATAGCTTTACATATCGCAATATATCTACACCCCCATATTTAACACTAAACATAATCTAATTTAGATTATCATATAGTATTTATCATCAAAAGCAGCCTTCTTTGCCTTGATTTAATTCCCTTAAAGAAATATAAAATATTTAAAATACTCATTTTTTATATTAAAAAATAATAAGAAAAAAATAAAAAAACAAAAAATAAAAAGATTATAAAAATAAATAAAGAATTATTTAAAACAAGATAAATATAAATTACATTTAATATTATAATTTCATAAATTCAAATCTATAAATAAAGATAAAATAAAAAATAACAATATAAATAAAAAGTCTTCGCTATCGTTAAATATAATACTATCTAGTTAAACAAGTCATTTTAAAAAATAGTCAGATTAGTTATATCTAATTTATTAAATAAAAAAATTAAAATAAAAAATATTAAATATTTCCTCTAAAAATTGTACTAATTATTAATAAATAACATTATAAGCTGTAATGTTAATATTTTTTAAACTTGATTTAAAAATGAGTATTACTACCTATTAACAATGCTAAGATATATTGCTAGCTTCATTTTTAATGAGTATTAAATAAACAATAATATAAAGGTTCCATTATGGAAAAATCCCGAACGACTCTCGATCAGTGGATTACCTTACAAGCCGTCGTTGACTACGGTGGCTTTGCTCAGGCCGCAGATGCATTACATAGAACACAATCATCAATTAGCTATACTATCAATAAATTAGAGCAGACTTGAGGCGTTGAAATCCTCTCTTTAGAGAAAAGACGAGCGGTACTTACTCACGAGGGTAAATTATTACTTGAACTTTCTAGAGAAATTACTGAAAAAGCAATCTCGTTAGAGAAAAAGGCAAAAAACTTATTGCTTAACAATAAGTTAAAGATAAATGTACTCATCGATCCTTTATATATTTCAGGTGCTTTCTGGAATAAATTATCTCAATTTATTAAAGAGAATAGACATTATGATATTAATATTCATAAAACTGCACTCAGTAAATCAGATATTTTAGCGCAAAAAGATCACGATTTGGTGATCACACATTATAATATAAAATCATTACAACCCATTGATTTAGAAAGCATTAAAACCGTATTAGTAACACACCCTAAGAGTGTTTTACAACATCTTCAACATGATGAATTATCTAAGGAATTACAACAACATACCTATATTTCTTTACTCGCTGATAGTTCAAATGTCGATCATAATAACCAAGTTATTCATGTTGGCTCAGTGGAAACAGCAATAAACTTAGTCAAGCAAGGTATTGGTTATTCTCGACTTCCCTTAACGGTTGTTCAGGAAGAATTGAATAAAAATACAATCAAGCAATTAAAAACACACAATGAAGATAAAGAATATAAGTTCTATCTTTACCTGAATAAAAATTCATTTTCGGCAGGAGATATAAAAAACTTATTGTCCTTAATAAATAATCCACATCAAAATTTAATTAGTGATTAATTAAACATTATTTTTAATTTTAAAAACGAACATTAAATAATTTGATATGAAGGCAAAAAAAACTCATGCAAATCTTTATTAACTTAAATTTTTTGTGATGTTATATTTTATTTGCATATTTCTTATGCAAATAAACTAATACTTAAATCTATACTTATAAATAAATTAAAAAGTAAAAATAACTACTTTTTATATAGGACCGATCATGAGCAAATTAAATAAATCACTCTATTTATTAGGGATGAGTCTCTCTCTACTTTCTACACCTGCTGTTTTTGCATCGGGCACAATTAACTTTATCGGAGAAATAACAGATCAAGCCTGTACTGTCGATAGTTCATCTAAAAATCTAACCGTAGATTTAGGAAAAGTATCATCAAAAAGTTTAGCGGCTAAAGGTGAAGTTGCAGGCTTAAAAGACTTCACAATTAAACTCATTGATTGCCCACTGAATACCACTGTGGCTGTCCGTTTTGGTGGAAATCGCGATGCCGTTGATAGCGATATTTTAGCGATCGAGCAAGTCTCTGGTGGCGCAACAAATGTGGGTATCGCTCTCTTTGAAAAAGATGCCGTGTCTCCAATCAAACTATATGACGATTCAAAAGAAGTCGAAATCACAGGGACAGAAATTAACTTAGACTATGTTGCACGTTACAAAGCAACAGCCCAAGCAACACCTGGCCCAGCAAATGGATCTGCTGTTTATAGCATCCAATATAAATAATAAAAACGAGGGTAATACTTATTACCCTCTTATTTCTCTTAACTTTGTGGCGCCATTTATGAAAAAGAATATCCTTCTAACTCTATTTTTATTATTTTCTCTCATAACGGAAAGCCATGCTGCAGGAGTCAGTGTAGGGGGAACTCGGTTTGTTTATAACGATAATGCGCGTGAAATAAGCATTCCTATTCTTAATACCGATAAAGAAAAACCTTATCTTATCCAGAGTTGGGTTTCTGCTTTTCAAGGTACAGAAAAAACACCTTTTATTGCAACGCCACCGCTTTTTCGTATCGAACCTGATAGCACAGGAACTGCACGTATTTCCTATACGGGTGAACCGTTAAATTCAAATACTGAAGTCGTCTATTGGCTAAATATAAAATCAATTCCACCTGTTGAAAAAAGCCCTGAAAATCAATTACAACTCGTCATTAATTCTCAATTTAAACTCTTTTTACGCTCTAATGATATTGAGCCACTTAATTTTAATAACGTCGAATTGTCAAAACAAAGCCAAGGCTTAGTGCTTAATAATAAAACACCTTATCACCTAACAATTAAACATATTTTTATTGATGACAAACGCTACCCTTACGACCCTTTAATCAACCCTCATCAAGAAGTGGTGTTACTTAAAGAGAGTCTCATTTCTCAGAAAGTCACTGTGCAGTTTATTAATGACTACGGTGCAACTGTAGATAAAGTATTAAATTAAGAGTGTAAAGTTATGACTTTATCCATCATCGCATTATCTACAAAGCAATTATCGGTCTTTCCTACCGATAATCTCTGTCGCCATTGTCTACTTGCCATGGCGATAACCTCTATTTTATTTCCTTATCAGGTGATTGCTGAAGAGAAATTTAATCCTGATGCACTCAATTTAGGAATAGAAAACCAAATCGCAGATATTAATAACCTTGATTATTTTTCTTATACCGGAGGACAGCTTCCTGGTGTCTATTCTGTTGATATTTATCTCAATAATAAACTAATCGACAATCGCCAAGTCCGTTTTATTTTTGATGAAGAAAAAAAAGCACTGACACCAGAGCTCACCAAACAAGATTTATTAAATTGGGGGGTGAAAGAATCTGCAACTTCGCAATTTAGTCAGCAAGCAAGCACATCAATAATTACCGATATTGCTAACGTTATTCCGAATGCAAAGTATCAGTATGATTTTTCACGAGCACGTCTGTCGTTTTCTATACCACAAATTGCTTTATACAATTATGGGCAAGGTTATATTCCACCAGCACAGTGGAACGATGGCATAAATGCGGCTTTTGTTAACTATTCTTATCGTCAAAATCAGTATTGGTATCGTGACCAAGATAATAGTAACTCTATTTTCTTAGGGTTACGTAGTGGCGTTAACGTTGGTGCTTGGCGTTTACGTAACCACAGTAACTACAATAAAAATGGTGATAACTCATCTCAATGGAATAGCTTACAGACTTATGTTGAGCGAGATATTCGTAGTTTAAAAAGTCGCTTAACTATAGGTGAAACTGCGTCTGATAATGATGTATTAGAGAGTATTCCTTATCGTGGCATTAAATTAGCTTCTGATGAAAGCATGTTGCCACAAAGCCAACGTGGATTTGCTCCCATCGTCAGAGGTATCGCGCAAAGTAATGCCGTTGTCACCGTTCGACAAAATAACAGCATCATTTATCAGACTTCCGTTCCACCGGGTGAGTTTGCCATTTCAGATTTGTATCCCACGTCTTACAGTGGTGATTTACAGGTTACGATTGAAGAGGCCGATGGAACAACCCGTACTTTTTCACAACCTTTTTCTGCTGTTCCCATGATGCAACGTGCAGGTAACTTAAAATACAGTGTAGATATTGGTAAATATCATGTAGATACGGCCGCAAGAAAACCTAATTTCTTTCAAACCTCGGCTATTTATGGGCTTCCTTATAATTTATCCATTTATGGTGGCACATTAATCTCTGCTGATTATCAAGCTTATGCGTTAGGCACAGGCGTTAATCTTGGCTATTTAGGTGCCGTTTCTGCGGATATTACTCATGCGAAAACAACGCTAATAAATGACGATGAAGCCCAAGGGCAATCTTATCGTATTCAATATTCTAAATATTTACCTGATACTAAAACTGGTTTTTCACTCGCTTCCTATCGCTATTCAACAAAAGATTATTACGATTTCTCAGCAGCTAATGAGCGTTTTTCTCATCTATATCGTAAGAAAAAACAGTTCCAATTATCTGTATCTCAATCTTTAGGCGATTTGGGCTATCTCTCATTAAATGGTTATCAGCAATATTATTGGTATCAAGACAGGGTCGATCGTAATGTTAATGTGAGTTTTAACTCAAATTATCGTGCATTAAGCTATAGCGTCTCTTATGCCTATAACAAACGTCAAGAAAGCGGATTAACCGATCAGATTTTATCTATTAGTTTTAGTCTTCCATTTAATATTGGTCAGAATAACAACTGGTTAAGTTATCGCTATAACACCAGTAAACAAGGTGATTCTATTAGTTCTGTGAGTTTAAGTGGTACTCAGTTGGACGATAACAATCTGCAATATGATATTTCACAAAACTACAATCATTCTCGTCAAGAATACAGTGGCGCTGTTAACGGCACTTACAGCGCTTCTGGAGGGGAGATCAGCGCAGGTTACAGTTACGACAAACGCTATCAATCAATGAATTGGGGCGCGACTGGCGCACTTTTAGTTCATCAAGGTGGGATCACACCATCTCGTACCATTTACGATTCTGCCATTTTAATTAAAGCAGAAGATATTGATAACTTAAAAGTCAGTAGCGCACAAAGTTTGTATACCAATGCACAAGGTTATGCAGTCATTCCTAATGTTTCACGTTATGAACGTAATAAAGTGACTGTTGATCCCGCTTCTTTAACAGGTAATAACGACGTTGAATTAACATCGACAACCGTTATTCCAACCAAAGGCGCCATTGTCTTAGCCGATTTCAAAGCAAGAAAAGGGGCTCGTGTGCTTGCAAACTTACACTACAACGGAACACCATTACCATTTGGTACTCAAGTTGAGATTTATAAAGACGACCACCTGCTTTCAAGTGGAATTGTAGCCAATGATGGTGAGGTTTTCTTAAATGGTGTACCTGAACACAGCCAACTACGCGCTAAGTGGGGTAATAGTGCTGTTGAACGGTGCCAAACAACGTTAAATGTGGATCTTGCCTTAGAAAAAATCCAATTTTTACAACTTGAATGCAGATAGGTGAGCATAATGAATAAATATATAATCCTAGGTTGTCTGTCTGCTATTTTGTATACACCAACCACATTTGCAGAATTTAGGGCAGAGTTTACCACTAAAACCGTCACCTACTCCGCGCCCATTTATGTCTCACGTTCGGCACCAATTTTAACGGAAATTGCGACGATCCCGTTAGGAACGATGAACGCATGGACATGGTGGAACCTTTCTGGAAATGCTGTCAGACCAGGAATTTATTTACCGGGTTCATTTAATACGTCTAGTCCTAGAGTTAATGGCGCATATGTCAAAGAATTTAACAGTAGTGGTGTGGGGTATACCTTACATGGCACCATTAGTGGGGGTTGTAGCGGCGCTGCTTATGTCGATGGTCAGCAAAACATTGATGGTAACTTCAGCAATCGCCTAATTTGCACAACCTATGCTACCAGTGGAAATTATTCTGTTTCATTAGAAATGAAGCTTTATAAATTACGAGATAATGTAAAATCACAAACGATCCCTGCATCACGGGTCGCTATGCTTATTATCTACAATAATGGCTTTATCACCAGTGACTATGTAGGAAAAACTGAGCCTGTAATTAATCTATCCTCTTTAAATATTGTCTCTAGTGGCTGCGATGTTGTGAATAATAATATTAATGTGCCATTAGGTACTGTGCCTAAATCGAGTTTTAGTGGTGTTGGCTCTGTAAGTCCCGAAAGTATTAAAGATTTTAATATTAATTTGAGTTGTGATCCGGTTTCGCCCATTAAGATCCGATTTAATGGTGTTGCGGATGATCAACAAACTGCTGGAACGATTAGCTTAAGTAATCCAACAGACAACAATACTGCCAAGGGGTACGGTATCCAAGTTAAATATAAAAATCAGCCTATCAAACTGGGGGAATTAATTACTGTCAGTGAAAAAAATAGCAGTGCAGGAAATTATTCTATTCCTTTAGAAGCCGGTTATATTCAAACATCAGATACAACGAGTGCAGGTAAAGCAAACGGAACATTACAGTTTACAATGCAATATCACTGACGAGATGTAGATGGATTTAAAAAGAAAAAGGCGAACAACATATTTTGCTCGCCTTTTTTTAGAAGGGATCACACTTGATATAGCTTACGTAAATAATGAGGAACGGCGTCATCGGCATTCGTGCCAATCACTTCCATATTAGGTAGCAGATCTTTTAATGTCTGGTGTGCATTTTCCATAATACAACCTTTACCCGCCATCTGTAGCATCTCTTTGTCGTTCATACCATCACCAAATGCAATAGCATCTTTCGCAGAGTGTTGCATCAGTTCAGCCACTTTCTCTAATGCCTCACCTTTAGATACACCGCCTGCCATCACTTCTAAGCAATTACGCAGTGAGAAACTTACATTAACCTTATCACCCCAACGCTGATTAATTTCATTTTCTAGTTTCAGTAATAGTTCATGATCATCAGAGGTGAAGAAGACCTTACAGACATGAGTGGTTGGAAATCCTGTTTTACAATATAGCTCATAGCCAAAGTCTGATTCTCGAAAAAACTCACAAGCCCCTGGCATCTCCTTATTAACATACCAGTAGTCACTGGCATAAATATTAGTTTCAATTTCAGGGTGATCAAAAACCATAAGCGCCAAATCATAAGCAATTTCAGGCTCAAGATCTTGGCTAAAAATAAGGTCGCCATGAGTGTTATGCACTCGTGCACCATTAGACGTTATCATATACGCGTTAATGCCTAATCCATCACGAATTTGAGCAACATCGACATGATGACGGCCTGTTGCAAATACAAAATGCACGCCTTTATTAATAAGTAGGTGCAGAGTTTCTTGCGTATAGGGAGTTAATACATGATTAGGTGATAACAATGTGCCATCAAGATCTGAAGCGACTATCGAATACATACACATTCCTGATTAAAATAAATGCTTATCATAAAACTCACAGATTTCATTTAATGCTTGTGAGCGTAGCTTATCTATTTCGAACAAGATTTCATGATGCGCACCTTCAATCACCAGTGGCAATTTTTGCTTTTCTTCTCTTGTTCTGGACTGACTATAACGTTCACAGAAAGCCCTTAGCTCTTGATTATCTACCACCTTATCCTGCTCTGCCTCGAGCACTAATAGAGGGGTATTAATCTCTCCCGCATGTTCAATTAACCCATCTCCCATTTTTAGACTTTCCCCCATCCAATGATAAGTAGGACCGCCTAATCGTAGTTCTGGAAAATCAGCATAATAACGTAAATATCGGCGATATCGCTCATGACTATGTGTTAACACATTAAGGATAAAAGGCAGTGGAAACCATTTACCTGTAGATACCGCGTAGTTATTTCTTTCAGATTGACTTTGTTCTGCTCGGTTAACTAAAAAATTAGCCACCCAGCGAGGGATGGGTAATTTTATACCAAACATTGGCGCACTTAATGCCGCGGCTTTAAAAACATGAGTTTGCTTTAGAAGATATCCCGCTAAGATAGCACCGCCCATTGAGTGAGCTAATGCAAAATAATGTGGGTATTGAAAAGGTAGCACTACCGTTTCGACGAACGTCGAGAAATCATCGATATAATCACTGAACTTTTCTACATGCCCTTTTTGCGTATCTTCTAATAATCTGCCAGAAAGCCCTTGTCCTCGATGATCGAGAAGAAAAACATCATAGCCTGAGTGAAAGAAATCGAATGCAACTTCAGGGTACTTTACATAGCTTTCGCTACGGCCTGAAGCAATAACCAGTGCTTTATTGTGCGATGGTGAGCGCCAATGAACATAGCGAATTTTGACGCCATCGACACCAACAAACTCACCCTCTTCACGTTGCCCCCAAAAATCTAATAAGACGCCATTCGTAAATGCAGAAAACTGCTTTTCACGCGATAACCACGAATATTTAAACAGAGTGGCTGTCATTGGCTCTCCTTATTGGCTTTATTCGAAGCCCTCAATATGGTCACGAATGAGTGTCATAAAAGCGGGTCCAAAGCGTTCTAATTTTCGTTGTCCAACACCGTTTATTAATAACAATTCATCTGGGTAAACGGGGCATTGTTCTGCCATTTCAATCAATGTGACATCATTAAAGACGACAAATGGCGGAATATTTTCCTCATCAGCAATAGACTTACGTAATTTACGTAGTTTCGCAAAGAGTTTTCTATCATACTGTCTATGGGTACTTTTTGTTTGTTGATTACGGCTTTTTGTCGGGCTTAATAATCTCGGTACGGCTAATTGTAATGGCACTTCACCACGTAAGATCGGTCTTGCCATCTCTGTCAGTTGTAATGCAGAGCGATGGACAATATTTTGTGTCACCATACCTAAATGAATAAGCTGGCGGATCACACTTACCCAATGTTCATGGCTTTGCGCTTTACCAATACCATAAACTGGTAATGTATCGTGTCCCAAATCTCGAATACGCTGATTATTCGCGCCTCTTAAAATTTCAACAATATAACCAATACCAAAGTGCTGACCCGTACGATAAATACAGGACAATGCTTTTTGTGCATCCACTAAACCATCATATTGCTTAGGGGGATCAAGGCAAATATCACAGTTACCACAGGCATTCTGTCGATGTTCATCGAAGTAATTTAGCAGTACTAACCGTCGGCAAGTTTGAGCTTCAGCAAATGCCCCCATCGCATTAAGCTTATGCATTTCAATGGCTTTTTGATCACTTTCTGGTTTTTCATCTAAGCAACGACGCAACCACGCCATATCAGCAGGATCGTAAAATAATACCGCCTCTGCGGGCAGTCCATCTCGCCCAGCACGTCCTGTTTCTTGATAATAAGACTCAATATTTCGCGGAATATCAAAGTGAACCACAAATCGGACATTAGGTTTATTTATCCCCATACCAAAGGCGACAGTGGCAACCACAATTTGTAAATCATCACGTTGAAAAGCGTCTTGTACTTTAGCGCGTTGTGCCATTTCCATTCCAGCATGATAACCCGCAATACTTAATCCGCGTTTACTCAAACGCGCTGCTGTTTCTTCGACTTTACTGCGACTATTACAGTAAATAATGCCTGATTTTCCTTTCTGACCACGAATAAATAGCCAAAGCTGATCTAGTGGTTTGTATTTCTCTACTAAAGTGTAGCGGATATTCGGTCTATCGAAACTGCTGATATGAATTAAAGGATCACGCAACGCTAGCTGATTAATAATATCGTAACGTGTTGTATTATCGGCTGTTGCCGTCAATGCAATAATGGGAACATCCGGAAGATATTGCCTTAATAACCCTATACCGCGATATTCAGGACGAAAATCATGTCCCCATTGTGAAATACAGTGAGCTTCATCAACAGCAAGTAATGCTGGTTTCCATTGCACTAATTGCTGAAGGAAACTTTCCATCATTAAGCGTTCAGGAGCAATATACAACAGTCTTATTTCACCCTTTTGACAACGTATTTGAACATCAAACTGCTCTTCTCGCGTTTGGGTTGAATTTAAATAAGCAGCTTCAATACCATGAAGGCAAAGTTGATCGACCTGATCTTTCATCAGTGAGATTAGTGGAGAAATAACCACCGTCACCCCATCGAGCAATAATGCTGGAATCTGATAACAAAGGGATTTACCCCCCCCTGTCGGCATCACGACGAGGCAATCTCTTCCCGTTGTAATAGTATGGATGATTTCTTGCTGACCAGGACGAAATTGCTGATAACCAAAGGTTTCTCGCAAAATAGCCTGTGCTGATGGCATTGAATTAAGAACTTCTGCTGTGGACACACCGTTCCTCTGAAAAGCTGCTGATAAAAACTATGATGAGGAGTAAAAGAAAAGGCACCAATGTGAAGGTGCCATCATCATTTATAAGGCTATGCTAACCCAGAACGGGGAAAATTACAGCATATCATTAAGCATCACGCCAACACCAACTCGTGTCTGACGAAAATTATAATCAATCATTGATTCACCATAACCACTAAATACTTGGGTATAAAAGCGTACATGTTTAGTAATTGGGTAACTCCAGCCTAATTCAGCCGCCCCATAACCACTGTTCCAGTTATAACGCCCAGTCGCAGTGATCACACTTTCGCCTAACCGATAGCCCGCTTTTAAACGGTAATAACCCATATAGCGATTAATCTCTGGATTATCATCACGTTCAGCACTTTCACTAAAGCGATACCAAGGTTTTAGATCAAGCTGTAAATTGCCTTTTTGTGCCATAAAACGTGCATAAGCGCGGTTCCAACTACGAGAGGTGGGATCTGATCGGCCATTCGATTCGTGGTTAAAACCCGCTTCTATTTCACGAAGTGTCCACCCCGCAAATTTATAATCTGTTGCCCACCCTAGAAAAAGTTGTGGTTCATAATTTGTCTCACGGAAAGGAGCCGATTCTTTCTTATTACTTAATTGCCACCAAGAGCGTTGAGTATAAGATGCCGCTAAAACAGAGTTTTCACCCGCGATACCGCGCCATAAAGGGAAAGCCAAACTGAGCTGAAATTTCACCTCATCTTTTTTAGCCTTATTACCCCAATCATAACTTTGAATAGCCTCTTTATTCATATCAGAGGTATCAGTGTAAATAATATAATTGGATTCATAAGGATAAAGAACAAAAGGTGAATCATATTCTTGTAATAAACCAGAAATGATACTGCCCTGAACAAGCGGTGCAGGAGATGATGCTTGTATTTCGGATGTAAATCCCCATGCTGGATAGAATAAAACCACCGCAAGTAAAGAACGGATGTAACGCATAGTTAATGATCCTGTTTCATTATTGAATAATATAGAAGTTAGTACTTACTTTCGAATTAATTCTTATATATATGCTTTATTACACGTTTGCGACCATATTTTACACGTAATCGCCATTAAATCTCGTATATTTTTACATCATTATATTTATAGCACGAATGTGCAATTACGACTTCGTCATGTATTATTAACATAGTATTAACTTAATGACGTGATAACAGAGGTTCTAAAAATGGAAAAACAGTTAACATTAGAAGAGGCTCAAACACTAATTGGTCATGTTTTTGTTTATAAGATGCCCTTTAATCAATTAATCGGCTTAGAGCTCGTTCGCTTTGAACAAGACTATGCGGAAATTCAATTTCGCTATCAAGATAAACTTGTTGGTAATATCGCTCAACGTATCTTACATGGCGGACTCATTGCGTCTGTACTTGATGTCAGTGCAGGGTTGGTTTGTGTCGGTAATGCATTAACACGTTTAGCACCAATATCCCAAGAGCTACTTGAGCAAAAACTCGCTAATATGGGCACAATTGACTTACGTGTTGATTATTTAAGACCAGGACGTGGAGAATATTTTACTGCAAGTAGCCATATTTTACGCAGTGGCAATAAGGTGTCTGTTGCTCGTGTTGAATTACATAATGAAAAACAAGTTCATATTGCAAGTGGGACTGCAACCTATATTGTAGGTTAAGCCTTTATTAAAATTCATTGCGCGCGATAATGCTTAGATTAGTATTAATTACTTGTAAAAATACATGCCTAATGACACATTAGATAATGTCATTGGGTATGATAACCCCGTCACACTTTTCCTTTCCATCAATACCAGAGATAGCATGAGCCAGAAAAACACGATGAAAGGCGTTTTATGTGCCTTAGGCGCCTATTTGATCTGGGGTATTGCCCCTGTTTATTTTAAAAGCATTCAAGAAGTGCCCGCAGAAGAGATCTTAACGCACCGTATTTTATGGTCGTTCTTTTTTATGTTGATTCTAATGACTATCAGTCGTCATTGGCCTTATTTGCGCCAGTTAATACGTCAACCTAAAAAAATTTTTCTTTTAGCACTAACGGCTGTCATTATCGCAACTAACTGGCTTACCTATATATGGGCGGTTAACCATGGCTATATGCTAGAAGCCAGCCTTGGTTACTTTATTAACCCACTGGTTAACGTGTTGTTTGGTATGCTGTTCTTAAGCGAGCGCTTCCGCCGTATGCAATGGATAGCGGTAGGTTTAGCATTTACGGGCGTATTTATTCAACTCTGGCACTTTGGTTCAGTACCCGTGATTGGGTTAAGCCTCGCCGTGACTTTTGGTCTTTATGGATTACTGCGTAAAAAATTAGGTGTCGATGCACAAACAGGTATGCTAGTAGAAACATTATGGCTATTTCCTGTTGCTTTAATTTATATTTTATTTTTCACACATTCGCCGACTAGCAATATGCTGGAAAACAGTTGGTCATTAAATACCTTATTAATTGCAGCCGGTATTATTACGACTGTACCATTACTACTCTTTACAGAAGCGGCGCATCATCTACGTTTATCAACCTTGGGCTTTTTCCAATATATTGGCCCAACCTTGATGTTTATTCTTGCGACAATGGTATATGGCGAGAAGATAGATGCAGAACGCCTAATCACCTTTGGTTTTATTTGGGTTGCGTTGATCCTCTTTACGCTTGATGCACTTTATACACAACGCCATTTAAGACGTAGCTAACTCTCTAACACTCACTCTTCCGCTAAGTTACAGATTTGTATAAACGCGGAAGAGAATTTTCTCTTTTTATTCTTCTTCTTTAACAAATACGCACTTGTTGATATTGTGTTATTAATCCATTGAATATGGTTAATCACAACACTGTAATAGAGATTAATACGAGGAACAAAATCACGCTGGTGTCTCAATAATTTGCAATACAAATCTTCTTCAAATTTATTGATCGGTTCACAGTGGTAATAAGTATCAAGAAGGATCTCCTCAATATTTTCGATCAATAATTCATTACTCGAAAAAGAGACAGACGACGTTTTCGAGCAAGGTGTAACTGGTGTAATAAAAGCGTTGGTATGCGACAAACTAGTGAGCTTCATTAAGAGATCCCGTTAAGTAAGAATAGATAACGAGATTATTCCTTAACCGACGCAAGCTTCCCTTAAAAAAAAACACCCCCGTGTATCTATCTAATCACTAAGGGTGTTTTTATATTAGAATAATATTCATTCACTCTAATCGAGGCTTATTCCAGTCGAGCAAATGCTGCCACCAGCCATTTAATACCTTCACCATTAAAAGCGATTTGTAATCGACAATGTTCACCACTACCTTCAATATTAATAATGGTGCCATCACCAAATTTGGGGTGTTTCACACGTTGTCCAAGCGAATAACCCGTATCATTGCCGATAATCGGAGTGCCTAAACGACTATGATTAACAGGGCGTGAAACTGTCGCGCGTAAACGGACTTCTTCAACACACTCTTTAGGTAATTCGCCAATAAAACGAGAAGGTCGATGACTGACTTCTTTTCCATATAAACGACGATTTTCAGCATAAGTGAGTGTTAACTTTTTCATTGCTCGCGTGACACCAACATAAGCCAAGCGACGCTCTTCTTCTAAACGTCCACCTTCATCTAGCGACATTTGACTTGGGAACATGCCTTCTTCGACACCCACAATAAAGACTTGTGAAAATTCGAGCCCTTTAGCCGAATGAAGCGTCATTAACTGTACGGCATCTTGATACGCATCCGCCTGGCTTTCGCCTGATTCTAATGCGGCATGCGAAAGAAACGCTTGTAATGGCATTAAATCTTCGTCTTCATCTTGATAGCTAAATTGGCGAGTCGCCGTGACCAGTTCTTCTAAGTTTTCAATACGGGCTTGCGCTTTTTCACCTTTTTCCTGCTCATACATCGCTTTTAAACCTGAATCACGAATAATTCGGTCTGTTTGTACATGTAGTGGCATGTCTGCGGTTTCAGAAGCCAACGTCTCAATTAACTCTAAGAACCGTTGTATTGCGGCTGTTGCACGCCCTGCTAGCATTTTATGTTCGATAACCTGTAATGCACTTTCCCATAAGGTAATTTGGTTATCTCTTGCGACTTGGCGAACAATGTCTAATGTTCTATCACCAATGCCCCGTGTTGGTGTATTCACCACGCGTTCAAAAGAAGCATCATCATGGCGATTAGCCGTTAATCGCATATAAGAGAGGGCATCTTTGATCTCTTGGCGCTCGAAGAAGCGCTGACCACCATAGATACGATATGGCATCGCCGCTTGTAATAACGCCTCTTCCATTATACGAGATTGGGCATTACTACGATAAAGAATGGCACAATCGGTTAGCGCACCACCTTCTTCTTGCCAGCGCTTAATTCGACCGACAACATAACGCGCTTCATCCAGATCATTAAAAGCACAATACAGCGAAATAGGCTCACCTTCAGCCCCTTCAGTCCATAGGTTTTTACCTAATCTGTCACTGTTATTGGCAATGAGTGCATTTGCCGCTTTTAGAATATTACTTGTAGAACGATAATTTTGCTCTAATCGGATAGTTTCTGCGCCAGGAAACTCATTTAAGAAATTTTGAATATTCTCAACTTGTGCACCACGCCAACCATAAATAGATTGGTCGTCATCACCTACAATCATCACTTTACCAGTTTGACCTGCTAACATTCTTATCCATGCATATTGAATACGGTTAGTATCTTGGAATTCATCAACCAAGATATTGGTAAAGCGGTTTTGATAATGCTCTAAGATTTGAGGTTTATTAAGCCAAAGTTCGTGGGCACGTAATAAAAGCTCCGCAAAGTCTACCAGACCCGCGCGATCACATGCTTCTTGGTATGCCTGATATACTTTTAACCATGTTGCTTCAACAGGATTACCATAAGTTTGAATATGTTGCGGTCGCAAACCTTCATCTTTTTTTCCATTGATATACCACATACCTTGACGGGCAGGCCATTGTTTATCATCAAGGTTCATTGATTTAACAATACGGCGAATAAGGCGATATTGATCATCACTGTCAATAATTTGGAAATCTTGTGGCAAATTTGCATCAAGATAGTGTGCACGTAATAAACGATGAGCAAGGCTATGGAAAGTGCCAATCCACATACCGCCTTGGCTTGTACCAATTAAGTCTTCAATACGATGACGCATCTCTGCAGCGGCTTTATTGGTAAACGTCACAGCCATAATCGAAAAAGGAGAAGCTTGTTCAACAGATAATAACCAAGCGATACGATGCACCAGTACCCGTGTTTTACCACTGCCTGCGCCAGCTAACACCAGCATATTAATACGAGGTGCGGCTACTGCTTCGCGCTGTTTATCGTTAAGGCCTTCTAGCAGATATGAGACGTCCATAATTACCAATCATTTAGTGAAGAAAATACTGTGGATATATACAGAAATAGAGAGTAAGCAACAAACTAACAGGAATTTACGCGCTATGCAAAATAAAGCCCTTTTTAACCGCGTTTATCTGCACCATTCTTACTAAATATCACATTAAACTAATTCTATCAGTTTGCTTAAATCTGTAATTTCAATATGCGGCATGACTCTGGTTTCACCTTCTTCAAACAAACTACGGTTATCAAGGTTGATCCAGCACGCTTGTAGTCCACTATTAACGGCACCCTCAACATCTGTAACAAGGTGATCTCCCACATGTAAGATTTTCTCATGAGGAAGATTTAACAGTGAGGCGGCTTTATCAAACATATCAGGATAAGGCTTAGAGCGACCATCATGGCCTGCTTTTAAAATATGTGAAAAATACTGCCCTAAGCCACAACTTAATGGGTTTGCATTACCATTTGTAATCGCAATCAATGGGATTTTCTGCGCCAATTCAGAGAGAACTTGATGAGTATTTTTAGGCACATTAATGCGGCTACGCCAATAAGCAAAGTGCGCCATAATGTCATCAGCACCTTGTTGTGCTTTGGCGTCACTGTAACCGTAATCTAACAACATATTTCTCGCCGCAAGCCAACGCCATTGTGTAATATCATGAAAAATATCAGGATTATTTTCTATCAGTGGTTTTTTATAAGCATTCACATCTTTTTCAGTGAAATGATTAAAACGCAAATCATATTGACGAATAAAATCCAGTGTCTCTTTTTCCGTTTTGTCCATCACTGGCACATTGTCATACAGCGTATCATCTAAATCAAAAGTCATCGCTGCAATTGGCGTCAGAGTTCTGTAAAAGCGCATTATGATTTTTCTCTCTTAGCTCTTGGATGAGCAGCATCATAGACTTTCGCTAAATGCTGAAAATCTAAGTGGGTATAAACTTGTGTGGTCGATAAATTAGCGTGTCCTAATAACTCTTGTACAGCCCGTAAATCACCACTGGATTCTAATAAATGTGTCGCAAACGAGTGGCGTAATTTATGAGGGTTCACATGGCTACTGAGTCCTTGTTTAATGCCCCAAAGTTCAAACCGTTTTTGTACACTGCGCACGGATAAACGCTTACCACTTTGGGTTGAGATAAAGACAGCTTTATCCTCAGGGGCATAGAGCTCTCGCATAGGAAACCAGTTTTGTAACCACTCTAGCGCTTTTCTTCCTAATGGTACTTTTCGTTCTTTACTTCCTTTCCCTAAAACACGAACTTCACCTTCATTCATGTCAATATCGTTAATATTTAAGTTAGCCAATTCTGATAGGCGTAATCCCGCACCATACATCACTTCAAGCATGGTTCTGTCTCTAACAGAAAGAGGATCTTTTAAATCGATATTCATCAATTGGCTAACTTCATCGACATCCATATTTTTAGGAAGGTGGCGACCCGATTTAGGTGTACGAATGCCTTTTGCTGGATTAACCGCTAACATTCCTTGTGCTACTTGCCAGTCAAGAAAGCTACGTAACGCAGAAAAGCGCAAAGCAAGGCTAGTCGGTTGTAATCCACTACGATTACTTTTCGCTAATAGCATGCGTACATGTTGGCTTTCAAGTGATATCCATTGTGTGATTTTCATCGCCACCATCATTTGGGCTAATACCGTTAGTTGGCGATGATAATTTTCTACTGTGACAGGGCTTAATCGGCGTTCAACCTGAATATAACGCAAAAATTGCTCGATAGCGGTAGAAAGTGTTTCTGGAATATCTATTGGTTGGTTCATTGCCTTGCAATCCAACGAAGTAACAATTCGGGTAAAATATGAGCAAGCTTATCCAGCATTACGGTTCCCATCCCTTCCTGAAAATGTTGGTTATCTCGGCTATTAAAAATAATCACGCCTAAATCACCATAATGCCCTAACAATGAAAGCGCAACAGAACCTGAGCGTCGTACATTAGGCATCAATAACATTATTTCTTGCCCATTTAATGGGCCTAAATAATGATTATCATCGCCCATACGTTGAATGCGAAAATGTTCAAATGCTTGCCGAGATAATGGGAGGTCTTGTGCATCTAAAGGGGGTTGTAATTGCCAACGATCGGTAAATAGACGTAATTGAACTGAATAAAGTCCTAATCCCTTCGCCCAAAGGTTTAAGCGTTCTAGCATTTCGTGAAGAGAAGTGCTGTTGGAGAGTTCAGAAATTAATAATAAGAGTTGGCTAAACAGAGCTTCATTTTCAGCGGCTTGTTCTATCAGCAAACGCATATCTTCTTCAAGATAATGGATGCGATTACGTTGACGCGACATTATCCATTCGACTAAAGAAACGGTTCCTCTGACGGGGTGAGGAACTTGCATTTGCTCAATATAGCTTGCATTACGGATAAAAAAACCAGGATGTTCCCTGAGGTAACGGATCACTTGTTGATCATTAAGTTCGTTTGTTTCAGGGCAACAGAACTGCTCATTTTTATCCGTCATACAGATAACCTCTCAAAAAATAATATTATAGCTGAATGATCCCATCATAAATATGTGTCGCCGGTCCAGTCATATAAAGAGAGTTACCCTCTCCCTTCCATTCAATTAGCAATGATCCACCCGGCAAAGTGACGTTCACACGTTTGTCTAATAAGCCTTGTGAAATACCAATTGCAACAGCGGCACAAGCACCGCTACCACAGGCATTTGTTTCACCTGCACCACGTTCAAACACCCGTAAATGGAGGTTACTTCTGTCTACGATTTGCATAAAACCAATATTAGCACGTTCAGGAAAACGTTCATGTTGCTCTAATACAGGTCCTAACAACTCAACTTCTGCTGTTTTAATGTCTTCAACCTGAATAACACAATGAGGATTTCCCATTGAGACTACACCGCATAATACAGTGCGTTCCATTGCCCTGATAATATAGGTCTTTTCTGCCTTTTGTGCACGAAAAGGGATTTTTTGAGGTTCAAATTCAGGCTCGCCCATATTAACGCACACATCATCATTATCCATAACATGCAAGGTCATCCTGCCAGACTGTGTACTGACTTTGATCTCTCTTTTATTTGTAAGACCTTTTAATCTCACAAATCGAGCAAAGCAACGAGCACCATTACCACACTGCGCAACTTCACTCCCATCTGCATTAAAAATACGGTAATGGAAATCGAGTTCAGGATCATAAGGTGCTTCAACCACCAATAATTGATCAAACCCAACACCAGTATGGCGATTCGATAATCGACATATTAATTCTGGTGAAAAATAAACATTTTGAGTCACAGCATCGACCACCATAAAGTCGTTGCCAAGACCATGCATTTTTGAAAATTGCATCTTGCCCCTGCCTGAAACGAAATTACCGTTTCTAAGATTGACTAATTGGTCTGAGTTGAGGCGCTCTCAACTTGCTGGGTTGGCTGGGATGACGGTGTCATTTTTGCCTGAGTATCTTCAGGAGGGAAATAAAGAGGGCCTTTCAAGCCACAACCAGAAAGAGAAATCAGTGTTATTATAGCAAGAGTGCAACGTAAATACGTTTTCATTCGAAATCTGCCTGTCATTTATTTGGTTAATATCCTCTATAATCGCAGTTAGATCTCGAAAAGCAAATAGGAAATGAAGATGAACGACAGTGAATTTCACCAATTAGCTGATGAACTCTTGTCAGAAATAGAACAAACTATTGATAATTACGAAGGTGACGCAGATATTGATTGTGAAATCAATGGCGGTGTAATGACATTAACCTTTGAAAATAATAGTAAAATTATTATTAATCGTCAGGAAGCATTTCATCAAGTTTGGTTAGCAACGCGCTCTGGTGGCTATCACTTTGATTGGAAAGATGCACAATGGATTTGTGATAGAAGTGGCGGTGAATTTTTAGCCATGCTAGCACAAGCAATAACGGAACAAAGTGGGGAAGCGTTTTCTTTCTAAGGCGCAAAGTTAACGACAATAATGGGCGCTATCAACGCGCCCATTATTGTGTATTAGATTATGTATTGGCATGTTCTGAATTAAGAGTGTTGCACCGCTTTATAATCTGTAAATCCGTGGGCAACAACATTCATCTCAGGTTGAGCTTCTTTGCTACCTAGGTCGGATAACTTACCAAAGGATCCGCCAGCAAAAGGCAACACTTGTGTTAATCCTTCCACTTTCACTATTTGATAAAACTGCGGTAAATTAAAATTAATAAAACTGGAGCCGTATGTGAATCGGTCATGAGAAGAAGAATAGAAACGGCTAACATCTTTCACTAGCTCTTCTTTACTTCCTTCACAATGAGAATAAATTTCAACACGATTGGCTTCATCTAATATGTAGATATTAAAGACATTATTATCTTCTGTGGTTTCAAAAAAGAATTGAATGATCCCTTCACAAGCAAAACCATCAATCACTGCAGGTAAATAGCGAGCATCTTTATCTAATTTAACTGGCAATCCATGAAGCTTGTTATATGAAATTGCACCGTAAAACTCGATAGCATTCTCTAATTTTTGCACCGACACATTAAGGCGTTCAAAGAACAACCCCCACGTTTGCCCAGCAATGCGTAACGCCTTAAAACGCCCCGGCTCTAAACGATTTGTTGATAATCGCAATTCAATACATTCCGAGACTAACTGCTGAACACGAGTACGGATCAAACCACGCAAATGTTGACTATAACAAAATACTTCAACAGAGGCAGGTGGAGCCGCATCTTGGTGCATTTTACCTAAAATCGTTTTTAACGATTCCAACATAGATTGCGTGCCACTAAAATGAAGGGTTCTCACCTCATTCCAAGAATTACGATATAACAAATCAATGCTACCAATAAGACACTGCTCTTTTTCACCAAAGCTAAAGACATCGAGTTTTCTAAAATCAAAGTGAACCACTTGATCAGAAAAACGCTCTGTTGGGTCAGTTTCTAAATTAACAATAATCGCGAGGTGTCTAATTTCACAAGGGCTATATAGTGCTTTCGGTGTTGGTGCAGGTAAACGAATGGGGAAATGGCTCGACATATCCCTCACAAGTTCATGCAGTTTAATTTCATCACAAGAAGATCCTCCTTGATGAATATAAACTCGAGACTCTTTCGTTAACAGCCCATTAAAGTAAGACCATGCCACTAATTTATTTAAATAGCGATTATATTCTAATGGTTGGTGTCCAACGATATTTTCAAAATTAGGGGCTCGGTTATATAAATACCACCCACTACGATTTGCTCGACCTTGTGGTACATAAATAAAGGTTAAATGTGGCTCTGATAAATCAGGTGAAATTTGTGGATTAACCAGTGTGACCTTTCCGGGTAATGCTTCAAACGCAGCGTAGAGTTTACGTGTTAAAACACCAATATCTTGCGGGCTTGCACTGACACTTAAATTATTGCGACGCGCAAAACGGATAAGATTACGATAACTTTGCATCATCGTATCTAATAATTCATTGTGTGCATCACGGACACGCTCGATTTTCCAACTATCACGCGTATCGAGTACTGTTAAGCGCTCATTATCCCATTGCCATTGAGTAACCAATTGCGATAAGACTTGTCGCCTCCAACCTTCAGGTTCGTTTTGTGTTTTTTCGTTAGATAATTTTTCACATACTTTCAGGTAGAAACAGCGACGGATAAGATCAAGACGAGTTAAATCATTGATAGAAACCAAATAGCGAGTGACACGCTCCAGCATCATACAATAAGCATCTAACCCATAATTAACGATTTCGCCACGATGTAGATGTTGTTTCATTTCTAATGCCAGCAACTTTCCATTAGGATAGTCCGCTGAGTAGGCTTCTAATAAAATACTTTTTAGTACTGCTTTATAAGGTGAGTCGACACTTTTATAGAGTTGCCATAAACTTGCGCCAAAGTACTCTTCAGCAGAAAGTTCACCTAACCCCCCTAAGTCTAGCCACTCATTTGGCGTTAATACACCTTGAGCATAAAGGGAGTTAACATATTCGTCATAATGATGTTCTTCTTCAATAGGCACCATCGCCCATAGCAACCGCTTACCTGCTAGGCGTACCGCAGTACGATAAAACTCATCAAGTAAAAGAATATGTTGAGTAGAACCACAATCTTCTCCACCCAAGCTACCGCTTGCGTGATGACGAAATCTATTTTCATCAATTAAGAAAAACGTAACATCAATACCGAGTTCGCCCGCCCATTGTTCAATCAATTGGCATTTGCGTTGTAAAAGTGCACGTTCATCTTGATCCAGCCATGATTGATGGCAGACCCAAATATCAATATCAGAACAGTGACTCTGACCAATAGAAGAGGTACTCCCCATTGAATAGATACCAGTAATTGGCAACTCTCCATTGGCGTATCCATCCATCGGATCATTACATAATGCGCTAACCAGACTATTCGCCCATTGACGTTGCATGTCATCAGGTTTAAAGAAACATGTGCCGTGAGGAACATTTCCTTGTATGTAGCCGGGCAACTCAGGATGGTGGTAATGCAATAAAACAGGAATTAAACCATAGACCTGTTTAAAAACATCACTCATCGATGCAAATGCTCGTTCCAGTCTGAGTTGATTAATCGCATCCAGCCGTTGCTTCAGTGTTTCAATATAAAGATACAAGAGTTTCGCCTGAACAATACTAAGAAGATAGTAGAATCTGAGTTTATAAGTAACCAAGGTTGAGTTAGGTAATATTAATAGATAAAACTTTACTAACAAAATCTCGGAAACGTGATCAATTTAACACCTTGAACGCAAGGCGTAAAGAGAAACTCAAAATATAGCACCAAGATCTAAAAATGATATTCAAGTGCTTAATCGTGTAAAGCCATCAATTAAATATCTTTATAATCATAAAGATAAGCTATTTTATTTCTAGAGAAAATGATAAAAAAAATCGCTCAATCCTTCTTTTAACCCACAAAAATCTCTGTTTACTCAATGATGAAACTAAAAATAAATTTTGACAAAACATAAAAAATAGATAAAAAAGTGAAAATAGAAATAACCGATTGATAATAATGAATTATTTATATTTTTTAATTATTTTTTATTTTTACACTTAAAATAAGGATCTTATTCTTAGTATTGCGATAATAATATTTAAAATAATATTTAAATTTTATTAATTATTTATTTAATTTAAGACTAAATTTATTTTTCTATTTCTATTACCTCTCTTTCTTTTATTTAAAAATAATTTTGTTAAAATTTATAGCGTTTTTATATATAAAAAAACAATAAGAAAAAAAAGTAAATTTAAAATAATGGTTGTTTTATCAATATGTTCAGATTAAACATAATTACCACATCACTTTTTATTGACAAAATGTTAACAGTATTAAGTTAATGTTTTCATTTTGTAAATAACCACACTTTTTATATAGATATAAAAATAATAAAATGATGAAAATAACTAAACCATAGAGTATCCATTAATAATTTACTTATTTTTTATTTCCTCTTTCTTTTTTTCTTTTTCGATAATGCCCTCATTTCTTTCATTGTTCTTACGACACAAAACGCCTTAACTGGAAAATTGAGCCTTAAAGTGTTAAAACAATGCCTTATTTCTAAACAAAAATACCGCTAATCGCTCGGAAGAGATAATACTATTATGTCAAAAAGTACCATCCGTATTGCTACCCGCCAAAGCCCTCTTGCTATGTGGCAGGCACTTTATGTGAAAGAACAACTACAACTTACTCATCCAGGTTTAGTCGTTGAATTAGTACCGATGGTCACTAAAGGTGACATCATTTTAGATACACCTTTAGCAAAAGTAGGTGGCAAAGGGCTATTTGTAAAAGAGTTAGAACTTGCTCTACTTGAATCACGTGCAGATATTGCCGTTCACTCTATGAAAGATGTTCCTATTGATTTTCCTGAAGGCTTAGGATTAGTGACTATTTGTGAACGGGAAGATCCTCGTGATGCCTTTGTCTCTAATCATTATGATTCTTTAGAAGAACTACCTGCGGGTAGCATTGTAGGAACATCCAGTTTACGCCGCCAATGTCAATTAAAAGCACAGCGCCCAGACCTAATTATTCGTGATTTGCGAGGTAATGTAGGGACTCGCTTAGGGAAATTAGATAATGGCGATTATGATGCGATTATCCTTGCTGTTGCTGGCTTAAAACGCCTAGGTCTTAACGAGCGGATCCGCACGCCATTATCTGCTGAGCAATCTTTACCCGCCGTTGGGCAAGGCGCAGTGGGAATTGAATGTCGCTTAGATGATAAGGAAACTCGCCAACGCTTAGATGCCCTCAATCACTCACGCACTGCAATTTGCGTTAAAGCAGAGCGTGCAATGAATACTCGCCTTGAAGGCGGTTGCCAAGTTCCTATTGGAAGCTATGCCATTTGGCAAGATGACAAAATTTGGTTGCGGGCTTTAGTCGGTTCTCCTGATGGCAAAACTATTTTACGTGGCGAACGTTTAGTCACGCCAGATAACGCTGAAACTGCAGGTATCTCATTAGCTGAAGAGCTTTTAGATAAAGGGGCTCGCGCGATTTTAACGGCAGTGTATCAAGGTAGCACACCTGCATGAGTATTTTAGTTACTCGCCCCAACCCAGCAGGAAAGGCATTAGTCCAGCGTTTAATTAATGCAGGGCAAACAGCTTTTCAAGCACCTTTGATAGAGATCACCGCAGGTCGTGAACTCCCTTTATTAAATGCTAAACTAACAGGATTAAGGGCGGGTGATTGTGTATTTTTACTTTCTAAAAATGCGGTGTCATACGCAAACTGGCAACTAAATCAATTACAGCAATCATGGCCAGATACGCTATCCTATTATGGAATAGGTCAAAGCACAGCGAAAGATTTCCAACATTTAAGCAGTCTTCCAATTTGCTACCCTGAGCAAGGAGAAACCAGTGAAGATCTTCTTGACCTTCCTGCGCTTAATCAGGTGAAAAACAAGCAAATATTACTGCTGAGAGGTAACGGTGGTCGTGATTTACTCGCAACAACATTGAGTCAACGAGGCGCAATTGTTGATGAATGCGAATGTTACCAACGCCTATTTATTAATTATTCCCCCGAAGACTTTGCGCTTCAATGGGAAAAAGCACAGGTTGATACGCTTGTTGTCACTAGCGGTGAAATGTTACAACAACTCTTTGATCTGGTCGCTGAATCTAAAAAAGCATGGCTGTTAAACTGCCATTTATTTGTGGTTAGTGAACGATTAGCAACAATAGCAAAAACATTAGGGTGGGAAACCGTCACCGTTGCTGAAAGTGCCAATAATGATGCTTTATTTCATGCATTAATACAGAACCTAAATGAGACGCCGATATGACGGAACAGAAAAATACAAATGATAATGACTTGCCAAAAGATGCAGCTAAAGCTGATGAGAATGTCCGCTATCAGGAAGTCAAACCTGTTAATAACAAGCGCTCAGGCCTAATTGGAAGTGCTGTTGCAATCCTTGTTATTTTGGCAATCGGTGGTGGTCTTTACTATTACACCAATCAACAAGCATCAAAGCTGAGTGTAGAAAATCAATCACTCAAATCTGAGCTTGCCCAATTACAACAACGCCAAAATACTTATCAACAACGCTTTGACAATATTGATAGTATGTTTAACTCACAAAAGCAGACTATCGATAAGTTACAACACGAGCGCCAAACGACAGAGCGCCAAATTCAAGATCTACAAACACGCTTTGCTGCTATTTCCAGTGCAGATGTCAAAAGTTGGCTATTAGCACAAGCCGATTTTATGGTGAAAATGGCAGGTCGTAAGTTATGGAATGATCAAGATGTTGTGACCGCGGTAAGTCTACTAAAAGGTGCGGATAGTAGCTTAGCGGAAATGAACGATCCGAGTTTACTTGAGATCCGTCGTGCTATTAATGAGGATATCAGCAGTTTAGCTGCTCTCACCAAAATTGATAATGATGGCATCATTTTACAATTAAACCAGTTAGCAAATCAGATTGATAATCTCCGTTTAGCCGGTTTGGAGCGTAACGGCTCACCCATGGATAAAAACGACGAAACCATTTCTGGTTCACTTTCTGATTGGAAACAGAATCTCAGCAAAAGTTGGAAAAGCTTTATGGATGATTTTATTACCATTCGTCGTCGTGATACCGCAGCCGTTCCTTTATTAGCACCGAATCAAGATGTCTACCTACGTGAGAATATCCGTTCACGTTTATTAATTGCTTCTCAAGCAGTACCTCGTCACCAAACTGAAACTTATCAGCAATCACTGGAAGCTGTATCCACTTGGGTACGTGCTTATTTTGATACTTCAGATCCAAGTACAACTGCATTTTTAGATACGATATCTGAATTAGAAAAACAGCCTATTACGCTTGCAATGCCATCAGAATTGAAGAGCCCGATACTGCTAGAAAAACGTGTAGAAAAGCAAATCCGCAATTTACTGGCTCAAAATGAATACGCAGAGCCACAAGTTGCAGAAGCCCAAGATGCTCAAGCAGTAGACGTTGAACATAATGCATCAGAAAGCATACAAGATGCCGCTGCTGATAGTACAGCGGTTGATGCACCCGTAACACAACAAGGAGAATAAGTTTATGTTAAAAATACTGCTCCTTTTTGTCGTGCTTATTGCGGGCATCATTTTTGGCCCACTATTGGCTGGTCATCAAGGTTATGTGCTTATACAAACTGATGATTGGGATATCGAAACCAGTGTGACTAGCCTTGTCATTATATTTATTTTACTGCAATTAGCCCTACTACTGATTGGTTGGGGTTATCGTCGCTTTATTGGTACAGGCTCAAAAGCATATAGTTGGTTTTCTTTCCGTAAACGTAATCGGGCACGCAAACAAACTAGCATGGCATTAATGAAATTAGCGGAAGGTGATTTTAAAGAAGTTGAAAAACTGATGAGCCGTAATGCAGATTATGCAGAACAACCTGTTGTAAACTACCTATTAGCTGCTGAAGCCGCACAACAGCGAGGTGATGAATTCCGAGTTCAACAACATCTTGAACGCGCAGCTGAGCTTGCTGATACTAATCAGCTCCCAGTTGATATCACACGAGTGCGTATTTTATTAGCACAAAATGAAAATCATGCAGCGCGTACTGGCGTTGATGAATTATTAAATCAAGCCCCCCGCCATCCAGAAGTGTTACGTCTTGCCGAGGTTGCTTATACACGAACAGCGGCTTGGCAAGCATTACTTGATATCATTCCTTCCATGCAAAAAATTGCATTACACACGGATGATGAACTAGAACAATTACGCCAAAAAGCTTATATCGGAATTATGGGACAGAAAATGTCCGAAAATGGCTGTGATGGGCTGAAAAACTGGTGGAAAGCACAGCCTCGTAAAGTACATCATGATAATGCATTGCGTGTTGTGTTGGCTGAACACCTTATCGAGTGCAACGATCCAAATACGGCTCAAACGATCATCTTAGACGGTATTAAACGTCAATATGATGAGCGTTTGATCTTACTCTTGCCTCGTTTAAAAAATACAGATACCAATGTTATTGTAAAAGTGCTTAATACATTAATTAAACAACATGGACCAACCCCATTACTCAATAGCACATTAGGTCAGATAGCAATGCAACAAGGGCAATGGGCTCAAGCTGAAGAGGCATTTCGTAATGCGTTAAAACAACGTCCTGATGTTCATGACTTTGCGTGGCTTGCTGATGTATTAGATAAACAGAAAAAATCTGAAGAGTCGGCGAAAGTGCGTAAAGATGCTTTATTAATGACACTGAAAAAGGATTCAGTCATTTTTGAAGAGCCTAAAAAAAGTCAATAAACTCAATCAATAATAAACGCGATCATAATCAGATTGATCGTCAGATTAAAAGCCCTCTTTATATTGAGGGTTTTTTATTTGATTTAAAAGCCATATTGAAATAACAGCACCACTTCTGCACATAAAGTCAAAAAGACATACACCCAAGCAATACGATAAAAACGAGTGGGTATTCCTTTCTCATTTTCTTGCTTAAATGACAGGTAATGTTTTCTCGCTTGATAAAACACGATGATATAAATCAGTGCAATCCCCTGACAAAGAAAAGCCACATATTTAGCCCATGATTTCCCCCCAACAATGAGCATAATAAGCGGGATCAAAAAGAACAATAATGGACCAAATTTCTCTATAAGAAAGAGTTTTTCTTGTGCAAGATATGCTTTTTGCTTATTTATCATATTGATAATATTTCCAATCTACCCTTGCACTGGATAATAGCGTGATAATGCAGTGAACACAAAATAGCTGTCTATTAATAGATAAAAAAACGCCTGCATAAAAATATACAGGCGTATAAATATACAATCAGGTCTACAGACGGATGGTGCCTCACTCAACGTTTCGTCCTGTTGATGATGAATGATGTTCATCGTTAACGTGGACGTAGGCACCGAATAATCGGCTCTGCATCATTCCTAGGTTTATGAAGCCATATGCTGTCATAAGGAGTGGAATGAGCATCTACACTATACATACTGCATGTAACGTGCCAATTTTTCATTTTTTATTAAAAATATCCCTTATCTCTAAAATGAATAATGTAACGTATTGAATTTTAGTTTTTCTTTCCAACTTTACTCATTTTTAATAATAAAGAAGCTATGGTCTGTACTTTCACCATGCTATTGCTAAATAAAAAAGAAAATATAGGGTCTTATAATACGTCTCTTTTTCACGACAAGAAAACACATCAAATATTTAATTATTTAAAATCAGCATGTTATATGTCTCCTATTGGCGACATTAAAAATAGAGAGTGTTGGCATTTACCGACAAATAAAATAAAGTTCTTATATTTCATGCAGTTAATAGTTATTATTTTATGCATTTAACTCACCTTTTTATAAAGACTAAAATTCGGCAATAAATTAAATTATTAATAACCCTTATAAGTAACAAGGATGACATTTCTGTTAAAAAGATCATTTTGGTTTTCTTACCTGGAACACAGAACAAAAAATAAAAGTACGGGTAAGAGTAATGAATTAATGAATTATAGAAATAGGAGTGGTATGGCAGCGTTTAAAAAGGTAAGTCGTAGATACGAAAAAGCCTCGATAAAATCGAGGCTCTTTCTTATTGGTCGGCGAGAGAGGATTCGAACCTCCGACCCACTGGTCCCAAACCAGTTGCGCTACCAGGCTGCGCTACTCGCCGTCTGTATCACTGCTCTTACCTTGTTTATTGGTGCGAAGGGGGGGACTTGAACCCCCACGTCCGTTAAGACACTAACACCTGAAGCTAGCGCGTCTACCAATTCCGCCACCCTCGCATAAACAATAACTAAGATAAGATGGGGTGGCTAATGGGACTCGAACCCACGACAACTGGAATCACAATCCAGGGCTCTACCAACTGAGCTATAGCCACCATAACAGCTATCTTATTACTTCTTACAACAACGTTCTTCACCGTAACTCTTAGCACGCTTTAATGGCGCGCCCGACAGGATTCGAACCTGAGACCTCTGCCTCCGGAGGGCAGCGCTCTATCCAGCTGAGCTACGGGCGCTTCACGCCGTTGCGGGAGAGGATAGTACGGATTTACGCTCTGTCTGTCTAGTGCTTTTTGAAAAAAAAAGTTTGTTTGACGATAGTTTGTGCATTTCGTCGATAAATGGAGCATTTTTATACGCTGAACGCCCCTTCAGTATAATAATTAAACAGCCAAGATGCTAGATAAAAGCGTGAATAAATCATTTAATCAGCCAGACCTAACAAAAAAAGAGACTATTGCGATTACAATTTATTGGAATAGTAATACCCAACGAATTTTAACAGTTTAAATTGACGCTTAATTCGGCTTGGTTGTGATAACAAACGATATAACCACTCTAGTCCAAGGTTTTGCCATGCTTTAGGCGCCCTTTTAACATGGCCTGTAAATACATCATAAGTTCCACCAACACCCATATATAAAGCGTCAGGGTGAATCTCACGACATGCACGAATAAATAACTCTTGCTTAGGGGATCCCATGGCAATCGTCACTATTTTCGCCCCAGAGGCCTTTATACGCTCAAATAACGCTTCTCTATCTTGTGGTGTGAAGTAACCATTCTGGCTACCTACAATATTTACATTCCATTGCGCTTTAAGTTTATTTTCGGTTTGAGAAAGAATTTCAGGTTTTCCCCCGACAAGAAAAACGGGGGTTCCCTCTTTACCCGCTCTTTCCATTAATGCTTCCCATAAATCCGCACCAGCAATACGAGAAACATTTGCATCAGGATATTTGCGACGAATGCCTCGTACAACACTGATGCCGTCTGCATAAAGATAATCAGCTTCATTGAGTAGCTCATTGAGTGCTGAATCTGTTTCTGCGGTGAGAATTTTTTCTGCATTAATAGCAATCAGAGAACCACTTTTTATTTGCGTCCCCTCATAGAGATAATCCAGAAAATGAGCCATATCGCGAAATCCCCAGATATTATGTCCGCGGATTGAATACTTCGGAATTGAATTGGATCCCATTACTTTTCCTTTTTCTCTAAACAACGAGGTTCACTTTGTATTTGACGAGTAACGTAATTACGCACTAATCCCGCACTTTCAAATAACCAATAAAGCAGTTTGGCGACCACCAAACATAAACCAAAAATTAAACAGAAAAACACAACGCGAGAAACGAAAGAATCAACACCTTCCCGCGCCAAAACAATCATATTAAAAATAGCCCCAAAGCAAAAAGCTTGCAAAATAGCCGATTTATAACGATTGCTTTCATTGAGCCCTTGCTGATATAGCCAATCAAACCACTTAATAATCAGCCCCACAACAATTGCACCTAATGGGATAAAGGCAATGCCCCCCATGACAACCAAAGAGCCAATTAAGGTCGGCGAAATAGCAAGACCCGCATGGTAATTAAGCACTTCCCATGTAAAATAATTTGCCGAGTTCAGTACAACATCAGGGCGTTCTGGCCATACCCAAGAAGGTATAAAGACATAAAAATCACGAATGATTGGTGCAAGCCCTTGGAACTCAATCTTGTCATAATTATTAAGTAACAAAGCTAAGTTTTCCCAAGGAGAAAACGTATCACGGGTGAGATACAAGAAAGTATAGAACGCCTCAGCACCACTCACATCAAGCCCATAACGTTTTAATGCCAACCAGAACATTCCAACGATACTCATAACCCCTGCTGCAACCAGCATCCACAAGGTTATCCAGCCACGAACAATTCCAATAAATAAAAATAACGCAAAAGCGATGATGATATTAGCGCGAGTTCCACCCACGATAATATAAGTTAATATCCCAAACCCCACCGTCGCACAAAGAAAGAAAATCCAGCGTTGTTGAGTCGGTTTTAAGAAATAGACCACCAGCATCGCGGGAATAAAAAAATAGAAAAAGCGCTTAAGCGCAACACCTGATACTTGGCTTGAAAAAATTTGACTATACGTTTTGAGCTTAAAGAGTAAAAAGCCATTTTGTAGAAAGAAAATACCTACGGTTACAAATGCGATTAATGCCAACAAAATCCAAGTGAGGTTGGTTTCGACTCTATTCATCGTAAATAACGTCTTAGAAGCGCCGTCAACCGATTTTCTCAGTCTCACCTTATAAGTTACATAATAAATTGCATAGAAGCTGGTAGAGGCTAATAGCGCGTATAATAATGAATCAACCGGTACAACTGCGACATCAAATTGGAATACCAACAGACAAGTCAGTGGAAAACCAAAATAAAAGGTCAGCAGATAGAGCATTGAGAAAAAAACATTAAAATTAAAGCGAACTCGACGAAACTCTTGATAAGTGAGCAATAAAATAAAGCTTAAAGAGATAAAATAAACAAGTGCTAAGCCACCCAGTTCCGCCAATGTCATTGCGGCTCTCCTGTACTCATCTCAATTAACGCTTTCCAGCCGTCCGTAAAGTTAGGGGCAAAGAAGGCAATAGTTTGGCGATCAAGCATTAGCAATTGGCGTTTAGCCTCTTCAATCAGCGCTACATCTAATTTGTCACCCGAGAAAAAAACAGGCACATTTTGCTCAGTTAAATCCTGCCAAAATGGATTTTGACGACTAATAACAAAAGGGATCGCAAATTGAATAAGCAGACAAAGCGTGCCGATACCTTGTTGACGATGAAAAATAAAATAGCCTAAATCACATGTTTTCAATAACGCAAGATAATCATCAAATGCCAACTTATCACGTAATATTTCAACCTGATTATAGGGAAGCAACTGACTCGCTGCTTGGGTGACTTCATCAATATAAACGTGATTATTTTCAGGATATCCCATAGGAATAATCACTTTGGCACGTGTTCCATATTGCTCTGCTATTGCCTGTAAAGCTTCAATATGACGATTCGATCTATCTCCTGAATTACCCACAATAATAGTAAGTTGTTTTTCATCAATAGGTGCTTTTTCTATCACCGTGAGTGCAGGATCCATTCTTGTTGGAAAATAGAGCAAACTAGCTGGAATATTAACGTTAAATTGTGCAAAGTAATTCAGATCGCCTCGTGTACCAAATACCCGTCCCACACGCTTTTGAGCGAGTTTACGAAGAAAATAGAAGAGTCTAAATTTTAGCTGTTTAGCATCCTGATATAAATCAGCACCCCAAATATGCCACCAAAATTGATGGCGTTTAATCTTACCCGTCAATAATGCCAACCAAATAGGCGCATTAAACTGACCTAAAAAAAGGAATCGTTGATGAGTATCCGCTTTTGCCAATGCGACCACTCTCTGAGCAACCTGCTTTTTATCAGCTAAACACTCAATATCTAAAGCTGGGTAGCTTTCTTGCAGTGAGGTATTTTTACTGGCAACGATAAAACGGGGTTTATACGTTAACCCCGCCTCAGTCACGAGCTGGTCGTTAAAAAACCGTAACATTGTGTTGTTATGATGCACAATGTCTGAACCTAGTACGTAAATCAAAGTTGTCATTTGCGCCTGCAATAAATCACGAAAACAGAACTACAGAGAAGGAAGTAAATAATATACGTTGCCATATAGGCTTGAGCTGCGCCCAGTGCACCATGCTCAGGAATAAGCCAACGCGAAAATAACGTTAATAAAGCAAACTGGCTGACTTCTGTAAGGATATAAAAACGTAACGCCGCTTTTGCAATGACGAGATAACCAAAGACATAAGCGCCTACTTTTAAAACATCGCCAACAAGTTGCCATGCAAATAAATCACGCATAGCGGTAAATTTATCTGAAAACAGTAACCAAATCGCAAAATCGCGTAATAACCACACCATCAAACTCGCAGCAGCTACCGCAGGTAATACAAACTTCAGTGACTTAACGATCTCTTTGGTGATATCACTCTTTTGCGTTAGTCGGGAGAGTGTTGGCAGTAAATAAACAGAGAAAGATGCGGTAATAAATTGCAAATAAGCATCTGAAATACTGGTCACCCCTTGCCAAATTCCCACGTCTTCCCAGCTATAATGCTCAGCAAGTAAATTACGCATCATGATATAAGCAACAGGTAATGTAATCGATGTCAGTATTGCCATAATGGTAAACTTACCAAGATGACTTGCTATTGCCTTATCCCAATGAGGTTTAAGCTCGCTTAAAGCAAAACGTTTACGCTTGACTACTAAAAATGTAGCAGGAAATAAAATAAGCGCAGGCACTAAGGCTAGCCCTATTAATGCACCGTGATAACCCGCTAATAAATAGCATAAATAATAAGCAATAACGCCAATAACGCTACCCGCAATCACAGATAAAGCATTACCTGCCGCATCACGATAACCCTTTAATATAGCAAGAAAATAATTGCTATATGCTATCCCCATTTGAATAAAAGCAACGGCTCTTACAATATCCTGATATTGATGATAATCATCACCAAATAACACTTGGCTAATGGGAGCAGAAAAAAGAAGAAATAAAATCGCTAATAATGTGGAAAACAGCAAAATCATAAATGATGAAGTCCCCAACACTTTTTTGCGTTGAATATCATCATCTTGATATTGTGCGATTAATTTCGTCACACCATTAAAAATACCTGCACCAGATAAAACGCCGAGTACAGTAATTAATTGACGAAAGTTACCCGCTAATCCGACTCCTGTTGGTCCAAAAGAGACAGCAAGTAACTTAATAACAAGCAGACCAGCCCCGATTTTTATCAGGGTTGATCCCGCTGTCCAAATTGATGCTTTGGCTAATGACATAATTAAGCAAAAAAGTCGCGAATATGACCAATAACAGTCTGTTGCTCTTCTTCTGTCATATTGTAGAACATAGGTAAACGCACTAAACGCTCACTTTCTTGCGTAGTGAAAATATCTTCACCATCAAAGCGACCAAACTTCATCCCCGCAGGGCTAGTATGTAATGACACATAGTGGAATACCGTTAGGACACCATGCTCTTTCATATAGTCATTAAACGCGCTACGTTGCTCGATATCTTTCAGTTTGATATAGAACATATGTGCATTGTGTTCTAACCCTTCAGGAACGATTGGAAGCGCTAATAAGCCTTTTTCCGCTAATGGAATCAATGCATCATAGTAAATCTGCCAAAATGCTAAACGACGCTCATTAATTTTTTCAGCTTCTTCAAGTTGAGCCCACAAGTAGGCTGCCTGTAAGTCTGACATTAAATAGCTAGAACCAATATCACGCCAAGTATATTTATCTACCTGACCACGGAAAAATTGACTGCGGTTAGTCCCTTTTTCACGGATAACTTCGGCACGATTGATTAAATCAGGATCATTAATTAACGTTGCCCCACCCTCACCACCTGATGAGTAGTTTTTCGTTTCATGGAAACTATAACAACCAATATGACCAATCGTACCAAGCGCCTTACCCTTGTAAGTTGACATGACACCTTGTGCAGCATCTTCGATAACAAACAGATTATGTTTTTTCGCAATCGCCATAATCGTATCCATTTCACACGCAACACCGGCATAATGAACAGGAACAATAGCGCGAGTTTTATCTGTAATCGCAGCTTCAATTTTTGTTTCATCAATATTCATTGTATCTGGACGAATATCAACGAAAACAATTGTTGCGCCACGTAATACAAACGCATTAGAGGTCGAAACAAAGGTAAAACTTGGCATAATGACTTCATCGCCAGGCTTGATATCTAATAAGATGGCGGCCATTTCAAGCGATGCTGTACAAGAAGGCGTTAACAGCGTTTTATGACAATGAAATTGTTCTTCTAACCACTTTTCACATTTTTTTGTGAAATTGCCATCACCACAGAGCTTGCCACTTTCCATAGCTTGTTTCATATAGTCTAATTCTGTGCCGACAACCGGTGGTTTATTAAACGGAATCATATTATCCCCTGTATAACCAATAAGTGGTGCTCTCTATTAAGCCCCCACTGTGTGTGTATAAACGCGAAGCAGCAATATTGCTGATCTGTGTTGCAACATATAAGGTTGAAACGCCTTGTTGTTGACACCAAATCTTCGCGGCCGACATCAGTTGTTTACCAATGCCTTGTCCTATTCTGTTGGGCATTACTGCGAGTAATCCCACTCTTGCTTCACGTTCAGATAGATGGCGTAAAGTGACAAAACCACTTACATTATTTTCAGCATCATAAGTCAGTAAGCAGATATCATCGAACGTGCCTAACACCGCTTTTTTAACCCATAATGCATAAAAACGACTGCTATCACCTTCTTTATACCAAGGTGTTCTAAAACGACTTTGTACAAAAGCATCTGAGGCTGTTGCCATCAATAAATCGATATCATTTTCAGTCGCTTTTCTAAAAAAAGATCCTGTCGTTTTCTTACAAGCATTTTCTGTGCCAATTGAAAGTTTAAAATCAATTTCACCTTCCGCAAATTGAAAACCTAATTGGCTGAGTTTATCGATAAGAGAAAGCTCATGAGATGCGACTTTAGCTTGAACCACAGCAAAAGCGTCAAGCTGTTCGTTTGTTAATGCGGGCGCTTGTGTATCAAACTCAAGACGCCCTGTGTTGAGGGAAAAATACTCACTTTCCCACTCAAGATAATTAATATTGGCGAGGACGGACATGTAATAAATCCAATAGATAGCGACCATAACCTGTTTTAGACAGTGATTTTGCGCTTTCTCTTACTTGGTCATCACTGAGCCAACCATTGCGCCAAGCAATCTCTTCAAGACATGCAACTTTAAACCCTTGGCGTTTTTCAACAGTTTGAACAAAGGTACTGGCTTCAATTAAGCTATCGTGAGTTCCGGTATCTAACCACGCAAAACCACGTCCCAGCAGTTCGACATTAAGTTCACCACATTCAAGATACATTTGATTAATCGACGTAATTTCGAGTTCACCACGAATCGAAGGTTTAACTCGTTTGGCAAAATCAACCACACGGTTATCGTAGAAATAAAGCCCTGTCACTGCCCAATTAGATTTAGGGTGTTCTGGCTTTTCTTCAATCGACAATACTTTGAAGTCATCGTCAAATTCAACAACACCAAATCGCTCAGGATCCATCACTTGATAACCAAACACTGTCGCACCACGATCACGTTGAGCAACTTGTTTTAATTTTGGACTAAACCCTTGACCAAAATAGATGTTATCACCTAAAACTAAACAGCAATGATCATCACCAATAAACTCCTCGCCCAAAATAAAGGCTTGGGCTAAGCCATCAGGCGATGGCTGAATTTTATATTGAAGATGAACACCAAATGCAGAACCATCACCCAATAATCGCTGAAATGAGGTCATATCATCGGGTGTTGTGATGATCAAAATATCTCGAATACCAGCAAGCATCAGAACGGAAAGCGGATAATAGATCATGGGCTTATCATAGATAGGCAATAACTGCTTCGATACCCCTTTGGTTATCGGATGCAGTCGTGTACCAGAGCCACCCGCTAAAATAATACCTTTCATCATTTATCCTTTTTTACTTAATCAGTTCCCAAGCCCTAAACGTTCACCGGCATAAGATCCATCTAACACACGTTTCCACCAAGTTTCGTTATTTAAATACCACAAAACTGTTTTACGAATGCCAGACTCAAATGTCTCTTCTGGTTTCCAGCCTAATTCTGCTTCAATTTTCGCTGCATCAATCGCATAGCGTAAGTCATGACCGGGTCTGTCTTTCACATAAGTGATGAGATCAGTATATTGAGTAACACCTTCCGGTTTTGCTGGATATAGCTCTTCTAATAGCGCACAAATCGTTTTAACAACATCAATATTGCGACGCTCATTGTGTCCACCAATATTGTAAGTTTTACCCGGTGTTGCTGTTGTTGCGACTAAATAGAGGGCACGAGCATGATCTTCAACATAGAGCCAATCACGGATTTGTTCACCTTTACCATAAACAGGTAATGGTTTTCCTGAAATTGCATTTAAAATAATTAATGGAATTAATTTTTCAGGGAAATGGTAAGGACCATAGTTATTCGAGCAATTCGTGATCACCGTAGGTAAACCATAAGTACGTAACCAAGCGCGAACTAAATGGTCGCTTGACGCTTTAGAAGCAGAATATGGACTACTTGGCGCATAAGGCGTGGTTTCTGTGAAGAAATCATCAGTACCTTCTAAATCGCCATACACTTCATCTGTTGAGATGTGGTGGAAACGAAATGCGGCTTTCTTCCCTTCAGGCAAGACTTGCCAAAAGTGGCGAGCCGCTTCCAATAAGGTGTAAGTACCCACAATATTGGTTTCAATAAACGCAGCTGGACCATCGATAGAACGGTCTACATGGCTTTCTGCCGCTAAGTGCATAACAACATCTGGCTGATATTGAGCAAATAAGCGATCAAGCTCTGCTCTATCACAGATATCGACTTGCTCAAAGGCATAGCGTTCGCTGTTAGCTACTGTTGCTAATGACTCTAAATTACCGGCATAAGTCAGTTTATCCACCACAATAACGCTGTCATTGGTGTTTTCAATAATATGTCGAACAACAGCAGAGCCGATAAAACCAGCTCCACCTGTCACTAGAATGCGTTTCAACGCCATACTCCTTTAGTATCTACAATCCATTTTTGGGTGACTTTGCTACCTGGGATCGCTTTAAATTGTTGGTGGTCAACTAGCATTAAAACAATATCAGCGTCTTTCAGCGCTTGTTCTGTTGATACTAACTCTGTGATCCCTTTCAGTTTTGTTGGTAGCTCATGAATATTGGGCTCAACGGCTAATGTCATACCACTGTGCCAATCCGCTATTTGTTTAGTGATATTCATCGCAGGGCTTTCACGTAAGTCATCAATATTAGGCTTAAAAGCTAAACCAAAGCAGGCGATCTTGATTTCACTTGCACGTTTGCCCGTCTCAGTAAGACAATCTGCAACAGCAGCTTTAACTTGATCGATAACCCATACCGGTTTGCCATCATTAACCAAACGTGCCGTGTGTATTAAACGAGATTGTTTTGGGTTTTGTGACACGATAAACCAAGGGTCAACAGCGATACAGTGTCCACCAACGCCTGGGCCTGGTTGTAAAATATTGACGCGAGGATGGCGATTCGCCAAGCTAATGAGCTCCCACACATTAATATCTTGGTCAGCACAGATCAGTGATAATTCATTAGCAAACGCAATATTAACATCACGGAAGCTATTTTCTGTCAGCTTACACATTTCCGCAGTACGCGCATTAGTGATAACACATTCACCTTCAAGGAAAATCTTATATAACTCGCTTGCACGCTCTGATGATTTACGGTTCATGCCCCCCACAACACGGTCATTGCGGATAAGTTCAATCATTACCTGACCTGGTAATACACGCTCAGGGCAGTAAGCAATATCGATATCAGCATCTTCACCTTGTTGATGAGGGAATGTTAAGTCTGGGCGAGCGTCAGCTAACCATTCTGCCATTTTTTCAGTAGAGCCAACGGGTGAGGTTGATTCAAGAATAATAAGATCACCTTTTTTCAATACAGGGGCGATAGAGCGTGCAGCAGCTTCAACATAAGCCAAATCAGGCTCATGCTCACCTTTAAATGGTGTAGGCACAGCAATAAGGTAAGCATCTGCCGGCTGTGGCGTGGTGTAGGCTTTTAAATGACCTTCTTCAACGGCTTGTTTAACCACTTTATCAAGATCTGGCTCAACAATGTGAATTTGACCTTTATTAATCGTATCAACTGCATGCTGATTCACATCAACACCGATGACGCTTTTCTTACGAGAGGCAAAAGCTGCCGCTGTAGGTAAACCAATGTAGCCGAGGCCGATAACAGAAATAGTTTCAAAACTCATAATGTCACCTGATTTTTTTTCAATGCTTCAAGAATACGTTGGCAGGCATGACCATCACCATAAGGATTTGTTGCCTTACTCATTTGGTGATACGCGTTTTCGTCTGTCAATAAAGAGGTTACTTCGCTCACAATACGTTTAGTATCTGTTCCCACTAAACGAACAGAGCCCGCTTCAACAGCTTCTGGACGCTCTGTAGTGTCTCGCATTACAAGAACAGGCTTACCTAATGAAGGGGCTTCTTCTTGAATGCCACCAGAGTCGGTTAAAATAAGGTAAGCGTGGTTCATTAAATAAACGAATGGAAGATAATCTTGTGGCTGTATTAGCTTAATATTATCAATACCATGAAGGATACGTTGAACTGGTTCACTCACATTAGGGTTTAAGTGAACAGGATAGACCACTTCTACATCTGGGTGTGCTAATGCAATTTCAGCTAAAGCTTGGCAGATACGTTCAAAACCGCCACCAAAGCTTTCCCGACGATGTCCTGTTACCAAAATCATTTTCTTGTCAGGCTGAATAAATGGATAGTTGACAGCAAGCTCATTTAAGAGCGTTTGATTGCCCATCACTCTGTCACTTACCCAAAACAACGCATCAATTACCGTATTTCCCGTGACAAAAATATTTTTATCCGCAACCGCTTCTCGTACCAAATTTAATTTTGCCGTTTCTGTTGGTGCGAAATGATACATTGCAAGATGCCCTGCAATGGTACGGTTAGCCTCTTCAGGCCAAGGGGAATAAAGATTACCAGTACGTAGCCCTGCTTCCACATGGCCAACCGGAATTCGTTGATAAAATGCGGCTAAACTTGCTGCCATGGTCGTTGTTGTATCACCGTGTACCAAAACAACATCAGGTTGGAATGACGCTAATACCGGTTTTAACCCTTCTAAAATACGACAGGTAATATCCGTTAAATCTTGTCCTGGTTTCATAATATTGAGATCGTAATCTGGTTTGATCTCAAAAAGATTTAATACCTGATCAAGCATTTCTCGATGTTGGGCCGTAACACATACCTTCGCTTCAAACGAATCATCATTTGCTAAAGCGTGCACTAAAGGTGCCATTTTAATCGCTTCAGGGCGTGTGCCAAAAACAGTCAACACTTTCACAGTGGCTCTCTTTTTTTCATTGTTATATCGCTTATTTTTGGGAAAGCGATATGCCCTTATTCTCAATACATCAGGTGCCGAAACACCTGATGTCTCGTTATTGTTATCAATGACAACATTTAATTATTATTATTTTTTTAATGAACTGCGTCTTACTAATGCAACGCCTGCCCCCGCAAGAACACCAATAGCGCCCCAAAGTACCATCATAAAGGCACGACGAGGACTATCACGTTTCACAGGATCTTCAGGAGTACGTAGAAAACGGTAAGTTTGGAAGTTATCTTGTAATTTTGCACCCACAGCAAGGGTCGCTAACATTGCCGTATTTTGATCGTAATCACTATCAAAATCAGCACCTGTTGCGACTAAAGTTTCTAGCTGTGATTGCAACAGAGGAACACCTAACAGAAACAGTTTAGAATCGGGTAACTCATCAATCGCAATTGAGGTTTGTTTTTGAGAAATACCTTGTTTCTCAGCCACTTTGATTGACTGCTCTAATAAGTTAATTTGGCGTTGATACGCAGATTGAGCCGCCATTTCTTGACGTTTAACTAGCGCTTTCATTGATTGAGTTCTAGTTGCCCAAGCGGTTATCACTTCATCATTAAGATGGGTCGATGCTCTCTTATTAGCAAAAGCAATATACTCATTTAATAATTGACTCGCTTCTTTTGACGTTTCTGCGATAAGTTTCAGTTGATCATTAACTAATTTTTTCTCATCGGCGGGCGTAAATTGAATATTGTTAATTAACTCATCCAATAACGCAGCATTAGCCTGTTCATCACTCTCTTTGCGTTGTTTGAAATAATCCGTTTGCAACCAAAATTCACGACGTGTATCAAACGCCGCGATTTGAGTAATAAACTCTTGATAAGCTTCATCTGAAATAGTTAAAGCTGAGGTTTGTGCTGCTGGATTAATCTGTGTATCAAGATTGCGCAAGAACTGAGATTGCGAATAATAACTGCCTAAGTTATTAATCGTTGGTTTCTCTGTCATTGCGATTGCACTCCATTTAGGTTGCATCAAATAAGATGCACCGAGTGCAATCACTGCAAAAAGCAGAGCGAACCCTATAATCCAGCTTTTTCCTGACCAAAGTGCACAAAAAAGACCTCGAATATCGAGTTCATTATCTGGCTGATTACCCTGTCGGGAGGCGTTATTTTCCGAGTTCATCACGTTAAAAAACCTCTGCTTATATTAATGCTGTTGTGTTGCTCTACGTAAGCGACGCTTATGTCGTTTAATAAAACGAGCGACTCGCCACGCGCGTTTAATGCAATAACCATACATAACAAATGCAAGCAAGAATAATGCCAACATAAACCATTCTGGTACAAATGATAGGTTTTGACCGATAATACCAATCGCGGCTAATAACGCGGCTGACAGTGTAATTAGTATGAAAGCTTGGCGGGAGGTAAAACCTGCACGCATAATCAAATGATGGATATGTTGACGGTCTGGAGAGAAAGGACTCATTCCTTTGCGTAAACGACGGTACATAATTGCGACCATATCCATAAGAGGAATAGCAATTATCCATAATGCGGTGACTGCTTTAACAGGGCGGGGCTGAGTTTGTGTTGACGCGACCAATAACCAAATAATGGTAAATCCAATCAGTGTACTTCCCGCATCCCCCATAAAGACTTTGAATTTTTTACCGCAAACCCCCAAGTTTAAAAGGATATAAGGTAAAATTGCCGCAATAAATGAGAAGCACCAGAATGCGAGCGCTGAATTACCACCTTGATATAATAAAATACCAAGTGCGCCAAAAGAAACACAAGAAAGGCCACCTAATAGCCCATCAATACCATCAACCATGTTAAAGGCATTGATTGCTGCCCAAACAGCAAAAAGTGTAACAATATAGCCAAAAGGCCCTAAATGCATTTCCCAAGGACCAAAAGCATGCCCTAGTGTATCAAGTTTTAGCCCCGCCCCGACCATCATCACAATCCCAACAAAAGCTTGGATTGTCGCTCTAATTTTGACACTAATATCAAAACGATCATCTAATGCGCCGATAAAAACAAGGAGCCCCGCACATGCCAGATATAATTCCTTATGAGGAATATAGATATCTGAAATATAAAATGCGAAAACAATACCAAAATAGACTGATATTCCCCCAACGAGAGGGATCAATCCATGATGTTTTTTACGATAATTCGGTTTATCCACGAGTCCGATTTTCTTTGCAATTTTACGAGCCAAGAATAAAAATGCGAAAGAAAATAAGAACACATAAAAAACGCTTGTGCTCATTTTTAGTATATCCACAGTACTGTTCTCTATAATAAATATAGCTGGTTATTTTACGCTTCCATGTGTTTTTATTCTTTTTTCCAGCTTCACCACGACGAGTTTATTCAAAACTCACCACCCTTCATCAATTATAAATTTTCCTTAACTATTTTCATTGATGCCATCGCTATTTTTATCAATTACAAAATCATGCAATATATATACCAACATCTCGCTAAAATATTGCAATCTAAAATTGAATTACACCCATAAAAAACAAAAAACGCCACAACTATTGTGGCGTTTTCATCATATCGTCATTCTTACAAAGTAAACGAGCTTAACAGCATATAAATTGAGGTGATATTACTTATTCTGTAACAGAGCACACTATTTTAATATTTTAATCCTATTCTCAGCTCAATCACGTTGTTAATACACTTTATGATCGTTTCATAAAATCGAAAAATTCTTCATTTGTCTTAGTCATTGCTAACTTATTAATGAGGAATTCCATTGCGTCAATTTCACCCATTGGATGAATAATTTTACGCAGGATCCACATTTTTTGTAGCTCATCTTGAGACGTCAGTAACTCTTCTTTACGTGTACCAGAACGATTATAATCAATCGCAGGGAAAACACGTTTTTCAGCAATTTTACGAGACAGGTGTAATTCCATATTACCTGTACCCTTAAATTCTTCGTAGATAACTTCGTCCATCTTAGAACCCGTATCGACTAATGCTGTTGCAATGATGGTCAAGCTACCACCTTCTTCAACATTACGCGCCGCACCGAAGAAACGTTTAGGACGATGTAATGCGTTTGCATCCACACCACCTGTTAACACCTTTCCTGATGAAGGAACAACGGTGTTATAAGCACGCGCTAAACGTGTGATGGAGTCTAACAGGATGATAACGTCTTTTTTATGCTCAACTAAGCGTTTCGCTTTTTCAATCACCATTTCTGCAACTTGCACATGGCGGGAAGCGGGCTCGTCAAAGGTTGAAGCGATAACTTCCCCTTTTACTAAGCGTTGCATTTCTGTCACTTCTTCTGGACGTTCATCAATTAGAAGTACCATTAATACACAATCTGGGTAGTTATGAGCAATATTTGCTGCAATATTTTGCAGCAACATGGTTTTACCTGCTTTTGGTGGAGCAACGATAAGACCACGTTGACCACGACCAATTGGTGCCGCTAAGTCAAGAACACGCGCGGTTAAGTCTTCTGTTGAGCCGTTACCACGTTCCATGCGTAAACGGTTATTAGCATGTAAAGGTGTTAAGTTTTCAAAGAGGATTTTACTGCGGGCATTTTCTGGTTTATCAAAGTTAACTTCATTAACTTTTAGGAGGGCAAAATAACGTTCACCTTCTTTAGGGGGACGAATTTTTCCTGCGATAGTGTCACCAGTGCGAAGGTTAAAACGGCGAATTTGACTAGGAGAAACGTAGATATCATCGGGACCAGCAAGGTAGGAACTGTCTGCGGAACGTAGGAAGCCGAAGCCATCCTGCAATATTTCCAGCACACCGTCACCGAAAATATCTTCTCCACTTTTCGCGTGTTGCTTCAAGATAGAGAAAATAATGTCTTGCTTTCTCATTCGAGCCAGGTTCTCTAGCCCCATATTTTCGCCAAGTGCTATCAGTTCTGATACCGGCGTATTTTTTAATTCGGTAAGATTCATAATGGTGGGTTCTTAATAACTCGGGGTAACTCTCGAACTATGAACGTGAATAGTATAACAGCGAATCGCTGTCAGTTTCGTCATGTGTAAAATTACAGATTATAACTTTCTAACACAAGGTATAACTAAAATGATTATGTTAGAGAGTGTTAATACTATTAGACCAGTCAGCTTTATCCCAAAAAAGTGACATTCATTTTCGTGATACATGAGTGTACTTTCAACTTATGGGTTAGGAACATATTTTGGAAAAATTTATATCCCTTGAATACTATAGATTATTCTAAGGCAACTTGACTGGTTAGATGAATTCAGATTACTTATATTAAATATCATATAGATTAAATACCATATCATGTTATTCAATTCTATTACTTTGCACGCTTGATATTCAATATCTCAGACTTATTTAATCGTGTCTAATCATATTGACGAGTAGATCCGATATATTATGTAAGTAAGTGGCGCTAACTTATCATGCTTCGAAGCGGACGTCTAGCGGTCAATAACAGAAATACTGACAAGATCTAAACGTCCTACTTTATTTTTGATATCTAAATCAAATTAGATATTTTCGTCTAAAAACTCTTTTAGTTGAGTTTTTGACAATGCGCCCACTTTAGTCGCAGCAACTGCACCGTTTTTGAATAAAATCAGTGTAGGAATACCACGAATACCGTATTTTGGTGCTGTCAGCGGGTTTTGATCGATGTTTAGCTTCGCAACTGTTAATTTACCAGCGTATTCTGTTGCAACTTCATCTAGAATAGGAGCAATCATTTTACATGGGCCACACCATTCAGCCCAGAAATCAACGAGCACAGGGCCGGTTGCATTTAATACATCAGCATCGAATTTGCTGTCAGATAAGTGAAGGATTTTATCGCTCATTGTTCTACTCCAAAGAATAATATTGACCGTACCAGTGTAACATTAAATAACAAAAGTCTGTCTGCATTTCAGCGGATAAACTTTTGTAATGCAACCCATAACTGATATTCTATTACATTATGAGCAAAACATATTTGACAGAAAAGAAGTTTTCCGACTTCGCCTTGCATCCAAAAGTGATAGAAGCCCTTGAGAAAAAAGGGTTCTCTAATTGTACACAAATTCAGGCATTGACGTTACCTATCACTGTGAAAGGTCAAGACATTGCCGGGCAAGCCCAAACAGGAACAGGCAAAACGTTGGCGTTTTTAACCTCAACGTTCCATTATCTTTTAACACACCCTGCTAAAGAAGGGCATGAAACTAATCAACCTCGTGCTCTTATTATGGCACCAACACGCGAATTAGCCGTGCAGATTTATTCTGATGCTAAAGAGCTTGCGCAACATACAGGAATTAAAATGGGTCTCGCCTATGGTGGCGATGGCTATGACGAACAACTCAAAGTATTAAGTAATGGTGTCGATATTGTTATTGGCACAACAGGTCGTTTAATTGACTACGTTAAGCAAGGTCATATTAACCTTAACGCAATCCAGGTTGTGGTGCTTGATGAAGCTGACAGAATGTACGATCTTGGCTTTATCAAAGATATTCGTTGGATTTTCCGTCGGATGCCAGTTGCTGCTGAGCGTATGAATATGCTGTTTTCTGCGACACTTTCTTACCGCGTAAGAGAGCTGGCTTTTGAGCAGATGAATAACCCTGAGTATGTTGAAGTTGAACCTGAACAAAAAACAGGTTTTAGCATAAAAGAAGAACTCTTCTATCCTTCAAATGAAGAGAAAATGCGTCTTCTTCAAACACTAATTGAAGAAGAATGGCCGGATCGCTGTATTATTTTCGCCAATACAAAACATCGTTGTGACGATATTTGGGCACATCTTGCCGCAGATGGACACCGTGTTGGTTTATTAACAGGTGATGTTCCTCAGAAAAAACGTCTACGCATTTTAGAAGATTTTACCCAAGGTAATATTGATATTCTGGTCGCCACTGACGTTGCCGCTAGGGGGCTCCATATTCCATCGGTCACTCATGTTTTTAACTATGATTTACCTGATGATTGCGAAGACTATGTTCACCGTATTGGTAGAACGGGACGTGCTGGAAATAGTGGTAACTCAATCAGTCTTGCGTGTGAAGAATATGCGCTAAATTTACCTGCAATTGAGACTTATATTCAACATGCTATCCCAGTGAGTAAATATAATAGTGATGCGTTATTAGCTGATCTTCCTGAGCCTAAACGCCGTCATCGTCCTCGACAAGGTCAGCCTCGTCGCAATAATGCGTCAGTGCGAAATAATAGAGGAAATAATACTCACCGTAACAACCGAAATAAACGCCCGAGTCATCCATAAATTATGCTGAAATCCTCATCACTTTATGCTGCTATTGATTTAGGTTCTAACAGTTTTCATATGTTAGTCGTTCGAGAAATCGCGGGCTCTATACAAGTCCTTTCCCGCGTGAAACGTAAAGTTCGACTCGCAGCTGGCCTAAACAGTGAAAATGAATTGTCAGAGCAGGCAATGGAACGCGGTTGGCAATGTTTACGACTTTTTTCTGAATATCTACGTGATATTCCGGCTGAACAAATCAGAGTCGTCGCAACAGCCACATTACGTATTGCTAAAAATGCAGATATTTTTGTCGCAAAAGCGTCTGAAATATTAGGCAATACTGTTCATGTTATTAGTGGTGAGGAAGAAGCACGCCTTATCTATCGTGGCGTTGCACATACCACTGGTGGTGCAGAACAACGTTTAGTCGTCGATATCGGTGGAGGCAGCACCGAACTGGTTACTGGTACAGGCGCTAAAACGACACAATTAATGAGCTTAAGTATGGGCTGTGTCACTTGGTTAGAGCGTTATTTTACTGATCGCTCTTTAACTCAAGAAAATTTTGCGAAAGCACAAGAAGCAGCTAAAGCGATACTCGCCCCCGTGGCGGATAAATTAATTGAACAAGGCTGGCAAGTGTGTGTGGGCGCCTCTGGTACTGTACAAGCGTTGCAAGAAATCATGATAGCTCAAGGTATGGATGAATTAATCACCTTACCTAAGCTTGAACGGCTCAAGCACAAAGCCATTGAATGTGGAAAACTGGAAGAATTGGAAATTGAAGGGCTGACTTTTGAACGGGCCTTAGTGTTTCCGAGTGGGCTTGCCATCTTAATCGCTATATTTGAAACATTACATATCGACAATATGATTTTAGCAGGCGGTGCATTACGAGAAGGCTTAGTCTATGGAATGTTACATCTTCCTATTGAGCAGGACATCCGCCAACGTACTCTTCGTAATATTCAGCGTCGATTTCAGATTGATATTGAGCAAGCACACCGAGTTCAACAACTTGCAGAACACTTTTTTATCCAAGTCAGCAAGAATTGGCAGTTAGATAATCGTTGCCGTGAGTTGCTTAATAGTGCCTGCGCATTACATGAAATCGGCCTAAGTGTCGATTTCCGCCAAGCCCCTTCACATGCGAGCTATCTGATCTCTCATCTTGATTTACCAGGATACACACCTGCACAACGACGTTTATTGGCTTCTTTGCTAAAAAACCAAACAGGGATCATCGATCTTGCGCCTCTTAATCATCAAAACGCCTTACCGATCACTCAAGCTACTCAACTAGTGCGTTTACTGCGGTTAGCCATCATTTTTGCTAGTCGTCGCCGTGATGATACTCTCCCAGCATTGCGATTACGCACTGAAGATGAAAAACTCATTATTACATTGCCATATCAATGGCTTAATGAGCACCCGTTACGCGCTGAAAATCTCCAAGAAGAGATCCAACTTCAGAGTTATGTTCATTGGTCTTTAATAATTGAAGAACAAAATAGCTCTCGTATAAGTTAGCCTTTTTACTTATACAAAAATAAGAACCCCTTGGACATCAATATGTCAAGGGGTTTATTTATCTACCACTTTTATTCTATTCAGGTTTATGCCTTGCTAACATAGCTCTTAATCCTGCAACACCTTTTTGCCCTTTCTCTTGTTTTTCCTCAGCACTTAATGCTTTCTTTTTATTGGTATCCCAATTCAAATCATCTTGAGGTAATTCATAAAGAAAACGGCTTGGTTCAGGTTTGATTAATTCACCGTATTGACGTCTTTCCTTACATAATGTAAACGTGAGTGTTTTTTGTGCACGCGTAATTCCCACATAAGCAAGACGCCTTTCTTCATCTACATTATCTTCATCAATACTACTTTGGTGTGGCAATATCCCTTCTTCCATTCCAACGAGAAACACATGAGGAAATTCAAGACCTTTAGAAGCATGCAAAGTCATTAACTGAACTTGATCTAACTCTTCTTCTGTTTCTCCTCGCTCCATCATATCGCGCAAGGTAAAACGGTTAACGACTTGAGAAAGCGTCATAGGCTCATGTAATTCATCACCTTCAAGCATTTCACTCATCCATAAAAATAGCTGATTAATATTTTTCATCCTCATTTCTGCGGCTTTCGCACTACTTGAGGTTTCATATAACCAACTTTCATAATCCATTTCATGCAATAAGTCACGTACGGCTAATAGTGGCTCTCGTTCTGATTTCTGTACTATACGCGACATCCATTGTGAGAATGCTTGTAATGAATTCAATCCTCGACCTGTTAATGTTTGACTTAATCCCAAATCAAAACAGGCATTGTATAAGCTTTTATCTCTAATTTTTGCCCACTCACCTAACTTTTGAATGGTCATAGGCCCGATTTCACGACGCGGTTTATTCACAATACGTAAAAATGCCGCATCATCATCAGGATTAGTAATGACCCGCAAATAGGCCAAAATATCTTTTATCTCTTCTCGTGAGAAAAAAGAAGTTTCACCTGAAATGCGATAAGGAATACGATTTTGCATCAAGTATTTTTCAAAAATACGGGATTGATGGTTACCACGATAAAGGATCGCATAATCCTTATAATTAGTTTTATTAATAAAGTGATGAGCAATTAATTCACCAGCTACACGTTCAGCTTCATGCTCTTCATTATTTGCCGTTAAAACCCGCAGTTCATCACCATAACCTAATTCTGAAAATAACCGTTTTTCAAAAACATGGGGATTATTTTCAATCAAGATATTCGCTGATTTTAGAATACGTCCAGAAGAGCGATAATTTTGTTCCAGCTTAATCACATTAAGTTGTGGAAAATCTTTTTGTAATAACACTAGATTTTGAGGACGAGCGCCACGCCATGAATAAATTGATTGGTCATCATCACCAACAACCGTAAAGCGAGCCCTTTCACCGACCAACCATTTGACCAATTCATATTGGCTTGTATTAGTATCCTGATATTCATCCACCAGCAAATAACGAATACGTCGTTGCCAACGTTCTCTCACTTCTTCATTCGTACGTAATAACATGGTCGGTCGGCTAATTAAGTCATCAAAGTCGAGCACGTTACAACTACGCAGGTGTTGCTCGTAACGTCGAAAACATTCTGCAAAGGTATGATCTTGCTGCGATCTCGCTATTCCTATGACTTGCTCTGGCGTGAGAAGATCATTTTTCCAGTTAGAGATTTGGCTTTTTAACTGAGAAAGTAAATCTTTATCTTCTTCTAATAAATCAGCCGTTAATTCTTTGAGTAATGCCGATTGGTCTTGATCATCAAACAATGAAAATTTCGCTTTAATACCTAGCGCTTTATATTCACGTTTAATAATTTCTAATCCCAAGGTATGGAACGTTGAGATCATCAATCCCTTCGCTTCTTGGCGACCTAAGGTTTGAGCGACACGCTCTTTCATTTCACGCGCAGCTTTATTGGTAAACGTAACTGCCGCGATCTGCTTTGCTGAGTATTGGCATTGACGAATAAGATGTGCAATTTTATTGGTAATAACCCGTGTTTTACCTGATCCTGCACCTGCCAAGACCAAACAAGGGCCTGACACATATTCCACTGCTTTTTGCTGACCAGGATTTAATCGCATACGTTTTCCAAACTTCAATTAACCAAGAACATGACGGGGGATAATTGTAGCAGAAACCAACCAAAGTCTTGAGTATTCCCTCTTTCAATTTTCCTGAAACGATAAAAAACCGTACTTCATTAAGAAATACAGTTTTCAATAAAATACAACCTTCATTTTTTGCTTATTTTTCTAAACTATTTGCGAGAGAAGAAGGCGACAAAGGATAGTTACAATAGCATACATTCTCTCTTTCAATTTTCCTGAAACGATAAAAAACAAAAAACCGTACTTCATTAAGAAATACGGTTTTCAATAAAATACAACCTTCATTTTTTGCTTATTTTTCTAAGCTATTTACGTGAGAAGAAGGCGACAAAGGATAGTTGCAATAGCATACACTCCCTCTTTCAATTTTCCTGAAACGATAAAAAACCGTACTTCATTAAGAAATACAGTTTTCAATAAAATACAACCTTCATTTTTTGCTTATTTTTCTAAACTATTTGCGAGAGAAGAAGGCGACAAAGGATAGTTACAATAGCATACATTCTCTCTTTCAATTTTCCTGAAACGATAAAAAACAAAAAACCGTACTTCATTAAGAAATACGGTTTTCAATAAAATACAACCTTCATTTTTTGCTTATTTTTCTAAGCTATTTACGTGAGAAGAAGGCGGCAAAGGAGGTTATCCCAAGGAGCATACATTAGTATGTGACTTGGGTAACCGAGTGTAGCCAACGCACTTATCGCGTAAAGAGCGACGAAAAATTAGTATGTGACTAGGATAACCGAGCATAGCCAACGCACTTATCGCGTAAAGAGCGACGAAAAATCGGAAAGTTAGTTGGCGACGGCAATTTTCTTCATATCCGTCATATATCCACGCAAGGTTTTACCTACAGCTTCAATTGGATGCTGACGAATAGCGTCATTGATATCACGTAATTGTGCATTATCGGTACCATTATCTTGAACTTTCTTCGCTAAATCACCAGGTTGCAATGTTGTCATAAACTCTTTCAGCATAGGAACAACAGCGAATGAGAACAAATAGTTACCATATTCTGCAGTATCAGAGATAACCACATTCATTTCATATAAACGCTTACGAGCGATGGTATTCGCGATTAATGGCAACTCATGCAGTGATTCATAATAAGCTGACTCTGCAAAAATGCCTGCTTCAATCATGGTATCAAAGGCTAATTCAACACCGGCTTTAACCATTGCAACCATTAATACACCGTGATCAAAATACTCTTGTTCACTGATTTTACCCTCATATTCAGGGTAATTTTCAAATGCACTTGCTCCCGTTTCTTCACGCCATGTCAGCAAGTTTTTATCATCATTTGCCCAATCAGCCATCATAGTTTCAGAGAATTTACCTGAAATGATATCATCCATGTGTTTCGCAAACAGAGGGGCCATAATCTCTTTCAGTTGTTCTGATAATGCATAAGCGCGCATTTTCGCAGGGTTAGATAATCTATCCATCATCAAGGTGATCCCACCTTGCTTGAGTGCTTCTGTAATCGTTTCCCAACCAAATTGGAGCAACTTACCTGCATAACCAGGTTCAACACCATCTGCAACCATTTTGTCGTAACATAACAGAGAGCCAGCTTGTAACATACCGCACAGAATAGTTTGCTCACCCATTAAGTCTGATTTAACTTCAGCGACGAAAGAAGACTCTAAAACACCGGCACGATGCCCCCCTGTTGCTGCGGCCCATGCTTTGGCAATCGCCATACCTTCACCTTTTGCGTCATTTTCAGGGTGAACAGCAATCAGAGTGGGAACACCAAAACCACGCTTATATTCTTCACGAACTTCTGTACCTGGGCATTTTGGTGCAACCATCACAACAGTGATGTCATCACGAATTTTTTCGCCTACTTCAACGATATTAAAGCCATGGGAGTAACCTAATGCTGCACCTGATTTCATCAACGGCTGAACGGCTTGAACAACAGCAGAATGCTGTTTATCTGGCGTTAAGTTAACAACTAAATCTGCTTGAGGGATCAACGCTTCATAGGTTCCAACCTCAAAACCGTTTTCGGTTGCACGACGCCATGATGCACGTTTCTCATCAATCGCTTCTTGACGTAAGGCATACGCGATATTCAAGCCTGAATCACGCATATTTAAACCTTGATTCAGACCTTGGGCGCCACAACCAACGATAACGACTTTTTTGCCTTTCAGGTAATTTGCTTCATCAGCAAATTCTTCACGTGACATAAAGCGACATTTACCTAATTGCGACAACTGCTGACGCAGATTCAATGTATTAAAATAATTTGTCATAGAAGACTCCAAAATCGTTGTGTATGTGTTTGCTGTTATTATCCTCACGCTCTGTGAGGTGTTGCATGACTTTACTATATGGGATGAAAGCCATTGCTTAAATTGATATATTTACAAGATAGTATTGCAAAAAATGCAACGTTCTTTTTTATCACCTAAGGTGGCTGGCAATGGATATTCGTGATCTAAAACTTTTCCTGCATTTAGCTGAAAGCTGTCACTTCACCAAGACGGCACAAGCTATGCACGTCAGTCCTTCTACACTCTCTCGGCAAATTCAACGTCTAGAAGAAAGTTTAGGCCATCCTCTGTTTTTACGTGATAACAGACAAGTGGCTCTCACCGAGGCAGGCGAACAGTTAAAACGCTATGCTCAACAAACCTTATTGCAATACAAGCAGCTTAAGCACACGCTAAATCAAAATAGCCCAAGCCTTTCTGGCGAATTGCGCCTATTTTGCTCTGTAACCGCGGCTTATAGCCATTTACCCCCGATTCTTGACCGTTTTCGTGCAGAAAACCCATTGGTTGAAATAAAACTCACCACTGGCGATGCGGCTGATGCAGTCGATAAAGTGCAATCTGATGAAGCCGATTTAGGTATTGCTGGAAAACCTGAAAAACTGCCTGAAAATATCTGTTTTGAAAAAATAGGCGAGATCCCATTGGTACTGATTGCACCCGCTCTGCCTTGTAATGTTCGTCATCTAGTAACACAAGAGAAACCCGATTGGCTCAATATTCCATTTATCATTCCTGAACATGGGCCATCGCGACAACGAATTGCATTATGGTTTAAACGCCACCGTATCCTTAATCCCTTAATTTATGCGACTGTTTCAGGACATGAAGCCATTGTCTCAATGGTTGCGTTAGGTTGTGGTATTGCACTTATTCCACAAGTTGTCGTTGATAACTGCCCTGAGCCCGTTCGTAACCGCATCTCTTTATTAGATAATATTTCAATGGTAGAACCTTTCGAATTAGGCGTTTGCGGATCACACAAACGCCTTCAAGAGCCAGTGATCAACGCTTTTTGGCGATTACTCCACGACTAAGCTTGTCGTTTGTGGTGACAGGAATAACTGAAAAGAAGGATTTCCTGTCTCATCATGATATTCATAACCTAACGCATCCAAATGTCGCTCGAAACGCCCTTCCGTTTCGGGTAATTCAAATGCCACCAGCACACGCCCATAATCAGTACCATGACTACGATAGTGGAATAATGTGATATTCCAATAAGTCCCTAATGTTTTTAAAAACTTCATTAAAGCACCCGGCGACTCAGGGAACTCAAAACTAAATAGACGCTCTTTAAGTGGTTTATGAGGGCGACCACCGACCATATAACGTACATGAAGTTTTGCCATTTCATCGTCAGAAAGATCAGCAACTTGATAACCCGCAGTCGTAAGTTCACGCAAAATATCTTTACGCTCTGTGAGTCCTTGACTTAAACGCACACCGACAAAAATACGTGCATTTTCAGGATCTGCATCGCTATAACGATAATTAAATTCAGTGACAACACGTTGCCCTAAGATTTGGCAGAAACGTAAAAAACTCCCCTTTTGTTCAGGGATCGTCACAGCGAATAATGCTTCACGTTTTTCGCCTAGCTCACAGCGCTCAGAAACATATCGGAGCCCATGAAAATTCACATTTGCGCCGGAAAGTATATGTGCTAAACGTTCACCTTTTATCTGATGCTCTTCTACGTATTTTTTAAGCCCTGCTAATGCCAATGCCCCTGAAGGCTCTGCAATCGCACGCACATCTTCAAATAAATCTTTTACCGCTGCACAAATAGCATCGCTGTCTACGGTGATAACATCATCAACATATTTTTGGCATAAACGAAAAGTTTCATCACCAATACGCTTAACCGCAACACCTTCTGCAAATAAGCCTACTCGAGCTAATTCAACGGGATGTCCTGCCTCTAATGCTGCTTTTAAACATGCTGCATCTTCTGCTTCAACACCAATAACTTTAATTTCTGGCATAAGCTGTTTGATTAATACAGCAACTCCAGCAATTAAACCTCCACCACCTACGGGGACGAAAATACGGTCAAGATGAACATCTTGTTGTAAGAGTTCCATTGCCAATGTTGCTTGCCCAGCAATGACGGCTGGATGATCAAAAGGCGGAACAAAGGTGTATCCCATTTCTTCAGATAGCGCGATAGCTTTCGCTTTTGCTTCATCAAAGTTGGCGCCATAAAGCAGTGCTTCTCCACCAAATTGGCGAACAGCATCAACTTTGATATCCGCCGTTGCCACTGGCATCACAATTAACGCCTTTACACCCATTCGATTTGCAGACAACGCAACGCCTTGCGCGTGATTACCAGCAGACGCTGTCACAACACCTTTCTCTTTTTGCTCAGGGGTCAACCCTGCAATCATGGTATAAGCACCACGCAATTTAAAGCTGTGAACAGGTTGTCGATCTTCACGTTTAACTAAAATGGTATTTTCTAAACGTTCCGAGATTTTTGTCATCTCTTGGAGTGGAGTCACTATTGCGGCTTCATAAACAGGTGCACTCAGCGCCGCTTTTAAATATTCAGCGCTACTTGGTGCCGAATTTAAAGGTCTAAAAGCAGCCATTCTTAGCCCCCTAACTTAGATTTATCACGTACCGCACCTTTATCAGCACTAGTGGCTAAAGAGGCGTAAGCACGTAAGGCAAACGAAACTTGGCGCTGTCTATTTTGTGGTGTCCACGCTTTATCACCACGAGCATTTTGTGCATCACGACGTGCAGATAACGTTTTATCATCTACGTTTAATGAAATTTCTCGAGTTGGAATATTGATAGAAACAATATCACCTTCTTCCACTAAACCAATGACACCACCATTTGCTGCTTCTGGTGAGACATGCCCGATAGATAAGCCAGATGTTCCTCCAGAGAAACGTCCATCAGTGATAAGTGCGCAAGCTTTACCTAATCCCATTGATTTTAAATAAGAGGTTGGATACAGCATCTCTTGCATACCCGGCCCACCTTTAGGACCTTCATAGCGAATAATAACCACATCGCCTGCCACAACTTTCCCACCTAAGATAGCCTCAACAGCATCATCTTGGCTTTCATATACTTTTGCAGGACCACTAAAAATTAAGTTATCGTTATCAACACCTGCTGTTTTAACAATACAACCATCTACGGCTAAGTTACCGGATAAAACAGCTAATCCACCATCTTGACTATAAGCATGTTCTTTACTGCGGATACATCCGTTTTCACGGTCAGTATCTAAGGTTGGCCAACGACAATTTTGAGAGAATGCCTTCGTTGTACGAATACCCGCAGGACCTGCTTGGAACATTGATTTTACTTGCTCATCTTGCGTTAACATCACGTCATATTGTGCTAATGTTTCTGGCAAGCTTAACCCTAAAATATTACCCACATTACGATTAAGTAATCCGGCTCTGTCTAATTCACCTAAAATCCCCATAACCCCACCAGCACGGTGAACATCTTCCATATGATATTTTTGTGTACTTGGCGCCACTTTACATAAATGAGGCACTTGGCGAGAAAGTCTGTCGATATCTTCCATAGTGAAATCAACCTCACCTTCTTGTGCAGCAGCTAATAAATGCAGAACCGTATTCGTCGAGCCACCCATGGCAATATCTAAGATCATCGCATTTTCAAAGGCTTCTTTCTTAGCAATATTGCGCGGTAATGCGGACTCATCATCTTTTTCATAATAGCGTTTAGTTAATTCAACAATGCGTTTACCTGCGTTGATAAACAGTGTTTCACGATCTGCGTGTGTCGCTAATAGTGAGCCATTTCCGGGTTGAGATAATCCGAGAGCTTCGGTTAAACAATTCATGGAGTTTGCGGTAAACATACCTGAACACGATCCGCATGTCGGACAAGCAGATCGTTCAATTTGCTCACTATCCGCATCGCTGACATTTGGATTTGCCCCTTGGATCATGGCATCAACGAGATCCAATTTGATCAGTTGATCTGAAAGCTTCGTTTTACCGGCTTCCATAGGGCCACCCGAAACAAAAATAACCGGGATATTTAGGCGTAAAGACGCCATTAACATTCCTGGGGTGATCTTGTCACAGTTTGAGATACACACCATCGCATCAGCACAGTGTGCATTAACCATATATTCAACAGAGTCTGCGATAAGCTCACGCGATGGCAACGAATAAAGCATGCCACCGTGTCCCATTGCAATACCGTCATCAACCGCAATGGTATTAAATTCTTTAGCTACACCACCCGCGGCTTCAATTTGCTCAGCAACGAGTTTTCCTAAATCCCGCAGATGCACATGACCCGGCACAAATTGCGTAAATGAGTTCACCACTGCAATAATAGGTTTACCAAAATCAGCATCCGTCATTCCCGTTGCACGCCATAAGGCACGGGCTCCCGCCATATTACGACCATGTGTCGTTGTCGCTGAACGGTATTTAGGCATTTTTCACACTCCTGCGGTAAAGAAAGCGAGTAGGGAACGAGCTACCCGCTAAATAAATTTATTTGATTATGCTTATGAATTGATTGGATCTAACCAGCCGTATTTATCTTCTGTCTCACCGGTGAACAGACCAAAGAATGCTTTTTGAATTGCTTTAGTCACGGGTCCACAACGTCCGATACCGACTTGAATACCATCAACACTACGTACTGGTGTTATCTCTGCGGCTGTACCTGACATAAAGACTTCATCTGCAAGATAAAGTGATTCACGAGAAAGGACTTGTTCACGCACTTCATAACCGAGATCTTTTGCTAATTTGATGATGGCATCACGTGTGATCCCAGGTAGCGCTGATGAAGTAAATGGAGGTGTAAAAATAACACCATCTTTTACTTCAAATAGATTTTCACCTGCGCCTTCGGATAAGTAGCCATGGACATCTAATGCAATCCCTTCTTGATAACCATGACGACGAGCTTCGCTTCCCACTAAGAGTGAAGATAAATAGTTGCCACCCGCTTTTGCTGCAGTTGGAATAGTATTTGGTGCAGCACGATGCCAAGAAGAAACCATCGCATCAATCCCTTTATCTAACGCCTCCTCACCTAAATATGCCCCCCATGGGAATGCTGCAATGATCACATCTGTTTTATAACCCGCAGGTGGATTTACACCCATACCAACATCACCAATAAAAACTAATGGACGAATATAAGCACTGACTAATTTGTTTTTGCGTAAGGTTTCACGACATGCTTCCATTAACTCATCAACGCTTTGTTCAACAGGCATACGATAAATTTTGGCTGAATCATGTAAACGTTGCATGTGTTCACGATGGCGAAAGACCACTGGGCCTTTATGAGAATCATAACAACGCACACCTTCAAACACAGAAGTTCCATAATGCAATGCATGAGACATCACATGAACTTTTGCCTCAGCCCAAGGAACCATTTCACCGTTAAACCAAATATAATCAGCTTGCTTTGTCATTCTTTTATCCTTACATGGCACTTAGTGCATTCATGAATCGTAATTTTTCTTTCTGTTGATGTGATACTTGAATACCTGCAACGTCAGCTAATTTTGTTAACTGGCTGCACAGAAGTTCTAATGGTCGCTGACTACTCACTGTCAGACTTAAATTGATATTATTACTTTCAGTGATATTCATATTCATTGAGCATATATGAAAACCACGATGACGAATAACTCTCAGGATACGTTCTAAGATCTCTGGACAAAAACGGGCTTCAATTGTGATATTGTGTTGGTTCATTTTGATTTCTCCATCATCTCATCATTACTTGCGCCCGGCGGGACTAAAGGCCAGACATTTTCTGCGTCATCGATAGATACCTGTAATAAGTAAGGGCCATCGCTCTCTAATAAACATTTTATTGCATCAGCAACCTGTGCTTTTTCTGTGATGCGTTGCCCTGGAATATCAAAAGCTTTTGCCAAGGCAACAAAGTCTGGATTATCTGTTAAAATTGTTTCGCTATAACGTTGTTCAAAAAACAACTCTTGCCATTGGCGCACCATACCAAGGCGTTGGTTATCTAATAACACTAATTTAATAGGTAATTGCTTACGTTTAATTGTGCCCAATTCCTGCACATTCATCATAAAAGAGCCATCACCAGATACGCAGATAACACATGCATCAGGTCTCGCAATTTGAGCACCAACTGCCGCTGGGATACCAAATCCCATGGTGCCTAAACCACTTGAAGTGATAAAATTTTCAGGCGCATCAAATGTCATATGTTGTGCTGACCACATTTGATGTTGACCTACATCCGTTGTCACAACCGTATTTTCAGGTTTTGCATCTGATAATTGTTTTAATAATAATGGAGCATAAATTGCAGCGCCGGGATGATCATAACGCCACGCATGTTCTGCTTTTAATTCTTGTACTTCTTGTTGCCAAGAAGCGATAGATAATGGCTGAGACAAAGCAGGTAATAACACTTTCGCATCACCCAATAACGCAACATGCGCCTGTTTCAATTTATTTAATTCTGCATGGTCAATATCGATATGGATAACTTTGGCATTAGGTGCAAAAGTATTTAATCGCCCAGTAACACGATCATCAAAACGTGCACCAACAGCGATTAATAAATCACTACGTTGCACGGCATAATTTGCCGCTTTAGTACCATGCATACCTAACATACCTAAATAATTAGCATCGAATGCATCGGCACAGCCTAGCCCTTTCAAGGTAGAAACAACGGGTATTTTTGTTTGCTTCACAAATTCTCTTAGTGTTTCCACTGCATGACTCATAGCAACACCACCACCGACATACAAAATGGGTTTGTGTGCCTCCGCTAACATCTGCTTAGCTTGAGTCAACTCTTTCGTTGGATAAGGAAATTCTTGCTCTTCTGGTAGTTCATAATTTGATAAATGGGAAGCATCAGCCAATTGAACATCTTTAGGAATATCAATTAAAACAGGTCCAGGGCGACCTTGAGATGCAATAGAAAATGCTTCTGATAACACCCTTGGTAATTCATCAACGGTCGAAACTAAAAAACTGTGTTTTGTACACGCTAATGAAAGACCTAAAACGTCAATCTCTTGGAATGCATCAGTACCAATTAAATTGGAAGCGACTTGCCCAGTGATAGCAACAACAGGCACAGAATCTAACAATGCATCAGCAAGTCCAGTGATAACATTAGTAGCGCCTGGGCCTGATGTCGCGATACAAACACCTGTCGTACCAGTAGAACGAGCAAAACCAATAGCAGCAATTGCGGCACCTTGTTCATGGCGACATAAAACATGCTCAACACCTCCATCATAAAGGGCATCGTAAACAGGCATGATCGCACCGCCAGGATAACCAAAGACTGTTTCGACTTGATGTTTTCGTAATGCCTGTACTAACCACTGTGCTCCATTCATTCTTTCACCCTTCCATCTTAACTTCTTGTTTAATTTGAGTTTATTTTCTATTTAATCTCTTTTTCAAACTTAGGCTCAAAAAAAACCCCCGCGCCTTTCGGTGCGGGGGTTTTTAAGAGATCCGGCTAGTTTAGTTAGCCTTTCTTCGTCCTAGTGCAGCCCCGCACGGTGGGTTAATAATCACCACCACGCTGACAATAATTAGGCTAATCACTAGGACGATAGTATTCATAGTTTTATAACTTCTTTTCTTATTTAAAATATATGTTTCTAATGTTGTGTTGTGTTTTCTTTCACTCTGTCCTTTTAGAGTTATCATGATATTTTAGAATTGACAATGTTTATTTTTAAAAAAAACATAACATAATGAATTTTATGTATTTTTTTATAACACAAATACACACTAGAGCTTTAATCTATAAAATATTTATTTTATAGTTATTAATACTACGAAAGGACACGTTATTTTATTTTTTTCACTATTGCATTTTATTATTTCAAATTCAAAACAAATAATATTTTTCATTATATTTATATTAATTTATTAAATTATTCATTTAATAAATTAATTATTACATTTCAATACGTTAAGTTTATTTAGAGATGTCTCGCATTTATTTAAATCTTCATTTAACACAAAAGAAAAAATAATTTAAAAAGAAAAAAATAATGGAGAATAAAAAATGGCATTAGCAATAATATATACGCGCGCTTCTTTAGGAATATCAGCTCCGCTTATTACTATCGAGGCTCATATTAGTCAGGGATTACCCGGATTAACATTAGTTGGATTACCTGAAACTGTCGTAAAAGAAGCAAAAGACAGAGTAAGGAGTGCATTAATTAATAGCGGATATATTTATCCTGCAAAAAGAATAACGATTAATCTTTCACCTGCCGATTTACCTAAAGAAGGTGCGCGTTATGATTTGCCTATTGCACTGGCAATACTCATTGCATCAGAACAACTAACATCAAATAAATTAGCGTGTTATGAGTTTATTGGAGAGCTTGCACTTTCTGGAAAATTACAACGAGTTAATGCAGTGATCCCATCAATTCTTAGTGCTTCAAAAGATCATCGAATATGCATTGTATCAACAGAACATCAAACTGAAGTTTCATTATTACCCAATAAATCAGCTTTATTAGCCTCTCATCTTTTAGAGATTTGTCATCATCTAGAAAATAATACGCCATTAATTGAAACAGAAAGTTTTATTATTAATGATGAAATTGAAAATCAAGATAATAAAGATATGAGCGATATAATTGGTCAAAATAATGCAAAAAGAGCAGCAGAAATCACAGCTGCAGGAAATCACAATATTTTATTTCTTGGACCGCCAGGAACAGGAAAAACAATGTTAGCACAAAGGATAAGTACACTTCTTCCACCTTTGACGGCTAAAGAAGCACTTGATGTATTAATTATTAGTAGTTTAAGAGGCGTGACATTTGATGAAAGAAAATGGCCTACAAGACCATTTAGAGCTCCACATCATACTTCCTCTAGTGTTGCTTTAACGGGGGGAGGTTCGCTTCCTAGACCAGGAGAAATTACATTAGCACATCACGGTATTTTATTTTTAGATGAACTGCCAGAATTCGAGCGTCGTGTACTCGATGCATTACGTGAACCTCTAGATGCTAGAGAAATTACTATTTCACGCGCAAAAGCCAAAATAAGCTACCCTGCTAATGTATTATTGGTCGGTGCATTGAATCCAAGTCCAACAGGGCATTATCAAGGCAATCACAATCGAGTCCCCATAAAGCAGATCCTACGCTATTTAAGTAAAGTTTCTGGGCCTTTTTTAGATAGGTTTGATTTATCTGTCGAAATGCCACTTCTTCCACAAGGCGCGCTTATTCAGCCTACATTTACCACAGAGAATAGTACGACAATTAGAAAACGCGTTTTAAAGGCAAGAGAAAGACAATTTGCACGATGTGGGAAAGTAAATACATATTTAACTGGCAAAGAGATTGAATGCTATTGCTCATTGAATACCAGTGATGCAACTTTTCTTGAAAATACATTAAATAAACTAGGATTATCGATACGAGCTTGGCATAAAATTTTAAGAGTATCGAGAACTATTGCCGATCTTGCAAATGAAGAGAAAATACAGAGAAATCATTTAATTGAAGCATTAAGCTTTCGTGCAATGGATAGATTAATGATCTATTTACAAAAGCAATTAGATGGGTAAATAAAAAGGAGCGAAAAAACGCTCCTTTTAACTAAAACTAATGATATTAATCATCAGAGTCGGTATAGTCATCAGATGGATCGAGCTGTGGCTTTCCACCCGATAATGTATGAAAACGTTTTGGACGACTTATACGACTAGTATATTTTTTCCAAATTTTTTCTTCGATTGTTGCTGCTTCTCGTTCGCCACGACACATGGCAACAAATAATTTTTCCGCTTCAGTTACAGGCTCTCGTTTGCCTAAATCGAGCTCATTAAAGGCTTGACCATGACGTTCCAATATCTGGGATTCCTTGATAGTGAAATCGCCATGACGAGAAAAACCACGCGGATAATGTTTATTGTCAAAAAAACGATTAGTCGTGATAAAACTTTCTGCCATCTGACACACTCCTAATTCTCTATCGTCATACTTATGGCGCGGAGTATTAGATAGTCATGCGGTTCTGTAAAACAAAATATTTAAATCGTAACGACAAATTTTTTTGGAGATAGATGTGGATACCGAATTACTGAAAACCTTTTTGGAAGTCAGTAAGACTAGACACTTTGGACGAGCCGCTGAATCTCTTTATTTAACGCAGTCTGCGGTTAGTTTTAGAATACGACAATTAGAAACACAATTAGGCACAAATCTGTTTACTCGCCATCGTAATAATATTCGTCTAACTGCTGCGGGTGAAAGACTGATCCCCTATGCTGAATCGTTAATGAATACATGGCTTCTCGCTAAAAAAGAGATTAGCCATGCATCTCAACATTCAGAGCTATCAATTGGCGCCACAGCATCACTCTGGGAAGCATATCTAACATCGTGGTTACAGGAATCTTATCTAGAAAGAAAAGAGCTTAGAATCGAATCTAGAGTCTCTACAAGGCAATCCCTTGTAAAACAACTTCATGCAAGAGAGCTTGACCTTCTTTTTACGACTGAAGCACCAAAGATGGATGAATTAGAAAGCAAAATTATTGGTGATATTACTTTTCAGTTGATGAAGATAGCAGCAAATAAAACAGAAGAAATAACACAATTTATTAAAATTGAATGGAGCGCTGACTTTCAACCTTTTGTTCCTAATGCCGCAGTACAAAAAATTGATCCTATTTTAACCACTAACTCTGCAATGATTGCTTATCAGTTAATGAAAACAAATCAAGCAGTTGCATTTCTGCCAACACATTGGCTTGATCTCTATTCAGATCTAGCGCCTGCCTCAACAGAAATTATTCAAAAACCTTTATTTGCTGTTTGGCTAAATACAAGTGATCAACAAGTATTGATACAACAGTTACTAAAACAGCCGATAAATCATCAGTAAAGCTTAAATTCCCCCATAGCTATTTATGATATTAACGAGTCATCGTCGGGTTTAAGCTTTATCTCTAGAATCTTTATTACATATAACAAGGAATATTACCGATAGGTATTGGTAAAAGAGACACATTAGTCAGCTAGTGAATAGGAATTTAGTGCAGTAAATATTGAGAATATGTAGATAACAAAAAGCCCAGTTAATTAACTGGGCTACAAAGAAGTATAAATTTTGTTATTACTTAATTGGTAACTGGCAGGGGCGGAGAGGCTCGAACTCCCAACACCCGGTTTTGGAGACCGGTGCTCTACCAATTGAACTACGCCCCTAAATAGTTGGCGGAACGGACGGGACTCGAACCCGCGACCCCCTGCGTGACAGGCAGGTATTCTAACCAACTGAACTACCGCTCCGCGTATTCTTTTGCGATTAATGTTATTTAACACTAATGCGTTAATTGATGCCTGGCAGTTCCCTACTCTCACATGGGGAGGCCCCACACTACCATCGGCGCTACAACGTTTCACTTCTGAGTTCGGCATGGGATCAGGTGGGACCGTTGCGCTATGGCCGCCAAGCAAATTCTGTTTTATTACTCGTCACTCACCCTTTAACGGTTCGTCACCAGTAATTATCAATCTTAAACAAGCTTACTTCATCGTTTCGTCTCTCTGACAAAACACCTTCGGTGTTGTCAGGTTAAGCCTCACGGTTCATTAGTACTGGTTAGCTCAACGTATCGCTACGCTTACACACCCAGCCTATCAACGTCTTAGTCTTAAACGTTCCTTTAGGTCACTCTAGGTGACAGGGAAGACTCATCTCGAGGCAAGTTTCCCGCTTAGATGCTTTCAGCGGTTATCTCTTCCGCACTTAGCTACCGGGCAATGCCATTGGCATGACAACCCGAACACCAGTGGTGCGTTCACTCCGGTCCTCTCGTACTAGGAGCAACCCCTCTCAATCTTCCAACGCCCACGGCAGATAGGGACCGAACTGTCTCACGACGTTCTAAACCCAGCTCGCGTACCACTTTAAATGGCGAACAGCCATACCCTTGGGACCTACTTCAGCCCCAGGATGTGATGAGCCGACATCGAGGTGCCAAACACCGCCGTCGATATGAACTCTTGGGCGGTATCAGCCTGTTATCCCCGGAGTACCTTTTATCCGTTGAGCGATGGCCCTTCCATTCAGAACCACCGGATCACTAAGACCTACTTTCGTACCTGCTCGAGCCGTCACTCTCACAGTCAAGCTGGCTTATGCCTTTGCACTAACCGCATGATGTCCGACCATGCTTAGCCAACCTTCGTGCTCCTCCGTTACTCTTTAGGAGGAGACCGCCCCAGTCAAACTACCCACCAGACACGGTCCCCGATCCAGATTATGGACCTAGGTTAGAACATCAAACGTTAAAGGGTGGTATTTCAAGGTTGACTCCATGCAGACTGGCGTCCACACTTCATAGTCTCCCACCTATCCTACACATCAAGGCTCAATGTTCAGTGTCAAGCTATAGTAAAGGTTCACGGGGTCTTTCCGTCTTGCCGCGGGTACACTGCATCTTCACAGCGAGTTCAATTTCACTGAGTCTCGGGTGGAGACAGCCTGGCCATCATTACGCCATTCGTGCAGGTCGGAACTTACCCGACAAGGAATTTCGCTACCTTAGGACCGTTATAGTTACGGCCGCCGTTTACTGGGGCTTCGATCAAGAGCTTCTCCCTAAGGATAACCCCATCAATTAACCTTCCAGCACCGGGCAGGCGTCACACCGTATACGTCCACTTTCGTGTTTGCACAGTGCTGTGTTTTTAATAAACAGTTGCAGCCAGCTGGTATCTTCGACTGGCTTCGGCTCCGTCCGCAAGGGACTTCACTTACCGCCAGCGTGCCTTCTCCCGAAGTTACGGCACCATTTTGCCTAGTTCCTTCACCCGAGTTCTCTCAAGCGCCTGAGTATTCTCTACCTGACCACCTGTGTCGGTTTGGGGTACGATTGTTGGTAACCTGAAGCTTAGAGGCTTTTCCTGGAAGCAGGGCATCAATTGCTTCACCACCTTAGTGGTTCGTCATCACACCTCAGCATTAAGTGACCGGATTTGCCTAATCACTCTGCCTACATGCTTGAACCGGGACGACCGTCGCCCGGACAACCTAGCCTTCTCCGTTCCCCCATCGCAGTTACCACCAGTACGGGAATATTAACCCGTTTCCCATCGACTACGCTTTTCAGCCTCGCCTTAGGGGTCGACTCACCCTGCCCCGATTAACGTTGGACAGGAACCCTTGGTCTTCCGGCGTGCGGGTTTTTCACCCGCATTATCGTTACTTATGTCAGCATTCGCACTTCTGATACCTCCAGCATACCTCACAGTACACCTTCGCAGGCTTACAGAACGCTCCCCTACCCAACAACACATAGTGTCGCTGCCGCAGCTTCGGTGCATGGTTTAGCCCCGTTACATCTTCCGCGCGGGCCGACTCGACCAGTGAGCTATTACGCTTTCTTTAAATGATGGCTGCTTCTAAGCCAACATCCTGGCTGTCTGAGCCTTCCCACTTCGTTTCCCACTTAACCATGACTTTGGGACCTTAGCTGGCGGTCTGGGTTGTTTCCCTCTTCACGACGGACGTTAGCACCCGCCGTGTGTCTCCCGTGATAACATTCTTCGGTATTCGCAGTTTGCATCGAGTTGGTAAGTCGGGATGACCCCCTAGTCGAAACAGTGCTCTACCCCCGAAGATGAGTTCACGAGGCGCTACCTAAATAGCTTTCGGGGAGAACCAGCTATCTCCCGGTTTGATTGGCCTTTCACCCCCATCCACAAGTCATCCGCTAATTTTTCAACATTAGTCGGTTCGGTCCTCCAGTTAGTGTTACCCAACCTTCAACCTGCCCATGGATAGATCACCGGGTTTCGGGTCTATACCCTGCAACTCATTCGCCCAGTTAAGACTCGGTTTCCCTACGGCTCCCCTATACGGTTAACCTTGCTACAGAATATAAGTCGCTGACCCATTATACAAAAGGTACGCAGTCACCCCATAAAGAGGCTCCTACTGCTTGTACGTACACGGTTTCAGGTTCTTTTTCACTCCCCTCGCCGGGGTTCTTTTCGCCTTTCCCTCACGGTACTGGTTCACTATCGGTCAATCAGGAGTATTTAGCCTTGGAGGATGGTCCCCCCATATTCAGACAGGATAACACGTGTCCCGCCCTACTCGTCGAGTTCACAATAACAGCATCTTCGGATACGGGGCTATCACCCTTTACTGCCGGACTTTCCAGACCGTTCTCCTGATGCTGCCATTGATTAAGACTCTGGGCTGCTCCCCGTTCGCTCGCCGCTACTAGGGGAATCTCGGTTGATTTCTTTTCCTCGGGGTACTGAGATGTTTCAGTTCTCCCGGTTCGCCTCATTAACCTATGTATTCAGTTAATGATAATATCCATAGGATATTGGGTTTCCCCATTCGGAAATCGTCGGGTATAACGGTTCATATCACCTTACCGACGCTTATCGCAGATTAGCACGTCCTTCATCGCCTCTGATTGCCTAGGCATCCACCGTGTACGCTTATTCGCTTAACCTCACAACCCGAAGATGTTTCTCTCGAAGACGACTTTAAAGGTCATGGCTACACAAGCATCAATTCGTTGTTGGGCAGTGCTCGTAATGCTCACATACTTAAGTATGCTGCGCTTACTGCGCGCTGTCCGCCTAGAATTGCTGTTGTTCGCTCATGACACTCGCCTTGGAGTATCACAAATTCAAGGTCTGAGATTTTGAGAGACTCATCAATATACCTCGGTGATATATTGATTTGTTTTCAATTTTTCAGCTTGTTCCAGATTGTTAAAGAGCATAATAGGTAAAATAACTCGCTTGAATTATCTTAACTATTCCCTGATTTTCATCAGATATAGTGTGGTACGCCTTTCACTCATACCGCGCATTGGCGTCCCCTAGGGGATTCGAACCCCTGTTACCGCCGTGAAAGGGCGGTGTCCTAGGCCTCTAGACGAAGGGGACTTCAGTCAGCTTCGCAGACGCGCTTTTGCTCGTTCTTCATCAGACAATCTGTGTGAGCACTGCACATAACACGTATCTCTTAGGTAAGGAGGTGATCCAACCGCAGGTTCCCCTACGGTTACCTTGTTACGACTTCACCCCAGTCATGAATCACAAAGTGGTAAGCGCCCTCCCGAAGGTTAAGCTACCTACTTCTTTTGCAACCCACTCCCATGGTGTGACGGGCGGTGTGTACAAGGCCCGGGAACGTATTCACCGTAGCATTCTGATCTACGATTACTAGCGATTCCGACTTCATGGAGTCGAGTTGCAGACTCCAATCCGGACTACGACAGACTTTATGAGTTCCGCTTGCTCTCGCGAGGTCGCTTCTCTTTGTATCTGCCATTGTAGCACGTGTGTAGCCCTACTCGTAAGGGCCATGATGACTTGACGTCATCCCCACCTTCCTCCGGTTTATCACCGGCAGTCTCCTTTGAGTTCCCACCATAACGTGCTGGCAACAAAGGATAAGGGTTGCGCTCGTTGCGGGACTTAACCCAACATTTCACAACACGAGCTGACGACAGCCATGCAGCACCTGTCTCAGCGTTCCCGAAGGCACTCCTCTATCTCTAAAGGATTCGCTGGATGTCAAGAGTAGGTAAGGTTCTTCGCGTTGCATCGAATTAAACCACATGCTCCACCGCTTGTGCGGGCCCCCGTCAATTCATTTGAGTTTTAACCTTGCGGCCGTACTCCCCAGGCGGTCGATTTAACGCGTTAGCTCCAGAAGCCACGGTTCAAGACCACAACCTCTAAATCGACATCGTTTACAGCGTGGACTACCAGGGTATCTAATCCTGTTTGCTCCCCACGCTTTCGCACCTGAGCGTCAGTCTTTGTCCAGGGGGCCGCCTTCGCCACCGGTATTCCTCCACATCTCTACGCATTTCACCGCTACACGTGGAATTCTACCCCCCTCTACAAGACTCTAGCCAACCAGTTTCAGATGCAATTCCCAAGTTAAGCTCGGGGCTTTCACATCTGACTTAATTGACCGCCTGCGTGCGCTTTACGCCCAGTAATTCCGATTAACGCTTGCACCCTCCGTATTACCGCGGCTGCTGGCACGGAGTTAGCCGGTGCTTCTTCTGCGGGTAACGTCAATTGATAAGGGTATTAACCTTATCACCTTCCTCCCCGCTGAAAGTACTTTACAACCCTAAGGCCTTCTTCATACACGCGGCATGGCTGCATCAGGCTTGCGCCCATTGTGCAATATTCCCCACTGCTGCCTCCCGTAGGAGTCTGGGCCGTGTCTCAGTCCCAGTGTGGCTGATCATCCTCTCAGACCAGCTAGAGATCGTCGCCTAGGTGAGCCATTACCCCACCTACTAGCTAATCCCATATGGGTTCATCCGATAGCGCAAGGTCCGAAGAGCCCCTGCTTTGGTCCGTAGACGTCATGCGGTATTAGCCACCGTTTCCAGTAGTTATCCCCCTCTATCGGGCAGATCCCCATACATTACTCACCCGTCCGCCGCTCGTCAGCAAGAAAGCAAGCTTTCTCCTGTTACCGCCCGACTTGCATGTGTTAGGCCTGCCGCCAGCGTTCAATCTGAGCCATGATCAAACTCTTCAATTAAAAGTGTTTGATGCTCAAAGAAATCGAAAACTTAGCTATTCATAAATGAATTTACTTTTGTTGTTCACTCTTCAAGACTTGATACATCTAATATTTTAGAAGATATCGTCTCTGCGAGTGCCCACACAGATTGTCTGATAATTTGTTAAAGAGCAGTGCAACATTCGCTGCCGTTTCCGGTCTTCTGCGTTGTTGCGAGGAGGCGTATAATACGTTGTTCCTCTGAAGAGTCAAGAGTTTTTTCAAACTTTTTTCTTTTCTCTTCACTGTCCTTCGTGGCTGTTGTCAGCTCATCGTCGGTCAGTGGATGCGCATTATAGGGAGATCTCGGATTAGCGCAAGTGTTTATTTCAATTTTTTTTCCGTTCGTTCTCTTTTTGAACTTTACGTCTATTTTTGATACGGAAAACACCTTTTGTGTATAAAAAATATACGCCTTATCTTGTTATTGTCTATTCGATATATTCTATCAATCACGCTCTATTGCTCTACTTTCTCTTTTATTGTCGACTTTAATAGTCATGCACCATTAAAAATCATTGCTCTCGCCAGCCTACCCTATCCACTGCTATGCTTTTCTTATAATGAAATGAAACCAAGTACGAGGTTAAATTATGAGGAAATCAATGATCAGGAATTACTTACATCTTTCACCATCTATTGATAAGAATGTTTTTATTGATGAGACAGCAACTGTTATCGGAGATGTTCGTATTAGTGAAGATGTCAGTATCTGGCCTATGGTTGTTATTCGTGGTGATGTGAATTACGTGAGTATTGGGAAAAGATCAAATATTCAAGATGGTTCGGTTCTTCATGTCACTCATATCTCCCCCAATGATCCTGAAGGTTTTCCTCTTATTATTGGTAATAACGTCACTGTTGGGCATAAAGCCATGCTACACGGATGCACAATCGGAGATCGTGTTCTCGTTGGAATGGGTTCTATTTTACTTGATGGCGCAATTGTTGAAGACGATGTCATGATTGGTGCAGGTAGTTTAGTTCCTCCAGGAAAGCGACTTGAAAGTGGTTTTCTTTACTTAGGAAGTCCTGTGAAAAAAATTCGCCCTCTTTCATCAGCAGAAATAGAACACTTTATCTATTCTGCTAATAATTATGTCGGATGGAAAAATAACTATTTAGCCACTCATCAATCTACCATTGATAAAGAATAAATAGGATGGAGAGTTGATAACTCATACTCTGTTACCAACTCTTCAAATTCTTCTTCAATGTCCCAACGATTTTGTTTAAATAATAAAATTCCCTCACCCATCCCAAAACGCTCAATAAGCTCTTGCTCTGTAATTTTACAATCAAAAAGCATTCCATTGATCATGACAGGAAAAAAAACGCTCTTATTCTCAGCTAGCCATATTTCACGATCTGGAAATTGAATGAATTGATTCATTGATTCAATCTTTCTCTTAATATATTAAGGACGGGGTTAATATCTGGTACAAGTTCATACCACAATTCAAATGCATAAGCCGCTTGTCCTACTAGCATACCTAAACCATCTGACAAACGCGTACTTCCATGTTTTAATGCGTTATATAGAAACGAAGTCATTCCGGTTTGATAATAAAGGTCATAACATGCTGTTTCAAAACCATAAACTTCATTAGGGATAGGTGGTAAATCATTAGTCATACTAGATGCAGATGCATTTATAATTAAATCGTAATGTCTATCAGCAACCTCTTCTGCTGCTATTGCTCTGATCGTTCCAAATTGACTAAACTCTTTTACTAATTGCTCAGCTTTTGTAAATGTACGATTGGTTAAAGTAATGTCACAATCGTAATCAAGTAATGGAAGTAGTATTCCTCTTGTTGCGCCACCAGCGCCAATAACTAAGACAGATTTAACTTTATTAGGCACAATAAAATCGAGCCTTGCTAAATCCAGAATAAGTCCTTGTCCATCAGTATTATCACCAAGAAGTGATCCATCTTCTAATTTAACAATAGAGTTAACTGCACCACATGCTTTTGCTCTATTTGTTAATTTGTCCACAAAGCGGAATGCATCTTCTTTAAATGGCACAGTAACATTAGCACCTCGGCCTCCACTAGAAAAAAAATGTGAGGCGACTTTATCAAATTCACCTAAAGGAACAAGTAAACGTCCATAACCATACTCTATTCCTGTTTGTCTTGAAAAAAATTGGTGAATAAAAGGGGACTGACTATGCTCGATAGGGTTCCCCATCACTAAATATTTTTCCATCACAATCACCCTTGTCGGTACAATTCACCTGTTAATGCATCTCGGATTTCAGAAGGATTCTGTCTACCACCAACCATTCCTTCAACGATAGGGATTGTATTTTCAAATTGTTTTCTCACTTCTTCAACTGTACGACATGGTGGTAATCCACTTAAATTAGCACTCGTTGAAACTAAAGGTTTTCCATAAGCTAAACATAACTCTTTAACAATAGAATGATCTGTTACTCTCACGGCTAAAGAATCAAATTTTCCAGTTAACCACTTTGGTGTCGTAGATTTGGCAGGAATAACCCATGTAACAGGTCCAGGCCAAGATGCGAACATTCTATCTCGTTGGGTTTGTGTTAATGCACTATCATCAATATAAGGTTTTAATTGCTCATAGTTATCAGCAATTAAAATTAGTCCTTTTTCAATTGAACGCTGTTTTAACATTAATAGTGCCATAACAGCGTGCTCGCTATCAGGATCACAACCAACCCCAAATACAGCTTCTGTTGGATATGCGATAACTTTATTATTTTTTAATGCTTCTATAATCGTATTGCTTACAGGTGATGCTTCGTTATTCATGTTCTTCTCTTTTTGTTTGTTGCTTTCCACATAATTTGCTGGCGCACACCAATCTTACTCCTTGAGAAGACCTTTTTTCCATCAATAATGGATAGTGGCAATATTCACATTTACCATTAACAGGTTTGTTATTTAATACAAATTGACATTCAGGATATTGGTTACAAGCATAAAATGTTTTACCAAACCGAGACTTACGTTGTAATAGCTTTCCTTTTTCACATTGAGGACAAGATATAACAGTTTCATCAGGTTTATCAATTTGCTCTATATGTTCACACTCGGGATAATTGCTACACCCAATAAACATCCCAAATTTCCCCTGACGTAAAACTAAATCAGCACCACAGCATTTACAAGGTTGTCCTTCTAGCACTTTGAGAATTTGTCCATCACCTTGTGGTTTCAGTGTTTTAATATAGTGGCACTCAGGATAAGCAGAGCATCCTAAAAAAGGACCATGCCCTCCATTTTTTATCACTAATGCGCTACCACATTCAGGACACTTTTCCTGTTCAGGTTGCTGTGTAAACGGCATATTCTTTGCCATTGTTTTACCTCATTACACTTATTCCAATCGAATATAGCCACCAGCCACAATAGCGACTTTTTCAATAAGCTCAAGTTCTAATAAAAGAGGAGCTAATTCAGAAGTAGATAATCCACTCTTCTGAGCAATAATATCAATAGGTATTGTTTTATTAAAATATAGAAAAGGCAATATCACATCCATTGCGTGTTGTTGTTCAGAGGTAAATTGCTCTATTTTAGCCTCTCGTTTTTCATTATTAATAAGCGTTGTATCTTCTTCCGTTATTAGTTTTTGTTGATGCTCATTATCACAAATAAGCCATTGCAAAGAGCTAGTTAAATATTCCAGAATATCTTCAGGCGAAGACGCTAAATTTGCACCCTGCTTAATAAGCTGGTGATTACCTTCAAAATGAGCATCTCCTAATAATCCAGGTAACACAAACAATTCTTTACCTTGTTGCAGAGCATAATTTGCTGTTATTAAAGAACCACTTTTAATTCCCGCTTCGATAATAAGCAGTGCAGTACTTAGCCCACTAATAATTCGATTACGTTGAGGAAAATGGCGAGCTAACGGTGGTGTCATAGGTAAATGTTCAGAAATAATAAGGCCTGATTCTTTTATTTGTGCTGCAAGAGTGCGATGAAATGACGGATAAATTTGCTCTAAGCCGCTTCCTAGCACAGCAATAGTAATACCATTATTCTTTAATGCACTTCTATGTCCTATACCATCAATACCTTGGGCTAACCCACTTGTAATAGTGAGTTCTTTCTTTACTAATTCCTGTGCAAAATAAGTAGCCCATTTGGAACCATATGGTGTAGCAACTCGACTACCAATTAATGCAATTTGTGTGCTTTTTAAATGCTGCCTATTTCCTGCAACAAAAAGCAAAAGTGGCGGTGATGAAATTTGCTTTAATAAAGAAGGATAATCTGAATCTGTAATTGTTAATAATGATGATTCATTTTTATCTAACCACTTTAATGTATCATTGACAGCATTTGCATGAAGTCTTAAAAATTGATGACTTTGCTGCTCTGACAGACCACAACCTATTAATAGTCTTTGATTTAACTGAGTCAGAGATTGTAGATACTTTGCAATTTGAATCGCTTTATTAATAGGGAGTCTTGAAACAGCATTAAGCCTTATCCATATTTCTCTAGCATCCATGCATTATCCTAATATTAATTTTAGTAAACAGGGTAAGTGCTAAACACACCAAATACTGTCAATCTAGACAATAAATGTCTAGAATAGACATTAAATCCTATTCACATTTTAGAAACAGTCCGAATAAATTATGGCAGTGTTACACGTATTACATTATCCAGACGAGCGCCTTCGCACGATTGCAAAGCCAGTCGAAAAAGTTGATGCCGAAATTCAAAAAATTGTCGATGATATGTTTGAAACAATGTATTTGGAAGAAGGTATCGGTTTAGCTGCAACACAGGTGAATATTCACCAGCGTATTATCGTCATTGATATCTCTGAAACAAGAGATCAAAGACTGGTATTAATAAACCCAGAACTTCTTGATGCCAATGGTGATACCGGCATAGAAGAAGGTTGTTTATCTATCCCAGAACAACGTGCTTTCATTCCTCGTGCCGAGCACGTAAAAGTAAAAGCGCTTGATTACAATGGTCAACCTTTTGAGTTAGAAGCTGATGATTTATTAGCTATCTGTATTCAACATGAAATGGATCATTTAGTTGGTAAATTATTTGTAGATTATTTATCTCCATTAAAACGCCAACGCATCCGCCAAAAAGTTGAAAAACTCGATAAGCTAGATAAAAAAAGAGCTAAAGCAGGACAGTAACAGTTAAATTGAAACAGGAAGAGAACGTGTCTGATTCATTACGTATTATTTTTGCGGGAACACCGGATTTTGCGGCTCGACATTTAGCTGCATTGTTATCAACTAAACATCGAGTAGTAGGAGTACTTACTCCACCAGATAAACCCGCAGGAAGAGGTAAGAAACTGACCATGAACCCAGTTAAAAAACTGGCGTTAACTCATGATATTCCTGTTTATCAACCTGCCTCTTTAAAGCCTGAAGAGAACCATGAGTGGATAGCAGCACAACAAGCAGATATTATGATTGTTGTCGCCTATGGCATGATTTTACCTAAAGCCGTTCTTGAAATACCGCGTTTAGGTTGCCTTAATGTGCATGGTTCTCTCCTTCCTAAATGGCGTGGTGCCGCACCAATTCAACGTTCTTTGTGGGCAGGCGATAAAGAAACTGGCGTCACAATTATGCAAATGGATGTTGGTTTAGATACAGGTGATATGCTGTATAAAGCGTCATGCCCAATTACAAATGAAGATACCAGCGCATCACTTTATGAAAAACTTGCAGAACTGGGACCTAAGGCGCTAACAACTACGTTAGAACTCATTACCTCAGGTAAAATAAAAGCAGAAAAGCAAGACGATAATTTAGCGAATTACGCACAAAAGTTATCTAAAGAAGAAGCAAAAATTGATTGGTCATTATCAGCAGAACAGATTGAACGCTGTATAAGAGCATTCAATCCATGGCCAATGAGCTTTTTCATGTTAGACGAACAACCTGTAAAAGTATGGAAAGCACAAGCTATTGCGGATAATACAGATCAAGCCGCAGGAACCATATTAAAAGCCGATAAAACGGGTATTTATATTGCGACAGGTAACGGCATTCTAAATATCACTGAGTTGCAACCATCAGGTAAGAAACCTATGGCTTCTGCTGATTTCTTAAATTCCAAGCGAGATTGGTTCACTCCTGGAAAAATTATTCCATGATAATTCTAAACCCTGATATCTAATATTATCAGGGTTCTCTTTTTTCACGCCAATATAATATATCTGTGGCGCTCAATATTAACCGCTAACTCATCATGAAAACGTCATACAACTTACGTAGCATTGCAGCTAAAGCAATTAACCAAGTATTAGATCAAGGTTTATCACTAAGCACTGTCATACCAGAACTTCAGAAAAATATCTCAGACAAAGATAAAGCTTTGTTGCAAGAAATCTGCTTTGGTGTATTACGTACATTGCCACAATTAGAATGGATTATTCAGCAGCTCATGGATAAGCCATTGAAAGGCAAACAACGCATTTTACACTACCTCATTATGGTTGGTTTATATCAGCTTCTTTATACTCGTATTCCTGCTCATGCAGCTCTAGCAGAGACAGTAAATGGTGCTGTTACACTAAAAAAACCACAGTTAAAAGGATTGATTAACGGTGTGTTACGTCAGTTTCAACGCCAACAAGATATCTTGAACGAACGTTTTCAAAATAACGAAAATCGTTTTCTCCACCCATCATGGCTACTTGCTCGTATTCAACAAGCTTATCCAGAACAGTGGATGAGTATTATTGAAGGTAATAACCAAAAACCACCAATGTGGTTACGTGTAAATCAACGTCATCATTCCCGAGACGAATATTTAATATTACTTGAAAATGAAGGAATTCCCGCTATTGCTGATGATAGTCACCCGTTTGCGATCCGTTTAGAGAATCCATGCAACGTGAGCCTTCTTCCTGGATTTGCTGATGGCTGGGTAACCGTTCAAGATCGTTCAGCTCAACGTTGTGCTGAATTATTAGCACCCAAAAATAAAGAGCAGATCCTTGATTTATGTGCAGCACCAGGCGGTAAAACAACACATATTCTAGAGATAGCGCCTCAAGCTCAGGTATTAGCTATTGATATAGATGAACAACGCTTAAAACGAGTACAAGAGAACCTTACGCGTTTAAAACTTAATGCTGTCGTCAAAAGTGGTGATGGTCGTTATCCTGAACAATGGTGTGCAGGCAAACAATTTGACCGAATTCTTCTTGATGCTCCATGTTCAGCAACAGGTGTTATTCGTCGTCACCCAGATATAAAATGGCTTCGTCGTAATGACGACATTGAGCAATTAGCTAAAATTCAAAAAGAGATCCTTCACGCTATTTGGCCATACCTAAAATCTGGTGGCACGTTGGTATATGCAACCTGCTCTATTTTACCTGAAGAAAATACACAACAAATTAAAGCGTTTTTATCATCAACGAAAGATGCGCAATGTGATTATCAGTACCAATGCTTACCAGAAGAAGAAGGTGGCGATGGATTCTTTTACGCACGGATCAAAAAAATATGATCTTGTGATAAAAGATGATATCAGATCTAAAAAACGCTACTATTTCAACGCAAGATCATCAAGATCTTGCGTTTCTTTTCTATTTGTTAATCGAATACTCTGAGAAATTACAATGAAAATTATTATCTTAGGCGCTGGTCAAGTAGGTGGTACGCTCGCTGAAAATCTTGTCGGGGAGAATAATGATATTACTGTCGTTGACACTAATGCAGATCGCTTACGCCAACTTCAAGATAAATTCGATTTACGAGTAGTCAATGGGCATGGGTCTCACCCAAGGGTCTTAAGAGAAGCCGGAGCTGAAGATGCAGATATGTTGGTTGCCGTCACCAACTCTGACGAAACCAATATGATTGCATGCCAAGTTGCTTACACGCTGTTTAATACACCCAACAAAGTGGCTCGGATACGTGCCTCTGAATTTGTTCGTGAAGCAGATAAACTTTTTCTTCCTGAAGCTATTCCCATTGATTATTTAATCTCACCAGAGCATTTGGTTATTGATTATATTTATAAATTGATCCAATACCCTGGCGCTTTACAAGTTGTTAATTTTGCTGATGGCCAAGTCAGTATTGTTGCAGTAAAAGCGTATTATGGTGGCTCTCTCGTTGGGAATGCGTTATCAACATTACGCGATCATATGCCACATATCGATACACGTGTTGCTGCAATTTTTCGTCAAGACAGACCTATCCGGCCTCAAGGATCCACAATTATTGAAGCTGGAGATGAAGTTTTCTTTGTCGTTGCATCTCAACATATTCGTGCAGTAATGAGCGAATTACAGCGATTAGAAAAACCTTATAAACGCATTATGATTGTTGGTGGTGGTAATGTCGGTGCAGGTTTAGCCGCTAGATTAGAAAAAGATTATAGCGTCAAGCTTATTGAACATAATCAGCAGCGTGCAACAGAACTGGCTGAACTACTCCATGACACCATCGTTTTTTATGGTGATGCATCAGATCAAGAGCTTCTTGCTGAAGAACATATAGAACAAATTGATGTCTTTATCGCACTGACGAATGATGATGAAGCCAATATTATGTCAGCAATGCTGGCAAAAAGAATGGGGGCTAAAAAGGCAATGGTACTTATTCAACGTAGTGCTTATGTTGATTTAGTCCAAGGTGGGGTTATTGATATTGCAATATCACCACAACAAGCAACTATTTCTGCACTTTTAGGTCATGTACGCAAAGCTGATATTGTGAGCGTCTCATCATTACGACGTGGTGTTGCAGAAGCAATCGAAGCTGTTGCACATGGTGATGAAAATACATCAAAAGTTGTTGGTCGCCGTATACAAGATATAAAACTACCACCTGGAACCATTATTGGTGCAATTGTTAGAGAGCAAGATGTTATTATTGCGAACGCTAGTCACTCTATAGAACAGGGGGATCATGTGATCATGTTTATCACCGATAAAAAATATGTCCCTGAAGTTGAAAAGCTGTTCCAACCTAGCCCATTTTTCTTATAAAGACTATCTGGAAATAAGAATAATAGTAATTGTTACTTATCATGGTCTACTATTATCATATTAAATTACTATATTTTTACATAATAAATCTATGCATAGATAAATAAGGGGTGGTTATGTCTTTTTTCAAAGAGTTTCGTGAATTTGCAATGAAAGGCAACGTTGTTGACATGGCGGTCGGTGTCATCATTGGTGCAGCCTTCGGTAAGATTGTTTCATCATTAGTTGCTGATATTATTATGCCACCTCTAGGCTTATTAATTGGTGGTATTGATTTCAAACAGTTTAGCCTTGTATTAAGAGATGCGAGCGGGGATGTACCAGCTGTTGTACTTAATTATGGTATGTTCATTCAAACTGTTTTTGACTTTGCCATTGTTGCATTTGCGATTTTCTGTGCAATCAAATTAATTAACAAAACACGTCGCCAAGCAGAAGAAGCCCCTAAAGCACCACCGGCTCCTTCCGCAGAAGAAACCCTATTAACAGAAATCCGTGATTTATTAAAAAATCAGCAAAAATAAAAACTAAAAGGCCAGTGATAACAATTGAAAAAATCTTTTGTTATCACTGGCCTCCCAGTTGCCCTTCTTATCATGTTTTGCTTTTCTCATATAACTGCCTTTTCCTTTCTTATTCTTTTCCACTCGTTGTCTGAATAGTGGATCATGAACAAGCGCTGCTAAAGCATTATCTTTAATAACACCTTTTTGGTGCTGATATTTGCTAGACATAAAAACCTCTTAAATTATTAAAGAACATAAAACATAATACGATACAGATACTATTGCTTTGTCGCTCCAGATTCAAGTATTTCAAGAATAGAACAATAGGTACTTTCATGAGCACTACCACAACATGCATTACTTAACATTTTTAATGAATCTCGCATTCTTTCCATTTCTTTCAAGCGAATTTCAACTTCAGCAAGCCTTGCATCAACGATATGCTTTGATTCAACGCAAGTGTGATGAGCAGGATCAACGCGAATAGAAAGTAGCTCTGTAATCGCGTCTAATGTAAAACCTAACTCTTTGGCATAGCGAATAAAACGTAAACGTTGGAGATCTTGCTCTGTATATAGACGATAACCACCTTCTGTTCGCCTATCATGATCCATCAATCCCTGTTTTTCATAAAAACGGATTGTATCTGTTGTCACATTCGCTAATTTTGCAACCTGCCCAATACGATACATGGATCATTCCCTCACTCTAAATGATGAATAAGCATAGCAAATAATCAAAAGAATAGAATTGAAATATAGTGCGAAGCTTATCTTACCAAAATAGCAGTATGCTGAAATAACAAAAAATAAATATGATGTAACACAAGAGTAGATAAAAAAGCATGGAATAACAAATAGAAAGGTTGAGTATGGCTTGATAAGTTATTTCTCTAATAAATAGGTTCACTAGCCATTATTTTCAATAGATGTAAAAAAACCGGATTAAAAATCCGGTCTTTTTATTCGCTTCACTAAATAATAACTAGATTATTCAGCTGCTGCTTCTGTTTCAGAATCAGCACGGTCAACAAGCTCAATGTAAGCCATTGGAGCGTTGTCACCAGCACGGAAGCCACACTTCAGAATACGAGTGTAACCACCTGCACGGCTCGCAAAACGCGGACCTAATACTGTAAACAGTTTTGCCACGACTTCGTTATCACGAGTACGGGCGAATGCCAGACGACGATTAGCTACGCTGTCGGTCTTGGCAAGAGTAATCAGCGGCTCAACGACGCGACGCAGTTCTTTCGCTTTAGGCAAAGTTGTCTTGATGATCTCATGACGAACTAAAGAACCTGCCATGTTACGAAACATAGCCTGACGATGGCTGCTGTTGCGGTTCAATTGACGACCACTCTTACGATGGCGCATGACCTTATCCTTCTCAGTAAAACCTTAACCTGTGATCTTATTCATCAGCGATACTTGCAGGTGGCCAATTCTCAAGGCGCATACCCAGAGATAGACCACGCGACGCCAGTACGTCTTTAATCTCAGTAAGAGACTTCTTACCAAGGTTAGGCGTCTTAAGTAATTCAACTTCAGTACGCTGTACCAGATCACCGATGTAGTGGATTGCTTCTGCCTTCAGACAGTTAGCAGAGCGGACAGTCAATTCAAGATCGTCTACTGGGCGCAGTAAGATAGGATCGAATTCTGGCTTCTCTTCTTTAACTTCTGGTTGACGAACATCACGTAAGTCAACAAAAGCTTCAAGCTGTTCAGCCAGGATAGTCGCTGCACGGCGAATCGATTCTTCTGGATCGATAGTACCGTTAGTTTCCATCTCGATAACCAGCTTATCCAAGTCGGTGCGCTGTTCAACACGAGCTGCTTCCACATTGTAAGCAATACGCTCAACTGGGCTATAGCACGCGTCTACTAAAAGGCGACCGATAGGGCGCTCATCTTCTTCCGAATGAATTCGGGCAGAAGCCGGCACATAACCACGACCACGCTGAACTTTGATACGCATATTAATAGATGCGTTTTCGTCTGTAAGGTGGCAGATAACGTGCTGCGGCTTGACGATTTCGACATCACCGTCATGGATGATATCGGCTGCAATAACAGGGCCAATGCCAGATTTGCTCAAAGTAAGAATAACTTCATCTTTACCATGAACTTTTACCGCCAACCCTTTAAGGTTGAGCAGTATTTCTAGGATATCTTCCTGAACACCTTCTTTGGTGCTGTACTCATGCAGTACACCATCAATCTCAACCTCTGTTACCGCACAACCCGGCATAGACGAAAGCAGAATACGGCGCAGTGCGTTACCAAGAGTATGGCCGAAGCCTCGCTCTAATGGTTCAAGGGTCACCTTGGCGTGCGTCGAACTGACTTGCTCGATATCAACCAGGCGCGGTTTTAGAAACTCTGTCACAGAACCCTGCATTGTGTCCTCTCTTTGGTGCTAAGCCTTACTTGGAGTAAAGCTCGACGATCAGGTGCTCGTTAATGTCAGCAGATAAATCAGTACGTTCAGGAATACGTTTGAACACACCTTCCATCTTAGCAGCATCAACTTCCAGCCATGTTGGCTTTTCACGCTGTTCAGCCAGCTCTAAAGCAGCCTTAATACGAGACTGTTTTTTCGATTTTTCACGAACGCTGACTACGTCATTCGGGGAAACCTGATAAGAAGCAATGTTAACCACGCGACCATTTACCATGATTGCTTTATGGCTAACCATCTGACGTGCTTCTGCGCGAGTTGCGCCAAAGCCCATACGATAAACAACGTTATCCAGACGACCTTCCAGCAGAGTCAGCAGGTTTTCACCTGTGTTGCCTTTCAGACGAGTTGCTTCTTTGTAGTAGTTACGGAACTGACGCTCTAGAACACCGTAAATACGACGTACTTTTTGTTTTTCACGTAACTGAACACCGTAATCAGAAAGACGCGGTTTACGTGCGCCGTGCTGACCTGGTGCTTGTTCCAGTTTACACTTGGTGTCAATCGCCCGAACGCCAGATTTTAGAAATAAATCTGTACCTTCACGGCGGCTCAGCTTGAGCTTAGGACCCAAATATCTTGCCATTTTCTTTCTCCAACTTTCCTAAAAACGAAAACGTTATTAAACGCGACGTTTTTTCGGTGGACGACAACCGTTATGAGGAATCGGAGTCACATCAGTAATATTAGTGATGCGGAAACCAGCCGCGTTTAATGCACGGATAGTTGACTCACGACCAGGACCAGGTCCTTTAACCATAACTTCCAAGTTCTTAATTCCGTACTCTTTAACAGCCTCAGCGCAACGTTCTGCTGCAACCTGAGCCGCGAACGGAGTAGATTTACGAGAACCACGGAAACCGGAACCACCGGCAGTAGCCCAACCCAATGCGTTACCTTGACGATCGGTAATAGTAACGATTGTGTTGTTGAAAGAAGCATGGATATGAGCCACACCGTCAGAGACTTGTTTTCTTACACGCTTACGTGCACGAATAGGTGCTTTTGCCATTGTTCAAATACCCCGATTATTTCTTGATCGGCTTACGCGGACCCTTACGGGTACGTGCGTTAGTCTTAGTACGCTGACCGCGAACTGGTAGACCACGACGATGACGTAAACCACGGTAAGTACCAAGATCCATCAGACGTTTGATGCTCAGGGTAACTTCACGACGCAGATCACCTTCTACAACGTATTTGGCAACTTCGTCACGCAGCTTGTCGATTTGCTCTTCAGACAGCTCACTGATCTTAACATTTTCAGCAATACCAGCAGCTACACAGATAGCCTGTGAGCGGGTTTTACCGATACCATAAATCGAAGTTAATGCGATTACAGTATGTTTATGATCAGGAATGTTAATGCCTGCTATACGGGCCACTATGCACTCCTAAATTAGCAGTTATACAGTACTATTCTGAAAAGCCCGTTTTCAGGATACTCAAACAATACTGTATATATTATAAAAGATTGGGCTGGCTAATTTAGCCAGCTCAACCGAACTTTGCAAGAAAAAAATGCAATAAATTAGCCTTGACGCTGTTTATGCTTAGGCTCGACGCTGCAAATTACACGCACGTGACCGTGACGTCTAACAATTTTGCAGTTACGGCACATTTTCTTGACGGAAGCACGAACTTTCATTTTTACTCTCCGTAACTTCTAAAACAAATCGCTTATCAGTAATTAACCTTTAAGATTTGCTTTTTTCAATGCAGACTCATACTGACTTGACATCAGAAGAGTTTGCACTTGAGCCATAAAATCCATGATGACCACAACCACGATTAAGAGGGAAGTACCACCAAAATAGAAAGGTACTTTCATTGCGTCACGCATGAACTCCGGGATGAGACAGATAAAGGTAATATACAAGGCACCGATTAGGGTTAAACGTGTCATTACTTTATCTATATATTTAGCCGTCTGCTCTCCCGGGCGAATTCCTGGTACAAATGCACCGGACTTCTTCAGGTTATCTGCCGTTTCTCTTGGGTTGAAAACCAACGCCGTATAGAAGAAACAGAAGAATATGATTGCAGCAGCGTATAGTAACACATAAATAGGTTGACCAGGCTGTAGATTTAAAGAAATCGTTGTCAGCCAACCCCACCCTGTACCATCGCCAAACCAAGAGGTTATTGTACCAGGAAACAGGATAATACTTGAAGCAAAAATTGCTGGTATAACACCCGCCATATTTACTTTAAGTGGTAGATGTGTACTTTGTGCCGCGTATATTCTACGCCCTTGTTGACGTTTTGCATAGTTAACAACGATACGACGTTGTCCCCTTTCAACAAAAACAACAAAGAAAGTAACCGCGAACACCAATACTGCAACCAACAATAACAGGAGGAAGTGCAGTTCGCCTTGCCGCGCCTGCTCGATGGTTTGACCAATGGCAGGCGGAAGACCTGCAACGATACCTGCAAAGATAATGATTGAGATACCGTTACCAATACCACGTTCAGTGATTTGCTCACCTAACCACATTAGGAACATTGTTCCTGTGACTAAGCTCACAACAGCCGTAATATAGAATGGTAGACCTGGATTGATTACCAGACCTTGCATTCCTGGCATATTCGGTAAGCCTGTTGCGATACCAATAGATTGGAATATCGCCAGCACCAAAGTACCATAACGGGTATATTGGCTGATCTTACGACGACCGGCCTCCCCTTCCTTCTTAATCTCTGCTAACCGAGGGTTAACCACTGATAAGAGTTGGATAATAATCGATGCCGAAATATAAGGCATGATACCCAGCGCAAAGATAGAAGCACGGCTAAGAGCACCACCAGAGAACATGTTAAACATTTCAATGATGGTGCCTTTTTGCTGATCGAGCAATTTGGCAAGCACAGTGGCATCAATACCAGGGATAGGAATAAAAGAGCCAATTCTAAAGACAATAAGTGCACCAAGAACAAACAAAAGTCTGCGTTTTAGTTCACCAACACCACCTTTAGCACTCTGAAAATCTAAACCTGGTTGTTTAGCCATCTGTCACTTATTCCTCAATTTTACCGCCAGCTGATTCGATTGCTGCACGGGCACCTTTGGTAACACGCAGACCACGAATAGTCACTGCACGGTTAACCTCGCCAGATAGAATTAATTTTGCAAATTCAATCTGTGGGCCAACAACGTTTGCGGCTTTCAGTGCATTCAGATCGATTACATCGCCTTCAACGTAAGCTAAATCAGACAGACGGATTTCCGCAGTCACAAATGATTTACGTGAAGTAAAACCAAATTTTGGTAAACGACGATATAAAGGCATCTGGCCGCCTTCAAAACCACGACGTACGCCACCGCCAGAACGAGATTTCTGACCTTTGTGACCACGGCCGCCAGTTTTACCTAAGCCAGAACCGATACCACGACCTACACGTTTAGGCGCATGCTTGGCACCTTCAGCCGGAGACAGAGTATTTAAACGCATCTCTTACTCCTCAACTTTAACCATATAGGAAACCAAGTTGATCATACCGCGAACTGCTGGTGTATCTTCGCGTTCTACAGTGTGACCGATGCGACGCAGTCCTAAACCAGTCATAGTTGCCTTATGTTTAGGCAGACGACCGATTAAGCTGCGTGTTTGAGTAATTTTAATAGTCTTAGCCATGGTCATTACCCCAGAATTTCTTCAACGGATTTACCACGCTTAGCTGCGACCATATCTGGAGACTTCATGCTATCTAAAGCGTCCAGTGTTGCACGAACCACGTTAATCGGGTTAGTGGAACCATAGGTTTTAGCCAGTACGTTACGAACGCCAGCCACTTCTAGAACTGCACGCATTGCACCACCTGCGATGATACCGGTACCTTCATGAGCAGGCTGCATAAATACGCGTGAGCCTGTGTGAGTACCTTTAACAGGGTGGAACAGAGTACCGTTGTTTAAAGCGACGGTTTTCATATTGCGACGGGCTTTTTCCATCGCTTTCTGGATTGCTGCCGGAACTTCGCGAGCTTTGCCATATCCAAAACCAACGCGGCCATTACCATCACCAACTACTGTAAGAGCGGTGAAGCTAAAGATACGACCACCTTTAACGGTTTTAGATACGCGGTTTACCGCGATCAGCTTTTCCTGCAGTTCGCCAGCTTGTTTCTCGATGTGAGCCATCTTACACTCCTACCTTAGAACTGAAGGCCAGCTTCACGGGCAGCATCTGCCAGTGCCTGGACTCGACCATGATATTGGAAACCGGAACGGTCAAATGATACTACTTTGATACCTTTTTCCAGAGCGCGTTCAGCAACAATTTTACCAACTACCGCTGCTGCTTCTTTGTTTCCAGTGTTTTTCAGTTGCTCAATGATAGCTTTTTCTGTAGTAGAAGCGGCCACCAAAGTTTCAGAACCGTTTGGTGCAATAACCTGCGCATAAATATGGCGAGGGGTACGGTGTACCACCAGGCGAGTCGCACCCAATTCCTGGAGCTTACGGCGTGCGCGGGTCGCACGACGGATACGAGCTGCTTTCTTATCCATAGTGTTACCTTACTTCTTCTTAGCCTCTTTGATACGCACAACTTCGTCGGCGTAACGAATACCTTTACCTTTATAAGGTTCAGGGCGACGGTAAGCACGCAGTTCAGCTGCTACTTGGCCAATCACTTGCTTATCCGCACCTTTCAGTACGATTTCAGTTTGTGTTGGACATTCAGCAGTGATGCCTGCTGGCAGTTGGTGTTCCACTGGATGTGAAAAACCTACTGATAAGTTAACCGCATTGCCTTTAATAGACGCACGATAACCTACACCTACCAGTTGCAGTTTTTTAGTGAAGCCTTCGGTAACACCTACAACCATTGCATTTAACAGAGAACGAGTAGTACCCGCCTGTGCCCATGCATCAGCAAAACCATCGCGTGGAGCGAAAGTTAATTGGTTGTCAGCATGTTGAATTTCAACTGCATTATGGATAGTACGAGTTAGCTCGCCGTTTTTACCCTTAATCGTAATTACCTGACCGTTGAGTTTAACCTCTACGCCGGCAGGAATGACGACGGGTGCTTTTGCCACACGAGACATTCTTTCCTCCCGAATTAAGCTACGTAGCAGATAATCTCGCCACCAAGACCTGCTTGGCGAGCTGCACGATCAGTCATAACACCTTTTGAGGTAGAAACAACAGCGATGCCCAGTCCTGCCATAACTTGTGGCAGCTCATCTTTTCTTTTATAGATGCGCAGACTTGGACGGCTTACGCGCTGAATGCTTTCTACTACAGCCTTACCTTGGAAATATTTTAAAGTGATTTCCAATTCCGGCTTAGTGTCGCCTTCAATTTTAAAATCTTCAATATAACCTTCTTCCTTAAGCACGTTGGCAATCGCCACTTTCAGCTTGGAGGAAGGCATTGTGACCGCAACTTTATTCGCGGCCTGACCGTTACGGATACGGGTCAGCATATCCGCGATGGGATCTTGCATGCTCATCTGTCTTTACTCCCGTGATTCAATTATGGTAATTACCAGCTAGCCTTTCTAAGGCCCGGGATTTCACCGCGCATAGCGGCTTCACGGACTTTAATACGGCTGAGGCCAAATTTCCGCAGGAAACCGTGCGGACGTCCAGTTTGACGGCAGCGGTTACGCTGACGTGAAGGACTTGAATCACGTGGCATAGTTTGCAGTTTCAGAACAGCATTCCAACGATCTTCGTCAGATACGTTCACATCTGAAACGATAGCTTTCAGTTCTGCGCGTTTTGCGAAGAATTTCTCAGCTAAATTCGCACGTTTTACATCACGTGCTTTCATAGATTTCTTAGCCATGAATGCCCTGCCTTACTTGCGGAACGGGAAGTTAAACGCTGCTAACAGTGCGCGACCTTCATCATCTGATTTCGCAGTCGTAGTAATGGTAATATCCAAACCACGAACACGATCCACTTTATCGTAATCGATTTCAGGGAAGATGATTTGCTCACGTACGCCCATGCTGTAGTTACCACGTCCATCAAATGATTTAGCGGACAAACCACGGAAGTCACGGATACGTGGTACAGCAATAGAGATCAGGCGTTCAAAGAACTCCCACATGCGTTCGCCACGCAGGGTCACTTTACAGCCGATCGGATAGCCCTGGCGGATTTTGAAGCCTGCAACAGATTTGCGTGCTTTGGTGATCAAAGGTTTTTGACCTGAGATTGCTGCTAAATCAGCTGCTGCATTGTCCAGCAGTTTTTTATCAACAATCGCTTCACCAACACCCATATTCAGGGTGATCTTCTCGACCCGAGGGACTTGCATGACAGAATGGTAACCAAACTGAGACATCAGTTTTTGGACTACCTCGTCTTTGTAGTAATCATGCAGTTTCGCCATCGTATACTCCAAATTACTTGATAGTTTCTTTATTAGACTTGAAGAAACGGACTTTTTTGCCGTCTTCGAATCTAAAACCTACACGGTCAGCCTTGCCGGTTGCCGCATTGAAGATTGCAACGTTAGAAACTTGGATAGAAGCTTCTTTTTCAACGATGCCACCTGGTTGGTTCAGAGCCGGAACTGGCTTCTGATGTTTTTTAACCAGATTGATACCTTCAACGATAACTTTACCAGAAGAAAGAACCTGTTTTACTTTACCGCGCTTACCTTTATCTTTACCAGTTAGCACGATAACTTCGTCTTCACGACGGATTTTCGCTGCCATTGCCTGCTCCTTAGAGTACTTCAGGTGCCAGAGAGATTATTTTCATAAACTTCTCGTTACGAAGTTCACGAGTAACCGGCCCAAAAATACGCGTACCAATAACTTGCTCGCTGTTGTTGTTTAACAATACACAAGCGTTGCTATCGAAGCGAATGACAGAACCGTCAGGGCGACGAACACCCTTCTTGGTGCGCACCACTACCGCTTTCAGTACATCACCTTTCTTAACTTTACCACGTGGAATTGCTTCCTTGATGGTAATTTTGATGATGTCACCTACATCTGCGTAGCGACGGTGCGAGCCACCTAGAACCTTGATACACATTACGCGACGTGCACCGGAGTTGTCGGCCACGTTCAGCATAGTCTGTTCTTGGATCATTTTAGTGCTCCGCTAAATGTCAACTACTACTGAGCCACTTCCACATTAGAAGAGGCCGTTCAATATCCCATAATACGAGGGAGCGGCATTATAACACCACATTCTCGATATGGACAGAAAAAATAAACGGCTCGTTCAGTTTTGAGCCGTTTATTTCGTACGAAAAGGCTATTTTATTACAGAACAGCTTTTTCTACAACGCGAACTAACGCCCAAGACTTAGTCTTAGACAGTGGACGTGTTTGACGAATTTCTACTACGTCACCAATTCCACATTCGTTGTTCTCGTCATGTACATGCAGTTTGGTCGTACGACGGATAAACTTACCATATAATGGGTGTTTAACCATACGATCGATAGCAACGACAATAGATTTCTCCATTTTGTCACTAACTACACGACCTTGCAGAGTACGGATTTTATCGGTCATTACGCACCCGCCTTCTCAGTCAGTAAAGTCTTAACGCGTGCGATATTACGACGCACTTGTTTCAACAGATGAGACTGTTGTAACTGACCACTTGCTGCCTGCATGCGCAGGTTAAACTGCTCACGCAGTAAGTTCAGCAGTTCTGTGTTCAGCTCTTCAACGCTCTTTTCGCGCAGCTCTTTTGCTTTCATTACATCACCGTCTTAGTTACAAAGGTGGTTTTGATAGGCAGTTTTGCTGCCGCCAGCTTGAATGCTTCACGGGCCAGTTCTTCAGGCACACCATCCATTTCATACAGGACTTTACCTGGCTGGATTAAGGCAACCCAATACTCAACGTTACCTTTACCTTTACCCATACGGACTTCGAGCGGCTTTTCAGTGATTGGTTTGTCTGGGAACACACGGATCCAGATTTTACCCTGACGCTTAACTGCACGGGTCATTGCACGACGTGCCGCTTCGATCTGACGTGCAGTCAGACGACCACGGCCCACAGCTTTAAGACCGTAAGTCCCGAAGCTTACATCCGCACCGGCAGCTAAGCCACGGTTGCGGCCTTTGTGCACTTTACGGAATTTTGTACGCTTTGGTTGTAACATCAGCGACTCTCCTTACTTGCGGCCTTTACGCTGCTGCTTTTTAGGTTGAGCAGCCGGTTTTTCCGCCTGTTCAACTGCAGCCATACCACCCAGGATCTCACCTTTGAAGATCCATACCTTAACGCCGAGCACACCATAAGTGGTATGTGCTTCTGAGGTATTGTAGTCGATATCTGCACGCAGAGTGTGCAGAGGTACACGACCTTCACGATACCATTCAGTACGAGCGATTTCAGCGCCGCCTAAACGACCACTTACTTCCACTTTAATACCTTTAGCGCCTAAACGCATAGCGTTCTGTACCGCACGCTTCATAGCACGACGGAACATAACACGACGTTCCAGCTGTGAAGTGATGCTGTCAGCAACTAATTTTGCGTCCAGTTCAGGTTTACGTACTTCGGCGATATTAATTTGCGCAGGAACGCCAGCGATATCCGCTACGTTTTTGCGCAGTTTTTCAACATCTTCACCTTTTTTACCGATAACGATACCTGGGCGAGCAGTGTGAATAGTCACACGGATGCTTTTCGCAGGACGTTCGATAACGATACGAGATACAGATGCTTTAGCCAGTTCTTTAGTTAAGTACTGACGTACTTTAAAATCGCTGTCTAGGTTGTCAGCGAATTCATTGGTACCCGCATACCATGTGGAATTCCAAGGCTTGACAATGCCAAGGCGGATACCATTAGGATGTACTTTTTGACCCATTGCTAGTCTCCAGAGTCTCAGCGATCAGACACAACCACAGTGATGTGGCTGGTGCGCTTCAGAATACGATCTGCACGGCCTTTTGCACGAGGCATAATGCGCTTCATAGAAGGACCTTCGTCAACAAAGATCTTAGCTACTTTCAGATCATCAATGTCAGCGCCATCGTTGTGTTCTGCATTAGCAATAGCAGACTCCAGTACTTTCTTCACTAAACCAGCAGCTTTCTTGTTGGTAAAGGTTAAAATTTCCAGAGCTTGCGACACTTTCTTACCGCGAATCAGGTCAGCTACCAAGCGAACCTTCTGAGCAGAAGAACGAGCGTGGCGATGCATAGCGATAGTTTCCATCTCTTCCTCCTACCTTATTTTTTCTTAGCCTTTTTATCGGCTGCATGACCGCGATAAGTACGGGTCGGCGCGAATTCACCCAGTTTGTGACCAACCATTTCGTCGGAAACGTAAACTGGAACATGCTGACGACCATTATGGACAGCGATGGTCAAACCGATCATGTTAGGAAAGATCGTTGAACGACGGGACCAAGTCTTAACAGGCTTTTTGTCACCGCTTTCCACCGCTTTCTCTACCTTCTTCAGCAAGTGCAGGTCAATAAAAGGACCTTTCTTGAGAGAACGTGGCATGGCTTATCCTCTAATTATTTCTTAGTACGACGATGAACGATGAAATGTTCAGTGCGTTTGTTTTTACGAGTCTTCTTACCTTTGGTTTGAACGCCCCAAGGTGTTACTGGGTGTTTACCAAAGTTACGACCTTCACCACCACCATGTGGGTGATCGACTGGGTTCATCGCAGTACCGCGAACGGTAGGACGAATACCACGCCAGCGACTTGCACCAGCTTTACCCAGAACGCGTAACATGTGCTCAGAGTTGCCTACTTCACCGATAGTTGCACGGCAATCAGAAGGAACTTTACGCATTTCACCAGAACGTAGACGAATAGTGACATAAGCACCATCACGAGCAACGATCTGAACGTAAGTACCTGCTGAACGAGCTAACTGACCACCTTTACCTGGTTTCATTTCTACGTTATGAACTGTAGAACCAACCGGGATATTACGCATTGGTAAGGTGTTACCCGCTTTGATAGCAGCATCAACGCCAGACTGAACTTTATCACCCGCTTTCAGGCCTTTTGGAGCCAGAATGTAGCGACGTTCACCATCAGCATACAGCACTAAAGCGATGTTAGCTGAACGGTTTGGATCATATTCCAGACGTTCTACTGTCGCAGGGATACCATCTTTGTTGCGTTTAAAGTCAACAATACGGTAAGCCTGTTTGTGACCACCACCAATATGACGGGTAGTGATACGACCATTGTTGTTACGACCACCGGACTTGCTGTTTTTTTCCAGCAATGGCGCATAAGGTTTCCCTTTATGCAGCTCAGGGTTTACCACTTTAACTACGTGGCGACGGCCCGGAGACGTAGGTTTACATTTAACAATTGCCATTGTTCTTTACTCCTCCGACTTACTCAGCGCCGCCGACGAAGTCCAGATTCTGGCCTTCCTTCAGGGTGACGTAAGCTTTTTTCCAGTCGCTACGACGACCAATACGCTGACCGTGACGTTTCACTTTGCCTTTCATCAGCAGAGTGTTAACACTTTCAACTTCGACTTCAAACAGTTTTTGTACAGCTGCTTTAATCTCTGCTTTGGTCGCGTCTTTAGCAACTTTGAGAACGATGGTATTTGATTTTTCCATCGCGATAGAAGCTTTTTCAGATACATGCGGCGCGCGCAGTACTTTCAGCAGACGTTCTTCACGGATCATGCCAGCATCTCCTCAACTTGCTTCACAGCGTCAGCAGTCATGACGACTTTGTCGAAGGCGATTAAGCTAACAGGGTCGATTGTTGCTGCATCACGTACGTCAACTTTATATAAGTTGCGTGCTGCTAAATACAGATTCTCATCTACATCAGCAGTAATGATCAGAACATCTTCCAGAGCCATATCTTTCAGTTTCTGTGCTAAAAGTTTAGTTTTAGGCGCTTCAACAGAGAACTTCTCTACGACGATCAGACGATCTTGACGTACCAGTTCAGACAGAATGCTCTTCAGAGCACCACGGTACATCTTTTTGTTTACTTTTTGACTGTGGTCCTGTGGTTTAGCCGCGAAGCTAACACCACCAGAGCGCCAAATTGGGCTCTTGATTGAACCTGAACGTGCACGACCAGTACCTTTCTGTCTCCAAGGCTTTTTGCCTGAACCAGAAACTTCAGCACGGGTTTTCTGAGCACGAGTACCTTGACGAGCACCAGCAGCGTATGCAACGACTACTTGATGCACAAGCGCTTCGTTAAAGTCACGCCCGAAGGTAGTTTCGGAAACAGTCAGCGCGCCTTGCGCGTCTTTCATTACCAATTCCATTCCTATCTCCTCGACGTTACGCCTTGACAGCTGGTTTAACGATCAGGTCACTGCCAGTTGCACCTGGGACAGCACCTTTGACCAGCAGCAGGTTGCGCTCAGCGTCAACACGTACTACTTCCAGGCTCTGAACGGTAACTTGTTCGTTACCCAGTTGACCTGCCATTTTCTTGCCTTTGAACACCTTACCCGGAGTCTGGTTCTGACCGATAGAACCCGGAACACGGTGAGACAAGGAGTTACCGTGGGTAGCATCTTGAGTACGGAAATTCCAGCGCTTTACAGTACCAGCAAAACCTTTACCTTTAGATGTTCCAGTAACGTCGACTTTTTTAACGTCAGCGAAAATTTCTACGCTAATGCTTTGACCTACAGTATATTCTTCGCCTTCATTCAGACGGAATTCACGTAGTAAGCGGCCAGCTTCAACACCAGCTTTAGCAAAATGACCTGCTTCAGGTTTCAGTACACGGTTAGCTTTTTTGCTACCAGTAGTCACCTGAATGGCACGATAACCGTCTTTCTCCAGATCTCTGACCTGAGTAACACGGTTGTTTTCAATTTCGATAACGGTTACAGGGATTGAAACGCCATCTTCAGTGAAGATACGAGTCATTCCTACTTTCTTACCGACTAAACCAATCATTGTTTCAACCTCTCAATCGCTTGATGACCTGATTAACCTAGGCTGATCTGCACGTCTACGCCGGCAGCCAGATCCAGACGCATCAGAGCATCAACGGTTTTCTCGGTTGGCTCAACGATGTCAACCAGACGTTTGTGAGTGCGAATTTCATACTGATCACGCGCATCTTTATTAACGTGCGGAGAAATCAACACTGTGAAACGCTCTTTGCGAGTCGGCAGTGGGATTGGACCACGAACTTGCGCACCAGTGCGCTTAGCAGTCTCTACGATTTCCGCAGTTGATTGATCAATCAGACGATGATCAAAAGCTTTCAGGCGGATACGGATTCTTTGGTTCTGCATGAGACCAGAGCTCCAACTATTTTTTATAAACGTAAATGATTACTACTCGTACCCATTTCGATTGATGAGAGAGTGTAATCGTTCTGCATATAACTCCCCAATCGGGAGTATTATATTAATGCAATAAAAAAATCTGCATTAGCTGATAAATCAGCCTCACTAAATCAGTGAGCCTGCGCATTATACTTGCCTGAATGATGAAATCAAGCCAAGAATAAAAAATCAGCGATAAAAATTCATTTTATCTTTTCAAAAATAAAGAAAGCAAAGGCGTTCTTCATCACCTTTGCTTTAAAAACAGTCTAACAATCCACTAAAATTGATGGATTACTCTTCAATCATTTGCGCTTGTAGATAGTTTTGAATTCCCATTCGTTCAATAAGTTCAAGTTGGGTTTCAATCCAATCAATATGCCCTTCTTCATCGGTTAGAATTTCTAACATAAGATCACGACTAACATAGTCATGAATTGAATCAGCGTAGGCAATGGCTTCACGTAAATCTTTGGCACCGCCTAATTCCAATTCCAAATCAGAACGTAGCATTTCTTCAACATCTTCGCCGATGTTTAATTTACCTAAATCTTGTAAGTTAGGAATGCCTTCAAGGAACAAAATACGCTCGATATATTTATCAGCGTGTTTCATTTCATCTATGGATTCATGATATTCCATTTCATTGAGGCGTGTAAGCCCCCAATTCTTGAACATTCGGGCATGTAGGAAATACTGATTAATTGCAACAAGCTCACCACCTAATAACTTATTAAGGTGGGCTATCATTTTTTTATCACCTTTCATTTTTATGCTCCTTTGCTTCCAGTCTTTTTAGTGTAGACCTTTTATACAAAGAGGAGAGAAAGGAAATTTAAAATTGTTATGCAACTTCAGAAATTTGAGGATGAAGAGCAACTTGCTCATTTTCGATAAGTTGACGAGCTTGACGTACACACTTACCACAACAACTTCCAACAGGTAAGATCTTACGTAATTCATTAATAGTGTGGATTTGATGTTTATGGACTGTCGAGATAATTTTTTTATCACTCACTCCGTGGCAAAGACATACGTACATAATAACAACCTCATTAACTACTCACGAAAAGGATAGTAAATGATAATTATTATGATTTCAATTTCTATTTGTTTAACTTAAGTGTATTTATATCATCGAGGATGGTGAAGCAAGAAAGGCATTAATATTTTATTGAAATTTAAAATACCTCATTTTCAGATACAAAAAAGGGCATCTAATGATGCCCTTCTCTAGGAGAATTACGCGAGTAATTAACCTAAAATTACTTTAGCAACAACGCCCGCACCTACTGTACGGCCACCTTCACGGATAGCGAAACGTAAACCGTCGTCCATCGCGATTGGGTGAATCAGTTCAACGATCATGTTGATGTTGTCACCTGGCATTACCATTTCTACGCCTTCTGGTAATTCGATAGTACCCGTTACGTCAGTTGTACGGAAGTAGAACTGTGGACGGTAGCCTTTGAAGAATGGAGTGTGACGACCACCTTCATCTTTGCTCAGAATATAAACTTCTGCTTCGAATTTAGTGTGTGGTTTGATTGAACCTGGTTTAGCCAGTACTTGTCCACGTTCGATTTCTTCACGTTTAGTACCACGTAACAGAACACCAACGTTCTCACCTGCACGACCTTCGTCAAGTAATTTACGGAACATTTCAACGCCAGTACACGTTGTTTTAGCCGTATCTTTGATACCTACGATTTCAACTTCTTCACCAACTTTAATAATACCACGCTCAACACGACCTGTTACTACTGTACCACGGCCTGAGATTGAGAATACGTCTTCGATTGGTAACAGGAATGGTTTGTCAATTGCACGCTCTGGCTCTGGGATATAAGAATCCAGTGCTTCTGCTAATTCAACAATTTTTGCTTCCCACTCAGCTTCGCCTTCCAGTGCTTTCAGCGCTGAACCACGGATTACTGGCGTGTCATCACCTGGGAAATCGTATTGAGACAGAAGTTCACGAACTTCCATTTCAACTAATTCTAACAGTTCTTCATCATCTACCATGTCACATTTGTTCAGGAATACGATGATGTAAGGAACACCAACCTGACGACCTAACAGGATGTGCTCACGTGTTTGTGGCATTGGACCATCAGTTGCTGCTACTACCAGAATAGCGCCGTCCATTTGCGCAGCACCCGTGATCATGTTTTTAACATAGTCGGCGTGACCTGGGCAGTCTACGTGTGCGTAGTGGCGAGTTGGAGTATCGTATTCTACGTGCGAAGTAGAAATGGTGATACCACGCGCTTTTTCTTCTGGCGCATTATCGATTTGATCGAATGCACGAGCAGCACCACCGTAAGTTTTAGCTAAAACTGTAGTGATTGCAGCAGTCAGAGTTGTTTTACCGTGGTCAACGTGGCCGATAGTACCAACGTTAACGTGCGGTTTTGAACGTTCAAATTTTTCTTTAGACATTTAAATTGTCCCTCTAAGACACGGAATCGGTGGTTACACCACATCAACCAAGCAGTAAGTAAATTAGCGATTTGCTAGTGCTTGTTAAGATTTTAATCAGGGAGGCAAGAACATGAAGGAGTGGTGCTGATAGGCAGATTCGAACTGCCGACCTCACCCTTACCAAGGGTGCGCTCTACCAACTGAGCTATATCAGCACATCTGGAGCGGGCAGCGGGAATCGAACCCGCATCATCAGCTTGGAAGGCTGAGGTAATAGCCATTATACGATGCCCGCAGAACTCGGCTACCTGACTTAAAATCAGCTTTGTATTCTACTCAAGTGTTTACTAATTTAAAACACTTAAGTTAGGAATTAATGGTGGTGGGAGAAGGATTCGAACCTTCGAAGTCTGTGACGGCAGATTTACAGTCTGCTCCCTTTGGCCGCTTGGGTATCCCACCAAACCTAATTTTTAATGGTGCCGGCACCAAGAGTCGAACTCGGGACCTACTGATTACAAGTCAGTTGCTCTACCAACTGAGCTATGCCGGCTAAGTGGTGCGCATTCTAGGAGGACTTTCATCATGATGCAACAAAAAAATTGCGATATTTGTTCTTTTGCTTAGATTTTGTTCATTTTTGATTGGATTGTTGATTTTTTAGGAAAAAAACGACCAAAATGCCAACAAAAATTCATGATAGATTAGCAAGCTAATTTAGCTATTCAGTCCCAAATTTATTAACCATCAATAAATTTTAGAAAAAAATTAATTATAATTTTCTTAGTTTACGCTAAAAAATTATTTTTCATGAGTGTTTTTTGTACTTTTTTTATAGATTTATTCAGTTCGTGTCAAAAAAAGTAGAAAAAATTTAAAAAATATCTACGCCTAAGAGACATCACTCGTTATGATGCTGTTTATTTTTTATCGGATACGGGTGTTTTAAACAGCCTGTCCAACCTGCGAATATTAGGCAGATGTTGGCTTATGAATAACAAAGAACGCTTTATAACCCCTTATTTAGAGTTTGACAGAAAGCACTGGGCAACGTTAAGAGATTCCGTTCCTTTAACGCTAACCGAAAAAGAAATTACTGATTTAAAAGGGATTAACGAAGAAATTTCTATTGATGATGTAATTGAGATTTATCTTCCTCTTTCAAGATTACTCAATTTTTACATAAGTTCTAACTTGCGTCGTCAAGCGGTCTTAGAGCAGTTTCTTGGAACAAGAAGCGCCAAAATCCCCTATATTATTGGTATAGCGGGTAGTGTTGCTGTCGGTAAAAGTACCACAGCCCGTTTGTTGCAAGCACTTTTAACCCGTTGGCCAGAACATCGTAAAGTTGATTTAATTACTACTGATGGTTTTCTTTTACCTAATGCAGAATTAAAGAAACGCGGGATAATGAAAAAAAAAGGATTTCCTGAATCCTATGATATGCATAGTCTTGTCTCTTTCGTTTCTGATATAAAATCGGGTAAAAAACAAGTCACTGCCCCTGTCTATTCTCATTTAGTGTATGACATCATTCCAGACAAAAAACAGGTTATAGAACAACCTGATATTTTAATCCTTGAAGGATTGAATGTATTACAGAGCAATCAGGATTATCCTCATGATCCACATAATGTTTTCGTATCAGATTATGTCGATTTTTCCATTTATGTTGATGCTGAAGAAGCATTGCTAAGACACTGGTATATCAGTCGCTTTTTAAAATTTAGAGAAGGTGCATTTACGGATCCTGAATCGTATTTTAATAATTACTCTAAATTAAGCAGAGAAGAATCTATTGAAATAGCGTCTTCTATTTGGCAAGAAATTAATGGTTTGAATTTGAAACAGAACATTTTGCCAACAAAAGAAAGAGCAAGTCTAATACTAACCAAAGGTCAAAATCATACGATCACTAATGTTCGGTTACGTAAGTAAATCTAAACAATTATCATCATTTCATATAAATATTATTATATTTTAGTTATTAAAATTAGTATTGATAAATAAAAAGCTTTCCAGATTAGGAAAGCTTTTTTAGTTTTAGAAATTCGGTGCTATTTAAAGCATTACGATGCACTTCTCAGCGAAATCTCACCACCTATATAAGGTATAATTTTTCCATCTTGCTCTAAAAGCAAAGCGCCTTGATCATTGATTCCTTTGGCAATGCCAAAGATCTCTTTTTCACCAATAATAAGCTTCACTCTACGATCCATAAAGTTATCTAAACGTTTCCAACGTTCAATAAACACAGATAGCCCTTGTTTTTCAAATTGAACAAATGCGTCTCTTAATGCATTAGTAATTTCACAAGCAAGTTCATTTCTATCAATTCTAATGCCAACCTGCTCTAAATTAATCCATTGTTGGTTAATCGCTTCATTTTGATTTTTACTCATTGCTATATTGATACCAATACCTGTAACAATATGTGCAACATCACCTGTTTTTCCTGTTAGCTCAACAAGAATGCCTGAAAGCTTTTTATCATTTAAATAGAGATCGTTAGGCCATTTAACTTTAACGCCATCTGCGCCAAGTTTTTGCAATACTTCAGCCATAATAACACCAACCACCAAACTCAATCCTATTGCAGCAGCAGGGCCTTGATCGAGTTTCCAATACATACTCAAGTATAAATTTCGACCAAAAGGAGAAATCCATTGGCGCCCTCTTCTACCTCGACCAGCAGACTGGTATTCAGCAATGCAGACATCACCCGATTTTAGCTCACTAATACGTTGGATTAAGTATTGGTTTGTAGAATCTATAACAGGAATAACGCTAGCAGGTTCACCTTTGATGTTCTTGTTTACACTATCCACATTTAACAAATTCATCGGGGCATCTAGCTGATAGCCCTTTCCCGCGACAGTTTGAACATCAATACCCCAACTGCGTAATGTCTGAATATGTTTATTAATACCTGCACGAGTCATTCCTAAGCTATCGCCTAGTTGCTCCCCTGAATGGATATTTCCGTCCGCAAGGAGTTCAATTAATAATAAGGGTGTTGGTGTTTCTTTCATGAAATAGCGTCCACTGCATTGATTTCGCCATATTTACCCATAAAACGCACTTCTGGCTCTAATTGTACACCGAAGCGCTCGAAGACTTTTTGACGGATATATGCAGCTAAATTAACAATGTCTTTGCCTGTGGCTAGACCGTCTTTATTGATGAGAACAAGTGCTTGTTTCATATGAACAGCGGCACCACCAATCTGATGACCTTTAAGACCACATTGATCAATCAGCCAACCTGCGGCAAGTTTTACACCATCTTGTTGAACATATTGAGGGCAGAAAGGGTATTCTGCTTTTAAATGTTGTGCAATACGAATATCAACAATTGGATTCTTGAAAAAACTACCCGCATTACCTGTTATAGTAGGATTTGGTAGTTTGCTCGTTCTCATGGAACATACAGATACAAACACATCTTTTGGTGTTACCGTTTCTAATGATAATTTTGATAAATCACCGTACGTAAGAATAGGCGCCCATTTTTTACTAAGCTGTAAACCGACAGCAATAATAGCGAAGCCTTGCTGGTAATGATGTTTGAAAATACTATCACGATAACCAAACTGACATTCATTATTAGTTAATCGATGAACATGACCTGTGCTTAACTCAACAATATCAACATAAGCACAAACATCTTTTAATTCTTTACCATAAGCGCCAATATTTTGTATTGGTGCTGAACCTACATTTCCTGGGATCAGCGCTAAATTTTCCAGTCCATAGATGTTTTGTTCTAACAGATATTCAATTAGTGCATGCCAGTTTTCGCCTGCTCCTACATGAACAGACCAATATTGCTCATCTTCAGTAATTTCAATACCAGCAATACAGTTGCGAATGACTATACCATCAAAATCTTCGGTAAATAGTATGTTACTACCACCACCTAGAATAAGGGTTGGTAATTTCTGCTCATGGGCCTTTTGCCAATAAATACAAAGCTCATCTTTATTATTTGCAGTTTCTATTTGGTGAGCTTTTGCTCTCAAACCAAATGTATTAAATGCTTGCAATGAAACCGATTCTTTCATGAAAGTCTACCTCATTTAGCTGATAGCTTAGTTTAACAGCCAAGTATCACTGAGGATAGCAAAGTGATAAGTGATTAGTATGGAGATCTCACATCTGTATTTCAGAGATCTTAGAACGCAAAAAAGCCAACCCATTGGGTTGGCTTTCTCGTCTTATTTAATGCCTGGCAGTTCCCTACTCTCACATGGGGAGGCCCCACACTACCATCGGCGCTACAACGTTTCACTTCTGAGTTCGGCATGGGATCAGGTGGGACCGTTGCGCTATGGCCGCCAAGCAAATTCTGTTTTTATAACTATCTGTTTATGTAGTTATAATTAATTTTTTATGGTGCTGATACCCAGATTCGAACTGGGGACCTCACCCTTACCAAGGGTGTGCTCTACCAACTGAGCCATATCAGCACTAGTGGCTTATTGTCACCGGCTGACACAGCCTAAATTTAATGCCTGGCAGTTCCCTACTCTCACATGGGGAGACCCCACACTACCATCGGCGCTACAACGTTTCACTTCTGAGTTCGGCATGGGATCAGGTGGGACCGTTGCGCTATGGCCGCCAAGCAAATTCTGTTTTATTACTCGTCACTCACCCTTTAACGGTTCGTCACCAGTAATATCAATCTTAAACAAGCTTACTTCATCGTTTCGTCTCTCTGACAAAACACCTTCGGTGTTGTCAGGTTAAGCCTCACGGTTCATTAGTACTGGTTAGCTCAACGTATCGCTACGCTTACACACCCAGCCTATCAACGTCTTAGTCTTAAACGTTCCTTTAGGTCACTCTAGGTGACAGGGAAGACTCATCTCGAGGCAAGTTTCCCGCTTAGATGCTTTCAGCGGTTATCTCTTCCGCACTTAGCTACCGGGCAATGCCATTGGCATGACAACCCGAACACCAGTGGTGCGTTCACTCCGGTCCTCTCGTACTAGGAGCAACCCCTCTCAATCTTCCAACGCCCACGGCAGATAGGGACCGAACTGTCTCACGACGTTCTAAACCCAGCTCGCGTACCACTTTAAATGGCGAACAGCCATACCCTTGGGACCTACTTCAGCCCCAGGATGTGATGAGCCGACATCGAGGTGCCAAACACCGCCGTCGATATGAACTCTTGGGCGGTATCAGCCTGTTATCCCCGGAGTACCTTTTATCCGTTGAGCGATGGCCCTTCCATTCAGAACCACCGGATCACTAAGACCTACTTTCGTACCTGCTCGAGCCGTCACTCTCACAGTCAAGCTGGCTTATGCCTTTGCACTAACCGCATGATGTCCGACCATGCTTAGCCAACCTTCGTGCTCCTCCGTTACTCTTTAGGAGGAGACCGCCCCAGTCAAACTACCCACCAGACACGGTCCCCGATCCAGATTATGGACCTAGGTTAGAACATCAAACGTTAAAGGGTGGTATTTCAAGGTTGACTCCATGCAGACTGGCGTCCACACTTCATAGTCTCCCACCTATCCTACACATCAAGGCTCAATGTTCAGTGTCAAGCTATAGTAAAGGTTCACGGGGTCTTTCCGTCTTGCCGCGGGTACACTGCATCTTCACAGCGAGTTCAATTTCACTGAGTCTCGGGTGGAGACAGCCTGGCCATCATTACGCCATTCGTGCAGGTCGGAACTTACCCGACAAGGAATTTCGCTACCTTAGGACCGTTATAGTTACGGCCGCCGTTTACTGGGGCTTCGATCAAGAGCTTCTCCCTAAGGATAACCCCATCAATTAACCTTCCAGCACCGGGCAGGCGTCACACCGTATACGTCCACTTTCGTGTTTGCACAGTGCTGTGTTTTTAATAAACAGTTGCAGCCAGCTGGTATCTTCGACTGGCTTCGGCTCCATCCGCAAGGGATTTCACTTACCGCCAGCGTGCCTTCTCCCGAAGTTACGGCACCATTTTGCCTAGTTCCTTCACCCGAGTTCTCTCAAGCGCCTGAGTATTCTCTACCTGACCACCTGTGTCGGTTTGGGGTACGATTGTTGGTAACCTGAAGCTTAGAGGCTTTTCCTGGAAGCAGGGCATCAATTGCTTCACCACCTTAGTGGTTCGTCATCACACCTCAGCATTAAGTGACCGGATTTGCCTAATCACTCTGCCTACATGCTTGAACCGGGACGACCGTCGCCCGGACAACCTAGCCTTCTCCGTTCCCCCATCGCAGTTACCACCAGTACGGGAATATTAACCCGTTTCCCATCGACTACGCTTTTCAGCCTCGCCTTAGGGGTCGACTCACCCTGCCCCGATTAACGTTGGACAGGAACCCTTGGTCTTCCGGCGTGCGGGTTTTTCACCCGCATTATCGTTACTTATGTCAGCATTCGCACTTCTGATACCTCCAGCATACCTCACAGTACACCTTCGCAGGCTTACAGAACGCTCCCCTACCCAACAACACATAGTGTCGCTGCCGCAGCTTCGGTGCATGGTTTAGCCCCGTTACATCTTCCGCGCGGGCCGACTCGACCAGTGAGCTATTACGCTTTCTTTAAATGATGGCTGCTTCTAAGCCAACATCCTGGCTGTCTGAGCCTTCCCACTTCGTTTCCCACTTAACCATGACTTTGGGACCTTAGCTGGCGGTCTGGGTTGTTTCCCTCTTCACGACGGACGTTAGCACCCGCCGTGTGTCTCCCGTGATAACATTCTTCGGTATTCGCAGTTTGCATCGAGTTGGTAAGTCGGGATGACCCCCTAGTCGAAACAGTGCTCTACCCCCGAAGATGAGTTCACGAGGCGCTACCTAAATAGCTTTCGGGGAGAACCAGCTATCTCCCGGTTTGATTGGCCTTTCACCCCCATCCACAAGTCATCCGCTAATTTTTCAACATTAGTCGGTTCGGTCCTCCAGTTAGTGTTACCCAACCTTCAACCTGCCCATGGATAGATCACCGGGTTTCGGGTCTATACCCTGCAACTCATTCGCCCAGTTAAGACTCGGTTTCCCTACGGCTCCCCTATACGGTTAACCTTGCTACAGAATATAAGTCGCTGACCCATTATACAAAAGGTACGCAGTCACCCCATAAAGAGGCTCCTACTGCTTGTACGTACACGGTTTCAGGTTCTTTTTCACTCCCCTCGCCGGGGTTCTTTTCGCCTTTCCCTCACGGTACTGGTTCACTATCGGTCAATCAGGAGTATTTAGCCTTGGAGGATGGTCCCCCCATATTCAGACAGGATAACACGTGTCCCGCCCTACTCGTCGAGTTCACAATAACAGCATCTTCGGATACGGGGCTATCACCCTTTACTGCCGGACTTTCCAGACCGTTCTCCTGATGCTGCTATTGATTAAGACTCTGGGCTGCTCCCCGTTCGCTCGCCGCTACTAGGGGAATCTCGGTTGATTTCTTTTCCTCGGGGTACTGAGATGTTTCAGTTCTCCCGGTTCGCCTCATTAACCTATGTATTCAGTTAATGATAATATCCATGGGATATTGGGTTTCCCCATTCGGAAATCGTCGGGTATAACGGTTCATATCACCTTACCGACGCTTATCGCAGATTAGCACGTCCTTCATCGCCTCTGATTGCCTAGGCATCCACCGTGTACGCTTATTCGCTTAACCTCACAACCCGAAGATGTTTCTCTCGAAGACGACTTTAAAGGTCATGGCTACACAAGCATCAATTCGTTGTTGGGCAGTGCTCGTAATGCTCACATACTTAAGTATGCTGCGCTTACTGCGCGCTGTCCGCCTAGAATTGCTGTTGTTCGCTCATGACACTCGCCTTGGAGTATCACAAATTCAAGGTCTGAGATTTTGAGAGACTCATCAATATACCTCGGTGATATATTGATTTGTTTTCAATTTTTCAGCTTGTTCCAGATTGTTAAAGAGCATAATAGGTAAAATAACTCGCTTGAATTATCTTAACTATTCCCTGATTTTCATCAGATATAGTGTGGTACGCCTTTCACTCATACCGCGCATTGGCGTCCCCTAGGGGATTCGAACCCCTGTTACCGCCGTGAAAGGGCGGTGTCCTAGGCCTCTAGACGAAGGGGACTTCAGTCAGCTTCGCAGACGCGCTTTTGCTCGTTCTTCATCAGACAATCTGTGTGAGCACTGCACATAACACGTATCTCTTAGGTAAGGAGGTGATCCAACCGCAGGTTCCCCTACGGTTACCTTGTTACGACTTCACCCCAGTCATGAATCACAAAGTGGTAAGCGCCCTCCCGAAGGTTAAGCTACCTACTTCTTTTGCAACCCACTCCCATGGTGTGACGGGCGGTGTGTACAAGGCCCGGGAACGTATTCACCGTAGCATTCTGATCTACGATTACTAGCGATTCCGACTTCATGGAGTCGAGTTGCAGACTCCAATCCGGACTACGACAGACTTTATGAGTTCCGCTTGCTCTCGCGAGGTCGCTTCTCTTTGTATCTGCCATTGTAGCACGTGTGTAGCCCTACTCGTAAGGGCCATGATGACTTGACGTCATCCCCACCTTCCTCCGGTTTATCACCGGCAGTCTCCTTTGAGTTCCCGCCATTACGCGCTGGCAACAAAGGATAAGGGTTGCGCTCGTTGCGGGACTTAACCCAACATTTCACAACACGAGCTGACGACAGCCATGCAGCACCTGTCTCAGCGTTCCCGAAGGCACTCCTCTATCTCTAAAGGATTCGCTGGATGTCAAGAGTAGGTAAGGTTCTTCGCGTTGCATCGAATTAAACCACATGCTCCACCGCTTGTGCGGGCCCCCGTCAATTCATTTGAGTTTTAACCTTGCGGCCGTACTCCCCAGGCGGTCGATTTAACGCGTTAGCTCCAGAAGCCACGGTTCAAGACCACAACCTCTAAATCGACATCGTTTACAGCGTGGACTACCAGGGTATCTAATCCTGTTTGCTCCCCACGCTTTCGCACCTGAGCGTCAGTCTTTGTCCAGGGGGCCGCCTTCGCCACCGGTATTCCTCCACATCTCTACGCATTTCACCGCTACACGTGGAATTCTACCCCCCTCTACAAGACTCTAGCCAACCAGTTTCAGATGCAATTCCCAAGTTAAGCTCGGGGCTTTCACATCTGACTTAATTGACCGCCTGCGTGCGCTTTACGCCCAGTAATTCCGATTAACGCTTGCACCCTCCGTATTACCGCGGCTGCTGGCACGGAGTTAGCCGGTGCTTCTTCTGCGGGTAACGTCAATTGATAAGGGTATTAACCTTATCACCTTCCTCCCCGCTGAAAGTACTTTACAACCCTAAGGCCTTCTTCATACACGCGGCATGGCTGCATCAGGCTTGCGCCCATTGTGCAATATTCCCCACTGCTGCCTCCCGTAGGAGTCTGGGCCGTGTCTCAGTCCCAGTGTGGCTGATCATCCTCTCAGACCAGCTAGAGATCGTCGCCTAGGTGAGCCATTACCCCACCTACTAGCTAATCCCATATGGGTTCATCCGATAGCGCAAGGTCCGAAGAGCCCCTGCTTTGGTCCGTAGACGTCATGCGGTATTAGCCACCGTTTCCAGTAGTTATCCCCCTCTATCGGGCAGATCCCCATACATTACTCACCCGTCCGCCGCTCGTCAGCAAGAAAGCAAGCTTTCTCCTGTTACCGCCCGACTTGCATGTGTTAGGCCTGCCGCCAGCGTTCAATCTGAGCCATGATCAAACTCTTCAATTAAAAGTGTTTGATGCTCAAAGAAATCGAAAACTTAGCTATTCATAAATGAATTTACTTTTGTTGTTCACTCTTCAAGACTTGATACATCTAATATTTTAGAAGATATCGTCTCTGCGAGTGCCCACACAGATTGTCTGATAATTTGTTAAAGAGCAATGCAACATTCGCTGCCGTTTCCGGTCTTCTGCGTTGTTGCGAGGAGGTGCATTCTACATCTTCCTCATTGAGTGTCAAGCGTTTATTTTCAAGGCTTTTCACTTTTTTCTTCGTTCTCTCGGCTAACTCACTTAGCGTGGTTTGCCGTGACAACGAGGGCGCATTATAGGGAGTTTTGTGAAGCTGGCAACACTTTTTTTTCGTTTTTTCACTGACCGTTGAATTTTCCACCAAATTGCACTTAAAGCGCCAATTTTCTGAGCGATTCAAAGCCAAAACTCGCTAAAACAGGTTTTAATGATTCACTATTCTCATCTTCTTTTAAGCAATAAGCGAAGCTAATTTCATTTGAACCTTTTATTTTCGCTTGATTTACGACCAACCACGCAGTTCGTCGTGCAATTGCAGCGCCAGAATCAATAATTCGTGTGCCATCAGGTAAAACAGAAAGTAGTTCATCCGCTAATAGAGGAAAATGAGTACAACCTAATACCACAGTATCCGGTGGCTCTTTCATTTTTAACCAAGGAGTGAGGATTTTACGAAGCTCATCCAAAGAAACGGATTCACCATGAAGTTTTCTCTCAGCCAGTTCCACCAGCTCAGCCGAACCTAAAGAGTGAACTTTGCAATCAGTCGCAAAGCGTTCAATGAGTTCATGGGTATAAGGACGTTTAACCGTTGCTCTTGTTGCTAATAATCCAACCACACCATTACAGGTTAATTTAGCCGCGGGCTTAATAGCAGGAACAACGCCTACAATAGGGATCTCGGTAAACTTGGCACGTAAAGCAGGAAGACTTACTGTACTTGCTGTATTACAAGCAATCACAATAGTAGCGAGATCATGTTTTTCAGCAACCGCGCTAATTATTCGAACAACGCGGTCAATAATAAACTCTTGTGATTTTTCACCATAGGGGAAAGCTTCATTATCAAAAACATAGATATAGTGAGCCTCCGGTAGTTTTTCACGGATCTCACGATAAACAGATAAACCGCCAACCCCTGAATCAAAAACTAATACAGTAGGGTTAGCGGTAGATAGTGCATCAGAAGTTGTAACTTCCTGTGAGGAAGTATTCTCGTCCTGGCGTGCGATAGCCATAAGCTGTCTCATAATCTTTATCAAACAGGTTGGCTATTCTACCACGAATTGAGAGATGTGATGTAATAGGATATGAAGCCGTTAAATCCCAAATACTCACACCACCTAAAGAAACCGTCTCATAAGTTCCATAATCTTTATCTGTACGTTGACCGATATATTGGTAAGTTACACCCATATCAAGTTTCTCAACTTGCCAATCAAGTTGATATTTCAGTTGTTGGCGGGCTCGACGCTCAAGACGTTGATGGGTTTCTTTATTTCTTGCATCTATATATTGCAAGCTAAAGGTATGATGGAAAACCCACGTATCCATTTCACCTGTAAATTCCATACCTTTAATTAAGGCCTTACCAACATTGTAATTACGATATGGATAGGTCGATTCGCCTTGGATCAAAGAATTTACATCATTGCGATATGCTGTTAATCGCCATGATAAAGGTCCTGTTAACCCTTCAAAGCCTCCTTCCCACTGTTTGCTCTCTTCAGGTTGTAAGTCTGGGTTACTTCCCCACTCACTATAAAGTTGCGTCAGTGTCGGTGCTTTAAATGCCGTACCATAACCCCCAATAACACGATAACCATCGACAAACTCCCAGCCTAGGTTAGTTTGCCAAGTCGTATGCCAACCATATTCCGAGTGCTTATCAGAACGCACTGAGGCTTCAGCAATGATGTCACCTAACTTTTGCTGTCCTGTTAAATATAAGCCGGTATTATCGAAATGTTCTTTCTCAGGGAATCCACTAGAGCCAGCTTTAATAGATTGACGTTGCCAATCAACACCTCCCCCGATACTACCATTTCCTAATAAAAGGTGATTACCCCACTGTACATTATATTGTTCGGAGTTGGTAAAACGGCTTCCTTTACCATAACGACCATAACGCGGATCATAGTCATAATCTTTAGTGTAGTTATAGCTGGTATTTAAATAAGAAGAGTAATTATCACGATAAAACTTCACACCTCCATCATAGGTGCGGCTAAATAGTGCTCTTGTATCCGTTAAGATATCGCTATAGTTATCATAATAAGCATCATAAGCCGTGCGATTATCAAAACCATAAGCTCGTGCATATAAAGAAACGTTATCGTTAATATCGTGATTAATCCCTAACCACAGTGACTTATTCATAAAACCATCACGATCAGGCTGTGGATGCCCGCCCGTATTTCCATTCGCTTCTACATCATAACCTTTGGTATAGAGATAACTCCCCGCTGCCGTTAATGTCGTTCTATCCCCGACTTTCTGTTTTACAGAGCCATCATATTCTTGATAACCATGAGAACCCATTGTGGCATTAAGCGTTCCTCCTTCCGTTTTTCTTTCTGTGAGGATATTAATCACACCACCAATCGCATCTGAACCATAAACAGAAGAACGAGGCCCTCTGATATATTCAATACGTTGAACAAGAGAAAGGGGAATTTGGCTAATATCGGAACTACCAGATATATTAGCCTGATTTAAACGCACACCATCCACTAAAATAAGAACATGACGAGATTCAGCCCCACGTACATAAATAGAGCTCATCTGACCTATTCCACCGTTTTGCCCCACATCAATACCCGGCATTCTGCGTAATACATCAATAACACTATTGCTCTGCCAGCGATCGATCTGTTCGCGTTCAACAACAGTGATAGGCGCTAAAATAGAAGAGTTCGGCTCTTGAAAGCGGTTTGCTGTCACACTTAATGTATCGCTGTTATTCGCAAACACGTCAAAACTGCCCACCATGACACTCAAAGCCACACTAGAAATGAAAAAAACTTTTTTATTATTCATGAATAATCTGCATCCAACAGAATAAGTAGTAGGATGCCGCCAAAATTAAATAAAGCGCGTATTTAATTTAAGATGCGACAGGTCTTCGGCAGGTCTTCGGACTCTAGGTTAAATAAACCATTTTGTCTATTTAAGATAATGACTTCCCACGGTACTTATTAGGTACTTTGTAGTGTCTTTTATTATCCTTGATCCTATTACCGCTGCGCGTCAGTTCTGGCTTTGCACCAGATTCCCTTTTCACTCCTATTAGGAGACCGAATAACCATGCTACGATTTCAAATCCTTTGAGTCCAGAAATTGAACATGAAGAATACTGGACATCTTCATGAGGATCTCTACAATTTCGCTCGCTTAACTTTATTACTGCCAAAAAAAGGCGAGATACCATGCAGAATTCATTACCAACGCAAACATATCAGTCTCAACTGAATGAAAAAATCCAACGCCTACAAACAATGATGGCGCCTTTTAATGCGCCTGAAGCAGACGTTTTTTCATCACCAGAACAGCATTATCGTATGCGTGCGGAATTCCGTATCTGGCATGAAGAAGATTCTCTCTATCATATTATGTTTGACCAGAAGACTAAGCAGCGTATTCGGGTTGATCAATTTCCGGTTGCCAGCCAACTTATAAATAAAATGATGGCTGCCTTGCTGGCAGAAATAAAAGATAAACCAACACTTAGGAAGAAACTGTTCCAGATTGATTATCTTTCTACGTTGAGTAATAAAATTATTGTTTCGCTGCTTTACCACAAGAAAATTGATGAAACTTGGCAACAAGAAGCTATGGCATTACGCCAATCATTAATTGCTCAAGGTTTCGATGTGCAATTAATCGGTCGTGCATATAAAACAAAAATTATGCTTGATAACGATTTTATCGATGAAGTATTACCGGTCGCTGGCAAAAAGATGATTTATCGCCAAGTTGAAAATAGCTTCACGCAACCTAATGCTCAGGTCAATATTAAGATGCTGGAATGGGCATTAAAGGCAACGGAAAATGCAAAAGGCGATCTTCTTGAGCTGTATTGCGGTAATGGCAACTTTTCATTAGCACTCGCACGTAATTTTGATCGTGTGCTGGCAACTGAAATTGCAAAACCTTCTGTTTATGCCGCGCAATATAATATTGCAATGAACCATATTGATAATGTGAAGATTATTCGCATGTCCGCGGAAGATTTTACTCAAGCAATGAATGGGGTAAGGGAATTTAAACGCCTAGAAGGGATTGATTTAAAAGATTACCACTGTGAAACTATTTTTGTTGACCCTCCTCGCAGTGGTTTAGATGAGAAAACTGTAGAATTGGTTAAAACTTACCCGAGTGTTTTGTATATTTCTTGTAACCCAGAAACACTGTGCCAAAATTTAGAAACCCTCATAAAAACACATAAAATCAGTAAATTAGCATTATTTGATCAATTCCCATATACCCACCATATGGAATGTGGCGTGTTATTAGAAAAAAGATAACTGCTTATTTTATTTGTTATAGATAAAAAATCGCCAATAATACGTATAAAAACAAAAACACCAGCAAGATAACTTGCTGGTGTCAAAATTTCGCTGTGTTTACAACAAAGAGATAAGTACAGGCTAGTACTGTTCTGCTTGTGATGCTTTTTCAGCTTCTTCTGCCTGTATACGTAAGCGTTGACGCTGTTTGAATTGACGATAAATCCACAACGCAACGATAACGATACAAACGGAAGAAAAGAAATTCGAACCCCATTCAGGATTAACAGTTCTGGTGTAAGCGTTATAACCAAATAAGCCTAATAAAAAGAATGAAAAAATCAGCTTAGGCATACCATCGGTCATAGGTTGATTTAAATAGCGCTGATATAAACAGTAAACGGCCAAGATTAAACTAATGAGTGGGAAAACTGACCACGACTCAATAAACGGGTTAAAAAAGCTTGAATAGGTACCATGTAAAGCGACGCCAATGACTATGGCAAGTAATAGCGTGCTTTTTTCACAGCGATTTTGTTCCATCATTTGTCTCCTTTCTGATGCGTTTTTTTCTTTATTTCTGGGTTATCTTGTAGAGGTATTTGCGTTTCTTGCTCACGTCGATACCAATAATAGGCACCTTTAGCAATCATTCGCAGTTGTATAACTAATCTTTCTTCTAATTGTTGACGCTTTTCAATATCGATATCCAGTGCTTCTGCGCCTGCACTAAATACAATAGTGACCATTGCTTCAGATTGCATTTCTGTAAAATAACGTGGCATATGGCTCTCTTGCTCAAGATAGTCTGCCAGTTCTGCAATAAAATGTTGGATCTCTCGTGCGACAGCCGCACGAAACTCAGCGGAAGTTCCAGAACGTTCACGAAGTAATAATCGGAACGCATTAGGATTATTACCAATGAATTCCATAAAAGTTGCTACGGATGTTCTGATAACACTGCCACCTTTCGCAATACGTTGACGTGCTTGACGCATTAATTGACGTAACATCAACCCACTCTCATCAACCATAGTAAGCCCAAGTTCATCAACATCTTTAAAATGACGATAAAATGAGGTGGGTGCAATACCAGCTTCTCTAGCCACTTCTCGTAAACTTAGACTTGTAAAGCTACGTTCGGCACTCAGTTGGCTAAAAGCAGCTTCAATTAAAGAGCGACGGGTTTTTTCTTTTTGTTTAGCTCTGATGCCAATATTATTACTCACAGAAATCCTGATAATTCTAATTTGGTTTATACTCAATATATCAAATTTTGTTAAAAAAGCAGTGCGTACAATCATCTCTCAAGACACATTCTTATAAAAACTCAACAAAGTGTGACTAATGCCCTTAATGTCAGTTGGGCTATTATTCATTCTAATGTTAATATAGCGTTGTCGGTTTGTATAAAACAGGTCTCTTCCTATGCAACATTCTCATTTCGATGCAATTGTGATCGGTTCAGGTCCTGGTGGCGAAGGCGCGGCCATGGGGCTTGTTAAACAAGGAAAGCGCGTCGCTGTTATAGAACGTTATAACAAAGTCGGTGGGGGCTGTACTCACTGGGGAACCATTCCTTCAAAAGCCCTACGTCATGCAGTAAGCCGTATTATTGAATTTAATCAAAACCCGCTTTACAGTGACCAATCTCGCCTTATTAATTCCTCTTTTTCTCAAATACTTCGCCAAGCCAGTACCGTAATTAGTCAACAGACTAAAATGCGCCAAGGTTTTTACGAGCGTAATAATTGTACGATGTATTCCGGTGAAGCTGCGTTTATTGATGAGCATCGGATCAGCGTGCGTTATCCAGATGGTACTTGCGATATTCTTTCAGCTGATAATTTCATTATTGCAACAGGCTCTCGCCCTTATTGTCCGCCAGATGTCGATTTCTCTCATTCTCGTATTTATAACAGTGACACTATCCTTGACTTAGAGCATGAGCCTCATCATGTCATTATTTATGGTGCTGGTGTCATTGGTTGTGAATATGCCTCTATTTTTAGAGGATTAAGAGTAAAAGTAGACTTAATTAATACACGAGACCACCTATTATCTTTTCTTGATCAAGAAATGTCTGACGCACTTTCTTATCACTTCTGGAATAACGGCATTGTTATCCGTCATAATGAAGAGTATGAAAGCATTGAAGGTGTCGATGATGGTGTTATTGTTCACCTAAAATCAGGTAAAAAAGTCAAAGCAGATTGCCTGCTTTATGCCAATGGTCGAACAGGGAACACAGATACACTCGGCTTAGAGAACGTCGGTATTAAAACAGATAGTCGTGGGCAAGTTTCTGTTAATGCACATTACCAAACCAGTTGTGAACACATTTATGCAGTCGGTGATGTTATTGGTTATCCAAGTCTGGCGTCTGCCGCTTATGATCAAGGTCGAATTGCGGCTTTAGCTATCACAACAGGAAAATCAGAAACTCATTTAATTGAAGATATTCCAACAGGAATTTACACCATTCCTGAAATTAGTTCTGTTGGTAAAACAGAGCAACAACTCACTGCAATGAAAATTCCTTATGAAGTGGGTCGCTCTCAATTTAAACATCTGGCAAGAGCACAAATTGCAGGCATGAATGTGGGAAGTTTGAAAATTCTCTTCCATCGTGAAACCAAGCAAATTTTAGGTATTCACTGCTTCGGTGAACGTGCCGCTGAAATTATTCATATCGGTCAAGCAATTATGGAGCAAAAAGGTGAAGGCAATACTATCGAGTATTTCGTTAATACGACCTTCAACTATCCAACAATGGCAGAAGCCTATCGTGTTGCAGCGCTTAATGGTTTAAATCGCTTATTTTAATACGTTTTGTTTCTCCGCATAAAATGCGGTCATATGTTCACGGATTGTCTCAGCTAACTGTTCATAACGATTACGCAAAGGCGATCCGGGACGATAAACCATAATAATAGAACGTGATGGATTGGGATTGGTACATTCTAGATAACAAACTCCATCACGTTTTTGTTCTTGAGGTACAGATAAATCCGGTAATAAGGTGATCCCACTACCGGCAGCGACCATATTACGCAGAGTCTCTAAACTCGTTGCTCTAAAATGAGTATCTTCTTTTGCCCCCGCTTGGAAACAGAATCCTAATGCTTGATCGCGTAAACAGTGCCCATCTTCTAACATCAATAAACGCTGACCCGCTAACTCCCCCATCGGCACAGACCTACGTTCATTCCATGGGTGTCCTTCATAAATAGCTAATTTCATTGGCTCTTCAAATAAAGGCACTTCAATAAACGGCGCACTCTCTTTTACCATTGCTAAAATTGCACAATCGAGCTTCCCGCTATCTAATTGAGCTAATAAGCTATGAGTTTGTGCTTCATGAAGATACATTTCTAACTTAGGGTAGTTTTTATGTAATTCAGGAATGATATGGGGTAATAAATAAGGACCAACAGTAGGGATAAGCCCAATATGTAAAGGCCCTGCCATGCTTTCCCCCTGCAATGAGGCCATTTCTTGTAGCACTTTGACTTCACGTAAAACGGTTTTCGCTTGATCCACCAGCAACAAACCTTGTTGAGTAAACAGAACCTTACGGCTCGTTCTTTCAAGCAACATCACACCGAGTTCATCTTCAAGCTTACGAATCTGACCACTTAATGTTGGCTGACTCACATGGCAAGAATCTGCCGCACGACGAAAATGTTTATGCTCAGCTAGCGCCACCAGATATTCCAAGTCACGGATATTCATTGCAGATCTCACATTTATTGCTGATAGTTAATGTCTATAGATAATATAGTAACTGATAAATTTTTCTATCAGCCAAATGTTATTTTGCCTCTCTTTGTCAATATTTTCTGAATAAATGGCGCAAACAAAACTCATGACTTCATACTTTAAAGAATTCAAAATGAGTATAAGTACTATCAGCGAGTTAAAATAAAAAACAGAGTGATATTCACCCTGTTCTTTTTGAATAACAGTAAGTTGTCTTAGATAAATGCTTTTCTTATTTATTCATATTTAAAGCATCTTTGGCTTTGACTATCGCATAAGCAACCTGTTTTTGCGAAACACCCCCTTTTGCAAGGCGTTTATCTAAACAAGATTGAAGCGATAGAATATCGTACACATCAATCATAATTTTACTGTTAAACATCTGTAATTCAGAAAGCGGGAGTTCTTCAATTGCTTTACCTTGCTCAATCGCGCAAACAACCACTTCCCCCACAATATGGTGAGCTTCACGAAATGGTACACCTTTAGCAACCAGATAATCGGCAAGCTCAGTGGCATTCGCATAACCTTGTTTCGCAGCTTCTTCACAACGAGGGCGACGAATTTGGATCCCATCAAGAACAAGCGTTGCCATATGTAAACAATCAGACCATGTATCGATAGCGTCAAACAGCCCTTCTTTATCTTCTTGCATATCTTTATTGTAAGCGAGAGGCAGGCCTTTTAAGGTCATCATCATGCCCGTTAATGCACCTTGTACTCGCCCACACTTCCCACGGATAAGTTCCAGTGCATCTGGGTTTTTCTTTTGTGGCATTAATGAAGAACCAGAAGTCACTTTGTCTGATAATTCAATAAAACCCGCTTCGCCACTGTTAAAGAAAATAAGATCTTCTGCAAAACGAGATAAATGCACCATACCAATAGCTGCCGAGGATAATAGTTCTAAGACATGATCGCGATCGGATACACTATCTAAACTATTATTGGTTGCACTCGCAAAACCTAACCATTCCGCTAATTGTTCACGATCGATATCGTAAGCTGTTCCCGCTAAAGCCCCACTGCCTAATGGACTGACATCTATACGTTTTAATGCATCAGCTAGGCGACTTTCGTCTCTGGCTAACATTTCATTGTATGCTAAACACCAATGCGCAAAGGTAACGGGTTGAGCACGCTGTAAATGAGTGTAACCTGGCATCACCGCATTTTGATTTTGTTCTGCCGTGATAACTAAGGCTTTTTGTAGCTCAACAATGGCTTGGCGAAGGTGAATCACTTCTTCTTTACACCATAATTTTAAGTCTGTTGCGACCTGATCATTACGGCTACGACCCGTATGTAATTTTTTACCTAAATCACCCACTTTGGCAATAAGCTTACTTTCAACCCAGCTATGAATATCTTCTGCATCACTTTGCAAAATAGACTGTGGATTTGCTATCACTTCTTCTGATAATTCATTTAACGCTTGCTCAAGTTGAGCTTGTTCATCTTGCGACAATACGCCAACGGTGACTAACGCTTTAGACCAAGCTACTGAGCCAAAGATATCCTGTTGTGCCAGTCGAAAATCAAACCGCAGTGAATCATTGAATTGTTTAAACCGTTGATCAGCTTCCTGACTAAAACGTCCACCCCAGAGTGCCATAATCGCTTCCTGTATTGATTCTGTGTAATAAAAAAGAGTGAGAGTGATGCCCTATGAACACCACTCTATTGCCTTATGTTATTTCTTGCTTAGCGCACGAATACGTGATGGCAGAGAATATAAACGAATAAATCCTTCAGCATGGCTGTGGTCGTAAACTTCATCCTCACCAAAGGTCGCAAATTCTTCAGAATACAGACTGTTATCTGATTTCTTCTGGATAGCATTCACATGACCTTTATAAAGTTCTAAAACCACTTCGCCATTCACATCCTTTGCCAGTGATTCTGCAGCTGCTTGTAGTGAAGCACGAATTGGCGTAAACCAACGTCCATCATAAGCGACATAAGACATCTCTAAGCCTAATTGCTGACGCCATTTAAAGGCATCTCTATCAAGCACCAGTTGCTCAACACCACGCAGAGCCGCCATCATGATAGTGCCCCCTGGGGTTTCATAGCAGCCACGAGATTTCATTCCCACTAAACGGTTTTCAACAATATCAATACGTCCGATACCATGCTTAACACCTAATGTATTTAATGTGTCTAAACATTCAAAAGGTGATTGTGTTTTACCATTTACCGCAACAACTTCACCGGCTTTTACTGTAACCGTCACTAATTCTGGTGTTTCTGGTGCTTTCTTAGGATCAACGGTCCACGCCCAGCAATCTTCATTTGAGGCATTCCATGGGCTCTCTAATACGCCACCTTCTGTTGAGATATGCCATGCATTTTCATCACGGCTATAAATTTTCTCTAGCGTTGCTGTTGTTGGGATATTACGGACTTTTAGATAATCCAACAGTGCTTCACGAGAACGTAAATCCCACTCTCTCCATGGTGCAACCACTTTCAGTTGTGGGGCAAGTGCCGCATAAGTACTTTCAAAACGAACCTGATCGTTTCCTTTACCTGTTGCGCCATGAGCAACCGCATCAGCACCTAATTTTAACGCGAGTTCAACTTGTGCTTTCGCGATAACAGGACGTGCCATTGACGTGCCTAATAAGTAGCTACCTTCATATAACGCGCCTGTTTTTAATACTGGGTAAACATAGTCTTTAATAAACTCTTCACGTAAATCAACGATATGACACTCGGAAGCCCCTGATACTAATGCCTTTTGTTCCACACCCACTAAGTCATCACGGCTTTGACCAACGTCAGCAACAAAAGCAACAACTTCACAGTTATCATAATGTTCTTTTAGCCAAGGGATGATTGCCGAAGTATCCAATCCACCAGAATATGCCAATACGATTTTCTTAATACCTTTAGTCATAGTGATAACCTTCAATTCCCAATTTGTTTAAATTCTGCCAACTATCAAATAGCGATAAGATGTCTAGCGTTATTGTTAAGCTAAAATACGAGTGCCTACTGCAACACCATTAAATAATGTCGTCAGCTTTTCAGCATGGCGCCAACTTGCGATTTCAACAGGTCTTCCTAACGTTTTAGCCGCTTCCAATGCCGCATTGACTTTCACTATCATGCCGTCAGTAATAATCCCTTGATCGATTAATATCTGTGCTTTCTCAGCTGACATCTCGGCAATCTTCTGACCTTTACCATCTAAAATGCCACTGACATCGGAAAGCAGGACTAAATCAGCGCCTAATGTTTCAGCAATAGCGGTTGCTGCTTGGTCAGCATTCACATTCATCAGCTCACCTTTTTCAGTCATACCGATAGAACTGATAATAGGCAGATAGCCCGCTCCCAATAATAAATTGAGTAAATCAGGAGAGCCGGGATTTGCATTTCCTACATGACCTAACTCTTCATTGATTTGTGTGACGTTCGTTAATTGTCCATCACCTAAAGAAAGCCCCACACCATTAAGCCCAAACTTGGTTGCCCACGATAACAAGGTTTTATTGGCACTTCCGGCAAGTGCCCCTGTAATGATGTCTATCTGATCAGCAGGTGTGACACGAAGCCCCTGCTTTTTCACCACAGGCAATTGCAATTTTCCCATCAACTCATCCACTAAACAGCCGCCACCATGTACGATGACTAAAGGACGAGAATGCGTTGAGCGATACTGTTGTAATGCAGTGAAAAATCGAGTTAACGCTTCTTCATTATCAAGGAGCACGCCACCCAGTTTGATAATTAATGGTTCCATGAAACTTCCCTACTCATTATTAAATAAGTGATTCGGTTTCAGCGAAACCAAACCGAATATTCATACATTGCACTGCTTGTGCAGCAGCCCCTTTCAACAAGTTATCTTCAACACCAACCACAATCAGATGTTCACCTTGTTGAGCAAATCCGATATCACAGAATGCAGTTCCTACCACGGCTTTTAATGCAGGCAACCCTTTTTCATAAACACGCACTAAGGGTTTATCTTGATAAGCATCATCAAAGGCTTGTCTTACATCCTCTTGTGTCACACCTGCTTGTAACTTACAGGTGATAGTGGCTAAGATCCCTCTAGCAAAATTGCCTAAATGAGGTGTAAAAATCACATCAATACCCAGATGGGTGGCAATTTCAGGTTGATGACGATGAGTAAACACACCATACGGTTGCAAACTCACCTCACAAAAGCTGCTAGTTAAAGAGGCTTTTCTACCTGCGCCACTCACACCGCTAGTTGCATTAATAACGGGCCACTGTGCTGTATCTAAAAGTCCTGCTTCTACTAAAGGTTTTAGTGACAACTGAGAGACGGTTGGATAACAACCCGGCACTGCAATTAATTGCGCCTGACTAATAATGTCAGCATTCCATTCAGCCAACCCATAAACTGCCCGTGATAACCAATCAGTATTCTTATGCTCGAATCCATAGTATTGTTGATAAAAATGCTTGTTTTGTACTCGATAGGCACCAGACAAATCGAATACCACACAACCTTGCTCTAAAAAGACAGGAGCAATGTCATGGCTGACTTCATGTGCTGTTGCTAAAAAAACGATATCCATATTTTCAGCCGCTTTAACGACATCAACCATCGGTTCGAGTGGAAGATCGACTAAACCACGATATTGTGGATGAAGTTCAGAAAAGCACTTTCCTGCATCTGCACTTTGAGCTGATACCATCAGTCTGCTCAAATTCACATGAGGATGCTGCTGAAGATAGGCGGCTAATTCAGCGCCAGTGTAACCACTTGCTCCTACTATCAGAGTATTTAACATGTCATTCTTACCTTGTACTATGAACACAAACCGATTAATGTATTTTTATTCAAAAAAAGTGCATGAATATTGATACTATTATGAAGAAAGGCTGTCAACAGTGAATATTAAATTACCTACATTTATTGAGATTTATCGTCAATTAATTGCAACACCCTCTATCAGTGCTACAGACGCTAAAAACGATCAAAGTAATGAAGCGCTGATTAACTTGCTTGCTAATTGGTTGGAAATATTAGGTTTTTCAATTGAAATCCAACCTGTACCTGAAACGCGAGGTAAATTTAACCTTCTGGCAACATTAGGCGCTGGAAAAGGAGGATTATTACTCTGTGGTCACACCGACACAGTACCGTTTGATGAAGGCCGTTGGACACAAGATCCTTTTACACTGACAGAGAAAGAAAATAAGTTATATGGATTAGGTACTGCCGATATGAAAGGCTTTTTTGCCTTTATCCTTGATGCGTTACGGGATATAGATACTAAAACGTTAACTCATCCTCTCTATATTCTCGCCACCGCAGATGAAGAAACCTCGATGGCAGGGGCTCGTTATTTTGCCGCTAATACAGTCATCCGCCCTGATTTTGCCATTATTGGTGAACCCACATCGCTGAAACCTATTCGTGCTCATAAAGGGCATTTATCGAATGCAATACGTATTACAGGACAATCAGGACACTCTAGCGATCCAGAAAAAGGCGTGAATGCGATAGAGCTAATGCATGAGTCTATTACCCATCTTAGTACTCTGCGCGATACGTTAAAAACTCGCTATAACAACCCTGCGTTTGTTATCCCTTATCCAACGATGAACTTTGGTTATATTAATGGCGGTGATGCAGCAAATAGAATTTGTGCTTGCTGTGAATTACATATGGATATCCGCCCACTACCAGGATTAACGTTACAAGACTTGGATGATTTACTGCACGAAACATTAGCCCCCGTCAAAACACGTTGGCCTGATCGCTTAAATATTGAGGCGTTACACGATCCGATCCCGGGTTATGAGTGTCCAACCGATCATAAGATGGTCGCCGTGATCGAAAAACTATTAGGTGAGAAAGCGCAAACGGTGAATTACTGTACTGAAGCGCCGTTTATTCAAGATCTCTGCCCTACCTTAGTGTTAGGCCCAGGTTCTATTGAACAGGCACATCAGCCTGATGAGTTTATTGATATGGCATTTATTGAGCCAACTCGCGAACTCATGGGACAATTAATTGAAAACTTCTGTTTAGCTGAGAACGTGCAATAATAAAGATTGATAGGGTTGGATTGGAGTTACAGAAAGGTGACGCGCTGAATGTCGTCACCCTTTCCTGCAACTTGAAATATGACAAGTATCGTTTAACGATTAACGTAACCAATTTGTTTTAGCGAGTTGAACGACTTCATCGCCTCGACCATTAATAATCGCTTTCATCATATACAGGCTAAAACCTTTTGCTTGTTCAAACTTCACTTCAGGAGGCATTGAAAGCTCTTGTTTTGCGGTTACCACATCCACAATTACAGGGCCATCATGTTCAAAAGCCTCTTTTAGCGCACTATCAAGATCTTCACCTTTTTCAACTCGAATGCCTTTGATACCAGATGCATTAGCAATAGCAGCAAAATCCGGATTATGTAAATCTGTTCCATCCGTTAAATAACCGCCCACTTTCATTTCCATTGCAACAAAGCCTAATACACTGTTATTAAAAATAATCACTTTGACGGGTAAATTCATTTGAGCTAATGAGATAAAATCCCCCATTAGCATAGTAAATCCACCATCACCACACATAGCCACAACTTGACGCTTTCTATCTAACGCTTGAGCACCGATAGCTTGAGCCATCGCATTTGCCATAGAGCCGTGATTAAACGATCCTAATAAACGACGTTTTCCATTCATTCCCACATAACGGGCTGCCCACACTGTTGGCGTACCTACATCACAGGTAAAAATAGCATCATCATTTGCAAGTTCACCTAATCGACGCGCTAAATATTGTGGATGAATAAGTTCACGCTCACTGGGTTGTGCAAGTGCATCCAGATCTTGTCGTGCTTTGGCATAATGTTTTAATGATGCATCAAGATGCGTAGTGTCTGTTTTCTCTTTTAAACGGGGCTGTATTGCATTTAGTGTGGCTTTAACATCGCCAATCATCGCCATATCGACATGACAATGCGAACCAAGACTACTTGGATTAATATCAATTTGAATAATATTAGCTTTTGATGGATAAAATGCACGATAAGGGAATTGCGTACCTAATAACACTAACGTATCCGCATTTTCCATCGCGTGATAACCGGATGAAAATCCAATTAACCCTGTCATGCCTACACTGTAGGGATTTTCCCATTCGATGTGCTCTTTCCCACGTAATGCGAACACGATAGGAGCTTTTAATGTTTGGGCAAGTTTAATCACTTCGTCGCGAGCTTGGGCACATCCAGCACCGCACATTAAAGTGATATTTTTTCCATTATTCAAGGCATCAGATAATTTTTCGATTTCGAAACGATTTGGCATGATGAGGGGATATTGCAACGGATACCAGTTTTCATGCGCATCTTCTGGAGCAGGTTTTAGTGCAATATCTCCAGGTAAAACAACGACTGCGACCCCCTTTTTCAAAATAGCGGTTCGCATTGCAATGGCAAGCACTTGAGGGATCTGCTCTGGATTTGAAACGAGCTCACAGTAATGGCTACATTCGCGAAAAAGTTCTTGGGGATGTGTTTCTTGAAAATAATTGCTACCAATTTCAGCCGAAGGAATATGAGCGGCAATCGCTAATACAGGAACATGGTTACGGTGGCAATCGAAAAGCCCATTAATTAAGTGTAAGTTACCTGGTCCACAAGAGCCTGCACAAACGGCTAATTCACCATTGATAGCGGCTTCTGCTCCAGCGGCAAAAGCGGCGACTTCTTCATGGCGAGTGCCCATCCATTCAATAGAGCCCATTTTACGCAAGCTATCACTTAATCCATTTAATGAATCACCTGTCACCCCCCAAATACGTTTCACACCTGCATTGTGGAGCACTTTAGCAATATACGTTGCAACTGTTTGCTTACTCATGTGACGCCTTTCCTTTTTATTTTAGTGGGTAATCTCTCTACATGCTGCCCCTAACATAACAACCGACTCTTTTATCACATCATATAGAGAATACCGTGTTATTAACTCAAATATAAAGAATAACATCTCTTGATTGATTGTCACGGTAGATAGGTCAATTAATAAAGGAAATTAACGATAAAAAATAATACTATTGATAAATATACTAATCGCTTTTATGACTCATTTCGCATTAAATAAGAATCTCTCTCATTTATATTGTATTAAAATTATCAAGTACTAGACAAAATAAACTTATAGGATTATTTTAATAATTAAACTAATTTTTAATTGCTTTTTTTCTATTATCATTTTATTTAACAATATAGCTGACACATTTCAGCCTTACCCTCTGTCTTTTCTCAATAATTTCACTTAACTCAAATTGTTAATAAATATATTACTATTATTTTATTTCATGCCCCATGAAAAAGAGGTATGAAATAAACATGACATTGGTCACGCTACCTTTTGCTTTTTGTCCTCTAGAATAAACCCTGATTATTTTTCAACGGAGATTAACGGATGGACAAAAGTAGAAGTCCGATAAAGGTTTTCTTTATTAGTATTCTGGCAGTCCTTTTCTTAATTTTTATTTCACAATATGTCATTGGTAAAAAAGAAATTAAGATTGGCATTGCAGTAATACCTATTTTGCCAATGCTATTTGCTGTCATTATTGGTATGTGTATATCTGCTGGATTTACCCGTAAAAAAATTAAAGTATGGGGTAAATTATTCACAGAAAAAGAAGAAGGCTTCTGCGGTAAAATGGTAGGTTTCAGCCTACTTATTTTAGGTACGCAATATGCAGGAATGATTGTTCCTAATATTAAAATGATTTTAAGTGTCGGTATTCCTTTATTTGTTCAGGAACTCGGTAACTTATTACCAGTATTAATTGCAGTTCCATTAGCAATTAAATTTGGATTTGGTCGTCGTGCAATTGGTGCTTGTTCATCTATTAGCCGTGAACCTTCTATTGCTGTTATTCAAGGTAAATTTGGTACAGGCTCTCAAGAATATATTGGTGTATTAGCCATTTATTTATGTGGTTCGGTTATCGGTACTTTATGGTTTAGCGTATTAGGTAGTATTGCTCCATTAACTGGATTACATCCACTGGCTCTTGCAGCAGGCTCTGGCGTGGGTTCTGGTTCAATGTTAAGTGCTGCATCAGGTGCATTAATTAATGGTCTTGATGAAGCATTAGCACAGCAAGTATTAAGTGTTGCCGCTGCATCTAACTTATTATCTTCAGCATTAGGCGCACTGTCATTAACCTATTTAGGTTTACCTCTTTCAGAAAAAATTTATAAAATTTTCACCAGAGGCAAAACTGCATGAAAAATATAATTATAGATATGAAGTTTGTATTCGTTGCTATTTTACTGGCAATGTTTACTCAGACGTTAACATCAGGGATCGCTCTTTATGCAATGTGGGATAGCTTTATTGCTATGTCATTAGTGGTATTTATTTCACTCGTTGCAAAACATTATTTACCTTCATCTTTACCAACATTTGCTTATGCAACAATTATCGGGATCCTTATTTGTTTACCCGAAACGCCGGTAAGAGATTTCTTTATTAGTTCTATTGGTAAAGTTTCTTTCTTATCTTGTTGTGTTCCTTTATTAGCATTTGCTGGTTTATCTGTTGGTGGTCAATTAGAAGAACTTAAGAAAATGTCATGGAAAGTTATTCTTATTTTCATGATTGTTTCAACTTGTTGTTTCTTTGGCGCATCAATCGTCGCGCAAATTGGATTTACTATCCAGGGAGTTATCTAATGAATAATATTTATAATGTCAGTGAAAAACTCTTTCAATTAAATGAATTTAGTAAAAAAACACGACAAGACCTGCATAAAATACCTGAGCTATCAGGTGAAGAATATAAAACTTCTCAATACTGTCGTGAATTAATGGAGAGTTTTGGTTATCAAATTAAAACTTTTGATGGGTATACTGGTTTCACCGCAGACTTAATTGTTAATGCTGAATTTCCATTAATTGCTATCCGTGCTGATATGGACGGATTAGAAATGCCAGACTTGACGAATAATGAACATAGCTCAATACACCCGGGTTGTGCGCATAACTGTGGTCACGATACGCATATGACCATGGCATTAACCAGTGCTAAATATCTTGCCGAGAATAGAGAAGAGATGAGCGCGAACGTTCGTTTTATTTTCCAAATGGCTGAAGAAGATATGCGTGTCCCTGGCGCTGAAAAAATGGTTGAACTCGGTTGCATGGAAGGCGTTGACGAAACTTACGCTCTTCATAATGATGCTGCGATTGAAACAGGTTGTGTTCGCTTTAATGATGGCGTGATGTCATCTTATGGTTCAGCATGGACATTAGATGTTTATGGTGTTTCTGCGCATGGTTCAACACCACACAAAGGGTTAGATGCCATTCGTGAAGCAACTCGCTTAATTGATTATATGGATTATGTTGTTGCGAAAAAGACAGATCCATTTAGCCCAGCAGTCTTTGGTTGTGGCATGATCAATGGGGGAACAATCCCTAATGCATTAGCTGATCACGTACAAGCCCGCGGTACTATCCGTTCTATGGATGAAAATACCGACCAAGTATTGAAAGCCAGTTTTGATGAAATCGTTGCACGTAGTACAGCGGGTGGATTTAAAACCACATTAAGCTATAGCGGATACCCTGCAGTTGTAAATCACCCAACTGCTCATCAGCGTTTATTAGATGCAATGCGTAAGTTCTTACCAGAAGAGAATATTGAATCGAATGGTAAGCCAATGACAGGCAGTGAAGACTTTAGTTATATGGTTAACGCCACAAAAGGTAAAGTCGGTGCAATGTTCTTTTTAGGAAGTGGTAATCAAGCAAAAGGTATTAATAATTACCTTCACGCAAATCCTTATTTTGTCGATGATGATTGTTTACTCGTCGGAGCTCAGATTTTTGTTAATATTCTGACTCGCTAATCGCTTATTATTCTGCCCTAAGCCCGTTATTGCCCCCGCAAAAACGGGCTTTTTTATTCTGACATCTATTCTGCAACGCTATTATTCACATTTACTGAACGTAAATCCGGTAATCCTTGATATACCTCTTTACTGTGCCATTGGGTCTCCCACTGCTCAGGCATCTGAATAATATTTTTATCAATATGTGGCGCATAGAGAGAAATAAATTCATGCATATAATCTTTCATATGAGTATGTTTACTGACACAGATATGGGTATAACTCGGTTGTACTAAATGATCGATATTAATACATTTTAATGTGTCACCATCTTCAGCCGCATCATAAGAGGCTGTCGCAATAACACCGATGCCTAAATGTCGCTTCACATAGTATTTAATAATTTCTGTATCCGTCGCTGTTAGCGCCACCTTCGGCTTAAGATTATTTTTATAAAATACCTTGTCTAATTTTGATCCTCTGGTAAAACCGAAAACATAAGTAATCAATGGATACTCAGCCATTTGCTCGATGGTAACCTGCTCTTCGTCCTTCAATAAAGCAAGAGGATGGTCATAAGGAACCAATAAACTACGAGTCCAGCGGTAACAAGGCAGTGTAATTAGGTCTTCATAAAGGTGCATCGATTCTGTTGCGATAGCAAAATCCACATCACCATTTTTAACCATTTCCGCCAATTGAGCCGGTGCACCTTGGTGAAAATGTAGCGCAATATTAGGGTAATAGCGACGAAAGTGATCAATCACATTTGGCAATGAATAACGTATTTGTGTATGTGTTGTCGCAATATGTAAATCGACTTTTTTATTACGATCTTCTTCAGCCACAATACTTTTGATTCGGTCAACTTGCCCAAGGATATCACAAGCAATCTTATGGACTTCTTTACCCATCGGGCTTAGTGCTAATAAATTATTATTTTTACGCACAAACAGCGACACACTTAATTCATCTTCTAATATTTTTAGTTGCTTACTAATTGTCGGTTGTGAAGTGTAGAGTTTTTCAGCCGCATTAGTAATGTTGAAATTATTTTTCACGACTTCAACAAAGCTTTTCAGTTGATTAATGTTCATAGAGGTACCTGGGTTAATCTGCACAAATGCGCGGTTAATTATTAGTTTTATAAATTTTTATTCTAAATATGGGTCACAAATAAATTATCTTTAATATCTCGGTTGTGATACCCCGTCATACTGCTTTGATATAATCTTAATAAGAATAGCGATATCTATTCTATTATCCACATTTTCATCTTGACTCATCGAAAGAATAATAAAGTAAAATAAAGGGTTAATATTTTTATTTAACTATCGCCCTTTATATTATGCATAATGCTCATACAAATGCGTTAGCCTGAATCAAAAAAAGACAGAAATGACATAACATAATGTTATTAAAGTATAAAGTTAGCTTTTTTCTTTACTATTCATTATGAGAATTAAAAGCCCCCCTAAGTTAAATTTCTAATCGCTAACGCCATGGATTTTACACAAAAGCAGAATTACGTTATGATATTGATCACATTTTAATACATAGAGGCTCTGTTTTGTTATATCAAAACAACAACGAAAACTTTCTTATATCTTATTCAATCTCATCTATACTAAATAAATATTCTCTTATCTATTAGCTTAATACCACTATTTAAATTTAGTAGAAGTAAGCTGTTTTTTAGTGAATTTTTATTACTCACTCTTCTCGCTAACAAATAGTCACTTCATTTCTTTTCATTAATTGATAAACAAAAAATCACAAATACCTTTATAAAGGTCACTTAATATGAAAATGAAGAAAAAAAGAAACAAACCTCTACAAATCAATGATATAACTATTATTGATGATAGTAAGCTTAAGAAAGCCATTACTGCGGCAGCGTTAGGTAATGCCATGGAATGGTTTGACTTTGGTGTCTACGGCTTCCTTGCGTATGTCTTAGGTCAAGTCTTCTTCCCTGGTGCATCGCCGGGTGTGCAGATGATTGCCGCACTCGCGACATTCTCAGTTCCATTCCTTGTAAGACCTTTAGGGGGTGTTGTATTTGGGATGTTAGGGGATAAATTTGGTCGTCAGAAAGTGTTATCTGTCACCATCATTATTATGGCACTGAGTACGTTTGCCATTGGTCTTATTCCTGCTTATGAAACGATTGGGATCTGGGCTCCTGTTTTATTATTACTGGCTAAATTAGCACAAGGTTTCTCCATTGGGGGTGAATATTCTGGCGCGGCAATTTTTGTTGCGGAATACTCACCAGACCGCAAACGCGGATTTATGGGAAGCTGGTTAGACTTTGGTTCTATTGCTGGTTTCGTTATGGGTGCAGGTGTTGTTGTACTTATCTCTACTATCCTTGGAGAAACCGCATTTCATGAGTGGGGATGGCGTATTCCGTTCTTCTTGGCATTACCATTAGGTCTTATTGGCTTATATTTACGTCACGCTTTAGAAGAAACCCCTGCATTCCAACAACATGTTGATGAAATGAACAGCGATGATCGTAAATCTATCGAAAATCCACCGCGTGTTTCATTACGTGAAATTGCATCAAAATATTGGAAAAGTTTAACCGTCTGTGTAGGTTTAGTGATTGCGACTAATGTGACCTACTACATGTTATTGACGTATATGCCGAGTTATTTATCACATAACTTAAATTATTCGGCAGATCACGGTGTACTGATCATCATCGCGATTATGATCGGGATGCTATTTGTACAACCAGTCATTGGTCTACTGAGTGACAAAATTGGTCGCAAGCCATTTGTTATCGGCGGTAGTATTGGGTTGTTTGTTCTTGCTTACCCTGCGTTTATGATGATTAACAGCGATGAAATCGGCTTAATTTTCTTAGGATTATTAATCTTAGCGATTTTACTCAACTGTTTTACTGGGGTAATGGCATCGATTTTACCCGCTATTTTCCCAACCCATATTCGCTATAGTGCATTAGCAATCGCATTTAATATTTCCGTATTAATTGCAGGGGCAACACCTACAGCGGCGGCTTGGTTAGTTGAAGCAACCGGTAATTTATATATGCCAGCTTATTATTTGATGATTGTCGCTGTTGTCGGTTTGATAACTGGTATCAAGATGATCGAAACCGCAAATAAACCTTTACGAGGTGCAACACCAGCAGCATCAGATAGATCAGAGGCGAAAGAAATTTTATCTGAGCATTATGATAGTATTGAACACCGTGTTGAAGATATCGAAGCGGAAATTGAAGCATTGCAGAAAAAACGCCAAGCCCTGATCGATCAACATCCTAAATTAGATTAAGAGAGGTTACATGCACCCGTCTTCTGTTCATTTAGTTTGGTTTCGTAATGATTTAAGAGTAACCGATAACAAGGCGCTCTTTCACGCTTGCCAAGATAAACACGCACAGGTGCATGCTATTTTCACCGTAACGCCTGAACAATGGAAAGCCCACAATATGGCTTTATCATATCAGGCGTTCATTCATAATACTTTGCTGGATCTTTCAACATCACTAGCAAAACTCAATATTCCACTCACAGTCGTGATTAGCGATACTTATTCAACTGCAGCCGATAAAGTGGCTGAGTATTGCCAACAACATCAAGTCACTGCGCTTTTCTTCAATCACCAATATGCTCTTAATGAACAACGCCGTGATAAAAAAGTCATTGAGCGACTCAAGAATAAAACAACCATTTATGCTTATCATGACAATGTGTTTATTCCACCGGGTAATGTAGTCACTCAACAAGGTGAAATGTATAAGGTTTTTACTCCCTTTAGAAATGCATTTTTACGATGCTTTCTTTCACAAGATAACGCTTCATTACCTATCCCAGAGATCAGGACGCATCAAAAAGCGGTATCACCTTTAAAAGCACCGCTATTCTCACTTGAAAATACACGATCACCATCCGTTATCTCTACGGAAGAAGAGGCTCTTAAACGCTTAAAACAGTTCTGTTATGAAAGCGTCTCACATTATGCAAGATGGCGAGATATTCCCTCAATTGATGGCACAAGTCGATTATCCCCTTATCTTTCAATTGGATTACTGTCTATTCGTCAATGTTTTAATCGCCTTTATCAAACGGAACCTGATTTCTTAGAAAACAACACATCAGGCGCATTTGTTTGGTTTAATGAACTTATTTGGAGAGAATTTTACCAACACTTAATTGTGGCAAATCCCAATTTATGCAAACACATTGCCTTTCAGCTTTGGACAGAACAAATCAAGTGGCGTAACAATCAAGATGAGTTTAATGCTTGGACGCAAGGTTCAACGGGTTTCCCAATTATTGATGCTGCGATGCGACAGCTTAACCAAACAGGTTGGATGCATAACCGCTTACGTATGCTCACGGCGAGCTTTCTTATCAAAGACTTGTTAATTGATTGGCGTTGGGGTGAGCGTTATTTTATGTCACAACTCATTGATGGCGATTTCATCTCAAATAACGGGGGTTGGCAATGGGCTGCATCAACAGGAACTGATGCCGTACCTTATTTTCGCATTTTTAATCCTACCACCCAAGGCCGTAAGTTCGATCCTGATGGTGAATTTATCCGACGTTGGCTTCCTGAACTTGCCAATGTGCCAAATCGATATATTCACACGCCTCATGAATGGGCGGCGAAAACCCATAATTCTATCGATTATCCATTACCAATAGTGGATCACGCTAAAGCACGGGTAAGAGCTATTGAGTCTTATGAAGAGGCAAAAAAAAGGTAGAATAGCGTCACACTGCTTATCAAAATGAGTTCAATATTGTGAAAACACCGATAATCTCTGTTATTGTGCCGATGTTTAATGAAGCCTCTCGTATCACGAGATTATTGGATAGCTTAATTACTCAAACTTTTACTGAATTTGAAGTCATTATTATTAATGATGGTTCAACGGATAATAGTGTTGAAATCGCAACCCCTTATTGTGAAAAAGATGCTCGCTTTAAACTCTATCATCAAACCAATAAAGGATTATCCAGTGCACGAAATTACGGATTACAAAATGCTAATGGGGAATGGATAGCCTTTTTTGATAGTGATGATTTTATTAAGCCTGAATTGCTCTCACATTGGTACCAATTAGCGGTTACACAACACGTTGATGTTTTAATTGGTAATGCTGAACGATTCAATCCCAGTGATCTTAAAAAGCACCAAAGACCAATCCATCAACGACAACCTTATCAAAAAGTCATAAAAGGCAGTGAGTGGATTATTCATGCCGTAAACCAACATCAATGGCCACATTTTGTTTGGTTACAGTTAATTCGTCATGATTTAATTAAAAAACATCAATTACGCTTTATTGATGGTCTTTATCATGAAGATATTTTGTGGACAACCCAACTGGCACTTGTCGCAGAAAGAATGGGATTTGATAATCAAACTCTCTATTATTATTGTGCTAATCCTGACTCTATTACACGAAAACTCAATCCACAAAAAGAAGCAAAACGAACACAAAGTTATATGCAGATAGTCCTACAATTGCTAAAAATTGCAGATAAACAACACGATCCCTTATTAGCAAAAGCACTTCGCCAACAAGCACTGCGTGAATTAGGCAGTTTCTTTATTCTCTTTCGTAAACACTGCGATGCAAAACATCAAAAATTAATTGCACAACAATTTCGTACCCACTCATTTTTTTCCGCACTCAATAAAGGTGTGAATAATTGGCATCAACGCTGGTTTATTTGTCGTGTGTATTACCTTCTGTTTATCGCCACATTGAAATAAATAAGCATAAAAAAACAGCGCTGTTGTTAAGCGCTGTTTTTATATCTAAATACTGATGACTAGCCTGTATTACGCATACCAGCAGCAATACCTGCAATAGTGACCATTAGCGCTTGTTCAATTCGAGGATCTGACTCGCTATGTGTACGAGAACGTTGTAACAACTCAGCCTGAAGTACGTTTAATGGATCGGTATATACATTACGTAGTGCAATAGATTCAGCAACCCATGGTAAATCCGCCATTAAGTGTTCATCTTTTGAAATTGCCAAGACACTCTTAATATCATCGGAAAGTTGCTGACGTAATTTAGATCCTAATGGCCATAAACGCTCTTCAACTAAACGCTGATCGTAATATTCTGCTAACCATAAATCCGCTTTGGCGTACACCATTTCCAACATCGCAATACGTGTATTAAAGAACGGCCAGTTCTCACACATATCGTCTAATACCGCTTGTTTTCCGCTATCAATTTCATGCTGCAATGCGGCACCCGCGCCCAACCAAGCAGGTAACATTAAACGATTTTGAGTCCATGCGAAGATCCATGGGATAGCACGCAAAGTTTCAACACCACCAGTCGGGCGACGTTTTGCAGGACGTGAACCTAATGGCAGTTTACCTAACTCGCCTTCTGGAGTGGCAGCTCTAAAGTAAGGGACAAAGTCTTCTTGCCCTCGTACATAATCACGATACATTGCACAAGAAACGTCAGATAAGGAATCCATTACCTCAATCCAAGGCGCTTTAGGCTCAGGTGGTGGCAATAAATTTGCTTCTAAGATTGCACCTGCATAGTGAGCAAGGCTACTGATTGTGACTTGTGGTAATCCGAACTTAAAGCGGATCATTTCGCCTTGTTCCGTTACACGCAGCCCCCCTTTTAAACTTCCTGGTGGTTGAGAGAGTAATGCCGCATGTGCTGGCGCGCCACCACGACCAATCGTACCGCCACGCCCATGGAAGAGAGTCAATGTCACACCTGATTTTTCACAGAGTTTAATTAATGCATCTTGTGCACGATATTGCGCCCATGAAGCTGCCATCACACCCGCATCTTTTGCTGAGTCTGAATAACCAATCATCACCATTTGTTTGTCATCAATTAAATCTCGATACCAAGGGATATCAAACAAACGTGTCATCACGCTTTCAGCGTTATTCAAGTCTTCAAGTGTTTCAAATAATGGCGCAACGGGTAAACGAATATTCGCACCGGCTTCTTTGAGTAATAATTTTACGGCTAATACATCAGAAGGTACTTTTGCCATTGAAATCACATAAGAAGCGATGGAATCTTTAGGTGATTGTGCAATAACACGACAAGTCTCAAAAACTTCTTGCGTTGCTGCGCTTGGTTGCCAATTTGTCGGGATCAGTGGACGTTTAGAATTTAATTCTTCAAGTAAGAAAGCTTGTTTTTGCTCTTCAGACCAATTTGCATAATCACCAAGTTCTAAATATTGTGTCAATTCAGAGAGTGCTTCTGTGTGATTGGTACTTTCTTGGCGAATATCGAGCTTAACTAGCTGTAAGCCAAAACAGCGGATACGACGTAATGTATCTAGCAGTTGCCCATTAGCGATAATACGCATACCGCACTGAGTCAGTGATTGATAGCAAGCGTATAGCGGATCCCAAAGTTGTGCATTATCAATTAATAGCCCTTCAGGAGGTAGTGATTGCTGTCCTTTAATGCGTTGTTCTAAATAATCACGGGTCACTTGTAAGCGAGTACGCAATTGTTTAGCTATTTCACGATATGGCTCTGCAACTTCAGATCCCCCTGCTAATTCACGCAGTTCAGGGGTACTTTCTGTCATTGAAAGCTCTGAAACAAGAACCTGAATATCATTTAAAAATAAATCGGCGGCTTTCCAACGACTTAATAGTAAAGCATGGCGTGTGATTTCAGCGGTCACATTTGGGTTGCCATCGCGATCGCCGCCCATCCATGAAGTAAAACGAATTGGAGAAGCTTCTACAGGTAAGTTGTAATCAATGGATTCTTTAAGTTGCTCATTAAATTCACGTAAAAAAGCAGGAACACCTTCCCATAAGCTATTTTCAACAACCGCAAAGCCCCATTTTGCTTCATCAATAGGTGTTGGGCGAATTTTTCTAATTTCATCAGTATGCCATGATTGAGCAACTAGCTGGCGCAGACGGCGCATAATATTAGTGCGCTCATAATCCGCTAAATCATCATGATCGAGTTGAGATAAACAGGTATTAACTTCAACTAGCTTATGAATAAGTGTACGACGAGCAATTTCGGTTGGGTGTGCCGTTAATACCAACTCAATAGAGATTTGCTCTACCGCCTCTTTTAATTGTTCATCGGTAAAATTCTTATCTTTTAGCCGAGTGATCAGTTTTGCCAATGCAACAGGATTGCTAGCCGCTTCGCCGTGAGGCGAAATACTATGGTATTGCTCTGCCACATTCGTCAGGTTTAAGAATTGATTGAATGCTCTAGCAACAGGCAATAATTCATCATTAGAGAGATTTTGTAACGTCAACAACAATTTTTGTCGCTGAACTTCATTACCTGCTCGTGACGATTTAGATAATTTTCGAATAGATTCAACCTTATCTAAGATTTCTTCACCGAGTGCTTCTTTTATCGTATCTCCAAGTAGCTTGCCAAGCATACTGACATTACTACGCATAGCCGAATATTGTTGATTCATAAGACTCCTGACCTTGTCTTTGTGGCGGTAACAACATGCTTCTTCCTATTAGAAAAGTCATGTCCTCCCAGTTGTGTAATTAACTTTCATTTCTGATGTGACTTTATTTTGATTTTTGTGATAAGCCACACTGCTTTTTTTACTTAGCTTACTATTCATATCAGAAAATAATCGTTTTGGGGGATTTTTCTGAAATTTAATTACGGCTTTAGTCTTATAAGAATGGCTAATATTCATGCTTTTCTAGCTCAATTCTGTCAAGAATAAGGACATTTTTTTGTTTCTTATCGTCTAAGAAGCGTTTTTTACTAGAAAGGGGGAAATAAGTGAAAATTTATCTGGCAGAAAATTTAGATAAATTTTTTTAATATTGATAAATTGTCTGGTATTTTTTCTCTAATTTCACTATATCAATACCCCTTAAATAGAAAAGGCGCTGACTATGCAGCGCCTTGTGTTAACAAATAGCATATTCATTTTTTCAATGAATCAATCTTTTTTTCTACGTTTTCTTTAAGATCAGATGCACCATGTTTTATATCGTGGGCAACTTCAGATAATTTTTCTTCTGTCCGATGCTTCACCTCCGTCGTTTTATCTTTTAGCTGATCAACATGTTTTTCAATTTTTGACATTAATCGCTCCTTTGTGACTAGAGATGATTTAAGTATAGCCAAGGTTAAAAATAACGACGTGTCGTAGCTCTCATTTTATCACCCTTGATTGCTTTTATTTGCTCGCTTACTTCGTTTAGAGATTTTCTCTAAATACCCCATCACAAAAGCAGAAAAAACAAACGTCAGATGTAGCACCACATACCATAATAACTTGTTATCGGGGATATTTTTTAAGTCCATAAATACCCCTAACAAATGAATAGAAGAGATAGCAACAATAGAAGCAGCCACTTTATTTTTCAGCGATTCTGCATCCATGTTACCTAACCAAGAGAGTTTATCCTTTGCCCCTTCGATTTCCATATTGGTAATAAAATTCTCATAACCTGAGAAAATGACCATTATCAATAACCCCCCCACTAATGCCAAATCAATTAGCGATAATAAACGTAAAACTAAATCAGCTTCAGATAAGGCAAATATATTGGGTAAGATCTCGTACATTGACTGAAAAAATTTTATCGTTAATGCCAATAATCCCAGAGATAAGCCAATATAGACAGGTGCAAATAACCAACGAGAGCGATACATCCATTTTTCTACAATTCTATTCATAATTCCTCTCTATCTACACAATTAATCATCATCTTTTTCAGTATAGAAGAGAAAAAAATACACAGAAAACTATCAGTAATAAAAAAATCACTGATAGTTTTGATTAAAAAGAAAATAGTCTTTTACAATAGTTGAGAAAGGCGATTGAGATCTGACTGAATAGCCCCCGCAGTCACATCACGCCCAGCACCAGGACCTCTAATGACTAATGGGTTATCACGATACCAACGGCTTTCAATCGCAAATAGGTTATCCCCCGGTAATAGTGAAGCGAGAGGATGATCTTTTCTCACTGCTTCAACACCGACTTTTGCTTTACCATTAGCATCAAAACGGGCGATATAACGTAATACCATATCCATTTCATTTGCTGCGGCTAATCGTTGTTCCATTTGTTCATTGATCAATGCACTGTTATCAAAGAACGCTTCTAGTGAACCCGTTTCAGCTTGTACCGGAACTAAAGATTCCACCCGTACTTGCTCTGGTTCGATGTCATAACCGGCTTCACGAGCCAGAATAACCAGTTTACGCATTACATCTTGCCCTGATAAATCAATTCGAGGATCAGGCTCTGTTAACCCTTGTTGCCAAGCTTGTTCCACCAAATCACTGAAAGGGACTGTGCCATCAAATTGCAAAAATAACCACGAAAGCGTACCAGAGAAAATACCGCTAATGGATAAAATAGTGTCTCCACTTTCTCGTAGATCGCGCACCGTATGATTAATGGGTAAACCCGCACCCACAGTGGCGTTATATAACCAATGGCGGCCTGTTTTGGAAAAAGCATCTCGTGTTGCACGATAACGTACACTTGATGCCGAGCCAGCAATTTTATTTGCACTGATAACATGAAAACCGTAGCTAGCAAAATCTTCATAAGAAGCAGCAAGGGACTCATTGGCAGTAATATCAACAACGACTAAATCATCATAAGGATGCGCTCTCATCCAAAGATAAAGCGACTCTTCATTATGCTCTGTGGCTTCCTCATCAAAGAAAGCCAATGCACGACTTGGATTAATACCTTGATAATCAAGTAAACTACGACGGCTATCAACAACGCCCGCAAGAATAAATTCAAAATCACTACGTGCTGATAAAGGCTCTTGTTCTCGAGCAAACAATTCTAACCAACGTGAACCTATATTCCCTTTACCAAACAGCACTAAGCCAATTTGTTTTTCAGCTCTAAATAATGTTTGATGCAAACCTTGCAGTAAGTGTTCAGTATAATTACGTAATACGGCAACTAAGCTGATGTTATCTTCAGCATGCCAAATAAATTCAACCGGTTGATCTTTAAGTTGCTGATAAAAACGATGACAATGCAACGGATTTTTACAGACACCCGCACCCACTAAAGCCACTAATGAGAAGCCTTCTCGTAAATGTAATTTACCCGGTAAAACAGCATCTTGTAATACATCTAATGCGCTGTTAGCAACTTCACTGGTATAGCAAAGTTGTAAAAGTTGGCTGTCTTTATCCACACCCGTTGCTAAAGGACGAATTTGTGCACGTTTAAGCCGTTCATCAACCTCTTTCACCACTTGTTCGAAATTTTGGTGAGATGAAAGTTGGAGTTCAATTAGACAAACATCATCATGGCTCGTCACGATTTTAGCGCCTGTTCCTGACGCCAAAACACGTTCTATACGCGTTGAACCTTGTTCTGGTTGATAACTACAACGAAGTTGTAAATCAATATTACTGCCTGAAACGGGTTGAAGTGTACGCGTATGTAAAACAGGGGCTGCTAATCGAGCCAATTCACTCGCTTCATCTAAACGCAACAAGGGTAATAAACAAGCATCTTTTACTTTGCGAGGATCTGCGCTATAAACCCCCGCAACATCACTCCAAATGGTGACTCTACCGACATTAGCTAAAGCACCCACTTGTGTTGCAGAGTAGTCACTACCGTTACGACCTAATAAGACCGTTTCCCCTTGTTGATTACGACTAATAAACCCCGTTACAACAAAACGACGCTCAGGATGTTTAGCTAATAATGATTGAAGTAATGGGCGAGATAAAGTGTCGTTGACTTGTGGTTGAGCCGCTCTTTCAGCACATAAAAATTCACGCGCATCTAACCACACGCTAGGTAAGCCTTGCTCTGTCAGCAAATTCGCCATTAATCTTGCAGACCAAATTTCACCGTGGCCGACAACTTCTGCATAAGTTGCGTCTGTAATCGGTTTATCCAACAAATAACTTAAACGTTCAAGATCCGCAATAAAGGCTTGAGAAAGTAATTCTGCATTCTCTTTTGAAAGTAACCCTTCAATTAAGGATAACTGGTAACGGCGCAAAGTTTGCTGAACTTGATGGGCAGAAATACGATCACTTTGGCTCAGTTTCAGCCAGCTAATCAACTGATTCGTCGTCGAACCCGCCGCAGAAACCACCATTAAGTCATTAGGTTGGCTATAGTTCGTCATGATATTCACGACACGTTGATAACATTTTATGTCCGCAAGACTGCTACCACCGAATTTATGTAACTGACGGCAAATCGGCTCCGCCTGTTGTTTAATCGCCACTACGCTCATGATCCATGGTTACCTTTTAGTTGCTGCATCAAACGCACTTTGCAAATCGTTGATTAAATCCTGACTATCTTCAATACCCACTGAGATGCGAAGTAATGAGGGGCTGATCCCTGCTATTCTTTTCGCTTCTTCTGACATACCTGCATGTGTCATGGTGGCAGGGTGACAAATTAATGTCTCTACCCCACCTAAAGATTCTGCCAGTGTAAAGAGTGTTAATTGAGATAAAAAGAGTTTAATCACATCCAGCCCTCCTTTTAACTCAAAACTTAACATCGCACCAAAACCTTGTTGCTGTTTTTTTGCTATTTGATGGCCAGCATGATTTTCCAGTGCGGGGTAATACATTTTTTCGACTAATGGCTGAGCTTGTAAAAACGCCACTAGTGCCTGTGCATTTTCTTGCTGAAGTCGAATTCGAGGCACTAATGTTCTTATACCTCGTAATAATAAATAGCTATCAAATGCACCCGATGTGACACCAATATTATTCGCCCACCAGCTTAGCTCCTCAAGCTGTTTCTGACACTGACAGATAACAACACCTGCAACAATATCTGAGTGTCCATTGAGATATTTTGTACATGAGTGAACAACAATATCAGCGCCTAATGCTAACGGTTTTTGCAAAACAGGGCTCATAAACGTGTTATCAGCAACCACTAAAGCACCTTGTTGATGAGCAAGTTTACTGATCTTTTGAATATCCGTTATTCTTAAAAGAGGATTACTTGGTGTTTCGATAAAAACAAGTTTAGGCTGATGTGCTAAAGCCCGTTTAAGTGCAATATCATCATTTTGATCAACAAAAATCACACGGTAAGCACCACGCGCTTGTTGGCTATTAAAAAGGCGATAACTTCCCCCATAGCAATCATGAGGTGCCACAATCACATCACCAGGTTTTAGAAAAACGGTACAAATTAAATGAATTGCTGACATTCCACTGCTAGTGACAACCGCGCCCACTCCACCTTCTAGCTCAGCTAATGTTTTTTGTACCATATCGCGTGTTGGATTACCTCGACGAGAATAATCATGATCACGAGGCTGATTAAATTCTAAAAAATTATAGGTACTAGAAAGATAGATAGGCGGTACAACACAACCAAATTGTGTGTCTTCATTCAGCCCATTATGGATAGCCATTGTTGCTGTTTTCTTCGTCATACAGGCACCTTGTCACAGCGATAAGTGGAAAAGTCGATAACAGCATATCTAATTAGACACCAAGACGTCAACACATCTAGACATCTATACTCCTTTACGGATAGATTAAGTAATGGAATAATACATAAATTGAAAATATCGCCAGTAACCGTTACTTTTCCTCTCACCTTCAGCCAGAAGAGTCGGTGGTTTTAGAAAAGTCATGATAAACTGGTATTGCCCATCAGAATGTGGGTTAACCCCCTCTTCTGACTTCAACTAAATGATATTAATTAAGGTAATCCATGGCTGAATGGAACGGTGAATATATCAGTCCTTACGCTGAGCATGGCAAAAAGAGTGAGCAAGTTAAAAAAATTACAGTTTCAATTCCATTGAAAGTGCTAAAAATTTTGACTGATGAACGCACTCGCCGTCAGGTTAATAACCTAAAACATGCAACCAATAGTGAATTATTGTGTGAAGCATTTTTGCACGCATTTACCGGACAGCCTCTCCCCAATGATGAAGACTTACGTAAAGAACGTAACGATGAAATCCCTGAAGAGGCAAAAGAAATAATGCGCCAGCGCGGGGTTGATCCCGATACTTGGGAATATTGATCAGAAATTATTTTTGATAGCAAAAATATAACCAGAAGCCCAAAACCAACACTTTGGGCTTCAATTTGTGCATTACGCTAGACGAGAGATACGCGAACTCGCTTCATCCAGATGATTGCGTAACGCGTTAAGGCAGGGAGAAAAATTGTTAGAAAGAGCATGACAATAAGTAAGCAAAGTATAAAACTGCTCTGCGAGTGCTAAACTCTCCCGCCAAATTTCACTGCTGATCCCATCAAGTAATGTCGCCGGTCGCAGTGTGTTGACTATTTCTCCTCCTACTTTAGGCGCAAATCCCATTGGTAGAATATCGTAAGCAGGCGCAAGCGCATATGGTCGGCCATGGCGACTAATAAACGATAAATTGCCATGGTGCATATCAGTATTTCCAATCAACATACCAAATGCCCAACGTCGCATTGTACTTACCGAGGCATCAGTCTGAACCTGTTTTTGCTCAATTAACGCATCAACTAACACAGGCCATGGCTCTCTTGCTCGCCCGACAAACTGCGCCTCTAATGCTTGTAAAGAAAAAAGTCCGACACGACCTAGAGCACCTACACGGTCAAAACGCGGTATTTCAAGAAAACGTTGCCCTTTAAAATCAAAAATTTCTGTTTCAACGCCTAGCACCTTTAAGGCAAGATGCTCAGCTTGAAGGAGATCACGCCAACGCTCGCTGATAGCATTATTGTCAGAAGCCGTAAATTTAACGATGACATGGCCTCTATCGGTATAGGTACAAAATTTGGGTTGTTCGCCACCTGCGGATGAGCCAGGAGCTTCCCCTGAACTAACCGCTCGAGCTAATGTTGGGTAAGTCGTTGAACGAGCAACCGCAGCAGGCATCGGCATCGTCAAAAAATGTTTTTTTGCCTGTTCCCCTATTAACAAATTTCCCACTGCATCATGACCGTGAGCAATTAAAGCTCTGATAATATCTGTGTCAGACCAACTGTCTGGATTATGTGGTAAACCCAACTCAGCGGAATAAGTCGCAGCATAAGCACGTCCAAGATACCCTTGTGGACGCATATCAAATAACCACCACGGCAATCCTTCGCTATACCGATTGACATTATCAACCTGCTCCATAACAAAACCGGCTGGATAAACTGGTGTCAATTTACCCAACAACTTAATTTTACCTTCTTCACTTATGCGATAAATAGGTACAGAGTTGAAGCCACGCGAACCATCACGTAAAGCATATTGAATAGAACGACCCGAGCCAATTTGAACAATATCATTAGACAACATTTTTAATGCCCTAGACAGGGTTGGCTGACTAATATTCATAATATTAGTTAGTTGCCTTGCTGGCTCAGGTCCATTACGTAGTATTTTTCGTATGACTTCTGCTCGTTGTGTCATGATATTAGCTACTTATAAATAGGTTAATGAATAGATAAGTGAATAGGATTATGAATAGATAATTTATCAGCTGTGATCTGTCTTGTCACTATTAAAAGCGCGAGTATTGGCTACGATATTACATAAAAACGCATACAAAAGAGCGCTATCGCTTTGAGGTATATGCGATATGCTATTTTATCATTGGGAGAGCACGCTAGGTAATGAATAGAGATAGAGGAAAGCTTACTACCAATAAAAAATCAAGCGGTTAAAGTATGATACAAAGTGACCATAATTTGGACGATAAAGAATAACAAAAAGCCCAAAGCAAAAACTTTGGGCTTTTTTCAATTCCGAACTGTCTACAAGATGCCAGACTTGGCTGACATCTTGTGACAACAAATAGCTTATTTGCTGCCTGGAATTTTGAAGCGTTTGTTGAACAGATCAACACGACCACCAGTTGCAACATCACGTTGTTTACCAGTATAGAATGGGTGGCATTTGTCACAAACGTCCAGATTCAGGTTATGACCTGCAGTGGATTTGATTTTCATAACGTTACCGCAAGAACAAGATGCAGTAATTTCTTCGTATTTAGGATGGATATCTTTTTGCATGGAAAACCTCTACTAAGGCCGTGTCGCCATTCAGCCCACAGCCGAACACCACACGTCGTGTTGATTGAAATTAAGTGTTTGGTAATTTATCTACCAAAGGGGGCGGATCATACAGAATATCCGCGAAACGCGCAATGAAATCTGCACACTTTTTGTGATATTCTTAAGATCATCTTTTCGCTAAAACTCTCGGAAACCCTGATATGACCATAGTTCAGGTAATTTTACCTGTACCACTATTCTCCTCTTTTGATTATCTGTTGCCAGAAGGAATTGACGCGCCTGTTATTGGTAGTCGAGTGATCGTGCCTTTTGGTAATAAGCGCCGCTCTCTTGGTATTGTCAAAGGACTCAGTACACACAGTGAGTTTCCTATCGAAAAGCTAAAGCCTATTGATGAGATCCTTGATAACGAAACACTCTTTCCTGGTGTTTTATGGGATATGTTAAATTGGGCATCGGCTTACTATCACTATCCTTTAGGGGAAGTGCTATTTCATGCCATGCCGATTTTATTACGACAAGGGAAACCCGCAGAGTTCACGCCATTATGGCAATGGTATGCCACTGAAGAGGGGATGGATCTCGATCTCAATAGTTTAAAAGGCGCGAAAAAACAGCAACAAGCATTAGCGGCACTTCGCCGAACACCTTTATATCGCCATCAACTTGATGAATTTGAGATCACGACAGCAACACTCAATAACTTAAAAAAGAAAGCGTTTGTAGATCTCCGCCCTATTCAACCTGCTCCTATACACTGGCATAAAGATCTTGTGGTTCAAGGTGAACGCTTTAAATTAAATACCGAACAAGCGATTGCAGTAGGTGCAATTAGCGCGCAGGCTGATCAATTCTCACCTTGGTTATTATTAGGTATTACAGGATCAGGAAAAACGGAAGTTTATTTAAGTGTATTAGAAAAAATTCTCGCACAAGGTAAACAAGCACTGGTACTGGTGCCTGAAATTGGCTTAACACCTCAAACAATTCGCCGTTTTAAAGCGCGCTTTAATGCCCCAGTGGATGTACTTCATTCAGGCTTAAATGATACTGAACGTTTAGCCGTTTGGTTACGTGCAAAGCGAGGTGATAATGCCATTATTATCGGTACTCGATCGGCACTTCTTACTCCGTTTCAACACCTTGGCATTATTATTATCGATGAAGAGCATGATGGCTCTTATAAACAACAAGATGGTTGGCGTTACCATGCCCGTGATCTCGCCGTTTTTCGTGCAAAGCAAGAAAATATTCCTATCGTGATGGGAACCGCAACCCCATCAATTGAAACCAGTTTTAATGTTGAACAAAAAAAGTATCAACAACTCACTCTGACTCAACGAGCAGGTGATGCAAAACCCGCAACAGAGCATTTAATTGATTTAAAAGGACAATCATTGACAACAGGGCTGTCTCCCATTCTGATTAAAGCGATAAAAGAGCACCTTAATGCGGGTAATCAGGTCATGCTCTTTTTAAATCGCCGAGGGTTTTCACCTGCATTGTTATGTCATGAATGTGGCTGGATAGCAGAATGCCCTCGCTGTGATCACTATTATACGATCCATCAAAAACAGGGCATGTTACGTTGCCATCAATGTGATAGTCAGCGACGAATTCCAGCACAATGCCCACAATGTGGCTCAACCAATTTAATACCTGTGGGATTAGGCACTGAGCAACTTGAACAAGGTATTGGTGAATTATTTCCTGACACACCAGTGACACGAATTGATAAAGATACAACAAGTCGCAAAGGCGCTTTAGAGCAACAACTGGAAGATATTTATCAAGGTGGCTCACGTATCCTTATCGGTACGCAGATGTTAGCCAAAGGGCATCACTTTCCTGATGTTACCTTAGTGGCTTTACTTGATGTTGATGGCGCTCTGTTTTCTAGTGATTTTCGTGCTGCCGAACGTTTTGCGCAGCTTTATATACAAGTATCGGGTCGAGCGGGTCGTGCGGGTAAACAAGGCGCAGTGTATCTACAAACTCACCAACCTGATCACCCTCTATTGCTGACATTATTAGAGAAAGGCTATGACGCTTTCACTAAGGAAGCTTTACAAGAGCGACAAGCAACTTTTTTACCCCCTTATTCTAGCCATATTATGATCCGCTCTGAAGATCACAATAATCAGCGTGCACCTCAGTTCTTACGACAGCTAAAACAGTTCTTTGAACAACATCCAATGCGAGATGCTAATTTATGGGTAATGGGGCCCGTTCCTGCTATTCAAGCTAAACGCGGTGGAAATTATCGTTGGCAATTATTGCTCCAGCATCCTTCACGAGGGTATTTACAAAAATTAATGTCGATCACTTATCCTCAGATTGTCGCCTTACCCGAGAGTAAAAAAGTGAAATGGAATATTGATGTTGACCCAACTGATTGCTAAGGATCTTGTTTACTGAAAGTGAATATATTTTAGACAGTCTTATCGTGAGGATACCATTTCGTTCCAATACTCGTTACAACCCAAGACTATTTATCAAATTTGCGAACTACCTCATAAAAACGATTGGTATCACACTTTTTATGCAAACTAGGTAACAGTATCTATTTAAAAAGTGGGTAGAATAACAATTTAGAATATTTCTTGAATTAAAAACCGTCGATAAAATCCTTTTTTGAATATTGGCGGTTTTTTTGCAATAAAAAAGCAATCGTTTAACTAAACCATCCAAAAGGGAGGTATGGGGTTTGCAACAGAATAATAAAGATAATACGCAAGCAACAATGAAAGATGTTGCTCTTGCAGCCGGCGTGTCTACCGCAACGGTATCACGTACTTTAATGAATCCGGAAAAAGTATCCTCACAAACCCGTCAGAAAGTTGAACAGGCTGTTCTTGATGTGGGCTATTACCCACATAACCTGTCAAAAAACCTTAAACGTAACGAGTCAAAAACGATCCTTGTGATCGTACCTAACATCAGCGATCCCTTTTTTACTGATGTTGTGTGTGGTATCGAAGAAACCGCAGCACAACATGGTTATCTCGTGTTAATTGGTGATTGTAAACATCAACAAAAACATGAAAATGCCTTTATTAATCTTATTATCACTAAACAAATTGACGGCATGTTACTGCTTGGTTCACATATTCCTTTTGATGTTTCCAAAGAAGAGCAAAGAAACCTGCCACCAATGATCATGGCAAATGAATTTGCACCTGAACTCGAACTCCCCACTGTCCATATTGATAATCTGACCGCGTCTTTTAGAGCAACGCACTATTTGCAGCAAATGGGACATAAACGCATTGCGTGTATTACAGGTCCAGAAGATATGCCTTTATGTCGTTATCGTTTACAAGGCTATATTCAAGCTATGCGTAGAACAGGTGTCCCTTTGCGTGAAGATTATATTATTCGTGGTGATTTTACCCATGAAAGCGGTGCAGAAAGTCTGAAAAAGCTGATTTCTTTACCGGAGCCACCCACGGCTGTGTTCTGTCATAGTGATATTATGGCAATTGGTGTGATGTGGCAGGCAAAAAAATTAGGGTTAGAGCTTCCTAAAGATCTCTCGGTGATTGGTTTTGATAATCTTGATATCACACGTTATAGCGAACCTGCACTGACAACAATGGAACAACCTCGTTATCAAATTGGTCGTGAATCTATGTTGTTACTACTCGACCAACTACAAGGTAGACCTGTTGCCCCCGGCTCTCGCTTATTAGATTGTGAGTTAATTATAAGAGACAGTGTATGTCGGCTTAAAAGCTAGGCAAAACACACTATGTTAAGTAACATATCGATTGTGATACCTATTCCTTTAATTATCAGCGAATCGAACTGTGGCACAACGAGACTATGTGGGACGAGGGCAGACATCTGCTCGTCGTAAAAAGACAACGAAAAGTAAGAGCAAAAAGGCTGCTAAAGGGTTGCCTTTAACGACGCTTATCGCGGCAATCGCTATTGTGGCGCTGTTTATCGGCGGCCTCTATTTTATTACACATAATAAAAAAGAAGCCGTAGAAACAACGCCAACCGTCACTGGGCAACATCCAGCGAATACCCTACCGCCAAAACCGCAAGAGCGTTGGCAATATATTAAAGAACTGGAAAATCGTCAGGTAGGTACACCTTTACTGCCTGAATATCCTTCATCGGGTAGCCAGATTAATCCGAAAGCAACACTTTCGCCTGAGCAGTTACGTTTCTTACAACAAATAGAAGCGGATAAGCGCCAACCCGCCGTACAACTGCCAGAAGTGCCTTATAATGGTGAAGTACCGCGCTCACAAGTGGTGATAACCCCACCTGCAACAACAACGCCTTCTGTTACACAACAGCCCGTACAAACTCAACAACCGCCAGCACCTGCGATTGTTACACCGCCTAAATCAGCGGTTACTGAAGCACGCTTTTTAGTGCAATGCGGCTCATTTAAGAATACTGAACAAGCTGAATCAGTGAGAGCAACGCTGGCTTTTTCGGGGGTTGAAAGTCGAGTAACGAAAGGCAATGATGGTTGGATACGCGTCTTATCAGGCCCTTACAGTAAAGAACAAGCCAACTCCGTGAGTAGACAAGCCGCTGGCGCTGGCGTATCAGGTTGTATTCTTCGCGCTTCTGGGGGTTGAAAAATAAATTTTCTCCCCCACCTATAATTCTAATTCACACAACGGGCAGTGCTTTATCTTAAATAAAGGCACTCCCCGTCTCATTTTTTATTGATTAAACCAGGGGCTGACTCATGACTACAATCGTAAGTGTTCGCCGTAAGGGCCAAGTTGTAATCGGTGGTGATGGACAGGCGACGATGGGTAATACCGTCATGAAAGGCAATGTTCGCAAAGTACGCCGTCTTTATAACGACAAAGTCATTGCGGGATTTGCCGGCGGCACTGCTGATGCTTTTACTCTTTTTGAACTGTTTGAGCGCAAACTAGAACTTCACCAAGGGCATTTAACTAAAGCTGCGGTAGAACTTGCTAAAGATTGGCGCACAGACAGAATGCTACGCAAATTAGAAGCGTTACTTGCTGTTGCAGATGAAAATACATCTCTTATCATCACGGGTAATGGTGATGTGGTTCAACCAGAAAACGATTTAATTGCTATCGGTTCTGGTGGCCCTTATGCACAAGCAGCAGCTAGAGCTATGCTGGAAAATACTGAGCTTTCTGCACGAGAAATTGCTGAAAAAGCACTTAATATCGCTGGAGATATCTGTATTTACACTAACCATAATGTTAACTTTGAAGAACTCTCTTCAAAAGAGTAAGGATTAGAGAGCATGTCTGAAATGACTCCTCGCGAAATTGCCAGCGAACTTGATAGATTTATTATTGGTCAAGATAAAGCGAAACGTGCTGTGGCGATTGCCCTACGTAACCGCTGGCGTCGTATGCAGCTTGATGAAGCGCTGCGTCATGAAGTAACACCTAAAAATATTCTGATGATTGGACCTACTGGTGTAGGTAAAACTGAAATTGCACGCCGTTTAGCTAAATTGGCTAATGCACCTTTCATCAAAGTTGAAGCAACTAAATTCACCGAAGTGGGTTATGTGGGTAAAGAAGTCGATTCGATTATTCGTGACTTAACCGACTCCGCGGTCAAGATGGTACGTAGCCAAGCTATCGATAAAAATCGTTTCCGTGCAGAGGAAATGGCTGAAGAACGTATCCTTGATGTACTTATTCCACCAGCAAAAAATAACTGGGGCGTAACAGAACAAGCATCAGAACCTTCCGCAGCACGTCAATCTTTCCGTAAAAAATTACGTGAAGGCCAGTTAGACGATAAAGAGATTGAAATTGAGTTATCTGCAACACCAATGGGTGTTGAAATTATGGCTCCTCCAGGAATGGAAGAGATGACGAATCAATTACAATCTATGTTCCAAAATTTAGCGGGTCAGAAGCAAAAAGCGCGCAAGATGAAAATCAAAGATGCGTTTAAGCTTATTGTTGAAGAAGAAGCCGCTAAATTAGTTAACCCTGAAGAGCTTAAACAGCAAGCGATTGATGCGGTAGAACAACATGGTATCGTCTTTATTGATGAAGTCGATAAAATTTGTAAACGTGGTGGACAAAGTTCTGGCCCTGACGTTTCTCGTGAAGGCGTACAGCGTGACCTTTTACCTCTAGTTGAAGGTTGTACAGTTTCAACAAAACACGGTATGGTAAAAACAGACCATATTCTGTTTATTGCATCAGGTGCATTCCAAGTCTCAAGTCCTTCTGATTTAATTCCTGAATTACAAGGACGTCTGCCAATTCGCGTTGAACTTCAAGCGCTGACAGCAGAAGATTTTGAGCGTATTCTAACTGAACCTAACGCATCGTTAACAAAACAGTATGAAGCATTAATGGCAACCGAAGGTGTGTCAATTAGCTTCACTGAAGACGGTATTCGCAAAATTGCTGAATCAGCATGGCGCGTAAACGAAACCACTGAAAATATCGGTGCTCGTCGTTTGCATACTGTTTTAGAACGTTTGATGGAAGAAATTTCCTACGATGCCAGTGAACGTCAAGGTCAATCAATATTGATTGATGCAGAATATGTGAAACAGCATCTGGATGAGCTTGTAGCAGATGAAGATCTGAGTCGATTTATTTTATAATCAACTTGTGCGATCCTTATCAGCAATATTTACGTGGGAGGCTTGCCTCCCATTCTTATTTTTATAATAACAACGAACATGAGTATCGAATTTCAGCATGAGCTCTCTAAATTCCACTAGCCGGACTCAAGCCTGGCTTGAAAGTTTACGACCCAAAACACTACCTTTAGGGTTAATTGCCATTGTGACTGGTTCCGCATTAGCATATTGGATGGGTCATTTTGAGCTGCCTATTGCACTGCTTGCTATATTGACGGCGGGAACATTACAGATCTTATCAAACCTTGCCAATGACTATGGTGATGCCGTAAAAGGAACCGATACTGAAGAACGTTTAGGGCCACTTCGTGGAATGCAAAAAGGCGTAATAACAGCGGCTCAAATGAAAAAAGCGCTGATCCTAAATGTTATTATCTCCTGTATCTGTGGTATTGCCCTGATTATTGTCGCCTGTAAAAAGCCAGAAGACGCTATTGGCTTCTTAGTGATGGGGTTACTCGCTATTGTTGCTGCGATCACTTATACCGTAGGTAAGCGCCCTTATGGCTATATGGGACTAGGTGATATCTCTGTTTTAATTTTCTTTGGCTGGTTAAGTGTCATCGGGACTTATTATTTACAATCCAACACCTTTGATGTTGTTACTCTACTTCCTGCCACCGCCTGTGGTTTACTTTCTGTCGCTGTTCTAAACATTAATAATATGCGCGATTTAGAAAGTGACATTCAGGCAGGTAAAAACACATTAGCTGTTCGCTTAGGTCCTGCTGGTTCACGTACTTACCATACGTGTGTTATTTTTCTCTCTCTTGCCTGCTTGATTATCTTCACTCTACTTTATATGCACCGCTGGACAGCGTGGTTATTTTTACTCGCTACCCCTATGCTTTTACTGCATATCAAACGAGTAAATGCCGATCACTCCGGTGAAGCAATGCGTCCTCTACTCGAACACATGGTAAAAGCAGCACTGTTAACTAACGTACTTTTCTCTTTGGGTTTAATTTTAGAATAATTTCACTCTATTGTTGATTTGACTCACTGAATTTTCAGTGAGTCTTTTGCCAACTGCCCCTGTTAAGGGATATACTGGACTTTCCTGTGGCAACCTGACGTAATCTCCTATGAAATATGATACTTCTGAACTCTGTGATATCTATCAAGAAGATATCAATGTCGTAGAACCGCTTTTCTCAAACTTTGGTGGTCAAAGTGCTTTTAATGGGCAAATCATCACCGTTAAATGTTTTGAAGATAATGGCCTGCTTTATGACTTACTCGAGGAAAATGGTAAAGGCCGTATTCTTTTGGTCGATGGCGGTGGCTCTGTACGTAAAGCCTTAGTTGATGCTGAGCTAGCGCAACTTGCTGTTTCTAATGAATGGGAAGGCATTGTCGTTTACGGTGCAGTACGTCAAGTTGATGCATTATCAGAGCTTGATATAGGTATTCAAGCAATGGCAGCTATCCCTGCGGGTTGCCAAAGTGAAGGCATTGGTGAAAGTGATATCCGTGTTAACTTCGGTGGGGTTACCTTCTTCTCTGGTGATTATCTTTATGCTGATAATACAGGGATTATTTTATCTGAAGAGCCCTTAGGCTTAGATGAAGATTTACTTGAAGAGTAATTGCGACTTTTTATCTGTATTCTGATGATTTCAATATTCAAAAGCCACCTAACGGTGGCTTTTGTTTTTAAGTTTTAAGCAAACAAAGACAATTATTGCACGTCTTCCATTTTGCCTAACAGTGCACGTAAACGCTCTTGCCAGCTTGATTGCTCTTGTTTCAATTCTTCATTTTCACGAACAAGCGCTTCGCGCGATCCTTTCGCTTCTTGAACTTCTTGGTTCAGCGCATCATTTTTTTCTTTTAGCTCTTCGATTTCCATCTGTAATAACGTGATGGTATCAATTGCTTGTTGTACTTTTGATTCTAACTTCTCGAAAACTTCAAATGACATACTGTAATCCCCCATATAATCGATACTTCCGATTGTAAGTAGCCTATCAACAACTGTCTAGCATCTTCCGAGGAATTACATTCTTTTTTCAATTTATCAAAAACACTGGTCAGATCACATTACAAATGTCGATCAAGTCACTAATTAAGAGCGTTTTCACTCATTTTCTTGATGAGACACACAAATTTCAATTTCGCTTATTCTCGTTTACGCTCATTAACGATAAATTCACAGTTATCTTTTCAATTCGAAAAGAATACTAACAATAAATAACCCTCTTTCAGGATAGAATATATGAGCCAGACGAAAACCTCTCTTATGGGTCAATGCATTTCTGAATTTATCGGAACTGCGTTGCTAGTCTTCTTTGGTCTTGGTTGTGTTGCTGCGGTACGTATTGCAGGCGCAGAGCTTGGGCTGTGGGAGATAAGTATTATCTGGGGGCTGGGTGTTGCCTTAGCCGTTTATCTTACCGCGGGTACCTCTGGTGCTCATTTGAACCCAGCAGTGACTGTTGCGTTTTGGTTATTTGCTTGCTTTGAACGCAGAAAAGTTATCCCTTATATTATTGCACAAATGTTAGGTGGCTTCTTTGCTGCCGCTATTGTGTACTTTATGTACTACAGTGTTTTCCTCGACTACGAACAAGTTAATGGCATTGTCAGAGGCTCACAAGAAAGTCTCTTCACTGCTGGCGTATTTTCAACTTATCCTGCGGCTCAAATTTCCGTTATACATGCCTTTTTTGTTGAAGTTATCATCGCTGTTATCTTAGTTGGCTTAATTTTAGCCTTAACGGATGATGGCAACGGTGTACCTAAAGGTCCATTAGCACCTTTACTGATTGGTATTTTAATTGCTGTTATTGGTGGTGCATTTGGCCCATTAACTGGATTCGCCTTAAACCCTGCCCGTGACTTTGGTCCAAAATTGGTTGCGTACTTTGCTGGCTGGGGTGATATTGCACTGACTGGTGGACGTGATATCCCTTATTTCTTAGTTCCAATGATTGCTCCCTTTATCGGTGGTATCTTAGGTGCATTGGCTTACCGTAAATTAATTGGCCGTCACTTACCTTGCGATACCTGCAAAATCGAAGACGATAAATAAAATTAAGAGCAATATTGTTGATTATCAGAACAGGTTACTAACATGACAACAGAGACAAATACATCGAATACCGAGAAAAAATACATTGTTGCGCTGGATCAGGGCACAACCAGCTCACGAGCTGTGGTTATTGACCACGATGCAAATATCGTCAGTATTTCACAACGAGAGTTTACCCAAATCTACCCTAAGCCAGGCTGGGTTGAACACGACCCAATGGAAATTTGGGCGACACAAAGTGCAACCTTAGTGGAAGTATTAGCAAAAGCCGATATTCCCTCCGATCACGTTGCTGGTATTGGTATCACAAACCAACGCGAAACCACTATCGTATGGGATAAAGAAACGGGTAAACCCGTTTATAACGCGATTGTATGGCAGTGTCGCCGTACTGCAGATTTCTGCACTCGCTTAAAAGATAAAGAAGGTGTTGAAGAATATATTCGTCAGAACACGGGGTTAATGGTTGACCCTTATTTCTCTGGGACAAAATTAAAATGGATCCTCGACAACGTCGAAGGTGCGCGTGAAAAAGTAGAGAAAGGCGAATTGTTATTCGGTACTGTTGATACGTGGTTAGTTTGGAAAATGACACAAGGTCGCGTTCACGTTACCGATTTCACTAACGCTTCACGTACCATGTTATTTAATATCCACTCTTTAGATTGGGATCAAAAAATCCTCGACTTGCTGGATATTCCTCGCAATATGCTCCCCAAAGTCGTGCCATCTTCGGAAATTTATGGCCAAACCAACATTGGGGGTAAAGGTGGTACACGTATTCCTATCGCAGGTATGGCGGGTGACCAACAAGCTGCACTTTATGGTCAACTTTGCGTACAAAGCGGTATGGCAAAAAATACCTATGGTACGGGTTGCTTCTTACTGATGAACACAGGTAAAGAAGCGGTTCGCTCTAATCATGGTTTGTTAACAACAATCTGCTGTGGCCCACGTGGTGAAGTTAACTATGCCCTAGAAGGTGCCGTATTCGTTGGTGGTGCTTCTATTCAATGGCTTCGTGATGAGCTAAAACTGATTGATGAAGCGACTGACTCCGAATATTTCGCAACTAAAGTTAATGATACTAATGGTGTCTATGTTGTTCCTGCATTTACGGGTTTAGGCGCACCCTATTGGGATCCGTATGCTCGTGGTGCTATTTTTGGTTTAACCCGTGGTGCTAACCGTAATCACATTATTCGTGCAACCTTAGAATCCATCGCTTATCAAACACGCGATGTGCTTGATGCCATGCAAGCCGATTCAGGTGCACGTTTACAATCACTACGTGTTGATGGTGGTGCTGTTGCCAACAACTTCTTAATGCAGTTCCAATCTGATATTTTAGGTACTCGTGTAGAACGTCCTGTTGTTCGTGAAAGTACCGCATTAGGAGCCGCATTCCTTGCAGGCCTTGCTATCGGTTTCTGGCGTGATTTAGATGAAGTGAAAAACAAAGCTGCTATCGATAAAGAATTCCGTCCTGGCATTGAAACCACTGAACGTAACTATCGCTATAACGGCTGGAAAAAAGCCGTCGCTCGCGCTCAAGAGTGGGAAGATCGCGGTTAATAATAGCAGTAAAACACAATTTGAGAGAGAAGTAGCCTAGGCTACAAAACCCAATGCCGAGATTTTTGAACTAACCCCTGTTCATGTTTATCTCGGCATTTTTTATTTCAGTTACAGTATCAATCCATTAAATCGTATGTTCTTCATGGCTAAAACGATGAGCCAAAGGAAGCCAACAAAGCATTATCGCCACTGACATAGCAAACATAATCATACCTAAACTAAATTGGTTATGTTGTGGCAGTAAAGCAGAAAACCATGTTGCCACACCGGAACCGACATTTTGTAATCCCCCTACCAGCGCACCTGCTGAACCGGCTAAATAAGGGAATGGTTCCATTGCGCCTGTCGTTGCCAATGGGAATAACATACCCGCACCAAAGAAAAACAGTGCTGCAGGTACCAATAATGTCCAGATATTAATAATATTTAACCAACCGGGGATCCACATTAAGATACCGGCAGATAAACAACAAAAAACAGAGTGCCACATCAGTTGCACAAAGGTTTTACCTTCACGACCCGCATACCAAGCCCCAAAGAATGCCGCAGGGATCGGTAAAATAAATAATATACTGATAGTAATACTATTTAATCCTAATACGCCCCCCATCAATACGCCGCTAGAGGCTTCAAAAACAGCGATACCCGATAGTGCACAAATCAGCATAATCAAAAAGGCGCTGAAGGTACTGTTTGAAAGCAATAAGTAAAACGATGACAACATTTTACGTTTTTCAACTTGTACGGGGCGTGTTTCTGGCATCCAACGATACATACAAAACAGGACACTGCTTCCTAATAATAATAAGAAGATATAACACGCATGCCAGCCAAAGAAGTGCGCAACCACACCACCAATCATTGGCGCTAATAATGGGCTAACCAAAACCCCCATATTTAACAAACTATTGGCGTAACGTAATGCCGTTCCTGTGTATAAATCACGAGGTTGAGTACGAGTCATAACACCCGCAACGCCCGTTCCCATTCCTTGTAAGGTACTTGCAATAACCAGTGTGGTTAAATTTTGTGAGAAAATCGCCACCAGCGTTGATAAGCAAAAAATCGTCATTCCAACTAAAATAACAGGACGACGCCCTACTTTGTCGGAAATAGGTCCGTAAATTAACTGTGAAAAACCATAAGAAAAAAGATAGGCACCCATGACTTGCTGTACCGCCCCCGTTGGCTCACCAAAGTAAACGGCCATATCAGCAATGACAGGAACATAAATAGTTTGGGTCATTTGACCCACAGCAACCAGTGCAATAATCAATAATAATAGATTTGCATGCTCTAACTTTCTCATTTCTTTTCTTTGCTCAAGAATTTCAGATAAATAAATTAACGGACAGACGCACACTACAGAGAATTTATAAAAATAAACTCCGCAAAATGCATGTCTTTTCAGAATGAGACTAAGTTAACAAATTTGGAGAAATTTGCGAGATAGCCAGCAATTTTTGTTTAAAGATTAATGTCAGAGAAATACACCATAGTTGTCAATATAAATGTACATATTGTGTCATTTATTGACAAAATCTTAGATTAATCACATCACCACACCATCTTGATAAATAAAAAACCGCTTCCTATTTAGAATAACTAAGCAACATAAGCATGTTTATCAAAGGAGATAATCTCTATGGCTAATTGGGTGAATGGAAAAGTGACTCAAGTTCATCACTGGACTGATGCGTTAATAAGTCTCGTCGTCAATGCTCCTATTGATAAGTTTACAGCTGGGCAATTTGCAAAATTAGCGCTAGATATTGATGGCGAACGAGTACAACGTGCTTACTCTTATGTCAATGCACCAAATGATCCTAACTTAGAATTTTATCTTGTCACTGTCCCCGAAGGAAAATTAAGTCCTAAGTTAAGCGCACTTAAAGTCGGTGATGAGGTAATGGTTACGGAGCAAGCCAGTGGCTTCTTTGTATTAGAAGAAGTTCCCACAGCAAATACACTTTGGATGCTTTCGACTGGAACGGCTATTGGACCGTTTCTCTCTATTTTGCAATTAGGAGACGATCTTGAGCGATTTGAAAATATCGTGCTTGTCCACGCTGTTCGATATGCTAATGACTTAAGCTATTTACCTTTAATGGAAAAACTCGTTCAACGTTATCAAGGCAAATTACGTATTCAAACCATTGTCAGCCGTGAAAATCATATTGGCTCATTAACAGGACGCATTCCTGCACTCATTGAAAGTGGTGCTTTAGAAAAAACAGTTGGCCTAACCATCAGCCCTGAAGAGAGCCATATTATGCTCTGTGGTAATCCTCAAATGGTCAGAGACACTCAACAACGCTTAAAAGAACAACGGGAAATGCGTAAGCACTTACGACGAAAACCCGGACATATCACCAGCGAGCAATATTGGTAATAAGGCAAAAATAAAGGTGAGCCTATTTCGCTCACCCTTATTTATTTTATGTTAATAATCATAAATTAACGCCAGCGACGGTAGTCTACTTGCTCGGTTTGTTTACCAAAATAATTTTCACCGTCATTACCAACAAATACACCGCAATCAAGCAACATAATCATCCCGATAAAAGAGGGAAGAAAACGTCCCAACGCCCATTGCCAAAATGGTTCTAAACTACTGGTATCGGCTAATCCTAACATCACGGCAAGTAACAGTAATAAAAGCCATATTCCTCTTTTATTTCTATCATGGAGCCTTTTCGTAAAAATTGCGCACAATGAATAAAGAATAAAGAAAATGAATATCCACGTCACCATAGTAGGTAATGGATAAATCATATCATTAATCATAAACAGGCCTAAAAACAGTGCAAAACAGACACCAAAACCAACCCAAAAGTCACGACGCCCAATTCGTCCTTTGAATGAAAATGCCCAATGTTGTAAAGTCATAAATTCTCAATAATTTACTTAAGTTGTGAATTACACTGTCCATTTAGTATCAAATAATACAGACTAACCAATAACAGCACAGACAAGCGGAGGACAGATGATAAAAGTAAACACTCTTTCTACGTTATACCTGATAATCATAAGCATTGCGCTTTGTTTGCCAACTTCAGTTTTCGCAACAGAGATGTCTGTCGCACAAAAACAGCCCACTAAAGATGATATTGGCTATCTTAAACAGGATGCACCTATTTTTGAGATAACGATCCCGGAACTTAGGGCGAAGTTCAATCAACAAAATCCATTGTTATCACTTAATGAATATAAAATTATCACTAATCACGATATTGCAATCCCTCTTGTCAGAGCTGCAACACGTATCACGCCTAATCTCTATTCATCTGCCATATTAGAGCGTGGTAGCGAAAAAATAAAAAGTTTACAGCTCACGTTGATCCACTCTCCTGATTCACCTGAATTAGAAAAAATAAATCGCGAACTCACAACACAATACATTATCACTTTGGTCGCTCAATTTGACCCGTCAATAACCCAAGAGCAAATTCAAGAGGCTCTTAATTTATTCGCCTTTAAAAATCAAACTTCTGATTATATTAGCCATGATGTGGGCGCGATCCGTTATATTATTGCCCATGAAGATAATCAATTAACCACCTTCGCCATTGAACCGATTAAGCTTTCTTTAAACAGCAAGATCGTTTCAGCTATTCCGTGATAAAAAACAAAGCTATTCTATTCATTGTTCTCTATACTGTTGTGCATCAACAGAATTCGTGTTTATTAGCAAACTAAATTTAAACCACTCGGTTGGAGGAAAAGTTATGCGCCATCCATTAGTCATGGGTAACTGGAAACTCAACGGCAGCATTCATATGGTTCATGAATTAATTGCTGCACTACGTAAAGAAGTTAGCGGTGTTGCAGGTTGCGATGTTGCTATCGCACCACCGGCAGTTTACCTATGCCAAGCACGCCATGAAATTGGTGGAAGCCGTATTGCATTAGGTGCTCAAGATACAGGTGTTAACTTATCAGGTGCTTTCACTGGCGAAACTTCCGCAGAAATGCTGAAAAACGTTGATGTTAAATACGTTATCATTGGTCACTCTGAGCGCCGTACTTATCATAAAGAATCTGACGAGTTTATCGCTCAAAAATTCGGCGTGTTAAAAGAGTTAGGTTTAACGCCAGTATTATGTATTGGTGAAACTGAAGCAGAAAACGAAGCGGGCAAAACGCAAGAAGTCTGTGCTCGCCAAATCGATGCCGTGTTAAATGCACACGGTGCGGCTGCATTTAAAGATGCGGTTATCGCTTATGAACCAATTTGGGCTATCGGTACAGGCAAATCTGCAACTCCAGCACAAGCTCAAGCTGTTCATAAATTTATTCGTGATCATATTGCGAAGAAAGATGCCGCTATTGCTGAACAAGTTATCATTCAATATGGTGGCTCTGTTAACGATAAAAATGCAGCAGAACTGTTTGGCCAACCAGATATCGATGGTGCATTAGTCGGTGGCGCTTCACTGAAAGCTGACGCATTTGCCGTTATCGTTAAAGCAGCAGCACAAGCTAAAGCGAAAAAATAATTTTTGTCTTTCTGGCCTATGCCATTAATCGATAAAAAATAGAGAAAATCACCTTACTGAATATCAAACAGAAGGTGATTTTTTTTATTTTGCTCACCTTGACTTAATCAACGACGACTAATTTCATCAAATACTCCCCCTGTCGCAAAATGTATTTTCTGAGCCGATTGCCAATCTCCAAAAACATCATTAAGTGTAAAGAGTTCTAGTTTTGGAAAACGGCTTTGGTATTTCTCTGCTACTGCTTTATCTCTGGGACGATAATAATTTTTTGCCGCGATCTCTTGTCCTTCTGGTGAGTAAAGATAGTCTAAATACGCAGTGGCAATTTCTCGTGTTCCTCGTTTATCGACAACCTTATCAACTACCGACACGGTAGGCTCAGCAAGAATAGATACTGAGGGTGTGACTATCTCAAATTTATCAGCCCCTAATTCATTAATCGCTAATAACGCTTCGTTTTCCCATGCAATTAAGACATCACCAATACCTCGCTCAACAAAGGTATTTGTTGCGCCTCTTGCGCCTGAATCTAATACTTCCACTTGCTGATAAAGTGCTTTAACGAAAGTTTTGGCTTTTTCACTATCTTGATGATTCGCTTTTAACCCATAGCCCCATGCCGCAAGATAGTTCCATCTTGCGCCACCAGACGTTTTGGGATTAGGTGTAATAATGGAAACACCCGGCTTAATTAATGAATCCCAATCCACTATTTGCTTAGGGTTTCCTTTCCTCACCAGAAAAACGATTGTTGACGTATAGGGTGCTGAATTATCAGGTAATCGTGTTAACCACTGCTTATCAATCCGTCCTCTTTGCGCAATCGCATCGATATCATAGGCAAGGGCTAATGTGACAACATCCGCTTCAATACCATTGATAACCGATGTTGCTTGTTTTCCTGAACCACCATGTGATTGGCGAATAGTGACTTTATCACCTGTTTTTTGTTCCCAATACTGGCTAAATGCTTGGTTATACTGTTGATAAAGTTCTCGCGTCGGATCGTAAGAAATATTTAATAACTGAATATCTTTAGCCCATAGATTATTGGAAAAAAACAGTGCAACTAAAGTCGTTGATAATAAACCCCATCGTTTAAACATAACTCTCCATCCCCTATTATTAAATGTCTCATTAGGCTGACAGAAAGTTTTATAACGATGAAATAACAAAAAACAGATGGATATGCACAACGGGAATATGGCTACCAACATAAGGAGGATAAGAAGAAATAAAGAAGGATAGAAAGAACTAAATGAAATGTTTTCACTCGAGAAGCTACTCTGACACAGAAATAACGTGTATCAGAGCAGTTCACGAATAAGGATAGAACTCAGAAAGATTTTGGTATTGCGGAAATTCGATTAATTAATACAGTTTTTTCGCTGTTTCATACCAATCCGCTTTAAAGACACGCTTCATATTCATGACCGCATCAATAATATCATGGTGAACCAGCTTTTCGTTTTGAATACCAACACAACGACCACCATAACCTTCTAATAGCAGTTGTACAGAATAAGCACCCATACGTGAGGCTAAAATACGATCGTAAGCAACTGGAGAACCACCACGTTGGATATGGCCTAATACCGTTGCACGCGTTTCATGTTTAGTTTCAGCTTCAATAAAACGCGCTAATTCATGAACATCACAGACGTGTTCGGTGATTGCGACGATTGCGTGACGTTTACCACGTTCAATACCTGCTTTGATTTCTGCCAGTAGCTCATCACGATTAAACGGTAATTCAGATTCAGGCAGAACAACAAATTCACAGCCCCCTGCGATTGCCGCAGACAGTGTTAAATCACCACAGTAACGTCCCATCACTTCTACAATAGAGATACGCTTGTGAGACGTTGAGGTATCACGTAAACGGTCAATCGCTTCAACCGCCGTTTCTAACGCCGTGAAATAACCAATAGTGTAATCAGTACCAGCAACATCATTATCGATTGTGCCGGGTAAACCGATACATGGAAAACCTGCTTCCGTTAATTTTTTTGCACCCAGATAAGAACCATCGCCACCAATGACGACTAAGGCATCAAGCTCATTTTGTTTCATATTTTCGATGGCAACAGCACGCACACTGTCTTCACGGAATTCAGGGAAACGAGCAGAACCAAGGAATGTACCACCACGATTGATCATGTCTGATACGCTAAAGCGGTCGAGTTTTTTCATGCGATTTTCGTATAGCCCCATATAGCCATCCATAATCCCATAAACCTCTAAACCTTCACTTAACGCGGCACGAACAACACCACGGATTGCGGCATTCATACCTGGTGCATCACCACCACTTGTTAAAACCCCAATTCTTTTGATCCTATTGACCATGATCACCTCTGATTCTTATTCGATGTAATTATTGCAAAATTGTTGGAATAACTTTTTATTTCAATACCGGTTTATCTGGTGTAATTATCCGATATTACAAATGCTGAATTGATTCAACAATACCATTGTACGCATATTTTTTACCAGTTCATCATTATCGTACATTTTTTTTCATAAACTTGATGCGCATTAAACTAATCAGATAGCTTGTATAAAGTTTAGACTAATCTATCTCAAATATATTTCCCTAATAAGTTAACACTTTTTATACAGACACTTTACTGCCTTTTTGCATTCATCTCAAAGAATCGCTATTTATGCTAAAAAATAGCATCGGCATATTTTGACAAATATTCAGTTTTCTCTGGTGTGATATTCTATCTACCGTTTATCTCTCTATTTTGTGGTGTCATCCTTTTAAAGAAAAAAAGATCTAGGGTACATTTGTGAGCAACAACAAAGTTCTCTCGTTGATTTACCGCTTTTCAATCTAGACTGATACAGTGGAACTTTCACTTAATAGGAGGTTTTATGTTTGATTTAACGGGTAAAATCGCTTTAGTTTCAGGTGGCGCAAAAGGCATTGGTAAAGGTATTGTCATCGCCCTAAAAAAGAGTGGTGCTAAAGTTATCATTGCGGATATTGATGATGTTGCAGGCAATAAAACAAAACAAGAATGGGATGTTGAGTTTATGCACCTTGATGTGACTCATCAATCCGCCTGTGAAAAAGTGATTGATGAGATTGTCAAAGAGCATGGCAAACTCGATATTCTTTGTTCCAATACAGGTATTTTCCCTCAAGCCACCATTAAAGAGATGACGGAAGCTGATTGGGATAAAATGCATACTGTAAACTTAAAAGGCATGTTCTTTTTAGTTAAAGCGGCACTACGTGTAATGGAGAAACAAAAACAAGGTCGAGTGATCATTACCTCGTCCATTACAGGCGCGATTACGGGTTATCCAGGTTGGAGCCACTATGGCGCAAGTAAGGCAGGACAACTAGGTTTTATGCGTAGTGCAGCACTAGAATATGCACGTCATGGTATTACGATAAATGCAGTCATGCCGGGAAATATCCTTACAGAAGGCTTACAAGCCCAAGGTGAAGCGTATTTAAACCAAATGAAAGCGTCAATCCCAACACATACGTTAGGTGAGCCTGAAGATATCGGCTACGCCGCCGCGTTCTTTGCCTCAAATGAAGCAAAATATATTACAGGTCAGACAATTATCGTCGATGGTGGACAGATTTTACCTGAATCTCCAGAGGCGTTGTTGTAGGTATTATCAGCAAGCTTCTAAAAATGAATTAGAAGCTTGTATGCAATATATTATGAAGACTTAACATTCACTATTTACTACATCATCAAATTGTTCAACAAATAAATCAAAATTCATTGTCATTTTTGACCATGATAATGCGTTGAGACTAAGTTCGTTATAATTTTCTACTATCTTTTCTATGGCATCAACACAGTCGTTTGGTAATAATAACTTAGGATCAACCAGATTGTCAGTTTCTGGATCATATATAGGATTATCAAAATTAATAGATAACCCAGTCAAAACAAAATATTGTTCTAGTGTTAATTGCGGTTTCAAACCAATACCACAATAGTTATCTTTTATTGCTTCCATTTGACCATCTATTTTAGGAAAAATAACAGGTACACCATTCGCTAAAGCTTCAATACAAGATAATCCGAATGCTTCTGTTATAGGAGTACTCAAATAAATATTTATATTATGATAAAAATCAGATAATTCACTCTGGTATCCTAAAAATTCGACATAGTCATTCAAATCTAGTTTGTTAGCTAATTCTTTTAATTTTGATTCATCCTCACCAGATCCAGCTATAATAAGCTTCGTATTTATTCCCTTATTTAAAAGTTGCTTTAATACCAGTAATGATATACCAATACCTTTTAAACCAACTAATCTGGATGCCGTACCCAATATAATATTTTTTTTATTATCTAAAGATTTCGGTTTTCTTTTTATAGGAAGATCTAATTTATTTAATATAACTTTTATATCTTTATCAATATGATATCTTAATTGCATGACTCGTTTAGATGCATTACTATTTGATATAAATCCATCTACCTTATTAAAAAAAGACATTGTTCTTTCATTTTTAGGATATCTCCACCCACATCCACAATCATAATAAAATAACTTTCCACATTGAGGTTTGGTAATTAATTTTGGTATAAAATCCCAAACAATAATAGCATCAGCATTCTGTTTTTCTATTTTTTTTATAAGAACTTTTTTTCTGTAAAATGATGGCCATTTAATTTTAAAAGAATTAAACACTCTATTCACAAATAAAATATCTTTTTTAGAAAACTGCTCCTCAATTCTTTCATCGATATTATTACTAACACACATAACTATATTGTTATGCTTACTCTTATTTAAATATTTAATAAATCTTTTTTCAACACCACCGAAACCTTGTAGATTAATCAAATGTAATACTTTCATACTACTCCAGAAAAAATAATTATATAAAAAATAAGAGTATAATAATATTTATAAATAAAAATCATAACTAAGGAGTTTATAATAATCCTCATAGTTATAAATGATTTTATTGATATTTTAACGCAAAGGCGGTAGAATTAATAAACAAATTATACTCAATTATAAGTTAATTATGCTAACAGTTAATATAACGACTACAAAAAGTAGGTTAGAAATATGTTCGGCTACAGCATGGTCAATTTGTATGCAAGAACAACATGTAGATGAATTAAGAATATGGGTTTCGAAAAAGCCCTATTTGAGTGATTCCGGTATACAAGAAGAGCCTGAATGGGCAAAGAAAATTAGATCAACCGGAATAAAACTTTCATTTTTTTGGACAGAAAATACAGGTCCATATAGAAAAATAATACCAGCCCTTAGGTTAGCAAAAAATGATGATATTTTAGTTTACGCTGATGATGATGTCATTTACGGCACTAAATGGCTGCAAGAGTTAGTAGCTATTTTCTATAAAAATGAATCTAAATATATAGTAGCAACTAGAGTTAGAAAAGTAATTAAAGGTAAATTATATAATGACTTCCCTATAATTAGTAATCAATGTTTAATAGATAATAACTATATAATTACAGGTATAGGAGGAGTTATTTTGAAAAGAGAAATGATAAAAGAAAAATTTATAAATGATGATAATTACCTCACTATATCTCCTTTAGCTGATGATATTTGGTTAAGCAAAATTTATCAACTTTCCAGTACAAAACTTTTCGTGTATCCTAATGGGTTAAAATATATAAACGAAATTCAACATAATCAAGGTTTATCAATTGAAAATACTCGAAGAATTAAATTGAATTTAATAAAAAAAGTAATATTGAAAATTAAGAATAAAAAATATAAATTCTGCCAAAATGATATCTATTTGAAAGCAGTAAATGACTATTTTAATAATAAACTTAATTTATGACATCAGATGTTCTTCGTTAAATCACAATAAAACCATTATGTTACGAACAAAAAAAAAAGCCCCTCTCCAGAGGGGCTGCAAAAGACAGGGATGGTGTCCGAAAATAGAATCTAATTCATTGTTTTTATTAGAATCTAATAGTACACCGTCCACCAACTGTCCACATCCACGAAAAAACGACCACATTGATATAAAGACTAGCCCCTTACTTTAGGGGCTTTACTTACCACATTTCGTGTCTCATCATTAGAAATTCTTAAGATTCTTCTGTTTATCGTTAGAAAGGAAAAAACATGGAATTTCTATTCATTGTATCAATTTTTTTATTTTTAATATCTGTCGTTTGCATAACTCTAGGAATGATAAAACCTAGTATCATCAAGTTAAAAAACCGCAAACAATCATTTATTGCTTTTCTTGTTACCTTCGTCTTATCAATCATTGGGGTTCTTAATTTCGCTCCCGATACTCCTAACAACCAAGTCACCGAAACTCAAGAAACAATAAACGATACTTTTGTATGTAGTAATAAAAACGCAATCTACCCCACCGTCACAAGCATGATGGAAGATTTTGGAGACTATCCTTCTGATACCAACGCGTTTGAAATCATCAGTGAATCTCCTCTAAAAATCCGATTATCAGCAACCGCTTACGATAATGATCCAACTGATGTAAAAGATAATTTAGCAAAGCGCGCCCTTATTTATGGAGTATTACGCACATTTATCAATACAAATAATAATGATGTGACAGTAGTGTCTTACCTCATTAATAATGATAATCACCAAAAACTTAAAGATAGCCCTGAATACACAACTACACTCACTAAAGATCAAGCGTTAAAAATTGCTCAGAAATATATTCCAATCAATTCATTGAATGATTTAATTGATGAAAATTGTTCATTTACAAAACAGTTTAATGAATTACGTTATGACGATAGCGGTAAGAAAGGCTTTGAAAAATTCTTTAATGAATTAACGACAAATCAATAAAAACAGAGCCCGGAGATCTCCGGGCATCTCATCAAATAACCCGATCACTTCATATCTGATTAACGAATCTCCAGATTTCAAAACTTATACTACAATAATAACTCTTCAACTTATCTCAAATAACCTTACTGACAGGAATATTTGTAATGAATAAAGTTATTATTTCAACCCTAATAATTACACTTCTCAGCTTGTTTTCAATCAATACCGTCTCCGCTCAAAACTACCCTTGTTCTGGTAAAAAAGGCGGTGTATCTCACTGTGAGAATGGTAAATTTATTTGTAATGATGGAAGCACAAGTAAATCAAAACGAGTTTGTACTGATGAAAGTGATACAAAGAAAAAATAGAACACTTCAGATATAAACAACGCCCGGAACACTCCGGGCATTTTCATTAAATCGCTAATGCCTGTTGGCAATACTTATCAAGATGTGGCTCTACTCGTTCAATCAATTGAGGTTTTGAAATAAACCGCGTTACGGTTTCATGGCTGACGAACGTCGCGCCACAATTGATATTCTGGCACTGGTTATAACGTTCTTTGGTATCGGAAGATATTTGCTGACTACTACGAGTATGGGCGGCATGACCACAAACAGGACAAATCATCATAAACGGGTTACCTCTTTATGATGTGGAAATTACCTGTAATTATACACAGGCACTATTCCTTATCCATATCTATATCACTGCTTTTGACTTCTAATTCTAACGAGGTGGTAAACCCGCTATTGTTCAGGGAATGACTCACCGTGACCAACGTCCAATAGGCATTATCAATCTCAGGCTTAAATCCGCTAACTTGTACCGGCAATTCAGGAAAGAGATCCGCACGTCCTTTTGCAAGCGTAATGCTAAATGAAGCAACGCCCCGCTGTATTTTTTCCCACGCGGCTTTCGCGGCACGTTCGGCATTGGTTTTACTCGCGTAAGTATGAGACAACACCATTACGTTACCTTCTTCACCAACAAGGTACTCTCCTTGTTTATCTTCTTCTTTTTTCGGTTTATCAGTGGTTGGTTTTCTGCGCCGAATTTGCGACTGTGTTTTCTCTTGCGGTTTACGGGTATTTAAATAATTGGCGGTCACGCCAGTGTAAGCCCCTCTATCCACCAATGAAAAACGATGCCCATCCCCTACACTACGGGTAATTTGCACTAAAGGTAACGCTTGACCGCTGGCGGTGGTGTTGCCCCCTTGTACCATAAACAACAAATTGCCGTTTTTAACACAGGCGGTGGCACCGTTTAATTGCCCTAAGCGGGTTAAAAAACTGCCGTCTGACTCATTGGTCTGGTCGATATGTTCAATCTTCACCGTATCAAGACCAGGATCAACCACCGCCGTAACATTATTACGCCCTGCAATGATTCTGACGATATCGCCTAATGTTTTTTGATGGTATGACATTTCACGACGCACATTGAGCGTTGCCCTAAAATCGGCACTACGGGCACGCAATGTCATTTTATCGGGTACACCTGAATGTTCTATCTCATCCACCGTAAAAGAGCCTTTATGAATAAGGTTTTCACCCTGCCAACCAAGATGTAATGTTAATATCTCGCCCCGTTTCGGCATCATTAACGCGCCGTCAGAATCATCTAACTCAATATCAAGCCGGTCAGCTTCAAAACCTCGATTGTCCGTTAATGAAAGCGAAATTAATCGTCCTTGAATTTTGGCGCTAATATCTTCATCACCGGCAATTAATACAAAAGCCGGCGTGCTACTTTTACCGGTGATCATTTCTGGCAGCATTATGATAAAACCCCTTTCATCGCTTCACCGGCACCGTTGGTCATCATGCCTAATTGGTCGCTTAAATCTCCCAACATCTGACTGATGGAGTCATCCACTCGTTTTAATGTCAGCGAGAAATCAATTTTTCTGGCAGCACCGTCTTGGAAAAATTCGGTGTGGGTACGTTGTAAATCGGTGATCACAAACATGCCGTGAATGGTGCCCGTACCATCAATAAACGACCACGCTTTACCGCTATCCGCCATTAACTCCAACGCTAACAATGACACTTTACCGCCAGTTAATGAGGGATAAAGCGCCCCCGACAAGGTGATCACATCGGTATCAGGACCAATAAATTGTTGTGCCGGTCGGCGTGCGACACGTTGAGTAAAACCATGTCGCCACGTTTGTTGTTTTTGTAGCGATTGATAAGGTACGGTGCGTAACTCAAACACAAATACCCCAAGTGCTGCCATCATTACCACACCTCACTGTCTTGATAACGGCTATTTAATCGTGCTTGTTTGTCACGCTCACGGCGTTCAATTTCCGCGATAACAAGTTGTGCGATATCTTGCGCGGATTGATTCGGTTGAGGGTGAATATTAATTTCATAATGTGCTGGCGCGCCTTGATAACGTTGTTGCTGAATGTTCACGTTAGCCGGTGACGTGCGATAGTTTTCAACTGGCAAACTGTGCGGATGCAATGGCGCATTTTGTGCATGTAATGAAAAGGCACTGCCTAGCGATAATGCAGCTGTCGCTAACATGGCGGTATGTTTACGACTGGTGATGTTTGCAGGGCCTTCGACAATTTCAGGACCATTTTCGCCGGCTATACCAAACTTGCCACGCGGGATATAACCCCCTGAATCATACATACCAGCAAAGTTGCTGTTGTAAGAATCTAATGCAGACTGCACTTTCGGATCGGAGGTTTTAGCAAACTCAGGCGTCAGCGCTTCTTTAGCGGCGATTGCCAATTCTCCAATGCTATTTTTAAAGTCCGTCCATTTATTTTTTATTCCCTGAATAATGGAATCAATCAGGTCACTACCGAACTGTAAAAATTTAGCCGGTAATGCTTTGGTATCTTCGACAATCTCATCCCATTTAGTCGATATCGTTGTTTTAAGGAATTCCCATTTTTCTTGGGTGTACTTAACGATTTGATCCCAATTACTATAAATAATCCCTGGTAACGTTTGTGTCATGAAAAAGGTTTTAATGCCTTCCCATATTCCCGAAATCACAGATTTTACCGACGCCCACGCGGTTTTGGTATAGCCAACAATACTATCCCAATGTTTTGCAATTAAGCCCGGTATTGTCCAGTTAAAGAAGATGTATTTAATCCCTTCCCATACTTTTAAAATGGTGTCTTTCAATGCTTGCCATGCAATAGCGGTGCGCTGTTTAACAGATTCCCACACCTTAGTGACATACGGTTCAATCTTATCCCAATTTTTATAAATCAGATAAATAGCCCCCGCAATAGCGGCAATAGCTAACAAAATAGGATTAGCTAACATGGCTTTACCCAGCCATAAAAATGCACTGCCTAATAATTTAATGGGTTTTAATAACAGTGTGAGTGCGCCACCGCCTTTAATGCCTAAAATTGACAGGCTTAATTTCGCGGCAGCCAATGGTCCTAACATTGCTGCAATAGATAACGAGAGAATACCGAGCGTGGTAATTATGCCCGCAATGGCTAAACCCACCATAGTCAGTGTTTTAGCCAGCTCAGGGTTAGCCTTCACCCATGATTCAACCTTTGATATTGCCTTTGTAATACTTTGAGAAATTTGACGTAATGGCTTATCAATTCCATCAAATATTTTTATGCCTAAGGCTTCCCACGCTGATGTTAGATTTTTCATATCACCATCAAGGTTATCCGTCATAGTACCCGCGACGTTTTGGGCTTCGCCTTTAGCTTTTTTTAATTCATCTACAAACTTCTGTAATTCTCCTTTTCCTGCTTGTTCAGCAAGCACAGATAACGCAGAAAAAGCCTCCTCACCGGCAATCGCTTTAAAGAATCCTGCCCGTTGCGCATTACCCATATTGGCAGTTTTTTTATCTAGCTCCGCCAACAATGCTGGAAAATCTCTTAAGTTCCCTTTTGCATCTCGTGTTTTAATGCCAAGTTCTTCTAATGCTTTGGCTGCCATTTTCGGCGGTTCAGCAAGACGCCCTAAGATAGCGCGTAATGAAGTACCCGCCATTGAACCTTGAATACCCGCATCACCTAATTTACCCGTTGCGGCGGCAGCAGTTTCTAGATCAACCCCTAACCCTGACGCCACCGGTGCGACATATTTCATCGTGTCGCCGAGCATGGTCAAACTGGTATTTGAACGGGTAAAAGCGCCGACTAACACATCACTCACTCGCCCCATTTGGTCAGAGTCGAGCTTAAAGCCGGTTAAAATATTGGAACCGATATCTGCCGTGGTACCTAAATCAATATCACCCGCCAGTGACATTGCCAGCGTTCCGGGCATAGCATTTTTAATTTGCTCAGGCTTAAAACCTGCCATGGCATAAAATGCTTGACCTTGCGCCACTTGGTTAGCCGTAAATGCTGTGGTTGCGCCTAATTCCTGCGCTTGCTCACGCAACATCTTAAATTCATCGGAGTTTTTATCTAAGCGCGTTAATGCCTGCACCTTTGACATACCGACATTAAACTCGTATCCCGGCATTAAGGTTTGTTTCGCGGAATACAACATACCGGCACCGGTTGCCGTCATAGTGGCACCGGCACCCGCCATTTTATTTCGCACATCAAGCGTCTTTTGATACTGCGATTTAGCCGCCACCATGCGCCGTTCTTGTTCGGCACTGCGCCTTAACTGATTTTCTTGCCGGCGGAGCTGTTGCGTGGTGCGTTCAATATCACCATTAAGTCGCCGTTGTGCTTGACCGAGTTGATTAGTCGAAATGCCATTGGCTTGTAATGCTGAGCTCTGTCGCTGTGCCGACTGCTGTAATTGCTCATACTTGGTTTTGAGTTGCCCCGCTTCCCGTTGCGCTTTTTTAAACGCCTCTAACTGTTTTTTTGTCGGATTTTCAGTATTGGCAATTTCTTTGGCGAGGGTGGCAACACGTTGTGTGGCGGATTGATACGCTTGCTGTGTGGAGGTTAACTGCTGTTTAATCTTGCGAAAGCCGTCAATTTGTGAGGCTTGCTGATTAAGTGTTTTTAACGAGTCACGCGACTGGCGTACAGCGGACGCCAGTCGTTTATTACTTTCTTGCGCACTGCGAAACGGTGCGGTTAATTTATCAACCGCACTCAGTACAACTTGTAATTTTAAGTTATTACTCATCCTGTTGTCCGCTACGTTTCGCCGCTTGATAGCGCCATGACAATAATTCTGAAAGGCTCATTTTGCCGGTGTCTGCCGGTGACCAATGAAAAATGACGGCAATATCTGCCGCCAGTTCATCAGTGGTTAATTCGCTTGGGAATCGGGCATAACCGACTTCGGTAATAAAAAATTGACCACCTGCACACTCAGGTTTACCAAGTCTCCTGCGGTTAAAGACAGCACATCGTTTTTGGTTAGCGTTGGCATAGTAATACGCGGTAATACTTGCATCATGCTATCAACATCCATATCCATTAACGGCTGTAAACGCACACCGCGTAGTGCTCCGGAATTGGGTTTAAGCACCGTCACCTTGTCAATTTTTGTTTCACCGCGAACAATCGGCTGCTCTAATGTCACCGTGGCTTGGTCACCATTCACAACAACCCACTCAATTTGCTCTTGGTTTTGTTCTTCGATTGGCTCTTTCATGTTCTCTTTCCGCATTTAATTAAAGTCCCAGCGCGTCACGCTGTGCTTGTAACAGGTCTTTACCGTCCACTTTTTCCACCATATTGACGATATCAATCTCAATGATTTCTTGACCGTCCATCACTAACTTGTAGTAAGTGGGTTTTACAGTGACTTTGGTTTGTGTGTTATCGCCCGATTTCCAGTTACCCGGATCAATTTCGCTATAACGACCGCGGAGAACCACTTCAACGGCTAATGTTTCCCCCGTATCATCACGCTGATAAGCGCCACATAAACGCAATTGAACCGCATCAATAGTGGATGCGCCCCATTGGCGGTAAACGTCAATATCAGCACCACCGAGGGTAAAATCAGTGTCTAACGCACCATCATCAAGGCCCATATCAATTTGCACCGAGCCATTCATACCGCCCCCGCGATATGCTTCTAACTTGCGGGTGATTTTGGGTAATGTGAGTTCTTCCGCAACGCCAACATAATTGGCGCCATTCATAAATAAATTAAAATTCTTTAGCTTGCGTGGTAACGCCATGATTTACCCCTTGATTTTGTTACCGAAATCCATCAGGTATTTATCGGTAATACGCTGACGTAACATCAGATTTTCCATTGGTGGCACTGGCGTATAGTCATAATCCAGTGTGAGCTTGCCGGCTTTAAGTTCTTCTTTGCTATTTGATGTCGGGTCATACCAACATTCACCGCCTAACAAATAGCCCTGACTGACCAGTGAACGTAATTTTGCGTTGATGGTTTCGACGATATCCCGCGCTAAAGATGGCGTTAACGGTTTATCAATTGCCCACATCTGCCCTTCCGCCATGGTGTCAGCGAGGACTTGCGCCGTTCGGGTATAAGATTCAAACGCAAACAGTGGATCATCCGAACAGGTACGCGAACCCCAAAAGCGGAAACCATCACGACGAATAAGCGTAGTGACGCCTTTTTCATTCAGTAAACCGGCATCGGTAGCGGGATCTTGTAAATCCCAATAGATATCTTTAGAAATGCCCGTCACACCATTAACGGTGATATTGGATAGGGTTTTATGCCAGCCAATATCATTGTCTAACTTGGCACGTAAACCTAATGCGCGCGCTGTGGCGTAAGCGGTTGATTCGCTGTTGGTGACGCTATCCCATGACGTAAAATCAGGGAAAATCACCATTAATTCACGCTGACCAAAGTTGTCACGGTACTTGATTGCTTCGCTGATATTTTTACAGTCGTAAGCAGACACATAGCCAAAGGCGCGGAGCTTTTGACAAATCACCGCAATCTCATTGGCAACGGCTAACGTGTCGTGACCGGGCGCACCAATAATGCGAGGTTTAATGCCGTGTTGGGCTTGTGATGCTAACAGCGCTTGCAACCCTGTTTTTAGCCCTTCTTCGGTGGTGCCACCGATAATATTAGTGGTGGTTTCCGCTTCACTTTCACCTTGTTCTACACGCACCACAACGGTGATAGGTTTAGCCTGATCTGCAATCGCCTTTAACGTGCTGGCTAAGGTGCCGGTTTTCCCTGCTTTACCGATAGCCTGTGACACATCAGTGAGTAAGACGGGTTTATTTAAAGGAAAGGTTTTTTCGTCCGCATCATCAGCGGTGCAAACCACGCCAACAATAGCGGTGCTGATAGTGCGAATGGGGCGGGTGCCTTCGTTAATTTCAATAACGCGCACACCGTGATGATAATCTTGTGCCATGCTCACGGACTCCTATAACTGTGTCCGTGTAGCATGAAAAATTAGCGGATAAATTGCACGAAAGCGGGATTGTTTGAGGGTTGGTACAAAGGTTATTCTGGCTTTTGTGGAAAAACTCCGTCTGTCACTCTATTAACGTTAATAACATAATCTTGCCATGCCTTTAAACTTCGTTGCTCCTTATCTGTTATTTGGTTTGCCATTAATGCCAGTTCCAATGGGCGCATGATAATGCTCGCCTCTGTTAATTTAGCGTAACGAATTTTCTCATACTCTTGATTGTTATTTCTATCGGTAAAATTAAACGTGATACGACCATCTGACGTCTGACTAAATTCATAACCATCAACCCTATTATCGGGTAGTTCCACTTCGTAAAAGTCATCTTTGTTAGGTGGTTCGGGTGAGATAACATAAGATTGCAAATCCCCTTTAGATAACCAAATTTTCATAACAAACTCCTTTAAATACCATCAATAACCCAAACTTGAATAACAGCACCGTTGTCGCCTTCAACACGATTAATCGATTTTCCGTCAGTGCTTACGCTAATTTCAACATAAGCACCATTGCCATGATGAAGATGATATCGACCTGTATCTCCACTACGTATAAATTGTGTTGTGGTTGCTTCCCTGTTAACAGTAATAGCAAATTGACAAAATTTATCATGAATACTTTCTGGTAAAATCAGTGGTTTATTATTATCTTGCCAAAAGCCTTTCCAAATAGAACGTGCTTTTATCTTTCTATTTCCTTGTAGATACCTATTATCCGCTTGACTTTGCGTCAACGCCCCCACATCACCGGCATTTAAATTAATATCTCCGCTCAATGGTTTGCCGTTCACTTTACGGGTACTAGGCACCCGCCCATTGGCATTAGTGTTGGCATTATTAGCCGCAGTCTGTGCATTGCTTGCGGCAGTCTTTGCTTCATTTACCTGTGCCGGCGTCGCAGCACCCACATCGCCCGCAGTTAAACTAATATCAGCACTTAGTGGTTTTCCATTCACTTTGCGAGTGTTAGGCACTCGACCGTTAGCGTTGTTATTCGCATTGTTTGCCGTGGTTTGTGCTGCGCTTGCTGCAGTCTGTGCATTAGATGCAGCAGCCTTTGCTTCGTTAACTTGTGTTGGCGTCGCTGCGCCCACATCACCCGCCGTTAAAGTAATGTCTGCACTTAATGGTTTATTGTTCACTTTACGCGAATTAGGCACCCGACTATTGGCATTAGTGTTCGCATTATTAGCCGCAGTCTGTGCATTGCTTGCGGCGGTTTTGGCTTCATTAACTTGTGTTGGCGTCGCTGCGCCCACATCACCCGCCGTTAAAGTAATGTCTGCACTTAATGGTTTATTGTTCACTTTACGCGAATTAGGCACCCGACTATTGGCATTAGTGTTCGCATTATTAGCCGCAGTCTGTGCATTGCTTGCGGCGGTTTTGGCTTCGTTAACTTGTGCTGGTGTCGCAGCACCCACATCACCCGCCGTTAAAGTAATGTCTGCGCTCAGGGGTTTATTATTAACTTTACGGGTACTAGGCACGCGACTATTAGCGTTCGTGTTAGCGTCATCCGCTGATTTTTGTACTTTACTTAAACCCGTACTTAATTCGGTTTTAGTGGCATAAATCTTAGCTACCTCTGCCATTGTCTGTTTTGAGGCGCTTTCAATGGCATCATTAACAAATTCACGAGTCGCCAATATCACCGAGGGGTCAACCTTTAACTCAACTGACTCGGTATGACTAACGGTTAATATCATGCGGATAGTCTGCGTTCGTCCGCTGCCCTCTTGCAATTGTGGCTTATAGGTTTCAGGGCAATTACCCACAGCAATTAAACTGCCTTCATCATCAAATAAACCAATCTCACGTATCCAGTAACCGCCCTCATTTTCAGGGATCACTTGTTCAGCAATAATCTGACTGTCGTTTTTCGGATCAACAAATAAGGTATTTAATCCCGCACGGCGTTTCTCACCGACGAGTTTAGTTTGTTGTGTATCGGGTGTGGGTAACGTTCCGCCACCGTCACCCACCGCCATTTGGGTAATTTTTAAGGTGGTGCCTAATGCCGTGGCTTTTGCCAGTTTGTTGGCACCAATCACCGTTAATAAGGCGAAAAATTTAGCGCTCATGTACGACCTCAACTTTATCAATAATGTGTACTCCGACCGCCGTTAATGGCGCACCAGACACGGTAATTTCTTCTGCAAAATACGGATAAACCGTTAACTCATCACCGCTAAACGTTGCGGCAGAAAGATAAAACTCACCTTGCGAATCAAGGTTGATAGATAACCCTAAGAGATGCCGACTAACAGGGCGTGCATCAGCAATCAAACGCTCTAATTCGTCATAAATTTCTTGTGTAATACCGTTCTCTTGCACGCCCACGTCAAGTCGAAATGTGCCCGGCGGATCGTCGGTTTGCCACCACTCCGTGACTTTGATGATGTAACCTAACGGCTCGACCACACGCTTAAGTGCGCCAATGGTTCCCTTGTGGCGATGAATAAACATTGAATCCCGCACCACTTGGCGCTTAACAGATTCAGACCAGTTTTCATCCCATCTATCGACCGACCAAGCCCATGCAAGGTACGGCAGTAAATCAATGGGGCATGTGCTGGCGTTCCATAATTGGCGTAAAGGTACCGGCAACATTTGCAAGGATTGACAGGCAATGGCAGCAGCCTTTTCTAATGGGCTACTGCCTGACGGTAACAAGCTATTCATCCGAGCCACCAATGGTTAATGTACTTTGGGTGCAATACGAGGCTTGAGTTTTATCCAGCACCACATCTTTTGCGGGTTGTTTTAACTCCACTCGTTGCACGCCTTCCACATGCAACGTGGCATAAATCGCCGATAAGCGAATATCACGCCCTAAGCGGTGTTGCTCTGTAATGTATTGCGTCAGCCGTTGATTGGCTTCTTTGCGTATCGGCTCCGATTCGGGCCCCGGAAAGAGGAATAACGTTGCATCAATTTGATAGGGAATAATTTTAGCGGATTGTACTTTGATGCGGTCAGCAACCGGTCTCACATCTTCATCGTTTAACGCGTGCTCAACAATACGCAGTAATTCTTCTGATGCAGTGCCGTCACCCTCACGAGATAACACGGAAATAGTGACATTTGCCGGTGTTGGACTGATCGCAGACACATCGGACACCCGACCATCGGCACTACGGGCATGAAATTCATAACTGCCCACCGGACCCGCAACACTTAGTCCCTCAAAAGCGGCGGGAATGCGCAAACGCAAATCATCGTCAGACTCTAAAATTGCCGGTGTGGGCGGAATGGTTTTGGGATTGGCGGGGCGTAACACTAAACGCGATAAATTATAATTCGCGGCTAACTGATCTAAATCTGCCCCTTTTGCATACGCCACCATCACCGCACGCGCAGACTCATTAATTCGCTGACGCAATAACAACTCACGATAAACATTTTCTTCTAACAGCTTGGTCAGCGGTTCCGACTCTAACGATAACGTGTTAGCAATCGCATCACGTAAATGCACTGGCATTACGGCAATCAACGCCGTTTTGCGTTCGCGTAAGAGCTGTTCTGCATCTAACGACTCAATCACATCGGGTGGTGTGAGTTGGCTTAAATTAATCGTTGGCATGTTATGTCACCGGTAGAGAGAAATTAATCGGTTGTTGGTTATGGGCGTAATAGCCAGTGATATCGACAATCACCTGTTCGTGTTGGCTATGAATATCAATGGCAGTCATCACAATACGTGGCTCCCAACGATAAACCGCTGTGTAACATGCCGACATTAATTGCAGTCGCATCTTGTCATTAACCGGACCGTCAATTAAATCGGCAAGCAAACTGCCATATTCACGGCGCATCAATCGGCTACCAATGGGGGTGTTAAAAATATCTCTCATCGACTGGCGAACGTGCTCAATATCGGTAATACGTTCACCGGTTTGTGCATTCATACCGAGATAGTTCATTGTGGTTTCCCCGTATTACCATCACCCGTACGCACTCCACTGTGTGTATGAGTTGAAACCACTACGCCATTAGAGGACATTTGCCCACCTGTATGGGTAATGTTACCGGTCATTGTGCCGCCTTTTTGTACCGTCAGTGATCCCGTGGTTAAGTTGTTGGTGCAAATAACGGTAGGGGTATCAAGGGTGATTTTGCTTTCTGCGATACACGTAATGTCGGGTGATGTGACTGTGACTGACTCACTGGCTTCAACTACGGCGGTTTTAATTCCTGTAACTATTAGCGCCCCGGTTGCGGGTTCATATTCAATCACGGCACCGTCTTCATACTCTTGACGATGGGCGGTTAATGAGCTTGACGGCTCTGAAAAATCGTCACTAAATATTGCCGGTAACACAAACGAGGTGGTTAAGTCACCACCAATAGAAAGTAATAACACTTGTTCGCCAATACTGGGCGCCCACCATGAACGCGAATTACCGGCACGTGCAGTAAGCCACGGGCGCCAGTCGGTTTCATTGTCGCCCGTTTTAACTCGACACCCTTTTTCTGCGCTGACATCAATCACAACGCCAGTACGGATCAGATTTTGTATTTTTCGGATAAGTTCTGCGATATTCATACCCGCAATGTGCAACGGGAAATAAAAAAACGCACGAGGTTGGGGTTGTTTCAAAGACAGGACAATTAACGAGAAAGGAATTCCAGTAATTGGTTTTCGATATGTTTAATATCTGCTGGTGAAAAGCCTAATAGCTTTCGTTCAGGATATTGAATTTCTAATGACTTTCCCCGCACACGCTCTTTCAAACCGTAATGATGCACCGCAGCAATGCCCGCAACTTGAGGGGCAAAAGAGAGGGAAACACCTTTATCATTTGCTGACATTCGCAAATAACGGGCGGTGGCTAAACGCTTAAACATGCGAGTCTGTTTATTGGGTTTTGCGGTGCTGATTTTATCTTTTTTCACTTCAATAAAACGCAGAATATCGCGCTTATAAAAACTACGTTCGGCTTTCTTTTCCAAATCATAGCCGGTGATCACGTCGCCCTTTTTCGTTTTGCGTAGTCGCCAATTTTTTAAACTGCGAGGCTGTCCTTTCCAGACAAATTTCATTCCTCGCAAAACGGTAACCGTTGAGGCTTTACGCTTGGTGAATGCGGTTCCATCGGGATTTTTTTGGGCGCGAATACGTTGTAAATTGCTTTTGCGTAAATCACGGGCAATTTCACGGGCTAGCTTTTTGCGCTCATTGGGTGACGCTTTTGCCAACATGGTGGCTAACGCTTGGGTTAACGGGCTGAAATCATCGGCGTTCATGATCCACACTCTCCCAACTTTCAAACGGATCAGCCGGCTCTTCAACTGCACCGACAACCAATTTACCTGCTTGCACATTAACGAGGACACGCTCAGTCAGCTTTAAATCAATGCTAATACTGGCGGTCTGGTTGCTATCAATAAAGGCATCAAAGGTAAAATGACTTTGGCGCTTATCGGGATTGAGGAAAATATCAGGTTGATGCTGTTCAATCCAACCAATGATCACTGCCATTAACACATCTTGGTCACCGGGATAATCATCAATAATAATATTGAGATTGTATTGATACTCATAAGATTGGCTTCTGGCACCGGTTGCCACAATCGCCCCACCGTCAATAAAAGTGTAGAGCCTATCGGGGTTATCCCCTAAATAGCTCACCTTGTTAATTAAGGTATCGCGTAGGCTTGCAGGCTTTTTCATAGCTTAACTCATTGATGTATTGTAATAATTGATTTGTGTAATCAATTAAATATTCCGTTTGTGCCTTATTCTCCGCAATCATTTCGAGGAGACGTAAATAATCTTGTTGAGCTGTTTCGGTAAGTCGTGCGGGGGTTGCATCACCCATGCCGGCGGTGGCGGTGGTGCGATTATCGGGGTTGGGGCAATCGGCTTTGATGTACACCCGTTTAGTATTATTGCGCAACTCATCATTAAGCTGGCTAATATTATTTTTTGCATCGGTCAGCGCCTTTGTATGTTGTTTATCCAGTTCTGATAAGCGGGTGAGTTCTTCCTGATAGTGTTCAATCGCATTTTTATGATTGATAACATTTTGCTTAAGGGTGATATTGTCACCCTTAAGCTGATGATTTTCTGCCTCTAATGTATTCATTTTCAAAAGTAAGAAGAAACACAAGATAGTCACCGCAATACCCGTGATTGCAGCAAACTTCAAACCGATCAATTTCATTTCAGTATCTCGATATGAGGATAATCAGGAAAACGGGTTTCAACGGGTAAGTTAGGATCACTTTTCCAATTTTTGCCAAAACGTAATATCACCCCTTCTTCATCTGCAGCTTGTTTAAAGGCTCTTAAAATCGGTTCAAAGAAATGCGGTTGCCATTCCATTCCCGGTTTAATGGCAAAAGGTAATATATCAATGGCATCCCCCGTTAAATGGCGGCTGTTTAATGTTTTTGAAACGCCCTTTTTAACGTTTTCTTTTTGCTTTTCAAGTGTGCGAACACCTTCTATCACCGCAAAGTCTGCCGTAGAAATTTCTAATGCACGATAAGCAATTTTCACTAATAACAGGTTAACGCCAATAAGATTATTTTTACTGCGCTGACTGAAGATAAATTTATTCACCTGATGCCTTCCTTAAGAATTGTTTTTCTAATGCACTCACCAATGCAGCACCAGACCAGCCAGCCATACCCGCAAAGCTACCGGCTATTTCCATTTGCCATTGAAAATAACTGGCACCTAACAGAACAAACATACCCGCAAACATGGAAACAATAATTTGTGCAATTAAAATCCCAAAGCGGAACGGCTCCCCTTTTAACACCTTGTTGGCATAACTGGCGATACTGCCAAAGAGCGCCATTAAGCTAACTAATAACGCAGTCAGCCAATTAATATTACTTGGATCTTTATAGGGCATCTTCTTCATACCTTCCCCCTTAAAGGGGTTAATCCCAAAGTTGTAAAATCGGTGTTGTGCTGTGTTGCTGTGACGAGTCCGGTAACTCAATCGCAGTGCCGGTGGGTAATATTGCACCCAATTCAACCAGCCCCGGATTAGCTTCCAATACTTGTTCAATCATGCAGGATGACTGACCAAAGTAACGCCAACAAATATCATCTACGGTATCCCCTTGTTGGGTGTAAATCCGCATTAGATAAGCTCCACCGTGTTATGGGTTTCCCCTTTGATACGTTGCAAAGCCCATTGACCATCACGCCACACTTCATCAATCACTGGTGTCATGGTGTCGGCTTTTTTATTACCTTGTGCGGTAGTATCAATATCGCGATAACGTTCGATTAAACTGGCTTTTGCAAAACAGAACACGGCACGTTGATATAAAATCATCAATTCACTTTCACCGTTAATTTGTTCAGCAGGTACGCCTTTTAATGTTTTCGCAGATTGACCAATACGCCACTGATACAACTCTCGATTCACTTCAATCATGGCGTTCAGTAACGTGCTTTTCAGTCGTTCCGGTGTCACCGTACCATCGACGCGAGTTTGCAATTGAAAATCACGAGTTTGAATATCAGGAAAAAAGCCATTATTTTTGATGGTTTCGTCTTTTTGTGGCACAGGGTTAGCAGAAACATAATCCATGAGAAAACCTTAAAATATGTGGGCGGTGGACGAAAGAAAGCGAGTTGCTTTTTCCGTGCCGCCCTGACGTGGTGTCACAATGCTTTTTCAGCGTCACGCTGGGCTTTGAGCACTTTATCGAGTTGTTTTAATTCGGTTTTAATCCCGACATTCATGTTTAACTCTAAGGCTCGGCTTAATACGCAGTAGCTTTCTTGTGGTCGATTATTATCGCGTAGCACTAACCCTAAGATTTTGTAGAGTTTTGCCCTGACTTCATCGGGCATATCTTCATCATCGGTCAAGGCACGTGTACGCTCTAACATTTCCAATGAAACTGGTGATTTGACTGCATACGCTCGCATTGCTGAATCGGCAATTTCTTCGGCAATCACGGTGCCCGTAGTGCGGTTGACACCGGGGATCACTAGACGGTTAGCTAATGCATAAACAGCAATATCTAACGCCCCCTCATAATCACCCGCATCAATTTTCCACAGCAAGATGGTCATTAAGACATCATCTTGCACGCCACTACCACCGGACAGTGCTCCATCAACCCACGGTTGATAATTGGCTAATATCTTGCGCTTATAAGCTTCTTTGCGTTCGCGTGACTGAAAATGTTTTAGCTCTTTTTTATCTATCGCAAGACGTAACAGCATCATGTGATAGCCTTTCGTGTTGCGGCTAACATGCCCACCCAATTGGGTGGACTGCTGCGCACTTAGGCTCATGCGGTGTTTTTCCCACGGAGATAACGCCATTATTTCGCCTTTTTATTTTCAGCCAGTATTTCTTCCGTTACTGCGCTGTTGTCTGTACCGGTGTTATTTTCAGGCGCGATAACGTCAGTGGTTTCGGGTGGTGTTTCTTCGGCATCTTCGCAAACGATATTTTCGACGAGCGCCACACCGCGGAAATCTTCAACCACGAAATCTTCATTGACTGACTCGTAGTTTTCGATGCGATCACGTTTTGCGTTATCCAGCACTTGGCGACGACGAGAATCCGCAAGGAAATAAATCGACAAGTTATCAAGACGAGTAATAAAAAAGGCATTTTCAGGGAAAAATGGCGCACGTACAGCCGGTAAACCACCAATACGTTTCTGACTGATAATGGTATCTGCTGCCAGCTTTTCGCTGTTGTTTTGGTCTTTATTGACCAGTGGGAAGTATTTATCTGCTAACAATTTACGTCCACAAATCACAACAAGCCCCGTATCGTCCTGATATTCTGGATCAATTGCCTTATCAATGGTGTCTTGGACTAACGCATCGAAATTTTGATACGCGCGCCCTTTACCAACATAAACCGGTTTGGCTGTTGTTGTACCGTCTTGCGTAATACTGCCCATCACATGATCAGGCGCACGTTCACGGACTTTTTGTAACCAGCCAGAATTCACATCTTGCAGTAATTGATATTTTTTACGATCAGAGTTATCGGCGCGGTGCGTACCATTAAAACCAATCATAATGCGGTCTAATGCCTGACGGCGGATGATTGCATCACGGATACGGGTTTGAAAGTCGGTAAACTTCGCCCACATATCAATTTTTGAATAATCGAGATGGGTGTCGTAATTGGTTTTCTGGCAATGGTAGCTGTTTTTTGTCAGCTTAATTGGATCACTTGTTTCACGGTCTTTTGCTGTTGTGTCAGTGGTTCCCGCGATAGTTGAGCCAATACCTAAACCAATAGCTTCGCCCACTTGGTCATCAACCGGCACAATATTAATGTGCGTTAAAAATTCCGCCGATTGCTTGATCGTAGTTTCTAATTTTTGAGCAGCAGACGGTTCAATCGGTACTTTGGTATCGCTAAACTCTTGGGCGCTAACACCGTAAATTTTACCGAGTTGCGTCATATACGCATTAAATTTAAAACGAGTTTCTTTTTTCATGGTCTGTTCGTTACCTTAGCAATCCGTCAGCACTTCGCCGTTATTTTCGCCACCCGTTGCCGGCGGACGATGTGAGAACGAGGCGTCTGTATTTTCAAATTGGTTTTTTAATTCAGTGAGTTGTTGCGTAAGTGCTTTTACCGCTTCGCTTTGGTCTGCGCTTTTTAATGCGGTAATTTCTGCTGAAAGGGTTTGCACTTCTTTGGCGCACAGCTCTACCGCCTGATGTACATCGGTAAATCGCGCATCATCACTGTGTTGCTTTTTAGAAAACATCTCTGTAATGATGCTAAAAAGACCCGGTTTACCGTTTTCAGGCTTTTCGTCAGTAAATTCGAGATGCGTTTCTTCTGCCGCAGTAAAGACGTTATCTTTGCTTTGTTTGCGTTCTGAAAATGGGCTACTTTGTGCATTAGCACTAAATTGCAACATTTCAGTGCCTAAACTCGCGGGATTATCGGTCACTGCAAGACCGACCAGATAGGCTTCGCCGGTATCTGAAAAACTCGGATTAATTTCGACAGAGGTATAAACTTTTTGACGTTTTTTATTGAGTTCAATTAAATCAGGTGTCGGATTGATCACACCATACAGTGCCAACTTACCCGCCAGCGCCCCTTCTTTGATTTCCTCGGTATACACCGATTCCACATCACCAAATCGTGGTGCCCATGAATAGTTATAGTGATCGATATTAACTCGCGCACCATAAACCGCGGGATCAAAGTTTTTCGCAATTTGGGTTAACCATTCGCGGTCAACTCGACGCCCGTCCGTTGTCGCCCCTTCAACACAAAGACGAACCGGTTTTGATTTCTTCGACATGCACTACTCCAGACTGCCGTTTATTCGTTGGTCTGTATGTTGTCGGTTAAAAGGGGCGTTAAACAATGGATAAGGCTTGTTTGAGGAATGGCACAAGTGGAATGAAGCGAATCGGTGATCAGCGGTCAATAGACTAGCCGTAACTTAAGCAAGAAATAGTGATTGTGCAATGGCTATTACAGAAACATTTGATAACCGAAAAAAAGCAATGCACCTGTATTTTTCAGGTTACCGCATTGCCCGCATAGCGGAATCGCTAGGCGAAAAGGCGTCTACTATTCACAGTTGGAAACGCCGTGATAATTGGGATGAAATCAACCCAACCGAACGCGCAGAGTTAACCGTTGAAGCGCGTTATTGCAATCTGATTTTAAAAGAGAGCAAAGAAGGCAAAGATTTTAAAGAAATCGACTTGTTAGGGCGTCAACTTGAACGCATGGCGCGGATCAGAAAATATCAAAACGGCGGTAATGATACTGACCTTAACCCTAAGATTGCCAACCGCAATAAAGGCGAACGCCGTCAGCCAGAGAAAAATTTCTTTTCAGAAGAACAAATTGAAAAGCTAGAAGATGAATTTCGCAATACGCTGTTTGAATATCAAAAAGTGTGGTATCGCGCCGGTCATCACCGCATCCGCAATATTTTAAAATCCCGTCAAATCGGCGCAACGTTTTACTTTGCCCGTGAAGCCTTTATTGATGCACTGACCACTGGGCGGAATCAAGTTTTCTTATCCGCAAGTAAAGCGCAAGCCTATATGTTCCGTGAATACATTATCAAAATGGCATTAGAGGTTGATGTTGAGTTAAAAGGCGACCCACTGATGTTAAGTAACGGTGCAACGCTCTATTTTCTTGGCACCAATGCCCGCACAGCACAAAGTTATCACGGCAATTTATATCTGGATGAAACCTTTTGGATACCCAAGTTTCAGGAGTTACGCAAAGTGACTTCAGGTATGGCCATACAAAAACATTGGCGACAAACCTACTTTTCAACACCGTCAACCATCAGCCATGAAGCGTACCCCTTTTGGTCTGGCAAGCTGTATAACCGCGGACGCAAAAAAGAAGATCGCGTTGATATTGATATCTCACATGAGGCGTTAGTGAATGGGCGTTTATGTGAGGATGGGCAGTGGCGACAAATCGTCAATATTGAAGATGCGTTGCGGGGCGGTTGTGATTTATTCGATTTAGAGCAACTCAAAAAAGAGTATAGCCCAGACGAATATAACAACCTGTTAATGTGTCACTTTATGGATGATATCGAATCCCTATTCAACTTTAACATGATGCAAAATTGCATGGTGGACAGTTGGGAGGTGTGGGATGACATTCAACCGTTAGCGCTACGCCCTTACGGTTATGATCCGGTTTGGGTAGGTTACGACCCAAGTAAAGGCGGTGAAAATGGTGATAGTGCCGGTTGTGTGGTTATCGCTCCGCCGAAAGTACCAGGAGGGAAATTCCGCATATTGGAGCGCCATCAATGGCGCGGTATGGATTTTCGCGCACAAGCTGACGCAATTAAAAAAATTACTGAGCGTTTCTATGTGGAATATATGGGTATTGACACCACTGGGCTAGGTCATGGTGTTTATCAAAATGTCATCCAGTTTTTCCCTGCTGCGCGTGAGTTTATTTATAACCCGAATGTTAAAAATGCCTTAGTCATTAAAGCCTATGACGTGATTAGTCACGGGCGTTTAGAGTTCGATGCACAGTGCGTTGATATCATTCAATCTTTTACTTCCATTCGCCGTACTACCACCGGAAGCGGTAACCGCCCTACTTATGAAGCCTCACGCAGTGAAGAAAGCGGACATGCTGACCTTGCATGGGCAACAATGCACGCCCTTTTCAACGAACCATTAACCGGCACCACCGAAAACAGTAATAACATTGTGGAGATTTATTGATGAGCCGTAAAAATAAAAAGAATTTTCAAGCACAACAAACGGCAACCGCCAATAACAGCATGGAAGCCTTTACCTTTGGTGATCCCGTTCCGGTGTTGGATAAACGAGAAATTTTTGATTATCTGGAGTGTGCGCAAATTGATAATTGGTATGAGCCACCGATTAGCTTTGATGGATTATCAAAATTGTTTCGTGCGGCAACGCATCATAGCAGTGCGATTTATGTGAAACGCAATATTTTAGTGAGTACGTTCCAGCCTAACCGTTTTCTCTCTAAGTTAGACTTTAGCCGGTTTGCGCTCGACTTCTTAACATTCGGCAATGCCTATCTTGAACGACGTAATAATATGGTGGGTAATTTATTAAAACTCACACCAACACTGGCAAAATATACCCGCCGTGGTGTTGCCGATGATAGCTATTGGTTTGTGCGTTACGGTTATGATTCACAGCCTTATGAGTTTAATCCCGGTAGCGTGTTTCAATTATATGAACCCGATTTAAATCAAGAGTTATACGGCTTGCCGGAATATCTGGCGTCCACTATGTCAGTGCTACTGAATGAAGCCGCTACCCTATTCCGCCTTAAGTATTATCGCAATGGCAGCCATGCGGGATTTATTTTATACGTCAGTGACGCATCACAAAACCAAAGCGACATTGATAAAATCCGTAAAGCAATGCAAAACTCAAAAGGCCCCGGCAATTTCCGCAACTTGTTTATCCACGCACCGAACGGCAAGAAAGACGGCGTACAAGTTATTCCACTAAGTGAGATTGCGGCAAAAGATGAATTTCTTAATATCAAGAATGTCAGCCGTGACGATATGTTAGCGGCACACCGCGTACCACCTCAAATGATGGGGATCATTCCACAGAATACTGGGGGCTTTGGTGACGTTGAAAAAGCAGCAAAGGTTTTCTTTCGTAATGAGTTGGCACCACTGCAAAGCAAGATATTACAAATTAATGATTGGTTAGGTGAGGAAGTGATTAAGTTTGATAAGTACACATTAGATGATGAGTAACCTCACCGCACAAAGAACAATACCGCCGACACTGGCGGTATTTTTTTACCTGTAAGGTATAAGTATCGGTCTGACTAATAATAGTAACCCAATTCTATTATACCGTTTACACCCTGATAAGGCGAATCCGCCTAATTTTCACCCTCTCAAACCTGTATTAAATGCGCCTACAATCCATTTTAAGCGCACGTAATTTATTTGACACCTAGATAACTTTATCTTGTTTTAATCGCTCTACGCGCTGTAAATTTGCGAGCAATAATGTTTTTAAACCCATCAAAACGCAATCGTGACCCCGCCACGCCTGCCCACTAAATAGGTCGGTTTTCATGCACCTGCAAGAGATCGTCTGAACCGCGCCAGTGGTGGCGCTCCGCATGGGTAACGATCCTTTTTTGATCTTGCGGATTTGGGCGGAAAAATGCGAAATTATGAGGTAATTTTAGAAAATAAAAAAACCGTCATGACGACGGCTAATATGTTTAATTCATGAATGTTTAAGTAAATTGAATACTATAATGATGGATAACCTACATTGACGTTATAAACTAGTGCTGATATTTCAGTCATATAATAAAGACTTAAAAAAATGAAGTTTTTAAGCTTTTACTCCCAATAAATTCTGATGGTAAAGGTGAAGGCTCATCCTCTGAGTCATGTTTGGAACTATAACTAAAATATTCGAGAGAAAACCTCTTAAATTTACGTTCAATTTTCTTAGTAAACTGATCTTCCGACATCAAATCTATAGAACTAATTTGAATACCCTTTGCTAACAAAATTGCATTTTTCAGTTTTTCCACCATCTTATCTGCTATTCTATTATTACGAATTTGTCTTAAATTAACCTCTTCTGGCACAGCAATCAGGATGTCGGTTTTATATACTTGCCCTTCTGGCAATTCATCGTCCGTATGCAGATTAATATAAACTCCAGAACAAAATTTACTAAAATTTTCATCTTTCCATGTGGAATCCAATGCTTTTTGACATTTTTTATCTATTCTATGCCCAAAAGAATCTGGGAATGTCGCTCTACGATAACGCTCTGCTATCCAATCAAGAAGCATATTTTTAGCATTGCCTAGCCACATTATATTTGGTGACGGGATTGATTCTTGTAATAGTTTTTTTCTACAAACCTGAAAAAAACTCAATGCTGTGATTTCTATATAGGATTCATGACCATCAACTTGGATAGGCAAATGAATTTTTCTAGGGTTTTTAGCATGTTTAAAATTATTATCGGCTTGGCAAGGTATAGCCAATATAACCTGAACCCAAGGCTCTTTTTCCAAAGATGGCTCAATCAATGCACAGTCATATAATACAGGAATTAAATATACTGTTTCATTTCGCTCACAAAACAGTCTTAGTTTCGGAGGCAGCTCATCAATGATGTTGGTAAATTTTTTTAGTTCAACAAACGTTCCTCTTTTCCATCCTGAGCTTACTAAACTATCTCTATCAATACCAACATCATCAATATCACTCATTACTACTATTCCTTAACTAAACAAGTCTGCTCTTACTGCAAAACCATCTAATTCTCCGTAAACCTCATCATAAGCCTTTAACATAGAATTTAAATCTAAGTTTTTAGCTGTAAATGTTTCACGTAAATTTTTATTCGAAAATCGACCAAATAATAACTTTGAAAAGTATCGACTATGCTCTGAACGAAACTCTTTTGAGAACTCAGCTAAAATATTAAGTCTATCCTCTGCTTCCGATTTAATTTTACCCTCAGGATTATTACTCCAATTGTACAAAGTTTTTCTACCAACATTTAGTATAACGGCCCATTGGGCTGTTTTAAAACCAAACAGTTGGCGCAGCTCTTCGCTCTTTTCTGCTGGAGAGTCTGATAGTGATGAAACTTCTTTTACCCAGCTTTCTGATGTTACAGTTTTATCTACTGAATTTTTGTCGCTGTAAAATGTATTAGATTCTGCCCTAGATGAATGTATATTAGATAACGATGTAAACGCCATTAGCCCACTAAGAATCAAAGCTAACAGACTTATCCCTACAAAATTACTTTGAGTCGCAGGAGCGATTATAAAGTTCCACCCTCTACGTGAGTTATTTGTTTCAATATTCAGAGAGGTTCTATTTCTTTTTACATAAACAAACTCGTTTGTATTACTTGTCATGTGCCCTCCAAAATATAGAATAATTTACAACATTAATTTTCATTTTTAGTTATATTTTTATATGCTCGATTAGCCGTATTTCTCAATATACTCATATTATTAATTATTTCATCAACATTTATTTCTTTTGATTCACCTTCTCCAGATGAAAGATTAACATCAATGTCAATGTGAGCAACAGGACCTTGAAGTACCTTAGGCTGAGTTATGATATCAGAAGCTACCTCCATTAATTCGGGTGGCAAAATATCACTATCAATGACTATTCCTGTATTTAAAGTCACAGCAACCCCTGTACTCATATCTAAATAATTAGATAACATATTACTGCCAGCTCTAGGCCAATCACATACTCTCGGTTGTAAAAATTCAGAACGAGTAATCTCCTTAGAAAACTCATATTCATTGTCATATTTTATTTTATTAACGTATCTCATACCCAAAAATGAATAAAATGAAATATCGAACTGCTCAATTAGGGAATCTAATATTTTTTTAACTCGTTCGCTTATATCAGAAAAATTCTGATATTTCCTCGTGTGTACTACGAAAAAATCAGGAGCCACACGCACACCATAATCTTTGTTTGGTGACAATAACGTAACCATAGGCACTTCAAAATGAGTTACTTCTGGTTGCCCATTATTAATAACATTCATATTCATTTTAAAGGCTTTTATATGCATCATTGGTGCAGTAATATAGTCTTTCCTTAAATTATGGGCAAAGTGGCCTATCTTCTCTAAGAAAACACTGTCTGGAATTCTACCGAACTCCACTTTTACTAGCATATATACTAATCCGTAATCATCCATTCTCAACACCTCATAAGTAATGCAAACATTATAGCATCAAGTTACACACTTTTCATATACATTAGACGAAATTTTACACAAAAATACCTTTTAAAATTCATTTAAAAATCAACAGATTAAAAATAAAGCTTAGATCGCATTAATAATTTTTAGCTTATAACAAGATTAACATCACGTATTTTTAAATAAGTGTGTAATTTAAAATTACACACAAATATCATACTAAAAAAATATATTAAAATTTCATAATCCGTGCCAATACATCAGCGCACCGTTGTTTATACTTCTGACTTCTAGCCTCATTTTGTGCTGCTATTTCTTGTTTTTTTGTTGATGCAATTTGTACCCTACCATTCTCAAACCAAATCACTTCATCACCATAACTAAGGCGCATACCGTTCATCACCATTGGCCACATTGAGTCAGGCGGTAAATCCAATCCCATTTTTTCGGCAAAGGTTTTGAATTCAGGTATCAAACGTTCCTGATTTTCACTTAATAACACTGTTGAAATTATTCGCTGACTCTTTTTATGCTCTAAAACCTCACCAAATGATTTCTCCCAATCGCTATATTGTGAACGTAGGTCGAAATATTCAGGCTCAGAAATCCCCCATACGTGCGATTTTAAGCCGGTATTGAGTGGGTTTTTAATATCGGGTGAACTGCCCGATCCACAGTTATTGACAGGACTCCGAGGCGCGCTGATCGCGCTTTTTAAAGTCAAAACACGACCCGTTTCTAACTTACGCCTATGCTCAATTGCCTCAATATCCTGCTTAGATTTACGGACTAAACGATACTGACGCTCACGCGTTTTTACTAAATCACCGCTTTTCAATGGTGAACATAGCCCAATAACGCGCATCACTTCTTCATCATACGAATTCGGCTCATCGGCAACAGTACGAGCGACTAATAATGTTTGTAGGTTACGCTTAACGTTAGGGCCTCCTTGGTGTTCGATATAAGCGGCGAAATCTCCTGCATCGGCAGACGCTCTTACTTTTTCCGCTATATCCCCCAACTTATCAGCGATACTCACACCACGAACACGGCGACACTCACGCCATACGCCTTTAGACGGTAAGCCAAACATGTGAAATTGAGGAATACGCCAAGTTGATGCCCATGCAGTAACGGCTGATGCAACCTCGGTTAATAACTCTCCCGATTCGTCATCAACTTCGCCCTCTAGCGCATAACCGTCGATATTTTTTGAAATGTATTTAGCGAGATAACCCGTAGCACCGCCTTTATTTAAATGCTTTGCTTCAAAGCGATGTTTTTTTGCGCCCCGTTCTTCGCCGTCTTCTTCAAGGGCGTACTTACGCATGATCTCAATCGCTGATGCACGTTGAGATTTATCCAGAAACATCATCATGTGCCAATGTGGTGTGGCATCATGATGTGGCTCAACAACTCTGATCCCGTAAACGTTAATATCGTTATCTTTAAAAGCAGTGCGAATTTTCGCCCAAACTTTCACTAAATAACGTTGACCGTCTTTCGGTGTGTATGCGCTGTTATTCCATTTCTCGTTAATGAGAACTTTTTTCTTTTTCTCATCTTTAGAAACGTTAATTTGCTTGGTGGGATGGTATTTTGAAGGGGTGGTTAACGTAATAAATAAACCAATATCGCCCCGTTCTTCTGCAACTTTTTGAATACCTGCGGCTTGCGCCATTAATTCCATACGGCGAATTTTAGGGTTAGCGATACTTGCTAATACTTTTTCCATTAAGTCAAAGCGATCACCCGATTCAACATCTTGAATATCCATCATTTCAAGATAATTCATATTCGCTAAACGTTGCGCTCTGACTTCACGCACTGCATTTTTACTGGCGTAAGGCGTCTTATCTGAATTCACATCACCAAAGGCAATGTGCAAAGACTCACGCCAACGCTGGCGATGAGCCTTTAACTTTTTCAGCCACCAATCTTCATTAGTTAACCGACTTAATCCTGATAACGCATCTTCGGGTGTTAATTTCCCTTTTTGCACTTTTCCCCAAAACAATGGCGTTACATGTAAATAGGTAATCAACTGCCCTAATTGATGATAAATAGGGTTAATCACTTTTAGGTTAAGTAAAACCTCACGATCACCGTTATTTTCAGCAATTGCCTGATCAGCTAATTCATCGAATAAGTTGTCACACGCATTCGCGAATGACTTCGCCATATGACGCAATATTTTGTCATGCGCATCGGGCAAGCGATTAAAGAACATAGCTTGATCAAAATCTCTATCTAACAAGAATTGACGCTTATCTTTCGCTAAACCATAACGCGCATTAACAGCTTGCAAACGCTGATAGACACTTTTATGAAACTTAAACACCAGCCAGTTATGAACTTCTTTAGGTGTTTTCTCTTTTCTAAGATGTTCGATGTATTTAAATAAGCGGGATTTAAGAAAACGAGGCAGCTTTTCAATATCGAATAAAATCGCTTGCCCCTGAGCCAATTGCTCACGGGTAAGCGGTCTTTCATAAACAACAGGTTCGTGCTGTTTCCCATTCCACCAATATGTCCATTGCATATCAGCAGGATAGGAAACAGGAGGCTGAGAAAAATCAATTAGACGGCTAGCCATTACAGCACACCGCCTAAACGCTTCGGATCAATAATTTCAATGGCTGTTTCGCACAATTTAGCGACGTGAGTCATTATCTCTATCAATTCAGAGATAGACTTAATTTCTGCGCAAATAACACGACTCACATGCGCACCAACAACGCCAGCAGTTACATTGACCGCTGAGTCATACCACGCAATCACTTCACGGCGCACACGACCATCAATAACAGTGACTTCAATTAATCCAAATCGTTTTTTCCAATAAACGATAGCAAAACGGGTGCCAGTAATATGCACTCCATTTTTTGGATCTTGAATATCAACATAACCCTGTTCCATCAGCACACCTCCGGCAATACGGCGATAATTTCTTTTGCTGATTGGCGATTTCCATTTGCAGAAATAGAACGAGGCGCATCAATCTCGTGAGTAATAAAACCGAGGTCGGCATACAGCTCTTTTGCATGAATGGAATTAGAGACGGTAATCGGGTTACCTTGTGATTGATTTAATGCCTTTAACGCTTGAGCTAATTCAATTTGATGAGCGTGAGTAAAATCAGTGTGATGATATTTAGTAAAACATTTCTCATCACCCATATATGGAGGATCACAATAAACACCATCACCGAAGTCAACAAGTGACAAAGTATCTTGCCATTCTAAACAGGCGATAATGGCATTAGTGGCTTTTTCAGCAAATTGCCTAATTTCTTCCTCTGGAAAATAAACGCGTCCATATGTTCCAAATGGCACGTTAAATTCACCTGAATTGTTATATCGACATAAACCATTAAAGCAATGACGATTTAAATATAGAAATCGAGCAGATTGTATATATTGGTCACACTCGCTTTTATCTAATATCTTAATTGAATTAAATAACTTTCTAATAGAAATGTAATCATTTTTATGATTGTTTTCTTCCCACGCATAGAACTCTTTACGTGCCATTATTTCAGTATGTTCTACGACATTACGATATAAACTAATTAAATCCTGATTGGCATCAGCAATTAAATATTCTTCATATTCTGTATTCATCATAACCGCACAAGACCCTGAAAACGGCTCAACTAAGCGGTTTGTTTTTGGCAAATGCGGGATTAATTTATCCATGATACGAACTTTTGAGCCAGCCCATTTCAGAATGGTTTTATTAGCCATTACTCATCATCCTCAATAATAGAAAATGAAAGCATTACAAATTTAGGTTTATCTCCTAACTCTGGAATAATAGAATTAATACAGGTGATATCTGTAATAACTGCTCTAATAACATTTCCCGTATATTCGCCATAATGAAAAAGGTGTCTGAATTCTCTTGGTGGAATAGAATTAAATTCACGCAAAACTAAAATATCACCGACTTGAAAATCTCTATCAGCTCGGCGACACTCCGCTTTTCTTTCACCTGTAAGCGCTTGCTTGAAATATTGAGGTTTTACTTTTAACTCATGAGTATATCGTTGCATCTTAAACACTCCGATAATGCTTAGATTTCAGTTCATGCACTGTCTGACAATCAGCACAGCGGATGCATCCCATTACTGCAATACGGCGCTTTTCGGGTATCTCACGACCGCAATCTTCACATTCAAAGGCAGAAACACCTACATAACGCCCTGTTACCGCTTTTATTTGTTTATCAAGCAATAACTGTGATTGCTCGCAGGCTAAATCCATTTCTTTAGACATAATTCCATTCCTGTGCTTGATGTTCGATATTCTCAATTTCCCCTTCCACTAACTGAACTATTTCAGGGAGTTCCATTTGTTCGCTTGTTATTTTTGATATCAATGAATGCAAACGAACCGTATAAAAAACCGCCCGAGATTTTCTTTCATCTTCTCGAACGGCTTTAATTAAATCCGTCATTAAATCAATGTTATTTACAGTATTGATTGAATTATCTTCGTTTTTTACTTTACTAATTTCATTTAGAAATCTTTGATGTGTAATTTTTATTATTGTTGAAGAATCACTTTTTTCAGACATAATCAGACCTCTGATAATCAGATATAAAAAATCCTGACAATAAATGTCATTTATTTTTTAGGTGTAATTAAATAGGCATTGCTAATTTATTCGGGATTAATGCGCTTAATACTTTTATTTGATGAAGTGCATTAATTATTTTTATTTTATCTTTCCTCTTTAATAATAAATAATCTATTCCGTTCTTTTCTTTTTCTATCTCAGCAAGGTAATAAATCATCTGATATATACGGCTATTTTCATTCTTTAAATAATCAAGAAACTCACTAACCTGAATATCATCACTATTTTTATTTAACTTACTTAATAAATCAGCCCTAACTTCTGCTGTTTTATTCATACCACTGACGCGCTCATCAAATGAAAGACCATCATTACGATAGTGCTTTACCACTTTAGGCTGATAAAAATCATCATTGCCTTGTAGTTGCTCTCTTGCTTGAATAAGCTCCGCGGCATTCATAACAATACCTAGATAGAAACTTTCACAAGAAATGAAACAATAACAATGGCGCATAAAACTAATGTTGCTTTATCTGCCTTTGAATACTTTTTACTTTTATAAGTAAAAGATTCACTGCTTAATTTATATTTATTTCTTTGCTTAATTAATTGGTTCATTGAATGTCACCTTTTAATAAGTCGATATATTTAGTTGCTTCCGCCATTGCATCAAACTTACCGAATGACTGATCATCTAGCCAAACGTGATAACGAGTTATCGGTGTTACTGCTTTTCTTGGCAGTTTAATAATTGTGAAACCGCGATACATAAAACTATGCTCTGTAATTTGTTTCACCTGCATCTTATAGCCCTATCCATAAACGCCATGCGTCACGTTGTTCTTTTGGTAAATTGTAATATGCATCATCCATTCCACGATTAAATTCGGTGATGCTCACCCATAATTCACCAGCTCTAGCATCTGGCTTCATAGGATCACGAAATTCAATAATTGGTAACTTACCCGCTTTAGCCATTGATCTAGTGGCTTCGTAACCTTTCCCTATTAATTCCGCAAACTTTGCGAGTGGCACCGCACTTACAGGGAATTTCACATTGATTATTTCTTTATTCATTTGCTACCCTCGTTAGATCAAGCCCTTTAAAACCCTTTATTTTCGGTTTTATGGGTTTTTACGCTCTCAAAGGTTCATGTATTTGAACTTTTGACAATCTTAGTTCGTATAATGGAACTCGTCAATGAATATTTCTGAGAAACTTAAAGCCATCCGTAATGCTGAAGGATTAACACAAATGCAATTATGTGAAGTAATGGACATATCAATCAGTACGCTAAAAAAGGTTGAAGCTGGATATCATGACCCCGCATTATCAACAATGATGAAAATAACTAATCACCCTAGGTTTGAAAAATATGCACTTTGGTTAATTAGTGACAAAACACTACCTGAAGCTGGCCAAATATCACCAGCCCTCGCACACAGTGGGCAAGAGAAAGAAACATTACCCCACTCAGAAAAGAAAATTGGTTAGACGTTTTATATGAATATGCTGATTACTGTTGGTCGCAGTCAGTCAGTTACATCGGAGGGCTTACTTATGGCAATTAAGAAGCTCAATGATGGTCGTTATGAAGTGGATATTCGCCCAAACGGAAAAGATGGTCAGCGAGTCAGAAGGATATTTGATCGCAAGATAGAAGCTACAAATTTTGAGAAATATACAATTGTTAACGCTAAGAAATTTTCTAGCGATAAAGTCCAATCAGGAAGAATTCGATTAAGTGAGCTACTTGATAAGTGGTGGCTATATCACGGACAAACATTAAAAAACGGTTCGATAGAGAAAAGGCATTTAATTAAAACAGTGAATGCGCTTGATGATCCAACAATGAACCAACTTGATAAACATGCATTACTAGAACATAGAGGAATGCGCCTTTTTGATGGAGTGAGTCCATCAACGATAAACAGGGATATGTATCGTCTATCTGGAATGATAAGCGCATTAAAAAAACTCGAAATGTACAAAGGTGATAACCCATTGAGAGGATTACCGCCATTAAAAGAAAAGCCGCCTGAACTCACTTTTTTAAGTGATGATGAAATATCGCACTTATTAAATTCATTATCAGGAGACTATCGCCGTATCGCATTACTATGCCTTAGCACTGGTGCAAGATGGGGTGAAGCTGAAATGTTGGATAGTAAGCATGTTCATCAAGGAAGGGTAACTTTTGCCTATACAAAGAATGGTAAAAAAAGAATTATTCCAATTTCTGACTCTCTTGAAAAAGAGATAAAAACCAGAAAAACAGGAAAGCTATTTCATGTTGATTATGGAACCTTCCGCAAAAAACTAAAAATAGTAAAACCTGATTTACCTGATGGGCAAGCGACACATGTTTTACGCCATACGTTTGCAAGTCATTTTGTAATGAATGGTGGGAACATCGTAGCACTGAAAGAAATATTAGGTCATGCGAGTATAAACCAGACAATGGCATACGCTCATTTAGCACCTGATTATTTGCAGTTAGCTATAAAGTTAAACCCACTAAAAGGTGATATAAAAGTTTAAAAATAGGAGGAGATTGGGCGTCCACATTCTGTCCACCGACAGCTAAAAACGTCCACTTTCCGTCCACCTTTAAAGACTTTTCTAGACTTTTATTACCCTTAAAAATAAAATTTAACCCTTTGTTTTAAAAGGAATGATAAACAAAAGGGCAAAAAAAAGCCCCTCTCCAGAGGGGCTGCAAAAGACAGGGATGGTGTCTATGGCAAGGAAAAAACTTCGTTGTTGCTACTTACTCTCTAACTAGGTACTACTTTACTACTACACTCTTACTTCATTACTGATTTTGTTGACCTTGTTGGTCAAAATATGACATTTGCTGTTGGTAATTCTTTTCCAACTGCGCTTTCTGTTCTGGGGTTAACAACTGATACATTTGATTATGGACTTTTGCCATTTCTACATGGCGTTCAATCGCTTGTTTATCCATATCTTGCATCTGTGCTCTGACTGCTGCTTCATCAAACTTTTCAGCAGTGACTAATTTATGCATATTCTCATGATGCTGACGGAAATTTCCGTTATATCGATCTTGATGATGCTGGCGCATTAAATCACGCATTTGAGTACGTTGTTGCTCAGTTAAGGTAATACCGTTAAACATACGTGACTCGCCATAATTACGATCCATCATATGTCCACGTTGTCCGCGGTGACCTCTATAATCACGGTCGCCATGCATTCCATAGCCATAACCGCAGTGGTAGTTACCATTATACTGTTGCTCAGTAGGCGGATTAGTATTTGCGGTTTCCGCTAATACCATCGTCGGAGCTGCCAAAAACATTGATGCTAGTGCAACTACTGCTACTTTACGCATTGCTTCACTCCTAATTCGGTAAATTAATACCGACCTAATTAATACGACCTCAATGTGTATAATTCATATGTGTAATTCTTTGCTATGTGGATTACTATACCGTTGCGGCTGCAAACTAGCGTCAGAGCGTGTAAAAGAACGTAAAGTCATAGATTCGCGCTATTTATTATCGTATTTTTCTCTTGGAGGAATTGACGAATGCATAAAATCTTATTAGTGGATGACGATCGCGAATTAACATCGCTATTAAAAGAACTGCTTGAAATGGAAGGCTTTAATGTTGTACTCGCCTCTGATGGCGAACAAGCACTTAAACTTTTGGATGCATCTATCGACTTGTTATTACTGGATATCATGATGCCACGTAAAAACGGGATTGAGACACTCAAAGAGTTACGCCAAAATTTCCAGACCCCTGTCATTATGTTAACGGCAAGAGGCAGTGATCTTGACCGAGTACTTGGCTTAGAGCTAGGTGCTGATGACTATTTACCAAAACCTTTTAATGATAGAGAACTGGTTGCACGTATCAGAGCTATTTTGCGTCGTTCAAATTGGAGCGAACAAAAACAGACTGATAACAACGCATCTCCCACATTACAAGTTGATAAGCTACAACTTAACCCTGGTAGACAAGAAGCAAGCTTTGACAATGAACCACTAGAGTTAACAGGAACTGAGTTTACTCTACTTTATCTTCTTGCCCAGCATTTAGGACAAGTTGTATCGCGCGAGCATCTCAGCCAAGAAGTGTTAGGTAAACGCTTAACACCATTTGATAGAGCAATTGATATGCATATTTCCAACTTACGCCGTAAGTTGCCAGAAAGAACAGATGGACAACCTTGGTTTAAAACATTACGTGGCCGGGGTTATCTGATGGTTTCAATAACTTGATAAATTATTCTTTATGATAAATAGTCTGTCAGCGCGTATTTTCGCAATTTTCTGGCTGACGCTAGCATTAGTTCTCGTGCTAGTTATGATGGTTCCCAAGCTGGACTCGCGCCAGCTTACCCCTCTTTTAGAGAGTGAATACCGTCAGGGTGTTATGCTAGAACAACATATCGAAGCGGAATTAGCGCAAGATCCCGCTAACGATCTCCTTTGGTGGCGTCGATTAATTCGAGCCATTGATAAATGGGCGCCTCCTGGCCAACGTTTAATTATTGTTACTAGTGAAGGTCGGATCATCGGTGCTCAACGTAATGAGATGCAGGTTGTCAGAAACTTTATTGGCCAATCTGATAATGCCGATCATCCTAAAAAGAAAAAGTATGGTCGCTCTGAAATGTTAGGGCCTTTTTCGGTAAGGGATGGCGAAGATCATTACCAACTTTATCTTGTCCGCCCTTCAAGTAGCCCGCAATCTGACTTTATCAACTTATTATTTGATAAACCATTACTGTTACTGATATTTACCATGCTTATCAGCACACCGCTATTAGTCTGGCTCTCTTGGAGCTTGGCAAAACCAGCAAGGCAACTTAAAAATGCGGCTGACGATGTGGCTAAAGGCAATTTACGCCCTCACCCAGAACTAGAGACAGGTCCTCAAGAGTTTTTAGCTGCTGGTACCAGTTTTAATCAGATGATAAGTGCGCTTGAACGTATGGTTGAAGCACAACAACGACTGATCTCTGATATTTCTCATGAACTACGCACGCCACTAACGCGACTACAATTAGCCAGTGCATTATTACGTCGTCGCAGCGGAGAAAGTAAAGAGCTAGAACGCATCGAAACCGAAACTCAGCGCCTTGATGGCATGATTAATGATTTACTGGTGCTTTCACGCAACCAACATAAAAACGAGTTATTACGCGAGACCGTAAAAGCTAATGAACTGTGGGATGATATTTTAGATAACGCTAAGTTTGAAGCGGAACAAAGCAATAAAACGCTACAAGTCACAACACCTCCGGGAGCATGGCCTATTTACTGCAATCCCTATTCTCTGGCAAGTGCATTTGAGAATATCGTTCGTAATGCCTTACGTTATTCACATTCTCGTATTGAGGTTGCCTTTACTGAACAGAACCAAGGTATCACGATTATTGTTGATGATGATGGACCAGGTGTTAGCCCAGAAGATAGAGAACATATCTTCCGGCCATTCTACCGCACTGATGAAGCAAGGGATCGCGAATCTGGTGGAACAGGCTTAGGATTAGCGATTGTTGAAACAGCAGTCAGTCAACATCGAGGCCATGTTAAAGCTGACGATAGCCCATTAGGTGGGTTACGAGTAGAGATTTGGTTGCCAAGGGCGGGTGCAAGTAATAAATCGCCAACGGCTTAATAGAGTAATTAAACTGTTGTATCAAAATATCCTGCCATCTATTGAAGAATAGGTGGCATTTTTTTATTCATTTTACTAATTAAATTAAGTAAAACTTAAAAAAATCCTATTAAGAATAATATAAAATATATATTAGCTTTTAGTGCTAATTAGAAATATTTATAACTACTAACTCCAAAATCTCATAGTAACAAATTATCTACATGGTTAAGGCTGTTAGTTAACATAGTAATAAGTTTTCTGAATTTAACTAACGATAACTGTCATAGCATAGTCACTTAAAAAATCATATAAAACAAGCAACAAAGACAACTTATAGCTTTTTGGGATAAATCATGGCTCACTTCAAAATAAAAAAAATTTTTTCATTTCTTTCTTTTTATTTGGTTTCGGATGAATTATATAGAAAGTACCTCTTTAAAAAGAATTTAGGTAAGAGCTTAAACTTAAGAGATCCTCAAACATTTAATGAGAAGATAAATGCGAGGATTTTATATGACCGTAACCCCATCTATACTAAATTAGCAGATAAGCTTCTAGTAAGAGATTATGTTAAAGAAAAAATAGGTGAAAAGTATTTAGTTAACATATTGGGCTATTATAAAACACCCATTGAAATCCCTTATGAATCTTTACCCAAGAAATTTGTTTTAAAATGTAATCATGATGCCGGTAGCACAATCATTTGTACTGATAAAAGAAATTTCAATAAAAAACTTGCTAACAAAAAACTTCGATCAAGCTTAAGAAAAAGCATGTATTACAGAACCAGAGAATGGCACTATAAAAATATTACACCGATGATTTTATGTGCAGAGTATCTAGATATATTCAACTCTACCCATCAACAAATTCAACCTGAAGACTACAAAATTCATTGTTTTCATGGTAAGCCTGAATTTTTAGAGATCCAATTCTCTCGATATGGCAATGAACGCTTTATCAATATTTATAATACACAATGGGAACTATTGCCTTTCTTAATGGGATATAAAAACGCACCAGCAAAAATACCAGCACCAACTCAACTTCATGAACTACTAGATCTTGCTAAGAAGCTATCAGCTGAGTTCGATTATTGTCGGGTAGACTTCTATCTTGCTAATAATAAAATTTATTTTGGTGAAATGACATTTACTCCTTGTAATGGAATAGATAAATTCATCCCATATGACTGGGATTATAAGTTTGGTGAAAAATGGAAGTTTAGCTTAGGAAGTAAAGAATAACGTTATCTACTTTATAGCTTTTAGATTCTATGAATAGTAACTATGTAGAGCGATTTTATTTATATTAATCAAAATATTGCAAAGTCATCAAGGTTAAAATTTATACTAATCCAGATACATAATTCAGTAATTAAACTATTGTATCAAAATATCCTGCCATCTATTGAAGAATAGGTGGCATATTCTTTTTGTTAGCATCTAATGATGCAATTCAGAATGATCTGGCTGAATCAATCGCTATTCCGATATTTATATATCTTCAATCAATGCTAAAATACCCAGCTATTACTTGACCGACTGGTTTGAAGAGTCTACTCTCAGTGCGGTTTTTCGCATATTGTTAAAGTATGCTTATATAACAAAACTCTTATATTACATAGAGATAAGGGTTTTTCGAGATGAATTTTGGCGCTCTGGGGGCCGTAAACCCAGTGCGGTAGCTTTGTATATTCAATGCTATAAATATAATATATTAATATTAGGGTAATTAAAGAACTAAATAATGAAAATTATCTTATTTGGAAAGAATGGACAAGTAGGTTGGGAATTACAGCGTTCTTTAGCTCCATTAGGAATGGTAATTGCTTTAGATTCTAAATCAACAGAATACGACGCTGACTTTTTATTTCCTTCGAAACTCGAAAAAACTATTCTATCTATCAAACCCGATGTTATTGTCAATGCTGCTGCTTATACAAATGTAGATAAAGCTGAAACGGACGACATTAATGCATTCAAAATCAATGCTGAAAGCGTTGAAGTAATTGCAAAAACAGCTGAAAAAATTGGTGCTTTATTAATACATTATTCAACAGATTATGTTTTTGATGGAACCAATGATATTCCTTGGTTAGAAACAGATATCCCAGCACCTTTAAATATTTATGGTAAAAGTAAGCTAGCTGGTGAACTAGCTATTATTAATAACTGTAAAAAACATCTAATATTTAGAACTAGTTGGGTATACGCAAGTAGAGGTAATAACTTTGCAAAGACAATGCTTAAACTAGGAAAAAAACATGACTCACTATCAGTAATTAATGATCAGTATGGAGCTCCGACAAGTGCTGAATTGTTAGCTGATTGTACTGCTCATGCGATTAAAAGTACGTTAGATAATGGGAAGTCACTTTATGGCTTGTACCATTTAACTGCAAAAGGAACAACAACTTGGTTTGAGTATGCATCATTAATATTTAAATATGCACGAGAATATTCATTACCTTTAGTAGTTAAAAATTTAACTCCAATTCCTGCCACAGAATATCCTTTACCAGCATCTAGACCACATAATTCTCGTTTAAACACACAGAAATTTGAAACAAATTTCAAATTAGAATTACCCCATTGGAAATTTGGCATATATAGAATGCTAAAAGAAATTTTAGATAACAAATAAATATCAATACTTATAGTTTACAGAAAATGAAAAAATATAAAGGTATTATTCTTGCTGGTGGTTCAGGAACTCGGCTTTATCCTGTCACAATGGCAGTAAGTAAGCAGTTGTTACCAATTTATGATAAGCCAATGATTTATTATCCTCTTAGCACCCTTATGTTAGCAGGAATAAGAGATATATTAATTATTAGTACACCTCAAGATACACCTCGATTTCAACAGCTATTAGGTGACGGTAGCCAATGGGGTATCCATCTTCAATATAAAGTTCAACCTAGTCCTGACGGCTTAGCACAAGCATTTATTCTTGGTGATGATTTCATTGGTTCTGATAATTGTGCTCTTGTTTTAGGTGATAATATTTTTTATGGGCATGATTTACCAAAACAATTAGAGCAAGCAATTCAAAAAGAACAAGGAGCCACTGTTTTTGCTTACCATGTTAATGATCCTGAGCGCTATGGCGTTGTCGAATTCGATCAAAATAAAGTAGCTATTTCATTAGAAGAAAAACCACTAAAACCCAAAAGTAATTATGCAGTCACTGGTTTATATTTCTATGATAATGATGTTATTAATATTGCCAAGAATTTACAACCCTCCCCACGAGGTGAATTAGAAATCACGGATGTAAATAAAGTATATCTAGAACAGCATAAGCTCTCAGTTGCCATGATGGGTCGTGGATATGCCTGGTTAGATACAGGAACACATAAAAGTCTTATTGATGCAAGCAACTTCATTCAAACTATAGAGGAAAGACAAGGATTAAAAGTTTCTTGTCCAGAAGAAATTGCTTATAGAAAAGGTTTTATCAATAAAGAACAAGTAAGAATACTTGCTGAGCCTTTATCTAAAAATGATTATGGCAAATATCTATTACGAATGATTCAGAGTGATTAAATATGAATATTATAAAAACAGAAATTCCTGATGTATTAATTTTAGAGCCTAAAGTATTCGGTGATCATAGAGGTTTTTTTTATGAAAGCTTTAATCAAAAAATCTTTGAAGATGCGGTAGGTTATCCAGTTAATTTTGTTCAAGATAATCACTCTAAATCATCAAAAGGAGTATTAAGAGGATTACATTATCAAAAAGCACCACATGCTCAAGGCAAATTAGTACGATGCGTTCACGGTGAAGTTTTCGATGTGGCGGTAGATATTAGACCTGAATCCAATACATATGGGAAATGGGTTAGTGCGATATTATCAGCAAAAAATAAACGCCAATTGTGGATTCCCGAAGGTTTTGCTCATGGTTTTTTGGTTTTAAGTGACGAGGCGGAATTTCTTTATAAAGCAACTAATTTTTATCACCAAAAAAGTGAATCTAATATTATTTGGAATGATCCTGATTTAAATATAGTCTGGCCTATTAAAGATAGACCAATATTATCAGAAAAAGATAAAACTGGCATATGTTTTAATAAATTGATTGGAATGTAAAATGAAGAAAGATATATTAGTGCAACTTGATAATTGGCTAGATAAAGAATGTATTCTATATTACTTAGATTATGATTTAAAGAATAATTGCTATTCCAAAACAGGAACGATAGTAAAAAGATTTATTTTACCTAAGAATTACGAACAATTAATAAACATTATATGTTTTTCTAAGGATATAAATCTTGATATTAAAGTAATCGGCGAAACAACAAATATATTATTTAATGATACAGTAAATTATGGGGTATTTATATCTACAAAACTAGTTAATAGTGTTCAATTTAAAGATAATACAGTAATCGTTGAATCAGGTAAATCCTTACCTGACTTTGTTCGTGATGTTAGCATGAGAGGATATGGAGGATATGAAGGACTAGAAGGTATTCCAGGAAGTATAGGTGGAGGAATCGTAATGAATGCGGGAGCCTATGGTTATGAAATATCGGACAATCTTATCAGTGTTACTTATATAAATGAAAATGGTGAAGTAATTACCAAAAATAAATCCTGTTTAAATTTCGAAAAAAGAAATTCAATCTTTAAATATAAAAATCTAATTATTCTTTATGCAGAATTTCAATTACTGCACTCTCCACTAGAAGACATAAAAAATAAAATAGAAACTTTCCATATAGCGAGACATATCTATCAAGAGTGGACAATGCCAAATTTAGGGAGCATTTTTACTGCTCCGAGAAGTTTATATGATCATTTTAAATTTAACTCATTTAAAAACAAGCTCTCATATAAACTGACAAGAAAAATATTTTATAATAAGATAATGCGATTTTTTAATCGAAAAAAACCAAGTAATGAAAGATTAAACAATATAATAAAAAAAGATAAAAATCTAAATCTACTTACAGTAAATTGTTCTCATAAAAATATAAACACATTTTGCAATCAAAATAACTCCACAAGAGAAATTATTGATTATATATATTCAATTTATAACTCCATAGATAAAAAAAACATATTTCTTGAAAACGAATTAGTAGAAAAAAGTATATATGAAATTATATCTAAAAATGATTATAACGATATTATTTCTAAATATAAAAAAATATTAGAAAATGAAAAAATTTAGCAATGTATTAAAAAACTCTGTTCTTCTATATTTTAGGATGGTTATAGGACTATTAGTTTCACTCTATATATCAAGAATAAGCTTAGATATCCTTGGTGTTGATACTTTTGGACTTTATACAATAATAGCTAGCTTTGTTATTGTTGGTGGTGTCCTAGTTAACGTTGCAACAGTATCAATGCAAAGGCATTTATCAGAAAGCATTGGAGAAACTCTTAGTAGAACTTTAAGTACCGAATCTAAAAATGTCCTAAATGCTTGTATTATTGTTAATACTATGCTTGGTGTATTATCTATATTATTAATTATCTTATTTGGAACAATATATATAAATTTATATCTGAACCAAGATATTATTAATATAAATATCATTTGGTATGTATTTTATGTATCTATTGCTACATTTTTAGTCTCTTTTATTACATCACCTTATCTAACACTATTAATCTCTTTTGAGGATGCTAAATATTATGCTCTAATAATGATATTGGAAATTATAAGTAAGTTAATTTTTATACTTAGCTTATATTTAACAGGTTCAAAAAGCATTTTAGACTATACTATTGCCATATTCATATCTATATTGATTACTAGATTAATACTATTTCTAATAATAAAAAATAGATATAAAAATATACAGTTAACTTTAACCTATGATTGGAGCATTATTAAACCTATCCTTTCATTTACTGGTTGGAATTTATGGGGAGGGGTAGCTTCTGTAATGTCTCTTCAAGGTGTTACTTTTTTAATAAATATATTTTTTGGCCTCTCAATTAATGCTGCTCGAGCCATATCCTTACAAATATACTCAGCAGTAACACAATTAGTAAACAGTGTTCAAATAGCTATTGCACCTCAGCTAGTTAAATCAAACAATAAAGAAGAAAGCTACTTTTCTCAACTTTTTATACTTAGTGGAAAAATAACAATTTATCTCGCATTTTTGATATCACTCATATTATATGAAAATACTGAAAATCTTTTAGACTTATGGCTTGATAGTTATCCTCCTATTACAATTATATTTCTTAAATTTACATACATCGAAATTATCCTTACTTCTTTAGGGTACCCAATTTTATCAGTGGTTCAGGCAAACGGTAATATAAAAAAATATCAATTAGTTATTGGTAGTTTAATGATATTAAACATACCATTAATATATATAACTGTAAGCCTATATGAAACATATATATATATATATATAGTTAGTATCATTATTTCGTCCATTTCTCTATTGTATAGACTTGTCTATGCTAAAAAAATTATTGGTTCTATTGTTAATGAATATTTATTTTCTGTAGTTATTAAGGGACTATTCGTTCTGTTCCTATCCCTAATATTAACTAATTTAATTTATTGTAACACAATAATATTAAATATTCTTATAAATGGTATTATATTCTCAATATTATTCTTCTTTATAATATTATCTAATGAAGAAAAAAAGAGCATATTATCACAAATTAATAAATTACTAAGAGTTAGTCCATGAATAAAAAAAAATGTGGAATTGTTACTTATCATAGAGCTCATAACTATGGCGCATTACTACAAGCATACGCGCTTAAAAAATCATTGCAGAAACTTTCTTTAGAACCAGTTTTCATTGATTATCAACCAGAATCGATCAGTAGAGGATATGAATTATATCCTCAATTACCAAAAGAAAAATCCATTTCAGCTTTTATAAGATATATTAAAGATTTCATACATCTCATTCTAGATTATAAAAGAAAGAAAAATAGATTTATTGCGTTTGAAACCTTTATTAAAAAAGAAATAAACATTCATAAACCTGAAGGAATGTTTGAATATTTATTTCTTGGTAGCGACCAAATTTGGAATACATCTTATACTAATGGTATCGATAAACACTACTATGGCATATTTGATAACTTAACAGCAAATAATACTATATCATACGCTGCAAGTATGGGAACATCCAATATAAATTCAGAAGATGAATATACCTTTATTAAATATTTAGAAGGTTTGGATGGCATTGGTGTTCGTGAAGAAAAGCTTGCAAATTACATAAGCTCAATTAGCAGTTTAAACCCAGAAATTACTCTAGACCCAACATTGCTACTTTCTAAGTCAGAATGGAGGTCATTGAAAGATAGTGCAAGCATTCATGTAGATGAAAAACCTTATTTATTAATATATGAAGTTCACGAACACTCATTAACCCAACAAATCAAAGAATTTATATCAAAAAAATTAGGACTAAGTATTGTATCATTATCGTCTAGAACGGATTGTTATACCAATAAAAATAATATCACAGATGCGTCACCTAATGATTTTATAAAATTATTTTCAAATGCTAGTTTTGTTATTACGACATCTTTTCACGGTACTGTATTTTCTATAATAAATGAAGTTCCTTTTCTAACCCTGAAATTTAATAACGATACTGATATACGAAGCGAGTCATTATTAGGACAAGTAAATCTACTAGAAAGACATATTGAAAGCATAGCAGACATTGATAACCTTCCATTAGAATTTAGCTTTGAAGAAAGCAATTTACTACTTGAAAAATATAGAAAAAAATCAATAGATTTTTTAAAACGTCACATTCGAGGCTAGTTAACATGAAAAAAATATTATTTGTTTTTCATGATTCTAAACCTAAAAGCGGTGCAACTGCTTCTATGTTAGATATAATAAATAATTTATTAAAAAAAAATGATCTGCAAATATTTGCCTTGATTCCAAATAATAAAGATGGATTGTACGAATTATTAGTTAAAAAAAACGTTCGTGTATTTGAAGCACCTTTGTATGGAGCAAGACATCCCGTTCCTCAAAAAATAAGAAGCTTTATAAAATATAAAATAAGGGGGTTATTCAAAATAATCACCACTTATTTATCCGTATTTAAAATATCTAAAAAAATAAATAAATTAAATGAAAGAATTGATTTAGTATATTCTAACACTTCAGATACTTATGCTGGATACTTTTTAAGTAACTTACTTAAAGCAAAACACATATGGCATGTGAGAGAGTTTGGAATAGAAGACCAAAATTGTGTACATACCATTGGTGATAAACAATATTATAATTTGTTAAACACTTCAGATAAGGTTATTGTCATATCCCAAGCGCTTAAGTATAAATTATCTCAATACATAAATAATGACAAGCTGATGCTTGTTTATGATGATGTTCAATTGCATGATTGCTTATTAAAAAATAATAAAAATATTGAAAAACCTCTAAAAATATTAAGTGTAGGAACAATTTCTGAAGGCAAAGGTCAAAAATTTGTAATTGATACAATAGAAGCTCTTAATAAAAAAGGAATTGAATGCTCTCTTTCTATTGTAGGAAATATTGATTCTGAATATGCAAAAAATCTTTTTGATTATGTAGAAAAAAACTCAATTAATAATGTTTTTTTCCTTGGTTTCAGAGAGGATATAAACAGAGTTAGATTAAACTACGATATTGGTATTATATCCTCAAAAGCTGAGGCATTTGGTAGAGTAACTATTGAAGGTATGGCTGCAGGGTTGATAATGATTGCTAGTAACACAGGTGCCAATCCTGAGCTAATTAGTGATAAAAAAAATGGTTTTTTATATAAATATAATGATCTAAATTCTCTTGTAGATGTTATCTCATACATATATGGAAATAGAAATGATATGCAAACCATAAGAGAGAATGCAATTAAATTTGCTAATGAGTTCAGCTCAGGAATAGCGAGCCAAAAAATATATAACCTCATAAAAAATTTGTAATTTAATATTATGTCAAAAAATATATTATCTATAATAATTTGCTTTTATCCAGATACAAAACATTTAACTTTAATGAATGAATCATTAAAAAAATCATCCAATGTTTTGATTATTGATAACACACCTGAATATATTGATTTTTCAGATATTAGTGCTGAAATAATTCTAAATGGCGAGAATCTTGGTATTGCAGAAGCGCAAAATATTGGTCTAAGAATTTCTTTAGAACGGGGTTATAAATATTCAATATTATTTGATCAAGATAGCATTGTACCAGAAAATATGATATCTAACCTATCAATTAAGCTTGATAATATAAAAAAAACAGCTTGTATTGGCCCAAGAGTATTCGATTTAAATTGCTCCCAAAAAATGCGCTCACGTGTGATGCTAAATCACGAAGAAGAAAACAATCTAACAAAAGTAAGCCAAATTATAGCTTCAGGTAAGTTAATAAATAATAGTACACTTTCTGATATTGGTTTAATGGAATCAGAACTATTTATTGATGCCGTAGATCATGAATGGTGCTGGCGTGCTATAAGTAAGGGATATAATATATATATAGATGAAGATACAGTAATGTCACATGTTCTTGGTGAGAGTTCTTATAACTTCAAACTATTTAAACTAACAGAGAATTCACCAACTAGAACTTACTATATACTTAGAAATTATCTCTTACTTATTAGAAGACCCTATGTACCTTTATATTGGAAATTAAGAAATTTTATTATCTTACCAGCATCTATTTTTCTAAGCTTAATATTTTTTAAAGGAAGAATTAAGCGACTAGGTAACGTTTGCTTAGCATTAAGGGATGGTGTATTTGGTAAAACAGGTAAGATAGATGGAAAATAATACTTTAAAAATAAAAAAGCAAAGTTTAATAACTATTCTTTTCTTTTTTCTTTGTTTTGTTCTTACCCGTCAGTTTCCTCTTTCTTTATATATTCCATCAGCATTATCCATTACATTATTCGGTTTTATTTTCATTTTTTTAATCCTTTATAGTAATCAAATCAAATTTGATCACAGACTAATTTTACTACTTATATATATATCATTATCACTCGCCTTTTCCTTATTAAATAGCAATGATATCAATTCATTACCTCGTTTTTTGATAATATTATTCCTGATCAACTTTGTACTTTTACTACCTTTTTACAAAGTAAATCTTACAACTGCATTTAATTTAGCATTATCTATTCAAGCCATATTTTTAATTACCTTTGAAATTTATTTAATATTATTTTTTTCTGGTAAAGATTACACTATTATTAGGCAATTTTTTCTTTCACATAATTTAGGTGATGTATATACATACTCAGGATATTTTTATAGGATTCAAATTATTGGTAACGCTCTAATACCTTTTGCCTTTATGGTATCTTATTTTAAGTTTAGAGTGGAAAATGGTAAATTTTTATTTGTAATATTATATTTTTTTGCTTGTATCATTGCTTCTAATTTAATGTTTCTTATTGCCATTTTTCTTTATATACCTTTAATAGAAATTATTAAATCTAAAGCTAGAATAAAATTATCAATCCAGAATTTTTTTATATTTCTGCTAATATTAATATCTTTTCCATTTATAATTGATGTTGTATATAGCAATGTATTATTGAAGTTAATTGGAGGTGAATCAAGTTCTCTAGGTACAAGATTTGATCAAGCTAATGCATTAATGATTGGCTTAGCTGAAAGTTATTATGATATTTTATTTGGACAAGGCTTAGGTAGCAAGTTAAATATAATAACAGCAGTGAGAGATTATAGAAAATTTATTTACTATGAACTTCAATCACTTTATATTCTCTATCAAATTGGCTTTTTAGGTTTTTTATCTCTTATAGTTTTACACGCCTACTTATTTTTATATATTTGTAAGAATAAATTTATAATTTTGATTTATTGCATGTATGTTTTTTATGCAATAACAAATCCATACATATTTGATACAACACAAGTTATTGTATTAATATACCTAGTTTCTTTATCAAAATACTTCAAGAGTATTTGATTTAGAGTAATTTATAATTGATGTATACAAGTCATGAGGTTGACTTTTGGATAAAATATTGTTTGTTGACGTTTGTCATACTATAGTTCCCCATAACACTACAATTTTATTCTTAGAACAGTACTACATAAAAAATAACTTCTTAAAAAAAATAAGGCGTATGATATTGGTAAAGATTATCAACAAAATTATTTTCAAATTGTTTAAAAAAGATATTTTAAGAAATTTATATATTTCTACATTAAAAAATAGAAATATATCTTCAGTAATGTCAGATGCAAAAGAGTTTGCAGAAAATATAGATTATAATCAAAAAGTACTCGATGTTGTTAATAAATATAAAACTCAAGGATATCAAATTATTCTTCTTTCAGCATCGATTGAACCAGTGGTTACAGCAATATGTCATTATTTATCTTATGATAACTCTTTTTCATCAAAATTAAATATTTTAAATGGGAAATATACTACAGGAATATATTTAGATCTACTCGATGTTAAAAACAAAATAATAAAAAACAAATATAAAAACAAACACTTAGTAATGATATCCGATAATTTTGGAGATTCTAAATGCATTCCCTATTTAGATGAATATATTCCTGTAATACTTAATAACAAATCAAAATTATTTTGGGAACAGTTCAACTTAAAAAACAGTATAGATTTGAGACAATAATTATGAATTTTTTCTTTATCCCTTTTTTTTATTTTTATCACTCAAGACTAAGAACTCTAATAAAAACCGTTTCTTGGTTTTTTATCTATATAATACCTATCTTTATTCTTGCTTTTTCTAATGGGATCGTCTCACTGAATGAATTAGCTTTTTTGTTTCTTTTCATAATAGGAATATATAATCTCTATGAGATTGGATATATTAATAATGACTGTGAAACCATAAAGAAGGAAAATAATCCCACATTAAGACTTTCTAAATCAGAAATGCACTATTACAATAAAAAAAAATTATTAATATATAGTGTTAGAGTATTGATTTCTTTGACCATCGGGATCTTGTTATCTTTAAACGAAAAAATATCAATTCATTATTTAGTAATTTCATATGTGGGTTTATTAATAACATTTGTTCTTTATAATCATATAAGATCTATTGCTAATCTTCCAATACACTTTTTATTGGTTTTATTTAGATTTTCATCCTTTTCCCTGGTTTTTAATTTGGGATACGAATGTTTTATGTTTAGTATTCTTATTTTCCCACTAATTAATTTGATTGAAAGGAGTGGAGAGATAAGGTTTAAACTAACCTTTTTTCAAAAAGGTATTTTTCTAAATCGTAATCTATTCAGAGTCCTATATTACTTCATTTTAACTCTTGGTTTGTACTTTTTTAATATATATGGAGGTGTATTATATACTGCAATATATATGCTATCTTATAGGATCACTTCACCATTAATTTTTAGTATTATTAAAAAGAGTTAATTATGTTTAGTATTGCTGTTATTATTGCTGTATATAAAAATGATAAATATGAGGATTTTGTTAGTGCTATCAAATCCATAACATTTAATCAAAAATCCATTCAACAAGATAGAATTAAAGTCTATTTACACATTGATGGTCATGTTAGTAAAAATATGATGGAATTTATTGAAAGCTCTGGATTTATATATAAATCAATTCATTCAAAAAATCCTGTAGGCTTAGCTAAAGGACTTAACAAACTAATTTCTATTTTAGAAGATGAAAAATATGTTTTCCGCATGGATGCAGATGACCTATCATTACCCAATAGGCTTCAATATCAAATTGAATATATGGAAAACAATCCAATTATAGACATTTCCGGAGGTTCTATACAGGAATTTATAGCTTCTTCAAATAACATAGTAGCAACCCGTTGTTATCCATTGACGCATGAAGAAATTTTTAAAGTTATTTATAAAGCATCACCATTCGCTCATGTAACAATTTGCTTTCGGCGCACATCATTAGCTAAAATAGGTTTCTACCCTGTTGATTATCCTTTAAATGAAGATATTGCTCTCTGGTTTCAAGCTTTAAAAAATGGTGCAACATGTGGAAATATTGAGCAAGTGTTAGTTAAAGTAAGAATGGATGGTGCATATGACAGACGATCTTCTGTCAAGGCTTTTAACGAATTTAAAGTATACTGGAATATTATGCTCTGGAAAAAATCATTTAGTTTCTTTCCTTTTATGCGCTTTGTATTTCGATTTTTACCCATTAAACTTGTAAAAATTATTTATAATTCTTTTGTTAGAAAGTTAGTCACAAAGTGACATTCTTTGATTAATAATTTAGCTCTATGAGATATCTCTGTAATACTTAATTCTCTTTCAGAAGAGAATCACTTTAATCAATTATTATAATTGATTAAAAAATAGATATGAATCCATTAATTAGCTATAAATAATACAAATAAATAATTCATTCCCTTGGGCTGATTCAATGATTCAAATTATCCATTACCCCAAAATGGGACAACTATAATTACGACTACTCTTGAAAATTGTATTAATGGATATTTATACCAATCCAAGCCAGTATAAAATTTAGTTGATACTATTGATGGATTTATAAAACTATTCTATGACGATAAATTAGAAATGGGTAAAAATAATTAAAAGAAAACTTAATCTAAATTTAATGAAAAATTATTATTAATAAGTATATAAATACATTAAACGAAATTTTATAATGTTAGGATAAAAAATGAAAATCACCATCTCCGGTACCGGCTATGTCGGTCTATCTAACGGAATACTGCTTTCCCAACACAACAAAGTGGTTGCGTTAGATATCAATAAAGAAAAAGTTGAATTACTGAATAAAAAAATCTCTCCAATTACAGATAAAGAAATTGAAGAGTTTTTAGCAACCAAAGAGCTCGACTTTACGGCAACATTAGATAAAGAATTCGCTTATAAAGATGCCGAATTTGTTATCATTGCCACACCAACCGATTACGATCCTAAAACAAACTATTTCAACACCTCCTCAGTAGAGTCTGTGATCCGTGATGTTTTAGAATATAATCCAACCACGACAATGATTATTAAATCAACCATCCCTGTTGGTTTTACCAAAGAAATGAGAGAAAAATATAATACGGATAATATTATTTTCTCTCCTGAATTCTTACGTGAAGGTCGTGCACTTTACGATAACTTATACCCTTCTCGCATTGTGATTGGTGAACAATCAGAAAGGGCACAAAAATTTGCTGACCTTTTACAACAAGGTGCATTAAAGAAAGATATTGATGTGCTTTTTACTGATTCCACAGAAGCCGAAGCGATTAAATTATTTGCTAATACTTATTTAGCACTGCGTGTTGCTTACTTTAATGAGCTAGATAGCTATGCCGAATCTTACGGACTGAATTCAAGACAAATTATCGAAGGTGTCTGCTTAGATCCGCGTATTGGTAATCACTATAACAATCCATCATTCGGTTATGGTGGTTACTGCTTACCAAAAGATACTAAGCAGCTCTTAGCCAACTACGACTCTGTTCCTAATAATATTATTAGTGCCATCGTTGAAGCTAACCGCACACGTAAAGACTTTATTGCAGACTCTATTATTGCTAAATCACCCAAAATCGTCGGTGTTTATCGTTTAATTATGAAATCTGGCTCTGATAATTTCCGTTCTTCTTCTATCCAAGGCATTATGAAACGCATTAAAGCCAAAGGAATCGAAGTAGTGATTTATGAGCCAGAAATGAAAGAAGACACCTTCTTTAACTCAAAATTAGTGCGTGATTTAAATGAGTTTAAAGCGATGTCTGATGTCATTATTACTAATAGAATGTCATCAGCACTAAACGATGTTGAAGAAAAAGTTTATACTCGTGACCTCTTTGGTAACGATTAAACCGATTTTATATGCTCAATATCGTCTTATTTGAACCCGAAATTCCACCGAATACGGGTAATATTATCCGCCTGTGTGCTAACACAGGCTTTCATCTCCATTTGATCCAACCATTGGGTTTTACTTGGGATGATAAACGTCTACGTCGCGCAGGGCTTGATTACCGTGAGTTTGCTGATATTAAACAGCATCACGATTACTATGCTTTTTTAGAAAGTGAAGGTTTAAACCCCGATAATGCACAATCGCCGACAGGTGCCCGTGTATTTGCGTTAACGACAAAAGGCACACCTGCACATAGCAATGTCAGCTATCAAGATGGCGATTATCTCCTGTTTGGGCCTGAAACGCGTGGGTTGCCACCCTATGTATTGGATAATATGCCAACACAGCAGAAAATCAGAGTCCCAATGCTGGCTGATAGCCGTAGTATGAATCTGTCAAATACAGTTGCCGTTGTGGTTTTTGAAGCATGGCGTCAATTAGGTTATCCTGGTGCATTACTAAAAGACTGAAATGCAAAAAGCGCTGATCACAAATAATGATCAGCGCTTTTTCAATTTCAAATAGCTAAAAACTTAATTTATTGCTCTGATGGTTGCCTGATTTCAGCAACGACTTTTGTAATATACCGACACCCTTCTCCCACATCCTTTAAGACTAATGCATGAGCACCAATTACCGCATTATCACCAATCTCTATCTCTCCACCGATAATCGATGAGTTACAACCAATATAAACATGATTGCCAACTCGAATATCCGCTTTGCCATCCTTTTCTTTTACTCCGATAGTCACACCTTGCATTAACGTTACATTCTCTCCTAGCTGACAGTAATTAGTCAGTACGATCCCTATGGGATGTGGTAATGAAAGACCTTTTCCTATACGCGTTCTTAGTGAGATATCGTTGCAATATTTACGATTATTTTTAGCACCAATACGAATACCTAATTTTTTAAGAAACCGGTTTTTAGAGAAATAAAAGAATTGAGCGACACGCCACCAAAACAGATAACGTGAGCGTTGGCAGAAAAAAACGCGGTGAAAAAGTCTTATCCAACTAAAAGGCTTGTTATCGCCAATATATTCAGCGTGTAAACAAACCTTAAGTTCAGAAAGTGTCACTTTGGTTAATGCCATTAAATGCCATCACCACACTCAAAACCCGGTACTACACCATTAAAGTGTTGATCCATATCGAGTGAAGGCTTGTCACTGGTCGGCTTACCGACAATGCGAGCCGGTACTCCCGCAACCGTAGTATGTGCCGGTACTTCATGTAATACCACGGATCCCGCGCCAATTTTGGCACCGCGACCAATCTCAATATTACCGAGTATTTTAGCGCCTGCACCAATCATTACACCTTCGCGCACTTTAGGATGGCGATCACCGCACGTTTTACCGGTTCCCCCTAAGGTGACAGATTGTAAAATAGAAACATCGTTCTCTACGATAGCCGTTTCACCAATCACAATACCTGTTGCGTGATCGAGCATAATACCGTGACCAATGCGTGCCGCTGGATGAATATCAACCCCAAAAGTCACAGAAATCTGGTTTTGCAGATAAACAGCAAGTGCTTTACGATCTTGCCCCCATAACCAATGCGCTATGCGATAAGCTTGTAAGGCATGGAAACCTTTTAGATAAAGCAGGGGTGTGGAGTATTTATCAACCGCGGGGTCGCGTAAACGGACAGCTGAAATATCATAAGCCGCCGATTCAATCATAGAATGATCACTGCGATAGGCTTCTTCAACAATCTCACGCACAGCAATTGCAGGCATAGTTTGAGTTGCTAGCTTATTCGCCAACATATAACTTAAGGCGCTGCCTAAGTTTTCATGCTTGAGTAATGTCGCATGGAAGAAACTCGCCAAAATTGGCTCGCAATCTGCCAAACATCTTGCTTCATTTTTAATATGATCCCAGACTCTTTTTAGTTCTTCTAGCGACATACTCACTCTCATTCTTTTTACATTGAAGCCTAAGTAAATACTTAGGCTTCTTATGTTTAAAACAGAAATAAATAACTAACTAACTACCTAAAATAGACTTAGAACAGATTGCTGTCTATCTCATCTTTCGTTGCACGACCTAATAAAGATAATGCCGCTTCTTTGGCATCTTTATGCTGATATAAAATCTGGTAGATCTGTTCGGTGATAGGCATTTCAACACCCACCTGTTCAGCTAATGCACGCACTTCTTTAGTGTTACGATAACCTTCAACGACCTGCCCGATTTTCTCTTGCGCCGTATCAACATCCAAACCTTGACCTAGCATCATACCAAATCGACGATTACGAGATTGGTTATCGGTACAGGTTAAAACTAAATCCCCCAAACCCGCCATTCCCATAAAGGTTGCAGCATCTGCACCTAATGCTTTACCTAAACGGCTCATTTCAGCAAGACCACGGGTGATCAGCGCTGTACGCGCATTGGCACCAAAGCCCATACCATCAGACATACCCGCACCAATAGCAATCACGTTTTTTACCGCGCCACCTAATTGCACACCGATAAAATCAGGATTTTTATAAACTCGGAAACTTTTTCCACAATGGAAAAGCTGTTGAAGCTCTTCAGAGAACGTATTATCCGTTGATGCCACAGAAATCGCAGTAGGTAGACCGGCTGCAAGCTCTTTAGCAAAAGTAGGACCTGATAACACTGCGAGCGGGATTTCATTACCTAATACTTCACGCGCTACATCTTGCAACAAGCGACCAGTATGAGCCTCAAGTCCTTTTGTCGCCCAAACAACACGTGCATCCTGACGTAAAAAGGGTTTGATCTGTTGTAATACATCACCAAAAACATGGCTTGGGATCACAACCAGAATATTACGGCTGGCTTCTATCGCTTTTTGCAAAGAAGCTTCCATGTATAAACTATCAGGAAAGGAAACATCGGGCAGAAATGCCTGATTACAGCGTGCTTGTTCTAATGCTGCAACATGCTGAGGATCATGCCCCCAAAGCACAACATCATGACCATTGCGCGCTAAAGTAATCGCTAAAGCGGTGCCGTATGAACCGGCACCGATAACTGTCATAGAAGCGTTCATTAAGCTTCTTCAGCCCCTTCATTAGCCGCATCAGTTTGTTGCTGTTGTAAATAGTTCATAAACAACGCGTCAAAGTTAACGGGTGCTAGGTTCAGTTGTGGGAAAGTACCACGGCTGACTAAGTTAGTGATACATTCACGAGCATAAGGGAACAGAACGTTAGGGCAATATGCACCTAAGCAATGTGCTAATTGAGTGCCTTCAATACCTTCAACGGTAAAGATACCGGCTTGTTGCACTTCACACAGGAATGCCGTTTCGTTATCCATGGTTGCAGTTACCGTAACGCGCAGAATAACTTCATACACGTTTTCAGCTAAAGTATTAGAAGAAGTATCCAGATCTAATTTAACTTCAGGTTGCCACTCTTTTTGGAAAACTTGTGGGGCATTAGGCGCTTCAAAAGAGATATCTTTTGTATAGATACGTTGAATTTGAAAAGTCATCTCTTGGTTTTGCTGTTCTGACATAATAATCTTACCTTTTTATATCCTTATTAATTGAATAGCAGTAAGTATAGAACTCAATCTGCCCGCTCGTTACTTTTTACCTTTAGCCAGTGGTAAATTCTCACCACTCCAGCCTGAAAGACCATCTTTTAAAATAAAGACTTTTTCAAAACCGAGTTTAATTAGGCTTTCTGCAGGTTTTGCACCTTCAATACCTGATGGTGATACAACAATAACTGGCTGTGATTTATATTTCTCCAGCTCAGCAATATTATTATTTTTGATTTCAGAAGGCGTTAAATTGATAGAATCAATGATGTGTCCTTTACGGAATTCATCACGGCTACGGATATCAACACACACCGCATTCTCTTTATTTATCAAAGAAATCGCTTCTGTACGGGAAATATTTTTCGTCTTAGAAAAAAGTCCTTTAAAGGTCAATACAATGACCGCCACCAGCAACGCGATCCAGATAAAGCTTAACAGGGTGTGCCGGTTGAAAAATTGCATTACTTCTTGCAGCATAGGATGCAATCACTCTCGTTGGTTAAAAATAGTATCAAAGAGCCAAAGTATACCTTTGTCATGACGCAATTACAGCCTATTCCTGCTTTTCTCTTTCTATTTTTGCGGAAAGTTTCTCAACAATCATTTTTTTTATTGACGGATTTATGTACCATTAGCGCCGGTTCCGTAAAAAATGATGAATGAAAAGGCGTTACCTTTTTACTCTACAGGATCCCTCTTCAGGAAAGCTATTAATAAATCAGCATCCCTAATAGTGGCTACTTACGTATAAAATCGCCCATCTTACGTAAGATTTATACCTGTCTGAGATACAACAACTATCTGTTATTTATTTAAAAGTATTGAGAACACGAGCATGTCGCAAACAAATCAAGTGCCTAAAATTGGATTCGTTTCATTAGGTTGTCCTAAAAATTTAGTGGACTCTGAACGTATCCTAACCGAACTGCGTACAGAAGGTTATCAAGTTGTTCCTACCTATAATGATGCTGATTTAGTCATCGTTAATACCTGTGGATTTATTGACAGCGCAGTACAAGAATCGCTAGAAGCGATTGGTGAAGCACTCGATGAAAACGGTAAAGTCATTGTCACTGGCTGTTTAGGTGCAAAAGAAAACCAAATTCGTGAAGTGCACCCTAAAGTACTCGAAATCACAAGGCCTCATAGTTATGAGCAAGTGTTATCTCATATTCACCACTATGTGCCAAAACCTGATCACAATCCTTTTCTCAGCCTGGTTCCTGAGCAGGGTGTAAAATTAACGCCTCGCCATTACGCATATTTAAAAATCTCTGAAGGCTGTAATCACCGTTGTACATTCTGCATCATCCCATCAATGCGCGGTGATCTAGATAGTCGTCCAATCGGTGAAGTATTAGGTGAAGCCAAGAGATTAGTTAATGCAGGTGTAAAAGAGTTACTGGTTATCTCTCAAGATACTTCGGCTTACGGTGTTGATACTAAACATCAAACCGGCTTTTGGGATGGAATGCCAGTCAAAACGAGTATGGTCAGTTTATGTGAACAACTGGCAAAATTAGGGATTTGGGTTCGCTTACATTATGTTTACCCTTATCCACATGTTGATGATGTCATTCCTTTAATGGCAGAAGGTAAAATTTTGCCTTATTTGGATATTCCGCTTCAGCATGCTAGCCCTAAAATTTTAAAACTGATGAAACGTCCAGGCTCTGTTGAACGTACTTTAGAGCGCGTAAAACGCTGGCGAGAAATTTGCCCCGAATTAACTTTACGTTCTACCTTTATTGTTGGTTTTCCGGGCGAAACAGAAGAAGACTTCCAAATGTTATTGGATTTCCTCACGGAAGCACGTTTAGATCGCGTAGGCTGCTTTAAATACAGCCCTGTTGACGGGGCGAAAGCAAATGAACTGGCGGATCAAGTACCTGAAGACGTGAAAGAAGAGCGTTATCACCGCTTTATGCAATTACAGCAACAAATTTCGACGGAACGCCTGCAAGAGAAAATCGGCAAAGTGTTGCTTGTTATGATTGATGAAGTGGATGAAGAGGGGGCGATTGGCCGTAGTATGGCTGATGCACCTGAAATTGATGGTGCGGTTTACCTCAATGAGCAATTTGATGTAGAACCGGGACAAATCGTCCGCGTTCTTATTGAACATGCAGACGAATATGACCTTTGGGGTACTATCGTCGAATAATCTCTCTTGTGGACAGCGTGATATTCTATTGCGCTGTCACACAGAAAACCGCTTTTTTCCTCTCTCCTATGATTATTGCTTTATAATCTCTTATTAATTGAATAGATTACCTGTTAGGTATTATCTGAAATTTCGGCTTTATTTCATGTTAGCTGGTCAGTTGTTTTATGGCATGAAATAATCTTACAAACTGTTATGAAAGGTACGTGGGTCAGATGGCAGAGAAAATGGATCTTCAAAAAAAAACACATCCGTCTTATCGTGTATTTTCTTTACCGTTAATCACGTTGCTTATTAGCACCGCTCTCTTTTCTGCGTCCCCTGTTTTTGCTAACACATTAACGGATAACCGCAATCAGCTAAAAGATCTACAAACCACGATCGCAGAAAAAGAGAAACAGGTTCAAGAACAACAAAAACAACGTACAGCCCTTCTTAATCAGTTAAAAACGCAAGAAACTCAAATTTCAAATGCGAGTCGCTCTGTGCATGAAACCCAAAACCGCTTACAAACATTGGGTAAAGAGATAAAAACCATTACCGCAAATATTGCACGCTTACAAAAACAGTATCAGTCTCAACAAGAATTATTAGCTCGCCAAATGGATGCAGCTTATCGCCAAGGTAAACATCAAGGCATAGAGCTTTTATTTCGTGGTGAAGAAGGTCAGCGTGAAGAGCGTATCTTAGCCTATTACAGCTATATTAATGATGCTCGCAAAGAAACAATGACAGAGCTGGCGCAAACCTCAAAAGAACTTGAAGCCGAAAAAGCAGCGCAACAAGCAAAACAGAACGAACAAAAGCAAGTCTTAACCAAACAACAGCAAGAAAAACAAAAGCTGGATAATGCATTAGCCGCTAGACAAAAAACACTGACTCAACTTGAATCAACCTTAAAAGCAGATCAGAAAAACTTAGCGACAATGCGAGCTAACGAAGCGCAATTAAGAAATAAAATTGCTCAAGCAGAGCGTGAAGCCAAAGCTCGTGCAGAACGTGAAGCCCGAGAGGCGGCACGTATTGCAGCTAAACAGCGGGAAGCCCAACAGCGCGGTTCAACCTATAAACCCACCGCCGAAGAGCAGTCATTGATGTCACGTACAGGTGGTTTAGGTAAACCTGCGGGACAAGCGATTTGGCCAATCAGAGGTACTTTATTACACCGTTTTGGTGAATCTATTTCTGGCTCTGGTGAATTACGTTGGAAAGGTATTGTAATACCTGCGGCACAAGGTACGGAAGTAAAAGCTATTGCTGATGGGCGAGTGTTATTAGCCGATTGGCTTCAAGGTTATGGTTTAGTGGTTGTGGTTGAACATGGTAAAGGTGATATGAGCCTTTATGGTTATAACCAAAGTGCTTTAGTGAATGTGGGTCAACAAGTTAAAGCAGGCCAACCTATTGCTTTAGTCGGTAACAGTGGTGGACAAGAGCGTTCAGCACTCTATTTTGAAATCAGACGTCAAGGAAAAGCAGTGAACCCTGTTCCTTGGCTTGGGAGGTAGGTTTGAAATTACTTGGCACATTACAACGCAAGCACTCTTTTTTACTTAGTCTAATGTTGCTAAGTCTGGTTGTGAGTACGCCTGCGTTTGCAGCAAAATTAGCCATTGTAATTGATGATTTTGGTTATCGGAAAAAAGAAGATAACCAAGTTTTACAACTTCCTACAGCAGTATCTATCGCCATTTTGCCTGATTCTCCTCATGGTAAAGAAATGGCGACTAAAGCACATACACAAGGGCGTGAAATTTTGATCCATATGCCAATGGCTCCCATTAGCAAACAACCACTAGAGCGTGATACCCTCAAACCTTCCATGGATCAGGCTGAAATTAATCGAATTATTCAGCATGCTATCAGTAATGTTCCTTACGCTGTCGGTATGAATAACCATATGGGCAGTGCGATGACATCCGATAGGCAAGCAATGGATAGAGTCATTAAAGCGCTGAATCACTCAAATCTCTATTTTTTAGATAGCGTAACCATTGGTAATACACAAGCAGCCATTGCAGCAAAAGCGGCGGGTGTTCCCTCTTTACGTCGCCATGTTTTTCTCGATAACGTACAAACAGAAGCCGAAACCAGACAACAGCTTAATCGCGCGATAGCTTTAGCGCGAAAAAACGGCTCCGCTATTGCTATCGGACATCCTCATCCTTCAACGGTTAGCGCATTACAACAACAGTTACCTTTATTACCCGCTGATATTCAACTGGTTGCACCGAGTACACTATTAAAGCCACAAACAGAAAAACCGATACAACCAGAACCACCTAAAGTTATCCCACCCACAGAACAACCCAAAGCGCCAAAACCTGCGTCTTGGTTAAAACCCGCGCAAGAAGCAATTATCTCGATGAAAAAAAGTACACTAATTAATACATTATCACGTGGATTTAGCGCATCAGAAAAAAAGAAAATACCGAATACACCTACTCCGAACGAAGAAATCGGTGAAGTTGAAAAATAACGCAATAAAAAAGAGCCTATTAAGGCTCTTTTTTCGCTTAATTACCGCATATTACTGCCAATCTAAAATGACTTTACCTGATTGACCTGAGCGCATGATATCAAAGCCTTTTTGGAATTCATCAATAGGAAATTGATGCGTAATAATCGGCGAGAGATCAAGGCCCGATTGGATAAGTGCCGCCATTTTGTACCATGTTTCGAACATCTCACGACCGTAGATACCTTTAATAAACAGTCCTTTAAAGATAACTTGTCCCCAATCAATAGCCATATCCGAAGGAGGAATACCCAACAGCGCAATACGACCACCATGGTTCATGGTATTAAGCATGGTACGAAACGCAGGTGGCGCACCTGACATTTCTAGACCAACATCAAAGCCTTCTGTCATACCCAATTCTTTCATCACATCGATTAAGTTTTCTTTGCTGACATTTACGGCTCGGGTAACACCCATTTTTCTTGCAAGATCAAGCCGATATTCATTAACATCGGTGATCACCACATGACGAGCGCCAACATGCTTACAAATTGCAGCCGCCATGATCCCAATAGGACCCGCGCCAGAAACCAGCACATCTTCACCCACTAAATCAAAAGATAATGCGGTATGAACAGCATTACCAAAGGGATCAAAAATAGCGGCTAATTCATCAGAAATATTATCTGGGATTTTAAATGCATTAAAGGCAGGGATAACCAGATATTCAGCAAAACAGCCTGGGCGATTTACACCCACACCAATGGTATTACGACATAAATGTGTACGACCACCACGGCAATTGCGACAATGACCGCAAGTGATATGCCCTTCACCCGAGACACGATCACCAATATTAAAGCCTTTCACTTCCTGCCCTATTGCAACAATTTCACCGATATATTCATGACCGACAACCATAGGAACAGGGATCGTTTTTTGTGACCACTCATCCCAGTTATAAATATGAACATCAGTGCCACAAATTGCTGTTTTGCGAATTTTGATCATCACATCGTTATGACCAAGCTCAGGTACTGGAACATCAGTCATCCAGATACCTTCTTGTGCTTTTAATTTTGACAGTGCTTTCATAGAGTAACCTTATGCAATCACATTAAGTTCTTTGCCAATTTTGATAAATGCCGCCACTGCACGCTCAATTTGCTCAGTCGTGTGTGCTGCCGACATTTGGGTACGAATACGTGCTTGTCCTTGCGGTACAACAGGATAGAAAAATCCTGTCACATAAATCCCTTCATCAAGTAAGCGTGCTGCAAACTCTTGGGCTAATTTAGCCTCTCCTAACATGACTGGAATAATGGCATGATCTGCGCCCGCCAATGTAAAACCCGCCGCACTCATTTTTTCACGGAAAAGTGAAGCATTGCGCCATAAACGAGCACGGATCTCATCACCTGATTTGAGCATATCTAAGACCGCAATAGAGGCCGAGACAATCGCAGGTGCTAACGAGTTAGAGAATAAATAAGGACGAGAACGTTGACGTAACCATTCAACCACTTCTTTACGTGCTGCGGTATAACCACCTGATGCACCACCTAATGCTTTACCTAAAGTGCCCGTGATAATGTCAACTCTACCCATCACATCACAATACTCATGAGTTCCCCGGCCTTGAGCACCAACAAACCCCACAGCATGCGAATCATCGACCATCACTAAAGCACCAAATTCATCCGCTAAATCACAGATAGATTTTAGGTCGGCAATCACACCATCCATTGAAAATACACCGTCAGTGGCGATCATAATGTGGCGAGCATTATCAGCTTTCGCTTTTTCAAGTTGCGTGCGCAGTTCTGCCATATCGTTATTCGCGTAGCGATAACGTTTTGCTTTACATAAACGCACACCATCAATAATAGAAGCATGGTTTAAGGCATCAGAAATAATCGCATCTTCAGGTCCCATTAATGTTTCAAATAATCCACCATTCGCATCAAAGCAAGATGAATACAAAATGGCATCTTCCATACCTAAAAATTCTGCAATTTTATTTTCTAATGTTTTATGTGAATCTTGAGTACCACAAATAAAACGAACCGACGCCATACCAAAACCGTGGCTATCCATTCCTGCTTTTGCCGCTTCAATCAGTTTGGGATGATTGGCTAAACCGAGATAGTTATTAGCACAGAAGTTAATCACATGGCTTCCATCAGCAACCGCGATATCCGCACTTTGTGAAGAAGTGATAATGCGCTCATTTTTAAAGAGGCCATCTTGACGAGTTTGTTCGAGTTGTTGATTAATTTGTTGATAGAAAGAGTGGGTGGACATACTTTCTCCTAAGACCGCAGGGCGAAAAGACGTAACATACATTTTTGATTATAATGTAGTCGTTATTGTTTCTTATTCTATTCCTTTGTCCTATTAAAAACGACAAATGTAAATAAATAATGTTATTTATGTAACTAAGATCACTAATACACACTCTGTTTTTAGCGTTTTTCAGCCTGTTATTCTGTGATGAAGACTACCGTTAATGCTGTTCAGTGTTATTATAGACCTAGAGCTAATTTTTAGATTTTTATATGAAGGGGTAGCCACATGATTATCGTCACGGGCGGTGCAGGTTTTATCGGCAGCAATATTGTTAAAGCATTAAATGATGAAGGTTATACCGATATATTGGTTGTTGATAACCTTAAAGATGGCACCAAGTTCGTGAATTTGGTCGATCTGAATATTACCGATTACATGGATAAAGAAGATTTTATTGCTAGCATTGTAGCTGGTGATGATTTTGGCGATATTGATGCGGTTTTCCATGAAGGCGCTTGCTCATCTACCACTGAGTGGGATGGCAAATATATGATGGATAACAACTATCAATATTCTAAAGAGCTACTCCACTACTGTTTAGATCGTCAAATTCCTTTCTTATACGCCTCTTCTGCTGCTACTTATGGTGGTCGTACAGATAACTTTATTGAAGAGAGAAAATACGAAGCACCGTTAAATGTCTATGGTTATTCAAAATTCTTATTCGATGAATATGTACGTCAGATTTTACCTGAAGCTGAATCGATGATTTGTGGCTTCCGTTATTTTAATGTTTATGGCCCTCGTGAAGGACATAAAGGCGGCATGGCAAGTGTTGCATTCCATTTAAATAACCAAGTCAATGCAGGCCAAAATCCAAAATTATTTGAAGGTAGCGAAACCTTCCAACGCGACTTTATTTATGTGGGTGATGTTGCTGCGGTTAATTTATGGTTCTGGCGCAATAATGTATCCGGTATTTTTAACTGTGGTACCGGTCGCGCTGAGTCATTCCAAGCTGTTGCTGATGCCGTTATTGCCCATCATAAAGATAAAGATCTCTCTATCGAACATATTGAGTTTCCAGAGAAATTAAAAGGTCGTTACCAAGCCTTTACTCAAGCTGATCTGACGAATTTACGTAAAGCGGGTTATACCGCACCTTTTAAAACAGTTGCTGAAGGCGTAGAGCTTTATATGCAATGGTTAAATCAAGGTAAGTAATCGCTGTTTATGAAAATCTTTGTGGTAGGGCCTTCATGGGTCGGGGACATGATGATGTCTCAAAGCCTTTATCGTACATTGAAAGCATTACATCCTGCGGCAACTATTGATGTGATGGCACCTGCTTGGTGCCGTCCATTATTAGACAAGATGCCAGAAGTAGATAATGCCATTCCTATGCCGTTAGGTCATGGTGCATTAGCCATTGGTGAACGTCGCCGTTTAGGAAAACAGTTAAGAGATAATGGTTACACGCATGCTTATGTATTACCTAACTCGTTTAAATCTGCATTAGTCCCTTTCTTTGCAGATATTCCTAAACGCACAGGTTGGCGCGGAGAGATGCGTTATGGTCTATTAAATGATTTGCGACCTTTAGATAAAGCTGCATTTCCTTTGATGGTTGAACGCTATGTCGCGCTAGCTTATGACAAGCAAAAAGTACAAAAGGCGACAGATTTACCTCAACCTCTGCTTTGGCCTAAGTTATCCGTTACAGAACGCGATATCTCTACCACATTGAGCCAATTTTCATTATCGACCCAACGCCCTGCAATTGGTTTTTGCCCTGGCGCTGAATTTGGTCCTGCTAAGCGTTGGCCTCATTATCATTATGCTGCTTTAGCGCAGAAATTAATTGCTGAACAAGGCTATCAGATTTTCCTTTTTGGCTCTCAAAAAGACAAAGAGGCTGGCGAAGAGATAAAACAAGCCCTAACATCTGATGCGCGTGAAGCCTGTTTTAATCTTGCTGGCGAAACCAGCCTTGAACAAGCCGTCAACCTCATTGCATCTTGTAAAGCTGTCGTCAGTAATGACTCTGGTCTAATGCATGTAGCTGCTGCGTTGGAACGCCCATTAGTCGCCCTTTACGGCCCAAGTAGCCCTGATTTTACGCCACCGTTATCCCATAAAGCGCGTGTGATCCGTTTAATTACGGGTTATCACAAAGTGCGTAAAGGGGATGCTGAACAAGGCTATCACCAAAGCTTAATTGATATTCAGCCCGAGAAGGTGTTTACCGAGCTTGAACATTTGCTGTCAATGGAGCCATCAGCGTGAAACGGGTATTAATTGTTAAAACCTCTTCCATGGGGGATGTGTTACATACGTTACCTGCATTAACCGATGCTATAAACGCGTACCCTGAGATCCGTTTTGATTGGGCTGTTGAAGAAGGTTTTGCACAAATTCCAAGCTGGCATCAAGCTGTTGATACGGTTATTCCTGTGGCAATACGCCGTTGGCGTAAAAATTGGTTTAGTGCGCCTATTCGTGCTGAACGTACGCAATTTCGTCGCACTATACAAGCGCATCATTACGATGCCGTGATTGATGCACAAGGTTTACTGAAAAGCGCCTTTTTAGTCACTCGATATGCCAAAGGCACTAAACATGGCTATTCTCGTCAAAGTGCTCGTGAGCCTTTAGCCAGTTTCTTTTACGATATTCGCCACGATGTCAGTAAAAAAATGCATGCGGTTGAACGTATTCGCCAACTATTTGCCTTAAGCTTAAATTATCCCATTCCACCATCTCAAGGTGATTATGGGATAGCATCGCATTTTCTCGCTCTTCCCGCCTTTGATGAACGCCCTTATTTAGTATTCTTGCATGCAACAACACGTGATGAGAAACATTGGCCAGAATCCTATTGGCGAGAATTAATCGCCCTACTTGCTGATTCAGGATTACGTATTAAATTGCCTTGGGGTGCAGAGCATGAGTATCAACGGGCTATGCGTTTAGCCGCAGATTTTGACTATGTCGATGTCTTGCCCAAAATGTCACTCGCGGATGTTGCTCAAGTGATTGCGGGGGCAAGAAGTGTCGTCTCTGTCGATACCGGATTAAGCCATCTAACTGCCGCATTAGATAAACCGAATATCACCTTGTTTGGCCCTACCGATCCCGGTTTAATCGGTGGTTACGGTAAAGCCCAAACGGCGATAAAAGCAGAAGGTGGGGATATTAGAGAAATAAGCCCACAACAAATTATCAAGACACTCAATATTTAGTCTAATTAAACCCTAAAAGGTTATTCGTTTTTTAGGGTTTGATTGACGGCATCAAAAACTTCATCAACGGTAATAAGATCCATTGATGCCTGAATGCCCTCATTTGGGCTCGGCTTCTTATTGATAATAGTATGTAAATGAAGATCTTGATAAGGTCCCGTCCATTTAGGATCGGCTGTTGCAAATAAACTCACTGTTGGGCGCTGTAATGTAATCGCTAAATGCAGAGGTCCTGTATCACCTGTGACTAATACATCCATTATTTTTATTTGGCTTAATAGATCAGGTAATGAGGTTTTACCTATTAGGTTTTCAATATTGTTATGATATTTTTCTGGTAACAATGAAAAAAAGGCTTCAGGTAATTCTAGTTCTCTCGGAGAGCCTATTAATTTAATTTGTATTGTGGGTTTACTATCAATAAGCTTCTGCGCTAATTCAACAAAGTATTTAACCGGCCATCTACGCTCTTGCGTTGATGCCCCCATCTGAAAGCCCACAATAGCATTTTCACTTTTAATTAATTGCTTTATATCACAAGGAAGCTCCATCCTTGTATCCGTGCTATCTATCCCTAAATAGCGAATAATATTAAGTTTGCTTTGAATAACATGGCAATTCGAAGGCTGATGATCGGCAACAATCCATTTTTGAAACCATGTAGGAATAACGTGAAACGTATTACGTAAAATATACTGACAGCCCGCCATCACAGCAAATAACACATCATAAGGGAGATGAGAATGGAGAATTATCGCTAATTCAGGCTTGTATTTTTTTGCCTGTAAAGCAATGGGAAGTAAATTTTTTATCTTATTATCCCAATAAACTACGCTATCTATTTGATCATAGTTTTCAACTAATAACCTATTTTTCTCACTGGAAACCAATGTAATATGTGCATTAGGGTAGTGCGCTCGGATCGCTCTTATCGCGGGAGTATTAAACATAAAATCGCCCAGCGCTGTCGTAGAAAAAATAAGAATACTGTTAAATTGAAGGTCCGATGAAAATGTCTCTGTTTTTTTCATCTTACCAAAAAGTGGGTTATACATATTTAGGAAGTTATGCACCCATTTTAATTTCTTTAACTTCATCTTATTTTGCCTGCACCTTACTTTGATAATACTCAGCTAACGTCATGCCTTGTACTTTATCTGACAAGAAACTAAATAATGTTTCTAAATCTTCATAAAGCCCTTCGATTTCCTGTTCAGTTCGGAATGTTGGACTACCACCCGGCATAAATTCAGATGAATGCAACATAAACTCAATATGGTCATGATCCTGTGCTAACGATTTTTCAGCAACTTCAATCATCTGTTGGGCATTACCACCTTTAGGGCGTAACCAATTAACCGATGGTGCTCGTTGCTTGCCTCTTAATTTATCGTAACCCTGCTTCACTTTATTCATTAAAGGCGAGTGCTTATATTGAATACTCATTGGCACTTCTAGCAACGTTGAATTTCCTGTTTTACTGATATCATCGAGATCCATAAAATAAGCGTGGCTTGGAAAATCAGTGTAATTAGTACCACCCACTTGTGCGGGGTCGCCTTTAGTAAAACGCCAATCCACTTTAGGTGTGACAGAGCAATCAACTTGATAACCAAATTCAACCAGAAGTTGTGCATAAATCTCATTAAATGCCCAGCGACCTGCACGATGGCTTAACATTTTAGTTTGCAGTTTCTCTTCTAGCAGGTGGGTCATTAATGCGATTTTCTCTCGCATTTGCGCTTTAGGGTATTCAATTAAATAAGGCTGATAACGTAAATCATCATCGGTTAAAGGCGTGAGTGGCGGGCTATTCCATGCATGTAAGTGCATACCAATTTCACCCGTATTACGGGCAATCACATCGCGAGCAAACTCGATATACGCTTCATCCATCACCATTTCGTAATTTGTTAGCCAAACAGGTTTAAAATGAAAACGTTCGCAAAGTTGCTGAAAACGGGGAAGAAAATGCGTATTTTGAGTGGTAATTTGGTTACACTCATTTTCCCAAAGATTATCGCCTTCGGTATCTAATGTGATAATAAATGCTGGTTTTTTCATGCATACCCTGCCAATTAATGGATAATAGGCTAACTGATTTATATTTAATACTATGGTATGCAGTAGAAAACATCAATTCAATCAATATAGATTAGGTTTTGTGGATGCATTTAGTTGTTTTGTTTACAATCAAGATATCTCACTCAAGCTAAAGTAATTATGACTAATATAAATCAATCATTTAATAGAATACTGGTTATAAAGCTCCAACATCATGGAGATATGTTATTAACGACACCCGTTATACACTCATTAAAATCAGCTTATCCTAATGCAACGATTGATGTTTTATTATACAAAGAAACACTGCCTATGCTTGAGCATAATCCATTAATAAATAATATTTATTATCTGGATCGCAATTGGAAATACCAAGGTAAATTCACTCGTATCAAGAAAGAGTGGCAACTGGGTCGAACATTACAAAAGCAACACTATGATCTCGTGGTAAATTTAGCCGACCAATGGAAAGCGGCCATTTTTGCTTTAATCACTAAAGCACAGGTTCGTTTAGGTTTTGAGTTTGAAAAGCGTAAAAACAGTCAGTTTTGGCAAAAATGTCATAACATGATTGTCTCTACCGCTGATCATGGGCAACTCCATACGGTTGAACAAAATCTGAGTATCCTTGCTCCACTTAATATTCCTCTTCTTTCGGATGTTATGATGGCTTATAGCGAAGCCGATAAACAGTGGTTAACTGAAACGATTGAAAAACATCATCTCCCTAAAAACTATATCGTGATACAACCAACATCTCGCTGGTTTTTCAAATGCTGGGATGAAGATAAAATGGCAAATTTAATTACATCGCTTCAGCAAAGCCATTATTCCGTGGTTTTAACTTCAGGCCCAGAAGCGAAAGAATTAGAGATGATAGAAACAATTTTGGCACAATGCCCAAACAAAGAAGCGATAACGGTTTTAGCAGGGCAAACCTCTTTATCTCAACTTGCGGTATTAATTGATAATGCAGGACTTTTTATCGGTGTTGATTCTGTCGCAATGCATATGGCTGCGGCATTCAAAACGCCTTTAGTAGCTCTTTTTGGCTCATCTAAACTTGAACATTGGCACCCTTGGCAAGCGGTAGGTGAAACAATATGGGCGGGTAATTATGGCGATATTCCACACCCAGATCATATAAAAACAGATACCCAACAACGTTATCTTTCTGCTATTCCTGTTGAGGTAGTTTACAACACAGCTATAAGGCATTTATCTTAATGAATCACCCATTACGACTCGCCATTGTTCGACAAAAATATCGCCCTGATGGTGGAGCAGAACGCTTTATTGCCCGCGCATTAGATGCGTTATCACACGATGATCTTGAACTCAATGTGATCACGCGAGAATGGCAAGGTGAAACTCACCCTGATTGGCATATTCATTTATGTAACCCTCGAAAATTAGGCCGAATTAGCCGAGAATCTGGTTTCGCTAGAGCCGCTAGAGCATATTGGCAAGAACATCATTTTGATATTGTCCAGAGTCATGAACGTATCGCTGGTTGTGATATTTTTCGTGCGGGTGATGGTGTACATCGCCGATGGTTATTACAACGCCAACGAATTTTACCGAAGTGGAAAGGTCGTTGGTTATTTTATGATAGATACCATCGCTATGTTATGAATGCAGAAAAAGAGATGTATGCTGATCCGGCATTAAAACAGGTTATCTGTAATTCACAGATGGTAAAAAACGAGATTATTGAGGATTTTGGTGTCCCTGCCGATAAAATAACTGTCATTTACAATGCAATTGACCATAATGTTTTCGTACCTGCGACAAATTCTCAAAAACAAAGATTAAAGACGCAATATAATATTCCACAAGATGTGCCTTGCTTTATTTATGTAGGATCAGGTTTTGAACGTAAAGGGTTAGCGGCTGCTATTTCAGCAATCGCAAAGACACCAGCGATATTGTTAGTTGTTGGAAATGATAAAAATCAGCAAAAATACGAACAACTCGCGACACAATTAAGTTGTAAACAGCGTATTTTCTTTTTAGGTATGCAGAAAAAAACGCTCGATTTTTATCAAATGGCGGATGCATTGCTTCTTCCTACTCTTTACGATCCTTTCCCTAATGTTATTCTTGAGGCATTATCGTGCGGTTTACCTGTGATCACCTCAACAACCTGTGGTGGTGCAGAATTTATTCAAAATGGTAAAAATGGATTTGTTTGTGATGCATTAGATATTTCAGCGTTAACTAATGCAATTGTACAGATCCCAAAAAATACAGCGTGGACAGAAATGTCACAAGTGGCAAGAGAGACTATCCTCCCTTATACACCACAACGATTGTCAGGCGAGCTTATTTCACTTTATAAACGGATATTAGCCTTGTGAGTCAACAACATATACTTTTTATTATTGATGGATTACCCGGTGGTGGTGCTGAAAATGTCACGCTCAGGTTAGCTAATGGCTTTCATCAAGCGGGATATCAAGTCACATTACTATCCTTACATAATAAATTAGCGTATGAACTACCTGATTTTATTGATTATATTGTTGATCATGATAACTATCGTGGTATTTTCAGGAAATTGACAGAAATCTCGCGCAGAGCAAAATCACTTGATAATGTACTGACACAACTTTTTGCTAAAAAAGGGCGTCCAGCACTTGTTCTTTCAAACTTACATAAAACAGACCGTATTGTTTGTCGCGCCAAACAACTAAAAAAATGTAATGTTTGGTACTGTATTCATGGCATTTACTCTCAATCTTATCTTGGCAATAAATCAGGATTTTCATATTGGTTGAAAAAAACCAAAATTCAACGGGTTTACAAAGATAAAAATCTCGTTTGTGTCTCTAATGCAGTTAAAGATGATTTAATCAATGCAATTGGTATTCATGCTCGTCAATTAAAAACTATCTATAACCCTTTTAATATTGAAGAAATACAACAAAAAGCCACCCTTCCGAATCCATTTACTCAACAAGAGTATATTTTACATGTAGGTCGACTACATGAAGTAAAAAGACAAGACCGATTAATTGAAGCCTTTGCTAAAGCAGATTTACCTTGCCAATTAATCCTTTTAGGTGAAGGAATGCCTGCAATTAAACAAAAATTAGAAGCACAAATAGCACAACTCAACCTAACACAAAAGGTTGTACTCGCTGGCTTTATCTCTAATCCGCTCCCTGCGATTAAAGATGCGAAAGTCGTCGCATTAAGTTCTGATAGTGAAGGACTTCCTACGGTGTTAATTGAAGCTTTAATTTGCGGAACACCTATTGTCAGTACTCGATGCCCGGGTGGAGTCAGCGAAATTATGACAGACGAACTTTCTGATTACCTCTCTACCATGGATAGCAACGCTCTCGCAGAAAAACTTCGTCTTGCATATTATTCACCACCTCAAATATTGCCGTCATCCTATGCAAAATTTGAACTAAACCATATTTTAAAGCAGTATATCGCTTTAATTCCTTAATCCGTGCTTACTTGTTTTACACACTTTATCCCACACAGTGTGATACTATAAGCGTTCGTTTAGATAAGTGAATTTGATAGCATGTTGTTGCGTTTATATCAGGTACTTCTTTACCTTATTCAACCTCTAATTTGGTTACGTCTTTTATTACGTAGCCGTAAAGCACCCGCCTACCGTAAACGGTGGGGAGAACGCTATGGCTTTTGCAAAGGCAAAGTCGTGCCTCAAGGGATATTGTTACATTCCGTTTCTGTCGGTGAAACACTCGCCGCAGTACCACTTGTTCGCGCTCTACGTCATCACTATCCTGATTTACCTATTACGGTCACTACCATGACACCAACTGGCTCAGAGCGAGTTCGTTCTGCATTTGGTGATGATGTGTATCATGTCTATCTTCCTTATGATTTACCGGGGTCAGTTAATCGTTTTCTTAATACAGTTGACCCGAAACTGGTGATCATTATGGAAACGGAGTTATGGCCTAATCTAATTTCAAAACTGCATCAACGAAAAATCCCGTTGATTATCGCTAATGCCCGTTTATCTGAACGCTCTGCGGCGGGTTATCAGAAATTAGGCAGTTTTGTCAAAACGATGCTCCAAAAAATCACCTTAATTGCCGCTCAAAATCAGGAAGATGGTGAACGTTTTATCGAGTTAGGGCTCAAACGTTCGCATTTACATGTCACGGGTAGCTTAAAATTTGATATCTCTGTCACTCCAGAATTAGCCGCTAGAGCCGTTGCGTTACGTCGCCAATGGGCTGCTCATCGCCCAGTTTGGATAGCAACGAGCACCCATGAAGGTGAAGAAACCATTATTTTAGAGACACATAAAAAGCTACTGACCCAGTTTCCGCAGCTTTTGCTCATTTTAGTGCCTCGCCACCCAGAGCGTTTTCCTAAAGCGGAACAGTTAACACGCGAAGCAGGATTAAAATATACCTTACGAAGCACGGATGCTGTACCTGATACACAAACCCAAGTGGTTATTGGCGATACGATGGGGGAGCTGATGTTGCTCTATGGTATTGCAGATTTAGCCTTTGTTGGGGGGAGTTTGGTTGAGCGTGGAGGTCATAATCCGTTAGAAGCCGCCGCTCACGCTATCCCTGTGATTATGGGGCCCCATACTTTTAATTTTAAAAATATCTGTGCCAAACTTGATCAAGCAGAAGGGTTAATTACTGTAACAGACAGTGGATCCATGGCAACAGCTATTGCCTCACTACTTAATGATGAAGATTATCGTCGTTACTATGGTCGCCACGCTGTTGAAGTGCTTCATGAGAATCAAGGGGCATTACTGCGTTTACTTACCTTACTTTCACCTTATCTTCCCCCTCGGAGTCACTAATGAGCCAAAGTCAGCGCCTTTCTGTGGTGATGATCAGTAAAAATGTCGCTGATGTCATTGGCGAGTGCTTAGACTCTGTACAATGGGCTGATGAAATCATTGTGTTAGATTCAGGTAGCCAAGATGATACGTGTCGTATTGCGACAGAGAGAGGGGCGAAAGTCTTTGTCAACAGTGAGTGGCCAGGTTTTGGTAAACAACGTCAACTGGCGCAACAATATGCCACTGGCGATTATATTTTTATGATTGATAGTGATGAGCGTGTCACACCTGAACTAAAAACGAGCATTCAAACTGTATTACAACAGCCTGAAGAGCAACATGTTGTTTATAACTGCGCTCGCCGTAATTTATTTATGGGGCGGTTTATGAAACACAGCGGTTGGTATCCCGATAAAGTGACCCGTTTATATGCTCGTGAACATTACCAATATAACGACAATTTAGTTCATGAATCATTAGAAACCCAAGGCGCGACCGTTAAAACCTTACAAGGTGATCTTCTGCATCTTACTTGCCGCGATCTTATGGCGTTTCAGCAAAAACAGCTAAAATATGCTACCGAATGGGCAAAAGAACGCCATCAACAAGGTAAAAAAGTCAGTTTCGGCTCAATTTTAAGCCATACCGTAGGCGCTTTTTTTAAGACATGGTTGTTAAGAATGGGGTTTTTAGATGGAAAACAGGGATTAATACTGGCATTTGTTAACGCACAGTATACCTTTAATAAATATGCTTCTTTATGGGAACTCAGCCAAAAGACGATCAATCATGAAAAATAAAGCTATCTACCCCGGAACCTTTGATCCTATCACTTATGGTCATATTGATATTTTAACGCGTGCGGCTGGTATGTTTGATACCGTTTTATTAGCAATTGCCGATAGTGCTCGTAAAAACCCGATGTTTACTTTAGAAGAGCGCGTTAATTTAGCAAAAGAAGTCACAAGCCATTTATCCAATGTTGAAGTGGTGGGGTTTAGTGAACTAATGGCGAATTTTGCTAAGCAACAACAAGCAACCATTTTAATTCGTGGTGTCCGCAGCGTTTCTGACTTTGAATATGAATGGCAACTCGCCAATATGAATCGACATTTTGCACCCGATCTTGATAGTGTATTTTTATTGCCATCTCAAAATCTTTCATTTGTCTCTTCATCTTTAATTAAAGATGTAGCACGCCATGATGGTGATGTCTCAACCTTTTTACCTGAAGTCGTCACCACCGCCATGCTAAAAAAACTGGGTAAAATTTAGCGCTCAGTTTCACCATGTTGGCAATGTCGGCAGAAAAATGTGCTACGTTGCCCTTGTTTGATACTTTCAATAGCATGTCCACAAATCAAACAAGGTTTATCTTTACGACCATAAACAAATAGCTCTTGCGCAAAATAACCCGGTTTACCATCAGACTGCAGAAAATCTTTAAGTGTTGTTCCCCCTTGCTCAATGGAGCGGGTTAAGACTCGCTTAATCGCCGTTACCAGAACCTCACACTCTTCTTGCGTTAAACTGCTGGCTTTTCTATCTGGCATAATCCCCGATGAAAATAGCGCTTCGTTAGCATAAATATTACCGACACCCACCACTAATTTATTATCCATTAGCCATGGTTTTATGGCTGTTTTTTTATTTTTCGATTGTTGATAGAGATATTCAGCATTAAATTCATCCGAAAGCGGCTCTGGCCCTAAATGGGCTAATACCGAGCTTGTGGCTAAATCTTCGCACCATAGCCAAGCACCAAAGCGTCGAGGATCGGTATAACGCAGTACCTTGCCATCACGAAAAACCAAATCGATATGATCATGCTTTTCTTCAGGTTGTTCCTCTAATAATATGCGTACACTTCCTGACATCCCTAAATGGATAATGATCCATCCTGTATTAAGCTCGACTAGCAAATATTTAGCACGCCGTTTTACGCTTAAAATAGGCTCATCCAGTAAGGTTTTTATTTTTTCTGAAACAGGCCAACGTAGTTTACTGTTACGCACAATGGCATAGTGCAATACATTGCCGACAAGATGAGGCTCAATACCTCGACGACTGGTTTCAACTTCCGGTAATTCAGGCACAGATGGCTCCATTAATATCAGATAAGAGATACAGCGATAAACATATTTTTATTGTATGATCGACATCCCTAAAAGTATAAAGGACGATAGCAGATTATTATGATGGTGTTTAAAGACTATAGTAAAAAATCCCTGTGGAATTTATCCATTATTGGGCTTTACATTATATTGATCTATTTACCGGATATCACCCGCTATAAAAATATTGTGATGGGATTAATTGGTGCAACCGCACTGTGGTATCTGGTACGTGATTTTAAGACTATCTGCAAAATCTTTAAAAATAATCTGGCTTTCTCGTTGCTGTTTTTATTGCTGACTATTGGTTATTCCATCCTAATTTCTGTCGAACCCAGTATCAGTATAAAAGAAATTAATAAACCCATTTTAAATGGCTTACTGCTCTTTGCTGTGACCTTTCCAATCGTATTATATAAAGAAAAACCGACCGATATTGCCAAAATGGTAATGGTGGCTTTTGCGATTGGGTTATTGGTAATTATGGCTAAAGAGTTGGTGCAGTATTATTTGGAGTATCAGAAAAATATTTGGCCTTTTACAATAAAAAGTCAGCGATTACATCGTGAAATATCCTATGCTCTTCTATTTTTCTTCCCCATTATATTCACTTTATGGGCTTTAAAAAAACAAAACACCATTATTAATTGGCTATTATTAACGGTTGTGAGTTTAGCATTTATTTTTATCATGTTAGGCACCTTAGCACGCGGTGCATGGGTGGCATTAGCGGTTAGCACGCTACTTATCTTCGTTATTAATCGCCAATGGTTACTGATAATAATAAGTGCGTTAACCTGCACTCTATTATTTATTGGTGCGACAAATTTACCAACAAATCCTGTTATCAGTAAATTACTTCAACATAAATTAACTCAAACTAATAGTGGATTACGTTTTGATAACGGTACCCAAGGCTCAGCGTTAGATCTGATTTTAGAACAACCGATAAAAGGCTATGGTTATGGCAATCAGCTTTACCATAATGTCTATAATGAGCGAGTTAAAGAACATCCAAAATGGATATTTAAAAAGTCTATTGGACCCCACAATGTCTTTTTAGCTTTTTGGTTTGCAGGGGGGATTTTAGGATTGATTGGTATTCTCTATTTCTGCGCTTCAATAATCGCGCAAGGCATTCAGCTAATAAGAAAAAACCAAGGGATTATTCGCCAAGCGGCTTTAGTGCTATTAATGTCATTTTTAGGAGTCTATGTACTACGAGGACTCTTTGAAAATGCCTATATTAATCAAGTGGGTATTTTGGTGGGGTTAATGTTGGCATTGCGTTATTCGCTATTAAATAATCTATCAACAACAGTAGATATGGATAATAATAGAAATATTTAATAGCCATCTCTATGACTTAAAAAACTATTAGCCTGTTTACCATTTCTAATGAGTAAACGGGCAATAGAAACCGAGTATTAATGACGGCGAGCATTTTTTAGTGTTGTTTGAATAAGAGTCAATGTCTCTTTCGCGCATTTATCCCAATTGAATCTTTCAATAATAAACGAAAGTGCCTTATTTGTTTTCACTTTAGCAGTGTTGGGGTTATCAATGATATGTTCAATCGCCTTCGCAAAACTAGCCGCATTGCCACTCGTCGCAAATTCCACTAAATCATCATCAATAACACTACGAATTGAAGGCAAATCTGAAATCACAATAGGTTTTTTCATCGCCATATATTCAAATAGCTTTAACGGTGAAGTATAACGCCCCCCCATACTGCTATCTGTAAGTGGTAGAACACAAATATCGGCGTTAGCAATCACTTCAAAACGCTTCACTGGTTCAATATATCCCATAAAACAAATGCGATCAGAGACACTTAATTTATTAGCGAGATTTTCTAAAACAGCAATTTGCTCTGGTTTACCACCGGCAACATAAAGGCGAACTGACTTTAATAAAGGTAAAGCATGAATAATAGTAGGAAGCCCTTTCCATGGATGAAGACTACCTAAATACAATACTCGCGTTTCATCTTGACGTCTTATCAAGTCACCTACTTTTTCTTGTGCTTGCGCGGCTAATAAATCAACACCATTAGGCGTAACATAAATCGGAGTTTCAATATGGTAGATATTAATAATGTCTTCTTTTATTAATGGTGTTTTTACAAAAACAGCAGCACACTGCTGATAAACCATGGCTTCTATTTTTAATAATTTAGCCAGTTTTCGTTGATTTTTAGGGTTCTGTAGATCATGAGATTCACGAAAAGACTGAGAAAAAACTTCATGCCCTTCAAAAAAACAAGGAATTTGTGGGTGTTTACGTAATAAATAGTGCGCCATTTTTAAATTACGGGTAAATATGGCATCAACAGGATTTTTTCTTAACCATGTAGAGACCTGATGATTAAATATTTTCTGGCTATTAAATGGGAAAAACCATTTTTTTCGTATATTTTTCAGTCCAGTAAAAGAAACATTCTTATCTATATCCCGTCCCAAAAAAGTATCTGCCGTGATTAATGAAACTGGAGATACCATATGTACCAAACAACCATTACGAGCCATTGCATCAATCATTTGAACAACCTGCAAGGATGCGACTCGATAATCGGGTACGGGATAAGGATCTATATAAGCAATTTTCATCATTATAATTTTAATGCCTGTAATAAACGTTGTGCAGAATGTTGCCAAGTATAACGTGTTTCTATACGGATACGTGCATTCTCACCCATTGCTTTTCCTCTATCAGGTAATTGACGGAGATGATTAATTGCCATCACAATTTCATCTGCATTGCCTGGGGCGACTAATAATCCCGCAGTCCCTTCATTACCGACAACTTCAGGAATACCGCCGATATGACTGGCAATTACTGGTTTTGCGCATGACATTGCTTCTGCAATCGTAATACCGAAGGCTTCATCGCCTGTACTTGGGAAAATACCTGCATCACTGGCGGCATAAAACTCAGGTAACATATTATGATCAACAGGTTGATGAAAAATAACTTGCTCTGCAACACCTTTAGAAATCGCTTTCTTTTTTAATCGCTCAAGATCATCACCTGCACCAATAATCAAGAGCTTAACATCTTCACCTTTTAACTGTTCTATGGCATCGATTGCAACACTTAACCCTTTCCAACCGACTAATCGCCCAGCAAATGAGAGTAAAAAAGTCGATGTATTTATACCTAATTGCTCTCGCAATGCGGTGTGCATCGGTTTAAATTTTTCAATATCTACGCCATTATAAATTACACGAGGAAATTGCTTAAAATGATGTTGAATTTGCCAAGCATTAAAGTGACTACATGCAACCCATGCTGAAATTTTCTTACCTAATTGGCGATCGCCTTTGAAAAAACTGGTGCCCCCACTCATATAGCAAAAACGCGTTGAGGATGATTTAGGCATCATAGAAGGCCAAAAAAAATCGAAAGGCTTCGTTAAAATAATCCAATCAAAATGTTGGCTGATAACCTCTTTTTTAGCGTGTCGTGCAAAAGTATAGCGCTCAACAATACGGCGAAAACGTCCCCCCAGATCAATCACTTTATCTCTTGGGGTATAGGGGTAAGTGTGTACCTGTATTTGGCGTCCTGCCAGATTGTGTCGAATATCGCCATTGCCACCATAAAGATGAACTTCATGCCCAGCATCATGTAATTGCTTAGCCAGTTCCCAAACGGCTGTTTGGATCCCGCCATAAGACATGGTGATTGTGACATCAATTATACCGATCTTCATGAATTACTTTTTCACCTTTATTCCATCAATGATATTACGCACTGCATTCCACACTTCTTCGACTGATATTTCAGCCATATTATCTTCACGGCGGGCATTTTCCAACGACGTTGGATGTTGGATAACCTGACAACAAGAATGTTGTAATGGGGCTAAATAGCGCCCTGGGTGATAGCTATGATATAACGCCACCATTGGAATATCTAAAGCCCCTGCTAAATGTGTAGGTCCTGTATCTACCCCAACATAAAGCGATAAATTCGCCATAATTGCCGCATTTTGTCGCATTGAAACTCGACCTGCTAAGGCTAAACAATGGTCTTCACCGATTTTTTTAGCTAAATCAATGGATAATTGTTCACTTTCTTTACTACCTAATAGCAAAAAGTACGTACTCGCGTCATGGGTAATAATCTGTTTTGCTAATTGCAGAAAATTTTCCACGGGCCAATCTCGATAGGCCTTAGCGGGAAAACTTTGCAGTTGAAAACCAATAATATTCTTATTAATTAATGAATTATCGTTTAAAAATTGTTGTGCAAAAGTCGCTTCTTCATCACTGACAAAGTAACGTAATTGCCAACAACTCGGATAAATCCCTAATGCATTAATTAATAAGGCACGCTCTTTTTGTGCCACCATCGGCGACTTAGGACGCGCAATCCAAGTCACATTGCCTTGCTGCTGAGACATATCAGCAAAAGCAACCGTATGATGAGATTGGCGGCGAGCATAACTCACCAATTCACGATCATTACCGTATACCAAAGCCAAATCATAAGGCTTATGGGGTAACCAACCTGACCAAACAGCACTTCTTTTAGAAAAATGTCTAATACCCTCAATATCAGGGTTATGCTCAAGAATGCATGCGCTACGCTTATGTGCAAATACATGAATATGAGCATTGGGCCAGCGCTGTTTTAAGGCATGAATAACGGGAGTGATAAGTAATGTATCACCAAAACGCGCTACCGCTATAACCAATATATTTTTTGGATCCATATGCTTTTTATTTGGCTTAAATGATACATTTACTTCTTAGACTATACACTAAAAAGTATTACAAATATTCATCAATAAGATGAATAAACCCCATTGATAAGAGATAATAGTTTCACGACTTTATTATCAACATTAATCATACTGATTTATTTTTACCGTTGATTGCCTGAATAAAGATCCTTTCCATCTTATCTAACATATTATCTAAACCAAATCGTGAAACAGCATGTTCAAGCGCCGCTTTTCCCATCTGTTCACGCAATTCATCTGAGCGCATTAATTTAGCTAAGTGACTGGTTAATAATTCTTGTACTTGCGGTGCTAATGTAAATCCGGTTTTACCATCAATAACCGCTTCACTAATCGCTCCCACGGTTGTAGAAACAACGGGTAAACCACAGGCCATTGCTTGCATAATCCCTTGCGGTACCCCTTCATTACCAAAAGACGGTAGCGTAAAGAGATCCATTGCATTTAAACAGTCAGGCACGTCATTACGATTACCAAGAAAGAAGATACTTTGTGATAATCCTGCCTCTTTGACCATCGGCTCTAAATTTTTACGTTGAGGTCCATCACCAACAAAAATTAATTGCCAATCAGGAAACTGCTGATGCAATGATTTCCATGCTTCTACTAAATATTTATATCCTTTCCACACTCGCATAGTCGCCACAATACCTAACGTTGGTTTATTCGGTATTCCTATTTTTTCCCTAGCTTGTGCTTTGTTTTGTGGAAAAAAACGTTGCAAATCAATTCCAGTAGGCACTGATGTCATTTTTTCTAATGGAAATTTATTATGCTGATGGAGAGTCTGTCGTAATTTTTCACCCGTTGTGACAACATGGGCACTGGATGAAAGATAAAGCCACCGTGTTGGTAATGAACGAGAAACATCCGTAGAAACATGACGCGTTCGAACAACCACAGGGGAATGGCGTAATGTGGCACAAGAAGCGGCAACTAACCATGCATCCGTTGAACTATGAGTATTGATCACATCAAATTGGTGACGATGTAATTTCAGCCATTGACGAAATGCTTTTAATGCTGATGCGCGTTTTTTCTCAATCGGTAATGTAAAAACCTCAATACCATAATCAGGCGCAGCCTTAGCTATTTTGGATGTAGGACAGCACACTAATGCTACTCGGTGCCCTCTGCGGATCATACCTTGAGATTCCGTCAGTATACGAATTTCCTGACCACCCCACCCACAAGATGATTCTGTATGTAATATTGATAATACTGACTTACTCATCCGCAATCCATTTATCTGATGATTTAAAAGAGCCATAGTATAACTAAAGAGCCAACGAAGATCACAATAGCTTTACTTTGTTATACTTAGCGAGCTTCAGATAACAAAAAACCCGACACTAAGGTCGGGTTTTTTAAGAAAACTAAAATTATTTAATTTTAGCTTCTTTATAAAGCACATGTTGACGAACAACTGGATCGAATTTTTTCATTTCCAGTTTTTCTGGCATAGTGCGTTTGTTCTTCGTAGTGGTATAGAAGTGACCTGTACCAGCAGAAGAAACGAGTTTAATTTTCTCGCGAATACCTTTAGCCATTTTTCAGCTCCTAGAACTTCTCACCACGGGCACGTAAATCTGCTAATACAGATTCGATGCCTTTCTTATCAATCACACGCATACCTTTAGCAGATACGCGCAGAGTTACGAAACGTTTCTCAGACTCAACCCAGAAACGGTGAGAGTGCAGGTTTGGCAGAAAACGGCGTTTAGTCGCGTTTAATGCGTGAGAGCGGTTGTTTCCACTCACAGGACGCTTGCCGGTAACTTGGCAGACTCGGGACATGTCTATTCTCCAAAAATCTAATCAGCTCGAGCTTTAATATCAGGTTTGACCGCCTCGTCAGGCTTTGGAGCCCATCTCAGCAACTTTTAACGATTGAAAAACTGTGTAAACACCTCAGAAAAAACTTGCTGAGATAGGCTCTTCTCGCCAAACCCAAGATCCTCAAAGGTGGCGTAGTATACGCCCAATGGCCTCAACGCTCAAGACCCGTACAAATAAAGATTGACAATAATTACAAAAATATTCGCTACAACCACCCTCGTTCAGCAAACGAAACACAATCATCATGCCCTATCACAAGGTGATCGAGTACATTTACCCCCACTAATTGGCAAGCAGTAAAAATTTTTTCTGTGATTTCTTTATCTGCAAGACTTGGTTCGCAAACACCAGAAGGGTGATTATGAGCAAGAATGATGGATGTTGCATTCTTTTTTATTGATTGGCGGACAATTTCTCTCGGATGCACTTCAACTCGGTTAATTGTTCCTTTAAACATCTCTTCAAATGCAATCAATTGATTTTGATTATCCAGAAAAAGAACTACAAACACTTCCCGGTCTCGCCAATGAAGTAATTTTTGTAAGTAATACTTTGTCTCTTCAGAAGAAGAAAGGACATTTTTATACATAAATTGTGTTGTGGAAAAACGCTGTGCCATTTCATTGATAGCTTGTAACTGGGTAAATTTTCCCACACCAATGCCTTTAAAACGCCCTAATGTTTCATAATCTGCATTAAGAACGTGATAAAGAGAACCACACTCTTTAAGTAGAAAAGCTGCTAATTCTAATACCGATTTTTCATAAGTACCGGTCCGTAAAAAGAGCGCTAATAACTCAATATCAGTGAGTGATCCCACGCCATAAAGTAATAATTTTTCTCGAGGTAAAAGTTCACTAACCGATTGATTTTCCATCCGTGGACTCCTTAATAAGTCAAGGTAATGGTATTCATGATCTATTTTATTTATTCACATAAATATTGGGCTTTAGGTGAAGCATTAGTCATCATAAAATGCCAATCATAAAACAACTGTTGTTTTATACAGCTAAATTACTATAAACTGCACATCTTGTATAAAAAAGACACATATCAAATTTATGCGAGAGTAATCGCAAAAATTTAACATATAAAACATAAAGTTACATAGAATTCCGAATTCACGATGACCTTGTGGTAAAATTACGGACAATTATTTATGTACTTAGGCATTTCATCATGACTACACTTCACGACAAAAAGATTATTCTTGGTATCAGTGGTGGTATTGCGGCCTATAAAGCACCAGAACTTGTACGCCGTTTACGTGATAAAGGTGCGATTGTGCGAGTTGTAATGACACCCGCGGCCCATGCATTTGTGACGCCGCTGTCACTACAAGCCGTTTCTGGTTTTCCTGTTGCTGATGATTTACTTGATCCAGCCGCAGAAGCCGCTATGGGGCATATTGAATTAGGTAAATGGGCTGATTTAATTCTACTTGCACCTGCAACTGCCGATCTTATTGCACGTTTACGAGTGGGTATGGCAAATGATTTACTTACCACCCTCTGTTTAGCGAGTAGTGCACCTGTCGCTATTGCGCCAGCAATGAATCAGCAAATGTACAGAGCCACAATTACACAAGAAAATTTATCAGCATTAGAACAACGTGGCTGTTTAATTTGGGGGCCTGATTCGGGTAGTCAAGCTTGTGGTGATGTAGGACCAGGGCGAATGTTAGATCCTCTCGCACTCGTCTCATTAACGGAAAAACAACTTGCTTTACAACCTCAAGATTTTGCTGGTAAGAAAATCACGATAACCGCAGGACCGACTCGTGAAGCTTTAGATCCCGTGCGTTTTATCAGTAATCATAGCTCAGGGAAAATGGGGTTTGCGATTGCACAAGCAGCCGCATTACGTGGCGCTGATGTCACCCTTATCACAGGACCTGTCACATTACCGACACCCGCTTGTGTTAAACGTATTGACGTTGAAAGTGCACAAGAAATGTATGAACAAGTGATGCTAATCGCACCTTCACAAGATATTTTTATTGGTTGTGCGGCTGTTGCTGATTACCGCGCTAAACTTATCGCGGCTGAAAAAATAAAAAAACAAGGTGATGAAGTCACCATCACTATGGTAAAAAACCCCGACATTGTCGCGAGTGTTGGAAAAATGGTTGAACACCGTCCTTTTGTTGTTGGATTTGCAGCCGAAACCCAGAATGTGGAAGAATATGCTCGCAAAAAACGAGAACAAAAGCAGCTCGATTTAATCTGTGCCAATGATGTTTCATTAGAAAATCAAGGCTTTAATAGTGACAACAATGCATTATACCTTATTTGGGCTAATGGAGAAACGCGCTTACCACACAGTAGTAAAGCACAACTTAGCCATCGCCTACTTGACGAGATAGCCAAACATTATGATGAAAAAAATTGATGTTAAAATCCTTGATGCACGTATTGGTCAAGAATATCCACTTCCTGCTTATGCCACAACAGGCTCTGCTGGTTTAGATTTACGCGCTTGCCTTGATGCACCATTGGTTCTTGAACCTGGGCAAACCGAATTATTACCTACAGGTCTTGCTGTACATATTGCCGATGAAGGATTAGCAGCAATGGTGCTTCCTCGTTCAGGTTTAGGTCATAAACACGGTGTTGTATTGGGTAACTTAGTCGGACTGATTGATTCTGACTACCAAGGACAACTGATGGTGTCCGTTTGGAATCGTGGTCAAACCGCATTCACCATCGAACCGGGTGAACGTATTGCTCAAATGATTATCGTACCAGTAGTTCAAGCTGAATTTAATATTGTTGATGATTTTACCGCAACGGAACGTGGTAGCGGTGGCTTTGGTCACTCCGGCCGCCAATAATAAATACGTCTTGCATTAATTATATCAATGACGATATCACTCCCTTTGCACTAAAAAATCTTAGTGCAAAGGTTTACTGATTTGTTTTGCTTTTAGCAGGGGCCTTATCAGTCATGGCAGAAGAAAAAGAAACCAAAAAGAAAAGAAATAGACGGGATGAAATCTTACAGTCACTTGCCCAAATGTTGGAATCAAGTGACGGTAGTCAGCGCATCACAACGGCGAAGCTTGCTGCCACTGTGGGTGTATCTGAAGCCGCACTCTATCGACATTTTCCAAGTAAAACCAAAATGTTTGATAGCTTAATTGAGTTTATCGAAGATAGCTTAGTCTCCCGTATTAATTTGATTTTAAAAGACGAAAAAGACGCTGTTGCAAGAATTCGCTTAATTCTTATCTTGATCCTCGGTTTTGCTGAAAAAAACCCGGGGCTATCTCGTATTTTGACTGGTCATGCATTAATGTTTGAACAAGACAGATTGCAAGGGCGAATAAACCAACTTTATGAACGTATTGAGGTTCAATTACGGCAAGTCATTAAAGAGCGTAAAATTCGTGAAGGTAGTGCTTTCTTGCATGATGAAGCGTTACTTGCTTCACAACTACTCGCTTTTTGTGAAGGTATGCTAGCGCGCTTTGTACGCACAGAATTTCGCTATCAACCCACTCAGGAGTTTGAAGCCCGCTGGCCATTAATTTTGGCACAATTACAATGAAATGATGGACTCGTGATTTAACTCAACAATTTGAAATTGACAGATATGCCGTTTTTTTCTTATTTGTGTTAACATGCGTCCTCTGGTACAGAGTTACCTCAATGTATTTATCAGGAATGGCATTCGTGCAATTCCTATATTGTGGCATTAGCAACTCGCTTTGCCCCTGCTGTAAACGTCCTTTTTATATTTCAATATCTGTGATAATTATCGCAGAAGATTCATTGTACTACTCACCCCGCCCATCATTGGGCGAGGGCTTTTTTTTATCTATAATTGACCCACTCGTTTATCGCGTATTAACTTTATTAATTCACACCATAGCGCTCACGATAAGCTTTAACCGCAGGTAAATGCGCAGACAGAGTCTCGCTCTCACTTAGATAGCTAATTAAATCATCCAAAGTAATAATCGAATGCACTTGGCATTGATAGTCACGTTTTAACTCTTGTATTGCAGAAAGTTCTTCGCGTCCTTTCTCTTGTCTATCTAAACTTAATAACACCGCAGAAAGCGTTGCATCATGCTGTTTGATAATTTCCATTGATTCACGAATTGCAGTACCTGCTGTAATGACATCGTCAACAATCACAACATTACCTTTCAATGGACTTCCTACTAATGTTCCTCCTTCACCATGATCTTTTGCCTCTTTACGATTAAAACAGTAAGGAATATCGATATCATGATGTTCAACCAATGCGACTGCCGTTGTGGTTGCAATCGGTATCCCTTTATAAGCGGGTCCAAACAACACATCACAAGAGACATTATTATCTAATAATGTTTGCGCATAGAACTGCCCCAATAAAGCCAAATCACGCCCTGTATTAAATAAACCGGCATTAAAAAAGTAAGGACTCACCCTTCCTGATTTCAGTGTAAACTCACCAAATTTCAGGACATTTTTTGCTAATGCTAGTTCGATAAAGCGGCGTTGGTAGGCTTTCATTTCTTTCTCCTCTCTACGTTACTTGATGACAAATTTTAGGCATAAAAAAGGCGACTTCTCAGTCGCCTTAAAAATAAAATTTATTGCTTAAGCGCCTCTTTTTGCGCTTCAAATATTTTCTCTAATCCCCCTTTTGCAAGGGCGAGTAAAGCAAGTAATTCTTCATGGCTAAAGGGTGCGCCCTCTGCGGTACCTTGAACTTCGATCATACGACCATCATCAATCATCACCACATTCATATCTGTTTCTGCAGCAGAATCTTCAACATATTCAAGGTCGCATAATGGTTCACCATCAACAATCCCCACAGATACAGCAGCGACCATTGATTTAAGAGGGCTTTTTTTCAGCTTACCTTCTTCAACCATTTTATTTAAAGCATCAACTAATGCGACGCAAGCACCAGAAATAGAGGCCGTACGCGTACCCCCATCGGCTTGAATAACATCACAATCAACTGTGATGGTAAATTCACCTAATGCTTTTAAATCAACAGCGGCACGTAATGAGCGTGCAATTAAGCGCTGAATTTCCATAGTACGACCCGTTTGTTTACCACGAGCCGCTTCACGTGCATTACGACTATTTGTTGCGCGAGGAAGCATACCGTATTCCGCGGTCACCCAACCTTGCCCTTGTCCTTTAAGAAAACGGGGTACACCCTCTTCTACAGTGGCGTTACACAAGACTTTAGTATCACCAAATTCGACTAATACAGAACCCTCAGCGTGTTTTGTATAATGACGAGTAATGGTAATAGGACGTACTTGGTCTGCTTGTCTGTCTGCTGGACGCATGGTGTTATCTCCGCTTTCTCTGACATATTGGGGGCGCATTATACGACCTAAAATGGCTTATGCCTATCCTGTATCGATGCCTAGGGTTATAATCGTATCATCTTTTACACTATTGAGACCCTATTATGATCCGAAGCATGACCGCATTTGCTCGCCGAGATATTAAAAAAGACTGGGGTAGCGCCGCATGGGAACTGCGTTCCGTGAACCAACGCTACCTTGAAACTTATATTCGTTTACCTGAGCAATTACGTAGTTTAGAGCCTGTTATTCGTGAACGTCTACGTAATCGCTTAACACGCGGTAAAATTGAATGTAACTTACGTTTTGATCTTAATGCTCGCTTTCAAGGTGAACTTAATCTTGATGAAAATCTCGCAAAACAACTGATTGTTTCTGCCAATTGGGTAAAAAGCCACAGTCATGAAGGCACAATTAGCCCATTTGATATTTTACGTTGGCCGGGTGTTATTTCAGCACAAGAACAAGATCTAGATGCGATTGGTACAGAACTTTTAGCTGAATTAGATCTGGCGATCGACGCCTTTATTGCAAGCCGTGAAACAGAAGGGCAAGCCCTCAAAACGCTTATTGAACAACGTTTAGATGCGGTTAGCACAGAAGTGGTTAAAGTAAGAGCACAAATGCCAGAAATTTTACAATGGCAACGTGAACGCTTAACCAGCAAATTAGAAGAAGCACAGGTTCAAATCGATAATAATCGTTTAGAACAAGAGTTAGTGATGTTAGCACAACGCTTAGACGTTGCTGAAGAGCTGGATAGATTAGAAGCTCACGTTAAAGAAACACGCAAAATTCTCGTTAAAAAAGAAGCCGTAGGTCGCCGTCTTGATTTTATGATGCAAGAATTTAACCGCGAATCCAACACATTAGCATCAAAATCAATTAATACTGAAGTCACCAATTCAGCCATTGAATTAAAAGTTTTAATTGAACAAATGCGTGAACAGATCCAAAATATTGAGTAAGATTTCTTAGCGGTTTACAGCCCATCATTAAGCCAGTCGATACCTTGTATTTGCTGGCTTTTTTGTTATAAAAGGCTTCTCATTTTATTTTGCAGATTAAAATTTGCACAGCTAAAATGTACATTAAATAATGTGAGAAAACCAAAACGATTTAATCACTCACCCAACGCCTTTCTAATAAATCCTTTATTTTGATTAAGCATCTGGGCGGCTTGAAGTGCATCTACCCCCGCTAAAATCATCAAAATCGCCGTTTTACAGTGACGCTGACATTGTGACAATGACGCTTCAGCGACAGATCTTTCACACTCAGTGGCTTGCATAACGATACGAATTTGACGCTCTACAAGCTTAGCGTTGGTCGCTTCAACATCCACCATTAAGTTACCAAACACCTTACCCATTTTGATCATCGCACCTGTCGTGATCATATTAAGAATAAGTTTTTGCGCCGTGCCGGCTTTCATACGTGATGAACCGGTAATAACTTCAGCACCCACAATCGGTGTAATGGCAATATCAGCAAGTTTAGCAATCGAACTTTCTGGATTACAGCTGATCGCCCCTGTTGTTGCACCTAATGATTTTGCATACTGTAAAGCACCGACTACATACGGTGTTCTACCACTTGCCGCAATACCCACTAAAATATCTTTCTCATTAAAATTAAGTTGGCGTAAATCTTGTTCACCTAATTGAATATTATCTTCTGCATTTTCGACAGCTTGTAAAATGGCTTTATGCCCCCCCGCAATTAAACCAATCACCATGTCATGAGGTGTGCCATAAGTTGGAGGGCATTCACTGGCATCTAAAATCCCTAATCGTCCCGAAGTACCGGCTCCGCAATAAATAAGACGACCACCTAAAGAAAAAGCAATGGCAACTTTATCAACTAATTGAGCAATTTCAGGTAACACTTTCTCGACAGCTAATGGCACTTTTTTATCTTCATTATTAATAACTTTTAGCATCTCTAATGTTGAAAGTGTGTCTATATTTTCACTGTTATGATTTCTACTTTCAGTGACAAGATTGCTAAGGTCAATCGCCATATTGCTCTCCCAATACTGCTATTTATTTGATTAAGTCGAAAAAATAAACTGCTTTTATACCATTATTATTGGTAAGATTTTCAAAATCATTACACTCGGTACTCTAAATGACATTTATTAAATATATTTCGACCTTTATTAGCGAAAAACGTCGTAAACCCTCGCCCAGTGCGGGTGGGGATATAAGGCGAAAAGCCCGCAGGGCTTTAAAGATCAATCAGGCGTTGACTGGCTCTGAACGTAGGCTCTGAGTGTTTCAATCGTTGCCCCTCCGGAGCTACAGACAAAGTACGACCTTGACCACAAAAGTCCCGTTTTACTTTGTGTCCGTAAATGTGTGTTTTGCTGGCGCAGCAGGCGCGACGATACTGATTTCAGATTGTTGACCATCACACTGACCGCCAGTTTTGGCGGGTAAGCAACCAGCAGATGCACATGGTCAGGCTCTCCGTCCATCTCAATAATTTCGCATTCAAGTTTTGCCGCAGCGGAGTCAAATGCATCACGCAGTTGAGCGATCATCTGTCCGTCAAATAGCTTACGTCGATACTTTGTCGTAAAGATCAGATGCACGACCAGTTTACTGACACTGTGCCGCTTTCTGAGGAATTCCGCCAGTAAATCATTATGATTACTCAATTGATATATTGCCATAACATGTTAAAATAAAAACATTATATCAATGAGCGCTGATGATGTTAAGAGCAACAAAAGTACGCATCTACCCAACACCAGAACAGGCTGAATATCTCAACGCTCAGTTCGGTGCGGTTCGTTTTGCGTACAACAAAGCGCTGCACATCAAGAAAGACGCTTACCAGCGGCACGGCGTAAAGACCTTAAACCGCTGCTTGCCGTGGCGAAAAAATCCCGCAGATATGGGTGGCTTAAAGAATATGATTCTATTGCATTGCAGCAGGCGGTGATTAACCTTGACGTGGCTTTCTCCAACTTTTTTAATCCGAAACTAAAAGCCCGTTTTCCCACGTTTAAAAGTAAGCATGGCAGACAATCTAGCTATCATTGTGTCGGGATCAAAGTCATTGATGGCGCGATAAAAATCCCGAAAATCGCACCGATTGAAGCGCGTTTACATCGTGAAATGACGGGGGCGCTGAAAAGTATCACACTGGGGAGTGCTAATCGCCGTAAAGCCCGAATACAGCTTGCAGGTGTACACGAACGGGTAGCCAATGCCCGTGCTGATTTTCAACACAAACTCTCTCGTGCAATTGTTGACGAAAACCAAGCGGTAATTGTAGAGACACTGAAATCGGCGAATATGATGAAAAACCACTGTCTGGCTCGCGCTATCGGTGATGCAGGCTGGCATGGTTTTATCACAAAGCTGGAATATAAAGCCGCAGAAAAAGGCGTCCATCTGGTAAAACTGGATCAATGGTTTGCCAGTTCGAAAACCTGTCATTGCTGCGGTCATAAAATGTCAGAAATGCCACTACATAAGCGTATCTGGCAATGCCCTAAATGTGGAGTTGAACATGACCGAGATATCAATGCGGCAATCAATATCCGACACAAGGGCATATTGGAATTACACGCGGCGGGACGCGTCGTTTCAGCCCATGGAGACCCGCGTAAATCCGTCGTACAGAGGGTTGCGGTCTGAGAAGTGGGAAGCCTCGCCGTTTACGGCGGGGAGCAGTCACTACGGATCCTTATTTTAAAAATCATTATGTTGAAGCGAGAAAATTAGCAACAATCGCAGAAAATAAAGGAAGCGCAAGAGGAAAAATAAGTTTAGCAACAGCGCTGATAGCACCTTTATCTGGTGAAACAGATCATAAAAAAGCAATTGCATTATTAGAAGAAGCCGCAGCGACTCATCAACCCGAACTTGTTTACGCGCCAATTTGGTTAGGTGTTCTTTATAGCGGAGTGGGAAATATCCCCGTAGATACTGAAAAAGCCAATATGTGGTTTGCAAAAGCGAACGAAATGACTTTTGAAGGATTTGCTCAAGCAATGGCTTCTTTCATGTTCTCTGGTCAATATCATATTATTGAACCCAATAAACAAAAAGCGGACGAATTAATGAAACAAGCTTGTGAAGAAGCAAAAAAAGTTGGCAATGAGTTTTATTGCCAACAAGCGTTTAATTAACCCAAATTACATCGAATAAATAACCCTAACTCAAAAAAGAGAGAGTAAATCTTGCCCTCTCTTTTATACCCTATCTGTTCAACGTTCTTTTATAGCGCCATACGGTATTCAATCACACCTGGTTTTTCTGCCACCCAGTTATATAAGCGCTGACCACGTAAATTGGTTTCCTGCGTATGCCAATATAAACGAGCACAATCATGCTGTTTAGCTTGTTGATTCACAAACTCTATTAATTGTTTACCTACATGACGGCCACGAGTATCAGGTGAAACGAACAAATCCTCTAAATAACAAAAATCACTTTCAGCCCATGTTGAGCGATGAAAAAGATAATGAACAAAACCCAATACCTTTTCGCCCTCCATCGCGACGGCACAATAAATAGGCTCTTTTTCATCAAAAAAGCGTGCCCACGTTTTTAATGTAATTTCTTCTGATAATTCAACTTGATAAAATGCTTGATAACTTAACCAATGTGGCAACCATTGAGCATAATGCGCTTGTTCAACAAACTGAATTGAAACAGTGATTGGTGTTGTGCTCATCTCTTCACTTCCTTCTACTTTTATATTTCCTCTAAAAAGGCATTACCTGGCCTTAACCGTAGTCATGGTACGTTTAATTTTGGTTCTCAATAAGGTACACTTTTTGTGTTTTTATAGGATCCACTTTATGAAACAGAAAAAAACAGCTTATTTTCCTAACCTTGTTTTAGAAGAAGGACCTATTGGTTCTCAGGTGTATCACGCAATTAGAAAAGCGATTTTAGATGGGCGCTTAACATCAGGCAGTCGTCTCCCCTCCAGCCGTACCTTAGCCGAAATGATGTCGATCTCCCGTAATTCTGTTATTGCCGGATTTGAACGTTTAATCGATGAAGGTTATTTATTTACTCGACGTGGTGCTGGTACTTTTGTTGCAAGCACAATTCCTGATGCTATTATTTCGGATAAATGGCTCAAAACCCCCTATTCACCTTCTTCACCATCAATTGAAAGCCCACGAAAAACGCTAAACCCCAATATGCAAAAAGCACAAGCGTTTTGGCAACAATCACAACCTAATATCAATAGTCATCCAATATTTCATGTTGGTGTTGGGTGTGTAGATCTTTTTCCACATGAACTTTGGGGAAGATTATTAGGGCGAGTTTGGCGACAATCCAAAAAAGCACTCGCAACATTTAATTCACCAACAGGCTATACACCATTAAAAGAGATGATATGCCACTATATGCAATCAACGCGTGGTCTATATTGCCAACCTGAACAAATCATTATTGTAAATGGAACACAACAAGCAATTAACCTCACTACCAGAGTATTATTAAAAGAAGGAGATACCGTTTGGTTAGATGATCCTGGTTATGATAGTGCACGAGGGATCTTTACGTCTTATGGGATAAAATCACATCCAATAAATTCAGATAGTGATGGAATGGATATTTCTCAAGGAATAGCGCAATGCCCTGAAACAAAACTTGTTTTTACCACCCCTTCACACCAATTTCCTTTAGGGAATACACTCTCACTTTCACGCCGTATTGCATTATTAGAGTGGGCATCATCTAATAATGTGTGGATCTTCGAAGATGACTACAATAGCGAGTTTCGCTATCACTCTAAACCTATTCAATCTCTACAAGGTTTAGATAAATACCAGCGCGTTATTTATGCCGGTACATTCTCAAAAATGATGTATCCTGGATTTCGTTTAGGCTTTTTAGTGGTTCCTTTACCTTTAGTTGATACATTTAAAGCGGCCAAATATTACACCGATTCACATTCTGGTTTTTTAGAACAAGCAACATTAGCGTTGTTTATTTCTCAAGGGCATTATGCACGCCATGTTAGACGAATACGAAAAGCCTGCTATGAACGTTATCAAGTACTCACTCATGCCATAAAAACACATCTATCTCATATTTTCAGTGTTGAACCGACAGATTCTGGTATCCATATTGTCTGCTGGTTACAAGCTGGCTATACAGAAGAATATATTGTGAAAAAATCACGAGAAATTGGATTAGCCATACAGCCTTTATCACGTTATTGCATTCAAACTTATCCAAAACAAGGTGTATTATTAGGATATGCTGCTCATGATCCTATTGAAATTGAAAAGAATATTATTTTGCTTGCTCAAACATTATCTAAATAAATAACATCTATTATTAGTTGTCATTTACAATATAAACGTCGAGTAAGATTTACATTTACCCTATTTTATTTTTTGGCGTGCAATAATAAACCCAAGCAGGGGGAACATTCCGAATAACTAATTTTTTTTCTAAATGAAAATAACGAGATAACGTTTTTTCATATCGAGTTGTATATTGGAATAATACAAAACAACCTTGCGTTTTTAATAACTCATTATGTACCCGTTTTAAAACTCTTAAACCTGTTTTTTTAGGAATAGATAAAAAAGGTAACCCTGAAATAATCATATTATAATGACTATTTAATTTCTCTGCTGATGCAGTATAAACCTGTAATCGATCATCATTAATTTTATCTAACTCTGTTGCAAAGCTGGGCTCTATTTCAAAAACATCTAATGATGAATTTACCGACATTCTTTTTAAGATCTGTTGAGTAATCACCCCTGTGCCAGCCCCTAACTCGGCAACTTGAAGATCCTGCTGCCAATTGAGTTTATCTAACATTTCATAACATAACCAACGAGATGAAGGCGCGATAGTACCCATCGTGGTTGGCGAGATCACAAACCGTTTTAAATATGAGTAGTATGTAGATAATGGAATGAATGTAGATATATCCATCTTCGCCTCCCAGTGTCTTTTAATTAAAGTAAAATTCAGATTAAATGAAGAACATTCATCATTATTTTTATTTATGAAAATACATCATCTAGTGAATAGTGACTTTCAGTATAAAGCGTGAAGTCATCTCTAAGTAAATACGTTTTTCTTATATATTACACTATTTTACATTTTTCTATTTTTACTCTATTTTCTTAAACAAGAATATATTTTTATTTATCCTAAAAAAGAAAATAAGATATAGCAGAATATTCTTACACTTTTATGTTCAGTGTATTTTCTTTTTTAACAACTCATTGATATTTGTTCGTTCTGTGGCTTTCTTTTGTTAACTCTACGAAGACTATAAGAAACACTTCTAATTCTTTGGTAATTAATCAATAAATTCACTTGCACCTATCTCTATATTTTGTCAGGTTAGTGTGAGGTCTCTCACTATTCCTACAGATAAAGACAGGGTAATTACAATGAAAAATGTTGGTTTTGTGGGCTGGCGTGGTATGGTCGGCTCCGTTTTAATGCAAAGAATGGTTGAAGAACGTGATTTTGATGGGATAAACCCTGTTTTCTTCACCACCTCTCAATTAGGTGAAGCAGCACCCGCTTACGGTAATCACCGTAGTACTCTGCAAGATGCTTATGACATTGATACCTTAGCATCGCTCGATATTATCATTAGTTGCCAAGGGGGTGACTACACCAATGAAATCTATCCAAAACTGCGCCAAGCAGGCTGGCAAGGTTACTGGATTGATGCCGCATCAGCACTGCGTATGAATGATGACGCCATTATTATTCTCGATCCTGTTAATGGACAGCATATTCAAGACAGTCTAAATAAAGGCATTAAAGCCTTTGTCGGCGGTAACTGCACCGTGAGCTTAATGCTGATGTCCTTAGGGGGTCTGTTTGCTAACAATTTAGTGGAATGGGCAAGCGTCTCTACTTATCAAGCGGCTTCTGGGGCGGGTGCTCGCCATATGAGAGAGCTACTGTCACAGATGGGCTCTTTACATAATCAAGTGGTTAAAGAGCTAGAAAATCCAGCATCTGCAATCTTAGATATTGAACGTAAAGTCACTCACTTTACACGCAGCGGTACGATGCCTACCGAACAATTTGGTGTTCCTCTAGCAGGTAGCTTGATCCCTTGGATTGATAAACAATTAGAAAACGGTCAAAGCCGTGAAGAGTGGAAAGGGCAAGCAGAAACTAACAAAATCCTCAATACAGGCTCAAATATCATTCCTGTTGATGGCCTTTGCGTTCGTATTGGTGCGTTACGTTGCCATAGCCAAGCATTCACCTTAAAACTGAAGAAAGACTTACCTGTTGCTGAGATTGAACAGTTGCTTGCAAGCCATAATGATTGGGTAAAAGTCATTCCTAATGATCGTGAGCTCACTATGCGTGAATTAACACCAGCGGCAGTCACAGGTACATTAAGCACACCAGTAGGTCGTATTCGTAAACTGAATATGGGGCCGGAATTTATTTCAGCCTTTACCGTGGGTGACCAACTGTTATGGGGTGCTGCCGAGCCTTTACGTCGTATGTTGAATATTCTGCGTTAATCTTCATTATTTAGAATATCGACCATTTTTAAAAATGGAAATGGTTGATATTCTTATACTCAAGACTCATTAGTTTTATTTCTTATTTATTCGCCTTTCCTTTTCTTATAAAACTATTTTTTAATTTTTCATATTTTATTTATTTTTTAATTTTATCGCTCTGTATAAAATACATTTCCCACAATATTTTCAAAAATAATGCTAAAGAATTCAGTTCGATTACTCAGCATAATTCACCTATTTTTATTCAAAATAGAGTGTAAAAATAAATAAAGCCTTTTTTAATAACTAAAAAGTAATGACGATAAAAACCTAAATATAATAATTCCTAATATATTATTCCTTCTCTCTTTCTTTTATAAGGATCGCAGTAACGCCTTATTATTTAAAAATAAATTTACTTTGCATTGCCATTTATTTAAGGTGATTTTTATTACTTTTATAAAAAGATGCATTATAAATATGACAACACAAACACAACCCAATAAAAAAGGTTTTTTAAACCGAGTCGAGCGCATTGGTAATATCATGCCTGATGTTACTATGTTGTTCGTTTACGCCTTAGTGATCTGCTGGATATTTTCTTTTTTTCTCTCTTTTGTACATTTTGATTATTTCCACCCAGTAACTAAAGAGAAAATCACCGTTATTAATATGTTTCAATATGAAGAAATCATATTATTTGTGACAAGTGCAGTAAAAAATTTCATTAGCTTTCCTCCACTTGGAATAACGATTGTTGCAACATTAGGAATTGGTATTGCCGAAAGCAGCGGTTTTATTAAAACGGCTTTAAAAAAAATGCTGTCACTTATTTCTCCTAAAATGCTAACACCAACGGTGGTTTTTGTTGGTATTGTTGCGCACTTAGCTTCCGACTCCGCTTACGTGATCCTTATGCCAGTCTCAGCGATGATGTTCTATGCAAGTGGTCGTCATCCTTTAGCAGGTATTGCCGCTTCATTTGCAGGTTTAGCGGGTGGATTTACAGCAAGTTATACACCTTCGATTATTGACCCAATAATGCAAAGCTTTACCCAAGAAGCAGCGCAAATTATGGCTCCAGGATATAGCGTTAACGTTTTATGTAACTACTTTTTTAGCGTAGGCGGAACGTTTGGCGTTATTTTAACTTGTTGGTATATCACTGAAAAAATTGTAGAGCCTTGGTTAAATAAAAACTGCCCCGTCTCTTCAGGTATTGATACCAAAGATGCGGAGTTAGGTGAAATCACACCAATAGAAAAACGCGCATTCCGTTTTGCAGGTTGGGCAGTTGTGCTGATGGGAATTGGTTTATTTGCACTGTTATTACCAGAAACGTCACCATTACGTTCACCAGAAGGCAGTTTAACCAGCCCTAAAGCCCCTATTATGCAAATTGTGGTGCCTTTACTGTTTATCTTCTTCTCTGTACCCGGCTTAATCTATGGCTATATGACCAAATCTTTTGCTTCCACAAAAGATATTGTCAAAGCAATGGAAAATATCACTAAATCGCTGATCCCATTTATCGTTTTTGCCTTTTTTGCGGCTCAGTTCCTTTACTCTTTTCAACACTCAAATTTAGGAACTTTATTAGCATTATCTGGGGCAGAGTTACTGCGCACGCTTAATATGCCTTCTGGCATGACGGTATTAGGTGTCATTTTGCTGACTGCGATTTTAAATATCATGATCACCTCAGCAACATCAAAATGGGCGGTTATTGCTCCCGTATTAGTGCCAATGTTAATGGCTGTCGGAATTTCACCTGAATTAACGCAAGCTGCCTTCCGTGTCAGTGATTCTGCAATGAATGTGAGTACACCTATGTTCCCATTCTACCCACTCATATTGATGTATTGCCAAAAATACTATAAAGGGGCGGGTATCGGTACACTGTGCTCAATGATGATCCCTTTCACTATTGGCTTGCTTATTGTATTAACGACGACACTGTTTATTTTCTGGGGACTCGATATTCCTCTCGGTTTTGACAGTGGATATACATGGCAACCCGCATCATAACTTATGCTTATAAAAATAACTGTATTAGGAACAAAATGATAATGAACACCCTAGGTAAAAAGTTAGAACAGCGTTTCTTCCGTTATCTGGCAATTGAAAGCCAAAGTGATGCATCTGCTTCTGTGGTGCCAAGCACACAAGGGCAACTTGAATTAGCAAAGTTACTGGCTAAAGAGCTAGAAACTTATGGATTAAAAGATATCTATATCGATTCACATGCCATTTTATATGCAATGAGACCAGGAACTAAACCCAATGCCCCTAAAGTTGGGTTTGTTGCTCACCTTGATACGGTTGATGTCGGTATTTCACCTGATATTCACCCTCAGACACTGCGTTATGAAGGGAAAGATCTCTGCTTAAATAAAGAAAAGAATATCTGGTTTAAAGCTCAAGAACACCCTGAAGCCGAGCCTTATATTGGTGAAGAAATTATCTTCAGTGATGGTACAAGCGTATTAGGTGCTGATAATAAAGCAGCGATCACCGTTGTTATGGAGTTAATGGATAAACTTCAACATGCTGATTTTGATTGTGGTGATATCTATGTTGCGTTTGTACCTGATGAAGAAATTGGATTGCGCGGTTCTAAACTGATGGATTTATCTCGCTTCAACGTTGATTTTGCTTACACCATTGATTGCTGTGCATTAGGGGAAGTCGTGTATGAAACCTTTAATGCGGCATCCATTAATGTGTCTGTAAAAGGTGTTACTGCACACCCAATGTCCGCGAAAAACGTATTATTAAACCCAATTCGTGTCGCACATGATTTTATTGGCTGCTTTGACCGCTTTGATACACCCGAGCACACCGAACACCGTGAAGGTTATTTCTATGTCACTGATTTAATCGCCAACCCTGATAATGCGGTGATTAAAATGGCTATCCGTGATTTTGATAAAAAAAGTTATGAAGCCCGTAAGCAATACATTGCACAATCTGTTGAGTTAATACGCGCTCGTCATCCTCGTGCACAAATCGATTATGAAATTATCGATGTATATAGCAATATCAGTGATTCAATTGGGGAAGATCGCACCGCTATCGAACTTATATTTGAAGCATTAAAACGATTAGATATTCAACCTAATGTGATCCCAATGCGAGGAGGTACAGATGGCTCTGCACTTTCAGCGCGAGGCTTGCTCACACCTAACTACTTTACAGGCGCATTAAATTTCCATTCTCGCTTTGAGTTCTTACCTGTTAGCTCATTTGAGAAAAGTTATTTAGTAACAGAAATGCTGTGCCGTTTGATCGGACAACGCGGATAAGCGTGATTGTTATACCAACAAAAAAGCGGCGCCGTTTTCACAGTGCCGCTTTTTTTATCTCATCTAATTTAAATTAGATATCAATATTTGCCGCTTTCAGCGCATTTTCTTCGATAAAGGCACGACGAGGTTCAACCGCATCACCCATTAAGGTGGTAAATAATTCATCGGTTGCAATTGCATCTTTTACTGTGACTTGCATCATACGACGTGTATCTGGGTTCATGGTCGTTTCCCATAACTGCTCAGGGTTCATTTCACCAAGACCTTTATAACGCTGTACTGCAAGACCACGACGTGATTCTTTGTTTAACCACTCAAGCGCTTCTTCAAAGCTTGAAATTGGCTGACGACGCTCTCCACGCTCAATAAACGCACCCTCTTCAATTAGGTTACCAATAATGTCACCTAAATGCGTAATGCGCTGATATTCGCTACTGTGGATAAAGTCATAATCCAGTTTGTAGTCTGTATCCACACCATAGGTACGAATACGTAGCACAGGTTCAAACAGACGATTTTCATCGTTTTGAGCAATGGTGTAGCTATAAGTACTGCCTTGATCTTCCGCTTCATTTAAGCGGTTAACCAAACCACTCATCCACTCTTCAACTTGAGCTTTATCAGATAACGCATCTTCTGTCAGCGTTGAGTGATACACCAAGCTGTTTAACATGCTAAGTGGATAGATACGCTCCATACGACGAATGATCTTGTGCGCTGCATGGTAATCAACAACCAGTTTTTCAAGCTGTTGACCGTGCATTGCAGGTGCGTGTTCACTCACATAAAGGGCGGCACCATCAAGCGCGATCGACATCAGATACTCGTCCATTGCGTCGTCATCTTTAATGTATTGCTCTTGTTTACCTTTCTTCACTTTGTAAAGTGGCGGCTGAGCAATAAAGATATGGCCACGTTCGATGATTTCTGGCATTTGACGATAGAAGAATGTCAGTAACAGAGTACGAATGTGAGAACCATCGACGTCCGCATCCGTCATGATGATAATGCTATGATAACGCAGTTTATCTGGGTTATATTCATCACGACCGATGCCACAACCTAATGCAGTGATTAACGTTGCGACTTCTTGAGAAGCCAACATTTTATCAAAACGCGCTTTCTCAACGTTGAGGATTTTACCTTTTAACGGAAGAATAGCCTGTGTTTTACGGTTACGCCCTTGTTTTGCAGAGCCACCCGCAGAGTCCCCTTCCACTAAATACAGTTCAGAGAAAGCAGGATCGCGTTCAGAACAGTCCGCTAGCTTACCCGGTAAGCCACCTAAATCTAATGCACCTTTACGACGTGTCATCTCACGTGCTTTACGCGCTGCTTCACGAGCACGTGCCGCATCAATGATTTTACCGACAACAATTTTCGCATCGTTTGGATTTTCTAACAGATATTCCACCAGCTTCTCATTCATCAGCGTCTCTACTGCTGTTTTCACTTCTGAAGAAACCAGTTTATCTTTTGTTTGTGATGAGAATTTAGGATCAGGCACTTTAACAGAGATAACCGCAATCAGACCTTCACGAGCATCATCACCCGTCGCACTGATTTTCGATTTCTTATTAAACCCTTCTTTATCCATATAGTTGTTTAACGTACGTGTCATTGCAGTACGGAAACCAACTAAGTGTGTACCACCATCACGTTGTGGAATATTGTTAGTAAAGCAGTAAACATTCTCTTGGAAACCATCATTCCACAACATGCCCACTTCCACACCAATGCCATCTTTTTCAGTTGAGAAATAGAATACATTTTGGTGAATTGGCGTTTTATTACGGCTTAAGTATTCAACGAATGCTTTAATACCGCCTTCATAGTGGAAATGATCTTCACGGTTATCACGTTTATCAATTAAACGGATAGAAACACCTGAGTTTAAGAAAGACAATTCACGAAGGCGTTTCGCTAAAATGTCATATTGGAATTCCGTCTCGCCTTTAAAGGTTTCAAGGCTTGGCCAGAAGCGTACAAATGTCCCTGATTTTTCAGTATCGCCAATCACTTTTAAACGATCATCAGGCACACCATGACGATAAATTTGTTGATGGATATTTCCATCACGATGGATTGTCAGTTCAAGTTTTTCAGACAACGCATTAACAACAGAAACCCCTACACCATGAAGTCCACCAGAGACTTTATAGGAGTTATCATCGAATTTACCCCCCGCATGCAGAACGGTCATAATAACCTCTGCCGCTGAGACACCCTCTTCTGGGTGAATGCCGGTTGGAATTCCACGACCATCATCTCGAACAGAGACGGAGTTATCTGAATGGATAGTGACAATTATCTCATCACAGAAACCCGCGAGGGCTTCGTCGATTGCGTTGTCGACCACCTCGAAGACCATGTGATGCAGACCGGTTCCATCATCTGTATCCCCGATATACATCCCCGGGCGCTTACGCACCGCATCCAGCCCTTTTAATACTTTGATACTTGAGGAGTCATATGTATTCGACATCAACGTTTCTCGCTTTATTCCTATGGTTTAACCTCTATTTTGCCACGTTCTACGCTAAATAGCCTGCTATTTACATCTAGCATATCTTTCACTTGCCCTTGTGTTATCGCACTGACAAACACTTGAGCTTGCGTAGACTTTAGACGCTCGGCTAACAACTGACGCCGACTTGCATCTAATTCAGAAGCAAAATCATCGAGCAGATACAGGCATCTTTGCCCATTCTTACGAGTGAAATATTCACCTTGTGCCAGTCTCAAAGCACACATCAACAACTTGAGCTGGCCTCGTGACAACATATCTTCTACTGGTGTGCCGTTTGCTCTAATACGTAAATCTGCTTTATGAGCACCAAGTGAGGTATATGTTAACATTTTATCACGTTCAAATTGACGTGCTAACAACTCGCCGTAATCTGTTTCTTTATCCCACCCTCGTTGGAAACTCACTTTCAACGAAAACTCAGGCAAAAACAGGCGACACGTTTCTTCAATATCTTTAGCGATATCTTCGGTATATTGAGATCGCCATTCACTTATCTGTTCTGTTAATAAGATAAGTTCTTTATCCCAAGGCATCAGTTGTCGATAAGACGTAGCTTGCCTCAGTGCTGCATTACGTTGTTTTAATACACGTTTTAAATCTGACCATGCAGCAAAAAATCGAGGTTCATTATGAAAACAACCCCAATCAATAAAAGCGCGACGATATTTAGGGCCACCATTCAGTAGTGTAAAACCTTCAGGTGTTATTAATTGCATGGGTAACAACTTTGCTAACTCTGCAATTTTATGACCATCGCTGCCATCAATACGTACAGTACTATTGCCTTCGCGATCTTTACTTAATCCTATCGCATAGCCACGACTCTCTTCATTTAGCCCACTTAAGCGCCCATGAAGAATAAATTCATTTTCATCATGCTGGATCACGCGATTAGCTTGAGAACTACGAAATGCACGCCCATGACCCAAGGTGTAAATCGCTTCAAGTATACTTGTTTTACCACTCCCGTTAGGTCCAACAAGGAAATTAAAGCCATCCGCTAATGGCAGATCCGCTTGTTCAATGTTTCTAAAATGACGGATCAATAAACGGGATAAAATCATATTAATGACTATTATAAACGCATTGGCATAACAACATAAGCAGCAGCAGAACTTGCCATATTCTCCACTTGAACACTTGAAACCGCATCTGTTAGCAGAAGCTTAACTTCTTCACATTTCAATGTATTAAGTACATCAAGGAGGTAACTGACATTAAAGCCAATTTCCATTTCTTCACCTTGATATTGAACATCAACAATCTCTTCTGCTTCTTCTTGCTCAGGGTTGTTTGCTGTAATCTTCAATTGCCCGTTGGTCAGGTTTATACGCACACCACGGAATTTTTCATTCGATAAAATGGCAGCACGAGAAAATGCCTGTTTAAGAATATCACAACCCGCAATCACTGTTTTGGTTGGATTTTTCGGTAATACACGACGATAGTCAGGGAAACGACCATCAACCAACTTTGAAGTGAAAATAAAATCACCCACATGTGCACGTATATTGTTACTACCGATTTGCAGTTGCAGTGAACTTTCACCCGCACCATCAAGTAGACGCATTAACTCAATGACACCTTTACGAGGAACAATAACAGAATGCCCTGGTAAAGATTGTCCAATGTCCATTGAACACACGGCTAAACGGTGTCCATCTGTTGCAACTGTGCGTAACTCTGTATTTTCAGTTTCAAACAACATACCGTTGAGGTAATAACGTACATCTTGATGCGCCATTGAAAATTGAGTGGACTCAATGAGACGTTTTAATGTTGCTTGAGGCAAAGTAAATTCAACCTCACTTTGCCAGTCATCTAAATTAGGAAAATCAGATGCCGGTAATGTTGATAGGGAGAAACGGCTACGACCTGAGCGCACTAATAGACGATCACCGTCGAGCTCAACACTAATTTCAGCACCTTCTGGTAGCCCACGCCAAATATCAAAAAACTTACGCGCAGGAACAGTTGTGGCGCCAATTTCATGAGCTTGGCTAAGATTAACTCTTGCCACCATCTCCATTTCAAGGTCTGTTCCAGTGAGTGATAAGGTATTTTCCGTTACCTTAAGCAATAGGTTACCTAAAATAGGTAAGGTTGGACGACCACCTAAAGGGCCACTTACTTGTTGTAGCGGCTTAAGAAGCTGTTCACGTTCAATGATAAATTTCATAGCGCTAGGATGATAATGTTCTGATTAAGTTAGAAAAATCTTCTTTGATGTCATGACTTTCTTCACGCAATTGCTCTATCTTTCGACATGCATGAAGTACAGTTGTATGATCACGACCCCCAAAGGCATCCCCGATTTCAGGCAAGCTGTGGTTTGTTAATTCCTTCGCCAGCGCCATTGCCATTTGCCTCGGACGGGCAACCGATCGCGATCTCCGCTTTGACAGTAAATCAGCGACTTTAATTTTATAATATTCAGCAACCGTTTTTTGAATATTATCGATAGTGACTAATTTTTCCTGCAAGGCGAGCAAATCACGTAATGCTTCACGGACAAAGTCGATAGTAATCGCACGACCTGTAAAGTTTGCGTTAGCAATTACTCGGTTTAATGCACCTTCAAGTTCGCGGACGTTAGAACGAAGTCTTTTAGCAATAAAAAAGGCCACTTCGTCAGGTAACTGAATTTGGTTTTCATCCGCTTTTTTCATCAAAATCGCCACTCGGGTTTCAAGTTCAGGTGGCTCAATAGCAACCGTTAATCCCCAACCAAAGCGTGATTTTAATCTATCTTCAACACCATTAATCTCTTTAGGATAACGGTCTGAGGTTAAAATAATTTGCTGATTACCCTCTAACAATGCGTTGAAGGTATGAAAAAATTCTTCTTGTGAACGCTCTTTATTAGCGAAAAATTGAATATCATCAATTAATAGCGCATCCACAGAACGGTAATAGCGTTTAAAGTCTTCTATCGCGTTATTTTGTAATGCTTTTACCATATCTTGTACGAAACGTTCAGAATGCATATAAACGACTTTTGCATTTGCTTTACGTTCCATAATGCTGTTACCCACTGCGTGTAACAAGTGCGTTTTACCTAGCCCTGTTCCACCATATAAAAAGAGTGGGTTATAAGCTCCACCAGGGTTATCAGCAACTTGTCTTGCCGCCGCTCTTGCTAACTGGTTTGATTTACCTTCAACGAAGTTATCAAACTTATGTTTAGGATTAACATTAGAACGATAATTAAGTTCAGGCAGTTGAGATGCCGGTTGATTATCCCAACTAGGGCGAACGGGCTGACTATGTGTTGGTGCTGTATTCACTGTTGGATGTACAACGGTTTTAGGAATACTTTCCGTAGTACGTGCTGATGCGGGTTTGTTACCCACTTCAAAACGTAAAGAAGGGACTTCTGAGCCACAAAAATCCACTAATAATGCGTTGATATTATTAATGTATTTTTCTCTCACCCAATCTAAGACAAAACGATTAGGTGCATACAGCGCCAGCGTATTATCGCTTAGTTCTGCCTGCAAGGGACGTATCCACATACTAAATTCAGTGGCAGGTAACTCATCCTGCAATCGGGCAAGACAATGCTGCCAAAGCGAAAGTGACAC